>NZ_JBITWE010000001.1:0-1234517 GCF_044543505.1 Pseudomonas sp. NPDC077186
TTCTGGTTCCAGCTCGCGCGTTGGATCGACTCGACGATCCTGGATGCACTCTATGGATGGGGCTGGGGATCGAATCGCCCGCATGCGAACTTCGACCCGCTGATCGGGCTCAACAACACCTTCGGGGACATGATCGTCAATTTTGTGATGGCGACGATGTTTGTCGTGCTGCCAGGATTCTGGATTGCGGCGCTGGGCTGGGCTGGCGTGCGAGCAGGTAATCTCGCTCAACTGATGGTTAATGCATCAGATGGAGCGAAATCAGGCGGAGGCAAAGCGGCTAACAAGGTCGTTTAGTCATCGTCAGGGTTGCCTGGGTCAATGCGCGTATCACCTCGATAGAGGCCATACCCAGACAATCCCATACGCCATTCCAGTTCTTCCTCGTCAGAGAGTTTACGACCGGCACGAGAAGCCGCAACCAGCGCGGATACAAGCAACAGAGCCAGCCAGAACATGGCGTACAGCAACACGCCCAGTACGGCCAGCTTCACTCCCCACAGCAGCGCCGTCGCCGCACCTGCGGACAGACCTCGCGCCACCAGCCAGCCGGCGACCAGATGTTCACGATAAGCAAAGCCCCGCCACATCCGGCCAATCCGGCGGCCGAAGCGTTCTGCGTTGCTGATGCGAGCTTTCGTGTTCATCGTCGTCACCTGCTACATGTGTTGGCTGGCTACTCCGGTTTGCTCCAATCCTGATGGATTGCAGTCACCAATGCGTTCCAATCGTCGGGCGGATTGCCTCGCCCCAGCATCTTCTCGAACACCGCATAGGGATCTGATTTGCTGCCTGCCGAGCGCAGGGTCTGCTCGTCGTTGACCCAGGCGAACACAATCACCTTCGTCCTGGAGTCATAGCGAAAGAACAGACGGAATCGCCGCCCGATCTTCGCCCGTCGCCAGTGGCGGTAAGCCGGCCCCAAGGTATTGCCCTGGCGGAACTCGTCGCGCGCGGGATCGCTCGGTACGACGTCCATGATCAACTGGCTCAGTGCCCGGAACAACTTCACGTTGGCATTGGCTTCGAACCCTTGCGGGTCGCTCCGCTCGGCTCGTTCCGCGGCCGCCTGCAGCTTGCGCAACTGCTCGATCACGCCCTCGTGAAACAGCAACGTCCAGCCATGCCGCTGCATCACAGTGCCACGTCGCCTTCGATGTCCTCATCGAGATTCACCGCCCGGCCCGCGTTCGCCAGCATAGCCCGCGCAAGATCCTCAGGCAGCGCCTGGACATGCCGGCCGGCCCGGATGTCCGCTTCCAGCAGCCCCAGGAAGGCTCCGATCGCCGGATCCTCATGCTCAGCGTCCGCACGGGACACGATGACTTCGCCTCCACGCAGATCAAAGGCCACCTTTGCGCCGGTGTCCACGCCCAGCACCTGGCGGATGGGCTTGGGCAGCGTAAGCTGGCCCTTGGAGGTCAGCGTGGCAACTTCATGGATCTCAGGCATCGTAGCTCTCCCGGTAGCAATGCCTACAATGTAAGGATTTTTCCTTACCTCGTCAATCTGGCTGAGCATGGCACCTCCTTCGCTCGAAAAGAAAAGCGCCATCCTAGATTCGCCACAGGTTGCCTGCCCGCCTCAATCCGCCTTGAGCCAAACCGCGTTGGTAGTGGTTCGCCAGGAGCCGCGGCCCTATACCCAAAGGCTTCCGTAAAGGCCAAAGGGTTGGAAAGGGGCAAGGGAATGGGGCCAAGGGGAAAGGCCCTACCCGAAAAGGTCAAAAGGCCCCTGAGCAACCCGTCATCGGGGTTCGCCATGCTCTCGCTGTTCCAGCACAAAAGGGGTTCACCGACCGCCGGCGCGCAGCCGACTCCAGCCATCGAAGCCGCCACGGGCCTGACGCAGCCACAGTCGGCGTCCTCGCTGCTGGCCACATCCCGCCGGCAACGCCTACTGGAACACATCTGGCAGCGCACCTCGCTGTCACGCCAGCAGTTCACCACGCTGTACCTCGCACCGCTGGAACGCTACGCCGAGCTGGTCCAACTTTTCCCCGCCTCCGAGAGCCACCACCACGCCTACCCAGGCGGCATGCTGGACCACGGTCTGGAAATCGTCGCCTACGCGCTCAAGCTGCGGCAGTCGTATCTGCTGCCCACCGGCACCACCCCCGAGGATCAGGTCATACAGGCTGAAGCATGGACCGCCGCTATCGCCTACGCCGCGCTGTTGCATGACATCGGCAAGGTCGCCGTCGATCTGCACGTCGAATATAACGACGGCAGCATCTGGCACCCCTGGCACGGCCCGCTGACCCAGCCCTACCGATTCCGCTATCGTCCGGAGCGCGAGTATCGCCTGCACAGCGCAGCAACCGGCCTGCTCTACCGGCAGGTGCTCGATGAGGGCATTCTCGACTGGCTAAGCCAATATCCCCTGCTCTGGCCTGCCCTGCTGTACGTCCTGGCTGGCCAGTACGAACACGCCGGCGTCCTCGGCGAGCTGGTGATTCAGGCCGACCGCGCCTCGGTTGCCCAGGCCCTGGGCGGTGATCCCGCACGCGCCATGGCAGCGCCGAAGCATGCCCTGCAGCGCAAACTACTCGAGGGCCTGCGCTACCTTTTGAAAGAAGAATTGAAGCTCAACCAACCTGGGGCTTCGGACGGCTGGCTGACCGAGGATACGCTGTGGCTGGTCAGCAAAACGGTCTCGGACAAGCTGCGCGCCCACCTGCTGGCGCAGGGAATCGACGGCATCCCCGCCAACAACACCGCCGTGTTCAATGTGCTGCAGGATCACGGCATGCTCCAACCTACGCCGGATGGCAAGGCAGTCTGGCGAGCCACCGTCACGAGCGACACCGGCTGGTCGCACAAATTCACGTTGCTGCAACTGGCCCCAGCCCTGATCTGGGAAGGAGGCGATCGGCCAGAGCCGTTCACTGGCACCGTCGCAATAGAGGTGGAGCCAAGCGACGCACCCGCGGAACCATCCACCGATAGTGGTGTTAGCTCACCGGCGGCGAGCGCTACACCTGCACTGCCTGCTGCGCCAGCTGCCGACGGCATCGACGACTTGCTGGCATTACTCGGCCCCGTTGATACCGAGGTGACCAATCAGAAGCCGGCGGTTGAGCCGTCACCAGCAATCTTTCTCGGTGAGTCGTCCGCGCATTCTGATGGGCACGATTCAACACCACTGCCCGCGTCCGCGCATCCACCCAGCTCGAACCACAGAAGCTCGCAGGAGCTGCCTTCCGGAGAACACTTCATGGCCTGGCTGCAGCAGCGCATCCAGAACCACAAGCTCATCATCAATGACGCCAAGGCCCTGATACATACCGTGGCTGACACTGTCTTTATGGTCAGCCCAGGTGTGTTCCAGCGCTACGCACAAGAGCACCCGCAGACTACCGTGCTCGCCAAGCAGGATCAGCTCGCCGATTGGCAGTGGGTGCAAAAACACTTTGAAAAATTGCAACTGCACCGCAAGCAAGACAACGGTCTAAACATCTGGACGTGTGAGGTAACAGGGCCACGCAAATCGCGGCGGCTACATGGCTATCTACTGAAGGAGCCATGGCACTTGTTCGGGGATGTACCGTCCAACAACCCGTACTTACAGCTTCGCGTTGATGGATGATTGCATTTCTATTGGCCACATTAGAGTTCGGCCTTTGAATAAGTGGCATATATCGACACTAGCCGATCCGCACCGACTCGATCCGGATTTCGACGGAACCTTGAGTATGCGAGCCGCCACCGAAACCGCGACGAAGCGTTGTCACTCGCAGTGGAAGTCATTACCCACTACTTCAGTACCCTGCCAAAGCAGATGGCCGGAACCGAACGTATTGTCACCATGCGGCGGCGGCTAGCCGAGCTGTATGTGCAGCATTATCCGCTGCGAATAATCCCGGCGCCTATTCCACTGTCATTGATTCAGGAGCATATGGTGCGCTTGGTACGCGAAGAGATCATTAAGACTGTTGGCGTTGAAGCCCGGCGCGAAGCCCCCCCCCGCCCCCTTTACTACTCCTCCACACCCACCCCGTGCAGATTTACAAGCCTAATTCGACACCCATGCAGCTGGCGACGATCTTGTGCCCTTCGAGATCGCGTACATACGCCGCATAGACATTGGGCCCATAACGGAATCCAGGGGCACCGGCATCGGTTCCTCCAGCCAGCAGGGCCAGCCTATGGAACTCATTCACCGCTGCACGGCTAGGTGCCACAAAACCGATAGTCACGCCATTACCGACTGTAGCGGCCTTGCCATCGACAGGCGTCAACACGACGAGATGAGCCCCAGCGCCACTCCAGACCGAGGCATTGTCCTTATTGGCTAGATTGCCGTATCCCAGCGCGGGCAATACTGCATTGTAGAAAGCACGTGCCTTTTCCAGGTCATTGGTACCCAGGGTGACATGAGTGAACATGGCTCTTCGACTCCCCTGGTGGTGTTGCAATGTTGTTTCCGGCGGCCAACCAGTACCGCTAATGGTATCTGCATGCGAATGACAAGCCTCACTCCTGCGAACTACCGCCCGTGGTGTGCGCCTCGAGATCTAGGGTGCGCATGGCTTTCGCCAGATAGAGCGCTACCGCATTCGGAGCCCAATTACCGGAAGGATCGAGTAGGTGCGGGCGTACGAAGCGATAGTTTCTGAGTGGGACCTTCAGCGTCTCGGTACCATTTCGCTCGGCCAACTCGGCAAAGCTCCGCTCTATGTCGGTATCCAGCGCGATGAGCACCCGCTCGTCAAGAATCCAGATATCACCGCCGAAATTAGGGAAGGATGCCATCTGGTAGGACAGCAGCATCCGCCCAATATCGTGGCTGAGCCCATGCAGCATGCTCTGCCTCTGCGCTACCTCGGGCGCCACGTCATAGCGGTCACTCAGCAATTTCACCAGACGGAAATGGGCCTCGATGACACCAGGCAACCAGCGCGTGTAGGCGGGCCACACCGAGCGTAAATCGGCTGTGCTCTGCGGCAGTTGCTCAAGTTGGGCAACTGCATCGCCTAGCAGGCGGACCTGTTCGGCGAGCGCGGCGTCGCCAGCTTGCGCGGACAACTCGCGCAGCCGATTCAGGTTGTAGGCGAAGGCCTCTAGATTCTCGGCTTCATAGGGAATGCCGTTGAGGTTGTAGTAGAGCAGCGCACTGACCGTCGTCATTGTCGCCAGCGTACGCGTTTCCTGGAGTTCCTGCCGGCTCAGCGCAGCCAACGCTTCACCCCTGGCACAAGCCAGTAGCGTCAGGATCAACAGGTAGTCCAGCAAGCGGCTTTTCTTATTTTTTTGGTGTGCCAAAACACTCTCCTCCTACAGGCTCTGTCCGTACTCGCCCCATGACCGACAACTCAAGCCCTCACACGGGTATGACGGCAAGGCGGCCAAATTGCCCTGGACGTCAACCGGAGTCTCCATCGGTCAATACCGAATGATCGCGCCACTGCTCGATCTCCCGACTTATGGCCGCTAACTTGCCGGTCGCCACCTGCAGGGCGTCAGAGCCGGCCAGATAGCGCAGCGGCGGCTTTTCTTTAGCGGCCAAACGCACCAGCATCGCGCCCAGCCTGGCGGGATCACCTAGCTGCTTGTGGTTATTAGCTTCCGAGGAGGCTTTGATCTTCTTGCTGAACTCCGCGTAATCCTCCAGCCCCCTGCCGCCCACGGCGGCCGAACTGGCGTCGAGGAAATCGGTGCGGAACGCCCCCGGCTCGACGATGGTGACGTGAATGCCGAACTGCGCCACCTCCTGCGCGAGCGACTCTGAGAAGCCTTCCACGGCGAACTTCGCCGAGCAGTACAACGCGGCGCCGCCCATGCCGGCCACACCAGCGATCGACGAGACATTGAAGATATGCCCGGCCCGCTGCCGGCGCATCACCGGCAGTACCGCGCGGCACACATGGAACAGGCCGAATACGTTGGTTGCGAACTGCCGCTCGGCCGCCTCAGCATCGTTCTCCTCGAAGGGTCCCAGTTGTCCATAGCCCGCGTTGTTCACGACAACGTCGATGTGCCCGAAACGCTGCACCGCAGCCTCAACCGCCGCGACCGCTTGGCTTTCCTCGGTGACGTCCAGTTGCAGCGACAGCACGCGATCGCCATACGGTACGAACAACCGCTCGAGGCGGGGCAGGTCACGTCCTGTCGCGACAACGCTGTCGCCGGCCACCAACGCTGCTTTGACGATTTCCGCACCGATGCCACGGGAAGCCCCCGTAACGAACCATGTCTTGCTCATTGCTGTTCTCCGGGTTCGATGGATCGCGAAATGCGCCGCCATCCACTCCTAGGCTGATGGATACGCACAAATTATATGAACAAATTATTAGTTTATGTTCAAATAATATTCGAAACCCTGGCAAAGAAATCGATGCCAGCGTCCTGCAAGACATCCCGAGGAGTACGCCGTGCTGATCGATATCCATGCCCATCTCGTGACGAAGGGAATGCTGAACCGCCATGAGTTCTGGGGCCCATTCATGAAGACCAGCGGTTTCACCGTCGGCCACTTCTCCCTAGGCACCAAGCAACCGTCCAAGGCACAGAGCGACACAGAGGCCGAGGTCAATCTACTGGCCCGTATGACCCACGAGAGCCGTCGCCGGCTGATGGCCGAGCGTGGTGTGGACAAGCTGGTCGTTTCCGCGCCCTCGCACGCCTTCATGTACTGGGCCGGAGAGTTCGGAACCGAGTACGCGCGCATCTGCAACGATGAGATGTCCGCCTATTGCCGCCAGGATTCGCAGCACTTCGACTTCTGGTGCCATGCCAACCTGGCTGAGCCGGAAGCGGCGGCGAGGGAAATCGAACGCGCCGTCAAGCACTTGGGTGCCAAGGGCGTCTGCGTCGGCGGCACCAATTTCAATGGCATCGAGACACACGACGAACGCCTGTTCCCAGTCTGGGAGAAAATCGAGCATTTGGACGTGCCAATCATGGTGCACGGCTTCAACCAGTCCATTTACTGGGGCGAAAAGCATACCGACGACAAATTCGAGACCACCTCGATTATCGGCGACTGCGTCGATGAGACGCTGTTCTTCTGGTACCTGATCTGCGGTGGCGCACTGGACACTTTCCCCAGACTCAAGGCATACATCACCCATGCCGGCGGCATGGCAGTATTCCAGCTCGGCCGCCTGAGCGAATTGAACCAGGCCATGGCACCGGATGCGCGCAACCGCAAGCCGCTGATGGACTACATGGACAACTTCTACTTCGACCTTGACGTGCACGCGCCTGGCCTGCGCCGTGGCGTGGTGGAAGTGGTCGGAGTGGATCGACTGCTCTACGGCACCAACTTCGGCGGTGCCTATGCCCATGGCGACCTCACCGAGAACCTGGGCCTGAGCGAAGAAGATCGGGAGAAGATCCGCAGTGGCAACGCGATCCGGCTGCTCAAACTGGACGCCTCCGCCGCTCTCTGATCAGCGGAGTATGGGCTCAGGTATCGGATCGCCTGAGCCCATCGGTAGCCTGCGCGGCATCGGCGCCAGGCCCTATACCACGGCGATGTCGAACAGGACTAGGCCACCACCCATGGCATGATAGCCGTGCAGTCCCTCTCCCAGCAGCACCGCCAGCAAACCGGTAAAGAGCGGCGTGAGATTCATGAATACGGCGATCCTCTCGGCTCCAACCATCCCCAGCGCATGGTTCCAGAGCCCAGGCGCCTGTGCCGAGGCAAACAGGCAAACATAGACCACTAGCGGCAGGTTCTGCGCCGTCAGTTGCACCGAAGGTGCTCAACAGGAACGCCGGCAGCAGCACCACCAACCCGCAGAACACCTGCACGTAGAGCGATTCCCAGATCCCCACCGGCAGTTGCCAGCGCTTGAGCAGCAGGCATTAGACCGCGTAAGACAACCACGCCATGAGTATGAGGGATTTACCCAGGCCCCATCCCTTCACGCCACAACCGGCTTGGCCGCCCAGCGCTGATCAGCAGGGCTAGGCCGAAGAACGAGAGCAGGCAGCCCAACCAGACGGAGCGGCTCGGCCGTACACCCATCAACGGCAACGCCAGCCGGGTCTCAGCAGCGGCATGGTGCCGAGGATCAGCCCCATTGACGTGGCGGAGACCGTATGCGCGGCAAAATACGCCAGCGACTGGTACAGCGCCATGCCCAATACACCAAGGACACACAGCTGCCAGAAATGCCGACGGATCAGACACCTCAGTTTCCAGACTTTGGGCAGCACAACCAGGGGCTGAGCACGAACAAGGCCAGCAACCAGCGGTAGAAAGAAATGGCGGCGGGCTCGATGGCACCAACAGCCAAGCGATCGACCACGGTGCTACCCGCCCAGATCAACGCGGACAGCATGGGGAGTAGATAGATCAAGGGGCCACTGCCGCTGGGGAGGTATCGACGCCCCGCGGCAATGTTCAGGACCCAGGACGCTGGTAGTGACCGACCGCCACCGCATAACCGCCGACCTTACGGATCATCGTATGTTTTTGCTCAACCCGGCTGTTGGCCGGATTGCGCCACTGATAGTGAACCTCTCCTTCGCCCCTATTCTCCAATACCTCCAGCATCTGCATACCGATTGGCTGTTTGTCGACCGCAAGCAGTGAACGGAAGTCCGTGCCCACCAGGCGTAGGTTGTAACCATGGGCGACGAACTTCTCGCTGCTCAGGTCAACGACGAAGACATACAGGTCGTCCCGCACGAACTCGGGACTCAGACCATTGATACGCCCGATAGCCTCCGCAGGAGCAGCAGCAACAGCAGCAGTGGCATGCTCCAGCAGGGCCATGGCTTCGATCTTGCTTGAGCGCGGCATGTAGTAGCCAACAGCGAAGATTCGCTCACCGACACGCTGGAAGAACACTCGTTTACGTTGTGTCTTGCCGTCGGCCCAGTTTATCCAGCGATATTCGGCGCTATGGATTTCACCCGTTTCCGGCAATGACAAGGCCTCCTTGAAGGATCTGTTCAGCTCATCGCCAAGGACGTTACTGACATCGCGCCCAACCAGATTGGCCGAAGGGCCACCGCTGGCTAGCATGACGCCGCTGGTATCCACTACATAGACGTAGAGTTCGCCATCAATGAATACCCCCTGGCGACTGAAGGCTGCAAAAGCGCTTTCACCGTTTGCTTTGTAGTAAGTCACGGCCTTGCCCAACAGCCGGGAGGCACGCTCGGTTTCCTGTTCGTACTCGACTCCTGTCTGAGCGAAAACACCCAGGGAAAACAGGGTACATAGTGCCAACAGAAAGCCTCTAAAATTACACATACCCTGCCTCCAGATATCCGCGACCTACGACCGACAACGCTCACAGGTTGCGGCTAATGATTTCCTTCATGATCTCCGAAGTCCCGCCATAGATGCGGGCAACTCGCGCGTCCACCCAGGCACGGCTGATCTTGTACTCGCTCATGAAACCGTAGCCGCCATGCAACTGGAGGAACTCGTCGAGCAGCTTGCCCTGCATCTCTGAACCGAGCAGCTTGGCCATGGCAGCAACGTCCGCCGGCAATTCGCCGCGCATCACCTTGACCAGGCAATCGTCGACGAACACGCGCAGCATGGTCGCCTGTGCCTTGGCCTCGGCAAGCTTGAAGCGGGTGTTCTGGAAATCCAGAACTGGTTTGCCGAACACCTTGCGCTCGCGAGTGTACTCAATGGTTTCTTCGAGCAGAGTATGGATCGACTGCGCCGCACGGATGGCGATGATCAGGCGCTCCCAGGCCAACTGGTGGGTCAGGTACTTGAAGCCCTGCCCCTCCTCGCCCAGTCGGTTGCTGGCCGGCACCCGAACCTCGTCGAAGAACAGCTCTGCGGTGTCCTGCCCCTTGAGGCCGATCTTCTCCAGCAGCCGCCCCTTCGAGAAACCTTTTCGCTCCTCTTCGATGCAGATCAGCGTCAGTTCCTTGGCCGCCGGGTCGAGCTTGGTGGCGGTGACCATCAGCCCGGCGTTGCCGCCATTGGTGATAAAGGTCTTCTGCCCGGAAACGATGTAGTCATCGCCATCGCGGCGCGCCATGGTGCGCATCGAACGCAGGTCACTGCCGATACCCGGCTCGCTCATGGCAATCACACCGATCAGCTCGCCACTAACCATGCGTGGCAGCCACCTCTGCTTCTGCTCCTCGGAGCCATAGGCGACTATGTAGGGCGCAACGATCTCCGAGTGAGTGGTGAAACCCACAGCGGTGGCGTTGGCCCGCGCCAGCTCCTCGATCATTACCGCGGAGTGGCCGAAATCGCCTCCGGAACCACCATATTCCTCCGGCACCGTGGAGCATAGCAGGCCGAGCTCGCCAGCCTTCAGCCAGACTTCCTTGGGCACGATGCCGTTCTTTTCCCATTCATGCAGGTGGGGCACGACCTCACGGTCGACAAAACGTCGCGCTAGCTCGCGGAACATGTTGTGGTCTTCACGGAAAACGCTACGCATTGCAGTCACTCCAATTCAGTCGGTTTCTCAACGATCCAGATAGTCCGGCTTGCGCTTGTCCATGAAAGCGGCAACCGCTTCCTGATGGTCTTCCGTGTGATGGGCCAGGGACTGGTATGCCGCGGACAGTTCCAGCAGAGAATCGAGGCGCATGTGCTGACCCTCACGCAGCAGACGTTTGCATAGACGCAGGGCATGGCCCGGGTTGCTGGCGATACGCTGCGCCAGGGCTTGCGCTTCGGCCTGCAGGGTTTCATGGGTGCAAACCTGCTCCACCAGCCCCCACTCGAGTGCCTTGGCGGCGTTGATGGTGTCACCGGTGAAAGCCATCAGGCTGGCCTTGGGGATGCCGATGATGCGCGGCAGCAGCCAGGCGCCGCCATCGCCGGGAACTATGCCCAGGCGCACGAAGCTTTCGGCGAACAGCGCCGAACTGGACGCCAGGCGGATGTCGCACATACATGCTAGGTCCAAACCGGCGCCGATCGCCGGACCGTTGATCGCTGCGATCACCGGGATGTCCAGCTCATACAACGCCAGCGGGATACGCTGGATGCCGTCGCGGTAGGTATTGCGCAGCTCATAGGGCGAACCGGCGAAGATACCCTCGCGACTACGCATGTCCTTGACGTTGCCACCGGCGCAAAAAGCGCTGCCGTTGCCGGTCAGCACCATGACCCGTGCCGAGCGATCACGACGCAGCTCAGCGCAAAGGTCGACGAACTCCTGGATTTGCTCCGGAGAGGTCAGCGCATTCCGAGTTTCCGGATGGTTCATGCGCACAGTGACGATGCCGCCATCCCGCTCGATCTGCAGAAATGGATTCATGGCGTAGGTCCCTCAAGTCCTGGTAGAGATTGTTGCGCATGCTCGGTGAGCAACGACCAGTAGTCTTCGCCACCACTGGCGCAAACCAGTTGACCAATGCGTTGGCTCCACAGGCTGGTCGAGCCGAACTCACTGCGCCAGGCCCACAGACGCCGCGACAGCAGGTGCAGTGAGTATTCCTGAGTGAAGCCTATGGCGCCGTGAACCGAATGGGCTATGCCGGCAGCACTACTAGCCGCCTCGGCGGTGCTGACCTTAGCGACGGCGATCGTGAGAGCGGCAAGGGCTGTGTCCGACTCAACGAAAGCCGCTTCCGCTGCGATGCCGGCAGCGGCCACCTGCTCGGCGAACACGGCAAGCTGCTGCTGGATGGCCTGAAAAGCACCGATCGGACGACCGAACTGGGAGCGTTCGCCGGCGTACTTGGAGGTCATATCCAGCAGTGCCTGCGCAGCGCCGGCGATCTGCGCGGATCGCAGTAACGCCCCCCCCAGCAGTAGGACGTCAGCCGAGACGCCAGGCGGCAAGGGCGCGCTGGCGAGTACCGCGGCCGCACTGAAGCGCAGGCCATCGCGCGGCTCGCCGGCCACGTTCAGTCCGTGGCTCTGTTCGGCCGCCTCGGCACGAGCAAGCAGTACCACGCTGGGTGTGCCGGCGGCGTCGGCGATGGCCACCACGGCCTCGGCATGCCGGCCCCAGGGCACATCATGAACGGTGCCGTCCACCTTACCATCGCGCAAACCAAGCTGGGCATCTGCGGCAAAGCTTAGGACGCCGCCCTGCCCTTCGAGTCCGGCCTGACCAAGCAGCCAATTGGCCAGCAGCGCCTCGCCCAAGGGGATTGGTGCGGCAAAACGCCCGGCGGCGCGGACCAGTACATGGAGGTCAGCCCAACCCGCCTCTGCACCCCCCAGGTGCTCCGGCACGCCGGCCAGGGTAAACCCGGACTCCTCCACTGCGGTCCAGAGCTCGGCTGGCCACACACCACCTTCGCAGCCAAGCACGTATTCCGGCGTGGCCAAGTCGCCGAGTAGGCGCTCTATGGTCGATTCGAATAGTTCTCGCATGATTATCGCAACCCCAGACCGCGCGCGATGATGCCACGCAGGATTTCGCGGGTACCTCCGCGCAGTGAGAAGGACGGCGCCATCTGCATCAGATAGGCCAAGACCCGGGCATGCTCGCTGCCGCCGATCAGTCGCGGCTCGGTCTCCACCAGCAACTGGGCGACTTCGGGAATCTCCTGCTCGAACAGGTTGCCCAAGTCCTTGACGCAGGAAGCGGCCCAGGTCGGGTGCTCGCCGGCGGCCAACTGCGCGGTGACCGCCAGCGACATGTTGCGCAGGGTCACCAGCTTCGCCGTGAGGCGACCAATTTCGCGACGCTGCAGGGCATCCGGCGCACTACCCAAGGCGTCGATCAGCGTCTTCAACAGCGCCATGCTGCTCAGGAAACGCTCCGGACCGCTACGTTCGAAGGCCAGCTCGGCGATCACCTGCTCCCAACCCTTACCCTCAACCCCGATCAGCGAATCGGCAGAGAGCTGGACGTTGTCGAAGAACACCTCGTTGAAATGCTCGCCGCCGGCCAGGTCGCGGATTGGCCGGATGCTGATCCCCGGCAGGCTAAGATCGACGATGAACTGCGACATGCCCTCATGGCGTGCCGCCTGCTTCTCGCCAGTACGCACCAGGGCGATCATGAAATGCGAGTGCTGGGCGTTGGTGGTCCACACTTTCTGCCCGTTGAGCAACCAACCGGCCTCGTTGCGCCGAGCCGAGGTCTTGATCGAGGCCAGGTCTGAACCGGAGTTCGGCTCGCTCATACCGATGCAGAAGTAGCTTTCGCCACGGCAGATCGGCGGCAGGTAACGGTCTTTCTGCGCTTCACTGCCGAAACGATTGATCAGCGGCCCGCTCTGCCGATCGGCGATCCAGTGCGCCGACACGGGCGCGCCCGCGGCCAGCAGCTCCTCGATGATCACGTAGCGCGAGAAGGGCCCAGCCTCGCTACCGCCATACTGCTTCGGCAATGCCATTCCGACCCAGCCCCGACTACCTAGCTTGCGGCTGAAATCCGCGTCGAAGCCCATCCAGGACTGCGCCCTGGAGGTTCCCGGGTACTCGGCGAGGTTGTCCTTGAGGAATTCCCGCACCTCGCGGCGAAGCGACTCCGCCTCGGGGGGAATCCTGCTGTAGGTAAATTGAGCAATAGACATACGTACTCTCGAAAACTGGCAGGCGATCCGAACCTGTACGCCCCCCCCCGTCATAGCAGGAGAGGGCACCTCAGGAACCCTCAGAGAGCGGTGCCGGCATCCGCCTTGGCAAACATCGCATTGATGTCGCCGGAGGTCACCGGCTTGCCGTCGTCACGCCCATGGTCGGCGCCGCCGAGGCCGAGAGCCGGCTCGGTCTTCACATGGGCGGCCTTCGCACGCAGGGCGCCGACCGTGCAGTTCTCCCGGCCAAGGATGGCGAACGGGTCGTAGGAGAACTCACGCATGGCGTTGAGGTGGGTGACCTTGTCTATGGTCTCCTTGGGCAGGTGCTGCAGGCCAACCCAGGCGCTTTCCGGCGAATGCGGCCAGGTGCAGTCGGAGTGCGGGTAGTCGCTTTCCCAGGTGACCATATCTTCATTCATGAACTTCAGGTTCTGCAGACCGAAGTTGTCCTCGATAAAACAGGTGATGAAGTGCTTGTGGAAGATGTCGCTGGGCAGCTTGCCGCCGAAGTTCGAGTTAGTCCACGCGTTGTGATGGCGATGGGTGAAGTCGGCGCGCTCCAGCAGGTAGGGAATCCAGCCGATGCTGCCTTCGGAAAGAGCCATGCGCAGGTTGGGGAACTTCTTCCACATCGGCGCCCAGATCCAGTCGGCCGCCGAGTTGGCGATGGAGATCGGCATGGAGGTGATCCAGGCATCGATCGGCGACAGGTCGGAGGCGTGATTGGCCTTGACCCCGGTGCCGATATGGCAGCAGATCACCACGTTGTTGTCGGCGCAAGCCTTCCACAGCGGGTCCCAGTAGTCACTGTGGATCGACGGGAAGCCGTGCATCGCCGGGTTGTCGGACAGCGACACGGCATGCACACCCTGCTTGGCCAGGCGCTCGACCTCGGCGGCCGCGGCCTGCATGTCCCACCAGGGCACCAGCATCAGGGGAATGAAACGGCCCGGCGCGGCATTGCACCAGTCGTGCAGGTGCCAGTCGTTGTAGGCCTGGATCGCCGCCAGGGAGACATCACGGTCGGCATGCACCTGGAAGCGCTGGCCGGCAAATCCGGGAAAAGTCGGAAAGCACAACGAGCCAAGCACGCCGTTGGCATTCATGTCGTCGACACGGTCGCTGATGCTCCAAGTGCCACGGCGCATCTGCTCATAGCCCAGCGGCTCCATGCCGTATTCCTCCTTGGGCCGGCCGACCACCGAGTTGAGGCCCATATAACCGGTGGCCTGCTCCTCGAACACCCACACATCACGCTCGCCGCGCTTGACGACATGGGGCTCGCGACCCTTGAAGCGGGCAGGCATGTGGCGAGCAAAGGCATTTGGCGGCTCGATTGCGTGATCATCGACGCTGACGAGAATCAGATCTTCAACCTTCATTGTTGTTTTCCCCTTCGCTTAATGGGTTCTTGAAGTGCTTTTGATCATAGAGCACGCCAGAGAAAAACTAAACACTTTTTTTAAATATGTTCAACTTAGTGGCATTCCCGAACCCTGCCTCCTAGGCCGCCAGGTACGCCGCAGCAGCGGCGCCAACGGGACGGCATTACCGCCCCTTACCCCAGCGATACCACTCAATCCCAGATCACATGTACGTGATGAGGACCACGCAGCTGCGCGCCGATGATCTCCGGAGCCGGCTTGTTGGGGTCCAGGCGGATGTTCGGCATCAGGTCGAGGATGGCGTTGAGCGCGCAATTGATTTCCGTCTTGGCGACGAACTGGCCGATGCACATGTGCGGACCGAAACCGAAGCCGAACGACGGCTTGGCGCGGCGGTCGATGTCGAAGGTGTCGGCATTCTCGAAGGCGTCCTCGTCGCGATTGGCCGAGGTGACGATGCACGAGACCATAGCCCCCTTGGGAATGGCCACGCCGCGAATTTCCACGTCCTTGGCCGCCTGGCGTACCTTGAAGGTGGCTACAGGCTCATAGCGCACCGCCTCGTCGATGGCCTTTCCAACCAGACTACGATCCTCACGGATGCGCGCCAGCAGCTCAGGTCTCTCCAACAGCAGTGTCATCAACGTGCCGAAGGTACGCGTAGTCGTCTCGCTGGCCGCCGGCAGCAGCGAACGGACGAAGGTGGTGATCTCGTGATCGTCCAGCGAACGGCCTTCGTACTCGGCCCTGATCAGCCGGCAGATTAGGTCGTCGCCTGTGGCACCCTCGGCGCGACGCTGCGCCACCACAACCTTGACCACGTCGTAGAGCGCCTGCGCGGCCTCCATCGCCGCGCCGCGCGCGGCCGCAGCCTTCTCGGGGTCGACCTGCGGTCCAGCCAGGATGGCCAGCGCCCAGGCGGCGTACTGCTCGATTTCCTCGGGGCGGTCCTCGGGGAAGCCGATCAGCGAGTAGATCACACGAATAGGGAAGTACAGGGCGAACTCCATTATATCCGCCCCCTTGCTGGCCACCATGGGCCGCAGGTACTCCTCGCGGATGACCCGATCAATCTTGGTTTCTTTCCAACGATTGACCGTCTCAGGCATGAACACTGGCTGCAGCAGGCTGCGGATGTTCTTGTGCGCCTCGCCGTCCATCGCGGTAAGGATCAGGCCATCGAAGAACGAGCCAAGCCCTTCGGCTATGAAGCCGCTGGTGAAGTTGGTCGCATCGCGCATCACCGCCATGACGTCGTCGTACTTGAACAACGTGAAAGTAGGTCGGTTCGGATCAAGCCCGGCAATCGATGGTACGCCCAGGCGTGCCATGAAGTTCTCCGGGAGGACGGGGGATTTTTCGCGCATCTCGCGATACACCGCGTGCAGGTCGACGTCGGCACCACGGTAATTGCTCGCGACGTTGGCGAAGACCTGCTCCAGATTGCTGTGTGCTGGGCCGGACATAGGCGTCTCCTTTCTTATTGTGCATTGTTGGAATACGTGGCCTGGAAGGGCCGCGTATTACCGGCCATCTTAGGCATCCATCGACCACTATTGGACGTTTTTTTACATTTTGACTAACTACTCAAGACATCCCGTGAGATCGAGTGGCTACAAGCAACAAGATCAATAGGCCTGCTGGACATAAGTCATGCGGCCGCCGGCCAGCATCAGGGCGCAGTACATATTGAGTTCGACCACCTGCGCGCAGGTGAAGAACTCCGACAGGCGGGCATAGTGCTCGTCATCGATGGCCATGTAGTCAGCGGCGAACAGTTCTGCGAAACGCAGGGCCGCCTGCTCGGCCGGCGCGAAGCGATCGCTGTCCGTCGCCAGACAGGCAATATCCTCTTCGCTGACCGTGTCGGACTTACGCGCCAGTTGGCAGGCCTGACAGGTGGTGATGCTGGCGATCTTCAGGCGCACCAGTTCGCGTAGCCGCTCATCAAGCAGGCTATCCCGATAGAAACCACTCATTAGCTCCAGCCAGGCCTGCGCCAGAGCCGGGCGGTGCGCCCAGACCTGGACGGGCCTGCTGGAGCTGAGCATGCCGCTTGCCCGCCCCCGAGAAATGGCATCGCGCAGTCCAGCCGGCATTTCCTCCAGCGGCACCATAGGAATCCGCGACATACTCAATCGAGGCGCTCGATGATGGTCGCCGTACCCATACCGCCAGCACAGCAGATTGCCTGCAGTCCATAGCGGGCGCCGCGCCGCTCCAACTCGTTGAGCAGCGTAGTCATCAACCGCGCGCCGCTGGCACCGAGTGGGTGACCCAGGGCGATAGCCCCGCCATTGACGTTGAGCCGCTCGTGCGACACGCCGGTTTCGCACATCCAGGCCAGCGGTACCGAAGCAAAGGCCTCGTTGACCTCGAACAGGTCGATGTCGTCGATACCCAGGCCGGCCTTCTCCAGCACCTTGTAGGTAGCGGCGATCGGCCCGGTGAGCATCAGCGTCGGATCGGAGCCGACGGTGGTGAAGGCACGAATCCGCGCGCGCGCCCTGAGCCCCAGGCGCTCAGCCGTTTCCGCCGACATCAGCAGCAACGCCGCCGCGCCGTCGGAAATCTGTGAGGAGTTACCGGCGGTGATGCGCCCGGTTTCCGGGCGAAAGCTGGTCTTCAGAGTCGACAGCTTTTCCCGCGACGTGTCACGGCGAATGGTCTCGTCGCCACGCAGTGACGTCACAGGTTCGCTCAAGCCGTGCTCACGCAGGGTTTCGACCGGCACCTCGACGATTTCGTTGGCGAAGTGCCCGGCATCCGCCGCCGCCGCCGCGCGGCTATGGCTGGCGAAAGCATAGTCGTCCAACTCGTCACGGCTGAGCGACCACTTATCAGCCATACGCTCGGCGGCCTCGCCCTGACTGGTCAGCTCGTAGCGCTCAGCCGCCATCCAGCCGAAGGCTTCGCCATGGATTTCGCGGTTGCTGCCCATGGGCACCCGGCTCATGCTCTCCGCCCCGCCAGCGACCACGATGTCGGCGCAGCCGGCTGCGATAGCACCGACGGCGAGATGCACCGCCACCTCGCCAGATCCGCATTTGCGGTCGATGGTCAGGCCGGGAATGGTTACCGGCCAACCGGCACCAAGCAGCGCGGTGCGCGCTATATTGGCCGACTGCTCGCCGATCTGGGTAACACAGCCAAAGATCACGTCATCGACCAACGCGGGCGACAGGTCGACGCGCTCCAACAGTTTGCCGATCACCAGCGCCCCCAGGTGATCAGCACGCACACCGGCCAGGCTGCCACGGAAACGACCAATCGGCGTACGCAGCGCATCGACGATCACGATGTCTTTCATAGCGCACTCGCCTTGAGCCCGGAACCCGGAACCCGTTTGCCATCTTCGTAGCGATAGACACCATGTCCGGTCTTGCGACCCAGGCGACCAGCGGCAACCATCTTGATGATCAGCGGGCAGGGACGGAATTTCTCGCCCAGAGTCTGATGCAGGTAGCGCAGCACCGACAAGCGGGTATCCCAGCCAGTGAGATCACCCAGCTCCAGTGGGCCCATGGGATGATTGAAGCCCAGACGCAGGGCGGTATCGATGTCCTCCGCACTGGCCGTACCCTCTTGCAGCATATACATGGCCTCGTTGCCGAGCAGCGCGGACATGCGGCTGGTAGTCAGTCCCGGGGACTCGTTGACCACAATTGAGGTCTTGCCCATGGCGTCGCACAGAGCCCGCGTTCGCACCAGCACTTCGTCGCTGGTCGCCAGACCACGCACCAGCTCCACCAGCTTCATCTTGTGCACCGGATTGAAGAAGTGCATGCCGATCACCCGTTCGGGAGCGGCCAGCGACGCAGCGATCTCAGTCACGCTGAGCGCCGAGGTGTTGGTGGCGATGATTGCGTCGGGCGCCAGCAGGGGCTCGGCTTGGGCGACCACCGCCTTCTTCACTTCCAGCCTCTCGGAGACCGTTTCCACCAACCAGTCGGCGCCTCGCGCAGCCTCACTCAGGTCACCACTGATGGCCAAGCGCGCCAGAGACGCCTCTGCCGACTCGGCGGAAACCTTACCGAGCGCTACGCCGTCGCTGAGAATCTTGCCGATATTGTCCCTGGCACGGGCCAGCGACTCTGCATTGGTGTCCACCAGTACGGTGGGATAGCCGGAACTGGCGAATCCATGCGCAATGCCGGTCCCCATCAGGCCAGCACCTACCACTACGATTTTTTCTTCTTTATCAATGCTCATGTTTCGCTCTCGATTTAGACGCGGGATTTCTCGCTCACCACGTTGCGCAACGTGCCTATGCCTTCAATGGTCGCCTCGACCACATCCCCCGGATTAAGGAACAGTCCCGTCCCCATGCCGACGCCAGCCGGCGATCCGGTGAACAGCACGTCGCCACAGGCGAAACTGGAACGTTGCTGGACGAAGCGGATCAGTTGGCCGACATCCCAGGTCATTTCGGCGGTCGAGCCGTCCTGACGGGTCTCGCCATTTACCTTGAGGGTCAGACGCAGTTTGGGCGAACCGGCGGGGAATTCGTCCTTGGTGACGATCCAGGGCCCCAGGCCAGTAGTACGGTCCTGACTCTTGGCCGCGAACAGGTCCATGCCGATACCGGCCGGGCCGCTACGCTGCAGATCGCGCGCACTGACGTCGTTGCCGACCGTGTAGCCCAGCACGCAGGCCAGCGGGTCTTCCAGATCGATCTCGGCACTGCCGATTACCGCCACCAGCTCGACCTCATGGTCGAGTTCCTCGGTCAAGGGCGGATAGCGGATCGGGTCATGGGCGCCGATCAGAGCGCCGTAGGCCTTCAGGAAGGCTACTGGCTGTGGCGGGCTGGCAAGACCGAAGTCCTCGGCCAGATGCTTGGCGTAGTTGGCCCCAGCCACCACTACCCGGTTAACCGGATCGATCGGTGGAAGCAAGCGCACCTTGGACAACGGCAGTGTCGAACCGGAAAGCCGTAGCGCACTGATTCCAGCCCCACGAGCCACGGCAGGCGCCCAAGAGGAAAACTCGCCGGCGATAGTGTGCACCTCGCCCCGCTCAGGATCGACCACCGCCCAGAACGAGCCAGTCTCGAAGTAAGAGCAGCGTGCCAGCTTCATCAGGCACCTACCTTGCCCAATTTCGCCGGGTCGATGTGCAGCAGCTCGCAAGCATTCTTCCAGCGGATCTTCTGCAGATCTTCGTCCGACAGGCGCAGCCCTTCAGTCAGGTCATGGCGCACGGCATCGCTGCCACCAAAATTGGAACCGTAAAGAATCCGATCCGCACCGATGATGTCGACCAGAGCCTGGCGCATCGGCAGCTCATGCAATTCCACGTCGAAGTAGAAGTTGGACAGATAGTCCAGGAAAGGCTTCTTGTTGTGATAGACGTCGAGGTTCGGGTTGGTCTGCGCCAAGCGTCCCAACTGGTAGGGAGCGAAGCCCCCGCCGTGGGTGATGTAAACCTTCAGGTTCGGGAAGCGATCCAGCACGCCGCCATTGATCAGATACCAGAGGCACTTGGTTTCATCGTAGTTCATGCCGACGATGGCGGTGGTTTCGAAGCGGTCGGTATTGGCTTGCTTGCCCCAGGTCACGGACTGGTTGTAACCATGCACGAAAATCGGCAGGTCAAGATCACACAGCGCCTCCCAGACCGGATACAGCTCGGGGGAATCGAACTCCATTCCGCCGAAGTTGGAACCGCCAGCTACCAGCCCCTTGGCCCCCAGTTCGGTACAGGCACGGCGGATTTCCTTGGCCGCCTCATGCGGTACGTTCAACGGAGCATGAGCCCAGAACATCAGGCGATTGGGCGCAGCCGAGCAGTATCCAGCCAGCACGTCGTTGACCTTGCGGGCGAAGGGCACAGCGAACTCGGCCTCGGCCCAGTACATGTAGCAATGGCTCGGCACCGACAGCACCTGAGCACTCTGGCCAGCAGCATCCATTGCCGCGAGGCGGTGGTTCGGGTCGCGCCACTTAGCCATGTACTCGGCAACATTCAGCGTCTCGCCGCGGGCATGCGCCTCGCGCAGCGCCTTCTTACGCTCCGGAGCCCCAAGGGTCAGGATCCAGTCACCTACACGCAGCTTGATATCACCATCGGGCTGGGACTCGAAAGCAGGCCCCCAATAGGGATGCTGGTTGTAGTAGTCGGGATGAGGCGCATGAGCATGAAGGTCGATGAGCATGGTGCGGTACCTCTGAGATGACATTTTTTGTGGTTGTGTAATGCGGCGCTCGCAGCGCGCCTCTCCAGCCGTATATGCACACATACAGATGTGTATCGGCCTGATTCAAGGCAGAGAATAAGTTTAAAATGATCATAAATCAAAAATCTGTTCAATTTATTTTTTGAGACAGACGAAAAAGCCCATGCCAGGGCCTTGCAGCAGACGTACGCAAGCCCCGACAGGGAAACCAGCCGAGG
Organism: Pseudomonas sp. NPDC077186; assembly: GCF_044543505.1. Classification (NCBI taxonomy): domain Bacteria; kingdom Pseudomonadati; phylum Pseudomonadota; class Gammaproteobacteria; order Pseudomonadales; family Pseudomonadaceae; genus Pseudomonas; species Pseudomonas sp. NPDC077186. The sequence continues at coordinate 21,212 of NZ_JBITWE010000001.1, forward strand.
ACGAAGGAAGAGGAAGGGGTGTGACGCGGAGTAGAGAGGAGGAGCGGCCACCCTCACTCGGAGGGCAGCCGGGAGCGCAGGCGGATCAACGACGAGAGCGGGAGGTGGAGCCTATGGTCAGAGCGGCAACGAGCTTTCTAACGCGAACAGGGAGAAGACGGCGACCGCTACCCTCCGGCACAAGGATCTCGCTCAGTACATAGCGAATGACCATTTCGCAAATCAGTTCACGATCGAGCTTAACCCCGAGCCGAGCGTCCCACTCGTCGAAGACAATACCCAGCAGATCCTGAAAGCGCACGATGGAGTCATGGAATATGCGCCGAAAGAAGCTCAGCGCATACTCAGGCGCCACTACCAGCAGACGACGTGCGCGACTCTGCTCGAGATAGTTGTCGAGGTAGGCGATCAGCGCATTTAGTCGCGCGTCAGGATCGGCTATATCCTCCAGGGCCCGGGACAGGGAGCTATGGAAGCTGTCCCGCTTGTGCCGGGAGAAGGTATCCAGGAGGTCTTCCTGGGATGAGAAATAGCGATAGAAGGTGCCCCGCGACACCCCCGCCACTTGGCAAACATCCAGAATCGATATCCTGTCCGCCCCCGAGCGCAGCACCACCTCCTCGGTAGCCGCGAGGATACTGCCAATGGTTTCCTCGGAACGCCGATTGGGCTTCACCTTGACCCCAGCCACCGATGACGCGCGGCCATTTTTCTGAACAGCCTGCTCAACCGCCACAGAGGGCTTCTCTAGAGAGGCATTTTTTCTCCTGACCGGAGCGACAGGCTCTGTTTTACTGGGCTTCGCAGCATTCCTTGACATTGATAGGGATTCTCAGTTGGTAAATTTTCGTCACATTAGCACAGGATATAGGCAGTACCACATGGATTTGTTCAAATCTTAGCTGAAGACAAGCGACGAATTTGAATTTAGAATGGCATTCTCCCACCAAAATAAAATTTGCCATCCCACAGCGGGGAAGGCCTCCAAAGGAGATGAGCTATGAGTGGCATCGGTCATCCGGATACCTGGTCCGTAGGCGAGAGAGACACCGTCATCGCAGCACTCGACCGAGCGGTTGCAAGGCATCCGGACAGAGTCCTGCTGGATTTCAGTGGGAATCTATACACATATGCGAAAGTTGACTCGCTTTCCACCCGCATGGCCCATGCTCTGGCCGCCTTGGGCGTGAAGCCAGGCGAGACCGTGCTGACCATGCTGGACAACAACATCGATGCGGTCGTCTGCTGGCTGGCCATCAACAAGCTCCGCGCGGTCAGTGTGCCGATCAACACCGCACTCAAAGGCGAATTCCTGCGCCACCAGATCGCTGACACGGGAACCCACCTGGTCATCTGCGAGATCGACTATCTGCCGCGCCTCCTCCCCCTGGCCGACCAGCTCAGCGAGGTCAGCCAAATCCTCTACCGCGGTGAACGGACAGAGTCGGCCAGTTGCAGGATTCCGGTTGCCGCTCTGGATGACTTCCGCGGCGAGGACGACACGCCTTTCACCAGCAAGCCACAACCCTCCGACCTTGCCTGCCTGATCTACACCTCCGGCACCACCGGCCCATCGAAAGGCTGCATGATCAGCTACAATTTCATGTGTAACCTGGCACGCCTACAACTGCGCGCCGGCCCGGCCAACGAAAACGACATAACCATCACACCACTGCCGCTGTTCCACATGAACGCCCTGTGCGTCAGCATCATCGCCAGCATCCTGGTCGGCGCTCGGGCCGCCATCCTGCCACGCTTCTCGGTCTCCAACTTCTGGCAGGAAGTCGAGCGTTCCGGGGCGACCATCGCCTCGATCCTGGGGGGCATGGGTGGCCTGCTGGCCCAGGCGCCGGACAACGACGCGATGAAACGCTGCCGTGGACAGATCCATACCGCACGCGGCAACCCCTACACCGAAGAAACCAAACAGATCTGGCGCGAGCGCTTCGGCACCAAGCTGGTCGGCGGCAACGGATACGGCCTGACCGAAGCCTGTGTGATTACCTCTCTGGCAGCGGGCGAGTATGCAGCTCCCGGGTCTTCCGGCAAGCGCATCCCGGATTTCGACGTGCGCATCGTCGACGACAACGACCAGGAACTGCCTGCCAATACCCCCGGTGAAATCGTGCTGCGCCCACTGCGCCCGGACATCATGTTCCAGGGCTACTGGAACCGTCCCGCGGATACCCTCAAGCTAATGCGCAACATGTGGTTCCACACTGGCGACATCGGTAAGTTCGATGACGAAGGCTTCTTCTATTTCGTCGACCGCAAAAAGGACTACCTGCGTCGACGTGGCGAGAACATCTCCAGCTTCGAGATGGAAGCAGCCTTCGCTGTCCATCCGGACCTCGCAGAGGTTGCGGTGCATGCCGTGCCCTCCGATAAGGGCGAGGATGACGTTAAAGTGACCGCTGTGCTGCACCAGAAGGCCCAGCTGACACCGGAGGAGCTGTTCCACTGGGCGACCGACTCGGTGCCCTACTACGCCCTACCGCGCTATATCGAGTTCCGCGACAGCCTGCCGAAGAATCCGCAGGGACGCGTGCTGAAGTATCAGTTGCGCGACGAGGGCAAGACGGCCGACACCTGGGACCTGGAAGACACCGATATCAAAGTCGCGAAGAAATGATCCATAGGCCAGCCTAGCCCCCAGCCAGGCAGGCTACCCATCGGGCGAAGGCGCGGCGCCAGCCGCGCCTTCGCCCTGTCAGTATTCGCGAACCGGCACGTCCGCCGGGCGGGAGTTGTAGCCTGGCAAGTGCAGCCCGCCATCGACATGAATGGTCTCACCGGTAACGAAACGCGACATGTCCGAGGCCAGAAATACCACCACCGGTCCGATATCATCCTCCGGCTCACCGCAGCGCCCCAACGGACGCATGGCCGCGGAGCGCTCGGCGAACCCCGGATTCTCCGCTGCCAGTTTGTGGAACGTCGCCCCCATCGCGGTCGGAGCGATGGCGTTCACCCGGACATTGAAGCGCCCCCACTCCGATGCAGCGCTGCGGGTCAGACCGACGACCCCCGACTTGGCCGCGTTGTAATCGCCGTGCAGCCAGGCGCCGACCTCGGTATCGATCGAATAGAAGTTGATGATCTTGCCGGCACCGCGCGCGCGCATATGCGGCAGAGCAGCCTTCATCGACCACCAGGCAGCCCATAGGGTGGAATCCAGAGTGCGGGCCAGCATCTCGTCGGTCTTATCCTCCAGCAACACGTTGGGCGTGGGAGCGAAGGCATTGTTGACCAGAATATCCAGGCCGCCGAACTGCTCTACCGCCAGCTGGATGGCCTCCTCGATATCCGCCTTGCGGGTCACGTCGGTCTTGACAAACAGGGCGCGCGCTCCCAACGCCTGCAACTCCTGCTCCACAGACTTGCCGCTGGCCTCGTCGAGCTCGGCGACCAGCACCGCGGCACCCGCCTTGGCAAAACTCAACGCCACTCCTCGTCCGATACCACCGCCGGCGCCGGTGATCAGTGCCACCTGCTCTTGCAACAGCTTCATAGTGAATTCCTTCTTGTTTTTTGGTGAACAATTCTACATATAGTGTTCAAATATACTTCAATCCACAGCGTCAAGCATCAGTGAAAACAGCACAAGGAAAAACACGATGATCAGTATGTTCCGGCGCCGGGTGGAAATCGTTTCGGCGGGGCAAGATGCCAGAAGGGAAGTACGCGCGACTCTGGAGGACGACTTCCATCACTTCCGCGTCTGGCTGCGCCACCGCGATGGTATCGTGAGCGAGATCGGTGGCGAGGCCGTACGCTACCCCTACTCCGCCTGCCCACAGGCTGCCGAGCAACTGCAGAAGCTGATCGGCATGCCGCTCAGCCAGATCGCCCATTCGGTGACCCGGCAGACCGATGCCCAACACCAATGCACGCATCTGCTCGACCTGGCAGGCCTGGCCATCGCCAACGCGGCGCGAGGAACGACGCAGCGTCGTTATGACATCCAGGTTCCAGACCGCATCGACAAACGCACCAAGCCGGTTCTGCGGCGCGACGGCACCCCCCTGCTTAATTGGGAAGTGCATGGTTCAACCATCGAGGGACCTCCACCCTACTGCGGGGTCAACCTGCGTGAGGGAATGGCTCGCTGGGCGCTCAACCAGCTGTCCGAAGAGGAAGCGGAAGCCGCGCTGCTGCTACGCCGCTGCACCCTAATCTCACTGGGCCGCATGAACAACCTCGACACTCAGATTCACGCCTCCAGCACCGGCCGCTGCTACAGCCAGCAGCCGACACGAGCCACGCAAGCGCTGCGGATCAAGGGGTCCACCTGGGACTTCAGCGCTACGACGGTAGCGCTGTGTATGGACGACCAGAACTGGTTGGCTGGGAAAGAGAACGCCCGTCCCTCCTGACGAAGGGACAGGCCAAGGCTTTCAGAGGAACACTGCGAGGTTCGGCGTGCCCAGCACGGCCTGGTCGAGGATGACCTCGCGGCGCGCAAGCTTGAAGCCGTCGTCAGTCAGGCGCAACACATCCCGGCGCTCGCCACTGATGATATCGACATGATGGTCCTTGAAGCGGTTGCGGGTCAGCAGCAGATAGCTGGTTACCACAAACTCGTCGGTTTTCTCGGTCTCCTCGACGAAGACGTTGGTCACCAGGCGACGAGTACGCGAAGGCGGATCTTCCGCCCAGGCGCTCTTGCCAGAAAGACGCAGGATCCGCCCCATGATCGAGCGGTAGTCGTCATGATAGTGCTGCACGCTACGCACGATGGTGGTGGACAGCTCGGATTGCAGGCGGGTATGCCGCAGCGGAACGGTATAGACCAGGTCGGTTGCTAGGCGCGCGGCCCACTCCTGCAGGCGAATCTGGTCCAGCAGAGTTGCCTCCTCGTAAAGGAAGGTCACCACCTGGTTATAGACATCGGAACCGACCGGGACACGCTTGATGCCGACCGGCGACCCAGGCTGGATCTGGTCGGCGCCACGTTCTTGTACTTGGGCCATAAGTAACTCCTGAAGTTGTTGTTGTGCCTGGAGCGACAATCAGTCTTCCGCCGTCATCAGCTCGTGCCAGTACTGCCACCAATGCCACTGGGTGTCGTCCTTGGTGAAACCCTCGTTGACGATACCCGGCCCCGGCCAACCTTCGGGAGCGCCGGTCTCATAGCAGGCCTGGTACTTCAGGGTCATCTGGCGGCCCATCGCCCCCTTAGCGGCCAACGTCATATGTGGCCAGGTGTCCGAGTCATCCTGCTCGACCATACCTGAGGTGCCGAACAGCTGGATGGTCTGTTTGAGCATCTTCTCGCGCAACTCGGCCGGCGCATCCTTCTCGGCGAAGATCCAGTTGACGAATTCAAGCTTGTCCGGCCCCTGGGGCACATAGGCATGCATGGTCATGGAACCGACCACGCCACCGTCCGGCTGGGGAATATAGACAAAACCGAAGAGAATGTTCGGGAACATCCCGCCCACCTGAGGCGGCATACTGGTCAGTACCTCAAGCTGCTCCTCGCTCAGGTTGCGATAAAGCTGCTCGACCATGTCGCGGGTCATGCCGGCAGGCGGTAGCGCATCCAGCTTCTCCTGCACGGACAGCTCCGCGGGATCAAGGCCGGTCAGGCGCTTGATCTTACGCGCCAGGTCGATGCAGCGCAGGGCATGGCCGTGCGGCGAACTGATTTCCACGCCGATCATCTCGGGGCTGAGATCGGCGCCCTCGCCTTCGCCTTCGCCCTTCTTCGCATAGTTGCCGACCTCGCCCAACCAGCGGTGTAGGGTCAGGGTGTGGAAACCATCGGCGGCGGACTGCTCACCGGCGGTCTTCCAGTTAGCGTTGACGATGAAGCGCTGCGGCGGGCCGAGCACTTCCATTCCCTTGTCGGAGCGGCAGAACAGCATGTCGTAGTACCACTTGGCATCGCCGAGGAATTCGTCGAAGGACGGGCCATCGACATTCCAGGTAGCGAAGATCAGACCGCCGTAGAGCGTCACCCGGGCTTTCTTCAGCCCCAGCTCCTCCTTCGGCAGCATCTTGCCGTGCATACACTCGCGCTCGACCGGCGAACCGATGAAATCGCCGTTGGGACGGAAGGCCCAGCCATGGTAGATGCACTTATGGATCTGTGTATTGCCGCAGTCGGCTGTGCTGATACGCATGCCACGGTGCGGGCAGACGTTGAGGTTCACGTAGACCTCGCCGCCCTTGCCACGGGCGACGATCACCGAATCCGACCCCATGTCGCGAACCACGAAGTCGCCGGAATTGGGAATCTCGGACTCGTGCCCGAGGAACACCCAGATTTTGCCGAAGATTTTTTCCATCTCCAGCTCGTAGATCTCACGGTCCGACAGCACGCGCATCTGCACTTCACGGGTATCGGGATAGATGAGGTCGGAAACCTTGGTTCCGTCGGACAATACAGGGCTTGTTCTTGTTAGCATGATTGCCTCCTGTTCAGGGCACTACGGCGAATATTGAGCCGAAGCGAAATATAAGACACTTTTCATAAAAATGTACATAGAAATCACCGCATAAAAACTGGGTGATTCTTCCTTCCCCACCCCGGGCATGCCCGATGCAGCTGGCTTCCCGTGTCCGGAGCAGGTTACTCGGGCACATCAGGTAACAACTTGCCCGGCGCTACCGACTCGGGTGCGTAGCACTCCGATGCCGTCCACCTCCAGCTCGACCAGGTCGCCAGGCTGCAAGTAGCGCAGCTGCTCAAGGCCACAACCGTTGCCCACCGTGCCGGAACCAAGGAATTCGCCGGGATAGAGCGTTTCCGAACGCGAGATGTGGGCGATCACATCTTCGAAGGCCCAGCGCATCTCGCGGGTGTTGCCCCGCCCCCACTCCTCGCCGTTAACCCGCGCGACCATGTTCAGATCGTAGGGGTCGCCCAGCTCGTCGGCAGTCACCAAACAGGGCCCCATGATGTTCGCCGTATCGAAGTCCTTGCTCTTGGCTGGGCCGAGCATGCCGGGCATCTCGGCCGCCTGGGCATCGCGCGCGCTCATGTCGTTGAAGATGGTGTAGCCGACGATGTGCGAACGAGCCGCCTCGCGACTGATGTCCTTGCCGCGCCTGCCGATGTAGCAGCCGAACTCCAGCTCGAAGTCCAGCGCCTTGCTGAAACTAGGCCACTGGAAGTCGTCGTCGATGCCGATGACCGCGAAACGGTTGCACTTGTAGTAGATGGGTTGGCGGTTGAAGGTCTCAATGACCCGCTCATCAGCGCGGGTATTCATTGCCTTGAGGGTCGCTTCCGGGTCCGGTGTACGTAGCGCCCGGGCGCGCCGTGCGGCGGCGAAGCTCTGCCGCAGGTGCAGCTCGAAGCAGGAGCAGTCGCGCATCTGCGGCGGCGGCTGGATCGGCGCGCGCAGTTTCACCAGGGCGCGCTCACGTACTGCCTGGACAGGCACCCGCGCCACCAACGAGCGGGCCAGGGCTAGGCCGTCGTCGCCGGCCTCAACCAGCGCCAGTACGCTGGCCAGCTCGGCTCGCTCGCGCCCTTGCAGCTCCCGGCAGGCGGCCTGCAGGTCGAGGACGATCTGGTCGTTCTCCAGCAGCGCCCCGGCACGCTCGAAGCCACTGCCATCGGTATAGGTGACCAATCTCATGCTTCCTGTACTCCCGTCGAGTGCCAGCTGGGGAAAGCGGACGTCATACCCGGCCACCCACGGGCAGGCAGGCGCCAGTTATAGGCGTGGCTTCGTCCGACAGCAGGAAGGCGATCACCTTCGCCAGGGCCTCCGGAGTGACCCAGCGGCTTGCATCGGCATCCGGCATGTCGGCACGGTTCGCCTGGGTGTCGATGATGCTCGGCAGCACGGCGTTGACGGTGACGCCACGATCCTTCAGCTCCTCGGCCAAAGCTTCGGTAAGGCGCGCCACGCCGGATTTGGAGGCAGCATAAGCGCCCATGCCCAGCCCAGCCTTTAGCGACGCCAGTGCGCCGACGTTGACGATGCGCCCGGATGGCGCATCGAGCAGGTGGGCCAGAGCTGCCTGGCTGCTCACCAGCGCGGTGCGCAGGTTGATCTGGTACAGGCGGTCCCAGGTTTCCAGGCTCCCTCCCTCCAGGGTCTCCCAGGCGAAGCCGCCAGCCACGTTGACCAGCCCGTCGATCCGCCCGAAACGTTCAGCCACCTTAGCCACGGCCGCCTGTGCCGAGTCGGTGGAGGTCAGGTCGACGCCCCCCAGCGACAGCAGGCCCGGAGCTTCGCCCAGGCTGGCGGGCACCTCGGCGCGGTCGAGCAGGGCGACCTGCGCGCCGCGCTCCAGCAGCAGGCGGCCCACGGCGCTACCCAGAGCGCCGAAACCGCCGGTGACTATGATTATCTTGTCTTGCAAAGGCCGGGACATGGCAAAGAAATCCTCTTGTTGTTTAGCGCGAGACTGGCTGTATGCGCCCGCCTCGCCAAACAATATATGACACTTTTCAAAAATATGTACAATTGTTAAAGTCATTGGCATCCCAAGCCAGTGCCCCTGCAGGTTCCGCGAATGTCCAGAAAACTGCCCGCCCTCAACGCCGACAACCGTACCTTCTGGCAGGGCGGCGAGCACGGCCAACTGCAGATCCACAAGTGCAGCGATTGCACGCGCTTCTTCCACCCGCCCGGCCCGATCTGCCCACGCTGCGCGAGCCTCGATGTGGCGCCGTGCGCGGTTTCCGGAAAGGGCAAGGTGCTTAGCTACACCCTCAACTATCAGCCGTGGAACAACGACCTGGAAGTGCCCTACGTGGTTGCTATCGTCGAGCTGGCCGAGCAGGAGGGTCTGCGTTTCCTAAGCAATGTTGTTGGCATGGATCCACAGCAGGTGCATATCGACATGCCGGTACGGGTCAGCTTCCTGAACGTCGAGGATGTATGGCTGCCTCTGTTCGAAAAGGATCAATGATGATTGAGCACTACGAGAAAGATGTCGCCATCACCGGCATCGGCCAGTCCGAGGTGGCGCGGCCATCCAGCAAGTCGGCCATGCGCCTGACCCTTGATGCCTGCCTGGAAGCCATCGCCGACGCCGGCCTGGAGCGCCAGGACATCGATGGCGTGGCCTGCTGGCCAGGGGACAACAACAATGGCGACCCCTTCTCGCCGGTCGGCCCCAGCGCCCTGAAAAGTGCCCTGGGACTGAACCTCAACTGGTTCGGCGCCGGCTATGAGGGCCCCGGCCCACTGGCCGGCATGATTAATGGCGCCATGGCTATCGCCGCCGGCCTGTGCCGGCACGTCCTGGTTTTCCGCACCATCACCGAAGCCTCGGCGCGTCTGCACAACAAGCAGGCCGGCGCCCTGAGCAACAAGACCCAGGGACGCGACAGCAGCTATGCCTGGCAGTGGTTCACGCCCTTCAATGTGCTTTCCGGCATCAATCTGATGGCGCTATACGCTCAGCGTCATTTCCACGAATACGGCACCCGGCCCGAACAGCTAGCGCAGATCGCACTGACCTGCCGGCAGAACGCCATGCGCAACCCCAAGGCCATCTACCGCACCCCCATGTCATTGGACGACTACATGCAGTCACGGATGATTTCCACGCCGCTGCGCATGTTCGACTGCGACGTGCATTGCGATGCCTCCACCGCCATCGTCCTGTCGCGCCGCGATGCCGCACGCGATGGCCGTCATGCGCCGATACGCATCGAGGCGATAGGCGCCGCGTTGAACCAGCCCTGGTCCTGGGATCAGATATCCCTAACAGAGATGGCGGCCTTCGATGTTGGCCGGATGATGTGGCAACGCACCGACTACACCCCGGACGACGTCGACTCGGCACAGCTCTACGACGGCTTCTCGATCCTCACCATGATCTGGCTGGAGGCACTGGGCCTGTGCCCGGTGGGCGAGAGCGGTGCCTTTGTCGAAGGCGGCCAGCGCATCGCCCTGAACGGTCGGCTGCCGATCAACACGAACGGCGGCCAGTTATCCGGCGGGCGCACCCACGGCCTGGGCTACGTCCACGAGGCATGCCTGCAGCTATGGGGACGCGCCGAAGGGCGTCAGACCACGGAGAATCGTGTATCCGTGGTTGCCGCAGGCGGCGGACCACTGGGCGGCAGCCTGCTGCTGGTCCGCGAATAAGCCATGCCTGGCCGGCGTCAGAACAGGACGTCGGCCAGCTCGGAGCAGAACTCGGTGAGCGCGCCAGCCAGCTCCTTGATCCCGTCATCATCGCGCTGGCCGCGAAACATCACGGCGGAAACGGTGAAATCGATCGACCCTTCGGGGGAATAGACTGGCGCTGCGACGGCCAGGATGCCGACCGAGAAATAACCATCGTCCATCGCCCAGCCCCTCTCCGCAGCCAGGCGCACTTCCTCGCGGTAGGTTTCTATGGGTAGTGGGCGTGCCCAGCGAATCCGCTCGTAGATGGCCTCGAACTCCGGGGTGTCGAGGTCCAGTTGTGTTGAGAACAACCGTCCGCTGGCCCCCATTTGCATTGGAAAACGCTGTCCTTCGGCCATATCGATGCGGACATCGGCAGGGCTGGCCGCTGAGCTGACGATCACGATACGATCCGCCCCCATACGCCGCCACAGGGTAATGGTAACCCGCATACGTGCCGCAAATTCCTGCAGCAGCGGCTTGACCAACTGTACTCGCTGCCCCTGGGTGACCAACTGTCCGACTAAACGAGCCAGCCCCAGCCCCGCCGAATAGCGCTTTGACATCGGATTGAAATCGACGACATCCTCCATTACCAGGGTGCGTAGGATGTTGAAACAGGTGCTGGGATTGATCGACAGCCGCCGGGCGATATCCACCGAGCGCTCCGGCGCTCCGCTCTGACTCAAATGACGAAGGATGCGGATCGCATTGGCGACCGGCTTTACAGTGACCGCCCCCATTGCCTTGCGGTCACCGCTGACTTCCACGGCCTCTGGAGTATCCATGCGCATTTTCTCGGTTGGTTTGACGCTGTAATTCTATACCGAGAACAACAAAGTCCGCGAAATTTAATATAGAGACTAAAACAGCTCAAATTTGCTCCGCCGGGGTTTGGTAGATATATCGCTTAATCTCCCGTCGCTCATCGCGGAATCGCACCAAAGCCAACTCCTGAGCTTCATCGTTCTGAGTCATCCTCCCGCGCTGGCGTAGGTAATCCAACCACGACTCGACGATGAAGCGCTCGATATAGTGATCGGTCTCCTCCACATCACGGTACAGGCGCCAGTTGCGCGCGCCATTACGCCGCCGTGTCTGGCCGATGGCATAGACCGCGCGCAGAAAAGCGTCACGCTCGGCAGCCACCACCCGATAACTGACTTCTATACAGACGGGGCCGTCGTCATGGGCCACCTCTGCTGCCAGCACCAGCTTGTCGGTCTGCTGCGCGTCGGCAAAATCCGCCTCCCGCCCCATGACGATCTCACCGCGACGTGTCAGCAGCAACCCGAGCAGGATGCTCGACGCCGACAGTAGCAAGCTATTGCCCAACCCCAGGTACTGCGCCAGGACACCCCACAGGGCGCCCCCCAGAGCCATCGAGCCCATCAGAACCAGCAGATACACCGAGGCGACCCGGGCGCGCACCCAGTTCGCCGCGTAGGTCTGCACTACGGTGGAGATGGTGGCGTTTACCGCCATCCAGCCCATGCCGGCCAGCACCAGCATGGCGCATATCACCGCCTGGCTGTCCGACAACGCCGCCGCCAGAGTTGCCGCAGCGAAGGCAGCTGCGCCAACGACTATTAGCCGGCGCAGAGAGAAACGGTGATAAACGCTAGTCAGACCGAGCGCAGCCAGCACCGCGCCAGCCCCCATGAAAGCCATCAGCAGACCGTAACCGCCGGCATGCATGTCCAGCTCATCCTTGGCCACGAGCGGCAACAGCGCCCAAAGCGCGCTGGCGCAACTGGTAAAGACAAATACCTGCTTGAGCGCGCTGGACAGCACAGCCGAGTGACGAATGTAGCGCAGGCCGCTACGCATACCGCCGGTCAAGGTTTCCGGTGGCAAGCCTTCTGCTCGCGCACTGGCCGGCAGGCGCACGCAGATGAAGACGATCACCACGCCCATACACAGGGTGATAGCCAGAAATACCGACGCAGTACTCCACCAGGCGATCAAAGCGCCAGCCAGGGCAGGCCCAAGGGCGCGGGTGGCATTGATGGAAATGCCGCAGAGGGATACCGCCGCAGGGACCTGCTCACGGGGGAGGACGCCGACCAGCGTAGTCATCCAGGCCGCCATGCCCAGGGCGCTGCCGCTGCCCAGGATGAAGGTGAACAACAACAGTGACCAGGCCTGCAGCAGGTTGCTCCAAGCCAGCAGGCAAAGCACTGCGGAGGCGACCAGCATGGCCGACTGGGTGACCAGCAGCAGGCGCCGCGGATCCATCCGGTCGGCCAGCACCCCGCCCGGCAGGCCGAATAGAAAGACCGGCAGAGTGATTGCCGTCTGCACCAGGGAAACCATTAGAGGCGACGCCGTCAGCTGGGTCATGATCCAGGCCGCGCCCACCGTCTGCATCCAGATCGCCAGATTGGCGATGGCGCAGGCTAGCCATAGCCCGACGAACAGCCGATGGCGCAGTGGTGCCCAGAATGAGACCTGCTCCGAAGCTGTCAGCGACTCCGCTGGGGCGGAAGAGGTTTGCCTGTGCATGCTCATTCGCCTGCGGGCCATCCCAGCCGCCCGACACCACGCGCGGAGTTCAGGACGCGCTGGGCACCAATGCGATTGCATAGAGTACCGAGCCCCTCGACATGCGCCTCAACCAGATCGCCCGGTGCCAGGAAGCGGCCATCCTCCAGCCCCACCCCGTGGGTCGAGCCAGTGAACACCAGATCGCCCGGACGCAGGCTGATGCGGGCATCGAGGTAGTTGAGCAGCTCGTCGATGGGAAAGATCATCTGGCGACTGTTGTCCTGCTGGCGTAATTCACCATTCACGCTCAGCCTCATATCCAGCTCCGGCTGCCCGGGGCCACCCAGTTCGTCGAGGGTAACGATCCAGGGACCGACCGGCGTGGTGCGGTCCATCGCCTTCTGGGTCAGCAGATCGAGGCGGGCTATGCGCCGCCCCGCGTCCCGCGCGCTTATATCGTTGCCGACTGTATAGCCAAGCAAGCAGGCGCTGGCCCGGGGCTCATCACCCAGCTGCCGGGCGACCATGGCGACCAACTCGACCTCATAGTCGAGTTGCTCGGTCAGGGCCGGATAGACGATTTCATCGTGCGCACCGACCAGAGCGGAATCCGGCTTCAAGTAGGCAAGCGGATGAGCCGGAGGTGAACTTCCCAGGCGCTCCAGGTGGCTACGGTAATTCAGCCCTACGCCGAAGACACGCGCGCCCGGCTGCAGAGGTGGCAGCAGGCGGCAAGCCGACAGTTCCAGACGCGCCTCATCGGGCCCAAGACGGATTGCTCGCCCCCGCCCCAAGGCCGGCGCCCAGACGGAGAACGGCTCGCGGATGCGACGCAGGCGCTGAAGGTCCGGGTCGAGCAGCGCCCAAAACGCCTCGCCACCCGACTCGACCCTTGCCAGACGCACGTTCAGCGCTTCTTGGCGGCCAGGTACTCGGCGTCCAGCACTTCCTCGGGGGTGCGCACACTCGGCCCGAGGATCGGCCCGACGATCTCGTGGCCCCACAGACTCAGGCTCTCGGGGTTGAGTTCGTAGGGGTCACCCTGCCAGGACTCGATCTCAGCGATGGTCTCGAAGGCAAAGCCGGATGGGGTGAAATGATAGAAGGACAGGTGCGGATCTTGGCTGTGCTGACCGAGGGTCATCATCATCGGCAGCTCACGCTTGCGCACGATGTCGTAGGTTTCGCCGACATCGCGCACATTGCGCACGAACAGACCGACGTGCTGTACGCCCATGCGCCCCGGGCCGTGACCATAGGCAATGTCATGGCTGGTGTGGTTGTTCAGCTTGGCGCGGAAGAAGCCGGTACGCCCCTTGCCGGCACCCGCGCCGTACCAATGGAAGCCCATCACATCGAGCAGGAAACTCTCCAGTTCCGGGGTGTATTCCGGTGTGATCAGCACCACGTGCCCGGCGCCACGCTCGTCGGCCAGGAAACCGGAATGCAGCCGCCCGGGAATGAACGAGCGTGGCGTCCACTTCTGACCGTAGAACAGCTCGTATTGGTAGCCCACCGGATCGCGGAAACGCACCACTTCCCGCACCCCACGCAACTCGCAAAAAGCGGCGTCGCCACGGGTGAACTCGACGCCGGCTGCTTCTAGCTTCCTCAAACCGTCCTCAAACGCCATGCGCCCGACCGCCTCCCAGCCGATGTAGGCCAGGCGATCAACCTTGCCGGGGTGGAAAGCGAAACGGTGGCGACGGTCGTCGATGCGAAAATACAGCGATTGCGGGTCGCTCTCCGGCGACTTGCCGATACCGAAGCCCATTACCTGTGGGCCGTACTCGCGCCACGCATCGAGATTCGCGGTCTCGAACCCCATATAACCGATGCCGATGATATCCATGACTTCACCTTATTGTTCGCATGTCGTTTGGACGCGCGGCCGACTGCTGCGGCCGCATGAAACTAAATGGCCAGCAGGCCACCATCGATAACGAAATCGGCGCCCGTGACGAAGGACGCCTCGCTGGAGGCCAGGAACAGCGCCAGGGCCACCACTTCCTCGGGCTCACCCGGACGGTCCATCAGTACGCCGTCGAGCAGAGCGGCGCGGACCTCGGGATTCTTCAGGAACGCTTCGGTACCGGGGGTGGCCACGAAGCCAGGGCTGAGGCTGACGGCGCGGATGCCAAGTGGCGCACCTTCCACCGCCAACTGGCGGGTGAAGGAAACCACCGCCCCTTTAGCTGCGGCATGGGCGGCGATGCCCGCCACCTTAGAGCCCCCCCAGGCGGCAGTGGATGACACGTTGATGATCACCCCGCGGCGCTCGGCCAGGTGATCCCACGCATATTTAGTGGTGTAGAACAACAGGTCGATTTCGTTGCGGATGGTGTAGTGCCAGTCTTCGATGGAAAACTCATTGACCTTGCCGAAACGTGCGGCCGAGGCATTGTTGTAGAGGATATCGATGCCCCCATGTTCGGCGGCAGCCATCTCGACCCAGGCCCGAGCCTGTTCGTGGTCACCCAGGTCAACCGGGGCCTGGCCATACAGGTTCAGCCCTTCCGACCGCAGCAAGGCAACGGTTTCTTCATGAGCCGCAGCATTGAAGTCGCAACCCACAACAATGGCGCCCTCGCGGGCGAAGCGCAATGCCGCCACCCTGCCCTGCCCCCCCCCGGTTCCCGTGATCAACGCCACCTTACCGTCCAGACGCCCACTCATAGCACCCTCCATTTCTTGTTCTTATTCACGCTCATACGGCAACGACAACACCAATCATTCGCTGTCTGGTTTGAGATCTTCGAGCCAGATTGCCTCGGCCGGACAAGCCTCGGCGCCTTCACGCGCCTCGTCTTCTAACTCCGGGGGAACAACCTTGCTATCCACGTACACCAGGCCATCGGCATCCAATTTGTAGACACTGGGGCAGATAGCGGCGCAAAGACCATAGCCACAGCACCGACTGCGGTCGACCACGACCTCGAACCGCGGTTTATCCGAACTCATCTTGGTTCTCCTCATGTAGGCAGGCAAGGAAAATAATGAACACTTTTATCAAACTTGTAAACAACCCGTGTTCAACCTATCCAGATCATTAGTAAAAACCATTATAAATCAGGCATATGGTAAAAATTTCAGCCAGATCAACTGATTCAAAAAAGACGAAAAAACAGGAAAATCAAGAAATAAATGTACATAAAATACATTTTTGTATATAAACAAGCAGATCAAGCACCACCTCCCTGCGATGAACGGTCGGCGTGCAGCTGTCCTCACGTCTCGAAGCGGAAGCGGCTCATCGCCAGATTCAGCTCTTCGGACAACTCGCGCAGGGCCACAACGGCACTGGAAACCCGGTGCGTGATCGCATCTCCCTCACCAGCCATGCGCGCGATTCGATCTACGTTCAACGCGATATCCTGCCCTCCCTCGCTCTGCACCCTCACCGCGTCGGCGATCTGATCGACTCCGCGCGTGGAGTCGCCAACCAGCTCCGCCGCCTGCTGCAAAGTGCTCTCCAGTTCGCTCAGCAGCCTACCGCTGTCGTCCAATGCCACTGTCCCCGCACGCAGGGCCTCGTCGACCACTTCGGACTGGCTCTCCAGCCTCACGGTGAGCGCATTGATCGAATTGGCTGCCAACGCCGAACGCTGCGCCAGATTGCGCACCTCGTCGGCCACCACACTGAAGCCTCGCCCACTCTCGCCGGCACGCGCAGCTTCGATCGCCGCATTGAGCGCCAGCAGGTTGGTCTGCGCGGACAAGTCTTTGACTTGGGTGATGCTGGTAGTAATCGCCGTGGTGCTCTCGACGAAATCCCCCACCGAACCGCGAATAGCGGAAAATGCATGACGCACGCTGTCGATCTTCTCGAGCAGGCGCGACAGCGCCAGATGCCCGTCCTCCGAACCACGCAGGCTTGCCTCCGCGGAACTTCGCAGGCTCTCCGCGTGCCTGGATATCGACGCAATGCCCGCACTCATCTGCTCGATCGTCATCGACACCTCACCCACCGCCCCGGCCTGGGCCGTGGAGCTCTCGGCCACCCTGGTCGAGGTTCCCACCAACTCCTCGGCCGAGGCACTGACCGACGCTGCCACATTGGCGACCTGCCGCATGGCCTGCTGGAAGCTGTCGATTAGTTCATTGAAAGCCTGCGCCGTATGGGCTACCTCATCGCGGCCGATGACCCGCACACGCTGGGTCAGGTCCCCGTCACGCAATCTTATCGACGCTTGCTCGATTTCACGGATGGAGCGGACGATCTGACCACGCAACAGCAGACTAACCAGCAACGCCAGGACGATGGCTGCCAGCAGCACGCCGACAAGGATCTGCGACACCTGCCGCACCATGCCACCGGCTTCGGCGAAGGCGCTGGCGGTCAACTCCGCCTGCAGGCCAAGCAGGCGATTGAACTGACCCTGCAGACCGTAGTACTCAGCGCGTACCCGCCCCAGCAGCGAGGCAGCCTGCAACTGATCCTCCAGCGCAGCGCGCTTGAAATCAGCCAGCCCCTCACTGAACACGCCAGCCTGATCTTCCACTGCCCGCACGAGGATCTTTTCGTCCTCGCCCAGGCGCGTCTCGCGAGCCAGCTTGTCCAATCCGGCACGCATGTCATCGATGCTAGCCTGCATATCCTCGAGGTAGGCCTCCAGCTCCTCGGAGAACGCCTCGCCATTGGATTCGAGAATGCGCGCGCCCGTGGCATAAGCGCCGACCATCGCTGCCTGGGAAGCAGTGGAGGTCTCGAGCACCGTCCTGTACTGCTGGAAGCGCAAGTGGTCGATCTCCTCAAGTACCGCCTGTTGCGTGGCCAGCCCCCGGTAGGCCACCGCCGAGATGATTAGCAGCGCGAGCACGAACAGCGTAGGGAGCACCAGGAGCTTGGCGCCGATGGATAGATTTCTCAGGAATGGCATGGGTATCGACCTCTTGTTGTTCTGTAACGGCATGGCATGACTAGACAGACCATCCACCCCGCAATATTCTCTATACAGCATTCGATTCTATTATCGGAATTCGAATCGAAAAAATCAGCCCCCCCTTACGGTGCTTGGCCGAATAAATTCAATAAAGGACGCCAGACCATGCCTTCTTCCAAAAACGAAGCGGCGATCGATCTCAGCGAATTCCGGCAAGGCTGGAGAGTCCTGCTGCTCTCCGTCGTCGGCATCGCCGTCAGTATCAATGCGTCGCTGCTCTATGGCTTCGGCACTCTGGTCCTGCCGCTGGAACAGGCCTTTGGCTGGAGCAAGAGCGAACAGCAGGTGGCCATCTCCTTCCTGTTCGGCGGCGCGGTGATCTCCCTGCAACTGGTTGGCTGGTTCAACCTGCGCTTCGGCATGAAACGCATGACGGTGGCCTCGCTGATAATGCTGTCGCTAGGCTACTTGGCCACCACCCAGTTGCAGGGCTCGGTCTGGTCGCTGTACCTGGCCTTCGCCATCCTTCCCCTGGTCGGCATGGGTGCACTCGCCGTGACCTGGACCCAATTGCTCAGTCTCTGGTATGACCGCAATCGTGGCCTGGCTCTGGCGATCGGCCTCTCCGGAACTGGGCTGACCGCCGCCACCATTCCGCAACTGATGTCCTGGGGTATCGAACAATGGGACTGGCGCGCCGCCTTCGTCATTCTCGCCCTGCTAAATCTGTTGGTCCTGCTGCCACTGACCCTGCTGTGGTTCAGGATTTCCGGCAATGGCGACAAAGCCGCCCAGGGACACGGCAAGGAACTGCAGGACCTGCCCGGCATGAGCTTTCGCGAAGGCATGCGCTCGAGCAAGTTCTGGACATGCAACCTGGCGCTGGCCCTGGTGATTTCCTCGATCATCGGCATGGTCACCAGCACAGTGCCCATGCTGCAGAGCAAGGGGCTATCGGCCAGCGAGGCCAACCTGATTTTCAGCGGCTTCGGTATCGCCCTGATCTTCGGCCGCCTGCTCATCGGTTACCTGCTTGATCGCATGTGGCCACCGGTGGTATCAGCCGTCAGCCTGGCCCTGCCGGCCATCGGCTGCCTGATCTACCTCGGCGGCACCGTTGAATTCGCTCCACTGCTGCTGGCGGCTATCCTGGTCGGCTTCGGTGCCGGAGCCGAATTCGACATCGCCGCCTTCCTGGTCGCCCGCTACTTCGGGTTACGCGAATACGGGCGACTGTTCGGCGTGCATCAAGGCCTGAATACGGTGGCCTCCGCTCTCGCCCCGCTGCTCTTCGCCTTCATGCTCAGCCGCACCGGCTCCTACTCACCCATGCTCATCTACGCCATTGCCTGCAGCCTGATCGGCCCCCTGCTCTTGCTGACCCTGGGCCGCGTCCCGCGCTTCGAACCGACACCGATAGCGGCCCACCCCTGACCCGAATACTCCAGGAGAAGACCATGCCCACACTGACTTTCATCGAGCACGATGGCACCGCACACAAGGTATCCGCTGACGTTGGCCAATCCGTCATGCAGGCCGCCACCTTCGCCTCGGTGCCCGGCATCCCCGCCGACTGCGGCGGGGCCTGCGCCTGCGCCACCTGTCACGCCTACGTCGACGAGGCCTGGCTGACCCGCCTCCCAGCCTTGGACAGCACCGAAAACGACATGCTCGACTGCGCCTTCGAGCGCCGCGAAAACAGCCGCCTGACCTGCCAGGTGTTCATGACCGAAGAGCTCGACGGCCTGGTGCTGCGCCTGCCCGCGTCACAATTCTAAGAAGAGGTCCCCATGTCACTCGCCTCAGTAGTCATAGTCGGTGCCGGCCAGGCCGGTTTCCAGGTAGCGGCCTCGCTCCGCCAGGAGGGATACAACGGCAGCATCACCTTGATCGGCGACGAGCCCGGCCTGCCCTACCAGCGACCGCCGCTGTCCAAGGCCTACCTGCTCGGCAAGATCAACGAGAACGCCCTGCTGTTCCGGCCAGCCGACTTCTTCACTGCCCAGCGCATCGACCTCGTACATGATCAGGCAACGGCCATTGATCGGCAGAACCGCCGCGTCCTGCTCGCCTCTGGTGAGGCGGTCGCCTACGACCACCTGGTACTGGCCACTGGCGCGCACAACCGTCCGCTACCGGTGCCCGGTGCCGAACTGCAAGGCGTGTTCGGCGTCAAGACCAAGCTGGATGCCGACGCCCTCGCCCCGCTGGTGAGGGAGATACGCAACGTGGTGGTGGTTGGCGCCGGTTTTATCGGCCTGGAATTCGCCGCGGTAGCCGCCGAACTGGGTGCCAGCGTGCATGTGCTGGAACTCGGCGATCGGCCGATGGCGCGCGCCGTTTCGACGGAGATGTCCCAACTGTTTCGCCAGGCTCACGAGGCCTGGGGAGTGAAATTCGACTTCCGCCAGGGCCTAACCCGCATCGAAGGCCGCGATGGCAAGGTCAGCGGTGTGGAAACCTCGGATGGACGCAAGCTGCCAGCCGACCTGGTGGTGTTCGGTATCGGCGTGATCCCCAACACCCAACTGGCCAGCGAAGCGGGCCTGACCATCGAGAACGGCATCCGCGTAGACACCAATCTGCTGACCTCCGATCCGCACATCTCCGCTCTCGGCGACGTCGCCTGCTTTCCCTGCCTGCAGAATGGCGAGCGGCCGACCCGCCTGGAGTCCGTGCAGAACGCCGCCGACCAGGCACGCAACGTGGCCGCTCGGCTGCTCGGTAAGCCGGCCTCCTATGGGGCGCTGCCCTGGTTCTGGACCGACCAGGGCAACCTCAAGCTACAGATCGCCGGGCTTTCCACCGGTTACGACAGCACCGTCACCCTCGGCTCGCCAGAAGCCCAACAGCTCTCAGTGCTGTGCTTCCGTGACGACCAGTTGGTCGCGGTGGAGTCCTGCAACCGGCCGGGCGACCATATGGCCGCGCGCAAGATCCTCTCCCGACCGCCCAGGCTGACTGCCGCCGAGGCGGCCGCCGAGGGTTTCGAGCTCAAGACCTGGGAAGTCGCCAACCGCGACTGACCACCCTACGCCGCGTCCGCTCCCGGGCGCGGCACAAGCCACCGAGAGCCCTGTCCCACATCGCTAGTCCCCAGCCCCGGGGCTCCTCGGCGACCGGGCCGACGCTGACTTCGCGCCCGCACAAGGCGACATGCCATGAAAGCCCGCAGCCAATCGCTCCCCTCCGGCCTGTCGATCATCTCGATCGTCTGCTTCAATTTCGCCTCCTTCATAAGCAACGGACTACCGCTAGCCGTGCTGCCCGGCCATGTGCTGTACACCCTGGGCTTCGGCAGCGCGATGGCTGGCCTGGTGATCGGCACGCAGTACCTGACGACCCTGCTGTCGCGCCCACTGGCCGGCCAGCTCGCCGATCGGTTCGGGGCCAAGCGCACGGTGATGGCGGGGCTGATCGTACTGACGAGCAGTGGCATGCTGACAGCCCTGGCGATCATCCTGCCGACTTCTCCCTGGCTCGGCCTGGCATTGCTGATGGCCGGGCGCGTCCTCCAGGGCATATCTTCGGCCCTGATCTCCACGCCATGCTGCACCTGGGCCATCGGCCTGCATGGTACGGCGCGTACCGCGCAGGTCATGTCCTGGAACGGTATCGCCGCCTATGGCGGTACCGCCATAGGAGCGCCGCTCGGAGTCCTGATACGGGATCACCTGGGGCTCGCCGGCATCGGTATCGGCATTACGCTGCTCGGTGGCCTGTCCCTGCTGTTCGCCCGGACGAGGCCTCCCGCCCCTTTGCTGCCGGGCGTGCGCTTGCCGTTCCACAGCGTTTTCCTCGCCGTGCTGCCCAACGGCCTGGCCGTCGCCTGCAGTTCGGTGGGCTTCGGCAGTCTGACCGCCTTCATCGCCCTGTACTTCGACAGCCTGGGCTGGGCTAACGCGGCCTATTGCCTAAGCGTCTTCGGCGTGGCCTTCATCTGCGCCAGGCTGGCTTCGCCCAATGCGCTGCCGCGCTTCGGCGGCTATCGAGTGGTCACGCTCTGCATGGCCGTGCAGACTCTGGGGCTGCTGCTCGTCTGGCTAGCGCCTTCGCCCCTAGTGGCGATTCTCGGCTCCGCACTGACCGGCCTGGGAGTTTCCTGGGTCTATCCGGGGCTGGCGGTGGAGACCCTGGCACGCACTCCGGAGGCCAACCGCAATTCGGCCCTGAGCACTCTCTCGCTGTTCTTCGACCTAGCCGTGGGGCTGGCCGGCCCACTGATGGGGCTGGTGGCTTTCAGCCTGGGTCTGCCGTGGATCTTTTTCTGCTCGGCCCTGTTATCGGCCATTGGCCTGCTGCTGGTGCTGAATGTCCAGCGGCGGTCACGGCGGGGAGAGGGAAATTAGCGGAGCAATCGCCAATGCACGGCCCAAACATTTTCCAGACATGCCACCTGCTGCTCAGCGACAGCACGACCTTGTTCAGAAAGGCCTGGCGACTAGTGAATGATAGCTAACAGCCATGCAAGCGGAGCGCGAGCGTCATCGCGCCCCGCGTTGCTCCCTCACACCTTGATGAAGTAGCGCACCCACAGCCTGCCGTCCTGGAAACGGTACAGCTCGATGGTCTCGATACCGCCGCTGCCGTCACGCAACGCGTTGCGATGGTGGCAGGCGGCTTCCTCGCCGTTGATGATGGTTTCCTTGACCTCCACTCGAAAACGCGGCTGCTGGTTTTCCCACATACCTTCCAAGATCTGCCACGGGTCAGTCGGCAAGGCACGGCCGACGTACTCGATACTCAGGCCGGCGGGCGACATCCGGCGGTAATGCTCGAAGAACCCCTCCTTGTCACCGTTGTTCCAGCATTCGATCTGGCCATGCAGGAAATGCTCGATGGCTTCTTGCGCACTCATTGATTTCTCCTCGGTTGTCATGGACGGGCCAGGCCCGCCGGACTTTCACACACCGGTTCAGGCGTGCTGTTGTTGGACCGTGACCACCGCTGCCGGCCGCAGCCAGAACAGGATCGACGGGCCGATGATGGAACAGGCCAGGCAGCTCAGCAGCACTGCCGAATAGCCGTCGTAGGCCTCGTAGAGGTAGCCGAAGAACACCGGCATCAGCCCCGAGACGATGGTGATCAGCGCCAGATGCAGGCCGAAAATCCGCGCGTACTCGCGCAGCCCGAAATAACGCGCCATTAGAAACGCGGCCAGGTCGAACTCCGCGCCGGCGCTGGCGCCGATACACAGGGTAGCGAGTACCAGCAGCGCTATGCTTTGCACGCCGCCGAACAGGAAAATCACACAACCTATGGCTGGCAGCGCCAGGCTGATCACCGCGACCAGGATCGGCGGGTAGCGGTCCAGCAGATAGCCCACCAGCAAGCGCCCGGCGATGATGGAAATGCCGAAGCTGCTGAAAACCTGGCTCGCTGCCTGGGCGGATAGCCCCTTGCCCTGCAGCATCGGCACGATATTGGTGACCATGCCGACGGTCAGGCACACCGAGAGGATCAGGGCAACGTTGAAACTCCAGTAGACCGGCGAGCGCAGCGCCTGGATGAGGCTGAAACCGTCCAACTGCGCTACCGCCTCGCCTACCCCCGACGACACCGGCTCGAGCTCGCCCGGCAGACGCATCCACAACAACGCCATCGGCAAGGTGAACAGCAACGGCAGTGCCGCCAGGGTGAAGAAGCCCGCTTGCCAGCCGAACTGGGCGATCAGGCTGGCCAGCAGTGGCGGAAGCACCACCGCCATCAGTCCGGTACCACAGAGAATGACCGCCAGGGCCAAACCACGGTTGCGCTCGAACCACAGGTTGACCAACTGCGTCCAGGTAATGGCGATGGTTCCTGCACAAACCAGCGGCATGGCGAAGAACGCCAGGTACAACCAGCCGATGGAATGCTCGATCCGGGTGATCGCCGTGTAGCCGATCACCTGCAGTATGATCGACACTATCGCCACCCGCCGCAGGCCGAAACGGCGGTACAGTGGACCGACCAGTTGGGTAGAGATTGCTACACCGGCGAACAGGAAGGTGATAGACGCCTGCAGTTCACCCCGGCTCCAGCCAAAAGCCTGTTCGAGGGGAATCACCAAAGTGCCGAAACCGTAGAGCAGCCCCGCACTGATGCTGGTGCAGATACCGACGAGGCCAAGCAGCAGGATGCGCCAGCCGCGCTTGAACTCGGTGAGGTCGATGGCCGCCCGCTTGGACGCAATGGATGTATCGGACATATGAGGACTCCTGTCTCGGCCCGCCGTGTCAGTTAGGCCGTACGATCCGGGCTTAATGCCCCTTGAGGATTTCTTCGACCTTGGGCATGGCCACCATGGTGGCGCCACCGTCGACCAGCAGCGAAGTACCGGTGATGTACGAAGCCTCGCTGGAAGTAAGGAATAACGAGGCGGAGGCGATATCGGCCGACTGTCCCAGGCGGGGCACGGGGAAACGCTCGGCCAGGCGATGCGGCAGCTCTTCGCCAAGGGACTCGAACATGTGATCGGTGCCGATTAGACCCGGCTCGATCACGTTGACCAGGATGTTCAGCGCGCCGAACTCCACCGCCAACCCACGGGCGAAGGCGTTCATGAACGCTTTGCTGGAACTGTAGGGGATCAGTGTTGGCGTGTACTTGCGATTGGCCTCGCCGGAGGAGATAAAGATGATCCGGCCCTTGTCCTGCGCTCTGGAAAGATGGGGCGCCGCGTCCTTCGCCAGCCAGAACAGCGACTGGATGTTGCTACGCACCAGGTGATCGAAGGTATCGTCCGCCATCTCGGCGATCAGCCCAGAGGCCGTATCGGCGGCGCAATGCACCAGGATATCCAGCGCGCCGAAGCGATCTACACCGCTCGCGACCATGGCCTTGACCGCCTCCCGATCAGCGATGTCACCGCCGACCAGATGGGCCTCACCACCCAGCGCAGCGATCTGGGCGAGAGTTTCCTCGCCATGGCGTGGCGTACGTGCGGACACCACCACCCTGGCCCCCTCCCGGGCGTAGGCCAGGGCGATGGCGCGCCCCATACCGCGCCCGGCGCCGGTGACCAACACCACCTTGTCTTTGAACCTCATCACCTGTTTCCTCTGCTCTTGTTCTTGTTCGGAAAAACCTCCCGCGGCGGTCGGGCCGAGGGAGGCTCGTCAGCTCGGATCAGATATCTCGGCCTGGTACGTTGCGCGCCGAACCGTTGCGCCGGTCGGACTCCCCCCAGCCCAGCCAGTGCGACGGTTCGCGAGTATCGCCGACTCGGCGCCAGCGCCCCTCCTGCTGCGCGGTGATCGGAAAACCGCCAACGAAGTCGATCATTTCGCCCCTGGGATCGGGAAGGAACTCCCACTCTTCCTTGCCTTCGAGCACGATCCGCGCCGCCTCCAGGAAATAGCTGCCCTCCTTGTGCCGGGTCTGCCCTTCGATATCGGTGGTGACGCGCACCTCCCCCTTGTCGTTGGTGAAGATCGCATAACCCAGGTGATCGTGGCCCACCATGAAGGAACCCGCATCCCAGCTGCCGTCCTTGTACACAGTGACGAACGACCACCAGATCACATGCTTGTTGTTGTTGACCACCAGATCCTTCTTGAAGTGGATCGCGCCGCCCTCGGCCATGTAGAACTGATCGAGCGCCATAGCCCCCTTCACCGACCGCCCCTCGCAGACACCGGCCAGCTCCCAGAGCTGCGATACATAGAAGGTGCCCCATTCCACCCCTGGCAAGTACCACTGCAGGCCGGGGCTGAGCAGGCGGCCTTCCAGCTGGAACAGCCCATCCTCGCGCCAGGTCAGGCGCTCGCTGTTGGCGGTTATCTCCCAGCCATTTCCGGCCTCGCCGGGCTGGTTGGTCCAGCGCACGGTTTCACCATCCAGGGTCTGTACCGGCATCGGCGTCAACGCCTGGCGGGCCATCTTCTCGTGATCCATGCGCAGGTTGACGCCGTCGACATGGTTGTTCAGGTAGAAGAACTTGGTTGGGTTCGGCGTGCCGCCCGGAGCCATCAGAGAACGCACGAACGAATAGATGTTGCCGTCCTCGTCGCGCACCGAGCCGAACGGCGAGCTTTTGCTCAATTGCAGACCGAAGAAGCCCCGGCTACCGGCCATGGCCGCGCCGGTGACCTGGTGTGGGCCAACCAATTGCTGGAAGCCAAAGTCACCGCGCTCGGGAATCGTCTTGAAAGTTCTCATCGGGATCGTCTCTTGTCGTTATTGTCGAAAGGCGCGCAGGCAAGGGGATGGCGGTGCTTAGTCCCAGATCACCGGGAGCGAGGATACGCCGCGCAACTGCGCACCCTCGATGACGGGAGTAGGCTTCGACGGGTCCAGACGAATATTGGGGAACAGATCGAGGATGGCGTTGATCGAGCAGTTGATCTCAACCTTGGCGATAAACTGGCCAATGCACATATGCGGGCCGAAACCAAAGCCGAAGGAAGGCTTGAGCTTGCGGTCGATGTCGAAGACGTCGGGGTTCTCGAAGGCGTCCGGGTCACGGTTGGCGGACACCACCATGCACTGCACGAAGGCCCCCTTGGGAATCTTCACTCCGTGGAACTCGACGTCCTTGGCGGCCTCGCGCACCTTGAAGGTCGCCACCGGCTCGTAGCGGGTGGTTTCGTCCATCAATTTGGCAATCAGCGAGCGATCGGCTTTGACCCGCTCCAGCAGGCCAGGGGTGGTGAGCAGCAATGCCATCACCGAGCTGAACATGCGCGTAGTGGTTTCACCGGCGGCTGGCAGCAGCGAACGGGTGAAGGTGATCACCTCATGGTCGTCCAGCGTCCGCCCTTCGTATTCGGCGCGCAGCAGGCGGCCGACCACGTCGTCGCCCTGGCTACCATCGGCGCGACGGCGCACCACGACTTCCTGGATGGCGTCGTACAGGCCCTTAACCGCGATGCCGGCCCGTTTGCGGGCTTCTTCCATCTTCGCCGGATCGATTTGGTTGCCACCAACCATGGCCAGCGCCCAGGCGGCATACTGCTTGTACTTGGAAGGGTCGTCGGTGGGGAAGCCCATCAGGGCGTACATGATTCGGATCGGCAGTTCCAGGCCGAACTCCATCAGGTCGGCCTTCTTCTGCGGTACCAGCGGCTTGAGGAATTCCTCACGGATCACCTCGTCGATCTGCCCACGCCACTTGTTCACACTCTCGGGCATGAAGGCAGGTTGCAGCAGTGCGCGCACCTTGCGATGCGGCTCGCCGTCCATGGCCAGGATCACTAGGCCGTCGAAGAAGGCACCCAGGCCCTCGGCGATGAAACCGCTGGTGAAGGTATTGCCGTCGCGCAGCACCGCCATCACGTCCTGGTACTTGAACAAAGCGAACGTCGGCCGGGTACCCTGCTGGATGCCGGCGTTGGTCGGCACGCCAAATTGGGCGATGAAGTCACCCTCGTAGATCGGCGATTTCAGGAGCTGCTCGCGGCACACGGCATGGATATCCAGATCGGTGCCACGATAGGTCTCGGAAACGGCGGAGTAGTTATTCTTGAGATCTAGGGCGGAGGCGGTGTTGGTACTCATAGGATTCAACCACTCTGTGGAATTGTTGTTGTCGGTAATCGAGTGACGCCGGTACGGCGACAGGCCATCAGGCTGGCGGAGACGAGTGCCCCATTGCGGTTTTCATTTGGAAACACGCCGGTTCGCTCACCCAATCGCAAGTAACGGTATCCTCTCGGAACCACTGTTCTGGGATACTAACGAGCTGCACTTTTTCTGCGACTCGATTCGTTTTACCCAGGGTCAAACGAAGTGCATCGACCATTGCAGTCATAAGGGGAAAAGAGTGAAACCTGCTGGGCAGAACGAACCCGGGAAACGCAATACGATCCGCCGCCTGATCGAAACCGCACGCCTGGAGTTCGCGGAGAAGGGCCTTGCAGGCGTTCGTATGGAGGAGCTTGCCCGTGAAGCGGGAATCACCAAGCAACTGATCTACCACTACTACGGCTCCAAGGAAGGGCTATTCGTCGCCGTGCTGGACGAGTGCTCCGAGCGTGTCATGTCCGAGCTGGTGGAGCTGGATATCGACTCGCTGGCTCCCAGGCAGGCCATGCGCGCGATGCTCAACCACTTCTTCGACCAGTACCGTCATGACCCCCTGCTCGGCGCCCTGGCCCTGGAAGGCATCCACTACCACGACACCCACCAGACGCCTCGCAACCGCTTCCTCGAGCTAGCGCCAGCGCTGATCGACAAGCTCGATAGCATTCTTCGCGACGGCGCGGAGCGCGGCGTTTTCAAGACCGGCATCAACCCCCGCCTGTTTCTCGCCACTGCCGCGCTACTCACCACCGGCTGGTTCACCAACCGTTACTCGATGTCCGCCCTAGCCGGCCTGGATACCTGCTCGGAGGAAGGCATGACCACGTGGCGCCAGTATTCGGTGGATTTCATTCTGGCGAGCATTGCGCAGAACCAGAACGACCGCGGCGACTGAGGCCGCCGTGGTCGCACCACTCGATGCCCGCCGTTACTTCCCAGTTTTCGCCAGGTAGCGTTTCACCCGACCGGCCGCCAAGCGCCCGGCCATGCCGTTGACGCCGCCCCCTGGGTGAATGCCGGCACTGCCTAGGTACAGTCCTTCGACCGGCAGCGTGTCGCCACCCAGCCCATAAGCCGGGCGCATGGCGCTGGAGCGCATGGAGATGGTATCAATATGCACCACGCAGCCGTTCACCGTGTTCAGGCGGGCAGTGAAGTCAGGCGCCGCCTCGATCCAGCGGCCGATCACATGACCCTGGATACCCTCGACGTATTCGGACAATTGCTCGATCACCTGATCGGCCACTCGATCCCTGAGCGCATCCCACCCCTCGCGCGGATTGACCGGCATCACCGGCGGATAGATGTAGAGCACGTCCTGACCCGGCGGCGACTGCGAGGGGTCCACTGAGTTGGGCGCAACCATGGTGATGTACGGCAGGCGTGGCACTTCGCCACGGGCGCTGGCGGCGAAGTTTTCCAGCACCGCTTCTTCCGTGCCGATCATCAGGCAGGCCTTCCGCAGGTCGACACCGTCGCCCCTGGCCGCTTCGAAACGGGGTACAGAGATCTGCCCATCGAGCGCCAGGTCGACCTTGAGAGGGCCCGAGCCCCTTGCGTTGGCTGGCGCCATGGCGATGCGAGTCAGCAGATTCCTCGGCATTTCCCCGGCGCTAACCATTTCCAATGCAACCTTGGGGTGACAACCAGCGATGACTGCGTGTGCCGTGAATTCACGCCCATCGGCCAGCCGAACGCCTCGAACCTTACCCAGACTGGAAAGGATTTCTTCAACGCGGGCCGAGGTCATGACCTGGCCCCCCAACTCCTCCAGGCGCGCGCGCATCGCGTTGCTCAGCTGCTGCATACCGCCAATCACACGGCCCACCCCGAAACGGTGGAGAAAACCCAACAGGGCATAGTAAATGCCGCCACCATCGGCGCTGATATCGCCGGCCAGGCCGGTCAGCGCACACATAGCGGAAATGGTCACCGGATGTTCGAAACGCTCGCGCGCGGCCTGGTGCGCCGAGCCGGTCATTAGGGCCATCAGCTCGGGCTTGAGCTTGCGCCCCTTGAGCGCGGTCCCCAGCACCTGCAGCTTGGTCACCAGGTTGGTCTGCGCCGGATCGACCCGCATCATCGGCAGAGCGATGTCGAGGAACAGGTCGATGACCTTCATGAACTCAAGGAACGCCTCGGCGTCACTGGCGCTGTAGCGGCGAATCTCCGCGGCCGTCTGCTGCCGGTCACGCCAGAACACCAGCGAAGTGCCATCCGGGTGCAGGTAGACGTACCCCGGCGACAGTTCGATCGACTTGAAACCGTGCCGTTCGAGTTCAAGCTCACGGGGTACGTGGGCATGCACACGCATGGACATCATGTCCATGGCACAAGGGTGCACCAGGTGCTGTGGCGCCTCGGGGATCAGGTAGCCCGATGAAGCCATGCCGCCGACCTTGTCCAGCGCTTCGAGCACCAGCACCCTCTTGCCTTCCATCCCCAGATAGCAGCCGGCCGACAGCCCATTGGTGCCGCCGCCGACGATGATCGCATCGAAGTCCGTGTTGTAATTGTTCATGGCTTGATTGTTCTTGTTCATCGCTGTTTATGGTTAGTTCCTGGCGGCTCCGGCAACCCTGTCGCCGGGCCGCTATCGTCTTGCCCGTATGCGGCTGGACGCCGTCGGCGGCCCGCAGGGAATGCCACGCTAGCAATAACCGTCAGCAAGCAGGTGAGCATCCGTTTTACCGTCAGTAAAAGAATTCGCCACACGCTGACCTTGCATCGCCAGGTAAAGCATGCCCCGAAACAAATAAGACACTTTATTTATTTTTGTCTAATATAGACCAAACCTTGATCGCTCCGGCATGTGAAACGGCCGGAGACCCAAAGACGGAAGGCCTCCTTTGACTTCACCCGCCACGGCAAGATTCCTACCCATCCTGCTTGCCGGTCTGGCGATGCTCGGCCCCTTCACCATCAACATCTACATGCCTTCCTTCGCGCAGATGAGAGCGGTATTCGGCGTCACGGACGTCGAGTTGCAAATCACCCTGTCCCTGTATTTCGCCGCCTTCGCCTTCATGTCGCTCTGGCATGGCGCTTTCTCTGACAGCTTGGGGCGGCGGCCAGTGGTGATCGCCGGC
Source organism: Pseudomonas sp. NPDC077186 (assembly GCF_044543505.1). NCBI lineage: Bacteria > Pseudomonadati > Pseudomonadota > Gammaproteobacteria > Pseudomonadales > Pseudomonadaceae > Pseudomonas > Pseudomonas sp. NPDC077186. Next base: position 51,263 of record NZ_JBITWE010000001.1, read on the forward strand.
CTGCTGGTGTTCGCCTTGGCATCCATCGGCGCCGCCTGCGCCACCCGTATCGAGCAGGTATATGTCTGCCGCGTATTGCAGGGGCTGTCCGCCGGAGCCGGCATCGTGGTTGGCCGGGCAGTAATCCGCGACCTCTACGCCGGAGCCGCCGCCCAACGCCTGTATGCGCTGGTGGTTATGCTGTTCGCCCTGGCTCCCGCCATCGGCCCGGTGCTGGGCGGCTGGCTACAGACGTATGCGGGTTGGCGCGCGAACTTCGGCCTGCTCGCGGCCATGGGGGCGGCCCTGCTGACCATGGTGCTGTTCTACCTGCCAGAAACGTTGCCTCCTGAAAAGCGTCAGCGCTTTTCAGGCGCGGCCTTGCTGGCGGGCTACCGGCAAGTGTTGTGCAACGACACCTTCATGCTCTGGGCGGTGACCTTCGCTCTGATGTTCGCCGGGTTCTTCATCTACGTGCTGTCCGCCCCTGTGTTCCTGATGCGCCACCTAGGGCTGAAGGAAACCGATTTCATCTGGCTGTTTGGCCCGGCCACCGCCGGCATGATGGTCGGCTCCTACCTGTCCGGCCGCTTCGCCCAGCGTTGGTCGTCTGGACGCTGCCTGGTCACCGGCTTCACGATCATGGTGCTGGCCGGTCTGTGGAACCTAGCCATCTGCTATTGGGACCCCGCGGCATACGGATGGTATCTGCCCTATCTGTTCATCTACACACTAGGCATGGCGTTGGTCCAGCCCACCATCGTGTTGGCGGGGCTGGACTGCGTGCCGGATCGGCGTGGGCTTGGCTCGTCACTGCAACTATCCACCCAGACTGGGTTCAACGCCGTGCTGGCGGCGCTCATCGCACCGCTCTTCTGGCACACACCACTGCTCCTGGCCACGGGCGCCGCTTTGGCCACGACCTTGTCCCTTGGTGCCGCCGCACTGGCCTGGATGTCGGCTGCCAAGCGCCCAGCTGAAACCAGCGCTACACCACTGGCCCCACGCGGCAGCCCGTAAACAACAGTCCTGGGACGGTGGCCCGTCCCGGTACCGTCCTTACATGCTGTTGCGGCCCATCTGCTCGAACAGCTTGCGTACCGCCACTAGGGAGGGTGTGTGGCTGCCGAAGCCACCGTCGGCCACCAAGGTGCTGCCCGTCACGAACGCGGACTCGTCGGACGCCAGGAAGGCCACCACATCGGCGATCTGCCGCGGGGTGCCGAGCTCCGGCGTGCAATGGTTGTCGCGCATGATCTCCAACAGCGCGTCGGGTAACGGGTGCTGCGGTGCCAGGCCGATCTGCACGGCGTTGCCGCGAATTCCCCTCTTGCCGTACTGGGCTGCCACCAGCTTCGGCAGCATCAGCAACGCGGCTTTGGAGGTGGCGTAGCCGGAGAGCGACATGTCGCCCTGCACACCAAGACCTGAGGTGGCGAAGATGATCGAGCCGCCACCCTGCTCAAGCATTACCGGGATCACATGCTTGGTGCACAGCACCGCGCCGCGCAGGTTGACAGCGATGGCCCGGTCGAAGGCATCCATGTCCAGGTTGGCTAAGTCACGGTCGCGCTGGCGCTGCTCGCCATCGAGTACCGCCGCGTTGTTGTGCAGCACATCGATACGGCCGAAGCGTTCCTTGACCTGCGCGACCATGGCCTGCACCTCATCCTCCGACGACACGTCGGTACGGATACCCAGTGCCTGGCTACCCGCCGCACGTAGCGACTCGGCCACCGCCTCGGCGGCTTCGCCATTGATATCGGCCACAGTGACGCTGGCACCATGCGCCGCAAGTACCCGTGCGCATTCGGCGCCCAGGCCACCACCGGCGCCGGTGATAACGGCGACCCGTCCCGCAAGTTTTCCTGTACTCATGGCTGTGCTCTCTCCTGTTCTGGGTAGGATCGTCGACTACTCGCCGGTAAAACGCGGCTCGCGGCGCTCGGCGAATGCCAGTGCTGCTTCACGCCTGTCCTTGGTCGGTGCCAGCAGGGCGAACAAATCCAGCTCCAAATCGAGACCTCGCTTGAGGTCCAGCTCGAGAGCAGCGCGCGCCGCCTGTTTGACATAGGCCGACGCCGCTGGCGGCTTGGCAGCAATCTGCAGGGCAAGGGCCGTGACTTCATCGAGCCAGCGCTCCCCCTCGAGGGCCATGCGAGTAATCAGTCCAACCCGACGGGCCTCCTCGGCGTTCAGCCGCTCACCGGTGAGCAGCAGATCCATGGCCAGCCCCGGTGCAACCACCCGCGCCAGACGCTGGGTACCGCCTCCGCCAGGAATCAGGCCGAGACCGGTTTCCGGTAGAGCGAACACCGCGTTCGGCGCGGCGAAGCGGATATCGCAAGCCAAGGCCAGCTCCAGGCCGCCGCCCATGCAGTAGCCGTGAATGGCGGCTATCACCGGCTTGGCCACGGTGTCCAGCGCTTCAATCCAGCGCGAGCGCTCCATGCGCTGGCGGACCTGAATAGCCGATTCCTCGCCGCGTTTTTCTTTGATGTCCGCACCGGCGCAGAAACCTCGCTCGCCCTCGCCGCGAATCAGGATGACGCGTACCCGCTGGTCGCGCTCCAGTAGCTCCAGCGCCCGGGGCACACCCAGGCGGATATCGTCATTGATGGCGTTGATCTGCCCAGGACGAGTCAGCACGATCCAGCCAAGCGTGGCCTCCCGCTCGACACGCACCGACTCGTTGATTGTCAGCGAATCCAGTTGGCCTTGGTCGGCGCTCATACCTGAATCTCCTCGAACTCGAACACCTGGCCGTCCAGCTCTTTCGGGTCGACCTTAATTAGCGACTTGCCGCCAACCGCCTCGGACGACTCAACCCACTCGAAGGCAGTACCACGCGCACGCAAGTCTTCGGCCTTGGCAGAAAGGTCGTTGACGCCGATGCGGATGTAATACGGGCCCGGCCCCCAGTTGTTCAGGTAATGGCCAGCATCAGTATTCCAATAGGTAGCCTCAATCACATCGAGGGTCGCGCTGTTGGCTACCGTGAAGCCCATGCGCGCACGCCGATAGCCTTCTTCGCGCAGGTGCTCCACCGGCCCATTGGGCTCCCAGTCGAGGTTGGCGGAAACCTGGCGTAAAGTCTCGTCCAAGTCACGCACCAGAAATCCGCGGGCAGTCACTCGAACCATGCCGCCCGGCGCCAGTTCGCGGGGCTGGGCCGGCGGCAGGGCGTAGGTTTCCGGTGGCATCTGCAGCGGCTCGGTTTCCATAATTTCGATACACAATCCTCCGTCGACGGAGGGCTGGTAGTAGGGCTTCTCCGGCGTGGCACCGAGCCACAACCGGTCAAACGGCATCTCCGGGGTGCGCTGCGCCATGCGGAACGGCAGGCGGCGGCGCATCAGTTTGTCCACCAGCACGGCGAACTTTTCGCGATGCAAGGCAAGAACAATGGAGTGGGTGATCATCGGCCGGTGTTGCCCCTGGTAGTCCTTGAGGCTCTCCAGGAAATCATGGAACAGCGGGTCACCAGGGTTCGGCTTGTCGAGGTGCCACTGCGGCTCGATGCGGGTCGGCGCCACCGCCAAAGATTTGTGCACACGCAGGAAATGCGCGATGTAGGGATGGTTGTCGAACGCCTGGCGCCAGCGCTCATGCTTGTAGACGCCGAGCTTGTCCACCAGTTTCTCCGTCATCCCGTCGGGATCCGGAACCATCATGTCAGCACTCATCAACAACTCGAACATGGGACTTACCTCCAATCGCCGGCCATGGCACGAGGCGGCCCGCCGCAGCGGCCGTCCCCGTCACCTGGGCCTCGCTTCAATTAATGTGCGGCAATCGCCTGGACATTTGCTTTTTCGGCCTGCTTCGTCACCTCCAGCTCCTGATCGCCATAGTCCATCTCGGGCGATTCGGTACTGGTCCTGGAACGAAGCAGGAAATGGGATAACGCAGGAATGAGCACTAGGGCCCCGAGCATGTTCCAGAGGAACATGAAGGTAAGCAGGATGCCCATGTCGGCCTGGAACTTGATGGGTGACCAGGCCCAGGTGATCACGCCGGCGGCCATGGTCAGGCCGATCAGCGCCACCACCCGGCCGGTGAAGTCGAGTGAGCGGCGGTAGGCTACCGCCAGGCTGCCACCACGCTGTTGTACGGCCAGTTGCACGCTGAGCAGATACAGGGCGTAGTCGACACCGACCCCAACACCGACGGCGATCACAGGCAGAGTCGCCACCTTCAGGCCAATACCCAGCCAGACCATTAGCGCCTTGCAGATAATGGTGGTCATCACCAGCGGGATCAGCGCCACCAGGGTTGCCCGCCAGCTACGGAAGGTCAGCAGGCAGAGCAACGCCGTGGCGCCATACACCGCCAAGTACATGGTGACGATGCCCTTCTCCACCTCAATATTAGTGGCGGCCTCGATCCCGGCACTGCCGGCGGCGAGCAGGAACTCTACCGGCTGTTCACCGTCGCTGACGTTGTGTTCACGGGCGAAATCCTCGGCGACATGCAGCACACGGCTGAGCGTATCGGCCTTATGGTCGGCTAGGTAGGCGACCAATGGCGTGACCGAGCACTTCTGGTTGGTGATGCCCGGCGATGAAATCATTGCCGCGTCGACCGATGAATTGGTAATGGCCTGGTCACGACTGATGGTCAGCCACTTGCCACTGCCCTCGGCCATGCCTGCAGTGAAGAAACGCACGGTCTCGGCCAGCGAACTGGTGGTCTGCACACCTTCAGTCTGGCGTAGCCGCCAGGCCAACTGATCCATAATCTGCAGCGGCTGATAGAGGCGGCAACCGTCATCGCTGGTCTTCATGATCACCACGAACTGATCGCTGGACAGCCCATAGTTGGCAGTGATGAAGGCATTGTCGCGGTTATAGCGCGAATCGGGGCGCAGCTCAGGGGCACCGGGGTCAAGGTCGCCAATCTTGAGATCAAGCATGACCACACTGCAAAAAACGGTGACGAGCAACGACAGAGCAATCACCGCTATCGCCCAGGGGCGCTCGGTGAAACGGTCGAGACCGTGCCAGACGAGGCCAAGAAAACCACGGTTCTGCTCGCCGGCGCGGTCCTTCTCGATGGCGATGAGGGCAGCCTTCTTGCTCACCCCGATATAGGAAAGCGCCACCGGAATCAGCAGCAGTTTAGTGAAGATCAACACGGCCACGCCGATGCTGGTGGTCAGGGCCAGATCGCGGATCACCGGAATATCGATGATCACCAGCACGGCGAAGCCGACGATGTTGCACAGAAGCGCGGTCAGTCCGGTAAGAAACAAGCGGCGGAAGGTATAGCGCGCGGCGACGTACTTGTGCGTACCGCGCCCGATGTCCTGGAGAATACCGTTCATCTTCTGCGTGCCATGGGAGACCCCGATGGCGAAGATCAGGAATGGCACCAGAATCGAATATGGGTCGAGTTCATAGCCGAGCAACTCCATCAGACCGAGCAGCCAGACTACGCCGGCCACGGCGATACCGACCAATAGCAGGGTGCTGCGCAGACAGCGGGTGTAGAAATATACGAACAGTGCGGCAATCACCACCGAGGCACCGAAGAACAGCATCACCGCGTAGAGACCATCGATCAGATCACCAACCAGCTTGCTGAAACCAACAATGTGGATGCCGACCCTGTCGCTCTCCATCGAACGCAGTTGTTCTTCCAACTGCCGGGAGAAGTCGCCGTAGCTTAGCGGCTCGCCGGTCTGCGGGTTGGTGTCGAGCAAAGGCGCGACGATCATGCTAGAGCGGGCGTCGTTGGCCACCAGACTACCGACGATACCTGCACGGGCGATGTTATGGCGTAGGGCATCGATCGAGGCATCACTGCCGTCATAGTCGGCGGGCATCACCGCGCCGCCGTCGATGCCCTCCTCGGTCACTTCCTTCCAACGCACGATCGGCATCCACAGCGATCTCATCCAGGAGCGGTCGACACCGGGAATCAGGTAGAGCTTGTCGTTCACCTCCTGCAGCGCCTGCAGGTACTCCGGCTCATAAATATCGCCCTGCTTGTTCGAAACCACCACACGGATGCTGTTGCCCAGCCCCGGCAGTTGATCCTTATAAGCCAGGTAGTTCTTGATGTACGGGCTGGAGCTCGGGATCATCCGCTCGAAACTGGCGTTCACCTCCAGGCGGGAGGCAAAAAAGCCGAGCACCAACGTGGCGAGCAGGCAGGCAACCACCACCAGGGCGCGGTTATTGAAAATCATCCGCTCGAAGAGCCCGCCGGATGTCATGTCGAAGTCCCGCAGGTCAGGGACCACCGGCATTCCGCTGTTGTATTTCTGCTCTACCATTTTTCCGATCTCTCAAAGGGTCCAGCAGGCGAAATCAGTCCGCCTTAGCAATGGCGACAACCCGGGCGCCGGAAAACAGCGCCACGACCAATTTGTCATCAGCCGCACTGGAAAGACTCGCCGCGTAGATCTCACCGACCCGCACAGGCTGCAGCGAGGTAACAGCCAGGGTGTTGGAATTGACGGCGACCATCTGCCCATCTTGGCTGACGACGACCAGTTTGCTGCCCTGCTCCACTAGGCTCACCAAACTGGACTCCAGGCCAGTTTCAACTTTCCGCCATTGCTGGCCATCATCTCGGCTGGCGAACAGGTTGCCACGTAGGCCGTGCACCAGCAGCAGGCCGTCGAGGGCCCGCACGCCGAAGAAGGTACCGCCGTAGGGAACCTGCAGCGCGACGAAGCGCCCTGCCTGTGGTTCCAGGCGCATCAGCAGCCCCTGCTCGCCGGCGACGTAGAACACCCCCTGGCGTTCGGCCAGCCCGTACAGGTGCATGCGCCGATCATTGTCGGTGTGTTCGATCCAGGGCTCCCAGGTCGCGCCTGCATCCCGGCTGTGCAGGATCATGCCGAATGCGCCAACCACGAAACCGTGGCCCCGGCCGTCGAACAACACATCGAGAAAAGGCGCGGCCATTACATCGGGCGTCGCCGAGGTAGTCATGGCCATGCCGATTTCACGGAGCATGTCATCGGCTATCGCATCTCCAGCCTCAGCACGCTGGCCGTACCAGCCCTGCAGCAAGGCCAGCAGGCGACGCCCGTCAAGCTGAATCTGCCAGCTGTCGCCACCGTCGGAGGTATGCAGCAACACAGAGTCGTGACCAACAATCCAACCGTTGCGCTCATCGCTGAAACGTACCTGAACCAGATCACTGGACACCGGGCTGGGTACCTGCTGCCAGGACTGGCCACCATCTATGGATCGTTGGATCAGCCCACGCGGACCGACACTGACCAGGGTTCCACCGACTTGCGCAACGCCTATCACCGGAGCCGACACACCGGCATCGATCATCGCCGCTGGCGCATCCAAGGGGTCGGAGCCGACAGCGGCCTCCACCCTAATTGTTACCAAAAGCGGCAACAGGGAAATCAGCGCGGCAGTACACAACCGCTGGCGACATGAGCGCATGACTGTGTCTACACGGCGGTGCAACGGATGAATCACGTCAAGGCCGGGGCTAATCATTGTTTTTATCCTCAACCACAGGGCGCATCCGGACGTACGGAAATCGCCCTGGCCTGCTCTATTTCAGGTCCGCGCGAGCCTAGTAGACCCGCACGGACAGATAGCGACACAAGTCAGCGCTGGGTTACCCGCGAGACGATCGCCTCGGGGTTCATTTCGCGCTCCGAGTACGGTTTGTCAAAGAAGCGGTAGCCGCCTTTGTGCGCATCGTTGAGTAACGCGTACATGCCCTTGTTGAAGTCGTATACGACGTTCTTAACGTTGTAGGGGATGTCCTTGTCATAGAGTTGCACTCCGCTGAGAAAGAGTGCCCGATACAGAGCGCCACTCCGGTCCCAAGCGTCGTAAAGGCCGATACCGAAAGTGTCCTCGTCGAGGTAATAGGTGCGCTTGCTGTAAACGTGGCGCTGACCGGGTTTGAGCGTGGCTTCAACCACCCATACACGGTGCAGCTCCCAGCGCTCGCAGGCAGGATTGGCGTGGTTCTTTAGGAATTGCTGCTCATCCTTGCAATCGAAGTAGAACTTGTACGCGTTGTAGGGAATGAACATTTCCTTGCGGCCGACCAGCTTGTAGTCGAAGCGGGTCTGGCTGCCGGAGAACATCTGCAGTTCGTCGAACAGCGTCACTCCGCCCTGACTGGCCACCGGGGTATCGAAGGCGAACTCGGGCGCCAGCTTGACCCGACGTTGTCCCGGGGTATAGCTGAAGGCGCGGCGTGGCTTGGCCTGGGGGTCAAGGTAATCGCTGAGAACGATGACCTCACCGGAACGGCGCGCGGGGAAGTCGTTGCGCGAGTATACGCGGGCATACATCATAGGATCCCGGTCTGCCTGGTTGATCTGGTAGTAAGGGGTTTCCTCGAAGGTCGCCTGCTCGGCGGTTTTGGTCACCTGGCCATTGCTGTCGACCACCCAGCTATTGGACGCCAATGTGGTGGAATAACCGGAACCAATCTTGTACCGCAGCTGCTGGTTCCACATGACCTCGTTGCCAGTTTTCGGAATTGGGAACGGCAAGCCGCCACGGCAATCCGGACTCACCGCCAGGCCGTCCTTTTCGATCTTGCAATTGGTGGCATTACGGATGGTGGCGTCGACCACCTCTTGCGGATAGGCGGTAGTACGATGGCTCGGATAAATGTCCATGTACCAAGTATCCGGGTTCTTGCGCAGCAGCTCTTTCTGGCCTTCGCTCAGCTTGTCGGCATACTGCTCGACGTTCGCCGCAGTGATTCTGAACAGTGGTTTCTCATCCTTGAAGGGATCGACCCAGAAGCCGGTATCCGGCTGGAAGCCTGCCGGCGCCTGGCGCAGGCCGCCCTCGTAAGCCGGGATGGTGCCTTCGGCGTTACCGGCCAGGATCGCCCCCCAGGGAGTAAGGGATTTGCCCAGTTCGGCAGCTTCTTCTGCTGTAACAGCGGCGAACGCGCACGCGGACAATCCACTCAGGGCGATGCTCAAAGCGAGTTGGAGTTTCATAACCAATCTCCGTTATTGGACTTATTAAAAGGAGGTTTTGTAAGTGAAGGCCAGCCAACCGCGATCAGTTCCGCCCACGTTGCCGTTGCCATTGACCATGCGCTCGCCATAGATGTTGCGGGAGTTCTTCTCCTGGGCCGATACGTCGGCGTAGCGCAGGCTGAACTCGTGCTCCTGGCGGTAGGTCATCTTGGCGCCCACCGACCAGGACAGAGCGCCCTCGCTCCCGCCACCGGCGCTGGCGGCGTTGCCCTTCAGGCCATAGTTGATTGTCAGCGGCACTTCCAGGGTCCAAGACGGCAGGATTTCGACATACTGCGGGGTGTAGTTCACCGCAACGGCCCAGTAGTCCTTGGTCGAACAACCATCGGACTTATCACCCCGACCACCTATTTGCACATCGACGCAGTTGTAGCCTTCGCCCTTGAACAGCTCTTTGTGCTCAGTCACCTTCTGCAGGCGGCTGTAGGCGAGCTCGGCGACCAGAGTAGCGTTGTTGGCAATGAAGTTACGCGGCACGCCATACACGGCATTGACCACTGCATGCAGGGTATCGCCACGCGGCCCCTCATTATCGACCAGGCTGACGCCGGTGGCATTGAGGGCGCCGCCCTTGCGATAGGACAACTCGGCGCCGACAGCGGCGGTGGCAATGGCGCGCGAGAAGCTGAGGCCATAAAGCTTGACGTCACGCGGATAGACCAGGCGGTAAGACCGGTTAGCCACATCGACCTGCGGCGTCAACCAGGGCTGGTAGTCGTCGAATTCACGATAGTAGGCCCCCAAGGTCGTTTCGATCGCCTCGACGTTAAGCTTGGCCATCACCCCCCAGTTCTCGCCGTCGCGACCTCTCTTCGACGTATCTCGCTGAAGATTGAAGCCGGGAGCGAGCGGCATTTGGTGGGTTCCCTCGAACAGCATGTCCGCGGCACCGAAATAAGTGCCGCCGTAAGGGAAGCGGCTGTTGTCCCATTCGTAGAAGTACTGACCAGCTAGCGTCAGGTTGTCCGTCACCTGCGCCTTGGCCGAAACTTGGCCGATCGGCAGGAAGACTTCCTTGGTCTCGATGCCGGGACTGGTTACCGCCTTCATACCATCAAGGGGAGCCTGCGAGTAGGCAACGGAATGCGCGCCGAACAGCAGGCCCTCGCCCCAGTAGTTAGTGTGCCGACCGGCTTTCAGATTGACCGGCGTCGCGCCCAGGCTGAAGTTGGTCCAGACGAAGGCATCAAGGATCTCGCCCGAAGGGCCATGAACGTAGCGTTTGGCCTCGGAGCTGTAACGGTCGTTTCTATAGCTGGTGGCAAAACCGCGGAGATTGCTGTCGACGTCGGTATCACGGTAGGCGTGGTCGTACCAGAGAGCGGCACTGACCCGTGCCCCGAAATCGTTGCGGTAAGACAGGTCGATCTCGCTGAGCAGGTCGAGACGATTGGTCACGATCTCGCCCTTGTCGAACTTGCCGTCGGACTCGTCGTAGTTCGGGTTGTTCATGATCTTGGAGTCCTGCTCTTCCATGCGGACGCCGAGGTTGTACCTCAGGGTATTGTCCCAGCGCAGGCGAACATCCGGGTTGCCCACATCGAACGACGCTGCCGTCGCGCCACCGGCGCAGCCCATGACTGCGACCGCCAGGGCACTGAGCGAGACTGTTTTCCGGCCAAGCTTCATGATCTGTTTCATCTCGTAACCTTTTGTTTTTATTTTCAACGACTTACAGAAAGAACCACTCCAACCGCCATCAGGCAAGCCTGAGAATCTCACCTCTTTTTGCACAATAACAGAGGAATCGTTCTATCTAGCCTGTCGACACCCTAGCTGATAAAAAACAAAAATTCCACATACAGATTGAAATTCTATATACAGAATTTTTCTATAAAGCAGCTCACCTAAAGCGCTTGCTAGCCCCAGGCCGTGCAGGGGATCACCCATGGACAGCCACCAGGCGCCAGCCACAAAATTAAACACAATCATAATAATCGTTCAACAAAGCATTAACAGATCGTGCAGATTGGGCTTTAATGGCCTGACGACAAACCGTCCCGTCCTGTGAACAGCCTAGACACTGCTCCCGCACGGGCAACGGCTCGAACTCACCAAGGAGAACCCATGAACATCGATCTCAGTGGCAAACGTGTCATCGTGACCGGAGCGTCACGCGGTATCGGCCGGGCCATTGCCCAGGCCTTCGCGACCGAGGGTGCGCGCGTCGCCATCTGCGCCCGCAGCGAGGAAGCGGTGATCGCGACCGGCAAGGCGCTGGAGGCGACAGCCCAGGCGGTTATTGCCCGCGCCGTCGATGTCACCGACACCGAGGGGGTCAAGGCATTCGTCGCAGAGATAGTCGAAACCTGGGGCGGTGTGGACGTGCTGATTAACAACGCTGGCCAGGGTAAGGGCGGTAACCTGGATACGCTGACCCCGGAAGCCATCCTCGAACATGCCAATATCCTGCAGATGGGCCACTTCCGCTTCGTCCAGGCGGTGGTGCCGCATATGCGTGCTCAGCGTTGGGGCAGGATCATCGAGATCAACGCCCTGGCCGGCACCATTCCCACGCCGGACGGCATTCCCTCGGTGATCAACCGGGCCTCCTGCGTCGCCCTGTCACGTTCGCTGGGCATGTCCCTGGCGAAGGACAATATCCTGGTCAACAGCCTGAACATGGGCTGGATCGACACCGGGCAATGGGACCGCCACTACAAGGAGATGCCTCCGGGTGTGAGCCGTGAGGAATTCGACGCGATGGTGCTCAAGGTGGTGCCGCTAGGCCGCTTCGGTAAACCCGATGACGTCGCCGGCATGGCCCTGTTCCTGGCCAGTGACTACGCCAGTTTCATCAGCGCCGCCTCCATCGACATCAGCGGCGGCATGGGCGGACAAATCGCCTACTTTCCCACCCTCAAGCGAGACTTCGCCGAAGCCGCCCGCAAGCGCAACGAAAACGCTTGAGAAATCCCCTACTTCCACAACCGCAAGGAGCAGAACGGCATGACCCAGACGATTTACGACATCCCACTCAAAACTATCGATGGAGCGCGCCTGACACTTGACCGCTTCAGGGGCAAGGTGCTGCTGGTAGTGAACGTCGCATCCAAGTGCGGGCTTACCCCGCAATATGAGGGACTGGAAAAGCTCTATGAAGACAAGCGTGAAGTCGGGCTCGAAGTACTGGGCTTTCCGGCCAACGACTTTAGGGAACAGGAGCCAGGCAGCGATGAAGAGATCAAAGCGTTCTGCAGCCTGAAATACGCCGTCCAATTCCCCCTTTTCTCGAAGATCGTGGTGACGGGCGCAGACCGCCACCCCTTGTATCGTCTGCTGACTGAAGCGCAGCCACAGGCCACTGGCGAAGGGCCGATGCGCGAACGCCTCAAAGGCTATGGCATAGAGCCCGAACCGGCACCAGCGGTGCTGTGGAACTTCGAGAAATTCCTGGTCGACCGCAACGGCCAGGTGGTCGGTCGTTTCGCTCCGGACGTGGCAACGGACGATCCACGCCTGCTCCAGGCCATCGAGGCCGAGCTGGAGAAGCACTAGCGACCCGGATCAGGCCGAACCAACCGCTCCTGTGCTACCCCCCCGTATGAGAGATGGTCTTGGCATGTGCCTCAAAGCCTCGCATACAGGGTGGGGGCGCCAGCCTCTTAGGCTCGCAGTCAGGAAGCACAGGTCATGACCAGAAACTGACGGAAAGCCTGAGCTGGCTCCGGCAAGACGGCTTCGGGGTGCCAGATCAGCCCCAGTTCCATCGGCGGAATGGCGTCCACCAGCGGACGGGCCTCGATTTTCTTGCCCTCCAGGGACCAGGCGCGGTAGAGCATGTCGGAGAGGATGGTGACGCCAAAGCCATGGGCGACCAGGCCGCGCAAGGCCTCCATGGAGGAAGTGCGAAACGCCACATTCGGCACCAAGCCACGCGCTTCCCAGTAACGACTGGTGGATACGTTGCCCTCGTCGACCGTCGCCAGGATATAGGCATGCCTGGCGACATCCTCCAGGGTGATCGAGGTCGTCGCCATCAGCGGGTGTTGACTGGCCAACCAGAGCTGGCGACGCGAACGAATCAACACATGGTGTTCAAAACGGGACAGGTCCGAGCTGTTGGAAATGATCGCCAACCCCAGATCGAGCCGACCATCGGTCACCGCAGCCTCGATACTCGTGCGATCCATGTCTATTAGATCGATCTCCACCTGCGGATAGCTTCGCTTGAAGCGCGCCAGCAGCGTAGGCAGGAAGTAACCGAGTACTGTGTAGGAAGCACCTACCCGAACCACCCCCTGCATCGCGTGGCTCAAGAACAGGGGTTCACTCAAGGCATCCTGCAAGGTGTCGAGGATGTGCCGAGCGTGCTGGGCAAACTTGTGGCCCTCGGCGGTCAATGCCACGCCATAAGGTAGGCGCTCGAACAGACTGACTCCCAACGTCTCCTCTAACTGCAGGACCGCCGCGGTGATCGCCGACTGTGAGACATGCACCTTGAGCGCAGCCTGAGAGAACTGGCCGGCATCCGCCGCCGCCACGAAGTAGCGGAGCTGGCGCATGGAAATGTCTTTGCCCTTCGCCATCTGCTTTCCTAATACCTGTCTCTCATTTTTATGAATCGCCCTCACCGATACGCTGAGTAAACTCGGGTAGTGACTAGGAGCCAGACCTACTGCACTGCAGCTCAGATCTGCCCGACGGTTTCGCGACCGTTCGAATTTCAGCGCCAAGAACAAGAATTGCTGAAGGTTGAAAATGAACGCGATCAGCTACAAGGAATACGAATCCGAACATACTGGCGATTTCTGGACCGAAGCCTCGCTACGCAAACAAGGTTTCGACATTCGCCTGGAACACGCCCACTGGCCCAGCTCGGGCACGGCCTTGATCAAGCTCCAGAAGAATTGCCTGGTACGCATGCTACTGACGCCACCCGGCCTCGCCTGCAACGGCACCACACACAATTTCGGCAGCTTCGACGGTCATGCCGCGCACTGTTTCAAGCCACTTGGCCAGCTTCTGTTCATTCCTCATGGTACCGAATTCCATCTCAAACATGGCGCCTACCAGCAGAAGTCGCTGATCTGCATGTTCGATCCGGCGAACCTAGGCTCGCTGGCCGCTCTCCACTGGGACTGGAACAGCCGCGCCTGCGAGGAAATGCTCAACCTACAGAGCCTCTACCTGCAAGCTACCCTGCGACGTTTGGCGGAAGAGGTCACCACCCCCGGCTTCGCCAGCGAACTGCACATCGAATGCCTACTGACCGGCATCGCCCTGGAGCTGCACCGGGAGTTTCTCCGTGACCACGGCGACACCGAGGAGAACGGCAAACTCAGCCCTGGCCAACTCCTGCTGCTAAGGGAAATGTTGGAAGCAGGCCCAGAGGGGGATACGTCCTTGCGGCATCTGGCAGCGGCCTGTTCCTTGCCGGTTAGGCAGCTATCGACTCGCCTCAAGAACACCACCGGCAAGACGCTGCGCCGCTATGCCGCGGAGATCCGGGTCAGAAAGGCCATGACGCTGCTCTCCGATCAACGCTTGCTGATCAAGCAGGTCGCCTATGGCGCGGGCTTCCAGAATGCCGCGGCTTTTACCGCGGCCTTTCGTAAGGAAGTGGGACTGACCCCAGAAGAGTTCCGCCGGCAGCGCAGCCGCTGAAGTCGCACAAGTTAACAGAGGTCGAAAACAACCTTTATGGAAGCGGCGATCCGTTGCGACCACAATAGGTTCATGGCAGCCTCGCGGCTGAGACCACTCCCACAGGCTCATGGCGCTCGGGCCACGGCATGGATCAGCGCTTTATTCTGGCCGTAATCTTCGCGTGCGGACCGGCCACTTGGGTAGCCCAGGCCTCGGCCGCCTGATCCAGGGTGTAGTCGAGATAGTCGACCTGGATTCCCTGCTCCTTGGCGATTTTCAGCAGACGTCGCCAGATCTGCTCGCGTTCGGCCGGTGGGCGCTGACCGGTGCCGATACAGGACAGCGAGCGGAACAGCAGGTCGGCAATGTCCAGGTTGACCTGCCGCCCCGCCCCAGTGCCGATGGTCATGATCCGCGCGCCCCAGTTGGTGGCCTTCAACGCGGTGAGCATCGGCTGGCCACAGACCAGGTCGAGGACCACGTCGAAGCCGCCGTCGGCGGCGTCCTTCAATGCGGCCACATCATCGGCGCCACCCAGGGTCACCACCTCGTCGGCTATGCCGCGCGACTTCAGGCCCAGCAGCGCATGGGCCGAACGCGCCGCGCCCACCACCTTGCCGGCGCCCATGTTGCGCGCCAGTTGCAGGGCAATCTGGCCGAGGGTGCCGGTAGCACCGAGGATCAGCACCTTCTCGCCTTTCTGGATCGCGGCCTTCTCCAACGGCACTATGGCTCCGGTGGCGGCGATACCCATGCTGATGGCGGTCTTGTCGTCCACCTCGTCAGGCACTTCCCACACCTCGGCGGCAGGCACCAGGGTGCGCTCGGCCCAGGCACCGAACGGCGCCACCGAGCGTTCGCCGAAGTACACGCGCCGGCCATCAGGCGCACGACCTACGCCCTCTCCACGAATCACGCAGGGATATTCCACACCCAGACGATAGGCACCGAGCACATCCCAGCCACCGAGGCCGGCGGTGTCGACGTCGATCAGTACCGCACCGTCCTGCGGCTCTGGCTCACGGAAATCCCCCACCACCGGCGGGGCATTGCGTTCGGAAATGATGGCAGCACGCATGACAATCTCCTTCTCTGTCTTGTTGTTCAGGGACGGCACAAAGTTGAACATATTATGCAAAGTTGTCTAGATATTTAGCAAGCAGGCTCAATGTACCGGTAACGCTTCGCGCCTGAACACCGGGTAGCCACCCAGGGTCAGCAGCAGCAAGGGGCCCACCACGAAGCAGGCAAAACAAAAACCGAGCATGGCCGTATAGCTGCCGGTGTCCCTGAGCAAGGCACCGAACAACAGCGGCGATGCGGCCGCACCGGCAGTGATAAGACCCAGATGCACGCCGAACAGCCGGCCGTAATCACGCATGCCGAAGTAGCGGGCGATAAGGAAAGCGGCAATATCGAACTCGGCACCGGCACCGATGCCCACCAGCAGGGTGGCGAGGATGAACAGCAGCAGGTTGGCTTCGGTGTAGGCGAAAATCAGGCAGGCGAAGGCCGGAAGCAGCAAGGCCAGGGCGGCAACGCCCGGTGCCCAAAGGCGGTCGATCAGGTAGCCCACCACCAGCCGGCCAAGGATCAGCGAAATACCGAAACTGCTGAACACCTGGCTGGCCTGGGATGCGCTCAGGCCGCGATCCTGCAACAACGGCACGATATTGGTAACCATACCGACCACGCAGGCCACCACCAGAGTCATGGACAGGTTGCAGACCCAGAAGCGCCAGGAACCCAGGGCGTCGCGCAGCAAGATGCCGGGGTGGCGCACCGCCTCCACCATCGGCGCCTGCGCGCGGGCATCACCAACCGCCACCACCGGTACCAGCCAGCGCAACGCCAGTGGCAGGGCCAGCAGCACTGGCAACAGGCCGAGGGCGATGAAACCGGCCTGCCAGTTCCAACGGCCAATGGCCCAACTGGTGATCAGCGGCAGTATGATCGCCGCCAGCCCGGAACCGCTGAGAATGATCGCCAGGGCGAAGCCGCGGTTCTCCTCGAACCACAAGTTGACCAGGTGCGACCAGGTGATCTGCAGGGTCCCGACACCGGCCAGGGGCACCAGGAAGAAACCCAGGTAGAGCATCCAGATCGAGCCGTCGACGCGCGCCAGCATGAACAGGCTCAGGCTCAGCACGACCAGCGACACCAGGGTGACGGCGCGCAGGCCGTAGCGCAGGTTGAGCCAGCCGGCCAGTTGCGCGGCGACGATGGTGCCCAGGGACAGTGCGGTGATCGCCGCCTGCAGGTCGCTGCGCGCCCAGCCCATGGCCTGCTCCAGCGGGATGACCATGGAACTGAAGCTGTACAGCAGCAGCGAACTGGAACTGGTGGCCACGCCAACGATGGCCAGTATCAGCACATGCCAGCCGCGCTTGAACTCTTCATTGTTGAAATGCTTCATGCTCAAACCTCTGCCGAGTCAATCGGCACCAATGAAGACCGCCGCCTCGGCGCTTTTGCCAATGGTGTGTTCGCGGCGCGCGACGCCTGGCCGCCGGTGTGGTTCGCCGGACGCCAGGTCGTCTGGGTGGATCAGCGTCGGCCCGTTGCCCAGTCCGTCCAGGGCCACGGCAACCACGTCTTCGGCCTGGGGCAAGGGCATGCTCAGGGCATCGGGGATGTTCAACCTGACCATCGCTTCGCGCATCGTCGGGGTATCCACGGTGCCGATGAGCAGGTTCAGCACGTCCACGCCCCGGTCCCGCCACTCGGCCCACAGCGACTCGCCGAGGTTCATCGCGAAGCCCTTGCTGGCGCTGTACATGGCCAGCTTGCGGATGCCGCCCAGGGCGGCCTGCGAACCAACCAGGATCACCCCTCCCCGGCCACGGCCAAGCATCCGCCCTCCGAAGGCATGACAGCACGCCATCGGCGTCGAGGCGTTGAGACGCAGCAGCGAGCTCCAGTCCTCCACCGAGGTGTCGAGGAAACGGGTAAGGAAAGGGTCGCCGCCGGCGTTGTAGACGAACAGGCCGATCTCGCGCTCCGCCACGGCGGCGAGCAGGCTACTCGCCGCATCGGCATGCGACAGGTCCTGGCTGACCACCAGCACCTCGACGCCATGGTGGGCAACCAGTTCCAGGCGCAGCGCGTCCAGGGCGTCCTGGCGCCGCGCCACCAGCACGCAGTTCAGGCCACGCGCCGCCAACTGGCGGGCGAACGCCGCGCCCACCCCGTGCGAGGCCCCGGCGATCAGCGCCCAGGGGCCGTATTTCCGTTTGAACGCCAACGCATCGCTGGCTTGTTCGAGTTCACCCATCATCTGTACTCCTGGCCCAGAGGCCGCATAAGGGGGATGGAGCCGCGTGCCTAGATGGGCGGCAGGTCGATATGGCTGGCCGACGCGCCGATGGCGCTGCCACCGAATACCTGGACGCGACGTTCGATCTGCGCCATGAACAGGCGCAGCAAACGCTCGTCATACTCCGGCCCGGCATCCCGGACGAAAGCCTCCAGGGCGGCGTCGATCTGCCCGTGGTCCTCGAAGCGCCGCCCCAGCAGCACCTCGGCCTCCTCCCGCTCCAGGCGCCGCAGCTCAAGCTCCATGGCATCGGCGCGACCGAGGTACTCGACCAGCTTGAGCGCGGCGGCACGCCGGGACTTCTGGAACTCATCGCTCACCTCGATCCGCCCGACCGCGTCGGCGAGCATCGTCAGCAACTGGGCGTTCGCTCCCACCTCGACGAGTGTCAGTGACGGCGTCTCTATGGCAATGCCCATCGCCTCGGCCAGGGCATGCACGACAACGCGGCGCAGGGCCAGGTCGAACTCGATGTAGGTGTCATGCGGGTCGCCCGGCTGCGGCGTGGCGACGGTGGCGGAGAACTGCATGGTGCTGACAGTGGAGAACAGCACCGTGTGGTAACGCACCACATCCGCATCGGCCGGCTCGTCGCTGACCTCCTGGTAATAGCGGTACAGCTCGCTGAAGGTCTCGCCCAACGGCTCGTAGTTGTCGCGCATACGCGCCGAGGCCAGGTCCGCCAACGGGTCGCCGATCATGGCGAACTCGAAGTCGTAGAGAGCGTTGAGCTTGCCATCCGCGAACAGGTACTGGCCCGAGTCGTACTGCACGAAAGCGGCTCTGGTGCGGTGCCTGGGCACGTTGCGGCGTAGCCAGCCGAGGGCGAACTCGGCCAGCGGCTGTGGCCGAGTCTTGTTGCGCAGGTACAGCGGGTAATAAGCCTCCAGCCCGGCCAGGCTGATCTCGTCGGCGCCCTGCG
Source organism: Pseudomonas sp. NPDC077186 (assembly GCF_044543505.1). Lineage (NCBI taxonomy): Bacteria > Pseudomonadati > Pseudomonadota > Gammaproteobacteria > Pseudomonadales > Pseudomonadaceae > Pseudomonas > Pseudomonas sp. NPDC077186. Next base: position 70,064 of record NZ_JBITWE010000001.1, read on the forward strand.
GTAAGCGGACGCCCTTGGCCACGAACGGCTCCAGGGGCAATCGGTGCATGGCCGCCATGGCGCGCACGTACTGGCGGGCCAGTGCGCGGCGTTCCTCGTCGCTGGCGGCGCTGCCAACGTCGCGGGTCCCGGGCACCAGGTCCATGACGATAGCCGGCGGGTCCTCGCAGAAGCCATGGATATGCGGCACCGGGATACCCTGCTCGCCGAGCAGGCTGAGGATGTCCGCCTCGCGGCGCAGCTCCGGGAACGGGCTGACGTCGCCGCCGCGCTCGCCGCGGATGTGCAGGCGGAGGACTTCCTCCCCACGGCGCACGTCCAGGTTCCAGGCTGGCCGCCAGCGCGGCAGGCGCTGCATGGCCGTCACCTGGCCGCCACTCAGCCGTTCGACGAAGGTCCGCAGCTTCTGTTCGATGAGCGCTCCGGCGCTTTCTTGCGTGTCTAGCGATTGCATTCGCTTCTCCAGAAATTGCTCAGTGCTTCGCTTCGTCCAGGCCGGGGCCGCCGACCTGATCGAGCGCCACGCCTTTTTTCTTCGCCAGGTCGGCGGTATCCAGGTACTCACGCCAGGCCTTGATCAGGCCCTGCGCGTCGAGCTCGTAGACCGCCACCATCGAATGCGGCATCGGCTTACCGCTGGACACCGCGTAGTCGTCACGTTCGGTCATCACTAAGTTGTCGGAGGAAACCATGTGCCTGATGGTGCAAAGGTTGTGGCTGGTGTAGCTCATCTGTCGCTCGATCTCTCGGCGCAGCGCAGCGCGTCCGCGGATGACCGGGCCACCCGGGACCCAGAGTTGCCAGACAGCGTCCTCGGCCAGCATGGAAACGATCTTGTCGACCTGCGGCCGCGACTGGGCGCTGCCATCGCCCCAGGCAGCGCAGAATTCGCGGATGAAGTTCTCTTGTAACTGCCCCATAACGGCTCCTGATGAAAGGGTCAGAGGTAGGTGCGCACGACCGGCACCATTGGCGTGGCGCAGCTCATGCCGCCATCAACGCGCAATAGCGCACCATTGACGTAGCGGGATTCGTCCGAGGCCAGGTACAGCGCCATACCGGCGATGTCCTCGGGCTCGCCGAGACGCGGAACGTTCTGGATATCGAGAAAGGCCGCCTGCATCGCCGCGTTGGCCCAGCTTTCCATCGCCGGGGTGCGGATCACGCCGGGGAGAATCGCATTGCAGCGGATACCGCACTTGCCGAAGGTCGCGGCAATGCTCTGCACGTACCAATTCAGCGCCGCCTTCGAGGCGCCGTAGCTGAACTGGGCGACCTCGCCGGCGATCGAGCTGGTCGAAGAGGTGAAAATGATCGAACCCTCTCCCCTCTCCAGCATGTGCGGTAGGGCGTGCTTGCAGGCCAACACGCCGCCGAGCACGTTGACCCGCATGTTGGCGTGGAACAGCTCCTCGTTAAAGTCGAGGAAATCCACATCGCGCACGGTCGCCGGATTCTTGTTGACTGCATTGTTGAACAGCACGTCGAGATGCCCAAAAGCGTCGAGCGCAAGCGCGATCATCCGCCGCAAGTCATCTTCCACACCAACGTCGACCCGCAGTGCGATGGCGCGCCCACCGGTCTCGACTATGTCTTGCGCGACCTCTCGCGCCGCGTGTTCGTAGAGATCGGTGACCACCACGCACGCGCCCTGTCCGGCAAACATCCGGGCCGTGGCCCGGCCGATACCGCTGCCTGCTCCAGTGAGCACGGCGACCTTGCCTTCGAGATGTTGCATGACTTGACTCTCCTCGGCTGGTTCAGCGGGTCTGCCCGGCGGCGATGGTTTGCGGATTGGCCTCGCGCTCGGCGATCGCCTCCTTGCGGTAGCGGGTCGGACCATTGCCGAACATGCCGTACTGGTCGCGGGTGAAGTCGTACAGCGAGTAGGAATCCTGCTGCGGGTTGTTCGGCATACCGTATGCCTGGATGTTGTACTGCGCTCCAGCGCGGAACATTTCCCCGGCGTCATCCCAGGCGTCGTAGAGCGCGGCGCCGAAAGTATCCTCGTCGATGTAGTAGCGGCGCTGCTTCTGCGCGTGACGTACACCCTCCTTGCGCGTGGCCTCGACCACCCAGACGCGGTGCAACTCCCAACGCTCGCAGGCCGGGTTGATGTGCTTGGCCATCAGCTTGGTATCCATGTCGCACTTCCACTTCAGGTCGTAGTTGCTGTAGGGGATGAACATTTCCTTCCTGCCCAACAGCTTCCAGTCGAAGCGGTCCATCTTCCCGGAGAAGAGGAATATTTCGTCGTAGAAAGCCACTCCGCCGAACGCCGAGTTGGGCGTGTCGTAGGCGAACTCCGGGGCCTTGCGCACGCGGCGCTGGCCGGTCGAGTAGCTCCAGGCCGAACGCGCGCTCGTCACCGGGTCGAGGTAGTCCCAGTAGCCGGACGCCTGCCCGGCGGTGCGCGCCGGGGCGACGATGCGCGACCAGATACGCTGGGCGATGCGCGGATCGCGGCCCGGCACCTCAAGCTGATAGAAGGGCTTCTCGCCCGTGGAGCGGTTGGTGTTGGTCAAGGTCGGGCGCCCCTGGTTGACCACGTAGGCGCTGTGATTCCAGTCCCAGCCGTTCACGCCCTGATAGTTAAGGATGTAATTCCACATCACCTGCTGGCCGTCCTGCGGCAGCGGGAACGGCAGGCCACCGCGACAGGCCTCGGCAATGGAGAGGCCATCGTTGAACGACTTGCACTCAGGATCGTTGGCGTTGCGCTGGGTCGCGGCGAGAAACGCCTCGGGGAAGGCCGCGGTGCGGTGGGTCGGGTAGATATCCATGAAGTAGGTGTCGGGATTCTGCTTGAGCAGCCGCATCTGCCCGGCGGACAACTGGTCTGCGTACTGGTCGGCATTGGTTGCGGTGATACGCAGTCGAGGCTGCTCCCCGTCGAACGGATTGGGCCAGCTGCCATCGCCAGGTTGCAGGCTGGCCGGTACCTTGAGCCCCCCTTCGTAGGGAGGAATGGTGCCCTCCGCGTTGCCGGCGGCGATGGCGCCGAAGCGCGTCAGCTTGCCGCCGAGATCGTTGGGCGAATAGCTGTCGTCACCCAGCGCCGAGCCGGCCAGAGCGATGGCGAGCAGGCCCATCGTGTAGATGTTCGGTTGCATGGAAACCTCCACTCATAGTCTTGGGAAACGCCGGACAGGACGCGACCTCGTCGCGCACGCGATGTCATGGCGCTGCGCCGGCCGCGCGGCCGGCGGCGGATCAGAACGCGGTGCTCAGGGTCAGCGAGATCCAGTTGCGGTCGGACAGGCCGATATCGCCGGAGCCGCCGACCACGGTCTTGCCCACACCGGGGATGTCTGCGTACTTACGTGGGCTGCCGTAGCCGATATAGGCCAGGGTCACGTCGTAGCGCTCGTCCAACGTGCCCTTGACACCGATCTTGTAGCTGTACTTGCCCTCGCTGCCGCCACCGGTGGCGGCATTGCCCGAAACACCGTAGTCGAAGCTCATCGGCGCCGAGATGTTCCAACCTGGGAATACCCCCAGCCATTGCGGCGCGAAGTTGAAGGCGACACCGAGGTAGTTGCGTGTGGCACAACCCCACTCCTTGTCTTGGTTCGTCGGGCAGCCACCGTAGCCTTCGCCTTTGAAGAGTTCTTTGTGGTCGGTTACACGCTGCACGCGGCTGTAGGCCATCTCGGCGATGAAATTGCCGGTGTCGAAGTAGTCTGTGCGCGGTAGCAGCCATAGGCCGTTGATCACCAGGTGCCAGGTATCACCTCGCGCACCCTGGTTGTCTTGCGCGCTGAAATTGCTCGAAATCAGCGAGGCGTTACGCCGATAAGACAGATCCACCCCCAACGAGCCGCCCCCCAGCAGCGGCCCGGCCGACCAGCTCAGCCCATAGAGCTTGACGCTCTCGGCATAGACATAGCGGGCAAAACTGCTACCGACCTGCAGGCCCCAGGGGTTGTAGTCGTCGAATTCACGATAGTAGGCGCCGATGTCCGAATGCAGGAAATCGAGGCTGTAGGTACCCATCACCCCCCAGTTGCCACGGTCGCTCGGGGTCAGCGGATCAATCAAGGGACGCGTAAAGCCGGGCGCAACAGGCAACTGGTTCGGCCCTTCCAGAGCCACGTCGGCCGATGCCAGGTAGGTGCCGCCTTCCGGCGCACGGGTGGTATCCCATTCGAAGAAATACTGGGCGGCAAGAGATAGCCTGTCGGTCACCTGAGCCTGGGCCGAAAGCTGGGTCAGCGGCAGGAATATCTCGCGGGTTTCGGTGCCGGGGTTGCTCACGGCCTTGCGTCCATCAAGCGGGGCCTGCGAGTAGGAAACGGCATGGCCGGCAATCAGCAAGCCGCTCCCCCAGTAGACGGTATGCCGGCCGACGCGCAGGCTGACCGGCACATCTCCGAGATTGAGGCGGGTGAAAGCGAAGGCGTCCAGCAGTTCTCCGCTGGGTCCCCGGTGGTAGCGCTTGGTGAAGCCGGAGTATTCACCCCCTCGGTAGCTTGGCGTGCTCGGCCCCGGAAAGGCCCCGGGGTAGTAGACATTGCCCTGGGCGGTCTTCACCTCGCCATCCGTGTAGGCCTGGTCATACCAGGCGGCGGCGCTGACACGGAAACCGTGGTACTGCTGGTAGGCCAGCTCGAACTCGCTCATCAGGTCGAGGCGGTTGGTCACCACATCGCCACGGTCGAACCTGGAGTCGGACTCGTCATAGGTGGCGTTGTTGGCTAGCGCGCGCTCCCGGCCCTCGGCCCGGACACCCAGGTTGTAACGCAGCGTGTTGTCCCAGCGCAGCTTCAGGTCCGGGTTGGCGGTCTCGAACTCCCGCGCATGGAGCTGTCCGCCGCACGCCAGGGCCGCCGCCACACCAATCGCCAGGCGGCCCCCTATCAGGTTGGCACTCGACATCAGAAATCTCCGTCTCACTCGTTGTTGTTTTCCGCCACCAAGGCGGCGCCCTCGACAGGAGCGCAATACGAGTAAACGGGAGGGGGGAGACGGCGACAACGAATCGGGCTATCGCCGAAATGCAAAAGGCTATCGTCGAAATGCACGGGCAATCCGCACCAGGTATTTGATTATCAAATACCTTAAACATATTTTTATTGCTTCAAGATATCTGAACACAAGCCAATAATTTGTTCAAAATCAAAATGCGCCCTCCACAGACTGGCCGCATCGATAAGAACAATTGGAGGTTAGCCATGAGCACATCGCCCTCGCTGGAAGACAAGTACGTCCAGCAGACCGGAAAAGCCCTGATGACCGGCATCCAGGCGCTGGTGCGCCTGCCCCTGATGCAGCGTCAGCGCGACCTCGCCAACGGTCTCGATACCGCCGGCTTCATTTCCGGCTACCGAGGCTCGCCGCTGGGCGGTTTCGACCAGGCGCTGTGGAAGGCTCGCGATCACCTCAAGCAACATCACACGCTGTTCCAGCCCGGCGTGAACGAAGACCTCGCCGCTACCTCGCTGTGGGGAACCCAGCAGGTCAACCTGTTCCAGGGTGCCAAGTACGACGGCGTGTTCGGTATGTGGTACGGCAAGGGCCCAGGTGTGGACCGCTGCGGCGATGTGTTCCGCCATGCCAACGCCGCCGGCACCTCGAAGTTCGGCGGTGTGCTAGCCATCGCCGGTGACGACCACGGCGCCCGCTCCTCCTCTCTGCCACACCAGACCGAGCACATCTTCAAGGCGGTGATGATGCCGGTGCTGGCGCCGTCCGGGGTGCAGGAGTATCTCGACTACGGCCTGCACGGCTGGGCCATGTCGCGTTATTCCGGTTGCTGGGTGGCGCTCAAGGCGGTGGCCGATACGGTGGAAAGCGCGGCCATCGTCGATCTCGACATCAATCGCGTGCAGCCGGTCATTCCCGATTTCGAACTGCCGGAGGGCGGCCTTAACATCCGCTGGCCGGACCCGCCCCTTGCCCAGGAACAGCGCCTGCTGGAACACAAGCTGTACGCGGCGCTAGCCTATGCGCGGGCCAACCGCCTCGACCGTATCGTGTTCGATTCGCCCAAGGCACGCATCGGCATCATCACCTCCGGCAAGTCCTACCTAGACGTCTGCCAGGCGTTGAACATTCTCGGTATCGACGAGGAGCTGGCACAGCAGATCGGCCTGCGCTTGTACAAGGTTGGCATGGTCTGGCCACTGGAGGCCGAGGGCGTGCGCCAGTTCGCCGAGGGGCTGGAGGAGATCGTGGTGGTCGAGGAAAAACGCCACATGATCGAATACCAGCTCAAGGAGGAGCTGTACAACTGGCGCGAAGACGTGCGCCCACGCATCGTCGGCAAATTCGACGACAAGGGTGAGTGGAGCCTGCCGCACACCGACTGGCTGCTGCCGGCGATCAACGACCTGACACCGGCGCAGATCGCCCGAGCTCTGGCTAGGCGTATCCTGCGCCTGCATCCGAATGGCTCGCTGCAAGTGCGCCTGGCGGTGCTGGAAGCCCAGCTCGGTTGCAAGCAGCAGTTCGGTAACCTGATGGAACGCGTGCCGCACTACTGCTCCGGCTGCCCACACAATACCTCCACCAAGGTCCCGGACGGCAGCCGCGCCCTGGCCGGTATCGGCTGCCATTACATGGCCGCCTGGATCTACCCGCAGACTCAGACCTTCAGCCAGATGGGTGGCGAAGGCGTGGCCTGGATCGGCCAGGCGCCGTTCACGGAAACCCACCACGTGTTCGCCAATCTTGGTGACGGCACCTACTTCCACTCCGGGTTGCTGGCTATCCGCGCCTCCGTGGCGGCCAAAGTGTCGATCACCTACAAGATCCTCTACAACGACGCAGTGGCGATGACCGGCGGCCAGCCGGTGGACGGCACGCTGACCGTGCCGCAGATTTCCCGCCAGCTCGCCGCCGAAGGCGTACAACGGATCGTGGTGGTCAGCGATGACCCGGACAAGTATCAGGATGTGAAAGACCTGGCTCCCGGCGTGCCGGTCTATCGCCGTGACAGGATGGACGAAGTGCAGGACGAACTGCGCCAGTTCACCGGTGTATCTGCACTGATTTACGACCAGACCTGCGCCGCCGAGAAGCGCCGCCGACGCAAGCGCGGAAAGTTCCCCGACCCGGCGCGTCGGGTGGTTATCAACGAGGCGGTATGCGAGGGCTGTGGCGATTGCAGCAGCAAGTCCAATTGCATGTCGGTGGTCGCGGTGGAAACCGAATACGGCCGCAAGCGCGAGATCGACCAGTCGTCCTGCAACAAGGATTTCACCTGTCTATCCGGCTTCTGCCCGAGCTTCGTCACCGTCGAAGGCGGCAAGCTGCGCAAGCCCAAGGCCCTGGCGCAAAATGCCGAGGATGTCTGGGAGCTGCCTGAACCGGTGGCGCCGAGCCTGGAGGAGCCCTACAGCATCCTGGTCACCGGCGTCGGCGGCACCGGTGTGGTCACCATAGGCGCCCTGCTCGGCATGGCCGCCTTCCTCGAAGGCAAAGGTGCACTCAACCTAGACATGGCCGGCATGGCGCAGAAAGGCGGCGCGGTGTGGTCGCATATCCGTATCGCCGCCCACCAGGAGCAACTGTTCGCCCCACGCATCGCCGAGGGCGAAGCCAGCCTACTGCTGGGCTGCGATCTGGTAGTCAGCGCCAACAGCGAGACCCTGGCCAAGCTACGCCAGGGCGTGACCCACGCCCTGGTCAACAGCGAGGAAAGCATCACCAGCGCCTTCGTTCGCACCTTCGCTCGACAGGCGGAGAGCGGCAACCTGCAGGCCAACCCGGATCCGCAGTTCCGTACCGAGGGCATGGCCGCACAGATCAACGAGGCAGTCGGAGATGGTCAGGCGACCTTCATCGACGCCAGCAAGATTGCTACCGCGTTGATGGGCGACTCCATCGCTACTAACACCTTCATGCTCGGTTACGCCTACCAGAAAGGCTGGCTACCGGTGAGTGAGGCCGCCCTGCTGCAAGCCATCGAACTGAACGGCACGGCGGTCGAGTTCAACCGTACCGCCTTCGTCTGGGGCCGCCGAGCCGCCGTCGACCTGCCCCGGGTACAAGGCAAGCTCGCCACGAGCAAGGTCGAGAGCCGCGACCGGCAACTCTCGAAAAACCTCGACGAAATCGTCTCCCGTCGCAGCGAGTTCCTCACCGACTATCAGGACGCGGCCTACGCCGAACGCTACCGCAAGTTTGTCGAGCGATTCTGCGCCGCGGAAAGCGCCCTGATCGGTCAGCCCGGCGCTCTCAGCGAGGCGGTAGCACGCCACTACTTCAAGGTTCTGGCGATCAAGGACGAATACGAAGTAGCCCGCCTATTTACCAACGGCGAGTTCCTCGAAAAGATCGAGGCGACCTTCGAGGGTGACTATCGGCTGAGCTTCCACCTCGCCCCGCCGCTGCTGAACAAGACCACGCCTGGCGCGGAACCGGCCAAACGTAGTTTCGGCCCGTGGATGCTCAAGGGATTCAAGCTCCTGGCCAAAGTGAGGCGCGTACGCAATACCTGGCTCGATCCCTTCGCCCATACCCACGAACGCAAGGTGGAGCGTGAGTGGCTGCTCGGCTACGAACAGCTCCTCGACGAACTGCTGGCATCGCTCAGCCAGGACAAGCTCGAACTTGCCGTGAAGCTGGCCGAGCTGCCGGACGCGGTGCGCGGCTACGGCGCGGTCAAGGAGCGTTACCTGGCCCACGCCCAGGAGCAGAAAGCACGCCTGCTGGATCAATGGCGCAATGATGGGCAGCGGCTCCAAAGCGCAGCCCAGATAGTACGCATTCATGCGGCCCAGCTTTGATCGTGGCTGCATCCGCCAGGTTCGACGCGAGCAGGAGGTGCGCGAGCATGTCCGGAAACTACCGATTCTCCCAGCTCGCGCGTGAGCAGGAAGTGACAACGCGCACTGTCCGTTTCGATGAGGAACAGGGACTGCTACCGACCGAACGCCACGCCAACGGCCTGAGTACCCGATCCGGTATCGACCTGGAGCGGCTGATTACCGCCGGCCAACGCATCTGCGCCGTACTGGACAAACCCAATGGCTCGCGGGTGGCCCGAACACTAGGCAGGCACTAGCCCATGCCCTTGACCAGAGAACTAAATCCCCAAGAACAAGTTTTCTGCCGCCTGGCAGAACGTGGTGTCTTCTTGAAAAGACATGGCACCACGCTTTTAATTCGGAGGTCAACATGCAAGATGTCGTCATCGTAGCTGCAACTCGTACCGCCATAGGCGCCTTCCAAGGCAGCTTGGCGAGTTTTACCGCCGCAGAGTTGGGCAGCATCGTGATTCGTGCCCTGCTAGAGAAAACTGGCCTGGATCCGGCCAGCATCGACGAAGTGATCCTCGGCCAGGTACTAACCGCAGGCTGTGGACAAAACCCAGCTCGCCAGGCGGCAATCAACGCCGGCCTACCTTATAGCGTGCCAGCCCTGACCGTGAACAAACTGTGCGGATCGAGCTTGAAAACCGTCAGCATGGCGGCCCAGGCAATCCGCTGCGGTGACGCCGAAGTAGTGATCGCTGGTGGCATGGAGAGCATGAGCCAGGCTCCTTATGTACTGGCCAAAGCTCGTACTGGCCTGCGCATGGGTCACGCCCAACTCGCCGACTCGTTGCTACAGGATGGCCTGCTCGATGCTTTCAACGGCTACCACATGGGTATCACTGCGGAAAATCTGGTCGACTGCTACCAACTGACCCGTGAGGAGCAGGACACCTTCGCCGCACGCTCCCAACGCCTAGCCTGCGCCGCCATCGAGTCCGGTCGTTTCAAGAGCGAAATCACCCCGGTGGTTATTCCTCAGCGCCAAGGTGAGCCGCTTATCTTCTCCATGGACGAACAGCCACGAGCCGGAACCACCGCCGAGTCTCTCGCCAAGCTCAAGCCAGCATTCAAGAAGGATGGCAGCGTAACCGCAGGCAACGCCTCAACCATCAATGATGGGGCAGCCGCTGTACTCGTGATGAGTGCAGAAAAAGCCAAGACTCTTGGCCTACCCGTTCTGGCAACCATACAGGCCTATGCCAGTACCGGCGTTGATCCGCAGATCATGGGCATTGGCCCGGTATACGCCAGCAACATATGCCTAGAGAAAGCTCGCTGGTCCCTGGATGAAATTGACCTTATAGAAGCCAACGAGGCTTTTGCCGCTCAGGCTCTTTCAGTCGGTAAAGAACTGAAGTGGGATATCGACAAAGTCAATGTCAATGGCGGAGCTATCGCTCTCGGTCATCCAATAGGCGCGTCTGGCTGTCGTGTGCTGGTCAGCCTCATCCACGAGATGATCCGACGCGACGCAAAGAAAGGTTTGGCTACTCTGTGTATCGGTGGCGGGCAAGGTATCGCACTAGCACTTACAAGGCCTTAAGCATTACCTAATACCCACAAATACCCACACTCGCCAATAGACATTGGCGACCTATTAGCCAGCCAATACAGACTCAGCTCTTGGATGATCATGATGAGCACGTCTACATCGACTTGTAACCTGTCAGCGATGCTCGGAAGAGCAACTTCTGGCATAGACCATAAGCCCTCACATCAACTGGTGAGGCAGGTCGCCCTGAAATTGTTCAGTGAAATAGGATTTCATAACGTCAGCCTGAGAAAACTGGCCAATACATTGGAAATGCAGCCTGGATCACTTTACAACCACATAGATGGCAAGCAAGAGCTGTTATTCGAACTGATCGACGAATACGAAACGGACTTACTCGATGCCATTAAAGTTGATCTACCAGCAGGTAGCTCTCCCGAACACCGGCTCTCTGCCTACATCCGCTCACATCTCGGATTCAATGCTTCGAGCCCACAACATCGCTCCATTGCACAACTTGAATTCAGAAACCTTACCGCGAATCAACAAAAGATCATTGAAGCCATCCGCGCAGAGTACACATTCATACTCGCTGAAATAATTCAGCACGGCATACTAACTCAAGCATTCAGACCCATGCCCCTCCAAGTAGCCACACGCCTAATTCTATCCATGCTAACTGAAATGAGCAGAGAGGATAAAAGCAATGCTACTTTAACCATTGAAGATAGCACGACACTACTCCACGAGACTGTGCTTAGAATCCTGCATACCTGATACAACGCGATCTAACACGCACAACCCAAGCACCACAGTAAACACCTGACACCAATGACAGATCAACAGAGACGCAATAGTAGAGGGCGGCGCCATGACTCATAAAGATGCAATATTTGCTTTAATGCTAAGCGCACAAATTCACCGAACCCACAGGGCCATAAAGAATACCGCCCGCCGGTGCGCCAAGCGGCTACCAAAAGAAAAGCGAACGTTGATGCTGACCATAGCTAAGAGTCCACGCCCACTGGACATGATAGCGTTCATTGAGAGCCCTCTAAGCAACGTCTCTATGCAGGGCTTAAATTCGTAGGCGCCCCATTCTCTCGAGAGAAACGGCGTCCCGACGAGTGGCAAAATCTGCAGTTGACTCCAGCCACTACAAGGGTATATTCACCAAACAGACTCAAAAAATAACAAAAGCGAGTTTACCATGCCCACCAAAATACGCTCCGTCTTCTTTTCTTTGGTTTTTCTAGCCGGGTGTGCCGAGTTTAGTGATGCTCAAAAAAATTCTACAAACCAACCTTCTCATCACTGTCAAGATCACACAAGAAATTGCCCCCCTCCTATTCAGGTATCATGGAATAACGTTTTCTGGTAATTGACAGAACATTCATGAACTTATACCACTACTAGGATGATCTGAAGTAGTCACATATTTCTGCTCGAGCTCGGCGCTTGCCTCTTTTAAAACTAGTCAATCGTCCCTCTAGATCATCCGAGCTCTCTATGTTATTCGAAACTGCGAGCACCGCATAAACTCCTGAACAAGACCTCCCTAAGTCGCGAGACCATCCAAGCCGAGGGGAAATCCATTGGCAGCAACTCGAGATTTTACCGCCCTGATATAGAGGCTACACCCTCTTGAGAAAGGAAAAATTCAGCCGCACATGGAGCAATGTTCGCGCCGCTAGCAGCCATGGTTAAACTTCGGAAAATTGAAAGAAGTCATCGACCGCACTATTTAATAACCTTTGAATGAAGCAGACAGATGAGTAATGTCATTTACGATACTTCGCTGAAGCAGACCAATGGAAGCGTCAGAGGTCTTGACGAGTATCGCTCCCTACAGGCCCTAGCGGCTGGTGATAGTCGGTTGCTTGCGACCATCGAAACACAAACGACCAAAGAGGCGTGAAGCAATGCTGACAGTTGATACAATTGGCGGGCTTCGCACGCTGGTGGCCCGCGCTCGTGGTAAAAACAAGAAAGTCGCCCTAGTACCAACAATGGGTAACTTGCATGACGGCCATATCGCTTTGATTCATGGTGCAATGCAGCGAGTCGATTTCGTGGTTGCGAGTATTTTCGTCAACCCGCTCCAGTTCGGAGCAAATGAAGATTTGGCTAGCTATCCCCGGACTCCCGACGCTGACCGCGAAAAGCTGGCCAAGGCCGGATGTGATGTGCTGTTTGCTCCTGCTGTTGAAGAGATCTATCCGAATGGAATGCTCAACCAAGCCACCGTCAGCGTTCCGAATGTGTCTGAGGGCCTTTGCGGTGCGGTACGCCCTGGTCACTTTGGCGGCATGGCCACTATCGTCCTCAAACTGTTAAACATTGTGCAGCCAGACGTGGCGTTTTTTGGGGAAAAGGACTATCAGCAGTTGGCCGTCATTCGCTCGATGGTCAAATATCTCAATATGACAATAGATATCATCGGCGCTCCGACGGTTCGGGCTGCGGACGGTTTGGCGTTATCGTCTCGCAATGGATATCTGAATGACCACGAACGCACGATAGCCCCTATCCTTTACGCATGTTTAAAGAAAATAGCTGGGGCAATTAAGGACAAGAGGCTAGTAGATGAGCATTATTTACAGAAATGTCGTCAGCGCATAACGACTGCCGGTTTCCAGCTAGAGTACCTTGAAGTCCGAAATGCAAAGAATCTGAGCCCTGCGACAAGTATCGATACACACTTGGTGATTTTGGTGGCGGCCCGCATCGGCAAAACACGACTTATTGATAATTTGACTTTTCACATTTAAAGCTTCTCTGAAGCTGCCATACGTTTCAGTCTGACTTTAACTATCACTGTATTTCAAACAAAGTTCTCCAATCATCCGCCTTTCCCGTGTTTTTGGCCAAGCCACGGATTCACCACCGATTCGCCAGATACTTTTAGCCTTTCACCCAACGCCGGTATGCCATCAATAAGTATCGTCAAATGCTTACCCGCAGTTTTTACTTCCCCCCGCTCCAGCAGATCGAGCCGATCAGCCCAGTCCTGCATCATCTTCCTGCGAGGGTCCACATATAGGGCGTGGTTGTAGGTCGCACTGACCTTATTGGGATCCGCGTGAGAGAGCTGGGCATCCACCCAGATTCTGGGATAGCCGATCTCATTAAGTGCAGTAGAGAGCGTGCCACGAATGCCGTGGCCCGTGAGCAAGCCCTCGTAGCCCATGCGCTTGAGTGCTCCGTTCAGTGTGTTCTCGCTAATGCGTTTTTTCAGCTCACTACGGTGGGCCAGCAGGTAACGCTGGGCAGGTTTAACCTGCCCCAGTAACTGACGAACGATCTCGATCGCCTGAACCGACAACGGCACGATATAGGCTGGAATATCCTGCGGCCGCTGGCCACGCTTGCGCATGCCGTCCTGCAGTTGCTTGACCACCTCGGGCGGAATGATCCACAAGCCACGTTCCAGATCGAATTGATCCGGCGTCGCCAGGCGCAATTCACCGGTGCGCACGCCCGTCAACAGCAACAGACGGATGCCGAGCTGCGTGGTCATCATGCCCCTATAGCGACGTAGCTTGCACAGCAACTCAGGTAACTGATGCAGACGCAGAAAGGGATTGTTGACCACCGGCGGTTTGGGAGCCGCGACCACATCCAGATCCGATGCGGGATTACCCTCGACCCCTTCGACTTTCACCATGGCAAAGCGGAACAAGTGCCTGAGCCAGGTGCGCACCTTTTCGGCAGTGGTGAATGCCCGACGCTGCTCGATGCGAGCCAGCACGGCCAGGAGATCGGGGCGACGGATGTCATGGATGGCGATGCCGCCCAAGGCAGGAAGCACGTCTTTGTCGAAGATTCGCTGGATCTGCGACAGCGTGCTCTGCCGCCCCTCCTTGAGTTCCAGCCTGCGGTGCACGAGCCACTGCAGGTACACCGCCTTGAAGCTGTTCTCGCTCGCCAAACGGACAGCGCGGAGCTTGTGCTTGCGGTCTACCTTGGGGTTGACGCCTTTAGCGGCCAAAGCACGGGCCTCATCGCGCAACGCACGGGCCTCCCGCAGGCCAACCGCCGGATAGGTGCCCAGGGACATCCGCTTCTGTTTAGCGGCCCAGTAGTACCTGAAGTGCCACGATTTGCCACCCTTGGCGGACACCGCCAAAGATAAACCATCAAAGTCAGGGAGGGTGTAGTCCTTGCCGGTGGGGCGGGCCTGCCGGACGGCGACGTCTGTGAGTGCCATTAGCGAACTCCTGAACAAGAGTCAGGACCCGATGCTTGCCTCGCCAGCCGCACTCCTCCAGCAACAATCCGGAAACCACAGCCCCCATAAAGATGGACTTAAAAATGGACTTAAACGCCCTGGCTGGGGGCAGACTCCGGCAGATATCGCTGGAACGAAAAAAGGACCGTAAGGCCCTTATTTCAACGATCTACAGCCTTTGGTGGACGCCTGTAGACCATAATTTGGAGCGGGAAACGAGACTCGAACTCGCGACCCCGACCTTGGCAAGGTCGTGCTCTACCAACTGAGCTATTCCCGCTTGTCTTGGTGACGGGCGCCATTCTATAGAATCGAATCGCCGCGTCAACCCTTTGATTCAAAAATACTTATTTCTTTTCCGAGGTGGTGCGCAGGTGCGGCCAGGCGGCCAGCAGGTAGTGCAACATCGACCACAGGGTCAGCACGGCGGCGATGATCAGCAAGGCATAACCGAGCAGTACCCAGAAGGTGAATTGCGGCGGATTAGCCAGCAGGATCACCAGCGCCACCATCTGCGCCGCGGTTTTCCATTTACCCAGATTGGACACCGCCACATGCGCGCGCGCACCCAGTTCGGCCATCCATTCGCGCAGCGCGGAGACCACGATCTCGCGTCCGATGATGGTCGCCGCAGCCAGGGTCAGCCACAGGTTGGAGTGCTCGGCGGCCAGCAGCACCAGGGCCACTGCCACCATCAGCTTGTCCGCCACCGGGTCGAGGAAGGCGCCGAACGGCGTGCCCTGCTCCCAGCGCCGCGCCAGATAGCCGTCCAGCCAATCGGTCACGGCGGCGATGGCGAAGACGGCGCTGGCGGCCCAGTAGCTCCAGGAAAACGGCAAGTAGAACAGCAGGATGAAGACCGGGATCAGCAGAACCCGGAGCACGGTAAGCAAGTTGGGGATATTCATCGGCACAACTGGGCTGCGAGGTGAGCGGGCATTCTACTCGCTGTGCAAGGTGGCATAAATCAACTCGGCGAGCTTTTTGCTGATTCCCGGCGCCTTGGCGATTTCCTCGGCGCTGGCGCGGGACAGTTCCTGCAGGCCACCGAAGTGGTTGAGCAGCTCGCGCCGGCGCTTCGGGCCGACTCCGGCCACCTCCTCCAGGCTCGAGGTGCGCCGCGCCTTGCCACGCCGGGCGCGGTGGCCGGTGATGGCGAAACGGTGCGACTCGTCGCGAATCTGCTGGATCAGATGCAGCGCCGGCGAGTTGCCCGGCAGGGTGAATTCGTGCTCGGCATCGTTCAGATAGAGCACCTCCAGCCCCGGCTTGCGCGTGGTGCCCTTGGCCACGCCGAGCAGGATCAGGTCGGGCACCGCCAGCTCCTGCAGCACCTCGCGAGCCATGGCCAACTGGCCCTTGCCACCATCCACCAGCAGCACGTCCGGCAACTTGCCTTCGCCGTCCTTGATCTTGCTGAAGCGCCGGGTCAGCGCCTGATGCATCGCCGCGTAGTCGTCGCCGGCGGTGACGCCCTCGATATTGAAGCGGCGGTAATCGGATTTGAGCGGGCCTTCCGGGCCGAACACCACGCAGGACGCCACCGTCGCCTCGCCGCTGGAATGGCTGATATCGAAGCACTCCATGCGCTGCGGCGGCTCGTCCATCTGCAGCACAGCGGCCAGCGCCTCGAAGCGCTCGGCCAGATGCTGACGATTGGCCAGGCGCGCGGCCAGCGCCTGCTCGGCATTGGTCACCGCCAGTTGCTGCCAGCGCGCACGGGTGCCGCGCACGCGATGGCTGATGCTCAGGCTACGCCCGCGCAAGGATTCGACCGCCTCGGTCAGGGTGGCGAAATCCTCGTGCGGCACGTTGACGATCAGCTCGCTGGGCAGGTCGCGCTCGACGTTGCCCAGGTAGTACTGGGCGAGGAAGGCCATCAGCACGTCGCCGCCCTCCTCCTCGATCGCCACCTGAGGGAAGAAATTCTTGCTGCCCAGCACCCGGCCACCGCGCACGCTGATCAGGTGCACACAGGCACCGCCGGGATTGAGCATCACCGCGATCACGTCGACGTCGCCGCTGCCGCCTTCCATGCTCTGCTGATCTTGCACCCGGCGCAGCAGGGCGATCTGGTCGCGCAGCTCGGCGGCGCGCTCGAACTCCAGGGCCATGGCGGCCTTTTCCATGCCGGCGGAAAGTTCGTCGCTCAGCGCGTTGCTGCGGCCCTCGAGAAACATCACCGAATGGCGCACGTCCTCGGCGTATTCCTCGGGCGTGACCAGGCCGACGCAAGGCCCCTTGCAGCGCTTGATCTGATACTGCAGGCACGGCCGCGTGCGGTTCTTGTAGTAACTGTCCTCGCACTGGCGGACGAGGAAGGTCTTCTGCAGCAGGCTGAGGCTCTCGCGGATCGCCAGCGCGCTGGGATAGGGACCGAAGTAGCGCCCTTTGGCCTTCTTGGCGCCGCGATGGATGCCCAGGCGGGGGAATTCTCCATCGGAGAGAAACACGTAGGGGTAGGATTTGTCGTCGCGCAGCAGGATGTTGTACGGCGGCCGCCATTCCTTGATCAGCGTTTGCTCGAGCAGCAGCGCCTCGGTCTCGTTGGCGGTGATGGTGGTTTCGATCTGCGCGATGCGCGCCACCAGCGCAGCGGTCTTGGGCGCCTGGCCGGTCTTGCGGAAATAGCTGGCCAGGCGTTTCTTCAGGTTCTTCGCCTTGCCGACGTAGAGCAGCTTGGTCTCGCCGTCGAACATGCGATAAACGCCGGGGCGACCGCTGCAGGTCGCCAGGAAGGCACTCGAGTCGAAGGGGGCGGACATCTTCAGCTGACGGCGTCGACCATGCCGTGGCGCACCGCGAGCAGCGCCAACTCGACGTCGCTGGTGATGGAGAGCTTCTCGAAGATGCGGTAGCGGTAGGTGTTGACCGTCTTCGGCGACAGGCACAGCTTGTCCGAGATGTTCTGTACCTTGTGGCAGTTGGCGATCATCAGCGCGATCTGGATCTCGCGCTCGGACAGCAGGTCGAACGGCGAGCCGTTGCTCTGCGGCTGGAAGGACTTCAGTGCCAGTTGCTGGGCGATCTGCGGGTCGATGTAGCGCTGGCCGGCGAACACCAGGCGGATGGCCTGGACCATCTCCTCCAGGGCTGCGCCCTTGGTCAGGTAACCGGCGGCGCCGGCCTGCAGCAGGCGCGTGGGGAAGGGATCTTCCTCGCACACGGTGACGGCGACGACCTTGATGTCGGGGTGGCTGCGCATCAGCTTGCGGGTGGCTTCCAGGCCGCCGATGCCGGGCATCTTGACGTCCATCAGCACCACGTCCGGCTTGAGCTCACGCACCTTGAGCAGGGATTCTTCCCCGGTGCAGGCCTCGCCCACCACCTGCAGGCCGTCGATGTCGGCGAGCATGCGCGTAATGCCTGTGCGAACCAGATCGTGGTCGTCGACCACCAGCACCCTAATCAATCGGCCACCTCGTTGCACCTTGTCAGCCACCGCACGCGGCGGTGAGGTTGAACTTGTCGGTCACCTTAGCAAAAAGCCAAAGCCTGACCTAGCTTGGCGCACGACAGTCAAAAAGCAAGCGCCAGATAAAGATCAGAAATTGCGTCAAGGCAAAAGGAATTGGCGGAGGCGGTGAGATTCGAACTCACGGATAGTTGCCCATCGACGGTTTTCAAGACCGTTGCCTTAAACCACTCGGCCACACCTCCGCTGCAGTGCGGGCGGCAATCTTACCGGAACGCAACACACTGTCAAACTCTGCGCCTTGGCACTGCGCCGGGCTCTGCTATGATCGGGAACATTCGAATATCGGAACCCTTGTGCCACAGGAGCGTCGCCATGCAAGAGCAAGACTACGTACTCAATCACTCGCAGGCCGAGCAGCTGGAAGTCAGCCGCGTCCTGCGCAATACCTACGGCTTGCTGGCCATCACCCTGGCCTTCAGCGGCCTGGTCGCCTTCCTCAGCCAGCGCGCCAACCTGCCCTACCCGAATTTCTTCGTGGTGCTGATCGGCTTCTACGGCCTGTTCTTCCTCACCTACAAGCTGCGTGACTCGGCCTGGGGCCTGGTTTCCACCCTGGCGCTGACCGGCTTCATGGGCTACACCCTCGGGCCGATCCTCAACCGCTACCTGGGCATGGCCAACGGCGCCGAGGTGATCAGCTCGGCCTTCTCCATGACTGCGCTGGTATTCTGCGGCCTGTCCGCCTATGTGCTGACCACCCGCAAGGACATGAGCTTCCTCAGCGGCTTCATCACCGCCGGCTTCTTCGTCCTGCTCGCCGCCGTGCTGGCCAGCTTCTTCTTCCAGATCAGCGGCCTGCAACTGGCCATCAGCGCCGGCTTCGTGCTGTTCTCCTCGGTCTGCATCCTCTATCAGACCAGCGCCATCATCCATGGCGGCGAGCGCAACTACATCATGGCCACCATCAGCCTGTACGTGTCGATCTACAACCTGTTCGTCAGCCTGCTGCAGATCTTCGGCATCATGGGCGGCGACGACTGATCCTTTTCGTCCCCCTTCAAGCCCGCCTCGGCGGGCTTTTCTTTGCACGTTTGTTGGCGCAAAGCCCGCGCCCACCGAGGTGCCGTCAAGGATTCTTTGTCTGCCATAGGCCCCTGGCCTTATCATTGCCGTCAGTTTGCCTCGCCGGACGCTCCATGAAATTCGCCATCGCCCTGTTCGCTGCGCCCCATCTGCCCGCCTCCCGCCGCGCCCTGCGTTTCGCCCAGGCCGCCCTGGCCGGCGGCCACGAGATCGTGCGCCTGTTCTTCTACCAGGACGGCGTGCACAGCGCGGCCAGCAACGTGGTCAGCCCGCAGGACGAACTCGACCTGCCGCGGGAATGGCGCGAGTTCGTCAGCGAGCACGGGCTGGACGCCGTGGTGTGCATCGCCGCCGCCCTGCGCCGCGGCGTGCTCGATGCCGATGAGGCGCAGCGTTACGCACGGCCGGCGGCCAACCTGCAGGCGCCCTGGGAGCTGTCCGGCCTCGGCCAGTTGCATGAGGCGGCGCAGCAGGCCGACCGCCTGATCTGCTTCGGAGGCCAATGATGAGCAAGTCGCTGCTGATCATCAGTCGCCAGGCGCCCTGGAGCGGCCCCGGCGCCCGCGAGGCGCTGGACATCGCCCTGGCCGGCGGCGCCTTCGACCTGCCCATCGGCCTGCTGTTTCTCGACGATGGCGTGTTCCAGCTGGCCGCCGGCCAACAACCGGGCGCCGTGCAACAGAAGGATCTCGGCGCCAACCTGCAGGCCCTGCCGCTGTTCGGCGTGGAGGCGCTGTATGCCAGCGCCCGCAGCCTGAGCGAGCGCGGCCTCGACGATGCCCAACTGCAGCTCGCGGTGCAGCGCCTGGACGACGGCGCACTGACCAGCCTACTCGACCGCTACGACCAGGTGATCACCCTCTGATGGCCACCCTGCATATCCTCTCTCACTCGCCCTTCGCCGACAGCCGCCTGGTCAGCTGCCTGCGCCTGCTCGGCGCGAACGATGCCCTGCTGCTCACCGGCGATGCGCTCTACGCGCTGCAACCAAACACCGCCAACCTGCAGGCGCTGCAGCTGCTGCCGGCCGGCATCGCCCTCTATGCGCTGGACGAAGACCTCGCCGCCCGCGGCCTGGCGGCGCCCGAGCGGGTGCAGACGGTGGACTACCCCGGTTTCGTCGAACTGTGCAGCCGTTACGCCAAGGTCAACAGCTGGCTATGAACGTCCTGAACCTCGACGGCCGTGAAATCGCCCTGGACCAGGACGGCTACCTGGTCGACCTGCAGGACTGGTCCGAGCCGGTCGCCGAGGCCCTGGCCGCGGCCGAAGACCTGCCACTGAGCGTCGAGCACTGGGAAATTCTCCAACTGCTGCGCGCCTTCTACGCCGAATTCCAGCTGTCGCCGGCCAACCGCCCGCTGATCAAGTACGTGGCCCTCAAGCTCGGCCCGGACAAGGGCAACAGCCTGCACCTCAACCGCCTGTTCAAGGGCACCCCTGCCAAACTGGCGGCCAAGCTCGCCGGCCTGCCGAAACCGACCAATTGCCTATGAACCTGATCACGCCAGCCGAACATCCCTTCGCCCAATTCGTGCGCATCCTCGGCAAGGGCAAGCGCGGTGCGCGCAGCCTGACCCGCGAGGAAGCGCGCGAGGCCATGGGCCTGCTGCTCGACGGCAAGGCCGAGGACACCCAGCTGGGCGCCTTCCTCATGCTGCTGCGGCACAAGGAGGAAAGCGCCGAGGAACTGGCCGGCTTCACCGAGGCGGTGCGTGAGCGCCTGGCAACGCCGGCCATCGATGTCGATCTGGACTGGCCGAGCTACGCCGGCAAGAAGCGGCATCTGCCCTGGTACCTGCTGGCGGCCAAGGCGCTGGCCGCCAGCGGCGTGCGCATCTTCCTGCATGGCGGCGGCGCGCATACCGCCGGCCGCCTGTACTGCGAGCAGTTGCTGCAGCCACTGGGGATTGCCCTGTGCCGCGACTGGTCGGCGGTGGACGCCGCCCTGCAGCAACAGCGCCTCGCCTACAGCCACCTGGGCGACTGGATGCCGGCGCTGCAGCGCATGATCGACCTGCGCAACACCCTCGGCCTGCGCTCGCCGATTCATTCCCTGGCGCGTGTGCTCAATCCGCTCGGCGCACGCTGCGGCCTGCAGAGCATCTTCCATCCCGGCTACCAGGCGGTGCACCGCGAGGCCAGCCAGCTGCTCGGCGATCACGCCATAGTGATCAAGGGCGAAGGCGGCGAGATCGAGGTCAATCCCGATGCCGTCTGCCACCTCTACGGCACGCAGGACGGCCAGGCCTGGGACGAGGAATGGCCGGCGCTGTCGGCGCAGCGCCACGTCAAACCGGAAAGCCTGCAGCCCGAACAGCTACTCGCCTTCTGGCGCGGCGAGCGCGAAGACGCTTACGGCCGTCTGGCGGTGATCGCCACCATGGCCCTGGCCCTGCGCGGCCTGGGGCTGCCGCGTGAGCAGGCGTTCGCCGAAGCCGAGCGGCGCTGGAGCACGCGGCTCGAGTCGAACAGATCGATCAGTTAAGCCTGAACTGATTCGCGGCTGAAGCCGCTCCTGCGAGAGGCCCGCAGGGCGGATCGCGCCTTGTCGAGCCGCGGCAACAGCGCCAGCTACGCGCCCCGCCGCTCAGACGTCGTTCTGCGCCCCCTCGAACCAGGCCAGCTTGTCGCGCAGCTGCACCACCTCGCCGACTATCACCAGGGTCGGCGCATGCACTTCGTGCTCGGCCACCAGCTGCGGCAGACTCGCCAGGGTGCCGGTGAACACCCGCTGGTTCTGCGTGGTGCCCTGCTGGATCAGCGCCGCCGGGGTGGCGGGCGCGCAGCCATGGGCGATCAGTTGCTCGCAGATGCCGGCCAGCCCCACCAGCCCCATGTAGAACACCAGGGTCTGGTTGGGCGCCACCAGATCCTGCCAGGCCAGGTCGCTGCTGCCGTCCTTGAGGTGGCCGGTGACGAAGCGCACCGACTGCGCATGGTCGCGATGGGTCAGCGGGATGCCGGCGTAGGCCGCGCAGCCGGAGGCGGCGGTGATGCCCGGCACCACCTGGAAGGGAATGCCCTCGGCGGCCAGTTGCTCGATCTCCTCGCCGCCGCGGCCGAAGATGAAGGGATCGCCGCCCTTCAGGCGCAGCACCCGCTTGCCCTGGCGGGCCAGGTCGATCAACAGCTGGTTGATTTGCTCCTGCGGCACGGCGTGGTCGGCGCGGCGCTTGCCGACGTAGATGCGCTCGGCGTCGCGGCGGCACAGCTCGATGATCGCCGGCGCCACCAGGCGGTCGTAGAGCACCACATCGGCCTGCTGCATCAGGCGCAGGGCGCGGAAGGTCAGCAGGTCGGGGTCGCCCGGGCCGGCGCCGACCAGGTACACCTCGCCCAGCGCGCGCGGTGCGGCGCCCGCCAGACGCGCTTCGAGCAGACGCTCGCCCTCCTCCGGCTTGCCGGCGAACACGCTTTCCGCCACCTGGCCCTGGAATACGTCCTCCCAGAACACCCGGCGCTGCTGCACGTCGGGGAACAGTTGCTTGACCCGCTCGCGAAAGCGCTTGCCCAGGTTGGCCAGCTGACCATAGGTGGCCGGAATCCAGGTCTCGATCTTGGCGCGGATCAGCCGCGCCAGCACCGGCGCGTCGCCACCGCTGCTGACCGCAACGATCAGCGGCGAGCGGTCGACGATGGCCGGGAAGATCACGCTGCACAGTGCCGGCGCGTCTACCACGTTGACCGGAATCCCCAGCGCCTGGGCCTGCACGGAAATCCGCGCGTTGAGCGGCTCGTCGTCGGTGGCGGCGATCACCAGGGCCACGCCCTGCAGGTCGCCGGCCTGGTAGCCACGCAGGAAGATGCCGGCCGGGCCGGCCAGTTCCTGCAGCTCGCTGCGGATCTCCGGCGCCACGACGCGCAGACGGACGCCGGCGTCGCTCAGCAGGCGCGCCTTGCGCAGGGCGACTTCGCCACCGCCGATCACCAGCACCGGGCGATCCTGCAACTTGTGGAACAGCGGAAGGAATTGCATAAATCAGCCTCGCAAGAGGTAGGAAGGCGGGCGGCGGGTTCGTAGGGTGCGCCATGCGCACCAACTACCGACGCGGGTCCCGGTGCGCACGGCGCACCCTACGTGGCGATCATCGGCATACCGCCTAAAAAACGGGGCGGCCATTGCCACCCCGTATCCTGCATCGCGATCGAGCTTTAGCCGATCACTTCGATACCGCCCATATAGGGCTTGAGCACCTCGGGTACGCGGATGCTGCCGTCGGCCTGCTGGTAGTTCTCCAGCACGGCCACCAGGGTGCGCCCCACCGCCAGGCCGGAGCCGTTGAGGGTATGCAGCAGCTCCGGCTTGCCGGTTTCCGGGTTGCGGTAGCGCGCCTGCATGCGGCGAGCCTGGAAGTCGCCGCAGTTGGAGCAGGAGGAAATCTCGCGGTACTTGTCCTGGCTCGGCACCCAGACTTCCAGGTCGTAGGTCTTCACCGCCGAGAAACCCATGTCGCCGGTGCACAGGGCCAGCTTGCGGTACGGCAGCTCGAGCAGTTGCAGCACACGCTCGGCATTGGCGGTCATGCCTTCCAGCGCCTCGAAGGACTTGGAGGGCTCGACGATCTGCACCATCTCGACCTTGTCGAACTGGTGCTGGCGGATCATGCCGCGGGTGTCGCGACCAGAGGCACCCGCCTCGCTGCGGAAGCACGGGGTGTGGGCGACGAACTTCAGCGGCAGCTGCTTGGCGTCGAGAATCTCGCCGGCGACGATATTGGTCAGCGACACCTCGGCGGTGGGGATCAGGTAGAAATCCGCCTCGCCTTCGCGGGCGATCTTGAACAGGTCTTCCTCGAACTTCGGCAACTGGCCGGTGCCCTGCAGGGCCGGGGCCTGCACCAGGTACGGGGTGTAGGCCTCCTCATAGCCGTGCTCGCCGGTATGCAGGTTGATCATGAATTGCGCCAGGGCGCGGTGCAGGCGGGCGATAGGCCCGCGCAGCAGGGCGAAACGGGCACCGGAGAGCTTGGCAGCGGTCTCGAAATCCAGCCAGCCGTGCTGCTCGCCGAGGGCGACGTGATCCTTGACCGCGAAATCGAAGCTGCGCGGGGTGCCCCAGCGCGATACTTCGACGTTGCCGTCCTCGTCTTCGCCGACCGGCACCGACTCGTGCGGCAGGTTGGGAATGTTCAGCAGCAGGTTGTCCAGTTCGCTCTGAATGGCGTCCAGCTCGCGCTTGCCCGCTTCCAGGTCGCTGCCCAGCTGGTCGACTTCGGCCAGCAGCGGCGCGATGTCCTCGCCGCGCGCCTTGGCCTGGCCGATGGTCTTGGAACGGCTGTTACGCTCGGCCTGCAGTTGCTCGGTGCGCACCTGCACCGACTTGCGCTGACTCTCCAGGGCCTCGAAGCGGGCGACGTCGAGGACGAAGCCTCGCGTGGCGAGGCGCTCGGCGATTTCGGTGAGTTGCGTGCGGACGAGTTTGGAATCGAGCATGTTCGGGTCTCAAGACAACGGCGAAATGGTGGTGGCCAGCAGTGTGGCGCGGGTGGTGGAGTGTAAAGCCTTAGCGGGTCAGGATGCCAATCGGGCCAGGCTCAACCCGGCCCAGGCCGCCAGCAGGCCGCCGATGATGCTGAACGCCAGGTAGCCGAAGGCTTCGGCGGCGCGACCGCCCTCCATCAGCTTCAACATCTCCAGACTGAAGGAGGAAAAGGTGGTGAAGCCGCCCAGCACGCCGGTAATCAGCCCGGTGCGCAGCTCCAGCGGCAGATCGCTGCGGGTGAGAAACAGGCCGGACAACAGGCCGATCAGCAGACAACCGAGGAGGTTCACCGCGAAGGTAGCCAGGTAGAAATGCCGCGGCCACTGGCCGGCGACCCAGCTCGCAACCAGAAAGCGCATAACCGAACCGGCCGCGCCACCCAGGGCCACGGCAAGCGCCACGCGAATCATCATTTTCGCCTCTGCCTCGGACTGCTGGCGTCCAGATTGCGCAGGTGCTGCAGCTTGTCGCGAATCTTCAGCTCCAGGCCCCGCGGTACCGGGTCGTAGTACTGGCGCGGCTGCAGCGCCTCGGGGAAATAATCCTCGCCGGCGGCATAGGCATCCGGCTCGTCGTGGGCATAGCGGTACTCGTCGCCATAGCCGAGCTGCTTCATCAGCTTGGTCGGCGCGTTGCGCAGGTGCAGCGGCACTTCCTGCGAGCCCTGCTCGGCGGCGTCGCGCATGGCCGCCTTGAATGCCGTGTACACCGCGTTACTCTTCGGCGCGCAGGCCAGATAGACGATGGCCTGGGCCACCGCCAGCTCGCCTTCGGGGCTGCCCAGGCGCTCCTGCACATCCCAGGCGTTAAGGCACAGGGTCAGGGCGCGCGGGTCGGCATTGCCTATATCCTCGCTGGCCATGCGCACCACCCGCCGGGCGATATACAGCGGGTCGCAGCCGCCATCGAGCATGCGCGCGTACCAGTACAGCGCGCCGTCGGGACTGGAGCCGCGCACCGACTTGTGCAGCGCGGAAATCTGGTCGTAGAAGGCCTCGCCGCCCTTGTCGAAGCGCCTGCGGCTGTCGCCCAGCAGGTTCTGCAGCAGCTCCACGCCGATTTCGCCGCCATCCTCGGCCAGGTCGGCGGCGTTCTCGAGGAAGTTGAGCAGGCGCCGGCCGTCGCCGTCGGCGGCGGCCAGGAGTATCTGGAAACTCTCCTCCGGCAGGCTCAGGTTACGCCCGGCCAGGCCCTTCGGCTCGCTCAGCGCACGGCCCACCAGCTTGCGCATCGCCGCCTCATCGAGGCTCTTGAGCACGTAGACGCGGGCGCGCGACAGCAGCGCGTTGTTCAGCTCGAAGGAGGGGTTTTCCGTGGTGGCGCCGATAAAGATCAGCGTGCCGTCTTCCACATAGGGCAGGAAGGCGTCCTGCTGGCTCTTGTTGAAGCGGTGCACTTCGTCGACGAAGAGGATGGTGCGCCGGCCGTACTGGGCGGCGTGCTGCTGGGCCACCTCCACCGCCTGACGGATCTCCTTGACCCCGGAGAGCACCGCGGAAATGGTCTCGAAGTGCGCATCGGTGACCTTGGCCAGCAACCGCGCCAGGGTGGTCTTGCCCACGCCCGGCGGCCCCCAGAAGATCATCGAGTGCAGGGCGCCCTGCTCCAGCGCCTCGCGCAGCGGCTTGCCCGGGCCGAGCACGTGTTCCTGGCCGACGTACTCGTCCAGGCTGGTCGCGCGCAGGCGCGCGGCCAGGGGTTGTGCGACGGGTTGCCGACCGAACAGGTCCACGCCTTACTCCTGAATGACGTCCGCCCCTTGCGGAATGTCGAAGCTGAACAGGTGATCTTCGACCGGCTCGTTCATCTTCACGTTGAGGAACAGGATATTGGTGCGCTGGCCGATGCTGTCGATCAGTTGCATGTCGTTGAGCACACGGTTGCGGAACGACAGGCGCAGGCTGTCGAACAGGCTGTCCTTGGCCTTGGGCTTGAGGATGAAGTCGACCACGCTGCCGCCTTCCTTGTAGCTGATCTCGAAGTTCTCGCGGATCTGCGACACATCGCCGGACAGCAGCAGCGCCGGGGTATGGGTCAGGCGCTGGTCGAGGGTCTGGATGGTCACCTGTTCCAGGTCCGGGTCGTACAGCCAGACCTTCTGACCGTTGGACACCAGCAACTGCTCCATCGGCTCGTCGGTGTGCCAGCGGAACAGCCCCGGACGCTTGAGTACCAGTTGCCCGGCGGTTTCCTGCAGCTGGGTGCCGCTGGCGTCCAGGGTCAGCTGGGAGAAACGTGCGCTGATGGTTTGCGCCTGGTTGAGCAGTTCGGTCAGGCGCTGGGTGGCCGCCTCGTCGTCGGCCTGGGCGGTCAGCAGGGTGAAACTCAGAGCGGCCAGCATCAGCAGGCGGATAACACGCATATAAACCCCTTGAAGGATGGCGAGACGTCCACGCCCCGCATTGCTCGGCCGCCGCTGGGGCCGCCGTGGAATCTTGTAGACCGCGAAGCCGCCGATTTGTCCGCGGCCGCCGCGCTCAGAGGTTGTGAAGAAATCGTAGCGAGCGAAGGCAGGTCGCGTTTCGCCGGAGCACAGCAAGCGGAGTGTATTGAAATACATGAGCATTGCGAGCACCGCCGAAGCGCGAGATGCCGAGCGCAGTAGATTTATTCACAAATTCTCAGTCACGCGACGGCCCGGGCGCGATCACCTCGCGCGAGCCGTTGGTGTTCATCGAGCTGACCACGCCGGCCATCTCCATCGCCTCGATCATCCGCGCGGCGCGGTTGTAGCCGATCTTCAGCTTGCGCTGCACCGCGGAAATCGAGGCGCGGCGGCTTTCCATGACGAAGTTGACCGCTTCGTCGTACAGCGGGTCTTCCTCGCTGCCCTCGCCGCCTTCGCCACCACCGCCGCCCTCGAAGCCGCTGCCGGCCTCTTCGACGCCGGCGAGGATGTCTTCGATATAGTCCGGCGCGCCGCGCTGCTTCCAGGCCTCGACCACGCGGTGCACCTCGTCGTCGGAGACGAAGGCGCCGTGCACGCGGATCGGCAGGCCGGTGCCGGGCGGCAGGTAGAGCATGTCGCCATGACCGAGCAATTGTTCGGCGCCGCCCTGGTCGAGAATGGTGCGCGAGTCGATCTTGCTCGACACCTGGAAGGCCATGCGGGTCGGGATGTTGGCCTTGATCAGGCCGGTGATCACGTCCACCGAGGGGCGCTGGGTGGCGAGGATCAGGTGGATGCCGGCGGCGCGTGCCTTCTGCGCGATACGCGCGATCAGTTCCTCGACCTTCTTGCCGACGATCATCATCATGTCGGCAAATTCGTCGACCACCACGACTATGGTCGGCAGCGTCTTGAGCTGCGGCGCCTCGTCTTCCATGCTCTCGCGGCGGTACAGCGGATCGGTCAGCGGCGTGCCGGCTTCGATGGCATCTTTGACCTTGCGGTTGAAGCCGGCCAGGTTGCGTACGCCCATGGCCGCCATCAGCTTGTAGCGCCGCTCCATCTCGGCGACCGACCAGCGCAGGGCGTTGGCCGCCTCCTTCATGTCGGTGACCACCGGGCAAAGCAGGTGCGGAATGCCCTCGTAGATCGACAGTTCCAGCATCTTCGGGTCGATCATGATCATCCGCGCCTCTTCCGGCGTGGACTTGAACAGAATCGACAGGATCATCGCGTTGACCCCCACCGACTTACCCGAGCCGGTGGTACCGGCCACCAGCAGGTGCGGCATCTTGGCCAGGTCGGTGATCACCGGGCGGCCGCCGATATCGTGGCCCAGCGCCAGGGTCACCGGCGACTTGGCGTCGTCGTACTCGCTTGAGGACAGTACCTCGGAGAAGCGCACGATCTGCCGGTCTTCGTTGGGAATCTCGATGCCGACTGTGGTCTTGCCGGGAATCACCTCGACCACGCGCACGCTGACCATGGCCATCGAACGCGCCAGGTCCTTGGCCAGGTTGGAGATGCGGCTGACCTTCACCCCCGCCGCCGGCTGGATCTCGAAACGGGTGATCACCGGGCCGGGATGCACCGACTCGACCACCACCTCGACGCCGAACTCCTTGAGCTTGATCTCCAGCAGGCGCGACATGGCCTCCAGCGACTCGGGGGAAAACTGCTTCTGCTTCTTCTCGGCGACGTCGAGAATGGAAATCGGCGGCAGGCTGCCCTCGACGGCTGTATCGACGAACAGCGGCGCCTGCTTTTCCTTGAGCACGCGTTTGCTCGGCTCGGCCGCCTTGGGCGGCGCGGGCGGAGTGATCACCGGCGCCGGGCGCTTCTCGCGTTCGCTCATATGCTTGCTCAGCGACTCTTCGCGCTCGAGCAGGCGTTCCTTGACCTTGGCCTGCTCGCGGCGATCACTTACCACCGGCGCGGCCACCTCGTTGACCCGCTCGTCCAGCTCGCGCAGCTGCACTTTCATCTGCTTGCGTTCGTTGCGCGCGTTCCACCAGCCGGTGATGGCGCCGTTGATCAGCTCGATCAGGTCCAGGGTGATCTTGCCGGTCAGGTCCATCACGCGGAACCAGGACAGGTCGGTGAACACGGTCAGACCGAACAGGAACAGCGCCAGGAACAGCAAGGTGCTGCCCTGCACGTTCAGCGCATGCACGGCCAGGTCGCCGAGGCTGGCGCCGAGCATGCCGCCGCCGGAGCCCTGCATGCCGGCC
The DNA here is from genome assembly GCF_044543505.1 of Pseudomonas sp. NPDC077186. NCBI lineage: Bacteria > Pseudomonadati > Pseudomonadota > Gammaproteobacteria > Pseudomonadales > Pseudomonadaceae > Pseudomonas > Pseudomonas sp. NPDC077186. Next base: position 99,155 of record NZ_JBITWE010000001.1, read on the forward strand.
GCGGCAGTGAAATGAATGTCACCCAGCGCTGCGCCGGACAGAATCAGGAATACCAGGCCGATGCTGTGCCAGGAGAACAGCCAGCCGTTCCAGTGCCAGGGCTGGTTGCGCGTACGGAACACCTGCCAGGTCTTGATGCCCAGCAGCAGCGGGAAGATGTAGGCGAAATAGCCCAGGGCGCCGAACAGCGCGCTGGACAGCCAGGCGCCGATGCTGCCGCCGGCGTTGAGGATGCGCTCGACCTGCACGCTGTTGTCCCAGGCCGGATCGGCGACGTTATAGGTCAGCAGCGTCATCAGCAGGTACAGGCACAGCGCCGCCAGGGCAATCAATGCGCCCTCCTTCAGTCGATACTGAAGTTTCTGCCGCCAGTCCGGAATCTGCGTGGTGGAATTCTTCAAAACAGCCATTTCCTGCGCCCCTGGCGCGTCCATCTGATGGTTAACCGCAGAACGCGGACATTGTACGGATTTACCCCGAGCCCGTCGCCCGCCGGCCAATCGCCAAGCTCCCGCACCCGCCCCGCTTCGGTGTAGCATAGCCGGCAGCAGCTTCCATGCGGCTCAATTGGAGCACGCATTCTCTTTTGTGACAAAGGCTTATGGGGTTTTTTTATGAGCGAAGTCAAGCATTCACGCCTGATTATCCTGGGCTCCGGCCCTGCCGGTTATAGCGCGGCCGTCTACGCCGCTCGCGCCAATCTCAAGCCCGTGGTCATCACCGGCATCCAACCCGGCGGCCAACTCACCACCACCACCGAGGTGGACAACTGGCCGGGCGACGTCGAAGGCCTGACCGGCCCGGCGCTGATGGAGCGCATGCAAAAGCATGCCGAACGCTTCGACACCGAGATCATCTACGACCACATCCATACCGCTGAGTTGCAAAGCCGCCCCTTCGTGCTCAAGGGCGACAGCGGCACCTACAGCTGCGACGCACTGATCATCGCCACCGGCGCCAGCGCCCAGTACCTCGGCCTGCCCTCGGAAGAAGCCTTCTCCGGCAAGGGCGTATCGGCCTGCGCCACCTGCGACGGCTTCTTCTACCGCAACCAGGTGGTGGCGGTGATCGGCGGCGGCAACACCGCCGTGGAAGAGGCGCTGTACCTGTCCAACATCGCCAAGGAAGTGCACCTGGTTCATCGCCGCGACAAGCTGCGCTCGGAGAAGATCCTGCAGGACAAGCTGTTCGACAAGGCCGCCAACGGCAATATCAAGCTGCACTGGAACCACACCCTCGACGAAGTGCTGGGCGATCAGACCGGCGTCACCGGCGTGCGCCTGAAGAGCACCGAGAACGGCGCTCCCAAGGAACTGCCGCTGGCCGGCGTGTTCATCGCCATCGGCCACAAGCCCAACACCGAGCTGTTCGCCGGCCAACTGGAGATGCGCGACGGTTACTTGCTGATCAAGGGCGGCAGCGAAGGCAACGCCACCGCCACCAGCATCGACGGCGTATTCGCCGCTGGCGACGTGGCCGACCACGTCTACCGCCAGGCCATCACTTCCGCCGGCGCCGGCTGCATGGCCGCGCTGGACGTCGAGAAGTTCCTCGACAGCAACTGATGCAGCCGGGCGAGCCACACCGCTCGCCCTCTCCCCTGCCCCGCCGGACACCCCGCATGCTGACCTGGCTGCAACGCGACTCCCTGGCATTCCCGCCGCTAGCCAAGGCCATGCGCGAACCCAACGGTTTGCTCGCGGCCGGCGGCGACCTCAGCGCCGATCGCCTGATCGGCGCCTACCGCCATGGCTGCTTCCCCTGGTTCCAGGACGGCCAGCCGATTCTCTGGTGGTCGCCCGATCCACGCACCGTGCTGTTTCCCGACGAGCTGCACATTTCCCGCAGCCTGGCCAAGCTGCTGCGCCAGCAGCGCTATCGGGTCAGCTTCGACCGGGATTTCGCCGCGGTAATCCGCGCCTGCGCCGCGCCGCGCGATTACGCCGACGGTACCTGGATCACCTCGAGCATGCAGGACGCCTACCTGGAGCTGCACCGCCACGGCATCGCCCATTCGGTGGAGGTCTGGCAGGGCGAGGAACTGGTCGGCGGCCTCTATGGCCTGGCCATCGGCCAGCTGTTCTTCGGCGAATCCATGTTCAGCCGCTCAGACAACGCCTCCAAGGTGGGGTTCGCCACCCTGGTCGACAAGCTGCGCCAATGGGGCTTCGTCCTGATTGACTGCCAGATGCCCACCCAGCACCTGCACAGCTTCGGCGCCCGCGCCATCCCCCGCGCGGTTTTCGCCGACTACCTGCAGCGCCATCTGGACCTGCCCAGCAGCGCGGACTGGCTCGCCTAGTCGAGCGCCAAAGCCTGACATACACTCATAGGCAAGGCTTTACCGAGACACCGCCATGACCGAGCTGGCCCGCCTGAAGTTCTACGCCACCCAGCCTCATCCGTGCAGCTACCTGCCCGAGGAACAGGCCACCACCCTGTTTCTCGACCCCAGTCAGCCCATGGACGTGCTGGTCTACGCCGAACTCTCGGAAATGGGCTTTCGCCGCAGCGGCGACCACCTCTATCGCCCGCATTGCCAGCAGTGCACCGCCTGCGTTCCGGCGCGCATCCCGGCCTCGGTGTTCACCCCCAATCGCCAGCAGCGGCGCATCCTCAAGCGCAACCAAGACATCAGCGTGCGTCCCGTGCGCCCGGCCTTCACCGAGGAGTACTACGCGCTCTACGTGCGCTACATCGAGCAGCGCCACGCCGATGGCGACATGTATCCGCCGAGCCGCGACCAGTTTTCCACCTTCCTGGTGCGCGACCTGCCGTTTTCGCGTTTCTACGAATTCCGTCTGCGCGGTCGCCTGGTGGCCATCGCCGTGACCGACCTGCTGCCCAACGGCCTGTCGGCGGTCTACACCTTCTACGACCCGAGCGAAGAGCGCCGCAGCCTCGGACGTTTCGCCATCCTCTGGCAGATCGGCGAAACCGCGCGCCTGGGACTGCAGGCCGTCTATCTCGGCTATTGGATCAAGAACTGCCGCAAGATGAACTACAAGACCCAATACCGCCCCATCGAGCTGTTCGTCAATCAGCGCTGGACCCTCCTGACCTAGAGCCTCGCGACCGCCACCGAGCAAGCTCACCCCGCCAAGCCCCTTGGCGCAGCCCCCTGTTTTCGGGCACAATGCACGCCGCTTTTGCCTGGCGCCAGTTGCACCGGGCCATTTCCTGGATACCGAGGGCTTTACTGCATGTCGAAAGAAGACAGCTTCGAAATGGAAGGCACTGTCGTCGACACCCTGCCCAACACCATGTTCCGCGTGGAGTTGGAAAACGGGCACGTCGTTACCGCGCACATCTCCGGCAAGATGCGCAAGAACTACATCCGCATTCTCACTGGTGACAAGGTGCGCGTCGAGCTGACACCTTACGACTTGAGCAAGGGCCGTATCACCTACCGCGCCCGCTAAGCCAAGCACCAAACGAAAACGCCCGGCATATGCCGGGCGTTTTCGTTGGCTTGCCGATCAGGCGACTTCCGCCGCCGTCTCGTACTCGAAGCTCGGCTCGCCGTCCTTGATGTCGATGTGCACCACACCGCCATGCTCGGCCAGCTCGCCGAAGAGGATTTCCTCTGCCAACGGACGCTTGATCTTGTCCTGGATCAGACGCGCCATCGGCCTGGCCCCCATCATCACGTCATAACCGCGCTCGGCCAGCCAACCGCGCGCCGCATCGCTGACTTCCAGGGTGACGCGCTTGTCCTCCAGCTGCGCCTGCAGTTCGGTGAGGAACTTGTCGACGATGCTCTTGATCGTCTCGTGACTCAGGCGGCCGAACTGGATGATGGTGTCCAGGCGGTTGCGGAACTCCGGAGTGAAGCTCTTCTTGATCACTTCCATGGCGTCCGTGGAGTGATCCTGCTGGGTGAAGCCGATCGACGCCCGCGCCGCGGTTTCCGCCCCGGCGTTGGTGGTCATGATCAGGATCACGTTACGGAAATCCGCCTTGCGCCCGTTGTTGTCGGTCAGGGTGCCGTGATCCATCACCTGCAGCAGCAGGTTGAAGACTTCCGGATGAGCCTTCTCGATCTCGTCGAGCAGCAGCACGCAGTGCGGCTGCTTGGTGATCGCCTCGGTGAGCAGGCCGCCCTGGTCGAAACCGACGTAGCCGGGCGGCGCGCCGATCAGCCGCGACACGGTATGCCGCTCCATGTACTCGGACATGTCGAAGCGCACCAGTTCGATACCCATGGCCTTGGCCAGCTGCCGAGCGGCCTCGGTCTTGCCCACGCCGGTGGGACCAGCGAAGAGGAAGGAGCCGACCGGCTTGTCCGGCGCCTTGAGCCCGGCGCGCGACAGCTTGATCGCGGTGGCCAGCGAGTCGATGGCGGCATCCTGACCGAATACGGTGAGCTTGAGGTCGCGCTCCAGATTACGCAGCAGCTCCTTGTCGGAGCTGGACACGTGCTTGGGCGGAATCCGCGCGATCTTGGCGACGATGTCCTCGACCTGGGCGACTTCGATACGCGGCACGCGCTTGTCTTCCGGCTGCAGGCGCTGATAGGCGCCGGCCTCGTCGATCACGTCGATGGCCTTGTCCGGCATATGGCGGTCGTTGATGTAGCGCGCGGCCAGCTCGGCCGCAGCACGCAGGGCCTCGTCGCTGTACTCGATATGGTGATGCTGCTCGAAACGCGCCTTGAGCCCCTTGAGGATGCCGTAGGTATCGTCGACCGACGGCTCGACCACGTCGACCTTCTGGAAGCGCCGCGCCAAGGCGCGATCCTTCTCGAAGATGCCGCGAAACTCCTGGAAGGTGGTGGAACCGATGCAGCGAATCTCGCCAGAGGAGAGCATCGGCTTGAGCAGGTTGGACGCATCCATCACCCCGCCGGACGCCGCACCGGCGCCGATGATGGTGTGGATCTCGTCGATGAACAGGATGGCATGCGGGCGCTTGCGCAGTTCGTTGAGCAGCGCCTTGAAGCGCTTCTCGAAGTCGCCGCGGTACTTGGTACCGGCCAGCAGCGCGCCGAGGTCCAGGGAATAGACCACGCTGTCGGCCAGCAGATCGGGCACCTGCTCGTCGACGATGCGCTTGGCCAGGCCCTCGGCGATGGCGGTCTTGCCGACGCCGGCCTCGCCGACCAGCAGCGGGTTGTTCTTGCGCCGCCGGGCGAGAATCTGCGCCACGCGCTCGACCTCGTGCTCGCGACCGACCAACGGGTCGATGCGCCCCTGGCGCGCCAGTTCGTTCAGGTTGCTGGCGTAGGCGTCCAGCGGATTGCCGGAGGCCGAGGCCTCGCCGCCCTCTTCGTCCTGCATCTCCTGGTCGTTCTCGTGATGATCGCCGTGCCCCGGCACCTTGGAGATGCCGTGGGCGATGTAGTTGACCACGTCGATACGCGCCACGCTCTGCTGCTTGAGCAGGAACACGGCCTGGCTTTCCTGTTCGCTGAAGATCGCCACCAGCACGTTGGCGCCGGTGACTTCGCGCTTGCCCGAACTCTGCACGTGGAACACGGCGCGCTGCAGCACGCGCTGGAAGCCCAGGGTTGGCTGGGTTTCGCGCTCTTCGTCGTGCTGGGGAATCAACGGCGTGGTGGAGTCGATGAACTCCTGCAAATCATGGCGCAGCTTGTCGAGATTGGCTCCACAGGCGCGCAACACGCTGGCCGCCGCCTCGTTATCCAGCAAGGCCAGCAGCAGGTGCTCGACCGTCATGAACTCATGACGCTTGGCGCGCGCCTCCTTGAAAGCCAGATTGAGGGTGACTTCGAGCTCTCGATTCAACATAGCTTCACCTCATACCCAAGTGGCCGGCATTAACCGTCCTTCTCGATCTCACAGAGTAGCGGATGCTGGCTTTCCCTCGCGTACTGATTGACCTGCATGGCCTTGGTCTCCGCGATATCACGGGTGAACACGCCACATACCGCCCGCCCCTCTGTATGGACGGTCAGCATGATCTTGGTCGCCAGCTCCCGGTTCATGCCGAAAAAAACTTCGAGCACTTCGACGACAAAATCCATCGGGGTGTAGTCGTCATTGAATAAGACCACCTTGTACATCGGTGGTGCCTGTAATGCTGGCTTGGACTCCTGAACAGCAACGCCGGAGGAATCGTCCTCATGCTCTGCCGGGTGATCCTGATTGAATGTTAGTCGAATCTGGCTACTTGCATGCATGCTGAAATCAGAGGTTCAGGGCCGGACGAACAGGGATGCTAGAGGGAGTTTGACTGACTTCTCAGCCGTCCGCCGCATAGCCTTGACTATCGGCAAAAGGGTGTTACAAACAATGAATACCCATTAGTGGGTATCAGGGGTTCCGCGCCCTCGCCCAGCCTGGTTGGTTATCGCGCGGAATCGAAGTGGATGATACTCCAGAGATGGAGTCCTTTGCAGAGGGATATCAGCATGCTCAGCGGTAAGGTCAAGTGGTTCAACAACGCCAAAGGCTATGGATTCATCCTGGCCGACGGCCGAGATGAGGACCTGTTCGCCCACTACTCGGCCATCCAGATGGAAGGTTATAAAACACTCAAGGCCGGCCAGCCGGTCCGCTTCGAGATCGTGCAGGGCCCGAAAGGACTACACGCCGTCAATATCAGTGCCGCCACCCAGGAGGCTCCTGTGGCCGTGCCCCAGGCACAGAGTACCGCTAGCACTGTCGAAGTCTGAGTATCCTGGCAAATCGCCGCGAAAAAGGCCGGTCAATTGACCGGCCTTTCTTTGTGCGACAACCCGCTGTTACATGTGCACGATCATCGCGTCGCCGAACTCCGAGCAGGACAGCAGGGTCGCCCCTTCCATCAGACGCTCGAAATCGTAGGTCACGGTCTTGGCGGCGATGGCGCCGTTGGTGCCCTTGATGATCAGGTCGGCCGCCTCGATCCAGCCCATATGACGCAGCATCATCTCGGCGGAGAGGATCACCGAGCCCGGATTGACCTTGTCCTGGCCGGCATACTTCGGCGCGGTACCGTGCGTGGCCTCGAACATGGCCACCGAGTCGGACAGGTTGGCGCCCGGTGCGATGCCGATGCCGCCGACCTCCGCCGCCAGGGCGTCGGACAGGTAGTCGCCATTGAGGTTGAGCGTGGCGATCACGTCGTACTCGGCCGGACGCAGCAGGATCTGCTGCAGCATGGCGTCGGCGATCACGTCCTTGACCACGACGTTCTTGCCGGTGCGCGGGTTCTTGAACTGCATCCACGGGCCGCCATCGAGCAGCTCGGCGCCGAATTCGTCGCGGGCGATCTCATAGCCCCACTCCTTGAAGGCGCCCTCGGTGAATTTCATGATATTGCCCTTGTGCACCAGGGTTACCGAGCTGCGGTCGTTGTCGACGGCGTACTGCAGCGCCTTGCGCACCAGACGCTTGGTGCCCGCCTCGGAAACCGGCTTGATGCCGATGCCGCACATGTCGGTGAAACGGATCTTCTTGACGCCCATTTCCTCGGTGAGGAACTTGATGACCTTCTCGGCCTCGGGGCTGCCGGCCTTCCATTCGACGCCGGCATAGATGTCCTCGGAGTTCTCGCGGAATATCACCATGTCCACGTCACCGGGTTTCTTCACCGGGCTGGGCACGCCTTCGAACCAGCGCACCGGACGCTGGCAGACGTAAAGGTCGAGTTCCTGGCGCAGGGCCACGTTGAGCGAGCGGATACCGCCGCCCACCGGGGTGGTCAGCGGGCCCTTGATCGACACCACGTAGTCGCGCACTGCTTCGAGGGTTTCCTTGGGCAGCCAGGTGTCCTGGTCGTAGATCTGGGTGGCTTTCTCGCCGGCGTAGACCTCCATCCAGGAGATCTTGCGCGCGCCGTCATAGGCTTTGGCGACGGCGGCGTCGACCACCTTGATCATCACTGGGGAAATATCCACGCCGATACCATCGCCCTCGATGAAGGGGATGATCGGGTTGTTCGGCACATTGAGCGACATGTCGGCATTGACGGTGATTTTGTCACCGCTGGCTGGCACCTGGATCTTTTGGTATCCCATGCTGGACTCCATCTTGTGGTTAGAACTGTGCGCAATCCCCCGAGAGTAGCGCAGTTGAATCGGCTGGAACCACATGTTCGTTGGTCTTATGCAACTGGGCATTCTGCGACGCGGCGTCGCAGTGATATACTGCTTAGGTGACTAACGAGTCATAAGGGGCGGCCTGTCTGGAACCGGATAACAGCCTCTTGAAACCGGCGAACGGCCACCACTGTCTGCCGGTTCGAAATGCTCGACACTCTACGGGTGCATCCAACATCACCGCGGCGAGTCCTCGACCCGACCCCGCCACCATGGGGTTCAAGCGCCTACCCGCGCAGGTCGAGTTTCTATGCGCGCTCAGCAAAGAAGAGAGTTAACCCTAAATGTCCACCCCTTCGAAGATCATCTACACCTTCACCGACGAAGCTCCAGCCCTCGCCACCTACTCGCTTCTACCCATTGTAGAAGCTTTCGCCGCATCGGCTGACATCTCCGTCGAAACCCGCGACATCTCTCTTGCTGGACGGATCCTGGCAAGCTTTGCCGACCAACTGGGCGCCGACAAGCGCATCGAGGACGACCTCGCCAAGCTGGCCGAACTGGCCACCCAGCCCGAAGCCAATATCATCAAGCTACCCAACATCAGCGCCTCGGTGCCGCAACTCAAGGGCGCCATCGCCGAGCTGCAGGCCCAGGGCTATGCCCTGCCCGACTACCCGGAAGACCCGCAGAGCGACGCCGAGAAGGAAGTCCGTGCCCGTTATGCCAAGGTACTCGGCAGTGCGGTGAACCCGGTGCTGCGCGAAGGCAACTCCGACCGCCGCGCCCCCGCCGCGGTCAAGGCTTACGCACGCAAGCACCCGCACAGCATGGGCAAGTGGAGCATGGCCTCGCAGTCCCACGCCGACTACATGCGCGGCGGCGACTTCTTCTCCAGCGAGCAGTCGATCACCATGGCCAAGGCCGGTGACGTGCGCATCGAGTTCGTCGGCAAGGACGGCAAGGTAGAAGTCAAGAAACAGCTCGCCCTGCAGGAAGGCGAAGTGTTCGACAGCATGTTCATGAGCTGCCGCAAGCTGCGCGACTTCTTCGAGAAGACCCTGCAGGACTGCAAGGAAACCGGCGTGATGTGGTCCCTGCACGTCAAGGCGACCATGATGAAGGTCTCCCACCCGATCGTCTTCGGCCACGCCGTCAGCGTTTACTACAAGGACGTGTTCGACAAGTACGGCGAGCTGTTCAAGGAACTGGGCGTCAACCCGAACAACGGCATCAGCAGCGTCTACGACAAGATCAAGGCCCTGCCCGCCTCGCAGCAGGAAGAAATCCTCCACGACATCCACGAGGTCTACGCCCATCGCCCGGAAATGGCCATGGTCGACTCGGTCAAGGGCATCACCAACCTGCATATCCCGAGCGACGTCATCGTCGACGCCTCGATGCCGGCGATGATCCGCAACTCCGGCCAGATGTGGGGCAAGGACGGCAAGCAGAAAGACACCAAGGCCGTCATGCCTGAGAGCACCTACGCGCGCATCTATCAGGAAATGATCAACTTCTGCAAAACCAACGGTGCCTTCGACCCGACCACCATGGGCAGCGTGCCGAACGTCGGCCTGATGGCGCAGAAGGCCGAAGAATACGGCTCCCACGACAAGACCTTCGAGATGACCGCCGACGGTACCATGCGCGTCGTCGCCGCCGACGGCAGCGTGCTGATGCAGCACCAGGTCGAAGCCGGCGACATCTGGCGCGCCTGCCAGACCAAGGACGCGCCGATCCGCGACTGGGTCAAGCTGGCCGTTACCCGCGCCCGCCAGTCCAATACCCCGGCGATCTTCTGGCTGGACCCGGAGCGCGCCCACGACCGCGAGCTGCAGAAGAAGGTCGAGCTGTACCTGAAAGACCATGACCTGAACGGCCTGGACATCCGCATGATGGGCTACAACGAGGCCATCCGCGTGTCCATGGAGCGTATGATCCGCGGCCAGGACACCATCTCGGTGACCGGCAACGTGCTGCGCGACTACCTGACCGACCTGTTCCCGATCATGGAGCTGGGCACCTCGGCTAAGATGCTGTCCATCGTGCCGCTGATGGCCGGCGGCGGCATGTACGAGACCGGCGCCGGCGGCTCCGCGCCCAAGCACGTGCAGCAACTGGTCGAAGAGAACTACCTGCGCTGGGATTCGCTGGGCGAGTTCCTGGCCCTGGCCGTGTCGCTGGAAGAAACCGGGATCAAGACCGACAACCTCAAGGCCAAGATCCTCGGCAAGACCCTGGACGAAGCTACCGGCAAACTGCTGGACAACAACAAATCCCCGGCGCGCAAGGTCGGCGAGCTGGACAACCGTGGCAGCCACTTCTACCTGGCGCTGTACTGGGCCCAGGCCCTGGCCGCGCAGGACGAAGACGCCGAGCTGAAGGCACGCTTCGCGCCGCTGGCCAAGACCCTGACCGAGCAGGAAGCGACCATCGTCGCCGAACTGGCGGCCGTCCAGGGCAAGCCGGTGGAGATCGGTGGCTACTACCGCTCCAACCCCGAGCTGACCAGCCAGGTGATGCGCCCCAGCAGCACCTTCAACGCCGCTCTGGCCGCGTTGAACGCCTGATAAGGGCTCGGCAATACGGATAACCCCGGCCATAGTGCCGGGGTTCTTTTTTATGGAGCAGAGCGCGCTCCTACAGAATCCTGCAAGCTGATCGTTTTTGGAGCACCCGAAATGGAGTGGCAACCCCATATCACCGTGGCCACGGTGATCGAAGATGATGGCCGTTTCCTGTTCGTCGAAGAATTCAAGGCCGGCCGCCTGGTGCTCAACCAACCGGCCGGGCACCTGGAGGCCAATGAATCGCTGCGCCAGGCCGCGCGGCGCGAAACCCTCGAAGAAACCGGCTGGGAGGTCGAACTGACCGGACTGCTCGGTGTCTACCTCTACACCGCGCCGAGCAATGGCGTGACCTACCAACGGGTGTGCTTTATCGCCCACCCGCTGCGCCACGATCCGGCCCGTGCACTGGACAGCGACATCCACGGCATCGCCTGGCTGAGCCGCGACGAACTGGCCGCGCAGCCCGAACGCTGGCGCAGCGAACTGGTGCTGCGCTGCGTGGACGATTACCAGGCCGGCATCCGCGGGTCGCTGGAGCTGGTGCGCGACTGACGGCACAAAGACGCACGCCAATGCCCGCCGGATGCCCCGACTCCAGCGCGCTGTGCACGGTCTTGCCCCCGATTGGACCAGGTTCAGGGATGACCGAGATAATCCATCTTGCCCAGCGGCACGCCGTTATGGCGCAGGATGGCGTAGGCGATGCCGAGGTGGAAATAGAAGTTGGGCAGGACGAAATTGAACAGATAGTCCTGACCGCTAAAGCGCAGTTCCAACCCGGGAAAGCTCAGGCTGACGGCGCGACTTTCGCTGCCGTCGAGCTGCTGTTCGCTGACGCTGCGCAGAAAATCGCAGGTCTTGCCGATGCGCGCCTGCAGCTCGGCGAAGCTGCTCTCGGTGTCGGCGAAGCTGGGCACCTCGATCCCCGCCAGGCGCGCCGCACAGCCCTTGACCGCGTCGCTGGCGATCTGCACCTGGCGGGTCAGCGGATACATATCCGGCGCCAGACGGGCACTGAGCAGCACCTCGGCGGCGATCTTGTGGTCGTGGGCATGCTGCTCGGCCTTGTCGAGAATCGCCGCGAGATTGCCGAGCATGCGCAGGAAAACCGGAATCGAAGCGTGGTACATGGACAGCGACATGGTGCACTCCCAGGTAGGTGGATAGACTTGCCAGCTTAGTCCTCCGCCAACCGCCCTGGAGCCGGAAATGACCCCCGATCAGATCGCCGCCTTCTGCCTGGCCCTGCCCGGCGCCCGCGAAGACCTCAAGTGGGGCAGCAACCGGGTATTTTCGGTGGCCGGCAACAAGATGTTCGCCATCCTCGATTTTCTCGGCGAAGACCTGGCGTTCAAGGTGGACGGCGAGCTGTTCCTCGGCTTCGTCGACCGCCCCGGCATCCGCCCGGCCCCGTACCTGGCACGGGCGCACTGGATCAGCATGAGCGGGCGGCAGCCGCCGCTGGGCGAAGCCGAACTGCGCCAGTTGCTCACCCGCTCGCACCAGTTGGTGGTGCGCAAGCTGGCCAAGCGCTTGCAGCCGGGGCTGCTACTGGACGAACAGCGGTAAATGGCGGGCGATATAGGCGCCATCGAGCAGCAGCCAATCGAGCCAGAACGCCTGATGAGCGGCGACGATCAGCCAGAACACCGCCTGGTAGGAAGCCTTGCGCGTCTTGTGGCGAAACAGCTGCTGGGCCAGCAGTGCACCGGGCCAGCCGCCAGCCAGTTCCACCAGGTGCAAAGTGTTCTCCGGGGTGCGCCGGCCGCCGCTCTGGGCGCTGCGCTTATCCAGCCAGTACAGCAGCACGCCGAGCAGGCTGGCCGCCAGATACAGCGGCAACACCCAAGGCCGCCCGCTGCCGAGCGACTGCAGAGCCCCCAGTAGCGGCAGCGCGCAGAGCGCGGCGAACAGCGCGAGCTTCAGCCCCCGATCGTGGAGACCGACGGCATTGCCACGCGACTCCCGCGCCGCTTCCGGCGGGCGAGGCGCCCTGGGTTGGCGACGGATCGCCGGCCGCTCCAGACTCGGCGAACCCGCCAGGCGCATATGCTCGGCGCGCGGTCGCCCTCGGGCGTCGCGCCCCTCGACATAGAGCAGGCTGTCGCCGACTTGTGGGCGCCGCTCGCCACGCATCGCCGAGATATGCGCGGACACCTCGGCACCGCCGCCCTGCGGCTGGATAAAGCCGAAGCCCTTGTCGTCGTTCCAACTGGTGAGGCGCCCCGCGCGCTCCTTGGCCATCATCCCTGCGCGGTGCTCCAGTCAATCAGCTGCAGTTGCCAGGTGGCGAGGATCAGCAGACCGAAGCCGATGCGGTACCAGGCGAACACCGCGTAGCTGTGGTTGGCGATGAACTTGAGCAGCGCACGCACGGTGAACATCGCCACGACAAAGGTGGTGACGAAGCCGATGGCGAAGGTGGGCAGGTCGCTCAGTTGCAGGATGTCGCGGTACTTGAACAGGGAATAGACGGTCGCGGCGACCATGGTCGGCATCGCCAGGAAGAAGGAGAACTCGGTGGCCGCCTTGCGCGACAGGCCGAATACCAGTCCACCGATGATGGTGGCGCCGGAGCGCGAGGTGCCGGGAATCAGCGCCAGGCATTGGGCGAAGCCGACCTTGAGGGCCAGGCTCCAGGTCATATCGTCAACCGTTTCGGCCTTGATCTCGTGCTCGCGCTTCTCTGCCCAGATCATCACGATGCCGCCCACTATCAAGGCAGTGGCCACGGTGATGGGGTTAAACAGCCAGTGCTCGATAAGGTCGGCGAAGGCCAGACCGAGGATCACCGCCGGAATGAAGGCCAGCAACAGGTTGAAGGTGAAGCGCTGCGCCTGCGGCTCGCGCGGCAGCCCGCGCACCACATCGAAGATCCGCTGGCGAAATTCCCACATCACCGCCAGGATGGCGCCCAACTGGATGATGATCTTGAACGCGGTGGCGGTCTCGCCGTTGAAGTCCAGCAGGTCGCCGACCACGATCAGGTGTCCGGTACTGGAAATCGGCAGGAACTCGGTCAGCCCTTCCACCACGCCCAGAATCAAGGCCTGCATGGCCGTCCAGATGTCCATTCTCTTCCCCCAAAACATCGCGGCGAACGCCGCACAAAGTCGATAAATCGGTACAGTCGAAGCACTGTGTCGTGCCTGGGACGCGGAGGCGCCCTAGAGGTTCCCCGCCTCCTCTAGCCCGATGCAAACTCAGGTTTTGCGCCGAGCGGCCGAAATGCTATCAGACAACTAGAGTAAAGAATGCCTCGCCGTGACCGGCAGCTCGCGCCGCCCGGCCAGGCCGCTTCGAGCCCGACAACAACAAGAATCAGGAACTCGTCCATGAACAGCTTACGTAGTCTTCCCATCAGCCGGCGCCTGTGGCTGATCCTGGTGCTGGCCATCCTGACCTTGATCCTGCTCGGCGCCTATATGCTGCGCCAGATCAATCTCGACCTGTATGCCGGCAAGGCGGAAAAGACCGAGCACGTGGTGCAGAGCGCCGCCGGCATCCTCAAGCACTACCACGGACTGGAAAGCGCCGGCAGCCTGAGCCGCGAAGAGGCGCAGAAACAGGCGATGGAGCTGATCCGCGGGCTGCGCTACGCCGGCCAGGAGTACTTCTGGATCAACGACCAGACCCCGGTGATGATCATGCACCCGACCAACCCCAAGCTGGAGGGGCAGAACCTTTCCGGCTTCAAGGATCCGGACGGCAAGGCGCTGTTCAACGAGATGGTGGCCGTCACCCGCAGCCAGGGCGCCGGCCAGGTCGACTACCGCTGGCCCAAGCCGGGCGCCAGCGAGCCGGTACCGAAGATTTCCTATGTCGAGCTGTTCCAGCCCTGGGGCTGGATCATCGGCTCCGGTGTGTATGTCGACGACGTCCAGGCGGTGTTCAAGGAGCAGGCCCTGCGCGCCCTGGGCATCGGCCTGCTGATCACCCTGCTGCTCGCCGCTCTGGTGCTGCTGATCGCCCGCAGCATCGCCCAGCCGCTGCAGGCGGCGGTGGACGCCATGGCCAATATCGCTAGCGGCGAAGGCGACCTGACGCGCAACCTCGATACCCACGGGCGCGACGAGCTGACCGCCCTGGCCAGCCATTTCAACGCCTTCACCGACAAGCTGCGCGGCGTCATCCGCCAGTTGCTCGACTCGGCCGGTTCGCTGGATCAGGCCGCGCGCTCGCTCGGCGACATTTCCAGCGAGGCGCAGCAGCACAGCCAGCAGCAGGCGCAGCAGATGGAGCTGGTGGCCACCGCGGTCAACCAGGTGACCTACGGCGTGCAGGACGTGGCAAAGAATGCCGAGCACGCCTCCAGCGAGGTGCACGCCGCCGAGGAACAGGCCACCCAGGGCCAGCAGAACATCGAGGCCAGCCTGCGCCAGATCGACCAGCTGTCGGCCACCATCGACAAGGCGGTGGCGGTGATCCAGTCGCTGGCCAGCGAAAGCACGCAGATCGGCAGCGTGCTCGAGGTGATCCGCTCGATCGCCGAGCAGACCAACCTGCTCGCGCTCAACGCCGCCATCGAGGCGGCGCGGGCCGGCGAACAGGGGCGCGGTTTCGCCGTGGTGGCCGACGAGGTGCGCCTGCTGGCGCAGCGCACGCAGCAGTCGACGGCGGAAATCCAGGGCATGATCGAACGCCTGCAGGGCAATTCCGAGGCGGCGGTCAAGGTCATCCACGAGAGCAGCCGCGCCTCGCAACTGACCGTGGAACAGGCCAGCCAGGCTGGTCAAAGCCTGGCGCAGATCGCACAATCGCTGCGCAACCTGACCGGGCTCAACGCCTCGATCGCCAGCGCCACCCTGGAGCAATCGCACGTGGTGGAAGACATCAACCAGAACGTCACCCAGACCGCCGGCCTGGCGCACAACACCGCCGAGGCCGCCGAGCAGTCCAACGCCGCCAGTCAGCACCTCAAGCAGCTGGCCGACCAGTTGGGCCGCCTGCTGGGGCAGTTCCGCGTATGAGGCCCGCATGAGCAGCATGGAGCATCAGGAGGTCGACTTCAGTCGGCCGCAGAACCAGGACCTGATCTGGGACCTGGACAGCATGGCCCGCCGCGAGCTGGCCGAGCGCTTCATCAAGCTGTTCGAGAACCGCCTGTGCGTCTATTCCGAGTCGGTGGGCCAGCTGTACACCAACTACAGCCTGCATTTTCCCAGCGACCTCGGGCGCAAGATGGTGGTGCTGCCCAACCCCTACGCCTTCCACGACACCCTGCACGGCATCGACAGCCAGGCCATACGCAAGACCGGCCTGTGCGTGCTGCCGGGCAAGGTGCTGGGCAAGCCCGGCCTACTGCTCGGCACCCAGCTCAAGGACGGCGGCCCGGCTCCCAAGACCATGGCCTTCAAGCCGGCGCTGGCGCAGATCATCAGCAACCAGAAGAAGATCGGCGACCTGTTCCTGCCGGTGCTGATCAAGGGCGATCTGCGCGAATTCGACCAGCAGATGCCCTATATCCACCTGCACCGTCTGCAACTGGCGCGCCTGCCGCGGCTGTCCAGCTTCGAACGCGAGGACATCCAGCAGACCATCACCCGCAAGCTGCTGATGCTCTATCGCCTGGCCGACAGCCTGGTGTGCTGAACGCCGGGCGGATCGCTACAATCGCTCCCCCTTTCCCTCCCGAGTAGCTTGGATGTCCTGGCTCGAACTCATCGCCGCCGGTCTCGGCATCGTCGCGGTCTGGCTGACGGTACGACAAAACCCCTGGTGCTGGCCCATCGGCTTGGTCATGGTGCTGCTCTATGCCTGGCTTTTCTTCGACTGGCGGCTGTATTCCAACCTGCTACTGCAGCTGCTGTTCGCCGGCCTGCAGCTGTACGGCTGGTGGCAATGGACCCGCGGCGGTGAGCATCACGACGGGCGCCAGGTCAGCAGCCTCAGTGTTTCCGGCCTGGCCGCGGGACTGAGCGCCGGCGCCGGCGGCGCCCTGCTGCTCGGCTACCTGATGGCCACCCACACCGACGCCAGTTCGCCCTGGCTGGACGCCACGCTTACCGCCTTCAGCCTGGTCGCCCAGTTGTGGATGGCGCAGAAGCGTCTGCAGTGCTGGGCGCTGTGGATAGTCGTGGACCTGTGCTATGTCGCCTTCTTCCTGCACAGCGCGCTGTACCTGACCGCCGGTCTGTACGCCGCCTTCACCGCGCTGGCGGTCAGCGGCTGGCTGAGCTGGCGGCGCGACCCGGCGCTGCAGGCCAGCGCATGAAGGTGCTGGTGTTGACCGGCCCCGAATCCAGCGGCAAGAGCTGGCTGGCGGCCGAGATCCAGGCGCGCTTCGGCGGCCTGGTGGTGGGCGAGTACGTGCGCCATTTCATCGAGCGGGAGCGGCGCGACACCTGCTACGCCGATATCCCGGCGATCGCCCGCGGCCAACTGGCATGGGAAGACGCCGCGCGGGCCGAGCGCCCGACGCTGCTGATTCTCGACACCCACCTGTTGAGCAACCTGCTGTGGAGCCGCTGCCTGTTCGGCGACTGCCCGCCGTGGCTGGAACAGGAACTGTGCGCGCGCCGCTACGACCTGCATCTGCTGCTCGACCCGCAGGGCGTGCCCTGGGTCGACGACGGCCAACGCTGCCAGCCGCAGCTGGCCGAGCGCCTGGCCTTCCAGCGCGCCTGCCGGCAGTGGCTGGTGGACAACCGCCAGCCGTTCTGCGAACTGTCCGGCGACTGGCCGCAACGCCGCCAGACGGCGCTGCAGCGGGTCGAGGCGCTGCTGGACTCAGCGGATCAGCACGCTGGCCCAGGCCAGTAGCAGGCTGGCGCAGACCACCAGGGTCAGCGGCGTGCGCAGCGCCGGGTACCACTGCGGCGCCAGCCCCACCTTGACCGCGTGCAGGTCGGCCAGATAGAGGCCGATAAAGGCCAAGAGGAAGATCGGCAGCGCCAGGGCCATGGGCAGGCCGCTGGCCAGCGAGGCCCAGCCGAGCAAAGGCGGAATCACCGACAGGCCCAGTTGCAGCTGGGCATTCTCGTCGGTCTCCTCCGCGCGCATGGCCAGGCCCCAGTGGATCGCGCCCATGAAGGCGAGGATCACCGCGGCAAAATCCAGCAGCGCCGCCAGCACGAAGGGCCGCCAGCCCAGCGGAATCACCCAGATCCCCAAGGCCCCGCTGACGAAGGGCACCAGCCCGGCATAGCCCAGCAACATGGCCAGTTGCGGCGGTTTCTCGGCGTCGAACGGGTGCATGGCGAACTCCTTGGCAAGATGGTGCGCCGTGCACCTTAGCAGTGTTTCGCCAGCGATACAGCCGCGACGGCTCAGCGCAGGCGGTGCTTGTGCAGCAGCCGATAGAAAGTCGGGCGGGAAATGCCCAGGCTGCGCGCCGCCTGGCTCATGTTGTTGGCGTAGCGCGCCAGCACGTCGTTGAGTGCCTGGCGCTCGGCGCGCAGGATGTAGTCGGCCAGGGTGGCGACCGCCGTGCTCTGCCCCTGCCCCGCCTCCAGGCCGAGATCGCGGGCGAGGATCTGCCGTCCCTGCGCCAGCACCAGGGCGCGCACCACCCGATTGCACAGCTCGCGCACGTTGCCCGGCCACAGGTGCTCGGCCATCGCATCGATCGCCTCGTCGCTGAACCGCCGATGGCGCCGACCGATGACCGCGCCGTAGACCTTGGCGAAATACTCGGCCAGTAGAAGCAGGTCGCCGCGGTGCTCGCGCAGCGGCGTGGTCTGCAGCTGCTGGCTGGCCAGCAGGCGGTACAGGTCGTCGCGCAAGCGACCCTGGCGCACCGCCTCCTCCAGCTCGCCGCGGCTGATGGTCAGCAGGTGCAGGCCCGGATGCGCCTGCAGGTGCTGCAGCAGGCGGCGCTGCCCGGTGCCGTCGAGCGCGGCGACACCCTCCAGCACCAGGGTGCCGGCCGCCGCCGCAGCCAGGGCGCCCTCTGCGCCGAACAAACGGGCCTCGAGCTGTGCGGCGGGCGGCGCGGCACAGTCGAAACGCAAGTAGAGCTTGCCGGCGCGCGCCGAGCGCTCGTGCAGCAGGCGCGCCAGCAGGGCCTTGCCGCTGCCGCGCTCGCCGCTGAGCAACAGCGGCGCCTCGAGCCCGGCGTAGCGCTCGATCTGCTTGCGCAGTGCGCGGGTCTGGCTGCTGTTGCCGAGAAACTGGCGGGGATGGCGCTCGCCCTGCAGGTTGCGCAGGCGCGTGGTGGCCTGCGCCTGTGCCAGCGACTCGAGCAGCGCCTCGACCTCGCACGGCAACGCATGGGCGGCGAAGAACCATTCGCCGACCAGCTCGGCGACCTCGGCCCGCGCCAGGCTCGGCCCATCGAGCAAGGCGACGCAACTGGCGGCGCTGCGCCGCAACAGCGCGAGCAACACCTGCGGCTGTCGCAGCTGCGCCTCGCCCAGGCGGATCAGCAGGACATCGCCGCGCAGACTGCCGCCCTCCTCCAGGCGGCAGCGGCGCAGTGCCCAGCCGGCGGCCTGCACGCGCGGCAGCAGGCGTTCGCACTCGTCACAGGGGTCGATCACCAGTAACTGGCGGGATGCGACGGATACAGCCTCCAACATATCCCATCCTTGGCGCCATTATTTTGTAATACCAATAAAAACAATGATTTGGCGCGCATAGCTGTAACGCTAGCAAGAACTTTGACGCCGCTTGGAACATTTCTCTATATCACTTGTTCTGGTTGGTTATGGCGAACTTTTCATAGCCGTCAAGATGGCAACTTGCCAAGCGCCTGCGGTATTGGCATAACAAGCCCATTAATAAGAACGCCACAAGGAAGTCTCTGATGCGTCTGCTCCGTCGTACCCTGAAACTCGTCCTGTTGCTGGTGCTGATCGGCCTGGCGGTGGTGCTTTATTACGTCGCCAACCCCAACCTGCCGACC
The DNA here is from genome assembly GCF_044543505.1 of Pseudomonas sp. NPDC077186. NCBI lineage: Bacteria > Pseudomonadati > Pseudomonadota > Gammaproteobacteria > Pseudomonadales > Pseudomonadaceae > Pseudomonas > Pseudomonas sp. NPDC077186. The sequence goes on from NZ_JBITWE010000001.1 coordinate 118,557, forward strand.
TTCGAACAACCCAGCCAGCTGCATTACCTCGAGCAATGGAGCGACGAGGAACGTCAGACCTACTACTACACGCCCCAGGGCACCACGGTAAAAGGCCTGCGCTACGACTGGTTCAACGCCCTGGAAATGCCCTTCGGCAGCGCCAAGTTCGCCCGCCCCGAATACCTCGCCCGCTTCGGTTTTCTCACCGACCCGAACCAGCGCGCCACGCCCCTCAACCCCGGCAACCTGCCGGTGGGTTTCGCCCGCCACCAGGACGACGATAGCGGCGAACACTTCCTCGACATCAGCTGCGCCGCCTGCCACACCGGCGAGCTGCGTTACCAGGGCCAGGCGGTGCGCATCGACGGCGGCGCCGCCCTGCACTCGCTGGCCTCCACCGTGCCGACCCTGCGCGGCGGCGGCTTCGGTCAGGCCCTGGGCATGAGCATGGCCTTCACCTACTACAACCCGCTGAAGTTCCGCCGCTTCGCTCGCGCAGTGCTCGGCGAGCAGTACCCGCAGGGACGCGACGAACTGCGCAAGGACTTCAAGCAGGTGCTCGACCGCCTGCTGGCCACGGCGAAGAACGACTGGCACCGCGGCCTGTATCCCACCGAGGAAGGCTTCGGCCGCACCGATGCCTTCGGCCGCATCGCCAATACCGTGTTCGGCGACGCCCTCGACGAGGCCAACTACCGCATCGCCAATGCCCCGGTGAGCTACCCGCAGCTGTGGGACATCTGGAAGTTCGACTGGGTGCAGTGGAACGGCTCGGCGATGCAGCCGATGGCGCGCAACGTCGGCGAGGCGCTGGGCGTCGGCGCCAGCCTGCACCTGCTCGACGAGCAGGGCCGCGGCGTCGCCGAGGCCGACCGCTACGCCTCCAGCGTGCGCCTGCACGACCTGCATACCTTGGAAGAAACCCTGAAGCAGCTGCAGCCGCCCAAGTGGCCGCAGGCCGTCTTCGGCCAGCTCGACCTGCCGCTGGCCAGTCGCGGCAAGGCGCTGTACACGGAAAACTGCGCCTACTGCCACGCCCCCGATCCGAAGCCGCGCGACCAGCGCCTGGCACCGGCGCGCGACCCAGAATGGAAGATGCGCATCGTGCCGACCGCCATCGTCGGCACCGACCCAACCACCGCCGACAACATCGCCGACCACCGCTTCGACATCAGCCGCCTGGGCTGGACCAAGGCCGAGCTGTCGCGGCTGGATGTCCAGCTGTTCGGCGCCAGCCTCGACGAGGTCGACTTCAAGAGCATCTCCAGCGCCAAGGGCCTGGCCTATATCACCGCCTACGTGGAGAACCGCGCCTATCAGGACGCCGGCATCTCCCCTCGCCAACGCTGGCGCATGGATGGCTACGGCCTGTCCATCGGCGTGCAGGAGAAACGCGGCTACAAGGCCCGCCCGCTGGACGGCATCTGGGCCACTCCACCCTTCCTGCATAACGGCTCGGTGGCCAATCTGTTCGAGCTGCTCTCGCCAGTGTACGAGCGGCAGACGCAGTTCTGGGTCGGCAATTTCGAGTTCGACCCGGTGCGCGTCGGCTACCGCAGCGAACCTTTCCCCGGCGGCTTCCTGTTCGACACCCGCATCACCGGCAATGGCAACGGCGGCCACGAGTTCCGCGACGGCTGCCGCCAGCAGGGGGTAATCGGTCGCGCCCTGGCGCCGGAGGAGCGCCTGGCGCTGATCGAATACCTCAAGGTGCTCGGCAACGCCGAGCTGGAAAGCCGGCTCAGCAACGTGCCGGCCAAGGCCTGGGCGCCGGGGCCCGAGTGCGTGGGCCAGAACTGAACCCGATTAAGGAAGACATCCGATGCTCGAAACGCTCTGGCTGTGGTTCTGCCGCCTGTTCGGCCGGCTGCTGGCCCTGCTCCTGATCCTCGCCGGCCTCGCCTGGGCGTTGGGCGAACTCTACTACGCCTGGAAATTCTCCGGCCCGGTCGCCAGCGAGGAACAGATTCCGCCGGACGAAGCGGCGCTGACCCGACTGATCATCGAAGACGCCGTGCGCATCGTCGAACAGCACCGCGACAACACCCGCGTGCTGCGCGATGCCCACGCCAAGGCACACGGCTGCGTCAAGGCCGAAGTGCAGGTGCTGGACGATCTGGACGAGAGCTTGCGGCATGGCGTATTCAGCCAGCCGGGGCACACTTGGCAAGCCTGGATGCGCCTGTCCAACGGCAACGCCTACCCGCAGTTCGACCGCGCCCGCGATGCCCGCGGCATGGCCATCAAGCTGCTCGAAGTGCCTGGCGAGAAGCTGATGAAGAGCCCCGCGCATGCCGGCGAACAGGACTTCGTGATGTTCAATCATCCAGTGTTCTTCGTGCGCGACGTGGCCGAATACCGCAGCAACTTCGCCGCGCAGGCCGACGGCAAGAAGGCGCTGGCCTTCTTCCCTAGCTGGGACCCGCGCAGTTGGGAAATCCGCCACCTGATCATCGCCCTGAAAACCCTGGCGCCGGCGCCGGAAAGCCCGGTGGCGACCACCTACAACTCCATCGCACCGTTCAAGCTCGGCCCGCACAACATCAAGTACCGGGTGGTGCCGGCGCCACAGCACTGCCCACCCTACCAACTGCCGGAGCAGAACAGCGCCCTGCCCAACTTCCTGCGCAACGCGCTGTACCAGCAACTGTCGCTGGATCGCGCGCCGGCCTGCTTCGAACTGCAGGTGCAAAGGCAGAATCCGCAGTACTACATGCCGATCGAAGACACCAGCGTCGAGTGGGACGAAAAAATCGCGCCGTTCGAAAGCGTGGCGCGTATCAGCGTGCCGGCCCAGGACTTCGATAGTCGCGAACAGAATCTGTTCTGCGACAATTTGTCCTTCAATCCCTGGCATGCCCTGCCGGAACATCGGCCGATTGGCGGTATCAACCGTTTGCGCCAGGCGGTATATGAGGCGGTAAGCGCTTATCGCCAGCAACGCAATGCTGCGCCCTGAGCCACAGGGCGCGCGGTTCCTGGCCTGCAGCCAGTAGAACGAAACAGGAAAAAGGAACTTTCGCGGCAGAAAGTTGTAAAGGGCGCGACGTTGAAACTTCGTTACCGGACACTTTTGCGAACTGCGTTAAAACTTTTTTCGGTACCGTGTGACTTATAGGTCGACTGCGTTCATCAACAGCTTTGACAGGCCAACTCAATACACCGCTGGCCGCCATTATTGCTGGGATCAACTCGGAGAAACCGACCCCATGAACACCCCGCTGCGTTTTAACGAAGCCCTGCTGATTGCCGATCGCGCCTTCCGCCCGTTCCAGTGCGTGGCCTGGGCCCAGCAGGACGGCACCGGCGTCGTCAGCATCAGCGTCATCGACCGCACCAGCACCCGCCTGCTCGGTCGCACCCAACTGTCCAGCGCCACCTACAGCGACCCGCAACAACTGGCCGATGCCCTGCAGCGCTCGCGCGAGGAACTGCGTCGCCAAGGCTTCGACCTGGCGCCCTGGAGCATGCCGGAGTAAGCCCATTCGGGGCGCCGCCCGGCGCCCCCTGAGTTTTGCTGCCCCTTGGCAATATCTGTGGGCTTATTGTCCTTGTTGCCATGATCCTGCCGGCGCAGACTGCCTCCAATTCCCTAGGAGGCCCTCATGGATGCGCTCAGAACCATCGCCTGCCTGATCTACCCCGACGTCATGAGCCTGGACGTCAGCGGGCCGCTGCAGGTATTCGCCTCGGCCAACGTCGAACGCCAGCGCCAGGGCCTGCCACCCTGCTACCGCATTCGCCTGCTGGCCGACGAGGCCGGCCCGGTGAGCACCTCCGCCGGTTTCCAGCTGGTGGCCGACGGCAGTTGGCGCCAGCTCGACGGCGCCAGCCTGGACACCCTGCTGATTCCCGGCGGCCCCGGCGATACCCGGCAATGCGCCAACGCGCCGCTGCTGGCCTGGCTGCGCGAGAACGAGCCGCGCGTGCGCCAGCTCGGCTCGGTCTGCTCCGGCGCACTGATCCTCGCCGCCGCCGGCCTGCTCGACGGGCGCCGCGCCACCACCCACTGGGCCGACGCCGAGCGCCTGGCGCAGCAGCATCCGCGCGTCCAGGTGGAGGCCGAGCGCCTGCACACCTATCAGGCCGATTGCGCCGAGGGCGCCCATCTGTTCACCTCGGCCGGCGTCACCGCCGGTATCGACCTGGCGCTGGCCCTGCTGGAGGCCGATCTCGGCCGCGCCATGGCCCTGACAGTGGCGCGCAGGCTGGTGCTGTTTCTGCGCCGCCCTGGCGATCAGGCGCAGTTCAGCCAGCTGCTCAGTCCCGAACCGAGCCGCACGCCCAAGCTGGCCGCCCTGCTCGACTGGATACCGGCCAATCTGGGCAGCGACCTCTCGCTCGAGGCCCTGGCCGCCCAGGCCCATATGGCGCCGCGCAGCCTGTCGCGGACCTTCGTCAAGGAACTGGGCATGGGCCCCGGGCGCTACGTCGAACGGGTACGACTGGAAGCCGCACGCAACCTGCTGCAGGACGCCCAGGCCTCGATCGCCACGGTGGCGCGGCTGACCGGCTTCGGTCATGCCGAGAACCTGCGGCGCAGCTTTCACAAACACCTGGCCGTCAGCCCGCAGGACTATCTGCAACGCTTCGGCCGAACCACCCAGGAGCACGCCCATGCTTGAGCTGCGCCCCAACTGCGAATGCTGCGACCGCGACCTGCCGGCCGACAGCCTGGACGCACTGATCTGCTCCTTCGAATGCACCTTCTGCAGAGCCTGCAATGAGCGGGCTCTGCACGGCAACTGCCCGAACTGTGGCGGCGAACTGGTCAGGCGACCGATCCGTCCAGCCGAAAAGCTGCAGCGTTTCCCGGCCTCCTGTCAGCGGGTGCTCAAGTCCGCCGACTGCGGTGCCCGGCACTAGAAGCAAGATACCTCGAGACCCTAGCTGTTATCTGGAGCCAGCTGATGCTGCTGATACGTAACCCTTCGATCCGCATACTGTTTGCCGGCCAGGCACTGTATTGGTCCTGCTCGATGATCGGGATCACCCTGACCGCGCTAGTGGGGCTGCAACTGGCCCCCTTGAATGCCTTGGCGACCTTGCCACTGGGCTTGTGGATGCTGGGCAACTTGTTCGCCGTACAACCCTTGTCGCTCTTTATGCAGCGCCATGGTCGTCGCCCCGGCTTGCTGCTCGGCGCCGGTGCCGGCGTGGTGGGCGGTTTGCTCAGTGCACTGGGCGTCTGGCTGGCCGATTTCGCCCTGTTCTGCCTGGGTGCACTGCCCATTGGCGTCTATCAGGCGTCGGCGATGTACTACCGCTTTGCCGCGTTGGAGGCCGCCGAAGAGGCGCAAAAGGGCCGCGCCAGTGCCTATGTGATTGGCGGCGGCGTGCTGGCGGCCGTGCTGGTACCGAGTATGACGCTGTGGGCGCGCTCCGCCCTGAGCACGCCTTTTGTCGGCGCCTACCTGCTGATCGCGATCCTGGCAGCGCTCGCTGCCTTGCTGATGATGAAGCTACCGGAGGGCACTGCACCGCGCCGGGCCAAGACTGGCCTCAGTGAGCTGAGACTGCTCCTGCGCCGCCCGGTGGTACGCGCGGCGATCGCCACCACGGCGATTGGCAATGGGCTGATGGTCTTGGTGATGAATGCCACGCCCTTGGCCATGAACCTTTGCGGATTTGGCCTGGCCAGCAGCGCCCAGGTGATTCAATGGCACATGCTCGGTATGTTCCTCCCGGCCTTTCTGGCAGGCCCCTTGGTGGATCGCCTGGGCAGCCGGCGGGTAGCCGTGCTGGGCGGGGTGATACTACTGGCAAGTGCCGCCATAGCCTTGGCCGGCCTGCAGCAGTTGCACTTTCTGCTCAGCTCGCTGCTGCTCGGGCTGGGCTGGAACCTGATGCTGGTCGCCGGCACCACCTTGCTGGCCGAAGGCCACAGCGACACGGAACGTGGCCAGGCCCAAGGCTTGATGGAATTGCTCAACGGCCTGATGGCGGCCTGCGCCGCGTTCACCGCCGGCGCGCTGATCAGCGGCCTTGGCTGGGACGCAATCAACCTGATTATCCTGCCCCTGGTAGGCCTGGCCATACTGATGTTGCTGCCGGCCAGGCGTGGCCTGCTGGAGGCCGCCGGCTAAGCCGATGCACCCAGCCAGACAGCAAAAAGGCGACCTATGGGGTCGCCTTTTCATTTGACTCGCAACTCGGTGCCTCAGTAGTAGGCGTTTTCGCGGTTGCTGTGGTCGGTTACGTCGCGCACGCCCTTGAGTTCGGGAATGCGCTCGAGCAGGGTCTTCTCGATGCCTTCCTTGAGGGTGTAGTCGGCCTGACCGCAGCCCTGGCAGCCGCCGCCGAACTGCAGCACGGCGATGCCTTCGTCGACCACGTCGACCAGGGTCACCTGGCCGCCATGGCTGGCCAGGCCGGGGTTGATCTCGGTCTGCAGGTAATAGTTGATGCGCTCGTTGAGCGGGCTGTCTTCGTTGACCATCGGCACCTTGGCGTTCGGCGCCTTGATGGTCAGCTGGCCGCCCATGCGGTCGGTGGCGTAGTCGACCACGGCGTCTTCGAGGAAGGGCTCGCTGACCGCGTCGATCCAGGCGGTGAAGCTGGCCAGGCCGACGGCGGTGTCTTCAGGCTTCTGCTCGCCCGGCTTGCAGTAGGCGATACAGGTTTCCGCATAGGACGTGCCCGGCTGGGTGATGAACACGCGGATGCCGATGCCCGGCGTGTCCTGCTTGCTCAGCAACTCGGCCAGGTAGTCTTCGGCGGCTTGGGTAATGGTGATGGCGCTCATGGCAACTCCTCGCAAACATGGGCGCAGTGTACGCCAGTGCGTTGCGCGGTTAAAGCCCAAGCAAATTAGTAGGAATTAATCGCAGCTATGGCGACCGGCCGGGATTGGTTGGTCGCCATAGGTGGGTGCCGAGCTGACGAAGCCCAAGGGGCCAGTTGGGCTTCGTACCTCAGCGGAGCGCCGCCCGGCCCAACCTACAGATTCTGGTAGCGATTCATGTCCAGCACGCCGGCCTCCAGCGGCTGGGTCTCGCGGATATGCTCGGCCAGGTCGTGGAAATAGCGCCAGAACTCGGGATGGCTGCGGCGAATGCCCCAGCGCTCGACGATGCGCTCGAAGGACTTGGCATCGGCGGCGCGCTCCATCTGCGCGACGAATGCGTCCATCTCCTCGGCCTTGAGGCTGAACAGAAAGTTCGGGTAGCTGCTCAGCACTTCCGGGTAAATGGTCAGGCTGTCCAGGCGCGGCTGGTAACGCAGCTCTTCGCCGAGCATGAACGCCACGTTGCTGTGCGCACGGTTGCGCAGCAGGCTGTAGACCTCGCGCGAGCCGTCGCTGAGCTCTACCCGCAACAGGGTCGCCTCCGGCAACTGCTCGATCACCCGCAGGCCGCCGGCCGGGCGACTGGCCAAGCGCGCCAGCGCCTGCTCGGCGTGCTGCAGCTCCGCCGCCAGCCCCTCGCGGTAGCAGCGTGCGCCGCTGCAGCGGTTGATCGGGTCGGGCCGGGCATTGAGCTTGGCCAGGCGCTGCAGCAGTTGTTCGGCGAACTGGCGCTTGGGATCGTCGCCGTCCAGCGCCAGCACGCTGGGCGTGCGGTGGTCGACCGCGGTGTAATCCAGCCACATCTTCAGCTTGCCGCTGTTCTGGTACCAGTCGTCCAGGTAGCCCTTGCGCGCCTGGGCCGGCAGCAGGCGGAGGAAGTTGACCTCGGCGCCGTTGCGGATCAGGTCGAAGTACAGGCGGGTCTGCGCCTGGTGCGAGACGTTGCCGAACACGTCGAAATTGACCACCAACTGGTAGTAAGTGCGCTCCAGCAGCGGGTAGTCCATCCACCAGAGGGTCTGCGGGATCTCGCCGAGCAGGCCCTTGCGCACCGAGGCGCTGTCGTGCTGACGGAAGATCGACAGCAGCGCGTTGTCGTTGCCGCTCCAGATATGCGCCCAGTCGGCCGGCGGCGCGTCGGCATAGGCGTCCTTGCGCAGGTTCTCGTAATCGTTGCGCTTGTTGCGGTAGTCGCGCCATAGCCCGGGCAGGTCGCCGATCTCGTCGAACTGCCCGGGCATCGCCAGCAGCGGCGTGGCCTGGGCGCGATAGTCGGCATCGGTGATATAGAGGTCGTGCTGCGGGGCCTGGAACAGTGTCCAGAAATTGTCGCGGATCACGTCGGTGGCGATCTGTCCGCGACACACCGGGCCGCGAATAAAGGTGCGCACGAAGTACTCGGCGTTATCCAGCATGAACTGGTAGCGCGCCCGCGGCGGGATCGCGGCGAAGGTCTCGAAGGGGTTGGCGCGGCGCTGTGCGCCGTAGCCGGGCACCGCGTCCAGCGGCCAGTCCTCGGCGAAGAACAGTTCCTTGACCCGCGCCAGCTTGGCACTGCTCAGCGGGTAGGTGATGTGGGTCTTGTGCACGATGACGCCCTGGATCGGCCACAGACGGTAATAGAACTCGGTGCCCGGGTCGTCGTTGGGCCGGCGCGTGGCGATCGGGTCGATGGCCTGGCCGCTGGGCGTGCGCGAACGCACCAGCTGGAAGAAATGCCCGGCCTCGCCGCCGTCGACATGCAGATGGGCGAGAAACAGGTGCTCGTACAACCAGCGCGATACCAGGTTCTGCCGCGCGCCAGGCGCGTTGAGGAAGGCCTCCCACTCGGCGATCTGCCGGCGCTCGGTGGCGTTGGGGTACAGAGCCTGCTCCGTCACCGGCGCGCCCTGCTCCAGCCACTGCTGCAGGGTGGCGTACTCGGCGTCGCTCAGGCCGGCGACGGCGAAGGGCATGCCGCCATGCGGGTTCTTTCTAGCGTAAGCGGCGAACTCGCCCGGCAGCGGGCAACTGTTGCTGCGCTTGATGGAGATATCCAGAGCCTCCGGCAACTTGGCGCCCGCCTCCAGCGGTTGGCTGCGCCCCAGCTCCAGCATGCGTTTGAGCAAGGCGGCCTGGCCGCTGCCGTCGCCGAGTACCGAGTGGAACTCGCGCTGGCGCCAGGCGGCCTCGCCCTGGGCATCCAGGTACAGGCGCGAAGTGGCCTGGGCCTTGGTCCGCGTGCCGTCGTACACCGGTTGCTTGCTGGCGCCGCGCGTCAGCCCTTCGCCGCTGCCCAGGTTGAGTTGGCAGGGCGCGTCGTAACAGGCGTGGCAGGCCACGCACTTGTGGGTAAGGATGGGCTGGACGTCGTTCCCGTAGGAAATCGGCTCGGCCCGCGCCAGACCAGCTGCGAAGGAGAGAACGAACAGGGCAGCGGGCTTGAGCATGGCAACTTCCTTGACGACGTTAGCGGCGATTCTAGCCAGATGTCGCCGCCTGCAACATGAGCGCAATTCATGCAAAAGGCGCAGGCGCTCCAGAACCCTGCAGCTTTGCTATCATCGCGCACCTTTGTTCCGCTTTGCTCAGGTAGTCCCCATGTCCGATCGCAGCGCCCGCCTCCAAGCCCTCCAGCAAGCCCTGAAGGAGCGCATTCTGATCCTCGACGGCGGCATGGGCACCATGATCCAGAGCTACAAGCTCGACGAGGCCGACTATCGCGGCGAGCGCTTCGCCGACTGGCCGAGCGACGTCAAGGGCAACAACGACCTGCTGCTGCTGTCGCGCCCGGACGTGATCCAGGCCATCGAGAAGGCCTACCTGGATGCCGGCGCCGACATCCTGGAAACCAATACCTTCAACGCCACCCAGGTGTCTCAGGCCGACTACGGCATGGAAAGCCTGGTGTACGAGCTGAACGTCGAGGGCGCGCGCCTGGCTCGCCAGGTAGCCGATGCCAAGACCCTGGAAACCCCGGACAAGCCGCGCTTCGTCGCCGGCGTACTCGGCCCGACCAGCCGCACCTGCTCGATCTCCCCCGACGTCAACGACCCCGGCTACCGCAACGTCACCTTCGACGAGTTGGTAGAGAACTACACCGAAGCCACCAAGGGCCTGATCGAGGGCGGCGCCGACCTGATCCTGATCGAGACCATCTTCGACACGCTCAACGCCAAGGCGGCGATCTTCGCCGTGCAGGGGGTGTTCGAGGAGCTCGGCATCGAGCTGCCGATCATGATCTCCGGCACCATCACCGACGCCTCCGGCCGCACCCTGTCCGGGCAGACCACCGAGGCCTTCTGGAACTCGGTGGCGCACGCCAAGCCGATTTCCGTGGGCCTGAACTGCGCCCTCGGCGCCGCCGACCTGCGTCCCTACCTGGAAGAACTGTCGAACAAGGCCGGCACCCACGTCTCGGCGCACCCCAACGCCGGCCTGCCCAACGCCTTCGGCGAGTACGACGAGACCCCGGCACAAACGGCGGCAGTGATCGAGGAGTTCGCCGCCAGCGGCTTTCTCAACATCATCGGCGGCTGCTGCGGCACCACGCCGGCGCATATCCAGGCCATCGCCGAAGCCGTGGCCAAGTACCCGCCACGGGCGATTCCGGAGATTCCGCGCGCCTGCCGCCTGTCGGGCCTGGAGCCCTTCACCATCGACCGCAACAGCCTCTTCGTGAACGTCGGCGAACGCACCAATATCACAGGATCAGCCAAGTTCGCCCGGTTGATCCGCGAGGAAAACTACACCGAAGCGCTGGAGGTGGCGCTGCAGCAGGTGGAAGCCGGCGCCCAGGTGATCGACATCAACATGGACGAGGGCATGCTCGACTCCAAGGCGGCGATGGTCAGGTTCCTCAACCTGATCGCCGGCGAGCCGGACATCTCCCGGGTGCCGATCATGATCGACTCCTCCAAGTGGGAGGTGATCGAAGCGGGCCTCAAATGCATCCAGGGCAAGGGCATCGTCAACTCCATCTCGATGAAGGAAGGCGTCGAGGCGTTCAAGCACCACGCCAAGCTATGCAAGCGCTACGGCGCTGCCGTGGTGGTGATGGCCTTCGACGAGGTCGGCCAGGCCGACACCGCCACGCGCAAACAGGAAATCTGCAAGCGCAGCTACGACATTCTGGTCAACGAAGTAGGCTTCCCGCCGGAAGACATCATCTTCGACCCGAATATCTTCGCCGTGGCCACCGGTATCGAGGAGCACAACAACTACGCGGTCGACTTTATCGAGGCCTGTGCCTACATCCGCGACGAGCTGCCGTTCGCGCTCAGTTCCGGCGGCGTGTCCAACGTGTCGTTCTCCTTCCGCGGCAACAACCCGGTGCGCGAGGCGATCCACTCGGTGTTCCTCTACTACGCCATCCAGAACGGCCTGACCATGGGCATCGTCAACGCCGGCCAGCTGGAGATCTACGACGAGATTCCCAAGCAACTGCGCGACGCGGTCGAGGACGTGGTGCTCAACCGCAACGACGGCGCCACCGAGGCGCTGCTGGCCATCGCCGACCAGTACAAGGGCGACGGCGCCGCCAAGGAAGTGGAAAACGAGGAGTGGCGTTCGCTGCCGGTGGACAAGCGCCTGGAACACGCGCTGGTCAAGGGCATCACCGCCTTTATCGTCGAGGATACCGAGGAGTGCCGCCAGCAGTGCGCACGGCCCATCGAGGTCATCGAAGGCCCGCTGATGAGCGGCATGAACGTGGTCGGCGACCTGTTCGGCTCGGGCAAGATGTTCCTGCCCCAGGTGGTCAAGTCCGCGCGGGTGATGAAGCAGGCGGTGGCGCACCTGATCCCCTTTATCGAAGCCGAGAAAGGCGACAAGCCGGAGGCCAAGGGCAAGATCCTCATGGCCACGGTCAAGGGCGACGTACACGACATCGGCAAGAATATCGTCGGCGTGGTGCTGGGCTGTAATGGCTACGACATCGTCGACCTCGGCGTGATGGTGCCGGCGGAGAAGATCCTGCAGACCGCCATCGCCGAGAAATGCGACATCATCGGCCTGTCCGGGTTGATCACCCCGTCGCTGGACGAGATGGTGCATGTGGCCAAGGAGATGCAGCGCCAGGGCTTCAGCCTGCCGCTGATGATCGGCGGCGCCACCACCTCCAAGGCCCACACTGCGGTGAAGATCGACCCGCAGTACAGCAACGACGCGGTGGTCTACGTCACCGACGCCTCGCGCGCCGTGGGCGTGGCCACCCAGCTGCTGTCGAAAGAACTCAAGGCCGACTTCGTGCAGAAGACCCGCGAGGAATACGTGGTGGTGCGCGAGCGCACCTCGGCACGCGCCTCGCGCACCGAACGCCTGAGCTATGCCGATGCCATCGCCAACAAGCCGCAGTTCGACTGGGCCGGCTACAGCGCGCCCAAACCGAGCTTCATCGGCGCGCAGGTGCTGGAGGATATCGACCTGGCCACCCTGGCCGAATACATCGACTGGACGCCCTTCTTCATTTCCTGGGACCTGGCCGGCAAGTACCCGCGCATCCTCACCGACGAAGTGGTCGGCGAAGCGGCCAGCGCACTGTTCGCCGACGCCCAGGCCATGTTGAACAAGCTGATCGACGAGAAGCTGATCAAGGCCCGCGCGGTCTTCGGTTTCTGGCCGGCCAACCAGGTGGCGCACGACGATATCGAGCTGCGCGACGCCCAGGGCAAGCCCATCGCCCTGCTCCACCACCTGCGCCAGCAGAGCATCAAGGCGGACGGCAAGCCGAACCTGTCGCTGGCCGACTTCGTCGCGCCCAAGGAAAGCGGCAAGACCGACTATGTCGGCGGCTTTATCACCACCGCCGGCATCGGCGCCGAGGAAGTGGCCAAGGCCTACGAGGCCAAGGGTGACGACTACAACTCGATCATGGTCAAGGCCCTGGCCGACCGCCTGGCCGAAGCCTGCGCCGAGTGGCTGCACGAACGTGTGCGCAAGGAGTACTGGGGCTATGCCGCCGACGAGCAGCTGGCTAACGAGGACCTGATCAAGGAACAGTACAAGGGCATCCGCCCCGCTCCCGGCTACCCGGCCTGCCCGGACCATACCGAGAAGGCCACTTTGTTTAGGCTGCTCGACCCCGAGGCCGGCTACAACCAGGCCGGGCGCAGCGGCGTGTTCCTCACCGAGCACTACGCCATGTTCCCGGCGGCTGCGGTATCCGGCTGGTACTTCGCCCACCCCGAGGCGCAATACTTCGCCGTCGGCAAGGTCGACCAGGATCAGGTCGAGAGCTACAGCAAGCGCAAGGGCCAGGACATCGCCGTCAGCGAGCGCTGGCTGATGCCGAATCTGGGCTACGACAGTTGAAGCGGTGCGCACGGCGCACCCTACAGCACGCAGGATCCGTAGGGTGCGCCGCGCGCACCACCACAAGACTCTCGCCGCACGCTGGGCAACGCCGTGCTTGTCCGCCCGCGCACTGGAAAACGCCTTGCGCGCTTCCCTGCCTCTGCCCGAGCGCGTCAGACCCTGCTGCGCACGATCTTGATCGAGTACTCCATCTGCGGCTTGCGCGTCACGCTGACGGCACGGCGGCTCACGGTATCCAGGGTGATGTTCCAAAAACCGCTGCTCGGCACGCGGATCTTCGCCGGGAACTTGATAAAGGCGCCGCCGTGGTAGCTGTGCCGGCCACGGTTCTTGAAGGCGCGGAAGTTGGCGTCGTTCATCAGGCGGATATTGCAGGGCTGCGAACACTCGATGACCACCAGGTCGCCCTCGTTCAGCTGTTCGCGTTGATGGATGAATTTCATGCGTGCTTCCGGTTGGATCGGGGGCGCGACGATAGCACGAGCGCGCGCCGCGGGGAGCGCCGACACGACGGGGCGCGCCTGCCCAAGCGCTGCTAGGCTGATTGCTGCCGCCGCGCAGAGCCGCGCGGCAAGCCATCTCGGCAAACGCATCGCAGGAGTCAGCCCATGAAGATATCCAGTGTCCTTGCCCCCGTTCTCGTCGCCGGCCTGCTGCACGTCGATTACAGCCAGGCCGACGAGCAGCTCGGCGGCGCGCATGACCGCAGCGAGTCCTTCGAACCGGGTCAGCCCGGCGGCGCGGTGCTGGAAACCGAGGAGGTGCTCGCCGAGGTCAGCGCCATCGATACCACCACGCGCAGCTTTACCCTCACCGACGCGCAGGGGCACAGCCGCACCCTGCAGGCGCCGCCGCAGATGCGCAACTTCGAGCAGCTCAAGGTCGGCGACCGGGTGCGCGCGATGATCGGCCTGGAACGCATCGTCCAGCTGCGCGAACCGGGCGATAGCAGCGAAGACGGCGCCGCCGGCATCCTGGCGACTGCGCCGGAAGGCGGCAAGCCGGGCCTGCTGATGGCCGAGACCCTGGAACTCACCGCGGTGATCAAGGCCATGGACAGCACCCAGCGGACCGCCACGTTGCAGTTCGCCGACGGCAGCCAGCGTACCGTCAAGGTGCGCCCCGATGTCGAGATGAAACCCGAGTACCTGGGCCGCGAGCTGGTGCTGCGCATGACCTCGGCGGTGGCCGTCAGCGTCGAGGCGCAGTGATCGCCGCCGGCTGAATCGACAGGTGTTGCCGTAGCGCTGGTGCCCCGCGGCAACGCCCTTTAGCGCGGCACAGTCCCGGCGCGGGCTGGACACCCCGGGGAGCGAGCCCTAGCATGCGCGGCCACGCCGTCGTACAGCGCCGCCATGAAAATCCTGACTGACCGCCTCCCCACCCTGCTCGCCTGGGTCCGCCGCTACCCCGGCCTGGTCGCCGCCTTCGGTTTCTGCTCGGGGCTGGCCAGCTTCCTGCTGGTCGAGCGCCAGGCCAATCTGGCCAAGGTGCTCGGCGTGGTGTTGCTGGCCAGCTGGTTGTGGCTGATGCTGGAGAACCTGCTGCGCGAGCACATCGCCCGGCGTTTCGGCTTCGAGCTGCCGATCCCGCTGCTGCGCTACGCGACGCAGATGATCCACCAGGAAAGTCTGTTCTTCGTCCTGCCGTTCTTCTTCATCACCACCACCTGGAACAGCGGCCAGCTGCTGTTCAGCGGCCTGCTCGCCGCCGCCGCGCTGATATCCATTACCGATCCGCTCTACTACCGCTGGCTGGCGGCCCGACGCTGGCTGTTGCTGATGTTCCACAGCCTGGCCCTGTTCGCGGTGATGCTCACCGCGCTGCCGATCATCTTTCACCTCAGCACCCCGCAGAGCTACCGCGTCGCCCTGGTCCTGACCACGTTGCTGACGCTGCCCAGCCTGCCCGGGTTGATCGGCTTCGTCGGCTGGCGCCGCGTCGTGGCCCTGGCCGCGCTGCCGCTGATCCTCGGCGCCGGCGGCTGGCTGGCGCGCACCTGGGTGCCGCCGGCCACGCTCTGGCTGAACGAGGTGGCGGTGACCGCCGAGTTCGACGGCGCGCAGCGCTCGCCGGGGCCCTCGATCGAACGCATCGGCACGGCCCAGCTGAGCGCCGGCGGGCTCTACGCCTACACCGCGATCAACGCGCCGCGCGGTCTGAACGAGCGCATCTACCACGTCTGGCGCCACGACGGCCGCGAGGTCGACCGCATCGCCCTGGATATCCAGGGCGGGCGCAACGAGGGCTACCGCGCCTGGAGCCACAAGCAGAACTTCCCCGCCGAGGCGCAGGGCCGCTGGCAGGTGCAGGTGCTCACCGAGGCCGGGCAACTGATCGGCGTGCTGCGCTTTCGCGTGGCCGACGAATCACCCAGGTGATAGCATCCGCGCCCCATGCAGCTCGCCGACCTGACCCAACGCCTCGCCGCTCTCGGCGCCAAACCCCAGCACATCGGGCGGATCACCCGTGCCTGGCTGCAGGGCAAGGCGCTGGACACCGGCACCAAGCACCAGAAGACCGAGAATTTCCTGCCGCTGTCCGTGCGCCAGGGCCTGCCGGCGCTTGCCGCCGACCTCGATAAGCTGGCCCGGCTGCGCTCCGAGCATCCCGGCGCCGACGGCTCGGCGCGCCTGTTGGTGGAGCTGGCCGACCGGCAGATGGTGGAAAGCGTGCTGCTGCCGCGCGATGGCCTGTGCATCTCCAGCCAGGTCGGCTGTGCGGTGGGCTGCGTGTTCTGCATGACCGGCAAGAGCGGCCTGCTGCGCCAGCTCAGCAGCGCCGAGATGGTCGCCCAGGTCGCCCTCGGCCGGCGCTTTCGTCCGGTGAAGAAGGTGGTGTTCATGGGCATGGGCGAGCCGGCGCACAACCTCGACAACGTGCTCGAGGCCATCGACCTGCTCGGCACCGAGGGCGGCATCGGCCACAAGAACCTGGTGTTCTCCACGGTGGGCGATCCGCGGGTGTTCGAGCGCCTGCCGCAGCAACGGGTGCGCCCTGCCCTGGCGCTGTCGCTGCACACAACCGACGCCGAGCTGCGTCAGCGCCTGCTGCCCAAGGCGCCGCGCATCGATCCCGAGCAGTTGATGGAACTGGGCGAGGCCTACGCCCGCCGCATCGACTACCCCATCCAGTACCAGTGGACGCTGCTCAAGGGCATCAACGACAGCCAGGAGGAAATGGACAACATCCTGCGCCTGTTCAAGGGCAAGTTCGCCGTGCTCAACCTGATCCCTTACAACAGCCTGGAAGCCGACGACTACCAGCGCCCGGACGGCGAGCGCATCGTGCAGATGGTGCGCTACCTGCACAGCCGCGGCGTGCTGACCAAGGTGCGCAACTCGGCCGGCCAGGATATCGACGGCGGCTGCGGCCAGCTGCGCGCCCGCGCCAGCGAGCTGATCCCGCTGCGCCGGGTGCGCTGAACACCATCACCCTGCGCAGGGGGCGCCACGCGCACCGCCACGCGCTCACCTCATCAGACTTTCCATATGTGCAGCCACCGCCTGCGCCAACCGCCGGCGCCAGGCCGGGCTGTGCGGATTGGCCAGCACCCGATCCTCGTGGACGAAGCTGCGGATGATGGCGTTGTAGCCGAGCCAGCGGCACGGCTCGGGCTCCCAGCGCCGTAGGCGGGAAATCGGGCTGTCCGGCAGTACCCAGGGCTGGCGCAGCAGTGCGCTGTCGCGACCGAGGATGAGGTCGGCCAGGGTGCGCCCGCCGAGGTTGCTGGCGCCGACGCCCTCGCCGCCGTAGCCGCCGGCCAGGGCGATGCGCTGGTTCGGGTCGCGCAGCATATGCGGCTGGAAGCGCCGCGCCATGCCCAGATTGCCGCCCCAGGCGTGACTGAAACGCACCGTGCGCAGCTGCGGGAACAGCTCGCCCAGCAGGTAGCGACGCAGATTGCGTTCGTCCTCGGTCAGGTTGAAGTCGCGGCGCAGGCGGCCGCCGAAGCGATAGCCGCCGCGCGCGCCGAATACCAGGCGGTCGTCGCGACTGCGCTGGCCGTAGGTGACCTGGCGACTGAACTCGCTGAAGGCCTGGCCGCGCTGCAGGCCGATGTCGGCCCAGACCTCCGCCGGCAGCGGCTCGGTGGCAATGATCAGGCTCTGCACCGGCAACTGATGCCGGCCCAGCGGCGGCAAGCCGGCGGCGTAGCCCTCGACGGCCGGCACCACCCAGTCGGCACGCACGCTGCCTTGCGCGGTGCGCACCAGACCGGGTTGCCAGTCGAGCACCGCACTGCGTTCGTAGAGCTGGACGCCGAGCGCCTCGACGCAGCGCGCCAGACCGCGCACCAGCTTGGCCGGATCGATGGTGGCGCAGTGCGGGCTGTACAGCGCGCCGTAGGCGTTGGCCAGGCGCAGTTGCTCGGCCAGCTCGCTCGGCGCCAGCCAGCGGTAGTCGTCCTCGCCCAGGCCGAGCGCGCGCAGCCCACCGAGGTACTCGCGCAGGCGTACTTCCTGCTCGGGGTAGCGCGCCGCGCAGTACAGCAGCCCGCCCTGGCGCAGATCGCAGTCGATGCCTTCGCGGGCCACCACCTGCGCCACTTCGTCGGGAATGCCATGCAGCAGATCGAAGGCAGCTTTGCGTTCGGCGGCAGGCAGGCCCGCCAGCAGGCGATCCTCGCCAAGCAGGTTGCCCATCAACCAGCCGCCGTTGCGCCCGGAGGCGCCGAAACCGGCGGTCTCGGCCTCCACTATCGCCACGCGCAGCTGCGGCGCCTGGCGCTTGAGGTAATAGGCGGTCCACAGCCCGGTGTAGCCGGCGCCGATGATCGCCACGTCCGCCTGCAGATCGGCCTGCAGGCTGGGTCGCGCCTGCAGCGGATCGTCGAGCCGATCCATCCACAGACTGATGTTGCGCCAGGAACTCATCCGCGCCTCCTTCGTCGATCGTTGCGGCAAGGCTAGTGGCAGCGTTCAGCAGCTGTCTTGCGTGCGGGCCCGCACGGAAATCTGCTTGAGATAGGCCTTCGGCGACAGCCCGGTATGCCGCTTGAAGCAGCTGTAGAAGGCCGACAGCGAATTGAAGCCGGCGGCGAAGGCCAGCTCGTCGATGCGCTTGAGGTCGCTGCCCGCCTCTACCCCGTCGAGCAGGTGCTGCAGGCGGGCGCGGCTGACGTAGCGGTAGAAGCTCTCGCCGAGCACCTGGTTGAGCAGATGGGAGATCTGGTTGCGGCTGTAGCCGGTGGCCGCCGCCACCTGCTGCAGGTTCAGCTCGGGATCGAGAAAGGCTTTGCTGCGCTGGAAATACTCCTGCAGGTCCTGCGCCAGCTGGCCAAGCTGGCGGGGCGAGAGGCCCAGGCGGCTGGTCGCCGGGCGCGCACTGGCGGGCTCGGCGGCAGGGTTCGCCTCGCGCACCAGGGTGGCGTATTCGTTGATGCGCCAGATCAGCCCGTCGCGCACGGTGATCGCCTCGCCGGTGCGGAACGACAGCAACCCCGCACCGCCCTGCAGGCTGGTGCGGTACTGGATGAAGGCGGTGTGGCCGTCGATGCGGATGCGGTCGAGATGCTCCAGCACCTCGCCGGGGTGGCGCGGCAGGTTGCTTGCGACATAGCCGCGCAGCTCGGCCAGGCGCATGCAGCGCTGCTGGTAGAAGTCGTGGTACTCCACGTCCGGGTGGTACAGCGCCAGCACCGCCTCCAGATCGCGCTGCTTCCAGCTCAGGTGGTAGCGCAGGATGGTCTCGCGGGTGCGCGCGGTCTGCGCGGCGTCGTCGGGGAAATCGTCGTCGAACATGGCGGGCATCGTTTCAGGGGCGCCGCGCAGCTTGCCCGATTCGCCGCGAACCGGTCAAAACGCCGCCACCCCGAGCCAGTCCTCCAGGCGCACCGGCTTCTGCACGCCGAAACCCTGCACGTAATCGACCCCCATCTCCAACAGGTGCGCGCGGATGGCCGGGGTCTCGACGTACTCGGCGATGGTCTGGCGCCCCAGGGCATGGGCGATCTCGTTGATCGAGCGAACCATGGCCAGGTCGCTGGGCGAGTGCTCGATCTCCTTGACGAAGCTGCCGTCGATCTTCACGTAGTCCACCGGCAGGCGCTTGAGGTAGTCGTAACTGGAGAAGCCGACGCCGAAGTCGTCGATCGAGAAGCTGCAGCCGGCGCGCTGCAGATGGCGCACCAGGTCGGCGGTCTTGGCCAAGTTGGCTACCGCGGCGGTCTCGGTCAGCTCGAAGCAGATGCGCCGTGGGTCGACCCGGTAGCGTTCGAACAGGCTCTCGATAAAGCCGAGCAGCTTGTCGTCGTTCAGGCTGCTGCCGGACAGGTTGATCGACAGCGCGCTGCAGCGCCGCCACAGGTTGGGGTGGCGGTCGAGCACGGCGAAGATGTGCCGCAGCACCCAGCGATCCACCTTGCTCATGCGGTGGTAGCGTTCGGCGGCGGCGATGAAGTCCTGCAGCAGCAGCTCGTTCTGCATCACCAGCAGCAGCTCGTAGTGCGGCAGCTCGCTGGCGTCTTCGGCGGTCGGCGCGATCTGCTGCACGCGCAGCGACAGGTCTTCGCGCTCGACTATGTCGTCGACCCGTGCGGCGATCGCCAGCAGGCCGATGCGGCCGTCGTCGCTGGCCATGCTGAAGCAGTGCACGCGGTTGCGCCCGGCTTCCTTGGCCGCGTTGCAGGCCGCCTGCAGGTCGCAGAACAGGTTGGCGACGTCGTGCCGCTCGGCCGCCTCGACCACCCCGACGCTGAGGGTGATGCCGTGCTTGCGCGTCTCCCAGGTGAAACCCTCGCTCTCCACCTCGCGGCGCAGCTGCTCGGCCAGATCGGCCGCCTGGGCTTCGTTGCAGCCCGGCAGCACCGCGGCGAAATCCACCCCGCCGACCCGCGCCAGGCAGCTGGCCTGCGGCAGCCAGCGCTGCAGTTGCTCGCAGAGCCGCTTCAGGCAGGCGTCGCCGGCCTGCGGGCCGGCGTGGGTGTTGATCAGGGCGAACTGGTCGACATGCAACATGAGGAAGGCATGGCGGCTGCGGCTGGCCAGACTCTGCGCCAGGGACGACTCGAAGGCGCGACGGTTGTGCAGGCCAGTCAGCTCGTCGTGGCTGCGCGCATGGGCGATCTCGCGGTACAGACGCCCGACTATGTCCTGCAGGGTGCGCTGCACCAGGCTGTCGGACTCCTGCGCGCCGTCGTCCACCAGCAGCCGCCCGCCCGCCAGCTCGGCGACCAGCTCGCGCTCGTTGTAGCTGCCGCTTTCGCGGCCCTGGCGGTCGACCAGCACATAGTGATCCAGCGCCGGGTTCTTCCACACCAGGCGATGCAACTGACCGCTGGCGTCCTGCAGGCGCGCGCCCTCCTTGAGCTGCTCCAGGCGTTCGCCCCAGCGCTGCAGCTCCTCGGCCAACGGCGGCCGGGCCAGCGCCGGGCTCGGCGGCGCGACCATGGCCACCGGTTCCTCGCCGAGCAATTGCCGACGCAGCCCAGCCAGCACCGGGGCATACTGGAAACTGCCGGCGCCGAAGGCCTCCATGCGCCGCTTGAGTATCTGCAACTGGTGCTCGACCTCCTTGGCGTAGGCCTCGCCATCGCCCGCGAACGGCCCCTGCGCGCGCTCGTTGAGGCGTTTGCTGAGCATGCCGGTGAGCGACATGTCCAGGCGCCAGGTCAGATCCTGGCGGCCCAGACGGATCAGCTCGTGCACCAGCAGGTCGCGCCAGCCGACGTCCAGCCACTCCAGCAGCAGCTTGGGCACGCGCTCGCCGTGCAGGTCGCGCAGCGCGCCGGCGACTTCCTGCTGCGCCTGCTTGAGGGTGTCCTGACCGCGATGCAGCTGTTTGACCCGTTCGGCGTTCTGCTGGTAGCTGCGCTGCTGCTGGGCGAGCAACTCGTCCAACTCGGCGTCATGGGCGGCGAAACTCTGGCTGTCGCCGTCGTAGCCGTCGACGATCCGCTCGATCAGGCCCTGCAAGCGGGCCTCCAGCACCGGATTGGCCGGCTCGCAGTGATCGCCCAGGCGCAGCAGGCGATCCAGGGTGGCGCGTACCGGGTGGTTGCTGTCGGCGATGGCCGCCGGTTCCTTCAGCGTGGCCTGCAGCACCGGCAGCAGCAGGCGCTCGATGGCCGGTTTCAACGCCGGCGCCAGGCCGGCGTCCTGTCCCAGGTGCTGGAACACCTCGCCCACCAACTGGGTGTCTTCCTGCTGGCGCAGGCTGAGCGAGCAGTCCTGCTGCTGGAACTGGTCGAGCAGCGCCTGCGCCGTCCAACCGCCGGCTGGTGTCGGCTCGGCGCGCAGCCGTCCCAGCAGTTCCGCCGGCTGGCCGCTCGGCGCCTGGCCCGCCATGGCTTGGCGCGGCGCCGCGCTGCTGCGCCGCAGTTGGTGGATGGCCCGATACGCGGCGGACCTCGCCTCGGCGCGCGACGGCGCCACGAGCTGAGGGCGCGGCGGCGCCAGCTCGACGCCGAGCGGCTCGATACGCTGGGCGGCGAACTGTTCGGCCAGGGCCTGCATATAGGGTTGCAGCAGTACCGGCAGCAGTCGTCCGGCCTCGCTCAGGTACAGCG
Organism: Pseudomonas sp. NPDC077186; assembly: GCF_044543505.1. Lineage (NCBI taxonomy): Bacteria > Pseudomonadati > Pseudomonadota > Gammaproteobacteria > Pseudomonadales > Pseudomonadaceae > Pseudomonas > Pseudomonas sp. NPDC077186. The sequence goes on from NZ_JBITWE010000001.1 coordinate 140,129, forward strand.
CACGCACGCTGGCTGGCTGATTGCGCAGGCGCAACTCGCCCTGCCACTGACGCAGGAGAAATTCGAACGACAAGGGGTTGTCCGCATCGGCCAGTGGCTCGCCGGCCAGCTGGTTGAAACAGCCGCACACCCGCCACTCCAGTACGCCCAGGCTTTCCCGCAGGGTGCGCACCAGGCGCCGGGCGAGCAGCATGTCGTCGACTTCCTCGTCGTCCACCAGGCTCCACTCGCTGCGGCTGTCCAGCGCCAGCGGCTGCAGCGGGCGCTCCAGCAGACCGCTGCAGATGCGCTGCAGACAGCTGTCGATGGCGCGGCCCTGCTGGTTGCGGCACAGGCGCATGAAATGCTCGCAGGCCTGCGCCTCCTCGTTGGAGAAGGCGCGCAGGCGTTGCTCCGCCAGCGCCTGTTCCAGTGCCAGACACAGTTGCCGCAGCGCATCCGGCAGATGGCGGCGAACCAGCGAACCGAGTGCCTCGCCGAGCGCGCGGGGTAACGGTCTGGGCATCAAGGACAACGCTCCTGCCTATGGTGGCTCCCTAGTGCTTGACTATAGCCGTTTGCCATCCGTTGGCGAATCCGCCGAAGGTGTTGTCCGACAGTGTTGCACCGCTCTGTTTCGGCCTCACCGGGCGCAGCGACTATGCTGGAGGAAAATCGGGAGAACGCCCATGAAAGAGTCGGACAAGCAACCGCCGCCACCGCCACTGACGTTCTGGGAAATGCTGCAGAGCGTGCTGGCCGCCGCCTTCGGGGTGCAGAGCGGGAAGAATCGCAGCCGCGACTTCAGCCGCGGCAAACCCAGCCACTTCATCCTCCTCGGGCTGCTGTTCACCGGCCTGTTCGTGCTGGTGCTGCTGGCCCTGGTGAAACTGGTGCTGCACCTGGCGGTCGGCTGATCAGCGCAGCAGGCTGTCGATGGAGCAGGCGTAACGGCTCATCTGCGGCTGGCGAGTGGCGCTGAACTGGCGGAAGTCCAGATCGATGTCGTCCTGTTCGAGGCGCCGCATCAGACGCCCGGCAGCTTCGTCATCGACCAGGCGCAGCAGGCTGGCCACCTGATCCTTGCCGCCGCGCGCGGCGAAATCCAGCCCCTTGACGTGGTCGTGGAGCATCACCAGGGCACAAGCGCCGAGCAGGAAATGCCCGCTGGCCAACACCTCGATGCGCCCGTCGACGCGCGCCTGCAGCACCCGCGCGGAATTGTTCAGCGCCGCGTAGCGCAACTGCCGGCCCTGCTCGGCGGCCGCCTGCATCACGCCGAAAGCCATCTCGTCGTTGGCCGACCACACCAGGCTCAGCTGCGGATAGCGCGGCAACAGGGCCAGCGCCTGCTCGTAGGCGCGCTGCTGGCGCCACTCGCCGTACAGCACCTGCTGCAGGCGCACATGCGGCGCCTCGGCCAAGGCCCGCTGCAGGCCGACGATGCGCAGGGTCGCCGAGGGCGTTTGCTTGATGCCGGTGAACGCCAGCATCTGCGCCGGCTCACCGCCGGCCAGGGCGATCAGCGCCCGCCCCATCAGGTAACCGGCCTCCTCGTCGTTGGGCACCAGGCTGCCCAGCCAGTGGCGATAGCGCTCGCGGCTGCCGCCGACCAGCGCCTGCTGCTCCGGCGTCAGGGTGCTGTGCAGGGCTAACAGACGCACCTGGGTACCGTCGAACAGGCGCAGGATCTCCGGGCCGGTGAACTGCTCGTTGACGAAGATCAGGTAGTCGGGGTGCTCGCCCCGCTCCAGAACCTCATGGGCGTTGCGCAGGATGCGTGCGGTATCGCGCTCGCCGTAGATCACCCGCAGGTCGATGCCCAGATCGCCAGCGGCATCCTGCATATAGTGCGAATAATCGGCCCAGAACGGCTCGGCGGCATGCCCAGGGTTGAGAAACACCACGGAAAGCGGCCGCCCCTGCGCCTCGGCAACGCACCAGCCCAGCATGGCCAACAGCCCCAGCACCCACCTGATCACGACGCCCCTCCCCAATAACCGGGCGCAGTATAAGGGTATAAAGGCAAAAAAGGCCGCTCGCGGTGGCGGGGCGGCCCGTTATGCCGGCGCGGGCGCTACTGACCGCTGACCCAGAACACCGCCGTGGCCACGGCAATCAGGATCAGACTGAAGATGGCCCAGGCGTCGACGCGGCTGTCGGTGTTTTCCATTTCGCTATGCTCGTGCATGACTCCCCCTCGTTCTTGTGCTTATGGGTGACACGCCCTGCAGTTAAGACCAGCCCGAGCCGAGGCTCAAGCCCTCAGGTTATGTTCCGCCGCGCTCTTATTGCTCAAAGTTCTGTTTATATACTCAAACATCACTTTTACGCATAAAGCTGAGCTGGTATCGTGCCCCGGCTCCGTGGGGAGTGCGCGGCCGTGCGCGCTGATTGGCAGTAGTAGCCTGACAACAGGACCCTTCATGTACGTATATGACCAGTACGATCAGAAGATCGTCGAGGATCGCGTCAAGCAGTTCCGCGATCAAACCCGCCGCTACCTCTCCGGAGAGCTGAGCGGCGAGGAATTCCGCCCGCTGCGCCTGCAGAACGGTCTGTATATCCAGCGTTTCGCGCCCATGCTGCGCATCGCCGTGCCCTACGGCCTGATGTCCTCGGCCCAGGTGCGCATGATGGCCAAGATCGCTCGCGACTACGACAAGGGTTACGCGCACATCAGCACCCGGCAGAACGTGCAGTTCAACTGGCCGGACCTGGAAGACGTGCCGGAGATTCTCGCCGAGCTGGCCACCGTGCAGATGCACGCCATCCAGACCAGCGGCAACTGCATCCGCAACACCACCACCGACCAGTTCGCCGGCGTGGCCAAGGACGAGATCGTCGATCCGCGCCCCTGGTGCGAGATCATCCGTCAGTGGTCGACCTTTCACCCCGAATTCAGCCACCTGCCGCGCAAGTTCAAGATCGCCGTCAACGGTGCAGTCGGCGACCGCGCCGCCATCGAAGTGCACGACATCGGCCTGGAAGCGGTGAAGAACGCAGCCGGCGAACTAGGCTTCCGCGTTTCCGTCGGCGGCGGCCTGGGCCGTACTCCGATCGTCGGCAGCTTTATCAACGAATTCCTGCCCTGGCAGCACCTGATCAGTTATCTCGACGCCATCCTGCGCGTGTACAACCGCTATGGCCGTCGCGACAACAAGTACAAGGCGCGCATCAAGATTCTGGTCAAGGCGCTGACCCCCGAGGTATTCGCCGAGCGGGTGAACGCCGAATGGGCGCACCTCAAGGATGGCCCGAGCACCCTGACCGAAGCCGAAGTGGCGCGCGTCGCGGCCCACTTCGTCGACCCGGCCTACCTGGCCCTGGCCGACGAAGACGCCCTGCTCGCCCAGCAGGACGCCGAGCACCCGGGCTTCGCCCGCTGGCGCCAGCGCAACACCTTCGCCCACAAGAAGCCCGGCTACGTCGCCGTGACCCTGTCGCTCAAGCCCACCGGCGTGGCGCCGGGCGATGTCACCGACAAGCAGCTCGATGCCATCGCCGAGCTGGCCGATCGCTACAGCTTCGGCGAAGTGCGCAACAGCCATAACCAGAACATCATCCTCGCCGACGTCGAGCAGCGTCAGCTGCTGAGCCTGTGGGGCGAACTGCGCGAGCAAGGCTTCGCCACGCCGAACGTCGGCCTGCTGACCGACATCATCTGCTGCCCGGGCGGCGACTTCTGCTCGCTGGCCAACGCCAAGTCGATCCCGATCGCCGAAGCCATCCAGCGCCGTTTCGACGACCTCGACTACCTGTTCGACATCGGCGACATCGAGCTGAACATCTCCGGCTGCATGAACGCCTGCGGCCACCACCACGTCGGCCACATCGGCATCCTCGGCGTGGACAAGAAGGGCCAGGAGTTCTACCAGGTGTCCCTCGGCGGCAGCGCCGGCCGTGATGCCAGCCTGGCGCAGATTCTCGGCCCGTCCTTCGCTCAGGACGACATGGCGGATGTGGTCGACAAGATCATCAAGGTCTATGTCGAGCAACGCACCGAAGAAGAAAGCTTCCTCGATACCTACCGCCGCATCGGTATCGACCCGTTCAAGGAGCGCGTCTATGCAGCGAATCATTAAAAACGGCGAGGTGATCGACGAAACCTGGCACCTGCTGGCCAAGGACGTGACCCTCGACGCCATTCCCAACTGCGACGACATCATCGTCCCGCTGGCGCTGTGGCGCGAGCACGCCCATGCGCTGAAGGCCCGCGACGGCGGCCTGGGCGTGTGGCTGGAAGCCGGCGACGAGGTCGAGGAAATCGCCGACGATCTCGCCCATTTCCAGGTGATCGCCCTGGACTTCCCAGCCTTCACCGACGGCCGCCATTCCTCCAGCGCCTACCTGCTGCGCACTCGCTACGGCTACACAGGCGAAGTACGCGCCATCGGCGACGTGCTGCGCGACCAGCTGTTCGCCCTGCGCCGCGTCGGCTTCGATGCCTTCGCCCTGCGCGCGGACAAGGACCCGTACGACGCGCTCAAGGCCTTCGAGGACTACAGCGAGGTCTACCAGGCCTCGGCCGACCAGCCGCAACCGCTGTTCCGCCGCCGCGCCTGATCGCTGCCGCTTGTACGCAAAAGCCCCGCTACTCGCGGGGCTTTTGCGTTGGTGTGGCGCGGATGCAAGATCCCGCCTAGGGGTTCGCCCGCACCGACTCCCAGGCGATCTGCGCCAGGAGTTCGCGACACGCCCCCAACTCGCTCTGGCTGCGGCCGGCCAACCAGTTGCGGGCCAGATCCTGGCTCGGGCCAATCACCACCGCGGCGAAGCAGTTGTCGGCCATGGCCCTGAACACCCCCTGCTGGCGGTACTCGGCCAGTGCCGCGAGAATCCGCGCGAAGTGCAGGCGATTGGCCTCGCGCAGCGCCTCGCCCATTTCCCCTGCCTCGACCCGACCGCGACTGTGCAGGATAAAGCGCGCCCAGTCCGGATTGGCCACCACCCAATCGATATAGCTGGTCACCAGCAGCTTGACGCAGGCCTCGGCGCTGCCTGCCTTGGCGAAGCCGTGCTCGAGCCGCTCGGCGTACTGCGCGGTGCCGGCCAGGTACAAGGCGCCGATGATGCGCTCCTTGTTGCCGAAGTGGTGATACAGGCTGCCGATGCTGGCGCCGGAACGGTCGCGGATCATCTCGATGGTGGTGGCGTCGACGCCCTGTTCGGTGAAACAGGCCAGCGCGGCCTGAAGAATCTCGTCTTTACGCGATGGACGGGCCATGCCACTCCCCGATGACTAGAATATTTTTCTAGAATTATTTTCTAACGCTCGTATACTGCCCCGGCGCGCGATCATCTTCAATCGCAAACCCGCAGGAGACAGTCATGAGTCAGATGTTGCAGATGTTCCAGCAAGCCGGCCCGGCGCAATTCAGCGCACTGATCGGCCAGGTCGCCCCCTACTTCGCCAGCATCGCCCCGCAGATGGTCGAGCTGCGCCCCGGCTATGCCGAGCTGACCTTCCCCAAGCGTCGCGAGGTGCTCAACCATATCGGCACGGTGCACGCCATCGCCCTGTGCAACGCCGCCGAGTTGGCCGCCGGCAGCATGACCGACGCCTCGATCCCGGCCGGCTGTCGCTGGATTCCCAAGGGCATGACGGTGGAGTACCTGGCCAAGGCCGATGGCGATATCCGCACCGTGGCCGACGGCAGCGCGCTGGACTGGAGCCAGCTCGGCGACATCGAGGTGCCGGTGCTGGCCTATGTCGGCGACAAGCCGGTTTTTCGCGCACAAATCACCATGTACGTCAGCCGGGCGTGAAACGCAGAGGCCCGTCGTAGACGGGCCTCTCGCTCAATCCAGCCGCACCAGCACGCGGCCGACCATGCCGCCGGCGAGTATCCGCTCGATGGCCGCCGGCAACTCTGGCAAGGCGACCTCCTGGCACAACGCCGAGAGATCGAGCTTCCACTGCAGCGACAGCTTGTCCCACATCGACGCCTTGACCACCAGCGGCAGCTCCACCGAATCCACGCCAAGCAGGTTGACCCCGCGCAGGATGAACGGCAGCACGCTGGCCTGGAAGCCGACACCGGCGGTCAGCCCGCAGCAGGCCACGCTGCCGCTGTGGCGCAGCGACTTGACCACATTGAACAGGATGTCGCCGCCCACGGTGTCCACCGCTCCCGCCCAGCGCTCCTTGAGCAACGGCCGCTCGACGCCCTGCTGCAGCTCTTCGCGACTGACGATCTCGTCGGCGCCGAGACCACGCAGGAATTCGCCCTGCTCGGCCTTGCCGGTGGCGGCCGCGACGCGGTAGCCCAGCGCCTTCAACAGCACCACGGCGATACTGCCGACCCCGCCGGTGGCGCCGGTCACCAGCACAGTGCCGGCCTCGGGGGTGACGCCGGCCTGCTCCAGCTTGTCCACGCACAGGGCGGCGGTGAGGCCGGCGGTGCCGAGGATCATCGCCTCGCGCAGGGACAGGCCCTGCGGACGCTTGATCGCCCAGGCCGCCGGCACGCGAATGTACTGGCCGAAACCGCCGGCGGTATTCATGCCCAGGTCGTAACCGGTGACTATCACCTCGTCGCCGGGGGCGAACTCGGCGACGGCGGACGCCTCCACCACGCCGGCAGCGTCGATGCCCGGCGTGTGCGGATAGGCTTTGGTGACGCCACGGTTGCCGCTGGCCGACAGCGCGTCCTTGTAGTTGAGCGAGGAATAGCGCACGCGGATCAGCAGCTCGCCAGCGGGCAGCTCCTCGATCCGCCGCGCCACCACCTGGCGTTGAAAACCGCCATCGGCGCCTTCGCTGACCAGCAAGGCCTTGAATTCAGTCATCACCTTCTCCTCTTGTCGTTGTTCGGTGGCGTGCCCTTACCAGAAGCGCTGCTGATTGAGCCGGCTCAGCCAGGTCAGCACGAAGCGGTCCAGGGCCATGCTGGCGGCCAGTCCCACGCGCTCCTGCAGGCTCTTCTTGTGGGCGAAATGCAGGTGGAACAGCTCGGCCTCGACGGCGCGCTCAGCCAGGTACTGGTCGCTGGTCTTCAGTTCGTCCACCAGCAGGCGCTCCTGGGCGGACAGGCCCAGCCAGACCTCGCCGGTGGCGATGGCGTCGATATCCAGCTGCGGCCGATAGCGGGCGACGAAGCCCTTGAACAGCTCGTGGGTGGTTTCCAGGTCTTCCTGGAACTTCTCCCGGCCCTTGTCGGTGTTCTCGCCGAACACGGTCAGAGTGCGCTTGTACTCGCCGGCGGTGAGCACCTCGAAATCGATGTCGTGCTTCTTCAGCAGGCGATGCACGTTGGGCAGCTGCGCCACCACGCCGATGGAACCGAGGATGGCGAACGGCGCGGCGAGAACCTTCTGGCCGATGCAGGCCATCATGTAGCCGCCGCTGGCGGCTACCTTGTCGACGCAGACGGTGAGCGGGATGCCGGCCTCGCGGATGCGCACCAGCTGCGACGAGGCCAGGCCATAGCTGTGCACCATGCCGCCGCCGCTTTCCAGACGCAGCACCACCTCGTCCGAGGCCTTGGCCAGCGACAGCAGCGCGGTCACCTCATGACGCAGGTGATCGGTGGCCGAGGCCTTGATGTCGCCGTCGAAGTCCAGCACGAACACCCGCGGCTTGCTCGGCGGGTGCTTCTTCTCCCGCTTGGCCGCCTTGGCCTCGGCCTTGCGCGCGGCCTTCAGCTGGTCCTTGTGCAGCACGCTGTGCTCCAGGCGCTCGCGCAGGTCCTTGTAGAAGTCGTTGAGCTTGTGCACCTGCAACTGGCCGCTGCTGCGCCGGCCCTTGCCGCGCGTAGCGGCGACCGCCACCAGCACCAGGACGATGGCGACCACCAGGGTCAGGGTTTTCGCCAGAAAGCCGGCGTACTCGCTAAGAAACTCCACAGATCCCCCTTGGACAATGCGGCGGCGCCTGAGCGCGCAAAGGCTCAAGCATACCGGCGCCATCGGCCGGCGGCCAAGCGCGACGATGGTCGACGGCACCGCGCAGGCGATTCAAACAAGCGTATGTTTTTTCGTTGACAGCCCCCGAGCTTCCTCATACCCTCGCGGAACTTTCAACGCGCCGGGACCGAAACGGACGTGGGCAGCATTTACCTGATTCGACATGGCCAGGCCTCATTCGGCGCGGACGACTACGATGTCCTGTCTGCCATCGGCGTGCGCCAGGCCGAAGTATTGGGCGAGCACCTCAGCCAGCTCGGCATTGTCTTTGATCGCTGCGTCAGCGGCAGCCTGCGCCGCCAGCAGCATACCGCCCATGCCGCGTTGCAGCGCATGAACGACGCCCCGCCGCTGGACATCGACGCGGCCTTCAACGAGTTCGACGCCGATGCGGTGATCCGCGCCCTGCTCCCGGGCATCCTGCCCGAAGAACCCGAGGCCCTGCATATCCTGCGTAACGGCGCGCAGAACCGTGCCGAGTTCCAGCGCCTGTTCTCCAAGTTGATCGCCCGCTGGGTTTGTGGCGAGTACGAGCAGCACGGTCTGCAGAGCTGGCAGGCCTACGTCGAGCAGGTCGAAGGCGGCCTGACGCGCATCCTCGAGCAGGCCCGGAGCAAACAGAACATCGCCGTGTTCACCTCCGGCGGCACCATCACCGCCCTGCTCCGGCTGATCACCGGCGTACCGGCGGACAAGGCCTTCGAACTGAATTGGCAAATCGTCAACACCTCGCTCAGCCAGCTGAAGTTCCGCGGCCGCGAGGTGAGTCTGGCTTCCTTCAACAGCCATGTGCATCTGCAGCTGCTGAAGGCGCCGGAGCTCATCACCTACCGATGAGTTTTGGCCCACTGCGGCCGCGAGGCTGCGCGAAAAACCTGAAAAAAAGGATAAGACCATGAGCGTTGCTGACATCGTCCAAACCATGCAATCGAAGTTCAACGCCAGCGCCGCTGCCGGCCTGGATCTGGTGTTCCAGTTCAATATCGAAGACGGCGAGAACTACGCGCTGATAGTCAAGGACGGCACCTGCGCCGTCGAGCAAGGCGACAACCCGAACGCCAACGTGACCCTGATCATGGACAGCGAAACCCTCAAGGGCATCACCAGCGGCGAGACCGACGGCATGCAGGCCTTCATGGCCGGCAAGCTGCGCGCCGAAGGCGACATGATGCTGGCGATGAAGCTGGGCGAACTGTTCCCGGTCTAAGCGTCTAGGCTGACCGTGACACAGACGAAACCGGAGTCCTTGGGCTCCGGTTTTTTTATGCCCAGCCGCCGCCTGCGGGCGAATCAGGCAGCTTGATTGTGGTGCAACACGCCCGCCTATAACGGCGCGTATTGCTTGTGACGGTTCGGGTGCAGCATTAGATTAGCCAATTATCTAGGGCCCCCATCATAAGTAGAAGGGATAAGCATGGCGCTCACCGACCAATCCACCCGCATCCGCGCAGGCGAAGAACTCGACGCCGCCGTCATCGACGCCTACCTCAAGGCGCATATTCCCGGCCTGACCGGCGAGGCGACGATCAGTCAGTTCCCCGGCGGCGCCTCGAACCTGACCTACCTGATCGAATACCCGCAGCAGGAGCTCGTCCTGCGCCGCCCGCCATTCGGCCAGAAGGCCAAGTCGGCGCACGACATGGGCCGCGAGTACCGCATCCTCAACCAGCTCAACGCCGGCTTTCCCTACTGCCCCAAGGCCTACGTGCACTGCACCGACGAGTCGGTGATCGGCGCCGAGTTCTACGTGATGGAGCGGGTCAAGGGCATCATCCTGCGCTCGGAGATGCCGGCCGAGCTGAACTTCTCGCCCGAGCAGACCGGCGCGCTGTGCAAGAGCTTTATCGACAAGCTGGTCGAGTTGCATAACGTCGATTACAACGCCTGCGGCCTCGGCGAGCTGGGCAAGCCGGAAGGCTATGTGGAACGCCAGATCGGCGGCTGGATCAGCCGTTACGAGAAGGCCCTGACCCCCGATGCACCCACCTGGGAGCCGGTCAAGGCCTGGCTGCGCGACAAGATGCCGGCCGACCATCACAAACCGGGCATCGTCCATAACGACTACCGCTTCGACAACGTCATCCTCGACCCGAGCAACCCGATGCAGATCGTCGGCGTGCTGGACTGGGAGATGACCACCATCGGCGACCCGCTGATGGATCTGGGCAACACCCTGGCCTACTGGATCGAGGCCGGCGACCCGGCGCCGGTGCAACTGATGCGCCGCCAGCCGAGCAACGCCCCCGGCATGCTCAGCCGTCAGCAGTTCGTCGACTACTACGCCGAGCAGGCCGGCATCGAGATCAAGAGCTTCGACTTCTATTACACCTACGGCCTGTTCCGCCTGGCCGGCATCGTCCAGCAGATCTACTACCGCTTCTACCATGGCCAGACCCAGGACAAGCGCTTCGCCCAGTTCATTCAGATGAACAAGCTGCTGGAACAGATGTGCCTGCAGGTCATCGGCAAATCCACTCTCTAACCCCGGGGTAATCGCAATGTCCAAGACCCAACTGTTCGACCTCGACGGCAAGATCGCCTTCGTTTCCGGCGCCAGCCGCGGCATCGGCGAGGCCATCGCCAAGCTGCTGGCCCAGCAGGGCGCGCACGTGATCGTCTCCAGCCGCAAGCTCGAGGGCTGCCAGGCCGTGGCCGACGCCATCGTGGCCGAAGGCGGCAAGGCCACCGCCATCGCCTGCCATATCGGCGAGATGGAGCAGATCGCCAGCGTCTTCGCACAGATCAAGGAACAGTTCGGCCGCCTCGACATCCTGGTCAACAACGCCGCCACCAACCCGCAGTTCTGCAATGTGCTGGACACCGACCTGTCCGCCTTCCAGAAGACCGTCGACGTCAACATCCGCGGCTACTACTTCATGTCCATCGAAGGCGGCAAGCTGATGAAAGCGGGTGGCGGCGGCTCGATCATCAATGTCGCCTCGATCAACGGCGTCTCGCCCGGCGAGTTCCAGGGCATCTACTCGGTGACCAAGGCCGCGGTGATCAGCATGACCAAGGTCTTCGCCAAGGAGTGTGCGCAGTTCGGCATCCGCTGCAACGCCCTGCTGCCGGGCCTGACCGACACCAAGTTCGCCTCGGCGCTGACCAAGAACGACGCCATTCTCAACATCGCGCTGCAGCGCATCCCGCTCAAGCGCGTGGCCGACCCCAGCGAGATGGCCGGCGCCGTGCTGTACCTGGCCAGCGCAGCATCCAGCTACACCACCGGCGTGGCGCTCAATGTCGACGGCGGCTTCCTCTCCTGAGGTCAAACGCGAGGCAGCAAAAAAGGCACCCTCGGGTGCCTTTTTCATTGATGCATCCCGCACGGCTACATGCCTAATCTCAGCCCGGATGCAATCCGGGGATATTGGGGGCCCGCGTCCCGGATTGCATCCGGGCTACGAACTTCCGAGGCGTACGCTAACTTCGCTCCCCTCTCCCGCCCTTCGGGTATTACCAATCCTTCAGCGCCGCCTCGGCGGCCGGATTCATCGGCTCGGCCAGCAGCCCGGTCGGCGTCAGGCTGACGCTGTACACCGCATCGGCGGCGATCGGCAGGTAGGTCACGCGCAACGCCTGTGGGTCGAACAGCAGCAGGTCGCGCTGGCTCAGGCGCAGCCAGCGCCACAGGTCGACGCCGTAGGGACTCTCGGCCAGCTGCACGCGCCCATGCTGGGCCAGGGCCTGCTGTTCGATGGCGAGAAAGCGTCCGGACAAGCGCTCGAAACGGTAGCCGGGCTCCAGGCCGATCAACTCGGCCAGGCCCTTCCAGCGGATCAGCCGGCCATCGAGCTGCCACAGGTCGCCCTCCAGGATCAGCGTGCGCTCGCGGCCGCCTTCCAGCAGGCTGACGCGGTAACGCTGCGGGCCGTCGGCCTTGAAACTGAGGGTCGCCAGCGGCTTGCCCTGCGGCAGCGGCGCGTAGCTGTAGAGATCAAAGGCGACCAGGCCGACCAGGCCGGCCAGGGCGAGGAACGCCAGGCCGCAGGTGCCGCGCAGCCAGCCGAGAAACCAGCCGCTATTGAGCAGTATGCGCAGCGCCACCAGCAGTGCCAGCACCGCCAGCAGCGCCACCGCCCAGGCCAACCCGTCGTATTGCATCGATTGCGTTCCTTATAGCGGAAAATCCCGGCATTATGCGCAGCTCGCCGGATGCCGAACAGTCGGCAGGCTGCGCACTCGCCCACAAGTCGACACTTTATATGCCCTTCGCTCTCGAACTCGCCATCGATCCCAGCACCCTGGCCATCCTGGCGCTGGTCGCCTTTATCGCCGGTTTCATCGACGCCATCGCCGGCGGCGGCGGCCTGCTGACCATTCCCGCGCTGCTCACCGCCGGGCTGCCGCCGCACCTGGTGCTGGGTACCAACAAGCTGTGCGCCACCTTCGGCTCGGGCACCGCGGCGCTGACCTTCTACCGGCGCAAGCTGTTCGATCCCGGACAATGGCGCGGGGCACTGCTGGCCACGCTGCTCGGCGCCCTGCTCGGCGCGCTGATCGCCCACTGGCTGCCGGCCGAATGGCTCAACCAGATGCTGCCGGCGGTGGTGTTCGCCTGCGGCCTGTACCTGCTGTTCGGTCGCACGCCCGAGGCGCCGAGCGAGCAGGATCTGCCCATCGCCCGCGGCCGCCAGTGGCCGCAAGGCCTCGGCCTGGGCTTCTACGACGGCGTCGCCGGCCCCGGCACCGGCGCCTTCTGGACCGTCAGCAGCCTGCTGCTCTACCCGCTCGACCTGGTTCGCGCCAGCGGCGTGGCCCGCACCATGAACTTCGTCAGCAACGCCGCGGCGCTGGCGGTGTTCATCGCCTTCGGGCAGGTGGCCTGGGTGCTGGGCCTGAGCATGGGTGCGGCGCTGATGGTCGGCGCCTTCCTCGGCGCACGCACGGCGATCCAGGGCGGCTCGAAGTTCATCCGCCCGGTGTTCATCCTGGTGGTGCTGGCGCTGACCGCGCGCCTGGCTTGGCAGCACTGGTTCGGCTAATCGGGATCGCGTAGGAGCGGCGTCAGCCGCGAATGGTCGGTGAGGTTCGCGGCTGAAGCCGCTCCTACATAAGGGGCTCTACGCCGGCAGCGGCGGCTCGGGCAAGCCAAGCCGGCGCGCAACGTACAGATCGATCAGGTGGCGGGCGATGGAGCGCGACGCCGGCAGCGGCGGCAGGGCGTCGACGCGGAACCAGCGGGCATCCTCGATCTCGTCCGCCTGCATGACGATCTCGCCGCCGGCGTACTCGGCGTGGAAACCGAGCATCAGCGAATGCGGAAAAGGCCAGCCCTGGCTGCCGATGTACTGCAGGTTGCGCACCTCGACGCCGACTTCCTCGCGCACCTCGCGCGCCACGCAATGTTCCACCGATTCGCCCGGCTCGACGAAGCCGGCCAGGGTGCTGTAGACCCCGGCGACGAAACGCGGCGAACGGGCCAGAAGGATTTCGTCGCCGCGACTGACCAGCACAATCATGCTCGGCGAGATGCGCGGATAGTGTTGCGACTCGCAGGCGTCGCAGCGCATCGCCCGCTCGCCGGGTAGCTGGCGGGTCGGCGCGCCGCAACTGCCGCAGAAACGATGCTCGGCATACCAGGTGCCGATCTGCGCGGCGTAGGCGAGCATGCGGAAGGTCTCGGCCTCGCCCTGCAGCATGAACTGGCGCAGGCTCTGCCAGCTGGCGCCGTCCAGCTGGGTGGAGGGCGTAACCTGCAGCAGGTAGACGGCATCCTCGCCGAAATGACCGATACCCTGCTCGGCGAGAATGTCCAGCTCCTGGCGCTTGATCCAGTCGCGGGGAAACAGCACGCCGTTGGCGTCGGCGAGAAACTGCTGCCGGCAGTACAGCAGCGCCCAACCACCGGGCTGGCCGGGGTCGAGAAAGGCGTGGCGCCAGAGCATCAGGCCGCCACCGGCATGCCCAGGGCCTTGACGCTCTCCTCGGCCAGGTCGAGTACGCTGGGCTGGGTTTCCGGACGCAGCACGGCGCCGGCTTCCAGGTAGTACTCCAGGCTGCTCAGGGCGTCGGCCAGGGTTTCCAGCATCTGCTCGGAGGGCATCTGCCCGGACTCGAGCATGCGCGTCTGGATATAGTCGGCGCAGGCGCCGACCAGGGTCGCTGCGCGGCGCTGCTCGAGGAACCACAGGCCGCCACGCACCGCCTGCAGACTGAACGGCACGTTGGCCAGGTGCATCTTGTCGCCGCCGGCTTCCAGGTAGGCGGTGATCGCCCGCTTGGCCAGGGCCAGGCCGGCCTGAGCCTCGTCGACCACGACGATGCGCGCCTCGTTGAGCTGGTGGCTGGCGAAGGAATCGGCCTCGCTGCCCGGCTCGGCCGGGGTCGGCCGCGTGTCGCGGCTTTCGCCGCGCTCCAGACTGGCGACCATGCCTTCGACGTAGAGCACCGCATCGGCCAGCTTGTGCAATTGCGCAGGCGCCGGCGGCGTGGCGTCGCTCCAGGCGGCGACCAGCGGCAACTGGGCGCCGAGGGCGTTGCCGGCGGAGGTCAGGCCGACCATGCCCAGGGTCTTGGCCAGCTTGCCGAGCAGGGCGTGCAGCGTGCCCAGGGTCTCGCCCTGCAGGGTGCCGCGTTCCATCAGGTCGAGCATGTCCTTGACGCTGGCCAGCTCCTCGCGGATGGCGGTGGACAGCGAACGCATCACCGCCTTGCCGGGGCCGGCCAGGCGCTGGTACTCGGCTTCCAGCAGGTGGTCGGTGAACGGCAGCGGGGTCAGGCCGAACACCTGGCGCATGGCGCTGGCATGCGGGCCGCGACTGTCGGCCAGGGCCACCAGGTACAGCAACTCCTTGAGCAGGCTGCGCGGCGCCTCGTACTGCGGGTTGCCCAGCATCAGCTTGAGTTCGCGATCCAGGCGCGAGAACAGCTGCTTGCGCGACTTGCGCGGCAGCAGCTGGCCGTCGCTCTGCGCCTCGATAGCGGCGGCGCCGATCCAGCACATGCGCCCGCGCGGCTCGTTGGCGAACAGGCTGTCCAGGCGGCCCATGGCGCGCACCATCAGCTTTAGGCTGGCCTGCGGGTTCTGCTCGCGGATAACGCCGAGCAAGCCGACCTGGTACATATGGCGCAGGCGCTTGCCTTCGGCCAGCTTGGCCGCGCCGTCGAGCGCCAGGCTGGCGCTGTGGGGTCGGGCCTGGTCGAGGCGCACGCTGAAGAAGAAGCTTTCCGGCAGCGGCTGCTGGGCGCCGGCCTGGCGCAGGTCGTTGATCGCCGGCAGCAGCAGCTCGGGCATTTCCTGGCGATGGGCGTCGACGTTTTCCAGGTAGCGGCGCAACACGTGCAGCGCATTGCTCAGCGCCGCCAGCTGCACGTCGCGCTCCTCGCCGGCGCCGGCGGGGATGTCGGTGGCCTGGTCCAGCACTTCCTGGGCCAGCAGCTCGGCGCCGGCCAGCTCGATCAAATTGAGCGTGCCGCGCACCTGCTGCAGGCTCTCCACCGCCTGCTGCAACAGGCTGCCGTTGTGCCGTTCGGCGATGAAGTGCTCGAGGCTCTGCTCGGCCTCTTCCATGGTGACGAACAGTTCGTCGCGCACCAGGCTCAGGGATGTGGCTCCACTCACCATGCTCTAGGCACCTCGCGGCTCGCTGCGGACAACAGTGGATACGGCATCAGTCGGCGAACTCCGCTTTCTGCTTGCTCATGTGCGCGGTCATGGCCAGGCGCAGGTCTTCGGACTGCAGCATGGCCGCGTTCCAGGTGGCGATGTACTCGAGGCCATCGTCGACGCGGTGGTCGCGCATGTAGCGAATCATTTCCTTGGTGCCACGCACGGCCACCGGCGATTTCGCCGCGATCTCGGCGGCGATCTGCATCACCCCGGCGAGCAGCGCGTCCTGATCGTCGAAGGTGCGATTGACCAGGCCGATACGCCGGGCCTCGACGCCGTCGATGCTGCGCCCGGTGTAGGCCAACTCGCGCATCATGCCGTCGCCGATGATGCGCGGCAGGCGCTGCAGGGTGCCGACGTCGGCGGCCATGCCCATGTCGATTTCCTTGATCGAGAATTGCGCGTCGAGCGTCGCATAGCGCATGTCGCAAGCGCTGATCAGGTCGATGGCGCCGCCCAGGCAGTAACCCTGGATGGCCGCCAGCACCGGCTTGCGGCAGTTGTCGACGGCGTTGAAGGAAGCCTGCAGGTCGAGGATCACCCGGCGCAGCGCTTCGGCGTTACGCCCGACGTCCTTACCCAGCCGGGCACCGACCGAGGCCAGCATCATCAGATCGATACCGGAGGAGAAATGCTTGCCTGCGCCGGACAGCACCACCACGCGCACCGCATCGGTGGCATCGATCCAGCGGAAGATCTCGATGATCTCGCGCCAGAAGTCGGCGTTCATGGCATTGACCTTGTCCGGACGGTTGATCTGCACATGGGCGATCTTGTCCGCCAGTTCGACGCGAAAGGCTTGGTAGTCGGACACGGCAGTCATCCTCAGCCGCTGCTCGGCAGCGCACGCAATTATTTTGTGATTAAAACCGAGCAACTATAACAAGCACGACATAAAAGTCGATGCTTGCCGCTGTGACGCAGGGCACGCCCCGGAGGTTAAGAACTGCATTGACTATCGTGAATAAGGGATTGATCTGCCGAGGGTCTCGTTCCCCCGGCAGAGCGCCAAGCTCACTCCGTCAGGCAGTCGACGCAGTACTGGCCAGCCTCGGTCTGCAGACCGTGTACGTCGATATCGAAGCCCGGGAAGGCCTGATCGAAGGTGCGGGCGAAGGCCAGGTAGTCGAGGATCGAACGGCTCGCCGCGGTGAAGCGCTCGCCGGGCATGATCAGCGGGATACCTGGCGGATAGGGCACCAGCATCACCGCGGCGATGCGCCCCTCCAGCCGCTCGATCGGCACCGCCTCAACCGCGCCGCGCACCAGGCGGTCGTAGGCCTCGGCCGGCTTGATCGCCACTTCCGGCAGCGCCGTGTACATGCTCTTCAGCGCCTTGGCCGTGGCGTTGTCGCGGTAGCAGCCGTGCAACGCGTCGCACAGATCGCGCAGGCCCATGCCCTGGTAGCGCCCCGCGCCGGCCTGGGCGATGGACGGCAGCACCTGGGTCAGCGGCAGGTTGGCGTCGTAGCTGCGCTTGAACTCCAGCAGCTCGGTCAGCAGGGTGCTCCACTTGCCCTTGGTGATACCCATGGAGAACAGCACCAGGAAGGAATACAGACCGGTCTTCTCCACCACCAGGCCGCGCTCCCAGAGGAACTTGCTGACCACCGCCGCGGGGATGCCTTGCTCCTCCAGCTTGCCGGCGGCATTGAGTCCGGGCATCACCAGGGTCACCTTGATCGGATCGAGCAGCACGTAGTCCTCGGCCACTTCCCCGAAACCATGCCAGTCGGCATCCGGCTGCAACACCCAGTCGGCGGTGGCCAGGCTATCGGCACCGTCAGCCGCCGCCGGCTGCCAGATGCTGAACCACCAGTCATCGGCGCCGAGATTGCGCCGCACATTGGCCAGGGCGCGGCGGAAGCTCAGCGCCTCGTCGAAGGTTTCCTGGATCAGCGAGCGCCCGGCCGGGCCCTCCATCATCGCCGAGGCCACGTCCAGCGAGGCGATGATGCCGTACTGCGGCGAGGTGGAGATGTGCATCATGAAGGCTTCGTTGAAGCGGTCGCGGTCCAGCTGGCGCTGCCCGCCGTCCTGCACGTGGATCATCGAAGCCTGGCTGAAGGCTGCCAGCAGCTTGTGCGTGGAGTGGGTGGAAAACACCAGCGGCGAGTGCTCGTCGCAGCGGGTGCCCATGCCATAGCGCCCGGCGTAAAACTCGTGGAAGGCGGCGTAGGCGTACCAGGCCTCGTCGAAGTGCAGCACCTCCACCGAATCGCCCAGGGCCTGCTTGACCATCTCGGCGTTGTAGCACAGACCGTCGTAGGTGGAGTTGGTCACCACCGCCAGCTTGACCTTGGGCGCGCGGCCCTTGGCCAGCGGGCTGGCGTCGATCTTGGCCTGGATCGATTCCCTGCTGAACTCACTCAGGGGGATAGGCCCGATGATGCCCAGCTCGTTGCGCTCCGGGCACAGGTACAGCGGGATGGCGCCGGTCATGATGATCGAATGCAGGATCGACTTGTGGCAGTTGCGGTCGACCAGCACCAGGTCGTCGCGACCGACCATCGAGTGCCAGACGATCTTGTTCGCCGTCGAGGTGCCGTTGATCACGAAGAAGGTGTGGTCGGCGCCGAAGTTGCGCGCGGCGCGGGCCTCGGCCTCGGCCAGGGGGCCAGTGTGGTCGAGCAGCGAGCCCAGCTCCGGCACCGACACGGACAAGTCCGAGCGCAGGGTGTTCTCGCCGAAGAACTGGTGGAAGGCCTGGCCCACCGGGCTCTTGCGGTAGGCCACGCCGCCGCCGTGGCCGGGCGTGTGCCAGGAATAGTTCGATTGCGCGGTGTGCTGCACCAGCGCCTTGAAGAACGGCGGCAGCAGGCCGTCAAGGTAATTGTGCGCGGCGCGCGCCACCTGGCGGGCGAGGAAGGACACGGTGTCCTCATATAGGTAGAGGATGCCGCGCAGGTGGTTGAGATCGGCCATGGCCTCGGCCGGCGCGTTCTCGATGGTCACCTGTTCGCCGAGGGCGAAGATCGGCAGCTGCGGCGCGCGCACGCGGGCGATACGAATCAGCTCGACCATGTCCTGCAGCAGGCGCTGGTTCTCCCCCGCGCCCTCGGCGGCCACCAGGATGCAGGCCAGGCCGTGGTGGGTGGAGGCGACGATGCGCCCCTCGGCGGCGCTGGCCGTGGGCAGGATGCTGAAGCCGTCCTGCGTCAGCTCCTGGGCGATGGCGCGCACGCGATCACCGGCGACGGTATCGGCCTTGATATCGCGGTGGACGATGAGGACGGGGAATTTGAGGTCTTTGTACATTGTGACGTCCTGAAGGCTGGCAGGTCCGACCTGCCCATCGCCTCAGGGTAGAGGCTCGCCCGAACGGGCGGAACCCCCCATGCGTCACGCTATACGAAAAGGTCGCAATTGCGCTGTTGGCTTATTCCGGCGCCTGTTCCAGCTGCGCCCACAGGGCCGGCCCACCGGCGGATTTCTCGATGGCCGCCAGCCGCGCCAGGTGCGCGGCCAGCTCGTCCTGGCTGGCGCGGATCACCCGGGTGCGCGGCCGCGCGGCGTCCAGACGGCGGATCGGACTGGCCTGCTGGCGACCGCTGCCATCGCCGTCACCACCTTCGCCGGCCAGCGACAGGTTGGTCTGCCCGCCGGTCATCGCCAGATAAACGTCGGCGAGGATCTCCGAGTCGAGCAAGGCGCCGTGCAGTTCACGGTTGGAGTTGTCCACGCCGTAGCGCTTGCACAGTGCATCCAGGCTGTTGCGCTGCCCCGGATGACGCTCGCGCGCCATCATCAGGGTGTCGAGCACGGTGCAGTAGTCGCTGACGTCGGCGCGCTCGCTCTGCCCCAGCAGGGCGAACTCGTTGTTGATGAAGCCGACGTCGAACGCCGCGTTGTGGATGATCAGCTGGGCGCCCTTGATGAATTCGTAGAACTCATCGGCCACGTCCTTGAACCGCGGCTTGTCGGCGACGTATTCGTTGGTGATGCCGTGAACCGCGATGGCGCCTTCGTCGATCTCGCGATCCGGATTGAGGTAGACGTGAAAATGCCGCCCGGTCAGGCGCCGGCCGAGCAGCTCGACGCAGCCGATCTCGATGATGCGGTGCCCCTCAGCGACCGGCATACCCGTGGTTTCGGTGTCCAGCACCACGTAGCGGATGACACTGTTATCGCTTGTCACGTCTCGTCTCTCTCATCGATCGCTTGCCGCACGCGGCCAGTGCGGCATCTTAACCCAGCGACTCAGCGCGCCGCGCGCACCTCGTCGACGCCGCGGTTGGCCAACTGGTCGGCACGCTCGTTGCCGGGATGACCGGTGTGGCCGCGCACCCATTGCCAGCTGACCTGGTGACGGTTGACCTCCTCATCCAGCTTCTGCCAGAGGTCGGCATTCTTCACCGGCTCCTTGGCAGCGGTTTTCCAGCCGCGTTTCTTCCAGTTCGGCAGCCATTCCTGGATGCCCTTCATCACGTACTGCGAGTCGGTCACCAGCTTGACCGAGCAGGGCCGGGTCAGAGCAACCAGCCCGGCAATTGCCGCCATCAGTTCCATGCGATTGTTGGTGGTACTGGGATCACCGCCCCAGAGTTCCTTTTCCGCCCCCCGGTAGACCAGTAGAGCGCCCCAGCCGCCGGGGCCGGGATTGCCCTTGCAGGCGCCATCGGTATAGATCACGACTTGATCGGTTTCAGACATTGTTCCCAGGCCTACGAAAATCGCCGCGCGCAGGCACTTCTCGTAGAGCGCCTAACGTTCGGCATTGCGCCGGCTGACCTTGGCCACCGGCATCGGCAGCAGCTTGCCCATGGGCTCGCGACGTGCCGGACGCAGCGGGCGCAAGCCGACCACCAGCTTGCGCGCCACCAATAGATAGAAGCCGGCGCCCGGCAATTGCCAGACCTCGCCCCAGTGCTCCAGCCGACTCAGGCGCGTTTGCCAGGCCGCTGCAGCGAGCGGCGGACGATAGCACCCGAAGCGGCGTTTCTCCAGCGCGAAGCCGAGCAGGCTCAGCCAGTCGCCAACCCGATTGGGCGAGATGCAGCGTGCGCGCCTGAGTCCGTCGCCGGCGAACAGGCTGCGCGCGCCCCAGCAGCTCCAGGGATTGATGCCGAGAATCAGCAGATGGCCGCCCGGCCGCACGCTGCGCGCCGCCTCGCGCAGCAGGCCATGCGGCGACAGGCTGAAATCCAGGCCGTGCTGCAGCACCACCACGTCGGCTGCGTGTTCGCTGAGCGGCCAGGCCTGTTCCTCGCAAACGATCTGCACCCCTGGCAACGGCGCACCGAGGCGCACGTTGCACTGGATCTGCCCGGCATCCGGCGGTGGCTCGGCACCGGGACCATAGCTGACCAGGTAGCCACCGAAGAACTTCGCCAGCTCTTCCTCCAGCAGACGCCGCTCCTCACCCAGCAGCAACTGGCCGAGCGGCCCAGCCAGCCAGGCTCGAGCCTCGCCGATCAGCTTGAGCCAGTCGGGGTCGGCCTGGGCGAATGCCTGCTCGCTCATCGGATTCCTCTCATGACAGTGGTGCGCATGGGGACTAAGATGCACCTTTATTACCAGCTTAGCGACCCGCAATGATCCGCATCGACGCCCTGCCCGCCTTCACCGACAACTACCTCTGGCTGCTGCAGGATGCCGCCAGCCAGCGCTGTGCCGTGGTCGACCCGGGCGATGCGGCGCCGGTGCTGGCCTGGCTGGCGGCCCATCCGGGTTGGCAGCTCAGCGACATCCTGGTCACCCATCATCATTTCGACCATGTCGGCGGCATCGAAAAGCTCAAGGTCGCCACCGGCGCCCGCGTGCTCGGCCCGGTCGCCGAGGACATCCCCGTACGCGACCTGGCGTTGGGCGACGGTGATCGGGTCGAGGTGCTCGGCCTGCGCTTGCAGGTGCTGGCCGTGCCCGGCCACACCCTCGGTCATATCGCCTATTACCAGGCCGAGCAGGGTCTGCTGTTCTGCGGCGACACCCTGTTCGCCGGTGGCTGCGGACGCCTGTTCGAGGGTACGCCGCAGCAGATGCACGAATCGCTCGAACGCCTGGCGGCGCTGCCCGGCGCCACCCAGGTGTATTGCACCCACGAGTACACCCTGAGCAATCTGCGCTTCGCCCAAGCGGTGGAGCCGGACAACCCGCAGATCGCCGCCCGCCTGAGCGAGGTCAGTCGCTGGCGCGAGGCCGGGCGCATCAGCCTGCCCTCCAGCATCGCCCTGGAGTTGGCCAGCAATCCTTTTCTGCGCACGACTCAGCCCGCCGTGATCCGTGCAGCCGAACGCCACGACAACCGGCGATACGACCAGCCGAGCGCAGTGTTCGCTAGCCTGCGCGCCTGGAAGGATCAGTTCTAGAACTCGCCGGGCTCGCAAAAAATGCCGGGAGCAGATTTCGTCGCCTGCGACGGCCTGACAGGGATGCCGGTCACAAAAGACTGGTGAAAACTTGACCAGTCCAGGCTCGATTCCTAGAATCGCCCGACCTTTTCGCCGGGAATGCCACCTCGACCAATGCCCTTATCACCACGCAAGCCCTTGAATTTAAAGGCATTAGCACAAAGCACCCAGGTGCTCGTGGTGATGTGTTGCATGACCCTGGCCGGCTGTCAGAGCCTGGCCCCGTCCACCCCGGACGACGCCGCCGACACCTCGCGCGCCGTCGGCCTGGAGCGTGAGCCGGAGTGGCTCAGCAGCCAGATCAAGCCTCGCGAGTACGCCGATATCTGGGAGCGCATGCGCGATGGCTTCAAGCTGCAGGACGAGATCGGCATCAACCCGCGCGTCGAACGTCTGCGCCTGTGGTACGCCAGCAACCCCAGGCACGTCGATACCGTCAGCGAACGCAGCGCCCCCTATATCCACTACATCGTCGAACGCCTGGCCGAGCGCGACATGCCCATGGAGCTGGCGCTGCTGCCGGTGATCGAGAGCGCCTACGACCCGCAGGCCTATTCCCCCGCCCACGCCGTCGGCCTGTGGCAGTTCATCCCCTCCACCGGCCGCCATTACAACCTGCGCCAGACCAGCTGGTACGACGGCCGCCGCGACGTCACCGCCTCGACCCAGGCCGCACTCAACTACCTCAGCCGCCTGCACGAGATGTTCAATGGCGACTGGCTGCTCGCCCTGGCCGCCTATAATGCCGGCGAAGGCCGCATCAGCCGGGCCATCGAACGCAACGAGAAACTCGGCCTGCCCAGCGACTACTGGAACCTGGCGCTGCCCAAGGAAACCGAAGACTACGTGCCCAAGCTGCTGGCGCTGTCGCAGGTGATCCTCACCCCGGAGGCCTATGGCGTGAGCCTGTCGCCAGTGGCCAACGAGCCCTATTTCGAACAAGTGGCGATCAAGCAGCATATGGACCTGTCGCGCGTCGCCCGCCTGGCCGACCTCGACGAGGAGGAGCTGCTGCAGCTCAACCCCGCCTACAAGCGCGGCGTCACCCTCGACGGGCCGCAGCACCTGCTGGTGCCGACGGACAAGGCGGAGATGCTCAGTGCCAACCTGGCCCTGATGAAACCGCAGGAGCTGGTCGACTGGCAGAGCTACACCGTGCGCGCCGGCGACAGCCTGCACGCCATCGCCAACCGCCATCACCTGACGGTGAACACGCTCAAGGACGTCAACCGCCTCAGCGGCAACAACCTGCGTATCGGCCAGGTGTTGACCATTCCCGGCAAGCCCGGCGCGCAGCCGAGCGAACCGCTGTACCAGCGCAGCACGGTGCAAACGCCGGCGGCACGCAGCTATCAGGTGAAAGACGGTGACAACCTGTGGCAGATCGCTCGCGCCCACCAGGTCTCGGTGCATGACCTGCAGCGCTGGAACCAGCTGCGAGGCAACCAGTTGAAGGTCGGCCAGCGCCTCAGCCTGGCGCCGGCCGAGACGGGCAACCAGGTCGCCAGTAACACGCGCAGCAGCGCCTCGCGCGACAAGGCGACCTACTACCGGGTGCAGAAAGGCGACTCGCTGTAC
Source organism: Pseudomonas sp. NPDC077186 (assembly GCF_044543505.1). Classification (NCBI taxonomy): domain Bacteria; kingdom Pseudomonadati; phylum Pseudomonadota; class Gammaproteobacteria; order Pseudomonadales; family Pseudomonadaceae; genus Pseudomonas; species Pseudomonas sp. NPDC077186. The sequence goes on from NZ_JBITWE010000001.1 coordinate 163,556, forward strand.
GTCATCGCCAAGCGCTTCAAGATCGACCTCAAGCGCCTGCAGGCCTGGAACCCACGCAGCAGCAGCCTGCGCCCGGGACAGATGCTGACCCTCTATCTACCCTGAAGAGCCTGTTTTAACACAGCACGGCCGACGCGCAGCAGCGTTTGAACAGGCTCTAACGCCGGCTCAAGGCCTCCAGGCAGCGTCCGGTCAGCTGGGTGAAACGCTGGAAGGCAACGAACTGCTCGTGGCGTAGCGCGCGCCCCGACAGCCGGCTGTCGGCGTAGAGCACGCCAATCTCCCGCGTTCCCGCGAGGACCGGGGCGATAAAGAACATCCCGGCCCCCAGGCTGCGGCGGATCGGCTGGGTGACCAGCTCGGCCAGGTTGTAGCTGGCCGGTACGCCCATCCAGATCGCCTCGCGGTGACGCAGGACATAGCTGAAGACATGCGGCTGTTCCACCTGCTCGGCCGGCAGAACGAAATCGCGCAGCCACTGCTCGGTCTTGTCGCCGATCACCCGCTTGGCACGGAAACAGCTCTGCCCGTCGGCCAGCACCGCGAGCATCACCCGTTCCAGTCCGGCGCCTTGATGCAGGCCCTTGAGCAGAGTGTCGAGGATCAGACCGACGTCGCCGCGCTTGCTCACCATCAGGCCGAGATCCTGCAGGGCCTGCTGCAGCACCAGCAGGTTCGGCTGCAACACGCGCGCCCTGCGCTCCTCCTGCTGCAGGCGGATCTGCTCGGGGTCGGTGTTGGGAATCAGCCGGCACAGCTTGCTGGCGCCGAAGGTCGAGGCGACCTTGACCGCCTCGTCGGCGCTGGCCAGCACCTGCTGCAGGGCCTCCTCCGGGCTGAGGTCGACGAAAGCGGCCATCTTCGCCAATACAGCCTCCATCTCCGGCGACTCCCAGCCCTGCAACGCCGCCTCGCTGATGCGCACGCCCAACTGCACCGCGTAGGTCGCCGGGTCGTGCTGGTTGGTGCCGGCATGCGCCAGGCTGACGGTTTCGCCCAGGTTCCAGCTTTTCACCAGGCCCTGGGTCAACTGGCGGAAGCTGGTGCCAAGCACCTCGCGCACCGCCTCGTCCGCATCCACGCCGGGCTGGACCAGGGCGGCAGCCAGCTCGTCGGCTTGGTCGCCGCCGCAGCCCCAGAACGCCAGTTCGCCCAGGTGGTGCAGCAAGGCGGCGATGAACACTTCCTCGGCATGCTTGGAGAGCACGTAGCCGGCGATGTTGCGTGCCTGCACCGCAGCGTGGAAGGAGCGCGCGAGCAGCTCCTGCAGCTGCTCGCGCGGAGCGCGGGTGAGCAGGCCGTCGATCAGGCTGACCGACAGGCCGATCAGCCGCACGTTGTCGAAACCGATCAGCACGATGGCCCGCGAGATGGTCTTGATGGCTTCCTGCGACGGGTTGTAATAGACGCTGTTGCCGACCCGCAGCACCTTGGAGGTCAGCGCCGCGTCGCGCAGCAGCACATCGGCCAGTTGCTGCACCGAGGCCGAATCCTGCTGCGCCAGGCGCTGCAAATCCTGCACCACGGCGGCCAGCGCGGGTAGTTCGGCTTGGTTCAGGCGATCGATCCATGACTGCAAACCATGGCTGCGTTCTGGCAAATCGGTACCCTCGCTGAGTTTTCCCAAGTGTATGCCAAAGTGCCGTCAGTGCTTGCCTGGCACAGCGGTCTTTTTCCTGCCGATACAAGCTGTTACTGTACCGCCACAGAAGCCCAAAAGCCGCCATGGATCGGATTTCACGCCCGATGCGTCCCCTCCTCCCGCTGTTCCTCAGCCTGGCCTTGAGCTTTCCCGTCTCTGCGACCATCAGCGAGAGCCACGGCTACGCCCAGTTCGGGACGCTCAAATACCCCGCCAGCTTCAGCCATTTCGACTGGGTCAACCCCGAGGCGCCCAAGGGCGGCACCCTGCGGATCATGGCTTCGGGCACCTTCGACACGCTCAATCCCTACACCTTCAAGGGCAGCAGCCCGATCTCCACCGCGCATTTCCTGCAGTACGGGGTCAACGAGCTCAACGAGCCGCTGATGGTCGGCACCGGCGCCTACGACCCGTCGGGCGACGAGCCGGCCTCCAGCTACGGGCTGATCGCCGCCAGCGTCGAGTACAGCGAGGACCGCAGCTGGGTGGTGTTCAACCTGCGTCCCGAGGCACGCTTTCACGACGGCAAGCCGATCACCGCCTTCGATGTGGCCTTCTCCTATCGCCTGCTGCGCAGCGACGGCCATCCGCAGTACCGCACCCACCTGCAGGAGGTGAAGCGGGTCGACATCCTCAATCGCCAGCGCATCCGCTTCGTCTTCAAGCGCGCCGGCAACCCCCTGCTGATCCTGCGCCTGGGCGAACTGCCGGTGCTGCCGCAGCACTACTGGAAGGACCGCGACTTCAAGGCCACCACCTTCGAGCCGCCGCTGGGCAGCGGCCCCTACCGCATCGCTCAGGTGGTGCCGGGGCGGCGCCTGGTGTTCCAGCGGGTCAAGGACTGGTGGGGCAAGGACCTGCCGGTCAATCGCGGCAAGTACAACTTCGACCGCGTCGAGGTGGAGTTCTACCGCGACAACCACGTGGCCTTCGAAGCCTTCAAGGCCGGCGAATTCGACTTCTATATCGAGAACCAGGCGAAGAACTGGGCCAACGGCTACCGCTTTCCCGCGGTCGAACGCGGCGAGGTGATCCGCGCCGAGATCGCCCACCAGATCCCTACCCAGACCCAGGCACTGTTCATGAACACCCGCCGCGGCCTGTTCGGCGAGCGCAAGGTGCGCGAGGCACTGGGGCTGATGTTCGACTTCGAATGGACCAACCGCACCCTGTTCAACAACTCCTACGTGCGTGCCAGCAGCTACTACCCCAACAGCGAGTTCTCCGCCAGCGGCAAGCCCGAGGGCGCCGAGTGGCTGCTGCTGTCGCCGCACCGCGACAAGCTACCGGCGCGGCTGTTCACCGAAGCGCCGAAACAACCGGTTACCGACGGCCGCGGCATCCCGCGGGAAACCTTGCGCCGCGCCCTCGGTCTATTGGCCGACGCCGGCTGGAAGCCCGTCGGCCAGGAGCTGCGCAATGCTCGCGGCGAACGCTTCGAGTTCGAGATCATGCTGGTCAACCCCAGCCTCGAACGCATCCTCCAGCCCTACGTCGCCAATCTGGCCAGCATCGGCATTCGCGCCAACCTGCGCACCGTCGACCGCGCCCAGTACAAACAGCGCCTCGACCAGTTCGACTACGACATGATCCTGCTGACCCTGCCGCAAACCTTGAGCCCCGGCCTGGAGCAGTGGCTGTACTTCCACTCCAGCCAGGTCGACATCAAGGGCAGCAAGAACTACGCCGGCGTCGCCCACCCGGTGGTCGACGCGATGATCGACAAGCTGCTCTCGGCACAGACCCGCGACGAGCAGATCGCCGCCACCCGCGCGCTGGACCGGGTCTTGCTTTGGCAGCACTACAGCATCCCCAACTGGTACATCAATTATCACCGCCTGGCGTACCGCAACCGGTTCGCCTTCGTCACCACGCCGCCCTACACACTGGGCCTGCGCACCTGGTGGCTGAAGTCCACGGAGAACGCTCGATGACCCACCCGCTGCGCAGTTTCCTGCTTCACGGTAGCAGCCTCATCCTGCTCGGCCTGGCCGGCCTCGCCCTCGCCGCCCCCAAGCACGCGGCCACCCTCTACGACGAGGCGCCCAAGTATCCGGCCGACTTCCAGCACTTCGACTACGCCAACCCCGATGCACCGAAAGGCGGCACCTTCCGCCAGGCCGGCTTCGGCGGCTTCGACAGCCTTAATCCCTTTATCAACAGGGGCGTTGCCGCCGACGATATCGGCCTGATCTACGACACCCTCACCGTACAGAGCCAGGACGAGCCATTCAGCGCCTACGGCCTGGTGGCCGAGAAGATCGAAAAGGCCCCCGACAACGCCTGGGTACGCTTCCATTTGCGCAAGCAGGCGCGCTTTCACGATGGCACGCCGATGACCGCCGAGGACGTCAAGTTCACCTTCGATACCCTGATGGAGAAAGGCGCGCCCATGTACCGCGGCTATTACGCCGACGTCGAGCGGGTCGAGGTGGAGTCGCCACAGCGTGTGCGCTTCGTCTTCAAGCACCCCGGCAACCGCGAGTTGCCGCTGATCGTCGGCCAGCTGCCGGTACTGCCCAAGCACTGGTGGGCAGAGCGTGACTTCAGCAAGGGCAACCTGGAGGTGCCGCTCGGCAGCGGTCCGTATAAGGTCGCCCGGGTGCAGGCCGGGCGCAGCATCCGCTACGAGCGGGTGGCGGACTGGTGGGCCAAGGATCTGCCGGTGAGCCGCGGCTTCTACAACTTCGACGCCATTCAGATCGACTACTACCGCGACAACACCGTGGCCCTGGAGGCGCTCAAGGCCGGCCAGTTCGACTACTGGCTGGAGACCAGCGCGAAGAACTGGGCCACCGCCTACGACGTGCCGGCGGTGGCCAACGGCCAGCTGATCAAGGAAGAGATCCAGAACCGCAACCCCACCGGCATGCAAGGCTTCATCTTCAACACCCGCCGCGCGCAGTTCCAGGATCGCCGCGTGCGCGAGGCGCTCGGCCTGCTGTTCGACTTCGAATGGGCCAACAAGCGCCTGTTCAACGGCGCCTACACCCGCACCCGCAGCTACTTCGACAACTCCGAACTGGGCTCCAGCGGCCTGCCGGGCGAGGGCGAGCTGGCCATTCTCGAACCGCTGCGCGGCCAGATTCCGGCCGAGGTGTTCAGCGAGGAATACCGCGTGCCGGCCACCGACGGCAGCGGCATCATCCGCGAGCATCAGCGCCGTGCCTATCAGTTGCTGCAACAGGCCGGCTGGCGCATCGACGGCGATCGCATGCTGGATGCCGGCGGTCAGCCGGTAAGCTTCGAGTTCCTCCTGGCGCAGACCGAGTTCGAGCGCGTCCTGCTGCCGTTCAAGCGCAACCTGGCCGATCTCGGCATGGAGCTGGTGATCCGCCGGGTCGACGTGTCGCAGTATGTCAATCGCCTGCGCTCGCGCGACTTCGACATGATCGTCGGCGGCTTCGGCCAGTCCAACTCGCCAGGCAACGAGCAGCGCGAGTACTGGCATTCCTCCAGCGCCGACAATCCCGGCAGCCGCAACTTCATCGGTCTCAAGGACCCGGCCATCGACCAACTGGTCGAAGGGCTGATCAACGCCGACTCGCGGCAGAGCCTGATCGCCCACACCCGCGCCCTCGACCGCGTGCTGCTGTGGGGCCACTACGTGATCCCCAACTGGCACATCAAGACCTGGCGCGTGGCCTACTGGAACCGCTTCGAACACCCCAAGGTGACGCCGCTGTACGACATCGGCCTGCACACCTGGTGGGTACGCCCGGGCCTGGAGCAAGCCGAGCAAACGCCAGAGCACGGCGAGGCGGAGCAATAAGATGCTGGCCTATATCATTCGCCGCCTGTTGCTGATCATTCCCACCCTGTTTGGCATCCTGGTGATCAACTTCGTCATCATCCAGGCCGCGCCCGGCGGCCCGGTCGAACAGATGATCGCCAAACTGGAGGGCTTCGATGCGGCCGCCGGCGGCGCCACCGGGCGCATCGGCGGCGGCGGCGCCGAGGTTTCGGTGGCCGGCTCCAACTATCGCGGCGCCCAGGGCCTCGACCCGCAGCTGATCGCCGAGATCGAGAAGATGTATGGCTTCGACAAGTCGGCACCGGAACGCTTCTGGATCATGCTGACAAACTACGCGCGACTGGATTTCGGCGAGAGCTTCTTCCGCGACGCCAAGGTCATCGACCTGATCGTCGAGAAGATGCCGGTGTCGATTTCCCTGGGGCTGTGGAGCACCCTGATCATGTACCTGGTCTCCATCCCCCTGGGGATTGCCAAGGCCACCCGCCACGGCAGCGCCTTCGACGTCTGGACCAGCTCGGCGATCATCGTCGGTTACGCCATCCCGGCCTTCCTCTTCGCCATCCTGCTGATCGTGCTGTTCGCCGGCGGCAGCTACTTCGACTGGTTCCCGCTGCGCGGCCTGACCTCGAACAACTTCGAGCAGCTCAGCCTCGGCGGCAAGATTCTCGACTACCTGTGGCACCTGGTGCTGCCGGTCACCGCCCTGGTGATCGGCAACTTCGCCACCCTGACCCTGCTGACCAAGAACAGCTTCCTCGACGAGATCAACAAACAGTACGTGATCACCGCTCGCGCCAAGGGCCTGACCAACCACCGCGTGCTCTACGGTCATGTGTTCCGCAACGCCATGCTGCTGATCATCGCCGGCTTCCCCGCCGCCTTCATCGGTATCTTCTTCACCGGCTCCTTGCTGATCGAAGTGATCTTCTCCCTCGACGGCCTCGGCCTGATGAGTTTCGAGGCGGCGATCAACCGCGACTACCCGGTGGTGTTCGGCACCCTGTTCATCTTCACCTTGCTGGGACTGGTCGTGAAATTGATCGGTGACATCACCTACACCCTGGTCGATCCGCGCATCGACTTCGAAAGCCGGGAGGGCTGAACATGAAGCTTTCCCCGCTCAATCAACGGCGTTTCGAGCGCTTCAAGGCGCACAAGCGCGGCTGGTGGTCGCTGTGGCTGTTTCTCACCCTGTTCGGCCTGAGCCTCGGCGCCGAACTGATCGCCAACGACAAACCGCTGGCCGTGCGTTACGACGGGCAGTGGTACTTCCCGGTGCTCAAGCGCTACCCGGAAACGGTGTTCGGCGGTGAATTCCCGCTGCAAGCCAACTACAAGAGCCCCTATATCCAGGACCTGATCGCGGAAAAGGATGGCTGGATGATCTGGCCGCCGATTCCCTTCAGCTATTCGAGCATCAACTATGACCTGGAAGTGCCGGCTCCGGCGCCGCCTTCGGCGCAGAACTGGCTGGGCACCGACGATCAGGGCCGCGACGTGCTGGCACGGGTGATCTACGGCTTTCGCATCTCGGTGCTGTTCGCCCTGACCCTGACCCTGGCCAGCTCGGTGATCGGCGTGATCGCCGGCGCGCTGCAAGGCTTCTATGGCGGCTGGGTCGACCTGCTCGGTCAGCGCTTTCTGGAAATCTGGTCGGGCCTGCCGGTGCTCTACCTGCTGATCATCCTCGCCAGCTTCGTGCAGCCGAACTTCTGGTGGCTGCTGGGCATCATGCTGCTGTTCTCCTGGATGAGCCTGGTGGACGTGGTACGCGCCGAATTCCTGCGCGGCCGCAACCTCGAGTACGTGCGTGCGGCGCGGGCGCTGGGCATGGGCAACGGCGCGATCATGTTCCGCCATATCCTGCCCAATGCCATGGTCTCGACCATGACCTTCATGCCCTTCATCCTCACCGGCGCCATCGGCACCCTGACCGCGCTGGACTTCCTCGGCTTCGGCCTGCCGCCCGGCGCGCCATCGCTCGGCGAACTGGTCGCCCAGGGCAAGAGCAACCTGCAGGCGCCCTGGCTGGGTATCAGCGCCTTCGCCGTACTGGCGATCATGCTGAGCCTGCTGGTGTTCATCGGCGAAGCCGCCCGCGATGCCTTCGACCCGAGGAAATGACATGAGCCAGAACGAAACCCTGCTGCAAGTTCGCGACCTGGCCGTCGAGTTCGTCATGGGCGAGCAGTGCCAGCGCGTGGTCGAGGGCGTCAGCTTCGACATCCGCAAGGGCGAGACCCTGGCCCTGGTCGGCGAGAGCGGCTCGGGCAAGTCGGTCACCGCCCACTCCATCCTGCGCCTGCTGCCCTACCCGCTGGCGCGCCATCCGGCCGGCAGCATCGAGTACGCCGGCGAGGACCTGCTCAAGCTCGGCGAGGGCCGTCTGCGCGGCATCCGCGGCAATCGCATCGCCATGGTTTTCCAGGAGCCAATGACCTCGCTCAACCCGCTGCACAGCATCGAAAAGCAGATCAACGAGGTGCTCGCCCTGCACAAGGGCCTGCGCGGCAAGGCCGCCAGCGCCCGCACCCTGGAACTGCTGGAGCTGGTCGGCATCCCCGAGCCGAAGAAACGCCTGAAGGCCTACCCGCACGAACTCTCCGGCGGCCAGCGCCAGCGGGTGATGATCGCCATGGCCCTGGCCAACGAACCACAGCTACTGATCGCCGACGAACCGACCACCGCGCTGGACGTCACCGTGCAGCTGAAAATCCTAGAACTACTCAAGGATCTGCAGGCGCGCCTGGGCATGTCGCTGCTGCTGATTAGCCACGATCTCAACCTGGTGCGCAGAATTGCCCATCGCGTATGTGTCATGCAGCAAGGTCGCATCGTCGAACAGGCGTCGTGTGAAAACTTGTTCCAGGCGCCGCAGCATCCCTATACCAAGGAACTGCTCGGCGCCGAACCTAGCGGCGAGCCCGCGGCCAACCCCGTGGGCCAGCCGCTGCTGGAGGTGGACGACCTGCGCGTGTGGTTCCCGATCAAGAAGGGCCTGCTGCGCAGGACGGTCGATCATGTCAAGGCGGTGGACGGCATCAACTTCAGCCTGCCCCGGGGCCAGACCCTGGGCATCGTGGGCGAAAGCGGTTCCGGCAAGTCCACCCTGGGCATGGCGATCCTGCGGCTGCTCGCCAGCCGCGGCGATATCCGCTTCCAGGGCCAGCAGTTGCAGGGCCTGAGCCAGCATGAAGTACGCCCGTTGCGACGGCAGATGCAGGTGGTGTTTCAGGACCCCTTCGGCAGTCTCAGCCCGCGCATGTCTGTGGGCCAGATCGTCGGCGAGGGCCTGCGCATTCACCGCATGGGCAACGAGGCGGAGCAGGAACAGGCGATCATCGACGCACTTTTGGAGGTAGGGCTGGATCCGCAGACGCGGCACCGCTACCCCCACGAGTTTTCCGGCGGGCAACGGCAGCGGATTGCCATTGCCCGGGCACTGGTGTTGAAACCGGCGCTGATCCTGCTGGACGAGCCCACCTCGGCGCTCGACCGCACGGTGCAGCGCCAGGTGGTGGAGTTGTTGCGCGGCTTGCAGGCCAAGTACAACCTGACCTATCTGTTTATCAGCCATGACCTGGCGGTAGTCAGAGCGCTGAGCCACCAGTTGATGGTGGTCAAGCAGGGCCAGGTAGTGGAACAGGGGTCTGCCGAGACGATCTTCGGCGCACCGCAACACCCTTATACGCAGCAGTTGCTGGAAGCCGCTTTCATGGCCCCGGCAACGGCTCACTGATCCTTGAAACAGGAAGAGGAATAGCACAATGGGTTTTCTAACCGGTAAGCGCGTACTCATCGTTGGCGTTGCCAGCAAACTGTCCATCGCCTCGGGTATCGCCGCCGCCATGCACCGCGAAGGTGCCGAGCTGGCTTTCACCTACCAGAACGAGAAGCTCAAGGGCCGCGTCGAGGAGTTCGCCGCCGGCTGGGGCTCCAGCGCCGACCTGTGCTTCCCCTGCGATGTGGCCAGCGACGAGGAGATCGCCGCGGTATTCGAAGCGCTGAGCAAGAAGTGGGATGGCCTGGACTGCATCGTCCACTCCGTCGGCTTCGCCCCGGGCGACCAACTCAATGGCGACTTCACCGAAGTGACCACCCGTGAAGGCTTCAAGATCGCCCACGACATCAGCGCCTACAGCTTCGTCGCCCTGGCCAAGGCCGGCCGCGAGATGATGAAGGGCCGCAACGGCAGCCTGCTGACCCTCTCCTACCTGGGTGCCGAGCGCACCATGCCCAACTACAACGTCATGGGCATGGCCAAGGCCAGCCTGGAAGCCGGCGTCCGCTACCTGGCCGGCAGCCTCGGCCCGGAAGGTACCCGCGTCAACGCCATCTCCGCCGGCCCGATCCGTACCCTGGCCGCCAGCGGCATCGCCAGCTTCCGCAAGATGCTGGCCGCCAACGAGAAGCAGACCCCGCTGCGCCGCAACGTGACCATCGAGGAAGTCGGCAATGCCGGCGCATTCCTCTGCTCCGACCTGGCCTCGGGCATCAGCGGCGAGATCATGTACGTCGACGGCGGCTTCAACACCACTGCCATGGGCGCCATGGAAGACTGAGGGACTAGTTCCCGGCAATAGAAGATTGCCGGGAACAACTCGAGACGCCGCTTAGGCAATAAAAACCCGCACGCCGTGCGGGTTTTTTATTGCCTGAAGAGCGCCTCGAACGAGGCGCCCGGAAAGGCTTAGAAACGCTCGATATCGGCCTTGGCTTCGAGCTGCTTGCGGTAGGCGGCGAAGTCCTGCTGACCGGCGCGCGAGGCCAGGAAGTTGCGGTACATGCCCAGCTCTTCTGCGCTCAGCGCCTGCTCCGGCACATTCACCCCGTCCAGACGCAGCAGCACGTAGTCGCCGTTGCTCAACGTCACCCCGGCATAGGTCGGCGTGCCTGCGGCAGCCGGCTTGGGCATGCGGAACAGCGCCTGCAGCACCTTGGGCTCGACGCCCTCCTGGCTGCGCGTCGCCGCTTCCTGCACCTGCCAGCTGTCGCTGCTAGCGTCGCCGGTCTGTACCGCCGCCAGCAGCTTCTCGCCTTCGGCCTTGGCTGCGGCCGCGGCGCGCTCCTGCAGCAGGTGGCTGCGAATGCTGCCTGCGACCTGCTCCAGCGGCAGCTGCTTGGGCTTCTTGTGCTCCTTCACCCGTACCACCACGACAGTGCTCGGATCCAGTTCGATGGTGGAGCTGTTGTTGCCGTCCTCCAGCACTTCCGGGCTGAACGCAGCCTGCAGCACCTGGCGGTTGGCGGTGACGCCAGTGGCGCCGCCTTCACGACCGACCGCCTCGCTGACCTTGACCTCCAGGTCCAGCTCCTGCGCCGGCTGCGCCAGATCGGACGCTTCGAACGCCGCGTCTTCCAGCAGCTTGGTGGCCTCGACGAAGCGCTGCTCGACCTGCTGCGCCTTGTAGTCGCGCGCCAGCTTGTCCTTCAGGCTGGCGAAACTCGGCACCTCGGGTGCCTGCACGCCGAGCAGCTTGATCAGATGCCAGCCGAACTCGCTCTTTACCGGCGCGGACACCTGGCCTGCCTGCAGGGCGTAGAGCGCCTCCTCGAAAGACGGGTCGTAGACGCCGGGGCCGGCGTAACCCAGATCACCGCCATCGGCAGCGGAGCCCGGATCCTGGGAGAACTCCTTGGCCAGCGCGGCGAAGTCCTCGCCGGCGTCGATACGCGCCTTGAGCTCCTCGAGCTTGGTACGCGCCGCCTCGTCGTCGCCCTCGATGAGGATATGCGCCGCCTGGCGCTGCTCGGCCAGGTTGGCGATTTCGCTCTGATACAGCGGCTGCAGCTCTTCGTCGCTGACCTCGACCTGATCGAAGAAGCTGTCCTTGTGCAGCTCGACGTACTCCAGCACCACCTGCTCGGGGCTCATGAACTCGCTGGCGTGTTCGTCGTAATAGGCCTGCACGTCGCCATCGCCCAGCTCGACCGTCGCCGGGTCGGCCTTGATCGCCAGACTGGCGAAGTCGCGGGTCTGCCGCTCCAGGCTGGCGAACGCACGGGCTTGCTGCTCGGTGACGAAGCTGCTGGCACCGAGGCCGGCGCGCAGCTGACCGATGAGCATTTCCTCTTCCAGCATCTGGCGGAACTGCAGGCGGCCGTAGCCCATCTGGCGGATCACCTGATCGAAGCGCGCGGCATCGAAACGGCCATCGACCTGGAATTCGGGGGTTTGCAGAATGACCTGATCCAGCGCCGCCTGGGAGAAGGCGAAATCGGCATCGCCGGCGCCCTGCAGCAGCAGCTTGCGGTCGATCAAGCCCTTGAGGGCGGACTCGCGCAGCAGTCGCTCGTCGAGCAGCGAGGCATCGAAATCGCGCCCCAGTTGTTGCAGCAGCTGACGACGCTGCATTTCCACGGCCTGGCCCAGCTCGTTGAGCGTGACCTCGTCACCGTTGACCGCGGCAGCATTCTGGCTGTTGCTGGTGCCGGTGAGAATCGCCTCGAAGCCGGTAAAGGCCATCAGCAGGACGATGAGGCCGATGATGGTTTTGGCAATCCAACCCTTTGAATTGTCCCTGATATTTTGCAGCATGCTTCCCCCAGAACGTCCGTAAAAAATGACCGGCCGCGCAGTGTGGGTAATGTCCGGATAGAAGAAAGGCGCATCCGAGGATGCGCCTTCTCGTAACGTGCGAAGCGGCTGATGCGGGCTGAGCCGACCTTGGCGCTTCGCGACCGCTGCGCAACCTGTGCGCAGCGGCGGGGCAAAGCCCCGGAAGACGCTTAGTTGACGGCGTCTTTCAGCGCTTTACCGGCTTTGAAGCCCGGGATCTTGGCAGCAGCGATGCTGATCGGCTTGCCGGTCTGCGGGTTGCGACCAGTGCGAGCAGCGCGCTCTTTGACAGCGAAGGTACCGAAACCAACCAGTACAACGGAATCGCCAGCCTTCAGAGCGCCAGTGACGGATTCAATCACTGCATCCAGCGCGCGGCCAGCAACAGCTTTCGGGATATCAGCAGATGCAGCGATGGCATCGATCAGTTCCGACTTGTTCACTCTAAGTCCCCTTATTTCTGTTGAGTTTGTTTCTTGATTTTTAGTGTAAGCAAAGCGGGTGCTGGATGGCCTGCCGACACAATAAGAGCCGCTTTATAACAAGGGCTCAAAAAATGTGTCAAGGAAGCCCCCCGGCTAATGCGTGCTGATTCGCTCCTTGGAATCAGACTCGCGTTTGTCATCCGTTGCAACCATCTCCGGAGCCGCATCGGGCAAGGGCTCCGGGGCGTATTGCAGCGCAATTTGCAGGACCTCGTCAATCCATTTAACCGGTTTAATCTGCAGGTCTTGCTTAATATTTTCCGGAATTTCCCGCAGGTCGCGCACGTTTTCTTCCGGAATGATCACCGTCTTGATCCCGCCCCGATGAGCCGCCAAAAGTTTTTCCTTGAGCCCGCCGATGGCCAACACCTGACCACGCAGGGTGATCTCGCCGGTCATGGCTACGTCGGCGCGCACCGGAATCTGGGTCAGTGCCGACACCAGCGCGGTGCACAGGCCGATACCCGCGCTGGGGCCGTCCTTGGGCGTGGCGCCTTCCGGCATATGGATGTGAACGTCGCGTTTCTCGTTGAAATCGGCGGCGATCCCCAGGCTCTTGGCGCGACTGCGCACCACGGTCATGGCAGCGGTCATAGACTCGGCCATGACGTCGCCGAGCGAGCCGGTCTTGATCAGCACGCCCTTGCCCGGCACCACGGCGGTTTCGATGGTCAGCAACTCGCCGCCCACCTGGGTCCAGGCCAGGCCGGTGACCTGGCCGATCTGATCCTGCTGCTCGGCCAGACCGTAGCGGTACTTGCGCACGCCGAGAAAATGCTCCAGCGACTCGGCCGTGACCTGCACCTGGAAGCGCTTCTCGCGCACGTGTTCCTTCACCGCCTTGCGGCAGACCTTGGCGATCTGCCGCTCCAGGCCGCGCACCCCGGCCTCGCGGGTGTAGTAGCGGATGATGTCGCGGATGGCGCCCTCGTCGAACGCCAGCTCGCCCTTCTTCAGGCCGTTGGCCTGGGTCTGCTTCGGCGCCAGGTACTTGATGGCGATATTGACCTTCTCGTCCTCGGTGTAGCCCGGCAGGCGGATGACTTCCATGCGGTCCAGCAGCGGGCCGGGAATGTTCATCGAATTGGCGGTGCAGAGGAACATCACATCGGACAGGTCGTAATCGACCTCCAGATAGTGATCGTTGAAGTTGTGGTTCTGCTCCGGATCGAGCACCTCGAGCAACGCCGAGGCGGGGTCGCCGCGCATGTCCTGGCCCATCTTGTCGATCTCGTCGAGCAGGAACAGCGGGTTGCGCACGCCGACCTTGGTCATCTTCTGGATCAGGCGGCCGGGCATCGAGCCGATGTAGGTACGGCGGTGACCGCGGATTTCGGCCTCGTCGCGTACGCCGCCCAAGGCCATGCGCACGAACTTGCGGTTGGTCGCGGTGGCGATGGATTCGGCCAGCGAGGTCTTGCCCACACCGGGCGGGCCGACCAGACAGAGCACCGGCCCCTTGAGCTTCTTCACTCGTTTCTGCACGGCGAGGTACTCGAGGATGCGCTCCTTGACCTCCTCCAGACCGTAGTGGTCGGCATCGAGAATGCTCTCGGCGCGCACCAGATCGAGGCGCACCTTACTCTCGGCCTTCCACGGCACGTTGACCAGCCAATCGATGTAGGTACGCACCACGGTGGCTTCGGCAGACATCGGCGACATCTGTTTGAGCTTGTTCAGCTCGGCATTGGCCTTGGTCAGCGCCTCCTTGGACAGACCGGCGTTGTCGATGCGCTTGCGCAGCTCATCGAGCTCGCTATGGCCTTCGTCGATGTCGCCCAGCTCCTTCTGAATGGCCTTCATCTGCTCATTCAGGTAGTACTCGCGCTGGCTGCGCTCCATCTGCTTCTTGACCCGACCGCGAATACGCTTTTCCACCTGCAGCAGGTCGATCTCGGCATCCAGCAGCGCCAGCACATGCTCGACACGCGCCGACAGCGAGGTGATTTCGAGGATCTCCTGCTTCTGCTCGATCTTCAGCGCCATATGCGCGGCCATGGTGTCGACCAGCCGGCTCGGCTCGTCGATGCCGTTGAGCGAGGACAACACCTCGGCCGGCACCTTCTTGCCCAGCTGCACGTACTGCTCGAACTGGCTCAGCAGGCTGCGGGTGAACACCTCGGACTCGCGCTCGGCGGTGTCGCCCTCCTCGATCAGCTGCACCTCGGCACGGCAGTGGCCATCGACCTCGATGAAGCGCTCGATGGCTCCGCGCTGCTCGCCCTCGACCAGCACCTTGACGGTGCCGTCGGGCAGCTTGAGCAGCTGCAGCACGGTGGCGACGGTACCGACCCGATACAGATCCTGATCATCCGGATCATCGACGGCAGGATTCTTCTGGGCGACCAGAAGAATCTGCTTGTCGCCCGTCATCGCTGCCTCCAGGGCTTCGATAGATTTCTCGCGCCCGACAAAAAGCGGGATCACCATGTGCGGATAGACCACAACATCGCGCAATGGCAGGAGAGGCAATTCGATGGTTGTCTTCATGATTTCGGCTCAGCGGCGGCCATAAGGCCGTAAACAGATGGGATTACCCTTGGCTTTTAAGATGGGGGTAGGCCCGGCAAAAAACAAGCACTGCGGCCAGAAAAGCGAAGGGGCCCAGCCGGGCCCCTTCATTGCACCATGTAACTCGAGCGTTACGCGTCTGGCGCAGCTTTGGCTTGCGGCTCGCTGTTCTCGTAGATCAGCAGCGGCTTGGAGGAACCGTCGATCACGCTCTCGTCGATCACCACCTTGCTCACTTCCTGCTGGGAAGGGATCTCGTACATGGTGTCGAGCAGGATGCCCTCGAGGATCGAACGCAGACCGCGAGCACCGGTTTTGCGCTCCAGCGCCTTGTGCGCGACGGATTTCAGTGCATCCGGACGGAACTCCAGATCCACGCCTTCCATCTCGAACAGCTTGGCGTACTGCTTGGTCAGCGCGTTCTTCGGCTCGGTGAGGATCTGCACCAGCGCCGCCTCGTCCAGCTCTTCGAGCGTGGCGATCACCGGCAGGCGACCGACGAACTCGGGGATCAGACCGAACTTGACCAGATCGTCCGGCTCCACCTCGCGCAGGGACTCGCCGAGTTTCTTGCCGGTATCCTTGCTGCGCACCTCGGCGTTGAAGCCGATGCCGCCCTTGGTCGAGCGACCCTGGATGACCTTCTCCAGACCGGAGAAGGCGCCACCGCAGATGAACAGGATGTTGCGCGTATCGACCTGCAGGAACTCCTGCTGCGGATGCTTGCGCCCGCCCTGCGGCGGCACCGAGGCGACGGTGCCCTCGATCAGCTTGAGCAGCGCCTGCTGCACACCCTCACCCGAGACGTCACGGGTAATCGAAGGGTTGTCGGACTTGCGCGAGATCTTATCGATTTCATCGATATAGACGATGCCCATCTGGGCCTTCTCGACGTCGTAGTCGCACTTCTGCAGCAGCTTCTGGATGATGTTCTCGACGTCCTCGCCCACGTAACCGGCCTCGGTCAGGGTGGTGGCGTCGGCAATGGTGAAGGGCACGTTGAGCAGGCGCGCCAGGGTTTCCGCCAGCAGGGTCTTGCCTGAACCGGTCGGACCGATCAGCAGGATATTGCTCTTGCCCAGCTCGACATCGTCTTTCTTGTCGCGCTGGTTGAGACGCTTGTAGTGGTTGTACACCGCCACCGACAGCACCTTCTTGGCCCGCTCCTGACCGATCACATACTGATCGAGGATGCTGCTGATTTCCTTGGGGGCCGGCAATTTGTGCGCACTGCTCTCGGCCTGGGCTTCCTGCACCTCCTCGCGGATGATGTCGTTGCACAGGTCGACGCACTCGTCGCAGATGAATACGGAGGGACCGGCAATCAATTTGCGCACTTCGTGCTGGCTTTTGCCGCAGAAGGAGCAATAGAGCAGCTTGCCGTTGTCCTCGCCGTTGCGGGTATCAGTCATTCGATCAATCCAATACGGTAGGCTTGAAACACAAGATGAAGGCAAATGCGGGCATTTTCAAGCCCGCGACGCGGCCGGCTCGTCGCCGACCGCTCTATGGCGCGGCACTCAGACCGCCAGCTGACGCTTATCCAGAACCTTGTCGATCAGACCATACTCCACCGCCGCCTCACCGCTCATGAAGTTGTCGCGGTCGGTATCCTTGGCGATGACCTCGATCGGCTGCTTGCAGTGGTCGGCGAGGATCTTGTTCAGGCGCTCGCGGATGGTGAGGATCTCGCGGGCATGGATCTCGATATCCGAGGCCTGGCCCTGGAAGCCGCCCAGCGGCTGGTGGATCATCATGCGCGAATGCGGCAGGCAGTAACGCTTGCCGGCGGCGCCGCCAGCCAGCAGCAACGCCCCCATGCTGCAGGCCTGGCCGATGCAGATGGTGGACACGTCCGGCTTGATGAACTGCATGGTGTCGTAGATCGACATGCCGGCAGTCACCGCACCGCCCGGCGAGTTGATGTACAGATGGATGTCCTTGTCCGGGTTCTCCGCCTCGAGGAACAGCAACTGCGCCACCACCAGGTTGGCCATGTAGTCTTCGACCGGGCCGACCAGGAAGATCACCCGCTCTTTGAGCAGGCGCGAATAGATGTCGTAGGCACGCTCGCCGCGGGCCGACTGTTCGACGACCATGGGCACCAGGCCGCCGGCGGCCTGGATGTCGGGCATGTGTTGCATAAAAGGATTGCGGGACATGTCTTGCGCTCACTCCCTAAATAGTCATGTCTCAAATACGCATAAGCCAGCACTGAGGCTGGCTTATGGTGTGCTCGAACGAGGTTGCGAGATCAGTCGGCTTGCGGGGCTTCTGCCGGCTTGACTGCGTCTTCGTAGGAGACCGTTTTGTCGGTCACGTTGGCCTTCTGCAGAACAGTATCTACAACTTGTTCTTCCAGTACAACCGAGCGAACTTCGTTCATCTGCTGGTCGTTCTTGTAGTACCAGGCCACGACCTGCTCCGGCTCCTGGTAGGCCGAGGCCATTTCCTGGATCAGCTCGCGCACGCGGGCGTCGTCGGGCTTGAGCTCGAACTGCTTGACCACTTCGGCGACGATCAGGCCCAGCACCACACGGCGCTTGGCCTGCTCTTCGAACAGCTCGGCCGGCAGCTGATCCGGCTTGATGTTGCCACCGAACTGCTGAACGGCCTGCACGCGCAGACGGTTCACTTCGTTGCCGATCAGCGCCTTCGGCACTTCGACCGGGTTGGCGGCCAGCAGGCCGTCCATTACCTGGCTCTTCACCTTGGACTTGATGGCCTGGCGCAGTTCGCGCTCCATGTTCTTGCGTACTTCGGCGCGGAAGCCTTCCAGGCCGCCTTCCTTGATGCCGAACAGGGCGAAGAACTCGTCGTTCAGCTCAGGCAGTTGCGGGGCGGAAACGCTGTTCACCGTGACGGTGAACTCGGCGGTTTTGCCGGCCAGATCGAGGTTCTGGTAATCCTCGGGGAAGGTCGGGTTGATCACGCGCTCTTCGCCAGCCTTGACGCCGACCAGGGCATCTTCGAAGCCCGGGATCATGCGACCGGAGCCCAGCACCAGCTGGGTGCCCTTGGCGCTGCCGCCGGCGAAGGCTTCGCCGTCGATCTTGCCGACGAAGTCGATGTTCAGCTGATCGCCATTCTCGGCGGCACGCTCGACGGCTTCGAAACGGGTGTTCTGCTTGCGTAGGATATCGAGCATGTTGTCGACGTCGCTATCGACCACGTCGGCCTGCAGGCGCTCGATGGCGATGGAGTCGAAACCGGCAACCTGGAACTCGGGGAACACCTCGAAGGTGGCGACGTACTCCAGATCCTTGCCCTTCTCGAAGGACTTCGGCTCGACGGACGGCGCGCCGGCCGGGTTCAGCTTCTGCTCGACCACGGCTTCGTAGAAGGTGGCCTGGATCAGGTCACCCAGGGCTTCCTGACGAGCGGCGTCTTCGTAACGCTGACGGATGACGCTCATCGGCACCTTGCCAGGGCGGAAGCCAGGAACCTTGGCACGACGGGCAGTCTGCTGCAGACGCTTGTTGACTTCGGTCTCGATGCGCTCGACGGGGACGCCGACGGTCATACGGCGCTCAAGAGCAGAAGTGCTTTCAACAGAAACTTGCATGGATATTCCTCGTTGCACAGACATAAGCCGGCTCGAACCGGCCCCGAATCAAGGGCATGCATTCTAGAGGGTCGATGTGCAGAAGTCACCCTAGAAGCAGGCGGCAGTCGGGAGGCTATATAAAGATGGTGCGGACGGAGAGACTCGAACTCTCACACCTTGCGGCGCCAGAACCTAAATCTGGTGTGTCTACCAATTTCACCACGTCCGCGTGGCCGGAACCTTAAAACAAAAACGCCAGGCCTTGGGGCCTGGCGTTCTGGAATATGGGGTGGACGATGGGAATCGAACCCACGACACCAGGAGCCACAATCCTGTGCTCTACCAACTGAGCTACGCCCACCATATTGCTTTGCTTACTCAAATTGCCTGACCGCCAAATGGCGCACCCGGCAGGACTCGAACCTGCGACCATCCGCTTAGAAGGCGGATGCTCTATCCAGCTGAGCTACGGGCGCTTATCCATCCGCTAGCGCAGACTTAGAAGCTTTCGGCTCCGACCTTGCCACCAGGGCTTGGCTTTTGCCGTCTCACCCAGCGAGTGGCTGTTCCTGAGAAGCGGGGCGAATGTTATAGACGCGCCCCAACCCCGTCAACATAAATTTTCAAAAAAGTTCAGCGATATAAAGGAGTTACGCGAAAACGACGGCAGGCGCCTTTGCCCGAGGGAGCGCCCATGCGAGAATGCGCGTCCTTTTTTCATCCTTATTAATGGTTAATCAGCGCAATGACCGCACAACTGATCGACGGCAAGGCGATCGCCGCCAGCCTCCGCCAGCAGATTGCCCAACGTGTCGCCGAGCGCCGCCAGCAAGGCCTGCGCGCGCCGGGCCTGGCCGTGATCCTGGTCGGTACCGATCCCGCCTCCCAGGTCTATGTGTCGCACAAACGCAAGGACTGCGAAGAGGTCGGTTTCCTCTCCCGCGCCTACGACCTGCCGGCCGAGACCGGCCAGGCCGATCTGCTCGCCCTGATCGACGAACTCAACGAAGACCCGGCCATCGACGGCATCCTGGTGCAATTGCCGCTGCCCGAGCACCTGGACTCCTCCCTGCTGCTCGAGCGCATTCGCCCGGACAAGGACGTGGACGGCTTCCACCCGTACAACATCGGTCGCCTGGCCCAGCGCATGCCGCTGCTGCGCCCCTGCACGCCGAAGGGCATCATGACCCTGCTGCAAAGCACCGGCGCCGATCTGTACGGCATGCATGCCGTAGTCGTGGGCGCCTCCAATATCGTCGGCCGGCCGATGGCCATGGAACTGCTGCTGGCCGGCTGCACCGTCACCGTCACCCACCGCTTCACCAAGGATCTGCCGACCCATGTCGGCCAGGCCGATATCGTCGTGGTCGCCGCCGGCAAGCCGGGCCTGGTCAAGGGCGAGTGGATCAAGGAGGGCGCCATCGTCATCGACGTCGGCATCAACCGCCAGGAAGATGGCAAGCTGGTCGGCGACGTGGTCTACGAGACCGCCCTGCCCCGCGCCGGCTGGATCACCCCGGTACCGGGCGGCGTCGGCCCGATGACTCGCGCAGGCCTCTTGGAAAACACCCTGCACGCAGCCGAGCATCTGCATAAATAAGCAGCGCTGCATAACGAACAACGGCACCCGAGGGTGCCGTTTTTTATCGCGGCTAAAGCCGCTCCCACAGAGAAGGAAGCCCCTCGTGGGAGGGGCTTCAGCCGCGACTGCGGTCTCTCTTCAGTTGCGCGACTGTTCCCAGGACTTGAGCAACTCGTCGTAGGCAATGGTCTCGCCTTTGGGTTTCTCGTTGGCCAGCTTGGGCTTCGGCGCACCGGGCTGATCGAACCAGTACTGCGGATCACGCGGCTCGTTCAGCTTCGGCCCGCATTCATCCAGTACACCGGAGCGCTCCAGGCGGCCGAGCATAGTGTCCTGAGCAGCCGCCAGGCCATCCAGGGCCTGTTGCGGGGTCTTGTCGCCGCTGGCCGCCTCGGCAATGAACTGCCACCACAGCTGAGCCAGACGCGGATAGTCCGGCACGTTGGTGCCGGTCGGCGTCCACTGCACCCGCGCCGGGCTGCGGTAGAACTCCACCAGGCCACCGAGCTTGGGCGCCGCGTCGGTCATCGCCTGGGAGTTGATGTCCGATTCACGGATCGGCGTCAGGCCGACCAGGGTCTTCTTCAGCGACACGGTCTTGGAGGTGACGAACTGGGCGTAGAGCCAGGCGGCCAGACGCTGCTTCTCCGGGGTGGACTTGAGGAAGGTCCAGGAGCCGGCGTCCTGGTAGCCGAGCTTCATGCCCTCCTCCCAGTACGGGCCCTTGGGCGACGGTGCCATGCGCCACTTCGGCGTACCGTCTTCGTTGACCACCGGCAGGCCCGGCTTGGTCATGTCGGCGGTAAAGGCGGTGTACCAGAAGATCTGCTGGGCGATGGCGCCCTGCGCCGGCACCGGCCCGGCCTCGGAGAAGGTCATGCCCTGGGCCTCGGGCGGGGCGTACTGGCGCATCCAATCGACGTATTTGGTAGTCGCATAGACCGCCGCCGGACCGTTGGTATCGCCACCGCGGGCAACGCTGGAGCCCACCGGCCGGCAGCCGTCGACACGAATGCCCCACTCGTCCACCGGCAAACCGTTGGGCAGGCCCTTGTCGCCGCCGCCGGCCATGGAGAACCAGGCATCGGTGAAACGCCAGCCCAGCGACGGATCCTTCTTGCCGTAGTCCATGTGGCCGTAGACGCGCTGGCCGTCGATTTCCTCGACGTGCACCGAGAAGAACTCGGCGATATCCTCGTAGGCCGACCAGTTGACCGGCACGCCCAGCTCGTAGCCGTAGATCTCCTTGAACTTGGCCTTGAGCTCCGGGCGCTCGAACCAGTCGGCGCGGAACCAGTAGAGGTTGGCGAATTGCTGGTCGGGCAATTGATACAGCTTGCCGTCCGGCCCGGTGGTAAAGGAAGTGCCGATGAAGTCTTCGAGATCCAGGGTCGGTGAGGTGAAGTCCTTGCCCTCACCCTTGATCATGTCGCTGATCGCTACCGCCTTGCCGTAGCGCGCATGAGTACCGATCAGGTCGGAGTCGTTGACCCAGCCGTCGTAGATGTTCTTGTCCGACTGCATTTGCGTCTGCAGCTTCTCGACCACGTCGCCTTCCTGCAGCAGGTCGTGCTTGAGCTTGATCCCGGTGATCTCGCTGAAGGCCCTGGCCAGCACCTTGGACTCGTACTCGTGGGTGGTGATGGTTTCCGACACCACGCTGATGTTCATGCCGCGAAACGGCTCGGCGGCTTTGATGAACCATTTCAGCTCTTCGAGCTGCTGCTCGGGCGTCAGGGTCGAGGGGTTGAACTCCTCGGCGATCCATTTCTTCGCGGCCTCTTCATAGGCATCCGCCCAGGCCGTACCGCTCAAACCGGACAACGCCAGCAAGGCGGCCAACGCCATGCTATGTCGGGTCTTGTTGTTATTGTCGAACATAGAGACCTCCATCTCAGGATTTGGGGAGAGGCATACCGGTGGCAGCCCGGCTCAGCCCCAGCTCATGACTGCGCACAACCACAACAGCGATAGCAGCGACGCTATCCACACGCTCCAGTCGGTCACGCCTATCACCAGCAGGTGCAGGTAGGCGCTGCCGAGCAGACCGATGAACAACCGATCACCGCGGGTGGTGGTGATCGGCAGAAAACCTTTGCGCTCGACGCACGGCCAGCGCAGCTCGACCAGCGTCATGCCGGCCAGCAGTACGGCGATACCGCCGAAGAACAGCGCGGTGGGTAAAGTCCAGGCCATCCAGCTCATGATGAATCTCCTTTTACACGCGACCGAGGGCGAAGCCCTTGGCCACATGGTTGCGAACGAACCAGATCACCAGCATCCCGGGGATGATGGTCAGCACCCCGGCAGCGGCGAGCACACCCCAGTCGATGCCCGAGGCGGATACGGTACGGGTCATCACCGCCGCGATGGGCTTGGCGTCTACCGAGGTCAGGGTGCGCGCCAGCAGCAGCTCGACCCAGGAGAACATGAAGCAGAAGAACGCGGTGACGCCGATGCCGGAGCGGATCAGCGGGATGAAGATCTTCACGAAGAATTTCGGGAAGCTGTAGCCGTCGATATAGGCCGTCTCATCAATTTCCTTGGGCACGCTGGACATGAAGCCTTCGAGAATCCACACCGCCAGCGGCACGTTGAACAGGCAGTGCGCCAGCGCCACGGCGATATGGGTGTCGAACAGGCCGATGGACGAGTACAGCTGAAAGAACGGCAGCAGGAACACTGCCGGCGGCGCCATGCGGTTGGTCAGCAACCAAAAGAACAGGTGCTTGTCGCCAAGAAAGCGATAGCGCGAGAAGGCATAAGCCGCCGGCAGCGCCACGCTGAGCGAGATCAGGGTGTTGAGGCTGACGTAGTACAGCGAGTTGAGATAGCCCTCGTACCAGCTGCGATCAGTGAAGATCACCCGGTAGTTGTCCAGGGTGAAACTCTGCGGCCACAGGCTGAGCCCGCCGAGGATCTCGGTGTTGCTCTTGAATGACATGTTCAGCAGCCAGTAGATCGGCACCAGCAGGAACAGGAAGTAGATCAGCAGTGCCAGGCGTTTGCGTAGCGTCATGGTCGGCCTCAGCGGGTTTTGTCGTCATGGGTCATGGCGGTGTAGAACAGCCAGGACACCAGCAGGATGATCAGGAAGTACACCAGCGAGAACGCCGCCGCCGGGCCCAGGTCGAACTGGCCGATGGCCATTTGCGTCAGGGTCTGGCTGAGGAAGGTGGTGGCGTTGCCCGGCCCGCCGCCGGTGAGCACGAAGGGCTCGGTATAGATCATGAAGCTGTCCATGAAGCGCAGCATCACCGCGATCAGCAGCACGCTCTTGAGCTTGGGCAACTGGATATGGCGGAACACCGCCCAGTTCGACGCGCGATCGATGCGCGCCGCCTGGTAATAGACATCAGGAATGGCGCGCAGGCCGGAGTAGCACAACAGCGCCACCAGCGACGTCCAGTGCCAGACGTCCATGATCAGCACCGTCACCCAGGCGTCCATGGTGTTGGCTGCGTAGTTGTAGCTGATACCCAGACTGTTCAGCGCCCAGCCCATCAGGCCGATGTCGGCGCGGCCGAAGATCTGCCAGATGGTGCCGACCACGTTCCACGGGATCAGCAGCGGAATGGCCATCAGGATCAGGCACAGCGACGCCCAGCGCCCGCGTGTCGGCATGCACAGGGCGATGGCGATGCCCAGAGGAATCTGGATCAGCAGCACGCAGGCGGAAAAAATGAACTGACGCAGCAACGAGTCGTGCAGGCGCGGGTCCTGCAGCACCTGGCGATACCAGTCGACGCCGACGAAGTAGCGCGTGGCCGGATCGAAGATGTCCTGCACCGAGTAGTTGACCACCGTCATCATCGGCACGATGGCGCTGAACGCCACCAGCAGGAACACCGGCAGCACCAGCCACCAGGCCTTGTTGTTCTGCACCTTCATGGCGCCACCTCCACCAGGTAGTCGTCGGCGTAAAGCATCAGCCACTGCGCCGGGAAGCTCAGGTAGACCTGCTCGCGCGGCACCGGCTGATCCTCCTGCAGACGCACCTTGAGCACCTGGCCGTCGAGGTCGAAGGTGAGGATCTTGTAGGTACCGAGATCCTCGACGTGCAGCACCTGGCCGCACAGCGCGTCTTCGTAGGCGCCGTCCCAGATGTGCACGAACTCGGGGCGGATACCCACCTGCAGGCGCTTTCCCTCCAGTTCGGCCAAGCGCCTATTGAGTGCGTCCGAGAGTGGAAGCTGGGTGCCGGCGAAGCGAACGCCGCCCTCACAGCGCTGCACCTCGATCAGGTTCATCCCCGGACTGCCGATGAAATAGCCGACGAAGGTGTGTCCGGGACGCTCGAACAGCTCGCGCGGCGTGCCGAACTGGACGATCTGCCCGCCGTACATCACCGCGATCTTGTCGGCGAAGGTTGAGGCCTCCAACTGATCGTGGGTGACGTAGACCATGGTGATGTTGAACTGCTCGTGGATCTGCTTGAGCTTGCGCCGCAGCTTCCATTTCAGGTGCGGGTCGATCACCGTCAGTGGCTCGTCGAAGAGGATCGCCGAGACGTCGTCACGCACCAGACCACGGCCCATGGAGACCTTCTGCTTCTCGTCGGCGGTGAGGTTGCGCGCCTTCTTGTGCAGCAGCGGATGCAGCTCCAGCACCTCGGCGATCTCGTGCACCTTGCTCATCACCCGCGCCTCGTCCATGCCCTGGTTGCGCAGCGGGAAGGCCAGGTTGTCGAACACCGTCATGGTGTCGTAGACCACCGGAAACTGGAAAACCTGGGCGATGTTGCGCTGCTGCGGCGACAGCGAGTTGACCGCCTTGCCGTCGAACTGCACTTCGCCCTGCGACGGGCTGAGCAGACCGGAGATGATGTTGAGCAATGTGGACTTGCCGCAGCCTGACGGCCCCAGCAGCGCATAGGCGCCGCCCTGCTGCCAGACATGGTTCATCTCGCGAATCGCGTAGTCTTCCGGCACCTTCGGCACGCCGCTGTAGCTGTGCGCGAGGTTGTGCAAGCGAATCTCGGCCATCAGGCAGCCCTCCCCTGGCGGCGACTGGGCGCCTGCACCAACTGCCCATCGGCGGCGAAGACGAACAGCTTGTGGGTGGGGATGTAGATGAGGATCGGCGTGTCCACCGCATACTCGTGCACGCCCGGCAGGTGCAGCACCAGCACGAACTGCTCGTTGCGCACATGCAGGAAGGTTTCCGAGCCGCTGATCTCGGCCAGCTCGACGGTTACCGCCAGCTCCAGATCATCGTCATTGGACGGCACCAGACCGATATGGCTGGGGCGCACGCCAAAACGGTACTCGCCCTCGGCGATGCCGCGCAGATCGGGGTTGAGCGGAAAGTGCACGCAATCGGCGAAGCTCACCTCGGTGCCACTGATGCGCCCCGGCAGCAGGTTGATCGCCGGCTCCGAGAACAGCTCGGCGGCCAGCATCTGCTGCGGACGGTGGTAGACCTCGGCGGTCCTGCCGCTCTGCACCACCCGCCCCTCGTGCAAGATGGTGGTGGTGCCACCCAGGGCCAGCGCCTCGTTGGGCTCGGTGGTGGCGTAGATGGCGATGGTGTGGCGCGCCTGGAACAGCTCGCGCATCTCCTGGCGCAGCTCTTCGCGCAGCTTGTAGTCGAGATTGACCAGGGGTTCGTCGAAGAGGATCAGCGAAGCATCCTTGACCAGCGCCCGGGCCATGGCCGTGCGCTGCTGTTGGCCGCCGGACAGCTCCAGCGGATAGCGCGACAACAGTTTGTCGATGCGCAGCATGCGCGCGGTGGCTTCGACCTTCTCGACGATCTGCTCCTTGGCCACACCGGCCTGACGCAGCGGCGAGGCGATGTTCTCGAACACCGTCAAGGTCGGGTAGTTGATGAACTGCTGATAGACCATCGACACGTTGCGCTGACGTACCGGCATACCCGTGACATCGGCGCCGTTCATCAGCACACGGCCGCTATTGGGCCGATCCAGCCCGGCCATCAGGCGCATCAGGCTGGTCTTACCGGCCAGGGTGCGGCCGAGCAGGACGTTGAATGAGCCGGGTTCGAAACTCAGGCAGGCATCGTCGATATGCACCTGGCCGTCGACGATACGGGTGACGTGTTCGAGCTTGAGCGACATGGCCTGTCCTTTTTCTTGTCGTGCCATTCGGTTGCGAACATCGATAGCGACAAGCGTGCCAGTGCCCAAAAAACAGACATATCTCTTTGATAGAAAACAAAAAAGCCATTCACGCTCATTAGCACGCTGGTATTCCACTGAACACTTTTGAACAGTCGAATGTGAACAACTGAACAATTCGTTCGTTGACATTGAACAGTCATGAACGAAACTGGATCGATCGCGGCGCAGATCGCGAACCAACAAGAAGAGATCATGTATGACAGAAGCTGCCCGCGCGCCGGCGCACGACACCCTCATCCAGGAGTCCTGGTCGCGCTGTCGTGACTACGGCCTGACCCATCAGAGCTCGCCGCGCTTCGACCCACCGCCTGCCGGCGAACTGTCGGCCCTGCTGGAAAGCCGCCAGGCCCTGGTGCAGACCACCCACCAGGAAGTGCTGCCCTACTACGGCACCATCCTTTCCAACTCCAACTGCCTGATCATGCTCGCCGACGACCAGGGCCGGCTGCTGCAATCCTGGGGTGACCAGCGCTTCATCGAACCGCGCCAGGCCGCCGGTTTCGTCGCTGGCGCCAGCTGGCTGGAACGCTACACCGGCACCAACGCCATCGGCACCGCGCTCAGTTGTGGCCAGGCCGTGCATATCCAGCACGACGAGCACTTTCTCAAGGCCAACCGCTTCATGACCGGCTCGGCCTCGCCGATCTTCGACGAGCAAAGGCGCATGATCGCCGTGCTCGACGTGTCCAGCGACAGCTACCTGCCGCCGGCGCACACCCTCGGCATGGTCAAGATGATGAGCCAGTCGGTGGAGAACCGCCTGATCCTCAAGTTGTTCGCCGACCAGTATCACCTGCTCAGTTTCAATACCAGCCTGGACAACCTCGACAGCCCCTGGGCCGGCCTGGTGGTGTTCGACGAGCAGGGCCACGTGGTGTCCGCCAACCGCCGCGCTGACAATCTGCTGGGCCAACCCCTGACCTACGGCGCCATCGAGCAACTGTTCGACGTGCCTCTACAGCAGTTGCTCAACCAGCCGGACGGCCAGCCGTTCAGCCTGCGCACCAGCAGCCACTTCCGCTTTCACGCACGGGTACGGCGCCCTGCCCGACCGGCCCCCATTCAGCCTCGCGATTTCCGCCCGCAGGTTGCGCAGAGCACGCCACAAGAGCCTCATCTGCATGCACTGAGCATGGGTGATGCGCGGATGGACAAGGCCGTGCGCCAGGCCGAACGCCTGTTGGAGAAGGACATTCCGATCCTGATTCAGGGCGAAACCGGTGCCGGCAAGGAGGTTTTCGTCAAGGCGCTGCACCAGGCCAGTTCGCGCGCCGGCCAGGCGTTCATCGCGGTCAATTGCGCAGCCATTCCGGCGGAGCTGGTGGAGTCGGAGCTGTTTGGCTACGAGAAAGGTGCCTTCACTGGCGCCAGCCAGAAGGGCCACATCGGGCTGATCCGCAAGGCGCACAAGGGCACCCTGTTTCTCGACGAGATCGGTGATATGCCGCTGCGTGTGCAGGCGCGGCTGCTGCGCGTGCTGCAGGAGCGTTGCGTGCAGCCGCTGGGCAGCAGCGAACTGCATCCGGTCGATATCCGCCTGGTGTCCGCCACCAACCGCCCACTGCGCCAGGACGTCGACAGCGGCCAGTTCCGCGCCGACCTGTACTACCGCATCAGCGGCCTGAACCTGGAGCTGCCGCCACTGCGCGAACGCAACGACAAGCAGGCGCTGTTCCAGCGGCTGTGGGAGCAGCACCGCGAGCCCGGGCAATGGGCCGGACTCAGCCGCGAGGTGCTGGAACTGTTCCAGCGTCATCCCTGGCCGGGCAACCTGCGCCAGCTCAGCAGCGTGCTGCGCGTGGCGCTGGCCATGGCCGACGACCAGCCGATACGCGCCGAACACCTGCCGGACGATTTCTTCATCGACCTGCCGGCAGAGCCCCCTGTCGCCGCAGACATACCACCAGAGAGCGCAGACCTGGCCAGCCAGTACCATGCCTGTGGCGGCAACGTCTCGGGCCTGGCGCGGCGTCTGGGCGTCAGCCGCAATACCCTGTACAAGCGCCTGCGCGAGCAAGGCGTGCGCGTCTAGCGAGGGAGTTCGCATGCCACACGAAGCCTTCTGTCGCGAGGCCGGCAACGGCCCGGCGGTGGTCTGCCTGCACGCCAACGCCAGCAGTTCGAGCCAGTGGCAAGCGCTGATGGAGCGCCTGGCGCCCGACTATCGAGTCCTCGCGCCCGACGCCTACGGCGCCGGCAGGAGTCCGGACTGGCCGTCGGATCGGCAGATCAGCCTGGGCGACGAAGTCGAGCTGATCGAACCGCTGCTGGCGAGGGCCGGCGCACCGCTGGCGCTGGTCGGTCACTCCTATGGTGCGGCGGTGGCCCTGCTCGCCGCCCTCAGGCACCCCGGGCGGATCGCCACGCTGGTGCTCTACGAGCCGACGCTGTTCGCCCTGATCGATGCCCGGCAGCCGCCGCCCAATGCCGCCGACGGCATTCGCGCGGCCGTGGCGCAATCGGCGGCCGCTCTGGACGCGGGCGATCCCGCGGCCGCCGCCGAACACTTTATCGACTACTGGATGGGGCCCGGCAGCTGGCGGCAGATGCCCGAGCGGCGTCAGGCCCCCATCGCCGCCTCGGTGCGCAACGTGCGCCGCTGGGCTCATGCGCTGCTGGGCGAGCCCACGGCGCTGGCAACCTTCGCCACGCTGCGCGTGCCGGTGCTCTACCTGCTCGGCGAGCGCTCGACCGCCGCCGCGCACGCGGTGGCCGAGCTGTTGCTCCCCTGCCTGCCGCGGGTCGAGCGGATTGAATTCGCCGGTCTCGGCCATATGGGCCCCGTCACGCACCCGCAGCCGGTCAACGAGGCGATTGCAGCCTTTCTCGCCCTGCATCACCCTGTGCGCTGACGGCGCAAGCCGTCACTCGCGGCGCAGCTGTATTGCCAGCGGCGCGCTCAAGCGAGCGCGCAAAATGTGACAATTCACCTTATACAAACTAAATAACTAACTGATTTTAATGAAATTAAAAATCCTAGAATCTACTTTAACTCGCCTGCGCGTAGCGCTCCTGCCGGGTTTGCTGCTCGGCGCCGGCGACGCCCTGGCCGGTAGCGCGGCGGAACAACAAATCGAAACGGCGGTGAACGCCATCATTGAACCGCTGATGGCCGAGCACGCCATTGCCGGCATGGCGGTCGCCCTGAGCGTCGAGGGCCAGCACTACACCTTCAACTACGGCCTGGCCTCGCGGGAAACGGGGCAAGCCGTCGACGACGCCACCCTGTTCGAGATCGGCTCGGTCAGCAAGTTGTTTAGCGCCACCCTGGGCGCCTACGCCGCGGCCAGCGGCAAACTCGACCTGCACGACAGCGCCAGCCAGCACCTGAGCGAGCTGCGCGGCGGCCCCTTCGAGCGGATCAGCCTGCTCGACCTGGCCACCTACAGCGCCGGCGGCCTGCCCCTGCAGTTTCCCGAACAGGTGCTGGATCGCGCGTCGATGCTGGCCTATTACCGCAGCTGGCAACCGAGCTATGCCGCCGGCACCCAGCGCCTCTACTCCAACCCGAGCATCGGCCTGTTCGCCCACCTGGCCGCCGCCAGCCTGGGCGAGCCTTTTGCCGAATCGATGGAACGGCGGCTGTTTCCGGCCTTCGGCCTGACGCACAGCCATATCCGCGTGCCCAGCTCACAGCTGGCCGCCTACGCCCAGGGCTACGACAAGACGGATCAGCCGGTGCGGGTCAACCCTGGCATGCTGGACGCCGAGGCCTATGGGGTGAAAGCCAGCGCGGCGGATCTGCTGCGTTTCGTCGAGGCCAACCTGCACCCGGAAAGGCTACCCGAGCCCTGGCCGCGCGCCGTGGCGATGACCCAGGCCGGCTATTACCGGGTCGGCGACATGAGCCAGGGCCTGGGCTGGGAGCGCTACGCCTACCCCATCGACCTGGCGCGCCTGCAGGCCGGCAACTCCGCGGACATGGCGCTGCAGCCACAGGCCATCGAGCGCTTCGACGCGCCCATACCGGCCGCAGGCGACCTGCTGCTGAACAAGACCGGCTCGACCAACGGCTTCGGCGCCTACGTCCTGCTGCTGCCGGCGCGGGACATCGGCCTGGTGCTGCTGGCCAACCGCAACTACCCCAACGCCGAACGGGTGCGGGTGGCCCTGCAGATAATCGAGGCCGTCGCCCCGTAGCCCGGATGAAATCCGGGAAAGATGCGGGCCATAGCCGTCCCGGATTGCATCCGCGCCACGCACTCGGCGGCGCCGACTGCAGCGGCTTTATGGCACCCGGCAAATCAAGCCCGCCAGCGCCGGGCGCCGCAGCTGCCCCATCAACCCGGATACGGTCAGCGGCGAGCCCTCGCCGAGCGGCAGCCCGGCCGCCGCCAGCGCCTCGGCGACCCAGGTGTTGCAGGTATTGAGCAGCGAGTAGCGGCCGTTGGCCCGGTAGAAGCGACTGTGCCCGTACAGGCCGGGGCCGAGCGCTTGCGGCCGACCTTCGGCATCCAGGGCGAAGCCGGCCAGCAGGTAGTCCAGCAGGCGCTGGTAGCCCGCCTCGTCCAGCGCCAGGGTCAGCTGCCCGCCAGTCGGCCGCGCGGGCTGCTGCACCAGGTGCAGCACGCTGTCGCCCGACCAGAACAGCGCCTGCACGCCCTCGGCGAGACCGGCCTGCGGGTTGCGGTAGAAGCGCTCGTCGCCCCAACCCAGTTCGATAAAGCCATCGCCGGGGACGTCCTCGGCCAGAGCGGGCAACCGCTGCAACAGATCGGCTGCCGGCAATAGCAGGCCAGCGTGCAGACCGTGGTCGACCACCTGCACCAGCCTGACCGACGACGCACAGTGCGGCGGAGTTCGGGCATCGCTGGGGGCGCCAGCGCAGCCAAGCAGCAACAGCAAAGCCAGTAATGAAGCGCGCATCAGCGGTCGGCTCACAGCAAGGTCAATCTCAACCATAGCCAGCTCTCGCCCAAGCGCCCGCAGCTACGAGCCGGCGCTGGGGCCGCGCGTCGCGCAGCGCACAGATCGACCAGGGCCTAGCCGAAGCGCGGCACCCGTTCGGTTTCGTCCAGACGTTCCAGCAGCGCCGCCCGGGTCGCATCGCGCAGGCGGATCGCCTCCAGCCAGCCGTTCTGCTGCGCCCTCAGCGGCGCACAGAACTCGACCCGCAGCGGGCTCCGACGAGGCAGCCAGTGACCGTCGCGCAGCCACTCGCGCGTGCCGCCGATGGCCAACGGCAGCAACTCGGCGCCGCTGCGCGCGGCCAGGACGAAGGCGCCCATGCGCAACGGCCGCAGCCCCGGCTCGGGGCCGAAGGTGCCCTCGGGGAAGATCACCAGCGACTCGCCTGCCGCCAGCGCCGTCAGCAGCGCTTCGGCATCGGCGGCGCCACCGCGCGGGTCGACGCGCTCGACGAAGTGGGCGCCGAGCCGGCGCAGGAAACGCCCGGCGATGTGCTGTTCGGCCAGCTCGCGCTTGGCGACGAAGGCGAACTGCGGCGGCAGCACGGCGCAGAGCAGCAGACCGTCCAGGTAGCTGGCATGGTTGGCGGCCAGGACCTGTACCGAAGCGGTGGACAGCCGCTGCAACCCGCCGACCGCCGGCGACACGCCGGACAGCGCGAGGTACAGGCGCGCCCCGGCCCGCGCCCACAGACGACACCAGCGCCGCCGCGGCAGCAGGGCCACGCCGAGCCAGGTCGGCGCCGCCAGCAACGCCAACAGCAGCCAGCAGTAGAGGCCATAGAGCCACGCGCCGGCACCGCGCCAGCTGCGCCGCAGCTGCCCGCGCAGGCCCTGGCCGACCAGCCGCAGCAGCTGCCGCCAAACGGCCAGGCGCGGCCGGCCTATGTCGCCGCGCTCGAAGGCCTCGCGGCAGGCGGCGCGGCGGATCTTGCCACTGGAGGTCTTCAGCACGCTGTGTGGCGGCGCCAGGATGATGGCATCGGGCGGCACGCCGGCCAGCTCGAGCACCACGCGGCTGACCTCCTGCTGCAGTTGCCGACGCCGCCCGGCCTCCTGCTCCAGGGTTTCCGCCAGCACCACCAGGCGCTCCGTGCCACTGGCCGGATCCTGGCTGCCGAACACCGCGACGCAGCCCTTGCGCAGCCCCGCCAGGTTGCCCACCGCGGTTTCCAGGTCGTAGGGGTAGATGTTGCGCCCGGCGCGGATGATCAGGTCCTTGGCGCGCCCGGTCAGGTAGACCTCGCCGGCGGCCATGTAGGCCAGGTCGAGCGAGTCCATCCAGCCGTCGCGCAGGACCCGGCGGGTTTCCTCCGGGTTGCCCAGGTAGCCGGCGCTGGTGGACGGGCCGCTGAACTGCAGGTGCCCTTCGCGGCGCTCGGGCAGCTCGACGCCGCGCTCGTCGACGATGCGGATGCGGTGCCCCGGCAACGGCCGGCCGCAGGCGACGAAACGCAACACCGCGTCATCCTGCGCGCCCGCCGGTCGCGCCTCGCCGCGGCGCTGGAACGCCTCGCGCTGCACCCGGTCGACCAGCAGCCCGCGGCCCAGCGGCGGAAAGGCCACGCCCAGGGTCGCCTCGGCCAGGCCGTAGACCGGGGTCTGCGCGGCCGGCGCCAGGCCGTAGCGGGCAAAACGTTCGGCGAAGCGCCGCAGGGTGTCCGGGTTGACCGGTTCGGCGCCGTTGCAGGCCAGGCGCCAGCAGCTCAGGTCGAGCCCCTCCAGCTCCGCCTCGGGCAGCTTGCTCAGGCACAGCTCGTAGGCGAAGTTGGGCGCCGCCGACAGCGTGCCGCGCAAGCGATGGATGGTCCACAGCCAGCGCGCCGGGCGGGCGAGGAAGGCCAGCGGCGACATCAGCGCCAGGCGCACGCCGTGGTACAGGCTGCCCAGCCAGGCGCCGATCAGGCCCATGTCGTGGTACATCGGCAGCCAGCTGACGAACACATCCTGCGGCCCCACCTGCAGGGCCTGGCCCATGGCGCGCAGGTTGGCCAGCAGGTTGGCGTGGCTGACCATCACCCCCTTGGGCTGGCCGGTGCTGCCCGAGGTGTACTGCAAGAAGGCGAGGTCCTGCGCGCCCCTGGCCGGCGTGACGCAGCCGCCGCCCTCGCCGGCCAGTTCGGCGACGCTGGCGATACGCCGCAGGCTCGGTACCTGCGGGCGCAGCAAGCGGGCCAGCAGGCGCGCCTCGCTCACAGTGATCAGCAGCCGCGCCTCGGCGTTGGTGAGGATGCCGACCTGGCGGCGCAGGTGCTCCTCGATCTGCGACAGGCGCAGGGGCGGATAGATGGGCACGGGCACCCCGCCGGCCAGCAGGATGCCGAAGAAGGCGTAGAGAAAGTCGCGCCCGGTGGGCAGCATCAGCGCCACCGCCTGTCCCGGCCGCAGGCCGCCGAGCTGCAGCCCCCCGGCTACCGCCTGGGCACCGCGGTGCAGAGCGCCGTAGCTGATGTCCTCTTGCTCGTCGCCCTCGCCCAGCAGGTGCACGTGGGTGCGTTGCGGGTGGCGGCGCGCGTGCCACTCCAGCACCTGCATCAGGGTCTGCGCCGTCGCCGGCACCTGGGCGGTGTCCGCCTCGGTGTCAGGCGCGACGACGGGCGACGCGGCGGCCGCCGGCGCAGTGCGCCCCTGCAGCGCCCGCAGCAGGTCGGCGGGGGTCTCGGCATTGGCGAACAGGCTATCCGGCAGGCGCACGCCGAATTCCTGCTCGATGCGCGCCCACAACTCGGCGCGGGCCAGGCTGTCCAGGCCCAGGTCGCGATCCAGCACGCTGTCCAGGCCCGGTTGCAGCGCAGTCGCGGCCTGCGGGCGCAACTCGCTGACGGTGCGCCGCACGATCTCCAGCAGGCGCTGCACATCCCTTTCGCAACCCGGCGCGGCCTTGGTTGACGGAGACAGACGAGACATCGACGACCCTCACAGGTTGTGTAGGTCAGAGGCCATTATGCGCCCAATGGACAAGATGGGTGTCCCGCCTGACGAGACGGCCGCCCCCGGCTAGGCTTGCAGCTACCAACGCGATGAAAGAGAGAGCCGCATGCCAAGCAGTCTCGCCCCCGGCGTACGCCGCCGAGAAGTCTGGGCCTGGGCGATGTTCGACTTCGCCAACTCCGGCTACACCACGGTGGTGATCACCGCGGTGTTCAACGCCTACTTCGTCGCCGTGGTGGCCGGCGGCCAGGCCTGGGGCACCCTGGCCTGGACCAGCGCCACCGCCCTGTCCTATGCCCTGGTCATCCTCAGCGCGCCGCTGCTCGGCGCCTACGCCGACGCCCTCGCCTGCAAGAAGCGCCTGCTGCTGGTCAGCGCCCTCGGCTGCATCCTGTTTACCGCGGGGCTGGCCCTTGCCGGGCCCGGAACGCTGGTCGTCGCCCTGGTGTTTATCGTGCTGTCGAATTTCTGCTTCGGCACCGGCGAGAACCTGATCGCCGCCTTCCTCCCCGAACTGGCCCGGCGCGAGGCCCTGGGCCGGGTCTCGGGCTGGGGCTGGGGCTTCGGCTATATCGGCGGGCTGGTCAGCCTGGGCGCCTGCCTGGGCTACGTGACCTGGGCCCAGGCACAGGGCCAAAGTGCCGAGCAGTTCGTACCGGCCTGCATGCTGATCACCGCGGCGTTGTTCGCCGTCGCCTGCGCGCCCACCTTTGTCTTTCTCGGCGAGCGCAGCCGGCCGCAGCTGGGCGCCGCCATCGGCGTGCAGGCGGTGTGGTCACGCTTCGCCCAGACCCTGGGCGAGGCCGGGCGCTACCGCGACCTGCTGCGTTTTTTGCTGTGCACCGTGTGCTACCAGGCCGGCATCTCGGCGGTGATCACCCTGGCCGCCATCTATGCCGAGCAGGTCATGGGCTTCGCCACCCAGGACACCCTGCTGCTGATCTTCGCGGTCAACGTCACCGCCGCCATCGGCGCGGTGCTGTTCGGCTGGCTACAGGACCGTATCGGCCACCGCGCCACCCTGAGCCTTACCCTGCTGGGCTGGATCGCCATGATCGGCCTGGTCTGGGCGGCCCAGGGGCCGCTGCTGTTCTGGCTGGCCGCCAACCTCGCCGGCCTGTGCATGGGCGCCAGCCAGTCGGCGGGGCGTGCCATAGTCGGGCTGCTGGCACCGGCCACGCGCCTGGCGGAGTTCTTCGGCCTGTGGGGCCAGGCGGTCAAGCTGGCGGCGATTCTCGGCCCCATGACCTACGGCCTGACCAGTTGGCTCAGCGGCGGCGACCACCGCCTGGCCATGCTGATCACCGGCAGCTACTTCGTGATCGGCCTGCTGCTCCTGGCCAGCGTCGACCTGGAGCGCGGCCGCCGCGCCGCCCTCGCATAAACGACAAGGGCCGCTCGAAAGCGGCCCTTGTCGTGCTACCCGAACAATCTGCTATTCGGCCAGGCGCCAGCTGGTGCCGCCCTTGCCGTCTTCCAGCACCACGCCCATGGCGGTGAGCTGGTCGCGGATACGGTCGGATTCCGCCCAGTTCTTCTCGGCACGGGCCGCAAGGCGCGCGGCGATCAGCGCCTCGACCTCGGCGGCGTCGACCTTGCCGGCAGCGCCGGCCTGCAGAAAGGCATCCGGCTCCAACTGCAGCACGCCGAGCACGGAGGCCAGCTGCTTGAGCTGGGCGGCCAGGCCGGCGGCGGCCTGGACGTCGGTCTCGCGCAGGCGGTTGACCTCGCGGATCATCTCGAAC
Organism: Pseudomonas sp. NPDC077186; assembly: GCF_044543505.1. NCBI lineage: Bacteria > Pseudomonadati > Pseudomonadota > Gammaproteobacteria > Pseudomonadales > Pseudomonadaceae > Pseudomonas > Pseudomonas sp. NPDC077186. The sequence continues at coordinate 199,364 of NZ_JBITWE010000001.1, forward strand.
AGCACGGCGCAGGCTTCCGGCGAGTTGAAGTCGTCGTCCATGGCCGCGCCGAAGCGCTCGACGAAGGCTTCGCCACCGGCCGGAGCCACTTCCAGCAGGCCTTTCAGGCCATTGTAGAAGCGCTCCAGGGCGCCCTTGGCTTCCTTGAGGCTGTCTTCGGAATAGTTGATCGGGCTGCGGTAGTGGCTGGACACCAGCAGGTAGCGCACCACCTCCGGGTGGTACTTCTCCAGCACCTCGCGGATGGTGAAGAAGTTGCCCAGGCTCTTGGACATCTTCTCGCCGTCCACGCGCACCGCGCCGGCGTGCATCCAGGCCTTGGCGTAGAGCCTGCCGGTGGCCGCCTCGCTCTGTGCGATCTCGTTCTCGTGGTGCGGGAACACCAGATCCGGGCCGCCGCCGTGGATGTCGAAGGTCTCGCCCAGGCAGCAGGTGGACATCACCGAGCACTCGATGTGCCAGCCCGGACGACCCTTGCCCCAGGGCGAATCCCAGCTCGGCTCGCCCGGCTTGGCGCCCTTCCACAGGACGAAGTCCAGTGGGTCCTGCTTGATCTCGTCGACCTCGATGCGCGCACCGATCTTCAGCTCGTCGATCTTGCGCCGGGACAGCTTGCCGTAGCCCTCGAACTTGCCGACGCGGTAGTACACGTCGCCATTGCCCGGGGCGTAGGCGTAGCCCTTGTCGATCAGGGTCTGGATCATCTGGTGCATGCCGGCGATATGCCCGGTGGCGCGCGGCTCGATGTCCGGGCGCAGCACGGACAGGCGCGCCTCGTCCTCGTGCATGGCGGCGATCATGCGCTCGACCAGGGCCTCGAAGGGCTCGCCGTTCTCCTGCGCACGCTTGATGATCTTGTCGTCGATGTCGGTGATATTGCGCACGTAGGTCACGTCGTAGCCGCGCGCACGCAGCCAGCGGGTAACCACATCGAAGGCCACCATGACCCGGGCGTGGCCGATATGGCAGAAGTCGTAAACGGTCATGCCGCACACGTACATGCGCACGCTGTTGCCTTGCAACGGCTGGAAGGCGTCCTTGGTCTTGCTCAGGGTGTTGTAAATGCTCAGTGCCATTTACTGCCCCCACGAATCGCGCAGGGTGACGGTACGGTTGAACACCGGCTTGCCCGGCTGCGAGTCCTTCAGGTCGGCGACGAAGTAGCCTTCGCGCTCGAACTGGAAACGCTCTTCCGGCGCGGCCTGGGCCAGCGACGGCTCGGCGCGGCAGCCCTGCAGAACGACCAAGGACTCCGGGTTGATATTGTCGAGAAAGGTCTGGCCCTCCTCGGCCTTCTCCGGGTTGGCCGAGCGGAACAGGCGATCGTACAGGCGCACTTCGCACTCGACGCTTTCGGCGGCCGGCACCCAGTGGATCACGCCCTTGACCTTGCGCCCTTCCGGGTTCTTGCCCAGGGTGTTCTCGTCATAGCTGCAGCGCAGCTCGACCACATTGCCTTGCGCGTCCTTCACGGCTTCATCCGCGCGGATCACATAGCTGCCGCGCAGGCGTACTTCGCCACCGGGGATCAGGCGCTTGAAGCCGTCCGGCGGGGTTTCCTCGAAATCGCTGGCATCGATATAGAGCTCGCGGGAGAACGGCAGCACGCGCACGCCCATGTCCTGCTTGGGGTGGCGTGGCAGTTCGAGGTTCTCGACCTTCCCTTCCGGGTAGTTGGTGATCACCACTTTCAGCGGCTTGAGCACGCACATGGCGCGGGCGGCATTGGCGTCCAGGTCCTCGCGGATGGCGAACTCGAGCATGCCGATATCCACCAGGCCGCCGGCGCGGTTGACGCCGATCATGTCGCAGAAGGTGCGGATCGACGCTGGGGTGTAGCCGCGGCGGCGGTAGCCGGACAGGGTGGACATGCGCGGGTCGTCCCAGCCGCTGACATGGCCTTCATCCACCAGCTGCTTGAGCTTGCGCTTGCTGGTGATGGTGTAGTTCAGGTTGAGGCGGGCGAATTCGTACTGGCGCGGCTGAGCCGGCACCGACAGGTTGGCCAGGAACCACTCGTAGAGCGGGCGATGGTCCTCGAACTCCAGGGTGCAGATGGAATGGGTGATGCCCTCGATGGCGTCCGACTGGCCGTGGGTGAAGTCGTAGCTGGGGTAGATGCACCACTTGTCGCCGGTCTGGTGGTGATGGGCGTGGCGGATGCGGTACAGAATGGGATCTCGCAGGTTGATATTTGGCGAGGCCATGTCGATCTTGGCGCGCAGCGAGCGGGCGCCGTCGGCGAACTCGCCGGCCTTCATGCGGGCGAACAGGTCGAGGTTCTCTTCCACGCTGCGCTCGCGGAACGGGCTGTTCTTGCCCGGCTCGGTCAGGCTGCCGCGGTATTCGCGCATTTCCTCGGCGTTGAGGTCGCAGACGAAGGCCTTGCCCGCCTCGATCAGCTCCACCGCCCAGGCATGCAGCTGGTCGAAGTAGTCGGAGGCGTAGCGTTCCTCGCCGGCCCACTTGAAGCCCAGCCACTCGACATCGGCCTTGATCGCGTCGATGTACTCCTGGTCTTCCTTGGCCGGGTTGGTGTCGTCGAAGCGCAGGTTGCACTCGCCGCCGAACTCCTGGGCCAGGCCGAAGTTCAGGCAGATGCTCTTGGCATGGCCGATATGTAGGTAGCCATTGGGCTCCGGCGGGAAGCGGGTGACGATCTTGGCGTGCTTGCCGCTGTCCAGATCGGCCTGGACGACGGGGCGCAGGAAGTTGGCGGCTTTTTCGACGGTGGGCTTGCTCATGGGGTCCTTAAGATCATGCTGGCGCGGCAGGGTAGGCCGGTTGGAACAAAGCCCGTATCATACCCAACCCGTCAACCCCCTGACAGCTGCAATGCAGTGGCCGCTCCGGCGCCCGCCCGAGCCCGGTGCCCTGCCCCATTCGAGAGTGAGCTTCCCCATGATCAAACTGCACACCAACCACGGCGTCATCACCCTGAACCTGTTCGCCGACAAGGCCCCGGAAACCGTGGCCAACTTCGAGCAATACGTGAAGGAAGGCCATTACGACGGCACCATCTTCCACCGCGTGATCGGCAACTTCATGATCCAGGGCGGCGGTTTCGAGCCGGGCATGAAGCAGAAGCCGACCCGCGCGCCGATCAAGAACGAAGCCAACAACGGCGTGGCCAACAAGGTCGGCACCATCGCCATGGCCCGCACCATGGAACCGCATTCGGCCAGCGCGCAGTTCTTCATCAACGTCGCCGACAACGGCTTCCTCAACCACAGCGCACCGACCGTGCAGGGCTGGGGCTACGCGGTGTTCGGTGAAGTGGTCGAAGGCATGGACGTGGTCGAGAAGATCAAGGGCGTCGCCACCACCATGAAATCCGGCCACCAGGACGTGCCGGTCGACGACGTGATCATCGAGAAGGCCGAAGTCGTCGCCGAGTAAGTCGATGATCCTGCTGATCTCCGATCTGCATCTCGAAGAGCAACGCCCGGACATCACCCGGGCGTTTCTGCATTTTCTCGCCACGCGCGCGCGCCAGGCCGAGGCGCTGTACATCCTCGGCGACTTCTTCGAAGTCTGGATCGGCGACGATGGCATGACGCCCTTCCAGCATGAAATCGCCCGCGCGCTGCGCCAGTTGAGCGACGCCGGCACCCGCACCTACCTGATGCACGGCAACCGCGACTTCCTCATCGGCCAGCGCTTCTGCCGCGAGGCGGGCTGTACCCTGCTGAAGGATCCCAGTCTGGTCGAAATGGCCGGAGAGCGCGTGCTGCTGATGCACGGCGACAGCCTGTGCACCCTGGACGTCGGCTATATGAAGCTGCGCCGCTGGCTGCGCAATCCGCTGTCGCTGCTGATCCTGCGCAACCTGCCGCTCGGTACCCGACAGAAGCTGGCGCGCAAGCTGCGCAACGAAAGCCGCGCGCAGACGCGAATGAAAGCCAGCGAGATTGTCGACGTCACGCCAGAGGAAGTGATTCGGGTGATGGCCGCGCATGACGTGCGCACGCTGATCCATGGCCATACCCATAGGCCGGCGGCGCACGAACTGGACGTGAGCGGCCAAGCGGCGCGGCGCATAGTGCTGGGCGACTGGGATCGTCAAGGCTGGGCATTGCAGGTCGACGAAACGGGCTTCAACCAGGCGCCGTTCGAACTGACGCCAGCCTGACCGTAGCCCGGATGAAATCCGGGGCGATCTTTCGATAAATCCCCGGATTTCATCCGGGCTACGACGCTGCAGGGCTTTGCTCCCCTCTCCCGCTTGCGGGAGAGGGGCTGGGGGAGAGGGTAACGGCGGACGCTGAAATACCCTATCCCGCCCTTCGGGCACCCTCGGCTTTGGCGTCCTGCGTCGCCCTACCTCCTGCATCCATGCAGTCGTCTCCCATAAATGGGAGAGGGTCATCAGATGGCCGCTACGCGGCCTTTTATGCAGGCACACCGCTATGGAAACGGAACTGCTCGTCCGCCGTGGTGATCAGCTCCTGCTCCACCGCGCGCACCACCTCGATGCGTGCATCCACGTCGGCTGAGTCGCCATACAGGTAGGCGAGCTTGAGATAGCCCCGATAGTGGCGCCCTTCGCTCTCCAGCAGCCCGGCATAGAACTTGGCCAGTTCGGCATCCAGACGCGGCACCAGGGCGGCGAAACGCTCGCAGGAACGCGCCTCGATAAAGGCGCCGATCACCAGCACGTCCACCAGCCGCTCCACTTCCCCGCCGCGCAGCAGCGCGCGCAGGCCGGCGGCGTAGCGCGAGGCGGAAACATGGCGAACCTCGATGCCGCGGCCGCGGATGATCTTGCTCACCTGCTCGAAGTGCACCAACTCCTCACGGGCCAAACGCGACATTCTCGCGGTCAATTCGGTCTTGGTCAGGTAGCGCCCCATCAGGCTCAGCGCCGTCTGCGCCGCCTTGTATTCCAGGTTGCGGTGGTCGAGCAGGAGGATTTCCTGCTGGCGCAGGGCCTCGTCCAGCCAGGCATCCGGGGTGGCGACGCCGCCGAGAAAGTCGAGAATTTCCTGCAGGATCGACGCGCTTTCCTCGCCTTTACTCGGAATATGCTGGGCAATTGACATCATCAGGTGGCGCTCTCGAACGCTGGCGGGGTTGGCAATGGCGGGCCATTATACGAGTGAGCGCCAAGACGGCCAGCGCGCCGTTGATGCAGGTCAACAAGCCCGTCAACCGCGCGCCGCTATAGTTGGACAAGTGCCACTCATTCTCAGGGAGACGACCATGCAAGCGATCCGCAGCATCCTGGTGGTAATGGAGCCGCAGCACCCGGAGGGCCTCGCGCTCAAGCGCGCGAAACTGATAGCCGGAGTCACCCAATCGCGCCTGCACCTGCTGGTGTGCGACAAGAAGGGCGAGCACAGCGCCTGGCTCAACGACCTCAGCAGCAGCCTGAGCGAGGAAGGTTACGCCGTCTCCGCCCAGCAGGCCTGGCACGACAGCCCGCACCAGACCATCATCGCTGTGCAGCAGGCCGAAGGCTGCGGCCTGGTAGTCAAGCAGCACCTGCCGGACAACCCACTGAAGAAAGCCATCCTCACCCCCGACGACTGGAAGCTGTTGCGCTACTGCCCGGGCCCGGTGCTGATGGTCAAGACCGACAAGCCCTGGACCGGCGGCACCATCCTCGCCGCGGTGGACGTGGGCAATGCCGACGGCGAGCACCGCACCCTGCACGCCGGCATCATCAGCCATGGCTACGACATCGCCGGCCTGGCCAAGGGCGAACTGCACGTGATCAGCGCCCACCCGACACCGATGCTGTCGGCGGCCGACCCGACCTTCCAGCTCAAGGAAACCATCGAGGCGCGCTACCGCGAACAGTGCCGGAGCTTCCAGGCCGAATACGAGATCGGCGACGACCGCCTGCACATAGTCGAAGGCCCGGCCGACGTGCTGATCCCGCAGATCGCCCACCAGCTCAGCGCCGCGGTCACGGTGATCGGCACCGTGGCGCGCACCGGGCTGTCCGGCGCCCTGGTCGGCAATACCGCCGAAGTGATTCTCGACTCGCTGGAGAGCGACGTGCTGGTGCTCAAGCCGGACGAGATCATCGCCCACCTAGAAGAGCTGGTGGCGCAACGCTGAAGTAAACGCCAGCCAGACAAAAATGCCGCTCGCCATTGCGAGCGGCATTTTTTGTGCTCAGGACAAAAGCCAGGAGGTGGATCGCCGTGCACGAGCTGGCGGATTGCATCCGGGCTAGCCACCCGGCCTCAGACGCGCAGTTCCAGGCCTTCGCGGAGGAATTTCGGCGCGATATAGCGCTCGTAGTGCGCCTCGGAGAGCAGGAAGAACTCGCGGTCGATGGCGTCGCGCAGCTCCGGCAGGGCCCAGCCACGGAACTCGGGCAGCAGCGCCATGCCGTAGGCATCGAGCTGGTTGATCACCCGCGCGCCGCGCGCGATCAGCTGGTAGGCCCAGCAATAGGGCGACTGCTGCGGCACGAAGCGGATTTGCCGCTGCTCCAGTTGGGTGCGCAGGCGCTGCTCGTCGAACACCTCGACCTTGGCCGTCATCACCTGCACCAGCAACACTTCCAGGCGCAGCCACACGGCGCGCTTTTCCTCGTCGCCGTAGCTGTTCCAGTTGATCACCTCGTGGTGAAAGCGCTTGCAACCGCGGCATACCACATCGCCGTAAACGGTCGAGCACAGCCCCACGCAGGGCGTCTTGATGCGCTGATTGGACATGGCAAAAGAGTAAAGACAGCGGAACGGCCGAGCATCTTAGTCCTTTGTCTAAGCAAGATCACCCCCGCCAGGCCCTGGGCTTTGGCTTAACTTTATCCGCGCTTTCCATTAGAATCGGCCCGCCTTTTACGGCGCCAATGTCCGTTGGAAGCTGTTTTCAAAGCGTCACGAGCACAGTCGATCCTGCAGGTACGATGGCGACGCAGCCACTTGGAGTCCCCCCGAGCGTCTGCGTCAGCCCTCATCAGAAACCGTCCTGCCGGCGTAAAACTTTGAAAGCAGCTTCTACAAGAGACTCATGAAACCTCGGCTGATCGGCTCATAAAGTCGAAAAGCGCCTGGTCATGAGTATCTGGATCGCGTCCCGGACAACCCTTTGGGACCACTGATGAGGGTAATAACTGTGCTTGAAGCCTATCGCAAACACGTAGCAGAGCGTGCCGCTCAGGGTATCGTGCCCCAGCCGCTGAACGCCGAACAAACCGCAGGCCTGGTCGAGCTGCTGAAAAACCCGCCGGCTGGCGAAGAAGAATTCCTCGTAGACCTGATCACCAACCGCGTACCGCCAGGCGTGGACGAAGCGGCCTACGTCAAGGCCGGTTTCCTCTCTGCCGTCGCCAAGGGCGAAGCCAGCTCTCCGCTGATCAGCAAGCAACGCGCTGTCGAGCTGTTGGGTACCATGCAGGGCGGCTACAACATCGCCACCATGGTCGAGCTGCTGGACGATGCCACCCTGGGCACCGTTGCCGCCGAACAACTCAAGCACACCCTGCTGATGTTCGACGCCTTCCACGACGTCGCCGAAAAAGCCAAGGCTGGCAATGCCAACGCCAAAGCCGTGATGCAGTCCTGGGCCGATGGCGAGTGGTTCACCAACAAGCCGGCCATCGCCGAGAAGTACAGCCTGGCCGTGTTCAAGGTGCCTGGCGAAACCAACACCGACGACCTGTCCCCTGCCCCGGACGCCTGGTCGCGCCCCGACATCCCGCTGCACGCCCTGGCCATGCTGAAAATGGCTCGCGACGGCATCGTGCCGGAGCAGCAAGGCGCCATTGGCCCGCTGAAGCAGATCGAAGAGATCAAGGCCAAGGGTTTCCCGGTCGCCTACGTCGGTGACGTGGTCGGTACCGGTTCCTCGCGCAAATCCGCCACCAACTCGGTGCTGTGGTTCTTCGGCGACGACATTCCGTACGTGCCGAACAAGCGCGCTGGCGGCTTCTGCTTCGGCACCAAGATCGCCCCGATCTTCTACAACACCATGGAAGATGCCGGCGCCCTGCCGATCGAGTTCGACGTCTCGAACATCAACATGGGCGACGTGATCGACGTCTACCCGTACGCCGGCAAAGTCTGCAAGCACGGCACCGACGACGTCATCACCACCTTCGAACTGAAAACCCCGGTGCTGCTCGACGAAGTCCGCGCTGGCGGCCGTATCCCGCTGATCGTCGGCCGTGGCCTGACCGAGAAGGCGCGCGCCGAACTGGGCCTGGGCTCCTCCGACCTGTTCAAGAAGCCGGAGCAGCCGGCTGACAGCGGCAAGGGCTTCACCCTGGCGCAGAAGATGGTCGGCAAGGCCTGCGGCGTCGAAGGCGTGCGTCCGGGCACCTACTGCGAACCGAAGATGACCACCGTCGGCTCCCAGGACACCACTGGCCCGATGACCCGCGACGAGCTGAAAGACCTGGCGTGCCTGGGCTTCTCCGCCGACCTGGTGATGCAGTCCTTCTGCCACACCGCGGCCTATCCGAAGCCGATCGACGTCACCACCCACCACACCCTGCCGGATTTCATCCGCACCCGTGGCGGCGTGTCCCTGCGTCCGGGCGACGGCATCATCCACAGCTGGCTGAACCGCATGCTGCTGCCTGACACCGTCGGCACCGGTGGCGACTCGCACACCCGTTTCCCGATCGGCATTTCCTTCCCGGCCGGCTCCGGCCTGGTCGCCTTCGCCGCCGCCACCGGCGTCATGCCGCTGGACATGCCGGAATCCGTGCTGGTGCGTTTCAAGGGCAAGATGCAACCGGGTATCACATTGCGTGACCTGGTCCATGCCATCCCCTATTACGCCATCCAGAAGGGCCTGCTGACCGTCGAGAAGAAAGGCAAGAAGAACATCTTCTCCGGCCGCATCCTCGAGATCGAAGGCCTGGACAACCTGACCGTCGAGCAGGCGTTCGAGCTGTCCGACGCCTCCGCCGAGCGTTCGGCTGCCGGTTGCACCATCAAGCTGCCGGAAGCGGCCATCGCCGAATACCTGCAGTCCAACATCACCCTGCTGCGCTGGATGATCAGCGAAGGCTACGGCGATGCCCGTACCCTGGAGCGTCGTGCTCAGGCGATGGAAGCCTGGCTGGCCAACCCGGTACTGATGGAAGCCGACAAGGACGCCGAGTACGCCGAAGTGATCGAGATCGACCTGGCCCAGCTCAACGAGCCGGTACTGTGCGCGCCGAACGACCCGGACGACGCCCGTCTGCTGTCCAGCGTGGCTGGCGACAAGATCGACGAAGTGTTTATCGGCTCGTGCATGACCAACATCGGTCACTTCCGCGCCGCCGGCAAGCTGCTGGACAAGGTCAAGGGCGGTATCCCGACCCGTCTGTGGCTGTCGCCGCCGACCAAGATGGATGCTCACCAGCTGACCGAAGAAGGCTACTACGGCATCTACGGCAAGGCCGGTGCACGCATGGAGATGCCGGGCTGCTCGCTGTGCATGGGTAACCAGGCTCGCGTCGCTGCCAACTCCACTGTGGTGTCGACCTCCACCCGTAACTTCCCGAACCGTCTGGGCGATGGCGCCAACGTGTACCTGGCCTCTGCCGAACTGGCCGCGGTCGCTTCGATTCTCGGCAAGCTGCCGACCGTCGAGGAGTACATGGTTTACGCCAAGGATATCGACAGCATGGCTGGCGACATCTACCGTTACCTGAGCTTCGACCAGATCGCCGACTTCCGCGAAGCGGCGGCCAACGCCAAGATCCCGGTCGTTCAGGCCTGATCAAAGCGCTGTAGAACAAGCCCCGCCTCGTGCGGGGCTTGTTGTTTATAGCAAGCGCAAATCGTCGCAGCGCCTTGCGGCGGCAACGGCAGCGTCTACCTTCTGAATTGGGGACACCCCATACGACCATTCAGGAGACCATCATGAAGCCATGGATCATCGCCGCCCTGTGCCTGTTCGGCCTGGCCGGCTGCAGCAGCGAGTACATCATCACCACCACCGACGGGCAGATGCTCACCAGCGACGGCAAACCGGAGCTGGATCGGGATACCGGCATGCTCGAGTTCACCGACAGCGAAGGCCGCAAGCAGCAGATCCCGCAGAGCAACGTCAAGCAGATGCTGGAGCGCTAGCTAGCGCCTCCCCCTCAAGGTCGGCAAACGCCAACACGCTGGCCGTGATGGCATATGCATTGCTTCAGTCCCGATAACAGAGCGCTTCCAACGGCGGAAGCCGCTCACGACAATGGCGTCGTGCCCCCTGCTGCCCCAGTGGCGGACGTGGGTACGGCGCCTTTTTGCGTGGAGAAGGGACAAGCAACATGAGCGAACAACAAGCAGCCCTCAGCGATGCGCCGGGTGGAACCGGGATCGGCGATGCGCCGGAGAAGCGCACGCTGAACATCGGCTTCATGGCCCTGACCGATGCCGCCTCGGTGATAGTGGCCGCCACTCAGGGCTTCGCCGAGAAGCACGGACTGACCCTCAATCTGCAGCGCCAGAGCTCCTGGGCCGGGCTGCGCGACAAGCTGCTGAGCGGCGAACTGGACGCCGCGCACAGCCTCTACGGCCTGATCTACGGTGTCCAGTTCGGCCTGGGTGGCGCTCCGGCCACCGACATGGCGGTCTTGATGGGCCTGAACCAGAACGGCCAGAGCATCAACCTGTCGCAGCCGCTGCTGGCCGCAGGCGTGAGCAGTGGCGAAGCACTGCAGCAGCACGCGCACCAACAAGGTGCACGCCTGACCTTCGCCCAGACCTTCCCCACCGGCACCCACGCCATGTGGCTGTATTACTGGCTGGCCAGCCAGGGCATCCACCCGCTGCACGACGTCGACAGCGTGGTGGTGCCGCCGCCGCAGATGATCGCGCACCTCAAGGCCCGCCGCATCGACGGTCTCTGCGTCGGCGAGCCGTGGAGCGCGCAGGCGGTGGACGAGGGCCTTGGCTGCACCGTCGCCACCAGTCAGTCGATCTGGGCCGATCATCCCGAGAAGGTGCTCGGCTGCACCCGCGAATTCGCCCTGCAGTATCCCAATACCGCCCGCGCGCTGATCATGGCGGTACTGGAAGCCAGCCGCTTCATCGACGAGGGCGAGGAGAACAAGCGCAGCACGGCACAACTGCTCAGCGGCCGCGACTACGTCGACGCACCGCTGTCGGCCATTCAGCCCCGTTTTCTCGGCCAGTATCAGGACGGCCTCGGCCATGCCTGGCAGGACGCCCATCCGCTGCGTTTTCATGGCGAGGGGGCGGTGAACCTGCCCTACCTCTCCGATGCCATGTGGTTCATGACCCAGTTCCGCCGCTGGGGCCTGCTGCGCGACGATCCCGACTACCTCGGCGTCGCCCACCAGGTGCAACAACTGGGGCTTTACCGCGAGGCCGCGCAGGCGCTGAATATCCCCATACCCGCGGACATGCGCAGCGCCACGCTGCAGGATGGCACCCGCTGGGACGGCAGCGACCCGGCCGGCTACGCCCGCAGCTTCCGCCTCCATGCCCTGGCCGACAGCCCGGCTGTCGCCCTGTAATCGCCCGGAGAGTCCACGATGCTGCGTATCCTGCTGATCAACGACACCCCGAAGAAGGTCGGCCGCCTCAAGTGCGCGCTGATCGAGGCCGGCTTCGAGGTGATCGACGAGTCCGGGCTGACCATCGACCTGCCCGAGCGGGTCGAAGCGGTGCGCCCCGACGTGATCCTGATCGACACCGAATCCCCCAGCCGCGACGTGATGGAACAGGTGGTGCTGGTCAGCCGCGACCAGCCGCGGCCGATCGTCATGTTCACCGACGAGCACGACCCCGGCGTGATGCGCCAGGCGATCCAGAGCGGGGTCAGCGCCTACATAGTCGAAGGCATCCACGCCCAGCGCCTGCAGCCGATTCTCGACGTGGCCATGGCCCGCTTCGAGAGCGACCAGGCCCTGCGCGCCCAGTTGCAGGCGCGCGATGCCCAGCTGGCCGAACGCAAGCGCATCGAGCTGGCCAAGGGCCTGCTGATGAAGATGAAGAGCTGCAACGAGGAAGAGGCCTACACCCTGATGCGCCGCCAGGCCATGAGCCGCCAGCAGAAGCTGATCCAGGTCGCCGAACAGATCATCGCCATGCACGATATGCTCGGTAGCTAAAGCTTCAAGCCACAAGCTGCAAGCCACAAGTACAAGCGGCATCCTGCGCCACCGCTCAGCTTGGGACTTGTAGCTTGAAGCTTGCCGCTCAAAGGCTTATCGTCGCCTCCGGCCAGCGCACTGGCCAACGTCGCTCGGACGGTTCCGGGCGCTTACGTACTTCGAGGAAATCATGGCCGACAACGCCAAGCGCCGCTTTGCGCGCATCGATCGTCTCCCCCCCTATGTGTTCAACATCACCGCCGAGCTGAAGATGGCCGCCCGCCGCCGTGGCGAGGACATCATCGACTTCAGCATGGGCAACCCGGACGGCGCCACGCCGCCGCACATAGTCGAGAAGCTGGTGCAGGTCGCCCAGCGCGAAGACACCCACGGCTACTCCACCTCGCGCGGCATCCCGCGCCTGCGCCGCGCCATCTCGCGCTGGTACCAGGAGCGCTACGCGGTGGACATCGACCCGGAAAGCGAAGCCATAGTCACCATCGGCTCCAAGGAAGGCCTGGCGCACCTGATGCTGGCCACCCTGGACCATGGCGACACCGTGCTGGTGCCCAATCCCAGCTACCCCATTCATATCTACGGCGCGGTGATCGCCGGCGCCCAGGTGCGTTCGGTGCCGCTGGTGCCGGGAGTGGACTTTTTCGCCGAGCTGGAACGGGCGATTCGCGAATCCATCCCCAAGCCGAAGATGATGATTTTGGGTTTTCCCTCCAACCCCACCGCGCAATGCGTGGAGCTGGACTTCTTCGAGCGCGTGGTGGCCCTGGCCAAGCAGTACGACGTGCTGGTGGTGCACGACCTGGCCTACGCCGACATCGTCTACGACGGCTGGAAGGCGCCGTCGATCATGCAGGTGCCGGGGGCCAAGGACATCGCGGTGGAGTTCTTCACCCTGTCCAAGAGCTACAACATGGCCGGCTGGCGCATCGGCTTTATGGTCGGCAACAAAGAACTCGTGTCCGCCCTGGCGCGGATCAAGAGCTACCACGACTACGGCACCTTCACTCCGCTGCAGGTGGCCGCCATCGCCGCCCTGGAAGGCGACCAGCAGTGCGTGCGCGACATCGCCGAGCAGTACCGCCAGCGTCGCAACCTGCTGGTCAAGGGCCTGCACGAAATCGGCTGGATGGTGGAAAAGCCCAAGGCCTCGATGTACGTCTGGGCCAAGATCCCCGAGGCCTATGCCCCGCTCGGCTCGCTGGAATTCGCCAAGAAGCTGCTGGCCGAGGCCAAGGTCTGCGTCTCGCCGGGCCTGGGCTTCGGCGACTACGGCGACGACCACGTGCGCTTCGCCCTGATCGAGAACCAGGATCGCACCCGCCAGGCGCTGCGCGGGATCAAGGCGATGTTCCGCGCCGACGGCCTGCTGCCGGCTAAGAAGGCCAAGGCCGATAGCGAGTAAAGCCGCCAGGGCGCCGCGAGGCGCCCTGGTCATATCGACCGGGACAATCCCGCGACAGTCGGTGCGCATGGCGCACCCTACAAGTGCTCAACCGGAATAATCCAGCGCCGTCCAGGCGCGGCTCAGACCCTGGGCCAGCACACAGCCCGGGCTGGCCAACTCCTCGTTGAACGCCGCCGGCAGCAGGGTGGTTTCCCCCTCTGCCGCGCCGTGGCGCTCGGTCAGCCATTGCAGCTTGCCGCAGTTGGGCGTGTCGATCACATAGCTGGCGGCGATGCTCGAGTGATGCCCGGGCAGACGGATCACGTCCAGCACCCTGCCCGCCTCCTCCACGCGCCGGCCGTCGGACACCAGCACGGCCCAGGCCTGCTCGCCCTCGATCACCAGGTAGGCGCCGTTGGCCTGCGGCCGTTCGATCTGCGGCTGGGCGCAGCCGCTCAGCACCGCCAATAGCACAATCGTCATCAGCATCTGTTGCATTGCCAATTCTCCTCTCGCAAGGCGTCCACCGTGCGGGGCGGACGGGTCGATGTCGCTGCAGTGGCCTCACTATCCACCAACACTGTTTATTTGTACAGTATTTTTCGTTTACCCTTGGCCTCTCGAACCAATGCACAGGAGCCGCATCATGCTGGACGTACTGCAGCTGAAACACCGGGTGAACCGCATGCCGCTGGAGCGGGTGCGCGAAATGGTCGAGGAACTGCAGCTCGAGGGCATCGTCACCGAGAACCGCACGCCCTTTAACCGCCAGCACTTCAACACCTGCTTCGCCGAGATCGAGGCGTTGCTGCAGCGCGCCGGCTACCACCGCCAACTGGATGTGGTCGGCTATCAGGGCCTGGCCTACGCGCTGTTCGACCCGGCACGCTGGGAGGCGGTGGAGGTGCTGCGCTGGCTGCGCGATTTCGTCGAGGAAGCCAAGGTCAGCCCCGCACTCTGAACGCGCGCGATACGAACCAAAAGCAGGCTGAGCGGCCAGATCCCTGCACGGCTGCAGGGCATCGAGCGCCTCTGGCGGCGCCAGGATGGTCGGCTACGGCGCCGCCCAAGCGCGTCGAAGTCTCAGGCTATCCATTTGATACACAAGGCATTTCCTCATCTCCACGACGGCTCTGCCATGCATTGTCGGGAACGCTGCCGGCACACTTGGCAAAGGCTTTGCTAGGTCAGGACTAACCCACGTCTTAGGATCGCCAACGGCGGTGATCGGGACGAATAGACAAAGACGTCAAAGGCACCCACTGCTCCGGCAGCGGGCTGTCTGCGACGTCTTTTTTCGTTTCTGATAGCTGAGGAATTGCCATGCACCGTCGCATACCGCTGAAAAAGACCCTGTCGCACCTGAGCTGTGCCGTAGCCCTGCTGCTCTCGCCGCTGGCCCTGGCCGCGGAGCCGGAGAAGGAGGAACTGAAGTTCGGCTTTATCAAGCTGACCGATATGGCGCCACTGGCCATTGCCTATGAGAAAGGCTTCTTCGAAGACGAGGGGCTGTACGTCACCCTGGAAGCCCAGGCCAACTGGAAAGTGCTGCTGGACCGGGTGATCGACGGCGAACTGGACGGCGCCCATATGCTCTCCGGCCAACCGATCGGCGCCACCATCGGCTTCGGCACCGAGGCCGAGGTAGTCACCGCCTTCACCATGGACCTCAATGGCAACGCCATCACCATGTCCAACGCGGTATGGGAGGAGATGAAGAAGCATGTGCCCATGGCCGGCGGCAAGCCGCTGCACCCGATCAAGGCCGACGCCCTCAAGCCGGTGATCGACCAGTTCGCCGCCAGCGGCAAGGCCTTCAACCTGGGCATGGTGTTCCCGGTATCCACCCACAACTACGAGCTGCGCTACTGGCTGGCGGCCGGCGGCATCCACCCCGGCTACTACGCCCCGCACAAGGGCGACACCAGCGGCCAGATCGATGCCCAGGCGCTGCTCTCGGTGACCCCGCCGCCGCAGATGCCGGCCACCATGGAAGCCGGCACCATCCACGGCTACAGCGTTGGCGAGCCATGGAACCAAGCCGCGGTGTTCAAGGGCATCGGCGTGCCGGTGGTGGCCGACTACGCCATCCGCAAGAACATGTCGGAGAAGGTCTTCGGCGTGTCCAAGAGCTGGGCCGAAGCCAACCCGGAGACCCACAAGCGTGTGGTCAAGGCATTGATCCGCGCCGGCAAGTGGCTGGACGAAGGCGACAACGCCAACCGCGCC
Organism: Pseudomonas sp. NPDC077186; assembly: GCF_044543505.1. Lineage (NCBI taxonomy): Bacteria > Pseudomonadati > Pseudomonadota > Gammaproteobacteria > Pseudomonadales > Pseudomonadaceae > Pseudomonas > Pseudomonas sp. NPDC077186. The sequence continues at coordinate 215,002 of NZ_JBITWE010000001.1, forward strand.
GAGGCGGTGGAAATCCTTTCCCGTCCGGAGTACGTCGGCGCCGATGCCAAGGTGATCGCCAACTCCATGACCGGCACCTTCGAGTTCGAGAAGGGCGACAAGCGCGAGGTACCGGATTTCAACGTGTTCTTCCGCTACCACGCCACCTACCCCTACTACTCCGACGCGGTCTGGTACCTGACCCAGATGCGCCGCTGGGGGCAGATCGCCGAGGCCAAGCCGGACAGCTGGTACTTCGACATGGCCAAGCGCGTGTACCTGCCGCAGATCTACCGCGCAGCCGCCGCCGAGCTGGTGGCCGAGGGCAAGGCCGATGCGGCTGATTTCCCGCCGGCCGATGACGACGGCTTCCGCGCCCCCCTGCAGGGCACCATCGACGGCGTGGTCTACGACGGCCGCCAACCCAATGCCTATCTGCAGCAGTTCCAGATCGGCCTGAAAGGCGACGCCACGCTCTGACCCCGCCCGGGAGCCGGCTGACCGGCTCCCTCCCCCGATTGCAAGAGGACAGGACGATGAGCAACCCGAACGTCGCCACCCCGATCCAAGAAACCCTCAAGGCCGCCCGCGCCGCGGCGCTGGTCAAGCACTGGGCAGCGCCGGTGATACTGCCGCTGCTGGGCATCGCGCTGTTTCTGCTGTGCTGGCAGGGCCTGGCCAACAATATCCAGACCAGCCTGGGCCAGTTTCCCGGCCCGCTGCAGGTCTCCGAACAGTTCCAGGGCCTGGTCAGTGCCCATCTACGCGAACAGGACAAGGCCAGCGCCTTCTACGCACGCCAGGAAAAGCGCAACGCCGAGCTGCTGGCGAACAATCCGGAGGCCGAGGTCAGGATTCGCCCCTACACCGGCAAGCCGACCTTCGTGCAGCAGATCTTCACCAGCCTGTATACGGTAATGGCCGGCTTCGCCATCGCCTCGCTGATCGCCATCCCCTTAGGCATCGTCTGCGGCTTGAGCAAGACCATCTACACCGCCGTCAACCCGCTGATCCAGGTGTTCAAGCCGGTCTCGCCGCTGGCCTGGCTGCCCCTGGTGACCATGCTGGTCAGCGCCCTGTATGTCAGCGACGACCCGCTGTTCGCCAAGTCCTTCCTCACCTCGGCCTTCACCGTGGCGCTGTGCTGCCTGTGGCCGACGGTGATCAACACCACGGTCGGCGTGGCCGGCATCGACCAGGACCTGAACAACGTGAGCAAGGTACTGCGCCTGTCGCCCTTGACCCACGTGCGGCGCATCGTCCTGCCGGCCGCCCTGCCGATGATCTTCACCGGCCTGCGCCTATCGCTCGGTACCGGCTGGATGGTGCTGATCGCCGCCGAAATGCTGGCGCAGAACCCGGGCCTGGGTAAGTTCATCTGGGACGAGTTCCAGAACGGCAGCTCCGATTCCCTCGGCCGGATCATGGTGGCGGTGATCGTCATCGGCCTGATCGGCTTCGCCCTCGACCGTTTGATGCTCCTGCTCCAGCGCCTGTTCAGCTGGGACAAGAACGCCGTACTGCGCTAATCCGGAGACCCTTCATGAGCCATACACACCTCGAACTGACCGGCGTGGGCATCGACTTCCCCACCGACAAGGGCCTGTTCTGCGCCCTCTCGAACGTCAACCTGAAGATCGCCAAGGGCGAGTTCGTCTCGCTGATCGGCCATTCCGGCTGCGGCAAGTCCACCGTGCTCAACATAGTCGCCGGGCTGTACCAGGCCACCACCGGCGGTGTCATCCTCGACGGCCGCGAAGTGGACGAGCCCGGTCCGGAGCGCGCCGTGGTGTTCCAGAACCACAGCCTGCTGCCCTGGCTGTCCTGCTATCAAAACGTCGAACTGGCGGTACGCCAGGTGTTCCAGGGCAAGAAGTCCCGCCACGAGATGCGCGACTGGATCGAACACAACCTAGCCCTGGTACATATGACCCACGCCAGGGACAAGCGCCCCAGTGAGATCTCTGGCGGCATGAAGCAGCGCATCGGCATCGCCCGCGCCCTGGCCATGCAGCCCAAGGTGCTGCTGATGGACGAGCCCTTCGGCGCCCTCGACGCCCTGACCCGCGCCCACCTGCAGGACTCGCTGATGGAGATCCACGCCGAACTGGGCAACACGGTGATCATGATCACCCACGACGTCGACGAGGCAGTGCTGCTCTCCGACCGTATCGTGATGATGAGCAACGGCCCGGCGGCCACCGTCGGCGATATCCTCAAGGTGGAGCTGGCGCGCCCGCGCGAGCGCATGGCCCTGGCCCACGACAACCGCTACCACGAGTACCGCGCCGCGGTGCTGGAGTTCCTCTACCAGCGCCAGCAGCGCCCGGCCGCCTGACCAGGGCAGCAACCGCTCTGCCACGCTGGTCGGAGCGGTTGAACCAATGGCCGAACGGACACACGAAGAGAGGCTCCCCCCTCGACCAAGGAATGCCCGTGCTCGACCTCACCACCTGGAACCTCTCGATCCCCACCGACCCCAGCCCCACCACCATCAGCACCGCGCGGCTGAACAACGGCTACCAGAGCCAGTACCTGCGCCGCAACGCCGACGGCAGCCTGACCTTCTGGGTGCCGGTGACCGGCTCCACCACCGCCGACGCCAGCTACCCGCGTAGCGAACTGCGCGAGACGCAGAGCGACGGCAGCCTGAGCAACTGGCTGCACGCCAGCGCCGACAGCTACCTCAGCGCGGTGCTGCGGGTCGACCAGGTGCCGAGCAAGAACAAGGTGGTGATCGGCCAGATCCACAGCAAGGACGAGCCCGGCAGCCACAACGATCCGCTGCTCAAGCTGCAGTACCACTATCGCCGCGGCGTCGGCCGCCTGGAACTGCTGCTGCGCGAGAAACCCGGCGACAGCCAGGTGCAGAACATTCTGCTGGCGGACAACGTGCAACTGGGCGAGCGCTTCGGCTACGACCTGCGCGTCACCCCCAGCGGTAGACTCGGCGTCAGCGTGGTCAGCAAGGACGGCGACCAGGGCTCGCTGTACCGCCAGCTCGACCCCGCCTGGAGCACACAGCAGCTGTATTTCAAGGCCGGCGCCTATATCCAGGACAACGAAGGGCCGAGCGACGAGGGCGGCCGGGTGACCTTCTTTCATCTGAACAGCCTGCATCGCTGAGATGCTACGCCGTCATTCAGCCAGCGAATGGCGGCGACTGCCGACACGGCTCACGTAGAATCGTCACTCCTTGCCGCTGCCGAGACGCCCCATGGCCCGCCTGACCCTCGAATTCCCCGAAGACCAGTACTGCTACAGCACCCACCTCACCGTGCGGGTCACCGACATCAACGGCGCCAACCACCTAGGCAACGACTCGATGATCTCGATGATTTCCGAGGCGCGGGCGCGTTTTCTCTACGAGTTCGGCATCCGCGAGACCGACGGCAACGGCACCGGCATCATCGTCACCGACCTGGCCACCACCTACCGCGCCGAGGCCCATGCCCGCGACCAGCTGCTGTTCGAGGTGGGGGTGATGGACTTCAACAGGTACGGCGGCGACATCACCTTCCGCATCAGCCGTCCGGCCGACGGCACGCTGGTGGCCATGGCCAAGTCCGGCTTCGTGTTCTTCGACTACCGCCAGTCCCGGGTGGTGCCGATGCCGGCCGAGTTCGCCGCCAAGTTCCCGCGGGTCAATCGCCTCGACTGAGTCGCCGCGCGCAGCCAGACCGGCGGCAGCCGCCGAGGCAGCGCCTATACTGGCCAGTGACGGCTCCCGCGCCGGGGCCGCCGAGCCCTGACGCCGCGATTTGCAACGCCGTTCGCCACCGGCAGGGCCTCGTGTAGCCAGGCGCGCCCGGAACAGGATGCGGCCCCATGGCGTTTGCAATCGTCTTGATACTGCTGGTGATCGCCTCGGTGCTGTTTCACCTGCTCAGCCCCTGGCAGGCCACCGAGGCGGCGTCCAACTGGGTGTCCATCGACACCGCGCTGCTGATCACCCTGCTCATCACCGGGCTGTTCTTCGTCGCGGTGTGCCTGTTCATGGTCATCGCCATCGTCCGCTTCCGCCACAAGGCGGGACGCCGGGCGGCCTACCAGCCGGAAAGCAAGAAACTCGAATGGTGGCTGTTCGGCATTACCAGCCTGGGCATCGTCGCCCTGCTGGCCCCCGGCCTGGTGGTCTACGACGATTTCGTGCGGGTGCCCGCCGAGGCCCACGAGGTGGAGGTGGTGGCCCAGCAATGGCAGTGGGCCTACCGTTTCCCCGGGGCCGACGGTCGCCTCGGCCGCTCCGCCATCAAATGGGTCGAGCCGCGCAACCCCTTCGGCCTCGACCCCGGCGATCCGGCCGCGGCGGACGACGTGCTGGTCCAGGGCGGCGAGCTGCGCCTGCCGCTGGATCAACCGGTGAAGGTGCTGCTGCGCTCCAAGGACGTGCTGCACAACTTCTACGTGCCGCAGATCCGCGCCAAGATGGACATGGTGCCGGGCATGGTTTCCTACTTCTGGTTCACCCCGACCCGCCTGGGCCGCTACGAGGTGCTCTGCGCCGAGTATTGCGGCGTGGCCCACTTCAACATGCGCGGGCGCCTGATCGTCGAGGAGGCCGCAGCCTTCGAGCAGTGGCTGGCCGCCCAGCCGACCTTCGCCCAGAGCCTGCGCGCCGCGCCGCCGAGCGCCGCCAGCTTGCTGGACAAGGGCCGCCAGCTGGCGCAGAACCTCGGCTGCCTGGCCTGCCACAGCCTCGACGGCAGCGCCAACCTGGCACCGACCTGGCAGGGCCTGTACGGCAGCACCCGGCAACTGGCCGACGGTAGCAGCCTGCAGGCCGACGAGGCCTACCTGCGCGAATCCATCCTCGCCCCGCAGGCCAAGCTGGTGCAGGGTTTTCCGCCGGTGATGGTGGCCTACCGCCTGAACGAGGAGGAACTGGCCGCCCTGCTCGCCCTGATCCAATCGCTGAGCGACAAGGCCCCGGCCAGCGAGCACGACGCTGCCAGCCCGGCCGAACAGGGCCGCGCGCTGGCCGCCAGCCTGGGCTGCCTGGCCTGCCACAGCCTCGACGGCAGCGCCGGCATCGGCCCGAGCTGGCGCGGGCTGTACGGCAGCCCCCGGGATTTCGTCGACGGCAGCACGGCCCGGGCCGATGCGGCCTATATTGAAGAGGCGATACGCCAACCCAACGCCCAGGTGGTGCAGGGCTATGCCGCGATCATGCCGGTCCTGGCCGTCGACGCGGCGCAGCTCGAGGCGCTGACCGCCTTTATCGCCTCCCTCGCCGCCGATGCCGACGAGGCCGCGGATCCCTCGCCCTGAGCCCCCTGCAGGAGGATGACGCGATGGCCTATGCGCACCAAGCCGAAAGCGCGGCCCTGCACGAGCCGCGCAGCTTCCTGACGCGCTATATCTGGAGCCAGGACCACAAGGTCATCGCCATCCAGTACGCACTGACGGCGATCTTCGTCGGCCTGATCGCCCTGGTGCTGTCGGGGCTGATGCGCCTGCAGATCGGCTTTCCCGGCAGCCTGGAGTTCATGGACGCCAGCACCTATTACCAGGCCATGACCCTGCACGGCATGATCATGGTCATCTACCTGCTCACCGCGCTGTTTCTCGGCGGCTTCGGCAACTACCTGATCCCGCTGATGGTCGGCGCGCGGGACATGGTGTTCCCCTACGTCAACATGCTCAGCTACTGGTTCTACCTGCTCTCGGTGCTGGTGCTGCTGGCCAGCTTCTTCGTTCCCGGCGGCCCCACCGGCGCCGGCTGGACCCTCTATCCGCCGCAGGCGATCACCGCCGGCACCCCGGGCACCGACTGGGGCATAGTGCTGATGCTGGTGTCGCTGGCGATCTTCATCGTCGCCGCCACCATGGGCGGCCTCAACTACGTGACCACGGTGCTGCAGGCACGCACCCACGGCATGACCCTGATGCGCATGCCGCTGTCGGTGTGGGGCATCTTCATGGCCTCGATCCTCGCCCTGCTGGCGTTCCCGGCGCTGCTGGTCAGCGCGGTGATGATGCTGTTCGACAGCCTGCTCGGCACCAGCTTCTTCATGCCGGCGATCATCTCCCTCGGCCAGCCGCTGGAGCACGAGGGCGGCAGCCCGATCCTGTTCCAGCACCTGTTCTGGTTCTTCGGCCACCCGGAGGTGTACATCGTCGCCCTGCCCGCCTTCGGCCTGGTCTCCGACCTGATCAGCACCCACGCGCGCAAGAACATCTTCGGCTACCGCATGATGGTCTGGGCCATAGTCGCCATCGGCGTGCTGAGCTTCGTGGTGTGGGCGCACCACATGTACGTCAGCGGCATGAACCCCTACTTCGGCTTCTTCTTCGCCATCACCACGCTGATCATCGCCGTGCCCACCGCGCTGAAGGTGTACAACTGGGTGCTGACCCTGTGGCAGGGCGACATCCACCTGACCGTGCCCATGCTGTTCGCCCTGGCCTTTATCCTCACCTTCCTGGTCGGCGGCCTGACCGGGCTGTTCCTCGGCAACGTGATAGTCGACATCCCGCTGTCGGACACCTATTTCGTGGTCGCCCACTTCCACATGGTCATGGGCGTGGCGCCGATCCTGGTGGTGTTCGGCGCCATCTACCACTGGTACCCGAAGATCACCGGGCGGCTGCTCGACGACCGCCTCGGCCAGCTGCATTTCTGGATCACCTTCCTCGGCACCTACGCCATCTACTTCCCCATGCACTACCTGGGGTTTCTCGGCATGCCGCGGCGCTACTACGCCTTCGACGACTACGAGTTCATCCCGCAGTCGGCGCAGGACCTCAACGCCTTCATCACCGTCGCCGCCCTGGTGGTCGGCGTCGCCCAGCTGCTGTTCCTGTTCAACCTGTTCTGGAGCCTGGCCAAGGGCAAGCCCGCCGGCGCCAACCCCTGGCGCGCCGCCAGCCTGGAATGGCAGACCCCGCAGACCCCGCCGGTGCACGGCAACTGGGGCGCCCGCCTGCCGGTGGTGCACCGCTGGGCCTACGACTACAGCGTGCCGGGGGTGGAGCAGGACTTCGTGCCGCAGACGGTGTCGGACGAGGAGCTGCAGCGGATGAAGAACGCAGCGACGGAGCACAGGCCATGAACCGGCTCTTGCTGCGCGACGGCGAGGAACTCGGCCCCGGCGGCTGGCCGCAGCCTGCGGAGACGACGCCGGCCGAGCGCCTGCACACCGCCCGGGTCGGCCTGCGCCTGCTGCTGGCGGCGATCAGCTCACTGTTTCTGCTGTTCCTGCTGGCGTTGCTGATGCGCTCGCAGGTCGGGGACTGGCAGCCCTTGACCGACCCACTGGCGCCGCTGGCGCAGCCCTGGCCGCTGTGGGGCAACAGCGCCGTGCTGCTCGTCGCCAGCCTGTGCCTGCAGATCGCCCGGCTGGCCGCGCGGCGCTCGCGAATGGCGACCAGCCAGCTGGCCTTCGCCGCCGGCGGGCTGCTGGCGCTGGTGTTTCTCCTCGGCCAGCTGTGGTTCTGGCAACGCGTCGCCGCCTGGGGCTATCCGCTCGCCGGCAACCCGGCCAACAGCTTCTTCTACCTACTCACCGGCCTGCACGGCCTGCACCTGCTCGGCGGCCTGGCGGTCTGGGCCTGGGCCCTGGCCACGCGGCTGCGCCGGCCGCAGGCCTTCGCCGTCGCCGTGGAGCTCTGCGCCAGCTACTGGCACTACCTGCTGGGGCTGTGGCTGCTGCTGTTCGCCGTGCTCACCAGCAGCCCGCAGACCTACCAGGCCATCGCCGCCTTCTGCGGCCTGAGGTGAAACGCCATGGCCAGTCGCCGCGAACACCCCACACCGGACACCGCCACGCCGCCCTGGCAGGCAGTCGCCGCCGACTGGGCAGCGGACAAGGAGGCCTTCCACCAGGTGCCCTGGGGCAAGGCGATGATGTGGATCTTCCTGCTCAGCGACACCTTCGTCTTCACCTGCTTTCTCACCGGCTACATGGCGGTGCGCATGACCACCACCGAGCCCTGGCCGAACACCAGCGAGGTGTTCGCCCTGACCATCGCCGGGCAGAGCATCCCGCTGATCCTGATCGCCATCATGACCTTCGTATTGATCAGCAGCAGCGGCACCATGGCCATGGCGGTCAACTACGCCTACCGTCGCGAACGCGGTCGCACCGCCGCGCTGATGCTGGCCACCGCCCTCGGTGGCGTGGCCTTCGTCGGCATGCAGGCGTTCGAATGGAGCAAGCTGATCGAGGAAGGCGTCAGGCCCTGGGGCAACCCCATGGGCGCCGCCCAGTTCGGCGCCAGCTTCTTCATGATCACCGGTTTCCACGGCCTGCACGTGTCGATCGGCGTGCTCTACCTGTGCATCATCGCCTGGAAGGTCTGGCGCGGGGCCTACGAGCGCTCCGGCAACTACCAGAACGTCGAGATCGCCGGGCTGTACTGGCACTTCGTCGACCTGGTGTGGGTATTCATCTTCGCCTTCTTCTACCTCTGGTGAGGGACTCGCCATGGCCCAGACCCAGCAGCATCCGATCGGCCTGTACCTGAAGATCTGGGGGCTGCTGTTCGTGCTCAGCACCCTCTCCTACCTGGTCGACTACTTCCACCTCGCCGGCTACCTGCGCTGGTCGCTGATCCTGCTGTTCATGCTGCTCAAGGCCGGGCTGATCGTCGCCATCTTCATGCACATGGCCTGGGAGCGCCTGGCCATGGTCTACGCCATCCTGCTGCCGCCGCTGTGCTTGCTGGTGCTGGTGGGGCTGATGGCGAGCGAGGCGAACTACGTGTTCCTCAGCCGCGTGCTGTTCTTCGACCAGGGGTAAGCGCCCGACGCGCCGTGAGCGGCCGGGCGGACAGCGACTGGCTAGTTCAGATGGTGCGCTTGAACTGGTGCCAGCGCTGCAGCCAGGCGACTATCCAGTGCGGCGCCGCCTCGCCGGTGCCGGCGTCGCTCAGACGCGGATGATGACCGACCACCTGGGCCAGCAGCGGCTCCTGTTCCGGCTCGACATCGACGAAGAACACGTGCTTGCCGTCTTTCAGGTACTGGCGGAAGCGGCGGAAATGCGCGTTGGGCACCTGGATGCCGAAGAAGCCGCCCTCCCAGGTGCAGAAGCCGAACAGCACGATGGCCAGGAAGATGAACGGCATCCAGCCCGCGGCGCTGGCCGTCCAGCCCAGCCAATAGGCGCCGAGCAGCACCGCGGCGGCCAGCACCAGGCCGATCAGCGCGCCGATCTCGCCGGAGTGCACCACGTCCTGCTTCATGAACGAGGGCACGTCGTGCAGGTGGTGATGCTCCACCTCGGCGTCCTGTTCGCTGAGCACGTGAATCTGTTCGGTGCTGATGCCTTGGGCTTCCAGTTCCTGCTCGACACGCTCGAGCTCGTCCAGGTTGTCGCTGATGTAGTAGTGCCGATTCATGACCCACCTCCCATCTCGCTTTGCCATGCTGCCGAGCGTCCCGCAGGCGCCGCCGGGTAGGCGGCTCGCCAGGCGGCGATCTGTCTATTTTTTGATCAGGATTGCAGTATAGCACCGCCGTTTTTTTCGCCCGCAGACGCCGGACCACGGGCGATTGCGCGATTCTTGCAGCCGTCGCCGTGACAACCGGCCATTCGTCTGCTACGCCTAGGGCAGAACAGCAAGAAAGGGGGGATTCGTCATGTCTACGAGCTATCGCCGCGCGCGCCAGGCCGGTCTGTTGAGCAACCTGCTGGCGCTGGCCCTGCTGACCCTGCCGCTGCCGACGCACGCCACCGGCGCCGCGCTCGCCGCAGCCGAACCGCGCAGCCTGGTCGCCGCCGCCCGCGACTGAGCCGCTCGACACCCGCAACGCCCCGTCCAGGTGCATGCCGCCGCGCCTGCGCCTCCTTTTGCGGCAGCCAGCCGCCAGCGCAACGCCCGCGACCCCGCACCGCCAGGCCCATTGGCAATTGGCGCGGCTCTTGCTTAGACCCTGCACAAGGTAGCCAACGGCGGCCGCCTCCCTCACGACAAAGACGTCGCCTCACCTCGCCTCAACGGCCTGCGGTGAAGCGGCGTTTTTTTTCGTGTTCGCCCCAGTGTCCGGGGCCGGCGCAGGCGTCGCGATCCGAACCTGCACTGCAATCGTTCAACCCTGCTGTGGCCTCGGCCGCAGGGCCGCGCGCCACAAGTGCGCGGCCTCCCCGGCAGGCGCGGCCGCCGTGTCCACGACCACGGTCTGTCGCGCCGGGCCGGGCCCCTTCTCGCTGATGAGGTGATCGATGAATACAAGTTTCTGGAAAGCCGGCCACGCCCCCACCCTGTTCGCCGCCTTCCTCTATTTCGACCTGAGCTTCATGGTCTGGTACCTGCTCGGCCCGCTGGCGGTGCAGATCGCCACCGACCTCGAGCTCAACGCCCAGCAGCGCGGCCTGATGGTGGCCACGCCGATTCTCGCCGGCGCCGTGCTGCGCCTGCTGATGGGCTTTCTCGCCGACCGCCTGTCGCCGAAGACCGCCGGCCTGCTCGGCCAGGTGGTGGTGATAGTCGCGCTGTTCTGCGCCTGGCAGATCGGCATCGGCAGCTACGAGCAGGCGCTGCTGCTCGGCCTGTTCCTCGGTTTCGCCGGCGCCGCCTTCGCCGTGGCCCTGCCGCTGGCCTCGCAGTGGTACCCGCCGCAGCACCAGGGCAAGGCCATGGGCATCGCCGGCGCCGGCAACTCCGGCACCGTCCTGGCGGCGCTGTTCGCCCCCGGCCTGGCCGCGCTGTCCGGCTGGCAGAACGTGTTCGGCTGGGCGCTGATCCCGCTGCTGGCGACCCTGGTGATCTTCGCCCTGGTCGCCAGGAACGCGCCGGAACGGCCCAAGGCCAAGGCCTTCGGCGACTACCTCAAGGCCCTCGGCGACCGCGACAGCTGGTGGTTCATGTTCTTCTACAGCGTCACCTTCGGCGGCTTCATCGGCCTGGCCAGCGCCCTGCCCGGCTACTTCAGCGACCAGTACGGGCTGAACCCGGTGACCGCCGGCTACTACACCGCCGCCTGCGTCTTCGCCGGCAGCCTGCTGCGCCCGCTCGGCGGCGCCCTGGCCGACCGCATCGGCGGTATCCGCTCGCTGCTGATGATGTACACCATCGCCTCGCTGTGCATCGCCGCGGTGGGCTTCAACCTGCCCAGTTCGACCGCCGCCCTGGCCCTGTTCGTCGCCGCCATGCTCGGCCTCGGCGCCGGCAACGGCGCGGTGTTCCAGCTGGTACCGCAGCGCTTTCGCAAGGAAATCGGCGTGATGACCGGGCTGATCGGCATGGCCGGCGGCGTCGGCGGCTTCTTCCTCGCCGCCGGCCTGGGCACCATCAAGCAGCACACCGGCGACTACCAACTCGGCCTGTGGCTGTTCGCCAGCCTCGGCGTGCTGGCCTGGGTCGGCCTGCACGGGGTCAAGCAACGCTGGCGCACCACCTGGGGCAGCGCCGCGGTGACCGCGGCACGGGTGTAAGCGAACCTTCGGCGATTAGCGCCCTTCGTAGGGTGCGCCATGCGCACCAGCAATTCGCGTCGAGCGCTGGTGCGCGCGGCGCACCCTACGATCCGAAGCGTTGAGGCAAAGGCGGGACCGAGCGGCCGCGCGGCATTGCACTGGTCAGGAAAAGCGGGTGAAGTCGGCAACGACCAACTCGTGCCGCGGGCTTCGGCCCCGCCTTTGCCTCAGCCCTTCCCCGAATAAACGATCTGCGGAAACCACTCCATGGCCCTGCAACTGAGCATCGGCGAAACCAGCGCCACCGGCCCGCGTAGCGAGAACCAGGACGCCCTGCGCGTGGTCACCCCGGCGCCGGCCCTGGCCGCCAGCAAGGGCTACCTGCTGGGCCTGGCCGATGGCGTCAGTCAGTGCGCCGACGGCGGCCTGGCCGCGCGCGCCACCCTGCAGGCGCTGGCCCTGGACTACTACTCCACCCCGGAAACCTGGCCGGTACAGCACAGCCTGGACCGCCTGCTGATCGCGCACAACCGCTGGCTGCAAGCCAACGGCGGCGGTCAGCCGCTGCTCACCACCCTCACCGCCCTGGTGCTGCGCGGCCGCCGCTACACCCTGGCGCATATCGGCGACAGCCGCGCCTACCTGTGGCGCGATGGCCAGTTGCTGCGCCTGACCGAGGACCACGTGTGGGAACAGCCGGGCATGCAGCACGTGCTCAAGCGCGCCATGGGCCTGGATCAGCACCTGGTGGTGGACTACCGCGACGGCGAGCTGCAGGCCGGCGACCGCTTCCTGCTGGTCAGCGACGGCGTCTGGGCCTGCCTCAGCGACAAACGCATCGGCGAACTGCTGCAGCAAGACGACGACGCCCAGGCGACCTGCCAGGCGCTGGTCGGCGAGGCCCACCGCGCCGGCAGCCAGGACAACGCCAGCGCCCTGCTGGTGCACGTCGAGCAGTTGCCCGAGGCGGCGCTGGCCGACACCCTGGCCCAGCTCGAGCACTGGCCGCTGCCGCCGCGCCTGCGCGACGGCCAGGAGTTCGAGGGCTGGCAGGTCGACGACCTGCTCGGCGAATCGCGCCAGTCGCTGATCTACCGGGTGCGCGACGCGGACAACCAACCCTGGCTGCTCAAGACCCTGCCGCCCAGCCGCGCCGGCGAAGAGCAGGCCGGCCCGGCGCTGCTGCAGGAGGAATGGTTCCTGCGCCGCGTCGCCGGCCGCCACTTCCCCGAGCAGCATGCCCTGCCGCTGCGCCAGCACCTCTATTACGTGCAGCGCGAGTATGCCGGCCAGACCCTGGCCGCACGCCTGCAACAGCACGGCCCACTGAGTCTGGCCGACTGGCAGGACCTGGCGCCACGCCTGATCAAGGCCCTCGGCCTGCTGCACCGGCGCAATATCCTGCACCGCGACATCAAGCCGGAGAACCTGCTGCTCGGCGACGACGGCGAACTGCGCGTACTCGACTTCGGCCTGGCCTACTGCCCCGGCCTGACCCGCGACGAAGCGCACAGCCTGCCCGGCACGCCCAGCTATATCGCCCCGGAGGCCTTCGCCGGCAGCCCGCCCAGCGCGCAACAGGATCTCTACGCCGCCGGTGTGACCCTCTACCACCTGCTCACCGGCCATTACCCCCATGGCGAGGTCGAGGCCTTCCAGCACCCGCGCTTCGGCCAACCGGTGCCGGCCAGCCGCTACCGCCCGGATCTGCCGGCCTGGCTCGACGAGGTCTTGAACCGCGCGGTGGCCGCCGCCCCGGCGCAGCGCTTCGAAACCGCCGAGGAATGGCTGCTGGCCCTGGAAAGCGGCGAGCGCCAGTCCATCGGCAGCCGCCCGCGGCCGCTGCTGGAGCGCGAGCCGCTGGTGGTCTGGCGCACGGTGGCCTTGGTGTCGCTGCTGCTCAACCTGCTGCTGGCGCTGCTGCTGCTCAAATAGCCAAGCGCGCACCAAAGCAGCGCAAACCGCCTCGCAAAGGTGCACGAGCATGCTCGACAGAGGTCGGCAAGTGCCTGAAAAGCCTGAAAAACCGTGATTTTGTAAAGTTGGCACAGGCGCTGCATTGCAACTGCCACGAGTTAAATAAAGCGCGACCTTCAACGAAGAGGGCTGCACTTCCCGATAGAACGGGACCTGGACAAAGGCGTCCTCGCTAGGTGACTAGCGGGACGCCTTTTTTGTTTTTTCTTTTCTACCGTGATTTTTCAGGAGATGGCCGGCATGCAAAAACTCAAGCTGGTGATGATCGGCAACGGCATGGCGGGTGTGCGCACCCTCGAGGAGCTGCTCAAGCTCGCCCCCGATCTCTACGACATCACCGTGTTCGGCGCCGAGCCGCACCCCAACTACAACCGCATCCTGCTCTCGCCGGTGTTGGCCGGTGAGCAGACCTTCGAGGAGATCGTGCTCAACGATCTCAGCTGGTACGCGGAAAACGACATCAAGCTGCTGCTGGGGCGCAAGGCGGTCAAGATCGACCGCAAGAAGCGCCTGGTGATCGCCGACGACGGCAGCGAGGCCGAGTACGACCGCCTGCTCATCGCCACCGGTTCCAACCCCTTTATCCTGCCGATCCCGGGCAAGGACCTGGCCGGGGTGATCGGCTACCGCGACATCGCCGACACCCAGACCATGATGGACACCGCCAAGACCCACAAGCACGCCGTGGTCATCGGCGGCGGCCTGCTCGGCCTGGAAGCAGCCAACGGCCTCAAGCTGCGCGGCATGGACGTCACCGTGGTGCACCTCGGCGACTGGCTGCTGGAACGCCAGCTCGATCGCACCGCTGGCGAGCTGCTGCAGAAATCCCTGGAAGACCGCGGCCTGAAGTTCCTCCTGCCCAAGCACACCGCCGAACTGCTGGACAACGGCGAAGGCCGCGTCTGCGCGGTGAAGTTCAAGGACGGCGAAGTGATTCCCGCCGACCTGGTGGTGATGGCCGCCGGCATCCGCCCCAACAGCGAGCTGGCCGAGCAGTCCGGTATCGCCTGCAACCGCGGCATCCTGGTCAACGATACCATGCAGACCTATGACCCGCGCGTCTACGCCATCGGCGAATGCGCCAGCCACCGCGGCATCGCCTACGGCCTGGTGGCGCCGCTGTTCGAGCAGGCCAAGGTCTGCGCCAACCATCTGGCCCAGCTCGGCTTCGCCCGCTACCAGGGCTCGGTGACCTCGACCAAGCTCAAGGTCACCGGCATCGACCTGTTCTCCGCCGGGGAATTTATGGGCGGCGAAGGCACCGAGACCATCACCCTCTCCGACCCTATCGGCGGCGTCTACAAGAAGCTGGTGATCAAGGACGACGTGCTGGTCGGCGCCTGCCTGTATGGCGACACCGCCGACGGCGGCTGGTACTTCCGCCAGATCCGCGAGAACCACAACGTCGGCGAGATCCGCGACCACCTGATGTTCGGCGAAGGCGCCATCGGCGACGTCGGCCACCAGGGCGCCGACAAGACCGCGAACATGCCCGACAGCATGGAGATCTGCGGCTGCAACGGCGTGTGCAAGGGCAGCATCGTCAAGGCCATCCAGGAAAACGGCCTGTTCTCCGTCGACGAGGTCAAGAAGCACACCAAGGCCGGCAGCTCCTGCGGCTCCTGTGTCGGCCTGGTCGAGCAGATCCTGATCAGCACCGTCGGCGGCGCCGCCGACGTCAAGCCCAAGAGCGAGAAGGCCATCTGCGGCTGCAGCGACTTCAACCACGGGCAGATCCGCAAGGCGATCCGCGAGCAGCACCTGACCTCCATGGCGCAGACCATGGAATTCCTCAACTGGAGCACGCCCAACGGCTGCGCCACCTGCCGTCCGGCGCTCAACTACTACCTGATCTCCACCTGGCCGGGCGAGGCCAAGGACGATGCGCAGTCGCGCCTGATCAACGAACGCGCCCACGCCAATATCCAGAAGGACGGCACCTACTCGGTGGTGCCGCGCATGTGGGGCGGCGTGACTAACCCGTCCGAGCTGCGCCGCATCGCCGATGTGGCCGACAAGTACAAGGTGCCCATGGTCAAGGTCACCGGCGGCCAGCGTATCGACCTCTTGGGAATCAAGAAGGAAGACCTGCCGGCGGTGTGGAAGGAGCTGGACATGCCCTCCGGCCACGCCTACGGCAAGTCCATCCGCACGGTGAAGACCTGCGTCGGTAGCGAGTTCTGCCGCTTCGGTACGCAGAACTCCACCCAGCTCGGTATCGACCTGGAGCACGATCTGTTCAACATGTGGTCGCCGCACAAGGTCAAGCTGGCGGTCTCCGGCTGCCCGCGCAACTGCGCCGAGGCCGGCATCAAGGACGTCGGCATCATCGGCGTGGATTCGGGCTTCGAGCTGTACATCGGCGGCAACGGCGGGATCAAGACCGAGGTGGCGGAGTTCTTCGTCAAGGTCAAGACCGCCGAGGAAGTGCGCGAGTACAACGCCGCCTTCCTCCAGCTGTACCGCGAGGAGGCCTTCTATCTCGAGCGCACCGTGCACTACATGCAGCGCGTCGGCATGGAGCACATCAAGAAGGCGGTGCTGGAAGACGAAGCCAACCGCAAGGCCCTGGCCGCGCGCCTGCACTACGCCCTGTCGTTCGAACAGGACCCGTGGAAGGAGCGCATCGAAACGCCGCAACTGAAGAAAGAGTTCGACACCATCAAGGTCGTGCAAATCGAGGAGGCCACCGTATGAACTGGCTGGATATCTGCGCCCTGGACGAGATCAACGTGCTCGGCTCGCGCATCGTCAACGGTCCCAAAGGCGATATCGCCATCTTCCGTACCGCCGCCGACGAGGTCTTCGCCCTCGACGACCGCTGCCCGCACAAGGGCGGCCCGCTGTCCCAGGGTCTGATCTACGGCAAGCGCGTGGCCTGCCCGCTGCACAACTGGCAGATCGAGCTGGAGTCCGGCGAGGCCGTGGCGCCGGATGTGGGCTGCGCCCATCGACACCATGCCAAGGTGGAGAGCGGCCGCGTGTTGCTGGCATTCGCGCAACGCAACTAGTCCGCCCCGTGGGAGGCGCTTCAGCGGCGACTGTCGCGGCTAAAGCCCCTCCCACCCTTTCCCCCGCTTGCGCTAGGAATTGCGAACATGGCCAGCCCCACTCAAGTCACCGCCTCCACCTGCTGCTACTGCGGCGTGGGCTGCGGCGTGCTGATCGAGCACGACGGCGAGCAGATCCTCGGCGTCGCCGGCGACCCCAGCCACCCGGCCAACTTCGGCAAGCTGTGCAGCAAGGGTTCGACCCTGCACCTGACCGGCGACCTCGACGCCCGCGCCCTGTACCCCGAGCTGCGCCTGGGCAAGGGCCTGGCCCGTTCGCGCACGGACTGGGACAGCGCCCTGGACCACGCCGCGGCGGTGTTCGCCGAGACCATCCGCGAGCACGGCCCGGACAGCGTGGCCTTCTACATCTCCGGCCAGCTGCTGACCGAGGATTACTACGCCTTTAACAAGCTGGCGAGAGCGTTGGTGGGTACGCATAACATCGACTCCAACTCGCGGCTATGCATGTCCAGCGCGGTGGTGGGCTACAAGCGCAGCCTCGGCGCCGACGCCCCGCCCTGCAGCTACGAAGATATCGAGCAGAGCGACTGCCTGCTGATCGCCGGCTCCAACATGGCCTACGCCCATCCGGTGCTGTTCCGCCGCCTGGAGGAAGCCAAGGCCAGGCGTCCCGAGATGCAGATCATCGTCGTCGACCCGCGGCGCACCGACACCTGCGAGCTGGCCGATCTGCACCTGGCGATCCTGCCCGGCACCGACGTCGCGCTGTTCCACGGCATCCTGCATATCCTGCTGTGGGAAGGCTGGGTCGACCGCCGCTATATCGACGCCCATACCGAAGGCTTCGAGGCGCTGAAGAACCTGGTGCGCGACTACAGCCCGGCGGCCACCGCCGATATCTGCGGCATCAGCCTGGACGCCCTGCAGCGCTGCGCCGAACTGATCGGCCGCGCGCCGTCGTTCCTCTCGCTGTGGTGCATGGGGCTCAATCAGTCCTCATCCGGCAGCGCGAAGAACAGCGCGCTGATCAACCTGCACCTGGCCACCGGGCAGATCGGCAAGCCCGGCGCCGGCCCCTTCTCCCTGACCGGCCAGCCCAACGCCATGGGCGGCCGCGAGACCGGCAGCCTGAGCAACCTGCTGCCGGGCCATCGCGAGGCCGGCAACGCCGAGCACCGCGCCGAAGTCGCCGCCTACTGGGGCGTCGACGCGCTGCCGGAGACGCCCGGTCTGTCCGCCATCGAACTGTTCGATGCGCTGCACGACGGGCGTATCAAGGCGCTGTGGATCGCCTGCACCAACCCGGCACAGTCGCTGCCGAACCAGAACAAGGTGCACGAGGCCCTGGCCGCCTGCCCCTTCGTCGTGGTGCAGGAAGCCTTCTTCACCACCGAGACCTGCCGCTACGCCGACCTGCTGCTGCCCGCCGCCAGCTGGGGCGAGAAGGAAGGCACGGTGACCAACTCCGAGCGCCGCGTCAGCCATGTGCGCCGCGCCGTGCCAGCGCCCGCAGAGGCGCGGCCCGATTGGTCGATCACCTGCGACTTCGCCCGTCGCCTGGAAACTTTGCTCCGCCCCGGCCTGCCCAGCCTGTTCGATTTCGCCGACAGCGAAGCGCTGTTCGAGGAATACAAGCACCTGACCGCCCAGCGCGACCTCGACCTCTCGGGGCTGAGCTACGCGCTGCTCGACGACCAAGGTCCCCAGCAATGGCCGTTCCCGGCCGGCGCCTATCAGGGAACGGCGCGGCTCTATGCCGACGGCCGCTTCCCCACCGCCAGCGGTCGCGCGCAGTTCCATGCCGACCCGTACCGCGCGCCGAAGGAAAAGCGCGAGGCGCGTTATTCGCTCACCCTCAACACCGGTCGCCTGCGCGACCAGTGGCACGGCATGAGCCGCACCGGCACCGCCGCACGCCTGTTCGGCCACGTCGAGGCCGCCGTGCTCGGCCTGCAC
Organism: Pseudomonas sp. NPDC077186; assembly: GCF_044543505.1. Lineage (NCBI taxonomy): Bacteria > Pseudomonadati > Pseudomonadota > Gammaproteobacteria > Pseudomonadales > Pseudomonadaceae > Pseudomonas > Pseudomonas sp. NPDC077186. The sequence goes on from NZ_JBITWE010000001.1 coordinate 233,291, forward strand.
CCGGACGAGCTGCGTCGCCGCCGCCTGCAGGACGGCGATCTGGTCAAGCTGCGCAGCCGTCGCGGCAGCCTGATCCTGCCGGTGCAGGCCGACGCGTCGGTACGTCCCGGCCAGGCCTGGCTGCCGATGCACTGGGGCGACCGCTTCCTCAAGGGTCTGGGCACCAACGTGCTGACCCAGCCAGCCTTCGATCCGCTGTCCAAGCAGCCGGAGCTCAAGCACGCCGGCGTCGAGGTGGACAAGGTCGAGCTGCCCTGGCAGCTGTTCGCCCTGGTCGAGGGCGAGGTGCAGAGCCGCTTCGAGGCGCTGCGTCCGCTGTTCGAGGACTTCGCCTACGCCAGCCTGACCCCCACCGGTCGCGAACGCCCCGCCCTGCTGATCCGCGCCGCCAGCGCCGTGGCGCCGCAGCCCGAGCTGCTGGCGCAGATCGACCGCCTGCTGCGCCTGCATCAGGGCCCGGTGCTGGCCTACGACGATCCACGCCGCGCAGTGGGCAAGCGCGTGCGCATCGAGGACGGCCGCATCGTCAGCATCCGCCTGGCCGGCGAAACCGCCGCCAGCGAATGGCTCAGAAGCCTGTGGCTGGACGGTCAGGCCGATGCCGACCTGCGCCGCTGGCTGCTCGCCCCGGTCTCCGCGCCGCCAGGCGACGCTGGCGCCTCGGTGCGCGGCAAGACCCTGTGCAACTGCCTCAACGTCAGCGAAGGCGCGGTGTGCGCCGGCATCAAGCGCGGCCTGGACCTGGACGGCCTCAAGCAGGAGCTCAAGTGCGGCACCAGCTGCGGTTCCTGCGTCCCCGAAATCAAACGCCTGCTGGCTCAGCAGCCAGTGGCGACACAAGCGTAGGGTGCGCTGTGCGCACCGCTGCAAAATAATTCGGTGCGCACAGCGCACCCTACGAGGTAGGCGATATGAATGCGAAAGTCTGGCTGGTGGGCGCTGGCCCTGGCGATCCCGAGCTGCTGACTCTCAAGGCGGTCAAGGCGTTGAACCAGGCCGAAATCGTGATGATCGACGATCTGGTCAACCCGGCCGTGCTCGAGCACTGCCCCGGCGCGCGCATCGTCTCGGTGGGCAAGCGCGGCGGCTGCCGCTCCACCCCGCAGGCCTTTATCCATCGCCTGATGCTGCGCTACGCGCGCCAGGGCAAGTGCGTGGTGCGCCTGAAAGGCGGCGACCCGTGCATCTTCGGCCGCGGCAGCGAGGAAGCCGACTGGCTCGGCACGCACGGCATCGAGGTGGAGCTGGTCAACGGCATCACCGCCGGCCTGGCCGGTGCCACCAACTGCGGCATTCCCCTGACCCTGCGCGGTGTGGCGCGCGGCGTGACCCTGGTCACCGCCCATACCCAGGACGACAGCAGCCTGAACTGGGCGGCCCTGGCCCAGGGCGGCACCACCCTGGTGGTCTATATGGGCGTAGCCAAGCTGGCGGATATCCAGGCCGGCCTGCTCGCCGGCGGCATGAGCGGCGAAATGCCGGTGGCGATGATCGAGAACGCTTCGCTGCCCGAGCAACGCGAATGCCGCAGCCAGCTGGGCGCGATGCAGGACGATGCCACAGCCTTCGCCCTGAAGAGCCCGGCCATCCTGGTGATCGGCGAAGTCGCCCGCACCAGCGCCCAGATCAGCATGCCCCAGCTCCTGCATGCCTGACCGCTTCGCGCTCCTGCGAAGTCGTTGTTTGCCCGCCGCCCCCTCGGCGGGCTTTTTTATTCCAGAAAAGAAAAACCCGGCCGAGGCCGGGTTTTTCTTAGCGCACCAGAAGCATTACTGCTGGATCTGGGCTTCCACTTCGGCTTCAACGCGACGGTTGACGGCGCGGCCAGCGTCGGTGGCGTTGTCGGCTACCGGGCGCGACTCGCCGTAACCGGCGGTGTTCACGCGGCTGCCGTCGACACCGTACTGGTTGACCAGCACGTCGCGAACGGCGTTGGCGCGACGCTCGGACAGACCCTGGTTGTAGGTGTCGCTGCCGACGGAGTCGGTGTGACCTTCAACGGTGGTGGTGGTCTGCGGGTACTGGTTCATGAAGTCGGCCAGGTTCTTGATGTCACCGTAGCTTTCTTCTTTCACGCGGTCCTTGTCGAAGTCGAACTTGACATCCAGCTCGACACGCACGGCTTCCATTACCGGCTCCGGAGCGGGCTCGGGCATCGGCTCGACAGCGGCTACGGGGGCCGGAGCCGGGGCCGGCTTGCTGCCGCCACCGAAGTTCAGACCGACGCCGACGCCGGCTTGCCACTCGGTGTCGCCCTGGTCGATGTTGTACAGAGCGTCGACGCCGGCACGGGCGTAGAACATCTCGGTGAAGTAGTACTTGGCACCGGCACCGGCGATAGCCAGAGTGGAGTGGTCACGGCCGCCGCTGTTGGCGTCGCCGATGCTCTGATGGCCGAAGCCGGCAGACACGTAGGGACGCAGGCCTGCACCCGGCTGACCGAAGTGGTAGAGGGCCTTCAGGTCGGTCAGGTTGCCTTTGATGTTCTTGCTGCCGGCAGCGCCTTCGCCACGCAGGTCGTGGTACTCGCCGTAGGACAGGGCCAGCTCGACATCGTCGGTCAGGTAGTAGCCAATGCTGGCGCCGAACAGGTTGCCTTCATCGTGAGCGAAGTCACGCTGGGTGTCGGCGAAGTAGCGATTGACGAAGCCCTCCACCTCGACAGCGCCTTGGCCTTGCGCCAGCGCGCCGAAGGAAGTTGCGGCAACGAGAGAGCCAATGACTACGCCCAAGGTGTTTTTCAGTTTCATCCGTTAAATCCCCATCTTGGTGGTTAATAAGTCGCCTGAAGTTTCAGTCGGCAACTTGGCGGCGATTTTAGCAGGGTTCGCCCCTCCCTTAGTGGTCGGTTAGCTGAACTAAGTTTCGGCAGTGTCCGAAAATTTGTCGCGCAACCGGTCCAAAGCTCGCTTGTAGCGCATTTTCGTGGCGCTCAAGCCCATATGCATGATGTCGGCGATCTCCTGGAACTCCAGCTCTGCGACAAAACGTAGCACCAGAATTTCCCGATCGATCGGGTTGACGTGTACCAACCAGCGATCCAGACCGCCGCGCTCCTCAACTTTCGGCGTCTTTTCCTCGGACGCCTCTTCCAGCGGATCGAGACTCAGGGCGTCGATCAAACGCCGCTTCCTGCGCTCTTTGCGGTACTGGGTAATGCACTCGTTATAGGTGATGCTGTAGAGCCAGGTCTTGAACTTGGATTTACCCTCGAAGTTCTTCAAACCATAAAGAACTTTCAGCATGACCTCTTGACAGACATCGTCGGCGTCCCTTTCGTTCCCCAGATAACGCGCGCAGACATTGAACAGGGTGCGCTGGTAACGGCGCATGAGTTCTTCATAGGCACGGGTGATGTGGAACAACTCGTCGTGAGCGCGCGCCACCAGCTCCTCATCGGTGAGCTCGCGGGGGTCGTAACGCGTGGGCAAGGTTTGGGCTTTGTTCAAAACAAGTTGGGCCGAGAGTCGGGACGAAAACCGCCCAACAGGCTATACCTGTCGGGCGGCGGCATAAAGTAGCAGGATTGGCGCGTTAGCGACTGTTTACCCGTTGCTCGAGCATCACGCGGTTGGCCACCGAGACCAACTCACCCGCATCGGTTAACAGGATAGTCTTGACCGTGCCGATTTCCTCGATCTGGCCTTCGACCTCACCAACCTGCACTTGTTGCCCGACCTGGTACAACTCGCGCACATAAATGCCGGCCAGGATCTGGCTGGCGATCTCCCGACTGCCCAGCCCCAGGGCCAGCGCCACCGCCAGGCCGACCGAGATCAGCACGATGGCGATGACGTTGTTGAGCAGATCGGTCTTGACCTCCAGCTGACCGATGGCCACCGAAATACTGATGATGATCACCAGGCCCTGGGCCACGCGGCCCAGGCCGTGGGCATAATCCAGGCCGACGCCCTCGGCCGCGCCACGCACCAGGCTGCTGACCAGCTGCGCCAGGAGCACGCCGGCGAGCAGCACCAGGGCCGCGCCGAATACCTTGGGCAAATACAGCGCCAGCACGTCGAGGGTGGCGGAAACCCGCTGCAGGCCGAGCGACTCGGCCGCCGAGACGAGGAAGATCAGCAGCACGAACCAGTAGACGATCTTGCCGATCAGGGTCGACACCGAGGCCTGGATGCCGACGCGCGCCAGCAGTTTGGTCAGCCCGGTGCCCATCATCAGGCGATCCAGCCCGACCTTGCCGAGCAGCTTGGACAGCAGGGTGTCGAGCAGCTTGGCGACGACGAAGCCGAGCAGCACCAGCACCAGGGCGACGAACAGGTTGGGGATGAAGCCGGCGACCTTGGTCCAGAGTGCGGTCATGGCGGCGATCAGGCTTTGGGTCCAGGGGTCGAGTTCCATTTCAATCGGCCTTATCAGCGGAAGCAGGGGAATGGGTACGGCGCGAAACCGGCGCGACATGCGCCGAGCCGTTGTTCAGGGCAATCATCAGGGCTTCGAGCCAGTGGCCCATCAGGCTGAACAGGTCGCCGGCGCCGACCTGACGGTTGGCGGTCTTGAGAACCCGGTGCAGGCAGGCATCGTCGTCATGATCGGACGGCGACGACTTGAGCAAATCGCGTAGGGATTCTTCGAATGGATCGTGCATGCGCACCTCACGGGATGTCACGGCTAGACGCGGCGGCGAGCGGCCAAGTCACACATCACAGCCAGCGCCAGCGGCGGAACAGCCACAGCTGGCCGAGCGCCAGGGTCGCCATCAGGCCGCAGGCGACGAAGAAACCGAGCGGACTCTCTGCGCCGGGTATGCCGCCGACGTTGATGCCCAGCAGGCCGGTGAGGAAGGTCAGCGGCAGGAACAGCCCGGTGATGATGCTGAAGCGGTACATGATGCGGTTCATCCGCTCGCCCAAGCGCCGACTCTCCGCTTCCAGCACCAGGCTGACGCGCTCGCGGACCAGCTCCAGCTCTTCCAGGTAGCGGGTCAGGCGGTTGTTCAGCTCGTTCCAGTAATCGTCGTCGTCCTCGACGAACCAGGGCTGGCGGTTGCGCGCCAGTTGGGCGTAGAGATCGCGCTGTGGCGCCAGGAAACGGCGCAGGCTGGCCGCGCGCCGGCGCACCTGGAGCATCAGGCCGTGTTCGGGACGGTAGCGCTCGTCGGCGTCCAGGCGATCTTCCTCGCCGTCGAGCAGCTCGCCCAATTCGGCGATCAGGTCGTCGACGCGGTCGGTCAGGTAGCGCGCCAGCTCCAGCAGCAGCTCGGACGGGGTTTTCGGCCCCCTGCCCGCCTGCAGGTCCTCGATCAGCGCCTCGGTGGCGCGCAGCGGACGCAGGCGCAGCGAGATGACCCGCCGCGCATCGGCGAAGATGCGCACCGAGACCATGTCCTCGGGCTCGGCGCCGGGGTTGCGGTTGACCCCGCGCAGGAACAGCAGCAGCTCGTCGTCCGGCAGGGGCAGCAGACGCGGCCGGGTGTTTTCCTCGAGCAGCAGGTCGCAGCTGAACTCGTCCAGCCCGCTGTGCGCGCGCAACCAGTGCTGCGCCTGGGGTTGGCTGCGATCCCAGTGCAGCCACAGGCTTTCCTGCTCGGCCAGTTGCAGCCCGTCCAGCTCTTCGCCCGCGATGCTGCGTGCGCCGCCGCGTCCGTCGAGGACGAAGGCGTGCAGCAGGGCCGATTGCTGATCCTGCATGGGCCTTATTCCGGCATGCTCAGGGCGTGCGGGGCGACGATGATGCCGTTGTTGTCGGCATACAGGTACTCGCCCGGGCGGAAGGTCACGCCGCCGAAGGTCACCGCCACGTTGAGGTCGCCGATGCCGCGCTTGTCGGTCTTCATCGGGTGGCTGGCCAGGGCCTGCACGCCCAGTTCGGTCTGGGCGATCACGTCGACGTCGCGGATGCAGCCGTACACCACTATGCCTTCCCAGCCGTTCTTGGCCGCCTTCTCGGCGAGCATGTCGCCGAGCAGGGCACGACGCAGCGAACCGCCGCCGTCCACCACCAGCACCTTGCCCTGGCCCGGCAGGTCGACCTGCTCCTTGACCAGCGAGTTATCCTCATGGCACTTGACGGTGACCATCTGGCCGCCGAAGGAGTCGCGACCGCCGTAGTTGGCGAACATCGGCTCGACCACCTGCACCAGCTCCGGGTAGGCGTCGCACAGGTCGGGGGTGATGTAGTGCATGGCAAAACTCCTTTCAGCAATGGATTAATCAGGCGTGTGACGGCCCAGCACCGATGCAACACCATCGTAGAACGCTTTCGGCCAGAACGACCCGGCACCATGGACGTTCACCGCACGTCGCAACGACGAACACGCAAGACAGGCAAGGCCGATAAATGACCACAAGCCTTTATCGCGTCATATCTTAACGGCATGCGCGCGGCGAAGGAACGCCTGCGCCGCCTCAAGCCCCCGTTGCAGAAGGCTGCTCGGCGAAACCGGCAGGCAGCTGCAGGTGGTTCAGCCAGTACTCGGCCAGCGGCCAGACCTCGCGCTGCGCCTCCTTGCTGACCAGCATCTCGACATGCCCGTAGTCGCTGGAGAAACCGCCCTGCTTGCTCAGCAGGAGAAACTGCTGCGGCGCCGCCGCGCATTGCTGCAGCAGCTTGCGGCAGGCCCAGGGCGGGTCCTGGCGGTCGCCGGCGGCGGCCACCGCCAGCAGCGGAATCGTCATGTTCGCCAGCCCCGCCCACCAATCCTGCTCGCGGTCGCCGAAGCGGCCGAACAGGCCGTGCCAGCGCAGGCTCTCCAGGGCGATGCCGATGGGTTCGTCCTCCGGGCCCTGCTTCATCCGCCGCCCGGAAATATAGGGCAGGCCCTTGAGCAGCAGACGCCCGCCCCACTCCACCGGCGGCAGCTTGAGCGGCCAGTGGATGCGGCTGATCTGGCTGCCGAACAGCGCCGCCGAGCGCACCTGCCGGGCGTCCAGGTAGCCGCCGCCGAGCGCCGCGGCCAGGGTGATGCCGCCCAGGGAATGACCTATCCAGTGGGCGACCTGCCCGTTCTGTTCGGCGACGAAGGCGGCGATGGCCGGCAGGTCGTGGCGCACGTACTGCGCCACGCTGTTGTAGCGATAGCCTTCGTTGCGCGGCGACAGGCCGTGGCCGCGCATCTCGGCGATCCACACATCGAAGCCGGCACGCGCCAGGTACGCGCCCAGGCCGACGCCCCTGGGCGAGTACCAGAAGCGCCGGTTGGAGAAGCTGCCATGCAGCAGCACCACCGGCACTCCGCGTGCATCTTCGGCACCGGCCAGGCCGAGACGGGTCAGGGCCAGCTCGACGCTGGGATCCGGGCTGTTGTTGGGTTTGACGAGGTAGACGTCCTCACTGAGATCGCCGCGCAATTCGGCACTGATCAGGGCGACGGGGAAAAGCTCACTGCTGCTTTGCATGAATCGGATGACCGGAAGCGCTTACACCAAATGGTGCCGGGAGAGATCGTTTCACGACGGTTTGCGAGACGGCGGTGCACAAAAAAGGGCGGGATCGACCCGCCCTTTGTCGCCGTCAGGCAAGGCCTCAGGCCGGCTGGGTCTCGGCGAGGAAGAACCAGGTGTCGAGCACCGAGTCCGGGTTCAGCGAGACGCTCTCGATACCCTGCTCCATCAGCCACTTGGCCAGGTCCGGATGGTCCGACGGGCCCTGACCGCAGATGCCGATGTACTTGCCGGCCTTGTTGCAGGCGGCGATGGCATTGGCCAGCAGCTTCTTCACCGCCGGGTTACGCTCGTCGAACAGGTGGGCGACGATGCCGGAGTCGCGGTCCAGGCCCAGGGTCAGCTGGGTCAGGTCGTTGGAACCGATGGAGAAGCCGTCGAAGAACTCGAGGAACTCCTCGGCCAGGATGGCGTTGGACGGCAGCTCGCACATCATGATCACCTTCAGGCCGTCCTGCCCGCGGGCCAGGCCGTTGCTGGCGAGCAGCTCGACCACCTGCGAGGCCTCGCCCAGGGTGCGCACGAAGGGCACCATGATCTCGACGTTGGTCAGGCCCATCTCGCCGCGCACCTTCTTCAGCGCGCGGCATTCCAGCTCGAAGCAGTCGCGGAAGGATTCGCTGATGTAGCGCGAGGCGCCACGGAAGCCGAGCATCGGGTTCTCTTCTTCCGGCTCGTAGAGCTTGCCGCCGATCAGGTTGGCGTATTCGTTGGACTTGAAGTCCGACAGGCGCACGATGACCTTCTTCGGCCAGAAGGCCGCGGCCAGGGTGCTGATACCCTCGACCAGCTTCTCGACGTAGAAGTCGACCGGATCGCCGTAACCGGCGATGCGCTTCTCGACGCTGTCCTTGATCTCCGGCGGCAGGCCGGCGAAGTTCAGCAGCGCCTTGGGGTGCACGCCGATCATGCGGTTGATGATGAATTCCAGACGGGCCAGGCCCACGCCTTCGTTGGGCAGCTGGGCGAAGTCGAAGGCGCGGTCCGGGTTGCCGACGTTCATCATGATCTTGAACGGCAGATCCGGCATGGCGTCGACCGAGTTCTTGCGAATGTCGAAGCCCAGCTCGCCTTCGAAGATGAAGCCGGTGTCGCCCTCGGCGCAGGAGACGGTGACGCCCTGGCCGTCTTTCAGCACCTGGGTGGCGTTGCCGCAACCGACCACGGCCGGAATGCCCAGCTCGCGGGCGATGATCGCCGCGTGGCAGGTACGCCCGCCGCGGTTGGTGACGATGGCGCTGGCGCGCTTCATCACCGGTTCCCAATCCGGGTCGGTCATGTCGGAGACCAGCACGTCGCCCGGCTGCACCTTGTCCATCTCGGAGACGTCGTGGATCACCCGCACCTTGCCGGCGCCGATGCGCTGGCCGATGGCGCGGCCTTCGACCAGCACGGTGCCCTTCTCTTTCAGCAGGTAGCGCTCCATCACGGTGGCGCTGGCACGGCTCTTCACGGTTTCCGGACGGGCCTGGACGATATACAGCTTGCCGTCGTCGCCGTCCTTGGCCCACTCGATGTCCATCGGCCGGCCGTAGTGCTTCTCGATGATCAGCGCCTGCTTGGCCAGCTCGCTGACCTCGGCGTCGCTGATGCAGAAACGCGCGCGCTCGGCGCGGTCGACTTCCACGGTCTTCACCGAGCGACCGGCCTTGGCCTCGTCGCCGTAGACCATCTTGATCGCCTTGCTGCCCAGGTTGCGACGCAAGATCGCCGGGCGGCCGGCCTCCAGGGTCGGCTTGTGCACGTAGAACTCGTCGGGGTTGACCGCGCCCTGCACCACGGTCTCGCCCAGGCCGTAGGCGCCGGTGATGAAGACCACGTCACGGAAGCCGGATTCGGTGTCGAGGGTGAACATCACACCGGCAGTGCCGGTTTCCGAGCGCACCATGCGCTGCACGCCGGCGGACAGGGCGACCAGCTTGTGGTCGAAGCCCTGGTGCACGCGGTAGGCGATGGCGCGGTCGTTGAACAGGGAGGCGAAGACTTCCTTGGCCGCGCGGATCACGTTGTCCACGCCGCGGATATTGAGGAAGGTCTCCTGCTGACCGGCGAAGGAGGCGTCCGGCAAGTCTTCGGCGGTAGCAGAGGAACGCACGGCCACGGCCATATTGTCGTTGCCGCCGCTCATCTCGGCAAAAGCCTTGCGAATCTCGGCATCCAGTTGGGCCGGGAACTCGGCGTCCATCACCCACTGGCGAATCTGCGCGCCGGTCTTGGCCAGGGCGTTGACGTCGTCGACGTCGAGGGCATCGAGGGCCGCGTGGATCTGCGCGTTCAGCCCGCTCTGCTCGAGAAAGTCGCGGTAGGCCTGAGCCGTAGTGGCGAAACCGCCGGGAACCGAGACACCGGCACCAGCCAGGTTGCTGATCATCTCGCCGAGGGATGCGTTCTTGCCCCCCACATGCTCAACATCGTGATTGCCGAGCTTATCGAGGGAAACTACGTACTCTACCAAGGTGATCTCTCCACTAGGATGTTGGAAAAGCTCAGAGTTTGCGTAAAGCCAGCTGCGCTTCGGCCCTGCTGCGTTAAAAACAGACTCGAAATGCTCATGTGCTACAGCACACTCCGCTTTCTCGCCTGTTTTACTCGCTGGCGCTCGCCCTTCGGGCCAGCCTGCGGCTGTTACTCCCGTTGGTCGTTGCGCCTTGCATGACTCTAGCTCGCAAGCCTTTACACAAACTCTTGGGGGGCTGGAATGCTCTGGCGGCCTGCCGCCATGCGATTGTGGCCTTGCCCTTGAATAAGTAACAATGCCGAACCCGGTGGGGCCGGCGAAAAACGCGGCCTATGATAGCCAAGAATCGAACTCAGCTTAAGGCCTTTGGCGCAAATGAAACGAACCGCTTTCTTTATCTCCGACGGCACCGGCATCACCGCCGAAACCCTGGGCCAGAGCCTGCTCGCGCAGTTCGAGAATATTCAATTCACCAAACTGACGCGTCCCTATATCGACAGCGTCGATAAAGCGCGCGCCATGGTACAACAAATCGATCTGGCTGCCGAAAGGGACGGCGCACGCCCGATCATCTTCGACACCATCGTCAACCAGGACATCCGCGACGTACTGGCCACCGCCAACGGTTTCATGATCGACATCTTCTCCACCTTCCTCGCGCCGCTGGAGCAGGAGCTGACCTCGCACTCCTCCTACTCGGTGGGCAAATCCCACTCCATCGGGCAGAACTCCAACTACATGGAGCGCATCGAGGCGGTGAACTTCGCCCTGGACAACGACGACGGCGCACGCACCCACTACTACGACAAGGCCGACCTGATCCTGGTCGGCGTGTCGCGCTGCGGCAAGACCCCCACCTGCCTTTATATGGCCATGCAGTACGGCATTCGTGCCGCCAACTACCCGCTGACCGAGGACGACATGGAGCGCCTGCAACTGCCGACCGCGCTCAAGCCTTACAAGAACAAGCTGTTCGGCCTGACCATCGACCCCGACCGGCTCACCGCCATCCGCCACGAGCGCAAGCCCAACAGCCGCTACGCCAGCTTCGCCCAGTGCGAGTTCGAGGTGCGCGAGGTGGAGAACCTGTTCCGCCGCGAGAACATCGCCTATATCAACTCCACGCATTTCTCGGTGGAGGAAATCTCGGCCAAGATCCTGGTGGAGAAAGGTGTTGAGCGCCGGCTCAAGTAGTATCGGTGGAGGCGCGCAGCGCCGATACCCATGCCGACAGATCCTCCCCTCCCACTCCGTCATCCCCGCGTAGGCGGGGATCCAGTTGCCGGCGACACCGTTTCTTAGCGTCTCACCGAGTTGCCTATTCTGGATTCTCGCCTTCGCGGGAATGACGGGGCATGGAAACCCTTCCGACGGCTGCGCACCCTCAGAACGCGTCGCCAGGCACCCTTACCCAGCCTTCCATCAGGATGCGCGCACTGCGACTCATGATGGCCTTGGTCACCGTCCACTGGCCGTCGACCCGCTTCGCCTGGGCGCCGACGCGCAGGGTGCCGGACGGATGGCCGAAACGCACCGCCTCGCGCTCGCCGCCGCCGGCCGCCAGGTTGACCAGGGTGCCGGGAATCGCCGCGGCCGTGCCGATGGCCACCGCGCAGGTGCCCATCATGGCGTGGTGCAGCTTGCCCATGGACAGCGCACGCACCAGCAGATCGACCTCGCCAGCCTCTATCTGCTTGCCGCTGGAGGCCTGGTAACTCTTCGGCGGGGAAACGAAGGCGATCTTCGGCGTGTGCTGGCGGGTCGCAGCCTCTTCCGCCGTCTTGATCAGGCCCATGCGCAGCGCGCCGGCCACGCGGATTTGCTCGAAACGCGCCAGTTGCGCCGGATCGCCGTTGATGGCTTCGCGCAGTTCGGTGCCCTGGTAGCCGATATCCTCGGCATTGACGAACACGGTCGGGATGCCGGCGCTGATCATGGTCGCCTTGAAGGTGCCGACGCCGGGCACTTCGAGGTCATCGACCAGGTTGCCGGTGGGGAACATCGAGCTGTCGCCATCGTCGGACGGGTCGAGGAACTCCAGCACTATCTCCGCCGCGGGGAAGGTCACCCCGTCCAGCTCGAAGTCGCCGGTTTCCTGCACCTGGCCATTGCTGATCGGCACATGGGCGATGATGGTCTTGTGGATATTGGCCTGCCAGATGCGCACCACGCAGGTGCCGTTGTCGGGAATCCGCGCCGGATCGACCAGGCCGGCATGGATGGCAAAGGCACCGGCGGCGGTGGACAGGTTGCCGCAATTGCCGCTCCAGTCGACGAAGGCCTTGTCGATCGAGACCTGGCCATAGAGGTAGTCGACGTCGTGCTCGGGCTGGCTGCTTTGCGACAGGATCACGCACTTGGAGGTGCTCGAGGTCGCGCCGCCCATGCCGTCGATATGCGCGCTGTACGGGTCGGGGCTGCCGATCACGCGCATAAACAGCGCATCGCGCGCCGCACCCGGTACCTGGCAGCGCTCGGGCAGATCCTGCAGACGGAAGAACACGCCCTTGCTGGTGCCGCCACGGATATAGGTGGCGGGTACTTTGATCTGGGGTGCGTGGCTCATGTCGTTTCCTTGGCGGCAATCTGGGGTTCGGTAGCCTGTAGGAGACAGCCGTTCGGCGAAGCTGGCTCCTGCAGGGTGCCGGTTAGGGTGTAGGTTGGTGCTGAGCTTGCGAAGCCCAACGCCGCGGACGTTGGGCTTCGTTGCACTCAGCGCCAACCTACGAAGCCGCTGCGGGGTTGCCGCAGCGGGTATTTCACTTACGCGGTCGCGGTTTCCACCGAGGACTTGAGGAAGTCCTTGGCGAAGCGCTGCAGCACGCCGCCGGCCTTGTACACGCTGACATCCGCGGCGGTGTCCAGGCGGCAGGTCACCGGCACCTTGACCACCTCGCCGTTGCGCCGATTGACCACCAGGGTCAGCTCGCAGCGCGGCGAAATATCGCCCTCGACGTCATAGGTCTCGGTGCCATCCAGACCCAGGGTCAGGCGCGTGGTGCCCGGCTTGAACTCCACCGGCAGCACGCCCATGCCCACCAGGTTGGTGCGGTGGATGCGCTCGAAGCCCTCGGCGACTATCACCTCCACACCCGCCAAGCGCACGCCCTTGGCCGCCCAGTCGCGGGACGAACCCTGGCCGTAGTCGGCGCCGGCGACGATGATCAGGTTCTGCTTGCGGTTCATGTAGGTCTCGATGGCCTCCCACATGCGCATCACCTTCCCTTCCGGCTCGACGCGGGCCAGCGAGCCCTTCTTCACCTGGCCGTCGACCACGGCCATCTCGTTGACCAGTTGCGGGTTGGCGAAGGTGGCGCGCTGCGCGGTCAGGTGGTCGCCCCTGTGAGTCGCGTAGGAGTTGAAGTCCTCCTCCGGCAGGCCCATTTTCGCCAGATACTCGCCGGCCGCCGAGTCCGCCAGGATGGCGTTGGACGGCGACAGGTGGTCGGTGGTGATATTGTCCGGCAACAGCGCCAGTGGCCGCATGCCCTTCAGCGTGCGCTCGCCAGCCAGGGCGCCTTCCCAGTAAGGCGGGCGGCGGATATAGGTGGACATCGGCCGCCAGTCGTACAGCGGGCTGTCAGCCTCCTTGACCGTCCCGAGGTCGAACATCGGAATGTAGATCTGCTTGAACTGCTCGGGCTTCACCGAGGCGGCGACTATGGCGTCGATCTCCTCGTCGCTCGGCCACAGATCCTTGAGGGTGACGGGATTGCCGGCAGTGTCGGTGCCCAATACATCCTGCTCGATATCGAAGCGCACGGTGCCGGCAATCGCGTAGGCCACTACCAGCGGCGGCGAAGCGAGGAAGGCCTGCTTGGCATAGGGATGGATGCGCCCGTCGAAGTTGCGGTTGCCCGACAGCACGGCGGTGGCGTACAGGTCGCGGTCGATAATTTCCTGCTGGATCTTCGGCTCCAGCGCGCCGGACATGCCGTTGCAGGTGGTGCAGGCGTAGGCGACGATACCGAAGCCGAGCTTCTCCAGTTCCGGCAGCAGGCCAGCCTCTTCCAGGTACAGCTTGGCAACCTTGGAGCCCGGCGCAAAGGAGGTCTTGACCCAGGGTTTGCGCACCAGACCCAGGGCGTTGGCCTTCTTCGCCACCAGGCCGGCGGCGATGACGTTGCGCGGGTTGGAGGTGTTGGTGCAACTGGTGATGGCGGCGATGATCACCGCGCCATCGGGCATCAGGCCCTGGGCTTCTTCGCCCTTGCCGGCTTGCAGCTTGGTCTCGTCGGCAATGCCGCGCTCGGCCAGCGCCGAAGTGGGCAGGCGGCGATGCGGGTTGCTCGGGCCGGCCATATTGCGCACCACGCTGCCCAGGTCGAAGCGCAGCACGCGCTCGTACTCGGCGGTCTTCAGCGCATCGCTCCACAGGCCGAGGGTCTTGGCGTAGCGCTCGACCAATGCCACCTGCTCCGGCTCGCGGCCGGTGAGCTTGAGGTAGTCGATGGTCTGGCCGTCGATATAGAACATCGAGGCGGTGGCGCCGTATTCCGGGCACATATTGGAGATGGTGGCGCGGTCGCCGATGGTCAGGCTGTCGGCGCCCTCGCCGAAGAACTCGACCCAGGCACCGACCACGCGCTCCTTGCGCAGGAACTCGGTGATCGCCAGGACGATGTCGGTGGCGGTGATGCCGGGCTGGCGCTTGCCGGTCAGCTCGACGCCGACGATATCGGGCAAACGCATCATCGACGGATGGCCGAGCATCACCGTCTCGGCCTCCAGGCCGCCGACGCCGATGGCGATCACGCCCAGCGCATCCACGTGCGGGGTGTGCGAATCGGTGCCGACGCAGGTGTCGGGGAAGGCCACGCCGCCGCGCGCCTGGATCACCGGGCTCATCTTCTCCAGGTTGATCTGGTGCATGATGCCGTTGCCGGCCGGGATCACGTCGACGTTTTTAAAGGCCGTTTTCGTCCAGTCGATAAAGTGGAAGCGATCCTCGTTGCGCCGATCCTCGATGGCACGGTTCTTCGCGAAGGCATCCGGGTCGAAGCCCGGCGCTTCCACGGCCAGCGAGTGGTCGACGATCAACTGGGTCGGCACCACTGGGTTGACCTTGGACGGGTCGCCGCCCTGCTCGGCGATGGCATCGCGCAGGCCGGCCAGGTCGACCAGCGCGGTCTGACCGAGGATATCGTGGCAGACCACCCGCGCCGGGTACCAGGGAAAGTCCAGGTCGCGCTTGCGCTGGACCAGTTGCTCCAGCGCGGCGCTCAGGTCCTGTGGCTCGCAGCGACGCACCAGCTGCTCGGCGAGCACGCGCGAGGTGTAGGGCAGCTTGTCCCAGGCGCCGGCCTGGATCGCCTCGACCGCCTCGCGGGCATCGAAGTAATCCAGCGCGGTGCCGGGCAGGCGTTTACGGTATTGAGTGTTCATCATTTGCGCTCCTTGAGCGGCACGAACTTCAGGTCTTCGGGGCCTGTGTAGTTGGCGCTCGGGCGGATGATCTTGCCGTCGATGCGCTGCTCGATGACGTGCGCGGACCAACCGGCGGTGCGGGCGATGACGAACAGCGGGGTGAACATGGCGGTGGGCACGCCCATCATGTGGTAGCTCACGGCGCTGAACCAGTCGAGGTTGGGGAACATCTTCTTGATTTCCCACATCACGCTTTCCAGGCGCTCGGCGATGTCGTACATCTTGGTGTTGCCCTGCTCCACGGACAGCTCGCGGGCCACTTCCTTGATCACCTTGTTGCGCGGGTCGCTGACGGTATAGACCGGGTGACCGAAGCCGATCACCACTTCCTTGCGCTCGACGCGGGCACGGATATCGGCCTCGGCCTCATCCGGGTTGTCGTAGCGTTTCTGGATCTCGAAGGCCACCTCGTTGGCGCCGCCGTGCTTGGGCCCGCGCAGCGCGCCGATGGCGCCGGCGATGGCCGAGAACATGTCCGAGCCGGTGCCGGCGATCACCCGCGAGGTGAAGGTGGAGGCGTTGAATTCGTGCTCGGCGTACAGGTTGAGCGAGGTGTGCATGGCGCGCACCCAGGACTCGCGTGGCTTCTCGCCGTGCAGCAGGTGGAGGAAGTGGCCGCCGATGGAGTCGTCGTCGGTTTCCACCTCGATGCGCTTGCCGTTGTGACTGAAGTGGTACCAGTACAGCAGCGCCGAACCCAGGCTGGCCATCAGCTTGTCGGCGATATCGCGCGCGCCCGGGTGGTTGTGGTCGTCCTTCTCCGGCTGCAGGCAGCCGAGCACGGACACCGCGGTGCGCATCACGTCCATCGGGTGGGCGGAGGGCGGCAGGGTTTCCAGCGCCGCCTTGACCCCGGCCGGCAGGCCACGCAGGGCCTTGAGCTTGGCCTTGTAGCCGGCCAGTTCGGCGACGTTGGGCAGCTTACCGTGCACCAACAGATGGGCGATTTCCTCGAACTCGCAGCGGTTGGCGAAGTCCAGTACGTCATAGCCGCGGTAGTGCAGGTCGTTGCCGGTGCGGCCGACGGTGCACAGGGCGGTGTTGCCGGCGGCGGTGCCGCTCAGGGCGACGGACTTCTTCGGTTTGAAGCCGGCAGTGGTTTCGGCGCTCATCTCTTATCTCCTCGAATCCGGTTGATGCGTTGTTATTTTTTCGCGGCGAACAGCGCGTCGAGTTTCTGCTCGAAGGCGTGGTAGCCGATGCGGTCATAGAGCTCGGCGCGGGTCTGCATCAGCTCGATCACGTCCTTCTGGTGGCCGCTCTGGCGGATCGCGGTGTAGACCGCTTCTGCCGCCTTGTTCGCCGCGCGGAAGGCCGACAGCGGGTAGAGCTGGATGGCCACGCCGACCGAGGCCAGCTCGTCGCGGGTGAACAGCGGGGTGGCGCCGAATTCGGTGATATTGGCCAGCACCGGCACCTTGAGCGCCTCGACGAAGCGCTGGTAGGTCGGCAGGTCGTAGGCAGCCTCGGCGAAGATGCCGTCGGCACCGGCCTCGACGTAGGCCTGGCAGCGCTCGATGGCGGCATCGACGCCCTCGGCCTGGATCGCGTCGGTGCGGGCGATGAGGAAGAAATCCGGGTCGGTCTTGGCATCGGCGGCGGCGCGCACGCGGTCGACCATCTCCTCGCAGGAGACGATTTCCTTGCCCGGACGGTGGCCGCAGCGCTTGGCGCCGACCTGGTCCTCGATATGCGCGGCGGCGGCGCCGGCCTTGATCAGGTTCTTGATGGTGCGCTCGATATTGAAGGCGCTCGGGCCGAAGCCGGTGTCGATGTCCACCAGCAGCGGCAGGTCGCAGACGTCGGTGATGCGGCGCACGTCGGTGAGCACGTCATCGAGGGTATTGATGCCCAGATCCGGCAGGCCCAGGGAGCCGGCCGCGACGCCGCCGCCGGACAGGTAGAGGGCGCGGAAACCGGCGCGCTTGGCCAGCAGCGCATGGTTGGCGTTGATTGCGCCGATCACCTGCAATGGACTTTCTTCGGCGAGGGCCTGGCGGAAGCGCTGGCCGGGGGAAAGCTGACTCATGACTCACCTCGTTTCTTGGCTGTCTTGGACTGAGCATCCAGATAATGGCGCTCGATATTGCGTTTGGAGGCGCCGATATGGCGGCGCATCAGGAGTTCGGCCAACTCGCCGTCACGTTCGGCGATGGCATCGAGAATGCGGTGGTGTTCGGCGAAGGCCTGGCGCGGCCGGTTCGGCACCGAGGAGAACTGCAGGCGATACATGCGCACCAGCTGATACAGTTCGCCGCAGAGCATCTTGGCCAGGGTCTCGTTGCCGCTGCCCTGGATGATCCGGTAGTGGAAATCGAAATCGCCTTCCTGCTGGTAGTAGCCCCGGCCGGCCTGAAACGCCTCGTCGCGCTCATGGGTGTCCAGCACCCGACGCAACTCGTCGATCTCCGCCTGGCTCATGCGCTCGGCGGCCAGGCGACAGGCCATGCCCTCCAGCGATTCGCGGATCTCGTACAGCTCGATCAGCTCGGCGTGCGACAGCGACACCACCCGCGCGCCGACATGAGGCACGCGCACCAAGAGCTTCTGCCCTTCCAGGCGATGGATCGCCTCGCGCAGCGGCCCGCGACTGATGCCGTAGGTGCGCGCCAGTTCGGGCTCGGAGATCTTGCTGCCGGGAGCGATCTCGCCCTTGACGATGGCGGCCTGGATCAGGCGAAAGACGTGCTCGGAAAGCGTCTCCGAATCGGCCTGGGGCGCAGCGGCGAGCGTTGATTCGACCAACATAATTGTCGACACCATGACTGTGTGATGGCGAAAAAATAAGCTTATAGCCGATTCCTGTCAAAGAAAAATTAGCCATTGTCGACAATCTGTATCTGATCGCCTGCCCCGCCAACCGCCGACCTTACTTGCAGAAAGCTACATAAGCGTCTGTCGGCACGGAAAAACCCCATGCTAGAATGGCGCCCGCTCAGACCGGGCCTTGCGCCCGGCCACGCCTGCTAGACTCCTGGCAGGCAAACGCGCCGGTCATCCGCCGCCAGTCGCCCACACGCCCCTGGCAACATTCCCCTCAAGGACTTATGACACTCAAGCCCTTCGCCTTGTTGCTTTGCCTGCTGGCCCTGTCCTGCCCGAGTCTCGCGGTGGGCAAAACCGTCTATGGCCTCAACGAATACACCCGCGTGCTCGACTTCGACCTGGAAGTCGCCGCCAAGCTCGATACCGGCGCCAAGACCGCCTCGCTCAGCGCCCGCGACATCAAACGCTTCAAGCGCGACGGCGAGACCTGGGTGCGTTTCGTCCTGGCCATCGACGGCGGCCAGGAGCAGACCATCGAACGCCCGCTGGCGCGGATCAGCAAGATCAAGCGCCGCGCCGGCGACTACGACCCGGAAGAAGGCAAGACCTACACGGCGCGCCCGGTAATCGAACTGCAGCTGTGCATGGGTCAGGCCCTGCGCACCATCGAAGTGAACTTGACCGACCGTAGTGCATTCCAATACCCGCTGCTGATCGGCTCCGAAGCGCTCAAGCACTTCGAAGCCCTGGTCGATCCAAGCCTTAAATACGCCGCCGGCAAACCCGGCTGCGACTCTGACGCAACCCCTGGCGAGTAACTCCCCATGCGCTCTCTGAACCTGCATCTGAAAGTCCTGATCACCTTGTTGGTGGCCCTGGGCGTTCTGATTACGGCATACCAAATTTTCATCCTCGGCATTCCGGTGACCGAAGACGAGACCGACGACCTGTGGAACATCGACGCCAAGGTCGAGTTCCAGGCCAGCCCGCGCGAGCCGGTCAAGCTGCAGATGTACGTGCCGCCGCTGAACCAGGACTACGTCAGCCTCAACGAGAGCTTCATCTCCAACAACTATGGCGTCAGCGTCAACCGTGCCGACGGCAACCGCCGCGTCACCTGGTCGGCTCGTCGCGCCAGCGGCAAGCAGACCCTCTACTACCGCCTGGTGCTGACCAAGCGCTACAGCGGCGAACAGGCGCCGGCCAAGGGGCCGATCTTCCGCGACAGCATCGCGGTCGAAGGCCCGGAAAAGATCGCCGCCGACGCCCTGCTCGCGCCCATCCGCCAGCACTCGGCCGACGTCGAGACCTTCATCAGCGAGACCATCAAGCGGGTCAACAATGCGGGTGACGACAACGTCAAGCTGCTGCTCGGCGGCGACGCCTCCACGGCCAACAAGGCCAAGGTGATCGACCTGCTGCTGTCCATCGCCCACGTGCCGATGGAGCGCGTGCACACCATTCGCCTGCAGGCCGAGACCAGCCAGTCGCCGGAACTCTGGCTGCGCAGCTTCAACGGCGAGAAGTGGCTGTACTTCAACCCGGAAAGCGGCGAACAAGGCCTGCCGGCCGACCGCCTGGTGTGGTGGATCGGCGATGGCGACCTGGTCAGCCTGGAGGGCGGCAAGCAGGCGCAAGTCAGCTTCAGCCTGAACAACAGCGAGATGAACGCCATTCGCCTGGCCAAGCTGACCGACGAAACCACCGACGCCGACTTCCTCGAGTACTCGCTGTACGGCCTGCCGCTGTCGACCCAGCAGACCTTCCAGATCATGATCGTCATCCCCATCGGCGTGCTGGTGATCCTGATCCTGCGCAACCTCGGCGGCCTGCAGACCCTCGGCACCTTCACCCCGGTGCTGATCGCCCTGGCCTTCCGCGAGACCCAGTTGGGCTTCGGCATTTTCCTGTTCACCGTGATCACCGCGCTCGGCCTGTCGCTGCGTTCCTACCTGGAGCACCTTAAGCTGCAGATGCTGCCGCGCCTGTCGGTGGTGCTGACCTTCGTCGTGGTGCTGATCGCCGCCATCAGCCTGTTCAGCCACAAGCTGGGCCTGGAGCGTGGCCTGTCGGTGGCGCTGTTCCCCATGGTGATTCTGACCATGACCATCGAGCGCCTGTCGATCACCTGGGAAGAGCGCGGCGGCAGCCATGCCTTCAAGGTCGCCATCGGCACCCTGGTCGCCGCCACCCTGGCGCACCTGCTGATGAGCGTGCCGGAGCTGGTGTACTTCGTGTTCACCTTCCCGGCGGTGCTGATGATCCTGGTGGGCTTCATGCTGGCGATGGGTCGTTACCGCGGCTACCGCCTGACCGAACTGTTCCGCTTCAAAGCCTTCCTCAAGGACTAACGCCATGTTCGGCCTGATCAAGACGTGGAAGGCCCTTGAAGCCAAGGGCATCATGGGCATCAACCGACGCAACGCGGACTACGTGCTGAAGTACAACAAACGGCACCTCTACCCCATCGTCGACGACAAGATCATCACCAAGGAGCGGGCCATCGAGGCCGGCATCGACGTGCCCGAGCTGTACGGCATCATCGACACCGAGAAAGGCATCGACCAGCTCGACGAGATCATCGCCGGGCGTACCGACTTCGTCATCAAGCCGGCGCAGGGCGCCGGCGGCGACGGCATCCTGGTGATCGCCGACCGCTTCGAGGACCGTTTCAAGACGGTGTCCGGCAAGATTGTCAGCCATGAGGAGCTGGAGCAGCAGATCTCCAGCATCCTCTCCGGCCTCTACTCGCTGGGCGGCCACCGCGACCGCGCACTGATCGAGTACCGGGTGACCCCGGACACCATCTTCAAGAGCATCAGCTACGAAGGCGTGCCGGACATCCGCATCATCGTGCTCATGGGTTACCCGGTGATGGCCATGCTGCGCCTGCCGACCCGCCAGTCCAACGGCAAGGCCAACCTGCACCAGGGCGCCATCGGCGTCGGCGTCGACCTGGCCACCGGCGTAACCCTGCGCGGTACCTGGCTGAACAACAAGATCAGCAAGCACCCGGACACCACCAACGCGGTGGACGGCGTGCAGCTGCCGAACTGGGACGGCTTCATGAAGCTCGCTGCCGGCTGCTACGAGCTGTGCGGCCTGGGCTACATCGGCGTGGACATGGTGCTGGACCAGGACAAGGGCCCGCTGATCCTCGAGCTCAACGCCCGCCCCGGCCTGAACATCCAGATCGCCAACGACTGCGGCCTGACCCACCGCGCCCACGCCGTCGAGGCGCGCCTGGAAGAGCTGAAGAAGAAAGGCATCCAGGAAAGCGCGGAAGAACGCGTGCGCTTCTCCCAGCAGCTGTTCGGCCACGTCGTCAGCAAGGAAGTCTGACGCCTGGGCCGTAGGGTGCGCCGTGCGCACCAGCAGTTCGTAAGACGGGCGCAACCCGCCAGCCCGCTAATGGCGGGTTACGCCCGCCCCACCTAGCAGCCGGGATTTCATCCGGGCTACAGGCCGTGCACACCGTTTGTCCCCGAGAGCTGGTGCGCACGGCGCACCCTACGGCTCGTTCAGCGCACGATGGCCAGTTCGAAGGCTCCCTCGTCGGCATGGGCATGACGCTGCATGCCCGCCGCATCGGTCGCCAGCGCCTGCAGCGGACGCTTGAACGGCTTGTTGTCGAGGGTCTGCAGGCTGCGATCCTCGTCGGTGGTGAGCAGCAGCACGTAGCGCTCGCCGCGCTCGGCGCGCACCTGCACCGTGCCCTCGATAAAGGCGTAGCGATACCAGGTTTCCGGGTGCAGCTGGTATACCGCATCGCTGACCAGGCGCGTCGGCCGCTTGGCCTCGTCGAGAAACAGCAGCGAGGGGTAGACCACCTGGCGGTTGGCGAAACTGCGCACACGCAGGCCGTAGGTCTGGCGCGATGCCGGCAGCTTCAGCGCCGCGTAGTAGCTGCGGCCCATGGGGAACTCGAAGCTGGGCGAGAAACGGTCGAGCTCTTCAAAGCGCGGCTCGTCGGCCGACAGCGCGGTGAAATCGCTGTCGCGCAGCTGGCCGCAGCAGCGCGTCAGCAGTTCGCCGTAGAGGCCGTCGCCACGGCTCTGGCTGCCGGCCAGCAGCGCCTGCATGGCCGCGGTCGGCTGGCCGTCGAGCAGCGGCAGGGCCGGCTGGCCGCGCTCGAACTCGATCTGCCGGCCGTCGCTATAGCGCACCGAGGCGCTTTGCCCGCTGCCGCCGGCATCGCGCTGACCGGCGGCGACCGGCGAGTTGTGCATCCGTCCCTGTTCGTCGACCCAGGTGTAATAGGGGCTGTCGTCGCCGTCGCGGACGAAGCCGCGCCCCTCCAGCACCGCCGAATCGATGTAGTCCCCTGCCCGCTCGCCGCTGGCCAGCAGGCGGTCGCGGCGGGCCACGCCGGCGACCTGCTCGCCGGCATAGAAACTGTTCTGCAGCTGGCCG
Source organism: Pseudomonas sp. NPDC077186 (assembly GCF_044543505.1). Lineage (NCBI taxonomy): Bacteria > Pseudomonadati > Pseudomonadota > Gammaproteobacteria > Pseudomonadales > Pseudomonadaceae > Pseudomonas > Pseudomonas sp. NPDC077186. The sequence continues at coordinate 255,755 of NZ_JBITWE010000001.1, forward strand.
CTGCCGTCGACCCAGGTGAAATAGCGGCGCTTGCTCTCGCCGGTGCTCGGCGCACTGCCCGGCCAGGCGCCGCCATCGCCGAGGCGGGCCTGCTCGCTCTGCTGCGCGCGGTGCTGGGCCAGGCGCTGCTGCTCGGCGAAGCGGGTATCGACGAAGGTGTTGTGCACCCGCCCCAGATCGTCGACCCAGGTCAGATAGCGACTGCCGGCACCGGCCTGCCCCCAGGCAAGCAACAACAGGACAAATAACAGACTGCGCATCGCCTCAGAACCTCGAGGTATAGGTCATGGAGAAGATATAGGCCTTGACCGTGGTCTCGATATTGAGCCCGGCATAGGGGTTGTAGACCAGGTTGTCCAGGCCCTCGCAGCTGAGGTTGCAGCTGCTGCCGGCGGGGATGTTCTGCTTGGAGACGAAGTAGTTGAAACCGATGTCGATGCTGCTGTCCTTGTCCCAGCGGTAGCCCAGGCCCAGGCCGTAGAGATCGGCGTCGCCCACCGGCGCCAGTACGTCGGCCTTGTCCTTGGGGATGGCCGAGGGACGGTATTCGTAGCCGGCGCGCAGGGCCAGGCGGTCGTTGACCTCGTACTGCACGCCCACGCCCCAGCTCCAGGTGTCGCGGTAGCCGCGGTCGAGGATGATGCTGCGATCGGTGGCGTTGCCGCCGCCGAAGGTCTTGGCGATGCGCAGCAGATCCAGCTCGCGGTCGAACTCGATCTCGAAGTTGTTCCAGTCGCTGTAGCCGACCCAGCGCAGGTCGAGGTTGAATTGCCACTTGTCCAGCGGACGCAGCTTGATGCCGGTGCTGAAGGCATCCGGGTAGGTCAGCTTGAGCGAGGCGTTGCCGCTCTCCTCGTCCGCGCCGAAGGGGAAGATCGGGCTGAGCACCTGGCCGAACAGCGAGCTCTGCAGGCCCGACCAGAACCCGGCCCAGTCGTCGGTGTAGTCGATGCGGTACTTGCCCTGCAGGTTCATCCGCGCCTCGCTCTGGTAGGTGGCGCCCCAGGCGAACCAGTCGGTGGGCTCCCAGAGGATGCCCAGGTTGTAGGACGGCGACAGGCTCTGCTGCAGGTCCAGATCGAGGTTGGCCAGCGAGTCGAAGGGGCCGATCTTGCCGCTGCAGACGTTGATGAAGGGGCCGAGGATCTCCTCCAGACCGGGCAGGCACAGCGCCTCGTTGAGGATGCGGGTCAGGCCGGTGAGCATGCCGGGGTTGCGGAAATCCTGGTTGAGCGCCACGGCCTGGTGCGAGAAGCCCACGGACAGCCCCACGGAGAGTTCGTCGTTGACCTGATAGGCCAGCGAGGGGGAAAAGTAGGTGATGCGCTGCAGCGATACCTGGCGCCCCTGGAAGCGCCCCGGGTCGCTGTCGGAATCGCGCGAGTAGCCCAGCGCCATGGGCGCGTAGACGTTGGTGGCGAAGGTGAACTTCGAGCCCGGCGGGTTGATCGACAGCCCCGCCAGCGGCGCCACCAGCACCGGCAACTCGGTCATGCCGCCGACGCCGGGCAGGTACATGGTCGGCGTCAGGGTGCGGCTGCTGGAATTCTTGAACGGGTCGTCGTCGAAGCCCATGAAGCCGTAGTCTTCCTTGGCCTCGAATTCGGCGCGGATGTCCATCACCCCGCTGAGCAGCTTGACCGTGGTCTGCCGGCCCTTGAGCTTGCTCAGCGCGGCCGGGTTGTAGTGCACGGCGTCGATGCCGGTGGAATCGGCGGTCACCGCGTTGCCCATGGCCATGGCCTTGGGATTGCCGATGGTCAGGTTATTGGCCAGTTGGGCCTGGGCCTGCAGAGCGCAGCCCGCGCTCAGGCCGACCAGCAGCACGGCCTGCAGCGTCGCAAGATGGGTCATATCGGCTTCGCTCGCTGCTTATTCGGCCTTGAGGCCCTTGATGTCCAGGGGCATGGAGACGCCGAGCAGGACATCGGGCGAATCTTCGGTCATGCCGAAGCCGGCGTTGACATTGACGATATGGTTCGGCGAGGTGCGCAGGCCGAGGGAGAAGTTCATCACCGCGCTGGTCTGCTCGCTGCCTTCGAAGCTGGCGTCGCTGAACTTGAAGGTCGGTGCCAGGTTGTGCGCCATCTGGAACGAGGTGGCCAGCGACACGTCGTAGGACAAGGCGTAGGCGAAGCCCATGCTCAGCGACAGGCTCGAGCCCGGGTCGACCTCTTCCAACAGGCGGCCGGCGCGCACCTGGTCGGCGTCGCGGATCGGCAGGTTGTAGGTGTAACCGAGCGAGCCGAACAGCACGACCGGGTCGATCACGTAGGACAGGTTGGCGCCGACGCCCAGGCTGTAATAGCCGTTGCCGCTGGACAGGCCGTTGTCCAGGCTGACGTCGTAGGGGCTGTCGCCGGTGGGCAGGCCGAGGGTGGCGAACAGCGTGGTGACCGGCCGCCCGCGCGCCGACGACCAGGGCTGCCAGCGCAGGCTGGCGGAAACGTCGCCGAGGCTGTAGGTGCTGAGGTCGCGCTCGGTGTCGTACTTGGCCAGGAACGGCACGCGCATGCTGAAGGTGAGGTTGTCCCACACCCCGTAGTCGAAGGTGAAGGAGTTGGTGAAGGTGTGCTGCGCCTCGCTCTGGCCGATCACGCTGAACACGTTGCTGCCGGTGCGCACGGTCTGGATCTGGGTATCGCGCAGCAGCGAGTAGTCGAAACCATAGGTCAGGGTGCGTTCGCCCTTCTTGAGCAGGGTGTAGCTCTTCTCGGCGGCCTGGAACACCTCTTCCAGCGCCTTGGCGCTGTCGGCGTCGTCTTCCTTCTTGGTCAGCGCCTCGCGCGCCTCGTCGACCGTCGCCTCTTCGGCATAGGCCGGCTGTGCCACGGCCAGTGCCAGCGCGGCCAGCCCTGCGTACCCCCAAACTCCCATGACGCTATCCCCAGGTCGTTATTGTTATGCCGGGTGAATCACTTGCGGCGAATGTATTGAATGTCGCCCCCCGAACCCAGCTCATCGGCCTGATTGGCGGTGAACTTGGCCATCTGCGGAAACTCGCGGAAGGCCAGCAGACTGATGGTGCGGTCGTCGATGATGCGCAGATCGCGGTCGGTCAGGGCCATGGCATTGGCCGGCTCGTTGCCGCTGGGGAAGATCACGAACAATACGTTCTGGTCCCAGATCTGCTCGAAGCGCACGCGGGTGAAACTGATATTGCCCAACGCCGGATCGGCGACGAAGACGTGCTCGTTGTAGACGTCGCGCACCACCACGAAATGCTTGAAGCCGGCATACTCGATCGGCACGATGGCCGGATGCTCGAGCTGCTCGAGGTCGGCGAAGTCGGCGCGAAAGCCGCCACTCTTGTAGCCCAGCGCGGTGACGAAGCGCTTCATGTCGAGCAGCGAGAAGCCGCGACGCTCGACGATCTTCTCCGCTTCGCCGAAATGCAGCAGCCCTTCCATCACCTGGCGCTCTTCCAGATTGCGCCCCAGGTAGTAGTCGAGCAGGGTGGTCAGCGCCGCGGAACCGCAGCTGTAGTCGTAGGCCTGGCGGATCACGTTGCGAAACTGCAGCTGGCTCATCGGCTCCAGCACCACCGACTCGCGCAACGGGCCATTGGGCACCAGCGGTTGGCTGATATTCACGACTCCGGCAGGTTGCGGCTTGGTGTCGACCGCCTCGGTAAAACCGTACAAACCGATCAGGCTGCCCACGAGAATCTCGATCATTGGTCAATCCGCGACTGCGTACAACGAAGCAGGAAGCCCCGCCGCGCCAGGCGACAGGGCTCCTGTGGATCAGGTCACACGAGGATCAATGACCCCAGACCTTGACGGTGGAACCGGCCATGTCCAGGCCGTTGATGGCCAGGCCGCCGATGCTGTTGGCACCGATCTTCACCGCGCCCACCGAAACACCGCCGTTGATGCCCGGCAGGCCGATTTCCAGCTTGCTGTCGACCACGTCGATGGTCAGCGGGTTGCTTTCGTCGATGTTGAAACCGGACAGGGTGACGGTTTCCAGGGTCAGGCTGTTGCTGCCGTCGGTGACGCCGGCCTCGGTGTCGGTGTAGACGATGGAGCCGATGGTGGCGTCGAAGTTACCGGCGATGCTGATCCCAGCCTGACCGGTGACACCGGCCAGATCGGCGTCGTCCAGCGCCTTCAGGTCGGCCTGAGCCATGAACGGAACGGCCATGATGGCGGCGGCAAGAGCGAGTTTTTTCAGGGTCATCATTGTTGTTATCTCCACAGTTCTAATGGGGGTTCCCCGGGGCTCTGCCGGCGACTCCCTGTCGCAAGCAGTTGGATCGGCTCATACCGATCACCAGGCCTGCCGCTGCTTCCCTAGGCGCGCCAGGCTTGGATTCGCGAAGCAGCGTGCTTCTCGACCTGGCTACAAGCTACTAACCCCCTCCCCGACTGCCAGCCCATCCAAGGGATGGAGCACGGCCGTTCACTTTCCTCGCCGGCCAGCTCAGGCCTCGCTAAGCAGGCCCAGGCTCTTGCCCTTGAGTACCGCCTGGGTGCGGCTGCGCACCCCCAGCTTGGAAAACAGGTTGTGCAAGTGCCACTTGATGGTGGCCTCCGACAGGTGCACCGCCTGGGCGATATCGCGGTTCGACAGGCCCGCCGCCACCAGCCGCAGGATCTCCCGCTCGCGATGGCTAACATCCTGATTTTCCTCGAAACTCTGCGGATCTATGGCCAGTCGCCGACATTGCTCGCGAAGCAGTTCGGCGAGCCCCTGCCAGGCCGCGGCGCGCTTGGGTTCGGCGCTGCTCCAGGCGTCCCAGAGCGGCAGCAGCCACAGCGCGTCGTCCTGGAACAGGCGGCGGTAGCCGCACTGCCAGGCCTCCTCCAGCGTCGCGCGGAGCAAGGCGAAGGCTTTTTCGCTGTTACCTTTGCGCCAGTACGCCACAGAAAGTAACAGGGCCAGACGCAGCCGGCGGTCGCGCTGGTGCTCGGCGCCCTGCTTGACCAGGCAGGCTTCCAGGCTGGCCTGGGCTTTTTCCACCCGGCGCTCGGCCAGGGCCAGACGCGCCTGGCTCAGAGCCAGGGCGGTATGGGCATCGCCATAGCGTTCGATGGGCAGCGCCGCCAGGTGCCGCTCCAGCTGCAGGTAGATGCGCTGCGCCTCGTTGGGCCGGCGCAGCCACAGCAGGAACTGCACCTTGCAGCCCATGCCCAAGGCGAATACCCGCTCGTAGCCCGGCCCCTGCAGGCCGGCCAGCCACTCGTCGAGCTCGGCCAGCCCCTGCTCGGCCTCGCCGGCGAAGAAGCGCGCACGCGCCATCACCAGCTTGCCGCGGCTGATCAGCTCCACCGGCGTGGCCACGTCGCGCCAGGTGGTGGCCAGCGGCAGCTCGGCGAGAATGGCGCCATGCCGATCCTGTTCGTAGAGCAGGTCGGCGTAGGCCAGGCCCAGCGGCCCGCCGACCCGACTGCGCCGGCCGAACACCTGCTCGACCCGCGCCCGCGCGGTTTCCGCCAGGGCGCGGCCGCGCTCCAGTTCGCCGTATTCCTTGCAGATCAGCGCCTCGATCAGGCTGGCCATCACGTGCAGGTATTCGCTCTCGCACTGGCGCAGGTTCTCCCGCGCCACGGCAATCGCCTTGGCCGCTTCGCCGAATTCGCCGAGCAGGGCGAACGCCGCGGCCTGCACGCAGGCCAGGCTGGCGCGGAACACCGGCTGGTTCTGCGGCACCAGCGCCAGCCAGTGCCCGGCCACCTTGAGGCAGGCCTCCAGCTTGTCCTGGTACAGCAGCACCAGCGCCTTGAGCACCTGCGCCGCCGCCAATAGCTCGATCAAGCCGAAGTGCATGCCCTTGCCGCGCCCCTGGGTCAGGCGCGTGCTGACCTCCTCGATCAGCGCCTCGGATTCGGCGAATTTCTGCTCGAAGGCCAGCTGCCAGGCATAGAAGATCTGGAACACCGGCTGCTCGCCGATCACCACCGGCGGCACGTCCTTGAGGATGGCGAGGATGCCGTACACCCGGTTGCCGGCGATCAGCCGTGCGCCCTGGCGCTCCAGCAGTTCGGCGGCGAACGCGTAGTCGCGGGCGCGCAGGGCGTACTTGATCGACTTGTCGGCCAGGTCGCGGCTCTCGCACCAGCGCGCCGCGGCGTGCAGCAGGTGGGCCGGATCGCCGCGCTTGGCCAGGCGGCCCTGGAGGAACTCGGCGAACAGGTGGTGATAGCGGAACCACTCGCCCTGCTCGTCCAGCGGGATCACGAACAGCTGCTCGCCCTGCAGCCGACGCAACATGTCGCGGCCGTCGCGGCGGCCGGTCAGGGCGTTGCACAGCTCGGCGTTGAACTCGTCGAGCACCGCGGTCTGGTCGAGAAACAGCTGCAGCGCCTCGGGCAGGCTGGCCACCACGTCCTCGGCCAGGTAGTCGGCGATATCGCGTTCGGCGCCGGACAGCCCGGCGAGGAAGGCGGCGCGATCCTGCTGACGCGGCAGGGCCAGCGCGGCCAGGTGCAAGGCGGTGATCCAGCCCTCGGTACGCGCATAGAGCTGGTTGAGCTCGCCCTCCTCCAGCGCCAGCTGCTTGATCTCGCGGAAGTAGGCGGCGGTCTCGGCGCGGCTCAGGCGCAGGTCCTCGGCCTTGAGCCAGAAGGCCCAGGCGCCGAGCGACGGCGGCTCGTCGAGAAAACGCGGCTGGTAGCGCGTGCTGACCACCAGGTGCACGTGCCCGGGCAGGCGCTCGACCAGGTAGCGCGCCCCCTGGCCAAGGGACGGGTGGCGGATGCGGTGGAAGTCGTCGAGCATCAGGTAGAGCGCGTGCGGCAGGCCCTTGAGGTCGTCGATGAAGGCGTCGATCACCGCCTCCAGCGGCCAGCTGATATCGCCCTGCAGCAGCGCCGAGGCGCTGCTGCCGAAACCCGGGCAGGCCAGTTCGATGGAGGCGATCAGGTACTGCAGAAAACGCGGCGGCTCGCTGTCGGCCTCGTCGCACGACAGCCAGGCGACGCGCGCGCCCTGCGCCTGCAGACGCCGACGCAACTGGCTGAGCACCGTGCTCTTGCCGAAGCCGGCCGGCGCGCTGAGGAGCAACAGGCGTTGTTCGCGCGCCGCCAGCAGACGCTCTAGCAGCGCCGAGCGCTCCAGCAGCGGTGCGCCTTCGCCATGAGCGGGATAGAGCTTGGTGCGCAGCAGGGGAAACCCCTGCAGGCGGGGCTGGTTTTGACTGGTCATGATTCGAGTAGGCTCAGCTCGCGGGCGCGACGGATGGCTTGGGTGCGATTACGCACCTTGAGCTTTTCGTAGATGTTGTGCAGGTGCCATTTGACGGTACCCAGGGCCAGCGACAGCTGCTGGCCGATCTCGTCGTTGGACAGGCCCTTGGCGGCCAGGCAGACCACTTCGCGCTCGCGCTCGGTCAGCCCCTCCTCCAGCGCGTCCTGCGGCTGGCGCGACTCCTGTCCCGGCCAGATCGCCAGCAGGCTGCGGATAAAACCCTGCAGCGCCGGCTGGCGCTCGGCGGCTTCCAGCTGCTGCAACAGCAGGCGAATGGCCTCGCCTTCCTCGACGAACAGGCTGCGCGCCTCTTCCCGCTCGGCACCGATCAGGCACTGCACCAGCAGGCTCTGCGCCCGTTCCTGATAGCCCAGGCGCTGGTAGCTAAGCGCCGCCAGCAGGTCCAGGCGCAGCCGCTGCAGGCCGTGCCAGCCGCCCTGCAGCTGGCTGCGCAGCTGGGTGATCTCGTGCAGCGCCTCGCTGTAATGGCCACGCGCCTGCTGCAGGCGAATGCGGGTCAGGCCCAGCACCCAGAGCACCGGGTTGAAGCTGCGCTGCTTGTAGTGCGCCGCCAGCTTGTGCCAGTCCACCGCCTTCAGGCGCTGCTCGGCGCGCTTGCTGCGGTCGGCGGCCGGCTCCTGCAGGATCAGGGCGATCTCCTCGCCCACCGCCTGCACGTAGAAGCGCCAGGAATGGTTGCGCGCCGCCAGGTTCTGCATCAGCACCAGGGTCGCGGCCGCCTCCTTGGGTGCGTCCTGCATGCGCTGCACCCGCGCCAGGCAGAGCATGGCCTGGGCGTAGAGATCGATGGGGTTGATCACGTCGACCGTGGCCAGGGCCCAGCGCAGACGCTCCTGCAGCCCGGCAAGCCGCCCCTGGCGGTAGGCGATCAGCGCCTCCGTGATGGTCGGCAGGGCCAGGGCGCGGGACTTCTCGCCGAACCAGGGCATGACCCGCGCACGCAGCTGCTCGAACAACAGCTGCGCCTGCTTGATCCGTCCCTGCTCCAGGCACAGCAGGATTTCCACGTTGGCCAGCTGCATGTCCAGGTAGCGACCTTCGAGAAAATGGTTGCGCTGCTGCGCCAGGGCCAGCAGGCGGCGCGCCGGCTCGGCCTGGCCGAGCATGACCTGGGCCAGGGCGCCGACCGTGAGGATCGCCACCTCGAGAAAGGCGGTGTGCTGGCCGAGTTGCGCCTCGATGCGCCGCGCCAGGCTCACGCAGGTGTCCAGGTCGTCCTTCTGCAGGGCGATCACCGCCTTGATCGCCAGGGTGGCCAGCAGCTTGTCGCTGAGCGGCCCGCTGCTGCGCGACTCGCCCCAGCGCTCGAGCAACTCGTCGAGCATGCGGTTGGCTTCGCTCAGGCCGAGCTCGGCGGCGCGGGTCCAGACGTCGGCCAGCACCAGCACGGGAAAGCGCCCGGCGATCTCGTCCGGCACGTGCTGGCGCCACTTGTAGATCAGGTTGAGCTGGCCGCGATTGATCAGCTCCAGGCCGCAGCCGTCGAGCAGCGCGGCGAGCATCTCGGCGTCCTCGGCCAGGCAGGCGTGCTCGATGGCCAGGTTCTGCATGTGGTGATTGGTGAACCACAGGCTGGCATTGAAATGCAGCTGCTTGAGGCGCTCGGGGTCGCGCTCCTTGAGGCGGTTGCGGAGGAATTCGGCGAACAGGTTGTGGAAGCGGTACCACTGGCGCTCGCGATCCAGCGGCAGGAGGAACAGCTGCATGGCTTCCAGCTCCTCCAGCAGGCGCTGGCCGTCCTGCCGGCCGGTCAACGCGTTGGCCAGGTCGCCGCTGAGCTGCTGCGCCACGCCGAGGGCGAGCAACTGCTCCTGGCGCTCGAGCGGCAGTTGCTCGAACACCGAGCGCAGCAGGTAGTCGCCCACCGCGTGCTGCTCCGCGCCCAGCTCGGCCATGCGCGCGCCGGGCTGGGGCTGATGACGCAGCCACAGGCTGGCCAGGTGCACGCCGACCATCCAGCCCTCGGTGTGGCTGTACAGCGCGCCGAACGCCTCGGCGTCGAGCTGCAGGCCGCTACGCTCGAGGTAGCTGCGCGCCTCCTGCGGGTTGAGGCGCAGCTCCTCGCTGCCGATTTCCAGCAGCAGCCCCTTGGCGCGCAGCGTGGCCAGGTTCAGCGGCGGTTGCGAGCGGCTGCCGATGGCCAGGGTGAAGTTCGGCGGCGCCAGCTTGACCAGGCGATTGAGCGAGCCGAGCAGCTCGCCGTCCTGGATCAGGTGCAGGTCGTCGAGCACCAGCAGCAGCGGCTCCTGGCGCTGCGCCAGGTCGACCAGCAGGCTTTCCATGACGGCCTCGACCGGCACGCGCATGGTATTGCGCAGGTAACCCAGGGCGTCGTCGCCCAACCCGGGCACCGCGCGGCCGAGGGCCTCGAGCAGTTGCTGGAAGAAGCGCACCGGCTCGTCGTCGCCGGGACCGAGCGACAACCAGGCGATGCCGGCACCGGCACTGCGGCGCTCGGCGGCGAACACCGCCAGGGCGGTGGTCTTGCCGAAGCCGGCGGGGGCGGAAAAGAGCACGAGGCGGGCATGCGGATGGGCTGAAAGCGCGGCTTCAACCTGGGGCCTTGCCAGATGGTCGGTGGAGGCCTGGGGCGGCGAGAGTTTCGAGCGCAGCAGGCTTCCAGCGGCTGGATCTATAACTTCATCCATGGCCTGGATCCCTTCGTTAATTATTGTTCTGGTACGGCGGTTCAACGTTCCGGCACGGCCTCATACTAATCAGCCGGCGGCTCCCGAGTAAACCCGGGCGCAAGCTCTAGGATGAATGTTAGCGGCAGACTACAATCGCCCCTTCAGCCCTCTCGACTGCCACGCATGCCTAGCTGCTCCCTGCATTCTCTGCCCTACCGGGCCGATCCCGCCGAGTATTTCCAACGTATCCGTCAGGCTCCCGGCGCCGTACTGCTGGATGCCGGCCGGCCGGGTGCCGAGCGTGGACGCTATGACCTTATGAGCGCCTGGCCATTGGCAGAGCTGGCGCCAGCTGCCGACGAATCGGCCAACGACTTCCTCGCCCGCCTGCGCAGCGCGCTGCAGAGCCTCGGCCCGGCCGAGGTGCCGGACGGCAGCGCGCTGCCGTTCGTCGGCGGACTGATCGGCTACCTCGCCTACGACTTCGGCCGGCGCCTGGAACGCCTGCCCGCGCACAGCCGCGACGACCTGGCCTTGGGCGATGCGTGTTTCGGCCTGTACGGCTGGGCGCTGATCAGCGACCACCTGCTCGGCACCAGCCAGCTGCTGTTCCATCCGACCCTGGCGCCAGCCGAACGCACGCGCCTGTGCCAGCTGTTCGCCGAACCGGCAGCCGAGGCGGATGCGCGCTTCCGTCTGCTGCAGCCGTTTCGCGCCGACCTCGACCAGGCCGCCTACCGCCACGCCATCGAACGCATCCAGGGCTATATCCTGGCCGGCGACTGCTACCAGGTGAACTTCGCCCAGCGCTTCCAGGCACCATGCGAAGGCGATCCCTGGGCCGCCTACCAGGCCCTGCGCCGGGCCTGCCCGACCCCCTTCGCCGGCTTCCAGCGCCTGGCCGACGGCAGCGCCATCCTCAGCCTGTCGCCGGAGCGTTTTCTCAAGGTCAGCGAAGGCCAGGTCGAGACCCGCCCGATCAAGGGCACCCGCCCGCGCGGCGCGGATGCGACGGACGACCAGACGCAGGCGCAGGCGCTGCTGGCCAGCGGCAAGGACCGCGCGGAAAACCTGATGATCGTCGACCTGCTGCGCAACGACCTCGGGCGCAGCTGCCGCATCGGCTCGGTGCGGGTGCCGGAGCTGTTCGCCCTGGAGAGCTACCCCAACGTGCACCACCTGGTCAGCGCGGTGACCGGCGAACTGGCGCCAGGTAAGGACGCCCTGGACCTGCTCGCCGGCAGCTTCCCCGGCGGCTCCATCACCGGCGCGCCGAAGATCCGCGCCATGCAGATCATCGACGAGCTGGAGCCGACCCGCCGCGGCCTGTACTGCGGCTCGCTGCTCTATCTGGACGTGCGCGGCGAACTGGACAGCTCCATCGCCATCCGCAGCCTGCTGGTCAAGGACGGCCGGGTCAGTTGCTGGGGCGGCGGCGGCATAGTCGCCGACTCCGACTGGCAGGCCGAGTACCAGGAGTCCATCACCAAGGTGAAGGTGCTGCTGCAGACCCTGGAAAGTCTGTAAGGCAAAAAGCACGAGGCCCGCAGCAGCGGGCCTCGTAGCATTGGGCGAAGCTTACAGGCTCAGCTCGCGATTGGACGCCTTGAGGAACTCGCGTTTGAGGTCCTCATAGGTATGTACCGCGGGGAACTGTGGAAACTCGCGAATCACGTTGTCCGGCGCGTGGAACAGGATGCCGGCATGGGCCTCGCTGAGCATGGTGGTGTCGTTGTACGAATCGCCGGCGGCGATCACCCGGTAGTACAGGCTCTTCAGCGCGATCACCGACTGGCGCTTGGGGTCCTTCTGGCGCAGCTGGTAACTCACCACCCGATCGGTGTCGTCGGTGATCAGCTTGTGGCACAGCAGCGTGGGGAAGCCCAGCTGACGCATCAGCGGCTGGGAGAATTCGTAGAAGGTGTCGGAGAGGATCACCACCTGGAAGCGCTCGCGCAGCCAGTCGACGAACTCCACCGCGCCGTCCAGCGGCTTGAGGGTGGCGATCACTTCCTGGATGTCGCGCAGCTTCAGGCCGTGCTCGTCGAGGATGCGCAGGCGCTGCTGCATCAGCACGTCGTAGTCGGGAATGTCCCGGGTGGTCGCCTTGAGCGACTCGATGCCGGTTTTTTCCGCGAAGGCGATCCAGATCTCCGGGACCAGCACGCCTTCCAGGTCGAGACACGCGATTTCCACAGGCCACTCCTCGATTGAGCTTGAAAGAAGGCGGCACTCTAACGGCTCGCCGGAAGCCGCGCAACGCAGCCTTATAGCCAAATCACGCAGTGGCAAGGGGTATTGGTTATTTAGACGCATAACCGGCTTTTGCTACCATCGCCGCCAGAGCGCCCAGCGCCACCCCGATCAATAAGGAAGCCCGCCTGATGAGCCACCCCTTCGACGTCGCCGAACTGGCCGCGACCTACGCCAGCAAATCACCCCAGGACATCCTCAAGCTCGCCTTCGAGCACTTTGGCGACGAGCTCTGGCTGTCCTTCAGCGGCGCCGAGGACGTGGTGCTGGTGGACATGGCCTGGAAGCTGAACAAGAACGTCAAGGTGTTCAGCCTCGACACCGGTCGCCTGCACCCGGAAACCTACCGCTTCATCGAGCAGGTGCGCGAACACTACGGCATCGCCATCGAGGTGCTCAGCCCCGACGCCACGGCGCTCGAGGCACTGGTCAAGGCCAAGGGCCTGTTCAGCTTTTACAAGGACGGTCACGAGGAGTGCTGCGGCGTGCGCAAGATCGCCCCGCTCAGGCGCAAACTGGCCACGGTCAAGGCCTGGGCCACCGGCCAGCGCCGCGACCAGAGCCCCGGCACGCGCAGCCAGGTCGCCGTGCTGGAACTGGACCAGGCCTTCTCCACTCCGGAGCACAGCCTGTACAAGTTCAACCCGCTGGCGCAGATGAGCAGCGAAGAGGTCTGGGCCTATATCCGCATGCTGGAGATCCCCTACAACCCGCTGCACGAGCGCGGTTTCATCAGCATCGGCTGCGAGCCCTGCACCCGCCCGGTACTGCCCAACCAGCACGAGCGCGAGGGCCGCTGGTGGTGGGAGGAAGCCACGCAGAAGGAATGCGGCCTGCATGCCGGCAACCTGATCGCCAAACACTGAGCAGCAAAAAGCCCGCGCAACGCGGGCTTTTTCATGGGGCGACGCCGACCTTCAGTAAGTCGGCAACTCGACGCCGTGGAACAATTCTTCGAGCTCCGACTTGTTGTGGCACTGCACCGCCTTGGCCAGCACCTCGCGGGTCAGGTGCGGAGCGAACTTCTCGATGAAGTCGCACATGAAGCCGCGCAGGAAGGTGCCGCGACGGAAGCCGATCTTGGTCACGCTGGCCTCGAACAGGTCGCTGGCATCGAGCACCACCAGGTCCGGGTCGAGCTTGGCGTCCACCGCCATCCGGGCCACGATGCCGACGCCCAGGCCCAGGCGCACATAGGTCTTGATCACGTCGGCGTCGGCGGCGGTGAACACCACCTTGGGCGTCAGGCCGCGATGGCTGAAGGCTTCGTCCAGCTTGGAACGGCCGGTGAAGCCGAACACGTAGGTGACGATGGAATGCTCGGCCAGCGCCTCCAGGGTGAGCTTCGGCAGCTTGGTCAGCGGGTGCCCCTGCGGCACCACCACGCAGCGGTTCCAGCGGTAGCAGGGCATCATGATCAGGTCGTTGAACAGCTCCAGGCCTTCAGTGGCGATGGCGAAATCCACCGTGCCGTCGGCGGCCATTTCGGCGATCTGCATCGGCGTGCCCTGGTGCATGTGCAGGGCCACGTCCGGGTACTGCTTGATAAAGGCGCCGATCACCGGCGGCAAGGCGTAGCGCGCCTGGGTGTGGGTGGTGGCGATGGACAGGGTGCCCTTCTTCTCGTTGGAGAACTCCTGGGCGATCTGCTTGATGCTCTCGACCTTGCGCAGGATCTCGCCGGCGGTGGTGATGATGCGTTCGCCGGCCGGGGTGACGCGGGTCAGGTGCTTGCCGCTGCGGGCGAAGACCTCCACGCCCAGCTCGTCCTCGAGCAGGCGGATCTGCTTGCTGATCCCCGGCTGCGAGGTGTACAGGCTCTGTGCGGTCGCCGATACGTTGAGGTCGTGGTGCGCGACTTCCCAGATGTAGCGCAGTTGCTGAAGCTTCATATGTTTCCCTCAAAGCTGGTAGGCCGGCCCGTGGCCGCCGACACCTTATATAACCGTATTATTGGTTTTAACCAACAATCTAGACCATTTATTCAGATTCGCCTCCTAGAGTTCGCCATGTCCGCGGTGTTGCAGCATCGGCACCAGGTACACCGGCGCCTCCGACAGCTGCACCACCCGCGCCGCCGTGCGCCCCAGCGGCACGGCCAGATCGGCGCCGTGGCTGTGACTGCCTACGACCAGCAGATCCACCCCGAGTTTCTGCGCCTCCGCGAGAATCACCGCCGGCGGGTCGCCCTGTAGCACGCGCACCGCGCGGATCAGCTGCAAGTCCTGCTGGCCCTCGCCCAGCTCGTCGCGAAACCCCTCCAGCACCCGCTGTTCGATGCTCGCCATCACCGTGCTCAGGCCGTTGCGGCGCAACTCGCCGAGGGTGTCTTCGTCCAGATAGGTCTGCAGCACGGATTCGGCGAACAGGCCCATCGGCTCCACCGCGTGCACCACGTAGAGATCGGCGTTGAAACTGCGGGTCAACGCCAGGGCATGCTGCAACACGTAGGAGGCATAGAGGCCGAGATCGGTGGCGTAGAGTATCGAGCGGATCACGCGGCCTCCTTGACTGCTGGCCCAGGCCCTTGATTGAGCTTAGCAGCGCATCAGGCAAAGCAAGATCGGAGGCGCTATTTAGGACGAATGGCTATATAGCGACGAGCCGCTCAGGGTTGCAGCTCGTTGCTCACCCCGTGCGGCACATGCCCGGTCGCCACCACCTGACGGGCCTTCTCGCAATGGCCGGTCTGGTCGTCGAAGAACACGTCGGCGGCGAAGGCTTCGAGCACCGCCGACTTGTCCAGGCCGCCGAGGAAGAAGGATTCGTCGAGGCGGATGTGCCACTCGCGCAGGGTGCGGATCACCCGTTCGTGGGCCGGCGCCGAGCGCGCGGTGACCAGCGCGGTGCGGATCGGGCAATCCGCCTCGGGGAACTCCTGCTGCAGGCTGTGCAGCGCCGCCAGAAACGGCTTGAACGGCCCGCCCGGCAGCGCCTGCCGCGCCGCCTCGCGCTCGTGGCTCTGGAAGGCGTGCAGGCCGCCACTCTGGTACACCCGTTCGGAGTCGTCGGAAAACAGCACCGCATCGCCGTCGAAGGCGATGCGCAGCTCGTTGCTGTTCGCTCGCCGGGTGCCACCGGACAACAGGGTTGCCGCGCCAAAGCCGGCTTTCAATGCATTGCGCACGTCATCGGCGTGGGTCGAGAGAAACAGGTGGCAACCGAACGCCGCCAGGTAGGGATCGGGACTGCGGCCGCCGACGAAAGCCGCGCGGGAGATGCCCAGGCCGTAATGCTGGATCGAGTTGAAGGCGCGCAGGCCGGTGTCGGCGCTGTTGCGCGAGACCAGGATCACCTCGACGCGCTGCTCGCTGAGGCGCTGGTTGAGCCCCAGCAGCTTTTCCACCAAGGGAAAGGCATCGCCCGGCATCAGCACCTCGTCCTCGTGCTCGATCTGGTAGCGGCGGTAGGCTTCCACCCCCTCGCTCTCGTAGATCTGGTGGCTCTCGCTCAAGTCGAACAAGGCCCGCGAGGAAATCGCCAGCACCAGCTTGTCGCCCAATCCCTTGCCCATGGCCTAAGCCTCCCGACGCGCCTGAATGAAACGGAGCGCCTGATACAGCGCGCGCACCCTGGGCATGTCGCACCCGACCGCCGCCGCGGCCGCCAGCGGCGCTTCGTAGATGGCATGCAGTTCGGCCGGCCGCCCCTGGGCGAAGTCGTGGTACATGCTCGGCAGATAATCGGGCATCCGCTCGGTGGCCGCCAGCAGCTTGTCGGCGTAGTTGTCCGGCATGCCGTGGCCGAGTGCCTGAGCGGCCTGCACCACTTCCAGCATCAGGTCGCGGATCAGCGCGCGGCTGTCGGGGTTGCCCATCAGCTGCCGGGTGTCGGCATCGAGCAGCACCGACAGGCCGTTGTAGGGCACGTTCCACACCAGCTTCTGCCAGCGCGTCTGGGCCAGGTTGGGCATGGCCGCGGAATCCAGCCCGGCGCCGCGGAACATGCCCGCCCCCTCCTCGGCCAGCGCCAGGCGCGCGTCGACCTCCGCCGCCGGTCCGGAGTGATAGGCCAGGTTGATCGCCCCCAGCGCCTGGTGCTCGATCACCCCGGGGCCGCTGCGGTGTACGCAGATGTAGCAGAGCCCGCCGAGCAGATGCAGATCGTCCGCCAGCAGCGGACGCAGCTCGTCCTCCACCGCCAGGCCGTTCTGCAGCAGCACCACCTTGGCGCCGGGCGCCGCCGCCTGGGCGATCAGCGGCGCCAGCTCGGCGTTGGCAGTGGTCTTGGCACCGACCAGCAGCCAATCGCAGGGCGGCATCTCGCCGGCACTGCGATAGGCCTGCACCGGCGCCAGCTGCAGGGCGCCATGCACAGCGCTGCCTAGCTGCAGGCCGCGCTCGGCCACCGCGGCATATTCGCTGCGCAGGAGGAAATGCACGTCGTAGCCGGCGCGCGCCAGCAGCAAGCCATAGAAACCGCCGATGGCACCGGTGCCGATGATGCCGATACGCGGCGCAGGGGATTGAGACATCAGGGAAGCTCCTCAGCCGGGCGACGCAGCGCTTCGCCCATGGCGGCAACAAGATCGGTGTGGGTGAGGCGCGTCTGCAGCGCGCCAAAGAACTGACCGTCGCGGATCAAAAACAGCGCCGGCAGGTGAAACACCTCGTAGCGCGTCACCAGACCGGCGTTGTGCCCGGCGTCGACCCAGCACAAACGTGCCACCGGCAAGGGCATGGCCGGCAGCACCCGGCGCGCCCAGCGGCAACTGGCACAGCCCGTGCTTGTGAAGAGTAGTAGCGAGGTGCCGGGCAGATCGAGCAGGCAGCGGTCCGCATCCAGATCGGTCAGTTCCAATTGCGTCGCTATACTGAAATCAGTGATATCAGTTTGCCTGCATTCGAGGTCGGTGCTCATGCGTAAGTTTCTGCGTCATCCAAGCGACATGCCGGTGGAACTGGTATTGCGCAGACAGGCCTGCATTCCGCGGCAACGGCTGAACAATATCAGCCTCGGCGGGGTGGCGTGCAACTCGACGCGCGGCTTTCGCCGCGGCACCTCGGTGGAACTGCGCATTCCCCTGTTCGGCGAACAGGCGCGCTACCCCGGCGTGGTCGCCTGGTGTCGCCGCCAGGCCGAGGGCTATCTGGTGGGCATCGCCTTTCTCGACGAAGACACCCTGTTCCGCGCGCGCATGGTCGAACAGGTGTGCCAGATCCAGCATTACCGCCAGCAACTGGAGCAGGAGTCGGGCGAGCCCATGGCCATCGAACACTGCGCCCTCGAATGGATCGCCAAGCACGCCGCACAATTTCCCTATCTGGCCTGATGCGGCCCCTCTATAGGCCTCATTGAACCTACCGCCCATTGTCGCGAAGCCCCTTACGCGCTAAGGTTCGGCCTCCCCCTGCGCCAACTAGCTGTGCACCGCCACAGGGGATCGCTGGCGGCCGGCACCCGTGACCTGACGACCTGACCCGATGAATAGCACGATGGCTGATTTACCGATCGACGACCTCAACGTCGCCTCCAACGAAACCCTGATCACCCCCGATCAGCTGAAACGCGAGATTCCCCTGACCGATGCCGCGCTGAATACCGTGGCCCACGGTCGCCAGGTGGTGCGCGACATCCTCGACGGCAAGGATCATCGCCTGTTCGTGGTGGTCGGCCCCTGCTCGATCCACGACATCAAGGCCGCCCACGAATACGCCGAGCGCCTCAAGGTGCTGGCCGCCGAACTGTCCGATAGCCTGTTCCTGGTCATGCGCGTGTACTTCGAGAAGCCGCGCACCACGGTCGGCTGGAAGGGACTGATCAACGACCCCTACCTGGACGACTCGTTCAAGATCCAGGATGGCCTGCACATCGGTCGCCAGCTGCTGCGCGACCTGGCCGAGATGGGCCTGCCCACCGCCACCGAGGCGCTCGACCCGATTTCCCCGCAGTACCTGCAGGACCTGATCAGCTGGTCGGCCATCGGCGCGCGCACCACCGAATCCCAGACCCACCGCGAAATGGCCTCCGGCCTGTCCTCGGCAGTCGGCTTCAAGAACGGTACCGACGGCGGCCTGACCGTGGCGATCAACGCCCTGCAGTCGGTGTCCAGCCCTCACCGCTTCCTCGGCATCAACCAGGAAGGCGGCGTCTCCATCGTCACCACCAAGGGCAACGCCTACGGCCACGTGGTGCTGCGCGGCGGCAACGGCAAGCCCAACTACGACTCGGTCAGCGTTGCCATTTGTGAGCAGGAACTGACCAAAGCCGGCATCCGCCCGAACATCATGGTCGACTGCAGCCACGCCAACTCCAACAAGGACCCGGCGCTGCAACCGCTGGTGATGGAAAACGTCGCCAACCAGATTCTCGAAGGCAACAACTCCATCGTCGGCCTGATGGTCGAGAGCCACCTGGGCTGGGGCAGCCAGTCGATCCCCAAGGATCTCGGCGACCTCAAGTACGGCGTCTCCATCACCGATGCCTGCATCGACTGGGACACCACCGAGAAGAGCCTGCGCAGCATGCACGCCAAGCTCAAGGACGTGCTGCCCAAGCGCCCTCGCGGCTGAGGGCCGCAGCAAAGAAAACGCCGGGCATTGCCCGGCGTTTTCGTATCCGCATTCACACCTAGGGTGGGCTTCAGCCCACCATGACGGTCAGCGCGGGCTGTAACTCTCCAAAACCATTCCTACTGATGGCGCGAACGACGCTCCATATAGCGCTCGACGTAGGAGCAGGACGGAATCACCGTGTAGCCCTTGCCTTCGGCATATTGCAGGGCATGCTCGGTCAGCGCGGCGGCGATGCCACGACCACGCAGGCCGTTGGGTACGAAGGTGCGATAGATGTCCAGGGTCTGCTTGCCCAGATCCATATAAGCCAGATAGGCACGATCACCCTCGACGGTCGTCACGAACTGGTGACCCGCCTGATCGTGGTGAATGGACAACCCCTCGCTCATCTTCGCTCCTCTAGCCGCGAACCTGTCGCGACACATCCGTACTTCATACCGGCGCATTGCCGAAAGCGCAAATACCCGCCCGTCGGGGCGCATGGCGCCTCAAGCTTATCAGGCGGCAGACCGCCTAGTCATGCGCAATCACAGGCTCAAGACCGTGATGCACAGCAGCACGGCCAGCACCGGGATCAGCACGGTGATGACGAAGATGTCCTTGTAGGCCTGTTTGTGGGTCAGGCCCATGATCATCAGCATGGCGATCACCGCCCCGCAATGCGGCAGCGAATCGAGCCCGCCAGCGGTGATGTTGGCGATACGGTGCAGCACCTCGGGCTCCACACCCATCTCGAGATAGCGCGGCGCCAGGGTCTGCATGAAAATCTGCAGGCCACCAGACGAGGAACCGACTATCCCCGAGACCACGCTGACCGAGGCGAACACCGACAACAGCGGCGGCAGATCCACCCCCAGTATCCATTGAGCGAATTGGGCGAAACCTGCGGTCTGAGTGACCACACCGCCAAAGCCGATCACCGCAGCGGTATTGAGCAGCGGCATGATCGCATCGTCAGCCCCCTGCCCCAGCAAGCCGACGGTATTACGGCGCAACGCCGGAAACATCAGCACAGCCACCCCAGTAGCGATCACCAGGGCCAGACTGGGCCAGAGAATCGGCTGCGCCTGGCTGAAGGCCAACAGCCCACCCAGTGCCCCCTCGCCTGGCACAGCTGCACCAGACAGAGCGAGCAGACGCGGCAGGAGAATGATCCCCAACACCACGATGATCGGCACCAACGCCATACCCCAATGTGGACCACTACCCGGCACACCGGCCAACTGCTGCATACGCTCGTCCTGTGCGTTCGGCTCGAATCCCTCGCCGCGTTCGCGCGCCAGGCGCCATTCGCGCTGCAGATAGGCCATACCCAGACCGATCATCACCAGCGAGGCGAACAGACCAATCCAAGCACCGGCGAACAGGTCCGTACCCAGCGCACTGGCTGCGATCACGTTATGAATCGACGGAGAGCCAGGCAAGGCCGTCATGGTGAAGGTTCCCGCCCCCAGTGCAGTAGCGGCGCAGAACAATCGCTTGGGCAGGTTGGCCTCGCGCATCAGGGTGATGCCCAGCGGATACATGGTGAAGATCACCACGAACACCACCACGCCGCCGTAGGTCAGCACCGCGCAGACCAGCATGGCCACCCATAGCGTGCGCTGGGTGCCGAGGCCGCGGGTGATTGCCTGGGCGATGCTGCCGGCGGCCTGGCTGGCGGCCATGACCTTGCCGAAGATGGCGCCGCAGAGAAACAGCACGAAGAACTTGCCGGCAAAGGTGAATGCGCCCAACGGGCCGAACGGAAAGTACTCGAGCAAGGCCTTGGGCACGGCCACGCCGTTGCTCAAGGCCACCAGCATGGCGCAGACCAGCGCCGCAATGAAAATGTTCACCCCGCGCAGCGCCATGTAGATAAGCAACGCCAAGCCCAGCAACAACCCCAAGTTACCCAACATCTTCGTCCCCACCCTTATTGTTGTAGTCCTTGCGCGACAGTTATAACAGCTCGGCCGCGCGCACGTCCTAACAGCATCGGAGTTGGCTATTTTTTATCCAAAGAGCATAGCCACTGGCCTGAAACCGACTCACCCAGTAAAAAAACACGCAACTCTTGCTCGCCCTCCGTTTACTTACTAAAAGTAATAGGTAGTATGTAGGCCGGCTAATTTCCCGCAGTTGGGGAATTGCTTTTATGGAAAACTCCACCTCAAGGGGAACACGATGAACAACGTTCTGAAATTCTCTGCTCTGGCTCTGGCCGCAGTTCTGGCTACCGGTTGCAGCAGCATGTCCAAAGAAACCGAAGCTCGTCTGACTGCTACCGAAGACGCAGCTGCCCGCGCTCAAGCCCGTGCCGACGAAGCCTACCGCAAGGCCGATGAAGCTCTGGCTGCCGCTCAGAAGGCTCAGCAGACCGCTGACGAAGCCAACGAGCGCGCTCTGCGCATGCTGGAAAAAGCCAGCCGCAAGTAATAGGCGACCGGCTTTTAGAAAGCCGACCCAGGCAACTGGGTCGGCTTTTTTATTGCCCGTTGCACGCACACTACCAGCAATAAAAAGCCCGCCGGCACAAGTGCGGGCGGGCTGTTCGGTACGGATCGCGTTAGAACGGGTTGGCGCTGCTCGCCACCACGTTGTCGCCCTGAGCGGCGATCGGCACCGGCAGGCCGTCTTCCGAAGCCACCACTTCGCGGACCATTTCCCAGTCCAGGCGCAGGCCGCTGAGTTCCTCGCGCTTGAGCAGGGTATTAATCACCGCCGTATGCTTGTCGACGACCGAGGGCGCGCCTTCGTCGTCCAGCGGCGCATGGGCCTCCAGATAGACCTTGCCGCCACTCACGCCGAACTTGTAGGGCTCGTTGAGGATGCGCACCGGCGTCCCCACCGGCGCCATGCCCGCCAACTCCAGCACGTTGTGGTTGAGCATGCGGAAGCAGCCATGGCTGACGCGCATGCCGATGCCGAACTTCTTGTTCGAGCCGTGGATCAGGTAACCGGGGAACGACAACCCCATCTTGTACGGCCCCAGCGGGTTGTCCGGCCCCGGCGGCACCACGGTGGGCAGGATATCGCCCTCGGCGGCATGCTCCTCGCGGATCGATTTGGGCGGATACCAGGCCGGGTTCGGCGTCTTCGCGGTGATGCGCCCGGTGCCCAGCGGCGAGCCCCAGCCCTCGCGGCCGATGCCGAGGGGGAAGGTATGCACCACGTTCTGGCCTTTCGGGTAGTAGTACAGGCGGTACTCGGCCAGGTTGATCACTATGCCTTCGCGCGGGCCCGGCGGCAGGACGTAGCGGGTCGGCAGGACGATCTCGGTGCCCTCGCCCGGTAGCCAGGGGTCAACCCCGGGGTTGGCCGCGACCATCTCCAGGTAGCCCAGGTCGTGGGTGGTTCCCAGGTCGGCGAAGGTATCCTCGTACTTGGCCTTGATCACCTGCACCTGGCCGACCACGTCTTCGCCGGGCGGCGGCAGGGGAAGTTCGAGCGCCTGCACCGCGGCGCTGGTGCACAGTGCCATGAGGGTCAGGCAACGGTTGACCGCAGAGAATCGCGACAACATCCGGGAATCCTTGATGGGTTGACTAAAAGTGCAGCGATTGTACACCGCCGTTCGAGCCCAGGGCAGCCGTCAGCCATCCGCCCAGTTCGAGCACAGCCCCTGGCGCTGGGCCTCGAACCTGGCCAGGCAGGCCGGACACAGGCGGCGGTCGCGCAGCAAGGCTTTGTCCAGTGCCCGCCAGCGCGGCTGCGCCGGCAGCAAACCGCCGCACAGGGTACGGTCGGCGTGGCCGCCCAGGCGCAACTGGCGGGCGACCAGGTGCAGGCGCGCCTCGCGGCAGGCGAACAGATCCAGCTGCTCGTCCGGCTCGATCAGTTGATAGGCATACAGGGACCAGGCGAGACGCGGCATCTGGGGCTCCATGGCGGGCCGCCACATTAGCCGAAAGGCTTGGGGCGGAAAAGTCTCAGAGCAGCGGTTTCAGCGCCGGCCAGACGTTATCGAGCAGCAGCGGCTGCGCCGCCGCGGTGGGGTGGATGCCGTCGGCCTGCATCATCGCCGGCACGCCGCCCACGCCTTCGAGGAAGAACGGCACCAGCGGCACTTGCTTGTCCTGCGCCAAGTCGGCGAACACCTGGGCGAAGGCCTGGGTGTAGCGGGCGCCGTAGTTGGGCGGCAAACGCATGCCGAGCAGCAGCACGCGCGCCCCGGCGACCTGGGACTGTTCGATCATCGATGCAAGATTCTGTTGCAATTGCGCAGGCGGCTGGCCACGCAGGCCATCGTTGCCACCCAGCTCGATGATCACAAGCGTGGGCCGGTGCTCGGCAAGCAGCGCAGACAGCCGCGCGGCGCCGCCTGCGCTGGTATCGCCGCTGATCGAAGCGTTGACCACCGCGTGGTCGAAACCCTCCTCCTGCAGGCGTTGTTCCAGCAGCGCGACCCAACCCTGGCGGCTATCCAGGCCAAAAGCCGCGCTGATACTATCGCCGACCACAAGCAGGGTGCCTGCAACCGCCCCCTGGGCCCAGAACAGCAGGGCCAAGGCACCACTCAGCCACCATGCACGCATTGGAATCTCCATGACTTCGAGCATTCTCGCTGCGCGGAACCTTAGCAAAGTGGTCGAGAGCGCGGAAGGCGAGCTGACCATCCTCCACGACCTCGACCTGAGCCTGGCCAAAGGCGACAGCCTGGCCATAGTCGGCAGCTCCGGCTCGGGCAAATCCACCCTGCTCGGCCTGCTCGCCGGGCTCGACCTGCCCAGCGGCGGCGCCGTGCTGCTGGCCGGCCAGGACCTCGGCGAACTCGACGAAGACCAGCGCGCACGGCTGCGCGCCGAACATGTCGGCTTCGTCTTCCAGTCCTTCCAGTTGCTCGACAGCCTCAACGCGCTGGAGAACGTCATGCTGCCGCTGGAACTCGAAGGCCATGGCGATGCCCGCCAGCGCGCCCGCGCCCTGCTCGAGCGGGTCGGCCTGGGCCAGCGCCTGAGCCACTACCCACGCCAGCTGTCCGGCGGCGAGCAGCAGCGGGTGGCCATCGCCCGCGCCTTCGCCGCCGAGCCGGACGTGCTGTTCGCCGACGAACCCACCGGCAACCTCGACAGCCACACCGGCGAACGCATCAGCGACCTGCTGTTCGAGCTCAACCAGGAACGCGGCACCACCCTGGTGCTGGTCACCCACGACGAACGCCTGGCCCATCGCTGCCAACGCCTGATCCGCCTGGAGGCCGGTCACCTGATCGACCGCGTGGAGCCCTGATGAACCGCGTACCGCTCACTCGCCTGCTGGCACTGGCCGCGCGCCAGTTGCTGCGCGACGCCCGCGCCGGCGAGCTGCGCGTGCTGTTCTTCGCCCTGCTGGTGGCGGTGGCGGCGAGCAGCGCCATCGGCTACTTCAGCGCGCGGCTGAACGACGCCATGCTGCTGCGCGCCAGCGAATTTCTCGCCGCCGACCTGCGCCTGAGTGGCAGCACACAGGCCAGCCCCGAACAGATCGAGGCCGGCACCCGCCTGGGCCTGGATCACGCGCAGATAGTCGAATTCTCCAGCGTGGTCGCCGCCGGCGACGGCATCCAGCTGGCCAGCGTCAAGGCCGCCAGCGATGCCTACCCGCTGCGCGGCGAACTGAAAAGCGCCGCCGCCCCCTATCAGCCGGAGCAGCCCGGCGCGGGTCCGGCGCCCGGCGAAGCCTGGGCCGAGACGCGTCTGCTGGTCGCCCTGAACCTGCAGATCGGCGACGAGATCGAGATCGGCGCCAAGCGCCTGCGCCTGACCCGCGTGCTGACCTACGATCCGGACGGCGCCGGCGACTTCTACAGCCTCACGCCGCGGGTGCTGATGCACCTCGACGACCTGGCCGCCACCGAGGTGGTGCAACCGGGTAGCCGGGTGCGCTTTCGCGAGCTGTGGCGCGGCGATGCCGACATGCTGGCCGCCTATCGCCAGGCGGTGGAAACCCGCCTCGAACCCAACCAGCGCCTGGAAGATGCCCGCGACGGCAACCGTCAGGTCGGCGGCGCGCTGGGCCGCGCCGAGCGCTACCTGAACCTGGCCAGCCTGGCCGCCGTGCTGCTCGCCGGGGTGGCCGTGGCCTTGTCGGCGGCGCGCTTCGCCGCCCGCCGTTTCGACGCCAGCGCACTGCTGCGCTGCCTGGGCCTGTCGCGCCGCGAAGCGCTGAGCCTGTTCGCCCTGCAGCTGGCCCTGCTCGGCCTGCTCGCCTGCCTGCTGGGCGCCCTGCTCGGCTGGCTCGGCCAGCACGTCTTGTTCCACCTGCTGCGCGGGCTGATCCCCGCCGACCTGCCGCCAGCCGGCGTCTGGCCGGCCCTGGCCGGCATGGCCACCGGCCTGGTGGCGCTGGCCGGCTTCGCCCTGCCGCCGCTGGCCGCGCTCGGCCGCGTGCCGCCGCTGCGGGTGCTGCGCCGCGACCTGCTGCCGGTGCCGGCCAGCTCCTGGCTGGTGTACGGCGCGGCGCTGCTGGCGCTCGGCCTGATCATGTGGCGCCTGAGCCTGGATCTGCGCCTGACCCTGGCGCTGCTCGGCGGCGGCCTGCTCGCCGCCCTGCTGCTCGGCGGCCTGCTGCTGCTCGGCCTGCAGAGCCTGCGCCGCCTGCTGCAACGCGCCGCCCTGCCCTGGCGTCTGGGCCTCGGTCAGTTGCTGCGCCACCCGCTGGCCGCCGCCGGCCAGTCGCTGGCCTTCGGCCTGATCCTGCTGGCCATGGCGCTGATCGCCTTGCTGCGCGGCGAACTGCTCGACACCTGGCAGGATCAGCTGCCGGAAGACGCGCCCAACCACTTCGCCCTCAACGTGCTGCCGGCCGAACGCGACGCCTTCGCCGCGCGCCTGGCCCAGCTCTCGCCGCATCCGGCGCCGCTCTACCCGGTGGTGCCGGGCCGCCTGGTGACGATCAACGACGAACCGGTGCGCCAACTGGTGAGCAAGGAGAGCCGCGGCGAGCGGGCGATCCAGCGCGACCTGAGCCTGACCTGGGCCGAACAATTGCCCGCGGACAACCAGATCACCAGCGGCCGCTGGTGGGGTGCGGCGCATGCCAGCGAGCTGCCGGGGGTATCGGTGGAAGCCGAACTGGCCGAGAGCCTGCAACTCGAGCTGGGCGACCGCCTGCGCTTCAACGTCGGCGGCATCGAACGCGAAGCCCAGGTCAGCAGCCTGCGCGAGGTGGACTGGGACAGCTTCCAGCCCAACTTCTACATGATCTTCGAGCCACAGACCCTGCAGGACCTGCCCGCCACCTACCTGACCAGCTTCTACCTGCCGCCGGGTCAGGATGCCGAGTTGGTAACGCTCAGCCGCGCCTTCCCCAGCGTCACCCTGCTGCAGGTCGACGCGCTGCTGGCGCAGCTGCGCAGCATCCTCGCCCAGGTCACCCTGGCCATCGAGTACGTGCTGCTGTTCGTCCTCGCCGCCGGCGTCACCGTGCTGCTCGCCGGCTTGCAGGCGACGCTCGACGAACGCATCCGCCAGGGCGCCCTGCTGCGCGCCCTGGGCGCCGAACGCCAGCTGCTGGTCAGCGCCCGGCGCGCCGAATTCGGCCTGCTCGGTGCCGCCGCCGGCCTGCTCGCCGCACTGGGCTGCGAACTGGTGAGCTTCCTGCTCTATCGCTATGCCTTCGACATGAGCTGGCAACCGCACCCCTGGCTGCTACTGTTGCCGCTGATCGGCGCCCTGCTGGTGGGCAGCGCCGGCGTGCTCGGCACCCGCCGCGCGCTCAATGCCAGCCCGCTAAGCGTGCTGCGCGAGGGCTGAGGCCATAACCTGCCTGGCAGTGATCGCGGCTAAAGCCCCTCCCACACCGATGCCGACTCGACAGCGGAGTTTGCGACGAAACGAGCGCTGCCCCTAGACTTGGCGCCTGCCCAATCATTCCGAGACGCCATGAGCCGCTACCGCCCCCCTCGCCCCGCCGGCACGCCACTGATCACCCCCGAAGGCGAGGCGCGCTTGCGCGCTGAGTTGCACGAGCTGTGGCACGTGCGCCGGCCACAGGTGACCCAGTCGGTCAGCGAGGCGGCCGCCCAGGGCGACCGCTCGGAGAACGCCGAATACACCTACGGCAAGAAGATGCTGCGCGAGATCGACAGCCGCGTGCGCTTTCTGACCAAGCGCCTGGAAAAGCTCAAGGTGGTTGGCGACAGGCCCTCGGACCCGAACAAGGTCTATTTCGGCGCCTGGGTCACCATCGAGGACGAAGACGGCGAACAGTCGCGCTACCGCATCGTCGGCCCCGACGAGCTGGATCTGAAACAGGGGCTGATCAGCATCGACTCGCCGCTGGCCCGCGCCCTGGTGGGCAAGCCGCTGGACGCCGAGGTGCGGGTGCACAGCCCGAGCGGCGAGAAGACCTGCTACATAGTCGAGATCGACTATCCCTGAGGCTCCCTACCGCCGGGTAATCAGGCCCTGGCGCGCCACCCGAACCAGCTCGGCGACCGTTTCCGTCAGGGCATCGGCGCTGGGCGCCTGGACCACCGCAAGGTCGAAACTGTCGCGCGGAAAGCGCGCCAGCGACTCGCCGCGCTGCACGAACTGGATACGGAAGGTACGCGGCCCGCTCCAGCGCTTGGGCCAGCCGTCGAGGTAACGCAGCAGGGTCGGCTGGTGATTGCCGCCGAGCAGGATGCGCGGGTTGCGCAGCAACAGCCCCGAGGTGATGGGGGCCAGGCGAATGTGCGGTTGGGGACAGGTCATGCTCGAGTCTCCGCCTCAAAAATCCCGCTGGGCAGCGGTGGGAGGCGACACCGAACCAGCGCTTTAGCGGAATTTCGGGTGCTGGAAACTGCCCCCTGTGGCGCCCCGCAAGTAGCTGTTTAAATCGGCGCAGCGCGCATCCTAGAGAAGCCCGCGCGATACTGTCAAGGCGAGCCACCACCGCCCAAGCGCCATGACCACCGACCCGTTGCGCCTGTTCTTCGCGCTGCCCTGCCCGCCACCGCTGGCCGCGGCGATCTGCGCCTGGCGTGAGCGCGAAGCGCCCGGCGGCAGGCCGGTCGCTGCCGCCAGCCTGCACCTGACCCTGGCCTTTCTCGGCGCGCAGCCGGCCAGCTGCCTGGCGCCGCTGCTGGCGCTGGCAGCCGAGATACAGGGCGAGCGCTGCGAGCTGCGCCTGGATCGCCTCGGCCGCTGGCGCGGCGGCGTGCTGCACCTGGCACCCAGCCGGGTGCCGCAGGCGCTGGACGAGTTGCAGCGGCAGCTGCACGCACGCCTGAGCGGTGCAGGTTTCGAACTGGAGCCGCGCGCCTTCCGCCCGCACCTGACCCTGGCGCGGCATTACCCGCAGCCGCCGGCCGGCGCCGCCCCAACCTTCGATTGGCCGCTGCGCCATTTCGCCCTGTTTTGCTCGGAATATGACGGCCACGGCAGCCGCTATCGCCTGCTCGGCCAGTGGCCGTTGCGGCCTGCGACCCCAACCGGGCGTAGCGCCCCGTAACAGCGAAGCCTGGGTAATATTGCCGGCAAAACAGGGCAATCTCTGGAAAAGTGCCGCGATAGAGGGGTTAGTCTGGAAAATTCGGCAATGGCATGTTTCCTGCCCTCTCCCTCGTGCCATACGTGCCACGGGATGGGCGCGATTTTGTTGCAGGACGCACCTCAACACACCCATCGAGAGCGCCCATGAACAACAACAAGACCCTGCTCGCCCTCTGCCTCGGCGCCGGCCTGCTCGCCAGCGGCCAGACCCAGGCCTTCTGGTTCGGCTCCTCCGGCTATACCCAGACCAAATACCCCATCGTCCTCGGCCACGGCATGCTCGGCTTCGACAGCATCCTCGGCGTCGACTACTGGTACGGCATTCCCGCCGCCCTGCGCCGCGACGGCGCCAGCGTCTACGTCACCGAAGTCAGCCAGCTGGACACCTCCGAAGCGCGCGGCGAGCAATTGCTGCAGCAGGTCGAGGACATAGTCGCCATCAGCGGCAAGGCCAAGGTCAACCTGATCGGCCACAGCCACGGCGGCCCCACCACCCGCTACGTCGCCGCCGTGCGCCCGGACCTGGTCGCCTCGGTCACCAGCGTCGGCGCGCCGCATAAGGGCTCGGCCACCGCCGACTTCCTCAAGGGCATCAGCGACGGCCCCGCCGGCCCGGTCGCCACCCCGCTGCTGGCGGGCATCATCAATGGCCTCGGCGCGCTGATCAACTTCCTCTCCGGCAGCCCCAGCACCACCCCGCAGAACGCCCTCGGCTCGCTGGAGTCGCTCAACAGCGAGGGCGCGGCGCGCTTCAACGCCAAGTTCCCGCAGGGCATTCCCAGCAGCGCCTGCGGCGAAGGCGCCTACAGCGTGAACGGCGTGCGCTACTACTCCTGGAGCGGCACCAGCCCGCTGACCAACCTGCTCGACCCCAGCGACCTGCTGATGGGCGCCAGCGCGCTGACCTTCGGCAGCGAAGCCAACGACGGCCTGGTCGGCCGCTGCAGCTCGCGCATGGGCCAGGTGATCCGCGACAACTACCGGATGAACCACCTCGACGAGGTCAACCAGACCCTGGGCCTGACCAGCCTGTTCGAGACCGATCCGGTGACCGTCTACCGCCAGCATGCCAACCGCCTGAAGAACGCCGGGCTCTAGACCGGACGCCCCTCATAGGGTGCGCCGCGCGCACCTGATGTCGGTAACGCCGGTATTTCGGTGCGCACGGCGCACCCTACCAGGCATTAGCTCTGAGCCCCGCTTCGGATCGGGAGCAATCCCGATCCGACGCTTTACTGGAACCTGCCGTGAACAAAGCCCTGTTTGCCCTGCCTCTGCTGTTCGCCGCCTGCCTGGCGTCGATGCTCTATCTCCAGCCTGGGCATCTGCCCGATCGACTTAATCCACCCGCGCCCGCGGCCACGACCCTATCGCCCATCGCCCAGGATCTCGCCCCCGCGGTCGTCGAGGCCGAGAAAGAGCCCGCCAGGCTCGCGCTGCCGGCATCCTTCGTCGGCACCGAGGTGGACGGGCGCTTTCGCGTCGATGCCGCCGGCAACCTGATCGTCAGCGAAGACATTCGGCGCATCTTCGACTACTTCCTCGCCAGCCTCGGCGAGGAGAGCCTGGACGCCAGCGTCGCGCGTCTGCGCGGCTATATCGACGGTCAGTTGCGGGAACCGGCCCGGGCCCGCGCGCAGGCGCTGCTCGACCAGTACCTGGCCTACAAGCGCGAGCTGGTGCTGCTGGAGCGCGACCTGCCGCAGCTGGCCAGCCTGGACGCCATGCGCCAACGCGAAGCGGCGGTACAGGCGCTGCGCGCGCGGCTGTTCGACAGCGAGAGCCATCAGGCCTTCTTCGCCCGCGAGGAAGGCTACAACCGCTTCACCCTGGAGCGCCTGGCGATCCGCCAGGACGCCTCGCTGAGCGCCGAGGAAAAGGGCCTGGCCGTCGACCGCCTGCGCGCCAGCCTGCCGGAGGAACTGCAGGACATGGTGCTGCCGCAGCTGCAGCAGGAGCTGCGCCAGCACACCGCGCGCCTGCAGGCCGAAGGCGCCAGTGCGGCGCAGATTCGCCAACTGCGCCAGCAGCTGGTCGGCGCCGAGGCCACCGCGCGCCTGGAGGCGCTGGACAGCCAACGCCAGGGCTGGCAGAAGCGTCTCGATGAGTATCTCGCCGCCAAGGCGGCTATCCAGGCCAACGAGGGGCTCAGCAGCGGCGACCAGCGTGCCGCCATCGAGGCGCTGGCGGCGGAACGTTTCGACGAACGCGAGCGCCTGCGCCTGGAGGCGGCCGAGCAGTTGGCCGAGGCTGGCAGCAGCACGAGCGGCGGCTGATCCCCGGGTAAAGCCTGAGCGGGATCGTCGGGCGGAGCGCGTTGCGCTCCCCGTTGGGCTTCGCTGCGCTCAGCGCCAACCTACCCAGCGCAGCCAGACGCAGCCATTAGTTGCCGTCAGGCGCTGTCGCGCATCACCAGCTCGAAGCCGACGTCGATGCAGTGCTGCTCCGGCGTCTCGCCGCGCATCAGCGCCAGCAGCATGTTCGCCGCCAGCTCGCCGATACGCCCGCGGGTGGTGCGCACCGTGCTCAGCGCCGGGTGCATCCAGGCCGCCGCCGGCAGGTCGTTGAAGCCGGCGATGGCCAAGCGCCCCGGCACCTCGAGGCCCAGCTGACGGGCGCGGAACAGCGCGCCCATGGCCAGGTCGTCGTTGTTGAAGAACACCGCATCGATCTGCGGCTGCTGCGCCAGCAGGCGGTCGAGCAGCTCGGCACCGAGACCGATGGACGATAGCTCGGGGGTGAGCAGCTCCAGCGCCGGGTCGTGGCGATTGAGATAGCGCATCACCTGGCGATAGCCCTCGGCGCGCTGCAGGGTGCGCGGGTCGAGTTGGGCGGCGGCGAAGGCGATATGCCGGTAGCCGCGCTGCACCAGGGCGCGGCTCATGGCGGCGCCGGCTTCGACCTGGGAGAAACCGACGCAGTAGTCCTCCGGCTCGTCGCTCAGCTCCATCAGGGTCACCAGCGGGCAGCTGCTGGCGCCGAGGATCTCGCGCGCCGCGTCGCTGCGCTCGAAGCCGGTGACCAGCAGGCCGGCCGGCTGGTGCGCCAGGTAGGAACGCAGCAGGCGTTCGTCCTCCTCGACCCGGTAATGGCTGACGCCGATCATCATCTCGAAGCCGGCCGGCATCAGCACCCGCTGGATCGCCTCGACGGTATCGACGAACACCGAGTTCGACAGCGAGGGAATCACCACCGCCACCAGGTTCGAGCGCGAGCTGGCCAGCGCCCGCGCCGCCGGATTGGGCACATAGCCCAGCGCCTTGGCCGCGCGCATCACCTGCTCGCGCAGGGCATCGGAGACCCTGCCCGGCTGCGACAGGGCGCGCGAGGCGGACATCAGCGAGCAGCCGGCGGCCTTGGCCACATCCGACAGAGTGACGCGTTCGGCGGAACGGCGACGACGTTGACTCATAGCGCCTCCAGAGATGGTCTGGCGGGGATTCTACCAGCCTCGCCAGCGGATAAAGCGCGGGACACGCCGCCCGGGAGGCCGCCACCATGCAAGGAGCGGCCGTCCCAACGTGCCCCGCGAAACTACGAACCCATCCACGATCTGCTGCGCGTCGGCCCTACTGCGTTAAGAACAGGCTCGAACGCTCATTTACAACCCGTAAAGTCGAGCGCGACTCCGACCGATTCTCGCCTGTTTTGACCAGCCGAAGGCTGTTACTGACGTAGCGCCTTGTATGGCTCTAGCTCGCGAGATCGTGAACAGGTTCTTACAAGGCAGCCTTCTCGGCCTCGGCCTGCACCTGATCGAACAGCTGCTGGCCGACCGTGTCGACCACCTTCTGGATCGCCGGCGCGGCCTGCTCGCGCATGCGCTGCACCTCGGCGGCGTCCACTTGGTTGATCTGCATGCCCTTGTCCTTCAGCTCGGCCAGGGCGCGGGCGGCCTCGGCGCGGGTGTCCTGGCGCTCGAAGTCGCGGGCCTTCTGCGCCGCCTCCATGAGAATGTTCTGCTCGGTGGCAGACAGGCCGTCCCACCAGCGCTTGGATACGGTGAGAATCCACGGGCTGTACACGTGGTTGGTCACGGTCAGGTACTTCTGCACCTCATAGAACTTCGAGGAGAGGATGGTGTTGAAGGGGTTTTCCTGGCCGTCCACGGCCTTGGTCTCCAGCGCGGTGAACAGCTCGGAAAATGGCAGCGGCACGGCGTTGGCGCCCATCAGCTTGAAGGTCTCGAGGAACACCGGGTTGGGCATCACGCGCAGCTTGATGCCGGCGAAATCCTCCAGCTTGCTGATCGGCCGGGCGTTGTTGGTCAGGTTGCGAAAGCCGTTCTCCCAGTACACCAGGCCGACCAGACCCTTCTCCTCCAGCTTGTCCATCACCTGGCGGCCAACCGGGCCGTCGAGCACGGCGTCGGCCTGCTCGGCGCTGCTGAACAGGAAGGGCGTGTCCCACACCGCCATCTCCTTGGTGATGCCGACCAGGGTCGCAGTGGAGCCGACCATCATTTCCTGGGCGCCGCCGATCAGCGCGCTCTGCATCTGGTCGTCCGAACCCAGGCTGGCGGCGCCGAAGGTGCGCACCTTGAGCTTGCCGTCCGAGGCCTTGGCCACCTCCTCGGCGAACAGCTTGGCCGCGCGGCCCTGGTTGCTGTTCTCGTTGAGGCCGTAGCCGAAGCGGATCATCCGCGAGCGGACTTCGTCGGCGTGGACGCCGACGGCGGCGAGCGGGCTGCACAGCAGGGCAGCGGTGAGGATGGCGAGCAGCGGACGTTTCATCGGAACTACCTCTTATTGTTGTGAACGAAGCCGGCGCGCCCGCGCCGGTTGGGGCGAATCAGCGCAGCCAGGTCAGCGGCACGGTGACGATGGCCGGGAAGGCGATCAGCAACGCGACGATGCCCAGGTAGATCAGGAAGAACGGCATCACCCCGCGCACCAGCACCTCCATGCGCAGCCGGCCGATGCCGCCGACCACGTTGAGCACGGTGCCCACCGGCGGGGTGATCAGGCCGATCGAGCCGATCAGCACGAACATCACGCCGAAGTACACCGGGTCGACCCCGGCCTTGATGGCGATCGGCGCCAGCACCGGGGCGAGGATGAGGATGGTCGGGGTCAGGTCGAGGACCATGCCCACCGCGATCATCAGCAGCATGATCGCCAGCACCAGCAGTTGCGGGTGGTCGGCCAGCGGCCCGAGCATGGCGCCGATCTCGTCCGGCAACTGGGCCAGGGTGATCATGTAGGCCGATACCGTGGCGGCGGCGCAGAGGAACATCACCGAGGCGGTGGTGCGGCTGGCGCGGGTCAGGGTCTCGATCAGGTCGTTCCAGCTCAGCTCGCGGTACAGCAGGGTCGACACCGCCAGGGCATAGACCGCGGCGACCACCGCCGCCTCGGTCGGGGTGAAGAGGCCGAAGCGCAGGCCGCCGACTATGATCACCGGCAGCATCAGCGCCGCGGCGCCGTCGACCAGCACGCGGCGACGCTCGGCGGCGCTGGCCTTGGCCGGGGTCGGCTCGGTGAAGCCGCGGGCGATCAGGCTCCAGGCGACGATCAGCCCGGCGCCCATGATCAGCCCCGGCACCAGGCCGGCCATGAACAGCTGGCTGATCGAGGTGTTGGTGACCACGCCGTAGATCACGAAGGGCATCGACGGCGGGATGATCGGCGCGATGATGCCGCCGGCGGCCACCAGGCCGGCCGAGGAATGCAGCGGGTAGCCGCGCTGGCGCATCATCGGCAGCAACAGGGTGGCCAGCGCCGCGGTGTCGGCCAGGGCCGAGCCGGACATGCTCGCCAGCAGCACCGCGGCGGCGATGGCGACGTAGCCGAGGCCGCCGCGCAGGTGGCCGAAATAGGCCTGGGCCATGGCGATGATGCGCTTGGAGATGCCGCCGGCATTCATCAGCTCGCCGGCGCGGATGAAGAAGGGCACGGCCAGCAGCGGGAAGCTGTCGGCGCCGGCGAGCAGGTTCTGCGCCAGCAACTGCACGTCCCAGAAGTCCAGGTACCACATCAGCAGCGCCGCCGTGAGGATCAGGGCGAAGGCGATGGGCATGCCGAAGGCCATGAAGCCCAGCAGGGATGAAAGGAAGACGGCGACGGTCATCGGCAGGTCCTCGGTGGGCAGTGCCCGTTCTTGTTAGTGATGACGCAGCCTCAATCGACTTGCGCGTGAGCCAGGCTTGCCTGCGGCGCGCGGCGCCACAGGTTGATCAGTTGCACCAGGGCGAGGACGGCCAGCACCGTCATGCAGGCCAGCACCGGCACCATGGCCAGCACCACCGGATAACCGACCACGGTGCTGTGGTTGCCCCAGCCGAACTGCACCTGCATCCAGGCGCCCCAGGCCGCCAGCAGGCTGGCGCCGGCCACCAGCAGCCAGCTCAGCGAGTCCAGCAGACGTTGCGCAGACTGCGGGAAGCGGTCGCGGATCATGCGGAAGGTCATCAGCTCGCCGCGGCGCATGCTCGAGGCCACGCCGACGAACACCAGCCAGACGAAGGCCAGCCGCGACAGCTCCTCGGCCCCGGCCCAGCCGGTGCCGAAGGCGTAGCGCAGCACCACGTTGGCGAACACCGCCAGCACCATAAAGGCCATCAGCGTCGCCATCAGGCCATCGGTGAGGCGGTCGAACAGCCGCGCCAGGCGGCCTTCGTAGATGGGTTCGGCGCCCAGTTGCGAGGCATGGTTAGCGCTATCAATTTCTGTCGTCGAACCAGCGGCGTCGGCGCCCGAGCCAGCCTCCGGCAGATCGCGGCGCAACCAGGCGCAGATCTGCGCCAGCAGCGCCTCGCGGCTGGCGGCTGCGTTCAGCACGCGGACATGCGGCTCGCCGGCCGGCGCTTCGAGGGTGGCGAACTGGCTGTCGACCAGCGAGGTGGGCATGAAATGTCCGGGACGCGCGCCGACCCGCTGCAGCGCGGTGGCCTGATCGATATGCAGATGGACGAACTGCAGCCCCGGCACCGCCGCGCGCAGGCGCTCGCGGTAGGCGCGCTTGAGCGCCGAGCAGGCCAGCACGAAGCCCTCGCCCGCCGCCTGGGCGGCCAGCATCTGCTCGCTCAGGGCGTCCAGCCAGTGGCTGCGGTCGTCGTCGCTAAGGGGGGTGCCGGCGCGCATGCGCTCGACGTTCTCGCGGGGATGGAAGTGATCGGCTTCGATATGGCGCCAGCCGAGGGAGGTGGCGACCGCCTGGCTGATCTCGCTCTTGCCGGAGCCGCTGACGCCCATGACCACCAAAGTGGTGCGGGCAGGCAGGATAGAAAGCTGTTGCTGCATGGGAACTCCAGGGCGCCATCTGCGTGGTGCCGCTCATTGTTTGGCCGGATGTTAGCGCTATCCAAATCGTTCGACAACCCTATTGCGGCAACATTTCGTAGAGCATTTCTGCGTCAGGCGGCGCAGCGGCTCTAGCCCGCGATCCGCCGCTGCGGTCACCATCGCGGCATTCGACCGCAGAAGAGCCCTCGCCCATGGTTCCATTCCGCCCCCGCCCCTGGCTTGTCGCCCTGCTGCTGCCGCTGGCCGCGCAAGCCGAGGACGCGCCCGACTACCAGGCCGAACCGCTGGTGGTCACCGGCAGCCGTTACCAGGCCAGCGGCTGGCGCCTGCCCTTCTCGGTCAACCGCATCGATGCCGAGCAGGCCACCCTGGGCAAGCCGGGGGTCAACCTGTCCGAGGCGCTCGGCAGCGTGCCCGGCCTGGTGGTGCAGAACCGCCAGAACTATGCGCAGGATCTGCAGCTGTCTTCGCGCGGCTTCGGCGCCCGCTCGGCCTTCGGCATTCGCGGCATCAAGCTGCTGGCCGACGGCGTGCCGCTGTCCAACCCCGACGGCCAGGGCCAGGCGGCGACCTTCGAGCTCGATACCCTGGAGCGCATCGAGGTGCTGCGCGGCCCCTTCGCCAGCGTCTACGGCAGCAACTCCGGCGGGGTGATCCAGCTGTTCTCGCGCGATGGCGCAGGCGCGCCCAGGCTATCCGTCGACACCTCGCAGGCGGCCTGGGGCACTAGCCGCACGCGAGTCAGTGCCGAAGGCGGCAACGACCAGGCCGGCTTTGTTCTCAACCGCTCGCATTTTGAAACCGACGGTTATCGCGCGCACAGCGGCGCCATCCTCGACAAGAGCTTCGCCAAGCTGACCCTGTACCCGGACGACCTCAGCAAGCTCAGCCTGAGCTTCAGCCAGCTCGACCAGAACGACACCCAGGACCCGCAGGGCCTGACCTGGGCTCAGGTGCAGGACGACCGCCGCGCCGCCGCCCCCAGCGCTTTGGCGTTCGATACGCGCAAGACGGTGGATCACCAGCAGCTTGGCCTGAATTACGAGCGCAGCTTCGCCGCCGGCACCTGGCAGAGCACCCTGTACAGCGGTACCCGGCGGGTGATTCAGTACCAGTCGATCCCTGTCGCAGTGCAGGCCAACCCGTCGCACTCAGGCGGGGTGATCGACTTCGAGCGGCGCTTCTTCGGCGCCAGCAACCGCTGGATCCAGCCCTTCGACCTGGGCAGCAGCCTGCTGACCCTTACCGCCGGCCTGGACTACGACCATGCCCGCGACGACCGCCAGGGCTTTGAGAACTTCGTCGGCAGCACCCTGGGGGTGAAGGGCAATCTGCGCCGCGACGAACGCGATGAGGTCAGCAGCCTGTCGCCCTATGTCCAGGCCGCCTGGCAACTGGGCAAGCTCGACCTGCAGGCCGGCCTGCGCCACAACGAAGTACGGTTCGAGGTGGACGACCGCTTCCTGAGCAATGGCGACGACAGCGGCGCGGTCACCTACCGCGAGCTGACCCCGACCCTGGGCGCCAGCTACGCGCTGCTGCCCGAGCTGAATCTCTACGCCAGCTGGGGCAAGGGCCTGGAGACGCCGACGCTCAACGAACTGTCGTATTCCGGCCCCGACAACGGTTTCGGCTTCGATCTAGAGCCGGCGACCAGCGAGCAGATCGAAATCGGCCTCAAGGCCCGCCTCGGCCAGGCCAGCGACCTGCAACTGGCGCTGTTTCAGATCGACACCGACGACGAACTGGTGGTGGAATCGGCCAGCGGCGGCCGCACGCGCTTTCAGAACGCCGCACAGACCCGCCGTCGCGGCGTGGAGCTGGCGCTGGCAAGCCAACTGAGCGACACCCTGCGCGGCACCCTCGCCTACAGCCATATCGAGGCCGTCTACAGCCAGGACTTCGCCAGCGGCGGCCGGCCGATCGCGTCTGGCAACCGCCTGCCCGGCATCCCCGCCAGCACCCTGTATGGCGAGCTGGCCTGGCAGCCGCGCGAGGGTTTCAGCACCGCCATCGAGGGCCTGTACCGCAGCAAGCTGTATGTCGAGGACAGCAACCAGGCCAAGGCCGCGCCTAGCTACGCGCTGTTCAACTGGCAGGCACGCTTCGAGCAGCAGCTCGGCGCGCTGACCTTCAACCAGGTGCTGCGCATCGACAATCTGCTGGATCGCGAATACATCGGCTCGGTGATAGTCGGCGAGAGCAATGGCCGCTACTACGAACCTGGGCCGGAACGGGCCTGGTATGTGGGCGCCGGGATGCAGTATCAATTCGATTGAGGCTGTAGCCGGCCTTGTAGGAGGCGCTTCAGCGGCGAGCTTTTAGCTCGACCAGTCGCGGCTGAAGCCCCTCCCACAGAGCGCCCTACAACCCGCGCGCGATCACCATCCGCTGCACGTCGCTGGTGCCTTCGTAGATCTGGCACACGCGCACGTCGCGATAGATGCGTTCGACCGGGAAGTCCTTGAGGTAGCCGTAGCCGCCCAGGGTCTGGATCGCCGCCGAGCACACCCGCTCGGCCATCTCCGAGGCGAACAGCTTGGCCATCGAGGCCTCGGTCAGGCATGGCAGGCCGGCTTCGCGCAGACTGGCGGCGTGGTGCACCATCTGCCGCGCCACGGCGATCTGGGTGGCCATGTCGGCCAGGCGGAAGGCCACCGCCTGGTGCTCGATGATCGGCTTGCCGAAGGTGACCCGCTCGTGGGCGTAGTCGCGCGCCGCCTCGAACGCGGCGCGGGCCATGCCCACCGCCTGCGCGGCGATGCCGATGCGCCCGCCTTCGAGGTTGGCCAGGGCGATGCGGTAACCCTCGCCCTCCTCGCCCAGGCGCAGCTCGGCCGGGATGCGCACTTCGTCGAGCTGGATCTGGCAGGTGTCCGAGGCGTGCTGGCCGAGTTTGTCTTCCACCCGCACCACGGAAAAACCCGGCGTGTCGGTCGGCACGATAAAGGCGCTGATACCCTTCTTGCCGGCCCCCGGGTCGGTGACGGCGAAGACGATGACCATGCCGGCATGGCTGCCGGAGGTGATGAACTGCTTGCTGCCGCTCAGCACGTAGTGCTCGCCGTCGCGCCGCGCACGGGTGCGCAGGTCGCTGGCGTCGGAGCCGGCCTGCGGTTCGGTAAGGGCGAAGGCACCGAGCATCTCGCCGCCGGCCAGCGGGCGGAGGAAGCGCTGCTTCTGCGCCTCGCTGCCGTATTTCAGGATCGGCATACAGCCCACCGAGTTGTGCACGCTCATGATGGTGGAGCAGGCGCCGTCGCCGGCGGCGACTTCCTCCAGGGCC
This sequence comes from Pseudomonas sp. NPDC077186, assembly GCF_044543505.1. Taxonomy (NCBI): domain Bacteria; kingdom Pseudomonadati; phylum Pseudomonadota; class Gammaproteobacteria; order Pseudomonadales; family Pseudomonadaceae; genus Pseudomonas; species Pseudomonas sp. NPDC077186. Next base: position 294,332 of record NZ_JBITWE010000001.1, read on the forward strand.
ATGGCGTAGGCCAGGTGGCCGGTCTCGGCGCCGCCCCACTGCTCCGGCACGAGCATGCCCATGAAACCCAGCTGGCCCATCGCGGCGATGGCCCCAGTCGGGAAGCGGTGCTCGCGGTCCCAGTCGGCGGCGAAGGGCTTGAGCCGTTCCTGGGCAAACTGGCGGGCCATGTCGCGGATCAGTAGTTGTTCTTCGTTGGGCAGCATGGCTGGCTCCGATGATGCGGTTTGATCGATCCGTGGGAGGCGCTTCAGCGGCGACTGTCGCGGCTGAAGCCCCTCCCACAGTGCGGGCTCAGGTGGCTGGTGCGCACGGCCTAGGCGGCCCCGCAACACCCTACGAATCGCGTTCGGCCCGTAGGGTGCGCCGCGCGCACCATGATTTTTTCCTCACAATCTTTCGATGGCCACCGCGGTAGCCTCGCCGCCGCCGATGCATACCGCCGCCACGCCGCGCTTGAGATCACGCTGCTGCAGCGCCGCCAGCAGGGTGACCAGGATGCGCGCGCCGGAGGCGCCGATGGGGTGGCCGAGGGCGCAGGCACCGCCGTGCACGTTGAGCTTGGCGTGGGGGATGTCGAGGTCGCGCATGGCGACCATGGGCACCACCGCGAAGGCCTCGTTGATCTCGAACAGGTCCACCTCGTCCAGGCTCCAGCCGCTACGCGCCAGCACGCGCTGGATCGCGGTGACCGGCGCGGTGGTGAACAGATTCGGCGCCTGGGCGTGGCCTGCATGCGCGACGATACGCGCCAGCAGGCTCAGGCCGCGCCGCTCGGCCTCGGACTGGCGCATCAGCAGCAGCGCAGCGGCGCCGTCGGAGATCGAGCTGGAGTTGGCCGCGGTCACCGTGCCGCCGTCGCGAAAGGCCGGCTTGAGGGTTGGAATCTTCTCCGGCCTGGCCTTGGGCGGCTGTTCGTCGGCGGCGATCAGGCGCCGCTCGCGCCCGGCCGGGGCCTCGACCGCGACGATCTCGCCGGCAAAATGGCCGGCCTCCATCGCCTGCTGCGCCCGGCGCAGCGACTCGAGGGCGTAGGCATCCTGCTCTTCGCGGCTGAAGCCGTAGTTCTGCGCGCAGTCCTCGGCGAAGGTGCCCATCAGCCGACCGCGCTGGTAGGCGTCTTCCAGGCCGTCGAGGAACATATGGTCGAGCACCTGGCCATGGCCCATGCGATAGCCTGCGCGGGCGCGCGGCAGCAGATAGGGCGCGTTGGACATGCTTTCCATGCCGCCAGCCACCAGCACCTCGGCGCTGCCGGCCAGCAGCTGGTCGTGGCCGAACATCAGCGCCTGCATGCCCGAGCCGCACATCTTGTTCAGCGTGGTGCACTGCGCCGCCTGACTCAGGCCCGCGCCGAGCGCTGCCTGGCGCGCCGGCGCCTGGCCCTGGCCGGCCTGCAGCACGCAGCCCATCAGCACGCTATCCACCGCCTCGGCCGCGAGGCCGGCACGCTCCAGGCTGGCGCGGATGGCGGCGGCGCCCAGCTCACTGGCGGACAGGCCGGCCAGGTCGCCGAGAAAGCCGCCCATGGGGGTGCGGGCGGCGCTGACGATCACTATCGGATCGGTTGGAATGGGCATGGTTGTCTCCTGAAAATCGCTGGTTTGCCATGGGGTCGCGGCTGAAGCCCTCCCACAGTCGATCAGTTCACCGTAGCCCGGATGCAATCCGGGGAGGCGCTGTCCCGGATTGCATCCGGGCTACCTGTCCGTTATTTCGCCGCCATGCGCAGCGCGCCATCGAGACGGATCACCTCGCCGTTGAGCATGGGGTTCTCGACTATGTGGCGCACCAGCGCGGCGTATTCCTCGGGGCGGCCCAGGCGCGGCGGGAAGGGCACGCCGGCGGCCAGCGAGTCGCGCACCTCCTGCGGCATACCGGCCATCATCGGCGTCTCGAAGATGCCCGGGGCGATGCACATCACGCGGATGCCCGAGCGCGCCAGCTCGCGCGCCGCCGGCAGGGTCATGGCGGCCACCCCGCCCTTGGACGCGGCGTAGGCGGCCTGGCCGATCTGCCCGTCGAAGGCCGCCACCGAGGCGGTATTGACGATCACCCCGCGCTCGCCCTCGGCATTCGGCTGGTTCTGCGCCATGGCCTCGGCGGCCAGGCGCAGCAGGTTGAAACTGCCGATCAGGTTGACCTCGACGGTGCGGCGGAAACTGTCCAGACCATGCACACCGCCGCGCCCCAGTACCTTCTCGGCCGGTGCGATACCGGCGCAGTTGACCAGCCCGTGCACGGCGCCGAAGGCCTCCAGCGCCTGCGCCACGGCCGCGCGGCCATCCTCCTCGCGGGTGATGTCAGCCGGCACGAAGCGGGCATTGGCGCCGAGTTCCTCGGCACGTGCGGCGCCGGCCTCGGCATTGATGTCCACCAGCACCACCTTGCCGCCCTGCTCCAGCAGTTCGCGGGCCGCGGCCAGGCCCAGGCCGGAACCGCCGCCAGTGATCAGGAACACGGATTCATCGATATGCATGCTCAACCTCGGTAATTGTTGTGGGGTGAGATTGACAGCCAGATTTACACATGTTTACGTTAACGTAAAGGTAAACGAGCAATGACCATGGCAACTACCTACTCCATCTCCGACCTGGCCCGCGAGCTCGACGTGACGCCGCGCGCCATCCGCTTCTACGAGGAGCAAGGCATGCTCGCCCCCGAGCGCCGCGGCCAGGAGCGCATCTTCAGCCCCCGGGACCTGGTCACCCTGAAGCTGATCCTGCGCGGCAAGCGCATCGGCTTTTCGCTGGCCGAGTGCAAGGAACTGATCGACCTCTACGACCCGTCCAGCGGCAACCGCAAGCAGCTGGAGACCTTCATGGGCAAGATCGCCGCGCGCCGTGCCCAGCTCGAACAGCAACTGCTGGACATCCAGCAGATGCAGCTGGAGTTGGACACCGCCGAGGAACGCTGCTTGGCCGCCCTGGCCGCGACCGAGTCGGCGCCGGCCTAACCCCTTCAATAAAGACAAGACACAGGTGGAACCATGAGCTACCCAACCCTCAACTTCGGCCTCGGCGAAACCATCGACATGCTGCGCGACGCGGTCCACCACTTCGCCCAGGCCGAGCTGGCGCCGCGCGCGGCGCAGATCGACCGCGACAACGAGTTCCCCATGGACATGTGGCGCAAGTTCGGCGACATGGGCCTGCTCGGCATGACGGTGGAAGAGGAATACGGCGGCACCAACATGGGCTACCTGGCCCACGTGGTGGCCATGGAAGAAATCAGCCGCGCCTCGGCTTCGGTCGGTCTGTCCTACGGCGCCCATTCCAACCTGTGCCTGAACCAGATCCGCAAGAACGGCACTCACGAGCAGAAGGCCAAGTACCTGCCCAAGCTGTGCTCCGGCGAGCACGTCGGCGCCCTGGCCATGAGCGAGCCCAATGCCGGCTCCGACGTGGTGTCGATGAAGCTGCGCGCCGAGAAGCGCGGCGACCGCTACCTGCTCAACGGCAACAAGATGTGGATCACCAACGGCCCGGACGCCAACACCTACGTGATCTACGCCAAGACCGATATCAACGCCGGCTCCAGAGGCATGACCGCCTTTATCGTCGAGCGCGACTTCAAGGGCTTCTCCCGCCACCAGAAGCTGGACAAGCTGGGCATGCGCGGCTCCAACACCTGCGAGCTGGTGTTCGAGGATTGCGAGGTGCCGGAAGAGAACATCTTAGGCAGCGAAGGCGGCGGCGTGCGTGTGCTGATGAGCGGCCTGGACTACGAGCGCACCGTGCTCTCCGGCGGTCCCACCGGGATCATGAGCGCCTGCATGGACGTGGTGCTGCCCTACGTGCACGAGCGCCAGCAGTTCAAGCAGTCGATCGGCGAATTCCAGCTGGTGCAGGGCAAGCTGGCCGACATGTACGCCGGCATGAACGCCTCCAAGTCCTACCTCTACAACGTGGCCAAGGCCTGCGACCGCGGCGAGGAATCGCGCAAGGACGCCGCCGCGGTGATCCTCTACACCGCCGAGATGGCCACCAAGATGGCCCTGGATACCATCCAGCTGCTCGGCGGCAACGGCTACACCAACGAGTACCCGGCTGGCCGCCTGCTGCGCGACGCCAAGCTCTACGAGATCGGCGCCGGCACCAGCGAGATCCGCCGCATGCTGATCGGCCGCGAGCTGTTCAACGAGACCAAGTGATGGTTGCGGGCTCGATGCCTATTCGTAGGGTGGACATGCCGCAGCGCGGCTTGTCCACCGTAGTGCCACGTCATAGGTGGACAAGGCTTCGCCATGTCCACCCTACGTCCTGAGGTCCCCATGGCCATCCTGCACACCCAGATCAATACCCGCTCCCCGGAGTTCGCCGCCAACAGCGCGGCCATGCTCGAACAGGTGGACGACCTGCGCGCCCTGCTCGCCCGCCTGCACGAGGGCGGCGGCGAGAAGGCCCAGGCGCGCCACACCGCGCGCGGCAAGTTGCTGCCGCGCGAACGCATCAACCGCCTGCTTGATCCCGGCTCGCCGTTCCTCGAGATCGGCCAGCTCGCCGCCCATGAGGTGTACGGCGAAGAGGTGCCCGCCGCCGGGGTGATCGCCGGCATCGGCCGGGTCGAAGGCGTCGAGTGCATGATCGTGGCCAACGACGCCACGGTAAAAGGCGGCAGCTACTACCCGCTGACAGTGAAGAAGCACCTGCGCGCCCAGGCCATCGCCCGCGAGAATCGCCTGCCGTGCATCTACCTGGTGGACTCCGGCGGCGCCAACCTGCCGCGCCAGGACGAGGTGTTCCCCGACCGCGAGCACTTCGGCCGGATCTTCTACAACCAGGCCAATATGAGTGCGCTGGGCATTCCGCAGATCGCCGTGGTGATGGGCTCCTGCACCGCCGGCGGCGCCTATGTACCGGCGATGAGCGACGAGACCATCATGGTGCGCAACCAGGCCACCATCTTCCTGGCCGGCCCGCCGCTGGTGAAGGCCGCCACCGGTGAGGTGGTGAGCGCCGAGGAATTGGGCGGCGCCGATGTGCACTGCAAGACCAGCGGCGTTGCCGACCACTATGCCGACGACGACGAGCACGCCCTGGCCCTGGCCCGGCGCAGCATCGCCAATCTCAACTGGCGCAAGCTCGGCCAGCTCGACACGCGCGAGCCCATCGCCCCGCGCTATCCGGCCGAGGAGCTGTACGGGGTGATCCCGGCGGACGCCAAGCAGCCGTTCGACGTGCGCGAGGTGATCGCCCGTATCGTCGACGATTCGCAGTTCGATGAATTCAAGGCGCTGTTCGGCACCACCCTGGTCTGCGGTTTCGCCCGCATCGACGGCTACCCGGTGGCGATCCTGGCGAATAACGGCATCTTGTTTGCGGAATCGGCGCAGAAAGGCGCGCACTTCGTCGAACTGGCCTGCCAGCGCGGCATTCCGCTGCTGTTCCTGCAGAACATCACCGGTTTCATGGTGGGCAAGAAATACGAGGAAGGCGGCATCGCCAAGCACGGCGCCAAGCTGGTCACCGCGGTGGCCTGCGCCCAGGTGCCGAAGTTCACCCTGATCATCGGCGGCAGCTTCGGCGCCGGCAACTACGGCATGTGCGGCCGCGCCTACGACCCGCGTTTCCTGTGGATGTGGCCCAACGCCAAGATCGGCGTGATGGGCGCGCAGCAGGCCGCGGGCGTGCTGGTGCAGGTCAAGCGCGAGCAGGCCGAGCGCGCCGGTCAGCACTATTCGGACGAGGACGAGCAGCGCCTCAAGCAGCCAATCGTCGAGCAGTACGAGAAGCAGGCGCACGCCTACTACTCCAGCGCCCGGCTGTGGGACGACGGCGTGATCGACCCGGCGCAGACCCGCGAGGTACTGGCCCTGGCGCTGTCGGCCAGCCTCAACGCACCGATCGAGCCGACCCGCTTCGGCGTGTTCCGCATGTAATCCGTGGGAGGGGCTTTAGCCGCGACAGCCACAGCAAAGCTCGCGGCTAAAGCCCCTCCCACCAGAGCCAGCGCATATTTCGAGCCCATCGCCATGACCGACTTCACCGCCATCCAACTGGAAAAAGACCCGCGCGGCTTCGCCACTTTGTGGCTGAACCGCGCGGAGAAAAACAACGCCTTCAACGCCGCGATGATCCGCGAGCTGATCCTCGCCATCGATGCCGTCGGCGAGGACAAGAGCCTGCGCTTTTTGCTGTTGCGCGGTCGCGGCAAGCATTTTTCCGCCGGCGCCGACCTGGCCTGGATGCAGCAGGCCGCCGAGCTCGACTACAACGCCAACCTGAGCGACGCCCGCGAGCTGGCCGAACTGATGTACAACCTGGCCGCCCTGAAGATCCCCACCCTGGCCGTGGTGCAGGGCGCGGCCTTCGGCGGTGCGGTGGGCCTGGTCAGTTGCTGCGATATGGCCATCGGCGCGGACGATGCGCTGTTCTCCCTGTCCGAAGTGCGTATCGGCCTGGCCCCGGCGGTGATCAGCCCCTTCGTCGTCCAGGCCCTGGGCGAGCGCGCGGCCAAGCGCTACGCGCTGACCGCCGAGCGCTTCGACGGCCAGCGTGCCCGCGAGCTGGGCCTGCTCGCCGAAACCTGCCCGGCCGCCGAGCTCGACGCCCAGGCCGAGGCCTGGATCGCCAATCTGCTGCTCAACAGCCCGCAGGCCATGCGCGCCAGCAAGGACCTGCTGCGCGAGGTCGGTAGCGGCGAGCTGACGCCGGCCCTGCGCCGCTACACCGAGAACGCCATCGCCCGTCTGCGCGTCAGCGCCGAAGGCCAGGAGGGCCTGCGCGCCTTCCTCGAAAAACGCACGCCCGCCTGGCAGGAGCAACAAGCATGAACCTCAAGCCTATCGACACCCTGCTGGTGGCCAACCGCGGCGAGATCGCCTGCCGCGTGATGCGCACGGCCAAGGCCATGGGCATCCGCACCGTGGCGGTGCACAGCGCCATCGACGCCACGGCGCGGCACGTGCGCGAGGCCGAGCTGGCGGTGAACCTGGGCGGCGCCAAGCCGGCGGAAAGCTACCTGCTGATCGACAAGCTGATCGAAGCGGCCAGGGCCAGCGGCGCCCAGGCCATCCACCCCGGCTATGGCTTTCTCTCGGAAAACGCCGGCTTCGCCCGCGCCATCGAAGAAGCCGGGCTGATCTTCCTCGGCCCGCCCGCCTCGGCCATCGACGCCATGGGCAGCAAGTCGGCAGCCAAGGCGCTGATGGAGGCCGCCGGCGTGCCGCTGGTGCCCGGCTATCACGGCGAAGCGCAGGATATCGACACCTTCCGCCAGGCCGCCGAGCGCATCGGCTACCCGGTGCTGCTCAAGGCCGCCGCCGGCGGTGGCGGCAAGGGCATGAAGGTGGTCGAGCGCGAGAGCGAGCTGGCCGAGGCCCTGGCCAGCGCCCAGCGCGAGGCGCAATCGTCGTTCGGCGACTCGCGCATGCTGGTGGAGAAGTACGTACTCAAGCCGCGCCACGTGGAGATCCAGGTGTTCGCCGACAGTCACGGCCACTGCCTGTACCTGAACGAGCGCGACTGCTCGATCCAGCGCCGCCACCAGAAGGTGGTGGAAGAAGCCCCCGCTCCCGGCCTGTCGCCCGAACTGCGCCGCGCCATGGGCGAGGCGGCGGTCAAGGCGGCGCAGGCCATCGGCTACGTCGGCGCCGGCACCGTGGAGTTCCTCCTGGACGAGCGCGGCGACTTCTTCTTTATGGAGATGAACACTCGCCTGCAGGTCGAGCACCCGGTCACCGAGCTGATCACCGGCCTGGACCTGGTGGCCTGGCAGATTCGCGTGGCCCGCGGCGAGGCCCTGCCGATCACGCAGGAACAAGTGCCGCTTAACGGCCACGCCATCGAGGTGCGCCTGTACGCGGAAGACCCGGACCACGACTTCCTCCCCGCCACCGGCACCCTGGAGTTGTACCGCGAAGCCGCCGCCGGCCCCGGCCGGCGTACCGACAGCGGCGTGGCCCAGGGCGATGTGGTCTCGCCCTTCTACGACCCCATGCTCGGCAAGCTGATCGCCTGGGGCGAGAACCGCGAGGAAGCGCGCCTGCGCCTGCTGGCCATGCTCGACGAAACCCTGGTCGGCGGGGTCAAGACCAACCTGGCCTTCCTGCGTCGCGTGCTGGCCCACCCGGCCTTCGCCGCCGCCGAGCTGGACACCGGTTTTATCCCACGTCACGAGGCGCAGCTGCTGCCATCGCCGAGCGAGCTGCCGGAGGCCTTCTGGCAGCTGGCGGCCGATGCCTTTATCCAGAGCGAACCTGAGCGGCGCCGCGCCGACGACGCCCACTCGCCCTGGACCGCGCGCAGCGGCTGGCGCAGCGGCGGCCCGACGGAAATCGAGCTGCACCTGAGCTGCCAGGGCAGCAGCCGCAAGGTGCGTGCCAGCGGCCAGGTGCAGCTACAGGGCGACAGTCTGCTGGTGCCCGGCGCGGCGCAGCAGCGCCTGCCCGCGATCCGCCAGGGCGACACCCTGTACCTGCAATGGCAGGGCGAGCTGCACGCGCTCAACCGCTTCGACCCGATCGCCGCGGCCGAGGCCAGCCACCACCCGCACGGCGGCCTGACCGCACCGATGAACGGCAGCATCGTCCGCGTGCTGGTCGAGCCGGGCCAGGCCGTGGAGGCCGGCACCGCCCTGGTGGTGCTGGAGGCGATGAAGATGGAGCACAGCATCCGCGCGCCCGAGGCCGGCACGGTCAAGGCCATCTACTGCCGCGAAGGCGAGCTGGTCGGCGACGGCGCGGTGCTGGTGGAGCTTTCGTAGGGTGCGCCGTGCGCACCAGGCGTCCTAAGATAGCCAAACCCCGTGGTGCGCACAGCCTAGGCGGCCCCGCGACACCCTACGGCCCGTATACACACGAGGAACCCCGATGAGCCTGCCCAAATCCGTACGCCTGGTCGAAGTCGGCCCGCGCGACGGCCTGCAGAACGAGAAACAGCCGATCAGCGTCGCCGACAAGGTGCACTTGGTCGACGACCTGTCCGCCGCCGGCCTTGGCTACGTCGAGGTCGGTAGTTTCGTCTCGCCCAAATGGGTGCCGCAGATGGCTGGCTCCGCCGAGGTGTTCGCCGCCATCCAGCGCCAGCCGGGTGTCACCTACGCCGCGCTGACGCCGAACCTGAAAGGCTTCGAAGCAGCCCTCGAAGCCGAGGTGAAGGAAGTGGCGGTATTCGCCGCCGCCAGCGAGGCCTTCTCGCAGAAGAACATCAACTGCTCCATCGCCGAGAGCCTGGCGCGCTTCGTGCCGCTGATGGAGGCGGCCAAGGCCGCCAACGTGCGCGTGCGCGGCTATGTGTCCTGCGTGCTCGGCTGCCCCTACGACGGCGAGATCGACCCGGCCCAGGTCGCCAGCGTGGCCAAGGAACTCTATGCCATGGGCTGCTACGAGGTGTCGCTGGGCGACACCATCGGCACCGGCACGCCGGGCAAGACCCGCCACCTGATCAACCTGGTCGGCCGCGACATCCCCCGCCACCTGCTGGCCGGGCATTTCCACGACACCTACGGCCAGGCGCTGGCCAATATTTACGCCAGTCTGCTCGAAGGCATCAACGTGTTCGACAGCTCGGTCGCGGGCCTCGGCGGCTGTCCCTACGCCAAGGGCGCCACCGGCAACGTCGCCAGCGAGGACGTGCTCTATATGCTGCAGGGTCTGGGCATCGACACCGGCATCGACCTGGACAAACTGATCGCCGCCGGTGCGCGCATCTGCGAAGTGCTGGGCAAGGCCAATGGCTCGCGGGTGGCGCGGGCACGCCTGAGCCGATAAGTTCGTAGGGTGGACATGCCGCAGGCTTGTCCACCATTCGGATTCCGCGGCGGACAAGGCTTCGCCATGTCCGCCCTACTCAAGCATCGTAGGGTGGATGACGCTTTGTTCATCCACCCTATGCGCCCCGAACCACCTTACGTCCCGGGCTACAGAACCAAGGCAACCGCTCTTGCTTGCGCTAGGGTAGAAAGTACCGACAAGCAACGACGAGGATCGGCCATGCAGCAGCCTCTCTGGACGCCCTCCGCCGAACGTATCGCCGCCACCCGCATGGATGCCTTCCGCCACCTGGTCAACCGGCGCCATGGCCTCGAGCTGGCCGACTATCCCGCCCTGCACGCCTGGAGCATCGAGCAGCGCGAGGCGTTCTGGCAGGCGATAGTCGACTACTTCGAGATTCGCTTTAGCCCCCAGCCGCAATGCGTGCTTCAGGAAGGCAGCTCCATGCCCGACGCCCGGTGGTTCCCCGGCGCCCAGCTGAATTTCGCCGAACACCTGCTGCGCCGCCGCAACCGGCATCCGGCGCTGGTGGCCGTGGGCGAAGACGGCAGCCGCGAGCAGCTCAGCTACCTGCAGTTGGCCGGGCATGTCGCCGGCCTGCAGCGCAGCCTGCGCGAGGCCGGCGTGGGTGTCGGCGACCGGGTCGCGGCCTTTATGCCCAACACCTGGCAGACGGTGGTGGGCATGCTCGCCGCCACCAGCCTCGGCGCCACCTGGTCGTCCTGCTCGCCGGATTTCGGCACCCAGGGGGTGATCGACCGCTTCGGCCAGATCGAACCCAAGGTGCTGATCGCCGCCGCCGGCTACCGCTACGCCGGCCAGAACCTCGACCTGACCGCCAAGCTGGGTGAAATCCTCGAATGCCTGCCGAGCCTGGAGCAGCTCGTCGTGGTGCCCTACTCCCGGCCCGAGGCGCAAGCCGCCGACTTCCGCACCCAGGCCCGGGTGGCGCTATGGCAGGACTTCTACCAGCCCGGCGGCGAGCCCGAATTCACCGCCGTGCCCTTCGACCAGCCGCTGTACATCCTCTACTCCAGCGGCACCACCGGCGTGCCCAAGTGCATCGTCCATGGCGTGGGCGGCACCCTGCTGCAGCACGTCAAGGAGCTCGGCCTGCACAGCGACCTGACGGCCAACGACTGCCTGTTCTACTACAGCACCTGCGGCTGGATGATGTGGAACTGGCTGGTCTCCGGCCTGGCCCTGGGCGCCACCCTGGTGCTGTTCGACGGCTCGCCCTTCCATCCCGGGCCCGAACGCCTGCTGGAGCTGATCGACGCCGAGGGCATCAGCGTCTTCGGCACCAGCGCCAAGTACCTCGCCGCGCTGCAGAAGGCCGGCGCCAAGCCACGCGAAACGCACAGATTGCAACGCCTGAAGGCGCTTCTCTCCACCGGCTCGCCACTGGCCCACGAGAGCTTCGACTTCGTCTATCGCGACTTCAAGACCGACCTGTGCCTGTCGTCCATCTCCGGCGGCACCGATATCGTCTCCTGCTTCGCCCTCGGCAACCCGACCCTGCCGGTGTGGCGCGGCGAGCTGCAGTGCAAGGGCCTGGGCATGGACGTGCAGGTGTGGAACGACAGCGGCCAGCCGGTGACCGGCGAGAAAGGCGAACTGGTCTGCGTCCGGCACTTTCCCTCCATGCCGCTGGGTTTCTGGAACGACGAAGGCGGCGAGAAATTCCGCGCCGCCTATTTCGCCACCTTCCCCGGCGTCTGGGCCCATGGCGACTACGCCGAGATTACCGCGCACGGCGGCCTGGTGATCCATGGCCGCTCCGACGCGGTGCTCAATCCGGGCGGCGTGCGCATCGGCACCGCGGAGATCTACCGTCAGGTGGAGAAGGTGCCGCAGGTGCTGGAATCCATCGCCATCGGCCAGGACTGGGGCGGCGACGTGCGCGTGGTGCTGTTCGTCCGCCTGCGCGAGGGCGTGGTGCTGGACGAGGCGCTGCAGGCCGAGATCCGCCGGGTGATCCAGGCCAACACCACCTCGCGTCACGTGCCGGCGAAGATCGTCGCCGTGGCCGATATCCCGCGCACCATCAGCGGCAAGCTGGTGGAGCTGGCGGTGCGCAACGTGGTGCATGGCCGGCCGGTGAAGAATACCGACGCCCTGGCCAACCCGCAGGCGCTGGAGCTGTTCCGCGACCTGCCGCAGTTGCGGCAATAGCCGCAGCCCGCCCTATCCGGCCAGGCAACGAGCCGAACGGTGCCGCCATTGGCCCACAACCTTGCACTCCCCGCGCCGCGGAAGACTGATAGCAAATCGCCTTCTGCCAATCGAAAGTACCTATACTGGCGTCATTTTCCCGCCCTCGCGAGTTCGCTCGGCGAGGTGCTTCTTGCCGAGGTGACCGCGTGAACATCATCCAGCGCAACCATGTTCAGCAGCTGCTGCCGGCGCATGCCGAGGCCCCCGGTGCTGGTCTACGGCCATGGTTTCGGCTGCAGCCAGGAGATGTGGAGCAAGCTCACCCCGGCATTTGCCCCGCACTACCGGCAGGTGTTGTTCGACTACGTGGGCAGCGGCCGCTCCGACGCCAGCGCCTTCGATGCCGACCGCTACCGGCTGCTCGCGGGCTACGCCCAGGATCTGCTGGAGGTGTGCGATGCCCTGCAACTGAGCGGCGACATCACCTTCGTCGGCCACTCGGTCAGCTGCAGCATCGGCCTACTCGCCGCCATCGAGCGGCCATCGTTGTTCTCCCGACTCGTGCTGCTCGGCCCCTCGCCCTGTTTCCTCAACGACCCGCCGGCCTACGAAGGCGGCTTCCAGCGCAGCGACCTGGACGGCCTGCTGGAGCTGATGGCGCACAATTATCTGGGCTGGACGCAGCACTTCGCGCCGCTGGTGTCCGGCGCGGCAGCGGGCCAGCCGGTGACCGCGCAGCTGTCCGACAGCTTCTGCTCGACCGACCCGTTGATGGCGCGCCTGTTTGCCGAAGCCACCTTCTTCGCCGATGTCCGCGCCGCGCTGCCGCTCTGCCCGGTGCCCAGCCTGATCCTGCATCACCGTCGCGATGCGCTGGTGCCGCCTGCGGTAGCCGACTACCTGCACACTCACCTCAGCGACAGTATCCTCGAGATCCTCGACGTCAGCGGCCACTGCGCCCATATGAGCCACCCGGAGCTGGTCGCCGTCGCCATGCACCGCTACCTGCAAGGAAGCCACCACCTTGTTCTATCTTGAACGCCTGCCCTGCCCGGTGCTGGTGACCGACTGCAACGGCCAGGTCAAGCACTCCAACCGCGACTTCAAGCACCTGGCCGGCGCCCTGCCGGCCGACCGCATGGATCACTACTTTCCGCCGGCGAGCCGCATCTTCCTGCACACCCATGCCTGGCCGCTGCTGCTCAGAAACGGCGAATTCAACGAACTGCACCTGCAGCTCCTGGCGACGGATCGACAGCACATCCCGGTGATGGCCAATGCCCGGATGAGCGAGGTGGATGGCGAACGCGAGGTGATCTGGCTGTTCTTCGTCGCCAAGGATCGCCAGCGCTTCGAGGCCGAGTTGCTCAAAGCCCGCGAGCAAGCGCAGGAAAACGCGGCGCAGCTGGCCAAGGCCAACCTCGCCCTGCAGAGCGCCTATGCCCAGCTCGCCGAATACGCCGTGGAGATCAAGAGCGAGGCGGAACAGTTCGCGCAGTTGAGCCACACCGATCCACTGACCGCGCTGGGCAACCGCCGGGCGCTGTCGCTGCACGTCGAACAGTGGACGGCAGCGGTCAGCGCACAGGCGCACGCCAGCCTGCTGCTGATCGATATCGACTACTTCAAGCAGATCAACGACCGCTTCGGTCATGCCGAGGGCGATCGGGTGCTCATCGAACTGGCCCAGCAACTGCTCAAGAGCGTGCGCAGCCAGGACAGCGTCGTGCGCTACGGCGGCGAGGAGTTCGCGCTGTGGCTGCCGTTCGCCGATGGCGACGAGGCCGCGGACATCGCCCGCCGCGTGCACGAGCAGGTTTCCCAGCTGCGGATCGCCGACCAGCGCCTTACCGTGAGCATCGGTATCGCCAGCCGCGCACCGCGGGGACAAGACCCCGAGCGCTACCTCGAACAACTCCTCGAAGAGGCCGACACGGCGCTATACGCGGCCAAGGCCCAGGGACGCAATCGCAGCGTTCGCCATGACCGCCGCTGAGTCGGCGCACGGGCTCGATCCTGGCCGCCTGCCGCCGCGCGCGCGAAAGCCGCGCGGCGTCACAGGTTGCCCCTGAGCGTGCTGCGTATACTCAAGCACGACCGTCCCACCGGAAACCCTGCCGTGTCGCTACGTCAACTCTGCTGCTGCGCCCTGCTCGGCCTGGCCGCCGCCGCCCAGGCCGAGGAAGTCGTCGAGCTGTATATGCCGGAAGCGCCGCCGCTGACCCTGGTCGCGTTCGAGGGCGGCTACGGCATGGTCGGCGACGTGACCCTGGCCGCCCTGGCCCGCGCGGGCTACCTCGCCGAACTCAAGGTCGAGCCCTGGGCCCCGCGCCCAGCGCACGGTCGCCGGTGGCCGCAACCAGCTGATCATTCCCCTGTCGCGCACCCCGCAGCGCGAGGCGCTGTACACCTGGATCGCGCCGATCATGCCGCTAGAGCGCGCCTTCTTCAGCCTCGACGAGCCGGTGCAGAGCTTCGCCGAGGCGCGCCAGCGCTACCGGCGCATCGGCGTCGGCCTGGGCACGGCGCAGGTGGAAATTCTCAGAAGCGAGGGGTTCGCCCGCGAGCAGATCGTCAGCCTCAAGCTCGGCGACAACCCCGCCCAGCTGCTGCAGCGCGGGCGCATCGACGCCTGGTTCACCGGCGTGCCGGAGGCGCTGTATATCTGGCCACAGCACTCCGAGCGCGAGCTGCGGATGAGCCCGGCACTGGCCAGCACCGACCTCTACCTGGCCTGCTCCAGGGACTGCGACGCGCAGCTGGTGGCAAACCTGCGCGCCGCCGTGCAGAGCCTGCACGAGGAAGGCATCAGCCAGCGCCTGATCGAGGCCTATCGGCCCGAGCGGCGCTGAGTCAGATCCCCTTGCGCCCCGGATCTTCCGGCGGCAGGTCTTCCTCGATGTCTTCCAGCTTGAGCTCCAGGCCCCAGTCGCCGGCATCGGCCAGCTTCGGCGCGCTGACCGGCGCCGCTGCCGGCCGGGCTGCGGTGGCTGGGGTGGCCGCTGGCGCGGCATTGGCCGGGTTGTCGCGGTAGAGCTTGAGCTTCAGGCGCACGTTGTTCGCCGAATCGGCGTTCTTCACCGCCTCGTCCTCGTCGATGGCGCCCTCGTGGACCAGATCGATCAACGCCTGGTCGAAGGTCTGCATGCCGAGGTTCTTCGACTTCTCCATGATCTCCTTGAGTTCGGAGAACTCGTTGCGCTTGATCAGGTCGCGCACCGTCGGCGTGCCCAGCATCACCTCGACCGCGGCGCGGCGCTTGCCGTCGACGGTCTTGACCAGGCGCTGGGAGACGAAGGCCTTGAGGTTGTTGCCCAGGTCGTTGAGCAGCTGCGGGCGGCGATCCTCGGGGAAGAAATTGATGATGCGGTCCAGCGCCTGGTTGGCGTTGTTCGCATGCAGGGTGGAGATGGCCAGGTGGCCGGTGTCGGCGAAGGCCAGGGCGTGCTCCATGGTCTCGCGGTCGCGGATCTCGCCGATCAGGATCACGTCCGGCGCCTGGCGCAGGGTGTTCTTCAGCGCGGCGTGGAAACTGCGGGTGTCCACGCCGACTTCGCGCTGGTTGATGATCGACTTCTTGTGCCGGTGCACGTACTCCACCGGGTCTTCGATGGTGATGATGTGACCGCCGCTGTTGCGGTTGCGGTAGTCGATCAGCGCCGCCAGCGAGGTCGACTTGCCCGAGCCGGTGCCGCCGACGAACAGCACCAGGCCGCGCTTCTCCATCACCGTGCTGAGCAGCACCTCGGGCAGCTTGAGATCCTCGAAGCGCGGAATGTCCAGCTTGATATTGCGCGCCACGATCGAGACTTCGTTGCGCTGTTTGAAGATATTGATGCGAAAACGCCCGACGCCGGCCAGAGAGATCGCCAGGTTCATCTCCAGCTCGCGCTCGAATTCCTCGCGCTGGGCGCCGTCCATGATCGACTCGGCGATGGCCGCCACGTCGCCGGACTTCATCGGCTCCTGGCTGAGCGCCTTGAGCACGCCGTTGAACTTGGCGCAGGGCGGCGCCCCGGTGGACAGGTAGAGGTCGGAACCGTCCTGACTGGACAGGATTTTCAGCATTGCGTGGAGATCCATGGCGACGTTTCCGTGAGGCGCGATTGAAATACCATAGGCCATGATTCGCCGGCGTCGCGGGCAATGCATGACCCAGAATCTGGCGCCATTCTGCTGGCGCCGCGGATACTGGCACAATAGCAGCCCGGCAATTTTGAGGAGCCCGTCATATGGCAAAGGCAATGGCCCGCCACATCCTGGTCAAGACCGAAGCGGAAGCGGCGGCGCTGAAGAAACGCATCGCCGCCGGCGAAGCCTTCGACGTGCTGGCGCGCAAGTACTCCACCTGCCCCTCCGGCAAGAAAGGCGGCGACCTCGGCGAAGTGCGCCCGGGGCAGATGGTGCGCGCGGTGGATCAGGTGATCTTCAAGAAAGCGCTACGCGAAGTGCACGGCCCGGTGAAGACCCAGTTCGGCTATCACCTGATCCAAGTGTTCTATCGCGACTGACAGCCGCGAGCTGGCCTGCGCCGCGCCGCTGCAACTGCACTGGTTCGAGGATGGCGAGGCGCTGCTGGCCGCCGTCGCGGCGCTGCAGTTGCCGGCCGGCGAAGGCTTTGCCTGGGCCGCCGGCGAAGCCGCGCTGATGAAAGACATCCGCCGCATCCTGGTGGACGCCAAGGGCCACCCCAAGCAGGCCATGCGCGTAGCCGCCTACCGGCGTCAGGGCGCCGAAGGCTTCCACGAAGAACTCAGCAAACAGGACGAGTAGGCGATTCCTTGCGGCCCGACGGGCGAATATCGACCACCGCGGCCGACCACCGCCCTATTCCTTGACGTCCATATACTCCCGCGCCCAGGCGATGTAATCGTCGGGGCTGGTGTACTTGCTCACCAGTTGCGAGGCGCTGAGACCGTTGCCGACGGCGATGCCGCGCTGCTCGCGCAGGCTGTCGTAGGTGGCCTTGATCGCCGCGAAGTAGGCGGCGTGACCGTCCACCACGATGCGCACGCCCAACTCGGCCAGACGGCCGTCGTCGCGTAAATCCGGGTTGCCGTAGGTGACCAGCATCAGCGGCACGCGCAGACCCTCGGCGATGGCTTCGAGGTGGGCGAAATCCCTCACCCCGACCAGGCAGATGGCGTCGGCGCCGGCGTCCTGATAGGCGCGGGTGCGCAGGACCACCTCGGTCAGCGGCTGCACGCCGGCATGGGTGCGGCCGATGATCGCCAGGGCGCTGTCGTCGCGCACCTCCTGGGCGGCGCGCAGCTTGCCGACGCCCTCCTCGACGCTGATCAGGTCGTAGGATTTGCGGCCGAACTGGGCCGGCAACAAGGTGTCTTCGAGGGTCAGCGCCGCGACGCCGGCGCGCTCCAGCTCGATCACCGTGCGCATCGCATTGAGCGCGTTGCCGTAGCCGTGGTCGGCGTCGGCGATCACCGGCAGGCGTGCCACCCGGCCGATGCGAGTGGCTTGCTCGGCGAACTCGCTGAGGGTGATCAGGGCGACGTCCGGCGCGGCGAGCACCTGCAGCGAGGCGACCGAACCGCCGAGGATGCCGACCTCGAAGCCAAGATCGGCAGCGATGCGCGCCGACAGGGGGTCGAACACCGAGGCGGTGTGGCAACAGGCGCCGCTGGCGAGCAACGCCCGAAAGGCGTTGCGCAGTTCATGGTGACAGGCTTTCTGCATGGTCTGGAGTCCTGGTCTCGTATTGCTCAAGCTTTTGCAAGACCTGTACCCGAAGGCCGGAGCGCCGCCGTTGCGGCGATTTGCCGGGTGCTGCAGGCGCTGGAGTGGAGAGCGCACGCCACTACCCGGGCGAGGGATGGCGGAAATCCGCCGACGCCCCTGCGGTTGCCTGGCCGACTATCCAGCGGCCAGCGGACGCTTGGGCAATGCCGACGCAGGCCCCTCGGCACAGCCGTATAATGCCCGGCTCTTGTACCTCGCCTGCCCATGGCGCCCCCCATGTGGCACAACCCTGCACGACGACGGCCGCACAATTGCAAACAGACATTTCGAATCAGAACCTTATCAGCAGAAAGTTCAGCGTCGCGCCGATGATGGATTGGAAGAACTTTTTATTTTTCTGCTTTAAATTCAATTAGATAAATAAATACAAAAACTAGATTTAGCAAATCCTTAGCATCAGCGGTTCATCCCTCATCAACCTGTCCTCGCGCTCAGAGTATCTCCCCTGAGCTAGTTCCGTTTGTGAATACGCCAGCTCATTGCATAGCGTGGCGGTTCGAGGTTGGCCTCCTTAGCCGCGTTCACCAGCGCATATGTTCACCCAGCTGCTGCGGCCAGTCGGCTAAACCCCTTTCCCTGGAGCTGTAATGCAGATGCTCGCGAGCCGGCCTTGCCAGCTCGCGCTAACCGCAACATGCCGTTAAATTTTGGGACGCCCCCACAACGCGGGCTCCCTAGAACAGGTCGAGAACGGCCATAAAGCGGACGTCGGCGTGCTATTTCCTTGAGCATTCGAGCAGATCACTCAGTGCTCTCCCCCAAACTGCTCACGCAAGCGCTTGTTCTCCCGGTGTAGCTCGCGCTGCTGGAACGCCTCACGCAGTTGATTGCGCAGATCCTCGGGCTCCCAGGGCTTGGTTATGAAACGGTATATGACTCCCTCATTGACCGCTTTGAGAATGCTGCTGACCTCGGTGGAGCCGCTGAGCACCATGCGGACAGCGTCGGGGTAGATGATTTTGATCTTGCGCAGGAACTCGACGCCATTCATGTCGGCCAGGCGCAGGTCAGTGAGCACCACGTCCACGGGATGGGTCGCCATCAGGTTGAGGGCATCCGGACTGCTACTGGCCGTTAGAACCGTGTAGCTTTCCAGACGCAAGGCGCGACGCAGGGCACCGAGAATGCCGGGCTCGTCATCGATGATCAGCAGGTAGCGCTCCTCTGCGTCGATAATGTTGGCCGGCAGCTTGAGCGCGCCCCCGCCCTGCAGAAACTGCTTACAGGCTTGCGGCGGCAAGGGTGGCGAATAGAAGTAGCCCTGCATCTCGTCGCAGCCGGCAACGCGCAGAAAGCTCATCTGCTCGGCCGACTCGACCCCCTCAGCAATCACCTTGATCCCCAGGTTGTGGCCGATGGAGATCATCGAACGCGCCAGAGAGGCGCTGTCTGGCTCGGTCAGCACGTCGGTGATGAAGCTACGGTCGATTTTCAACTGGCTGAACGGAAAACGCTTGAGATATCCGAGGGAGGAATAGCCGGTGCCGAAGTCGTCGATGGAGAAACGCACGCCTTCCTCGCAAAGACGCTGCATTCTCTGCTGCACGATGTCGGCATCGCTAGCCAGGATGGTCTCTGTCAGCTCAATCTTGATCCAACGGGGCGGAATGCCCTGGGCCTTGAGTACCCCGAGGATGCGTTCAATGAAGTCGTTCTCGGCGAAGCTGATGGCAGAAAAGTTCACTGCCACGCTAAGGTCCGAGTTGAAACTCTCGCGCCAGATCACCAGCTGCTTGCACACCACCTCGAACACGTAGAAATCGATCGAGACTATCCAACCCGTTTCCTCAGCCAGCGGAATGAACTCTCCCGGCGGCACTATGGTGCCGCCGCGATTCCAACGCACCAGAGCCTCGAAGCCGCAGAGACGACCACTTTGCAGGTTCAGCTGAGGTTGGTAGAAGACAACGAACTCCTGATTCTGCAGAGCATGGCGGGTCTCGCGCTCCATGGCCAAACGCATCTGCACCTGCTCGTTCATCGCCGGCATGAAGGCGCAGATGCGGTTACGCCCCTGATGCTTGGCCTGGTACATGGCCGTGTCGGCATTGCGAAGCAGCATGCCGGTATCGCGGCCGTCGCTGGGGAAGCAGCAGAAGCCGATGCTGCAGCTGACCACCACCTCCTGGCCTTCCAGCATCACCGGGCTGGCGATGTCGTCCTTGAGACGCTCCAGCCAGCCGACCTGTTCGCTCAGCTGCTCGGTGTCGGCCAGCAGGATGATGAATTCGTCGCCGCCCAGGCGCGCCACTGTGTCGATGTCGCGGGCACTGGCGCGCAGGCGCTCGGCGATCTCGATCAGCAGCTGATCGCCCACGCTGTGACCGAGGCTGTCGTTGACCACCTTGAAATGGTCGATGTCCATGAACGCCAGGATGAACTGGCCTTTGCTGCGGGTCGCGAAGGCGATGGCCTGGCCGATGCGGTCGCCCAGCAGATTGCGGTTGGGCAAGCCGGTTAGGCTGTCGTGGTTGGCCTGATGCTCCAGTTCCTCCTGGTAGCGCTTACTCTCGGTGACATCGTGGAGGATGCCGACGAAGTGGCTGACCTTACCTCGGTCGTTGACCACCGGCGCCACCCGCAGGTCGTTCCAGAACTCCGAGCCGTCCTTGCGGAAGTTGCGCAGCAGCGCCGCGCCCTCCTCCTGGGCCAGCAGCGCGCGGCGGATATTGTTCAGTCCGGGCTGTTCCCGCTCCTCGCCCTGCAGGAAACGGCAGTTGCGTCCCAGCGCTTCCTCGACCGAGTAGCCGGTGATGCGCTCGAAGGCCGGGTTGACGTAGACGATGGGCTGATCCGGCTGCTGGTTGTCGGTGATGATCACCGCGTTGACGCTGGCCTCCACGGCGCGGGTGCGGGTGCGGATCTCCAGGTCGCGGCGGCGCTGCTCGCTGACGTCCTGGATCACCACTATGGCGCCCTGAATCACCCGGTTGATGTCGTGATAGGGCACGGCCGAGTTGAGGATGGTCTTGCGCTCGCCGGTGAAGGTCTCGATGTCGATGACCTCGTTGCGCGAGACCTGACCTTTGCGCACGGCGCGCATCATCGACCAGTCGTCCTCGGTGACACGCTCGCCGCTGTCGGCCCACCAGCCGCGATAGCGGGCGTAGCCTTCCCCGCCGCTGGGCGGTGGGCCGCCCCAGATCAGGCTGCTCTCCGGGTTGCTCATGATCAGCCGGCCCTTCTGGTCGGTGACGAACACCCCCACCGGCAGGTTGTCCAGCACCTTGCGCAGCAGCGCCTCACTCTGGCTCAGCGCCTCGGTGCGCTGCGCCACCAGTTGCTCCATGCTCTCGAACAGGCGCGCGCGACCCAGCGCCATGGCTAGTTGGCGGCCGATAGAGGCCAGTGCGCCCAGGGCCTCCTTGGACCAGGGGCTGGCCTCGCGACGCACCACGTTGAGCATGCCGACTATCTCGCTGCCCATCTGCAGTGGAATGCTGGCATGCACCGCCTCCTCCGACGTGCCGACCAGAGCCGGGCAGCCCTCGATATTGCAGGGCTGGTCGAGATTGTCGCTGAACCAGGCGTGCCGGCAGGGACAGCGGCTGGCGCAGTCGCCCAGCGCGTCGAGCGGGAAGCCCTGTACGCGGGCGCAGGAGCCGCTCACGCTGATGCCCTCGTGCGGATCCTTGGCATCGGCGAGCAGCAACCAGGCACCCAAGGCATCGGGGAACTCGAGGATGCGCTTCAGCGCCGCATCGATGACATGGCGTTCGCTTTTTGCGTCGGTCAGCCCGCTGGTGAAGTGGAACAGGCAGTTGAGCAGCGAGTTGGTGCGCGTCAGCTCCTCGTGCTTGGCCTGCAGCTCGTGGTTCAGGCGCACTCCCTGTTCGTAGGTGGAAATCAGCAAGTCGAGAATCTGCTGACGCCCGGCGGTGATGAAGTGACGCTCACCCTCCAGTACCACCTCCACGCCCATCTGCACGCGCTCATGGGTTCGCAGTTCGAGGTTGATGAGGAAGTAGCGGATGCGCGACATCAGATACTTCTCGTCGAACGGCTTGACAATGAAGTTGTCCGCGCCCGAGGCCAGGCCATGCACTACGTCGCGGGCATCAGCAAGCGAGGTGACAAGAATGATCGGAATGCCTTGGGTCTGCGCGGAGCCCTTGAGCTGACGGCACAGCTCGTAGCCATCCATCTCGGGCATGACGATGTCGCTGATGACGATGGTCGGTTTGCTCTTCGCCACCATTTCCAATGCCTCGCGGCCGTTGCGCGCCAGGCGTACCTTGCAGCCCACCGTCTCGAGCATGTATTGCAGTTCCGTGGCCTGGGTCGGGCTGTCCTCGACCACCAGGATGTCTGCGCCTGCGAACATGTCATTCCCTCCTGTCGCTTCCGTTCGGCGCGACCAAACGCGCGGCTATAGCGTTGAGCAATTGCCCTATGTCTTCCGGTGGCAGCGCCTGGCGCACCGCCTGCAGGGCGATGGCGGCCCGGGGCATGGAGTCGATCACCGCGCTGGAGGGCTCCTGCGCCAGGGTCAGGGCGCCGCGACGGCACAGGGCGGCCAGCCCCTGGGCGCCGTCGCGGCCCATGCCGGACAGCTGGATGCCGATCGCCCGCTTGCCGAAGCACTGGGCCGCCGAGCGGAACAGGTGATTGGCGGCCGGGCGCACGTGATCCTCGGGCGGGCCGTCGTACAGGGCCACCCGGCGATCGGCGGAGAAGCCCAGATGACGGCCGTCGGGGGCTAGGTACAGGGTATTCGCCAACAGCCGCCGGCTCTGCTCGGCTACCTCCACCGGCATGCTGGTCAGGGTGGCCAGCCAGTCCCTGAAGCTGGGCAGGAAGCCGGGGGCTATGTGTTGCACCAGCGCCAGGGGCCAGGGCTGCGGCTCCAGCCGCTGCAGCAAGGCCTTGAGCGCCAGCGGCCCGCCGGCCGAGGCGGCGATGACCACCAGCTGCGGATCGCACTCCGCGCCGAAGGTCACCAGGGGGGATGCCTCACCGACGTCCTCGGCCGTTCTGCGCTTGCGCCGGACTATCTTCACCTGCGCCATGTTGCGCAGGGTGCGCAGCAACTCGTCGACGCAGTCGGCGAAGTCCAGCGAGGTCGGTGCCGTCGGTTTCTCCAGCACGGCCAAGGCGCCGGCCTCCAGCGCGCGTATCGCCGTGCTGGAGGCGAAATGGTCGACGCTGGCGGTGAGGATCACCACCGGCAGGGCATACAGCTCGAGGATGCGCGCGGTGGTCTCGTAGCCGTCCATGCCCGGCATGTGCACGTCCATGGTGACGATGTCCGGTGTATAGACCGCCAGCAACCGCAAGGCCTCGTCGCCATCCTGAGCCTCGCGCACCTCGTAGCCTTCGCCTTCGAGCACGGCGCGCACCAGCATGCGACTTACCGACGAGTCATCCACTACCAATACGCGCATTTCGCAACTCCTCAGATGAGCCGGCGGATGACTTCGAGCAGGTTGTCCTGCTCGAAGCCGCTCTTGACCAGATAGGCGTTGGCCCCCGCCTCGAGCCCGCGGGCGCGGTCCTCGGCGGAATGCAACGCGGTGACCAGCACCACCGGCAGATCGGCCAGTTCGCGATCGGCGCGGATGCGGCTGGTGAGGGTGAAACCATCCAGACGCGGCATCTCCACGTCCGATACCAGCAGGTCGAACTGCGCCTGCTTGAGGGCGTTCCAGGCCTCCAGGCCGTCGTTGGCGGTGGTGACCCGGTAGCCGGCCGCCTCGAGTATCGCCTTGAGCAGGCCGCGCGAGGTGAAGGAGTCCTCGGCCACCAGCAGGCGCTGAACCACTCCTGCCTTGCGGGTCTGCGCCTGTTGCCCGAGGCTGCTGCCCTGCGCCGCCTGGGCGCTGTTGTAGAGATCGACGGGGTGCAGGATGGGCACCAGCTGGCCATCGCCGAGCAGCGTGGCGCCCATCAGGTTGCGCACCCGCAGCAACTGGCGGCCCAGGCCCTTGACGACGATTTCCTGATCCCCCAGTAACTCCTCCACCAGCAGCAGGAAGCGCTCGCCCCGCACCCTGAGCAGCAACAGGGTCAGTTCGTCCCCAGCGGGCGGCGGCTGCACCAGACCGAGCACGTCTCCCAGCGGCCAGAGCGGCAGCACCGCGCCCTCGTAGACCACCGACGGGCGATTCTCCAGGGTGCGCACGGCGCTCGCCGGCAGGCGCAGGCAGCGCTCCACGGCATGTGCCGGCACGGCGAAGACCCGCTCGGCGTTGCGCACTATCACCGCGCGGAAGGTCGACAGGCTGAGCGGCAGGTGCAGATGGAAGCAGGTCCCCCGCCCCGGGCTCGACTCCAGGTCGATACGCCCGCCCAGGCGCTCCACGCTGTCCTGAACTATCGCCATGCCGAGGCCGCGCCCGGAGATGTCGGTGATCATCTCGCTGGTGGAGAGTCCGGAGGCGAAGATCAAGGCCCGTGCCTCACGCTCGTCGAGCCCCTCGGCCTGCTCCTCGGTCAGCCGCCCCTCGGCCACCGCCTTGGCACGCAGGGCCTGCGTGTCCAGGCCGCTCCCGTCGTCGCCGACGCGCAGCTCGAAGGCATCGGCCGACTCCTGGAGCAACTCGACGCTGAGCTTGCCGACCGTGCTCTTGCCCTCGGCGCTGCGCTGCTGCGGCGTCTCCAAGCCGTGATCCACCGCGTTGCGCAGCAGGTGGGTGAGCACCGCCCGCAGCTCCTCGAGGATGCGCTTGTCGATCTGCAGACTCTCGCCGCGCACCTGCAGCTCCACGCGCTTGCCCGCCTGGGCGGCGAGGTCCTGGACCATGGCCGGCATGCCTTCCAGCAGGCTGCTGCCGGACAGCAGCAGCACGCCCTGCATCTCTGTGCTCAGTGCCTCGGACAGCAGCGCCAGCCCCTGCGCCAGGTGGTTGCCGGCCCGCGCCAGGCGCGCCGCACCGAAGTGCAGGCGGTCGAGCTGGTCCTGGCTCCAGTCCAGATGGTCGAGCAACCCCTTGAGATCGTCGCGTAGCGCGGCGGGAAACTCCTCGAGCCCGTCACGCAGGCGCTTGAGTGTGCCGCTGCCGAGCCTGCGCTTGTTGCGCTGCGGCTCGAAGGCCAGCACATGCCCCTGCAGGCCACGGGCGTGAGCGGCGGCCTCCAGCTTATGCTGCAGCAGTACCTCGCAGTGGAACAGCAGACCGTCCAGACGTTGAGTGGGCACCCTCACGGTGGCTGCAGCCGTGGCCGTGGCCGCGGGCTCCGGCTGCGCCTCGGGCAACGCCGTTTCGCGTCCGGGCAGTTGCACCTCGCGCTCGGCGCCGCTGTCGCCGAGGCTCTCGATTATCTGGGCCAGTTCGTCGCCATCCAGCACCTGCCCGGCATGCAAGCGCTTCACCGCCTTCAACGCCAGGCGGCATAGCTCCACACGCTCCGCGGTCAGCTCCAACTCGCCGTGGCGTACGCTGCCGAGCAGGCTCTCCCAGGCATGGCAGAGCCGCTCGATCTCGCCGACGCCGGCGGCCCGCGCCGCGCCCTTGATGCTATGCACCTCGCGGAACAGGGACTCGATGTCGGTCTGACCGGCGCCACGCTCGCGCCAGTTCGCTAGTGTGTCGCCCAGTGTCACCAGGCGCTCGGCCACTTCGCTGCGGAAGCTGTCCAGCAGCCTTCTCCTGAGTTCCTCCCGATCCAGGCTCATGGCATCCTCACAGCTTGAACTGGGCCGCGAGCCCCTTGAGTTTGACACCGAGCTCGTGCAGGTTGCGCGCCGCCAGATCGACCTGGCGGGCACCGGCCACGTTGTCCTGGCTGGCCTGGCGGATACTCTCCATGGCTCCGCCGATCTGCTCCATGCCGATCATCTGCTGCTGGCTGCTGGCGGCGATTTGCAACGCCATCTCGCTCGACTCCTCGACGCTGCCGCCCAGGGTGCGGATCGCCTCGCCGCTGCTCTGCGCCCGCTGATAGCCGCCCTCAACCGACTTGCTGCCCTCCTCGGCCAGCAGCACCGCGCGGGTCATCGCCTTCTGGATATCGCCGAGGATGCCGCGCACCTGCGCCGTGGCCTGCTTGGACTGCTCGGCCAGGGTCTTCACCTCCTGCGCCACCACCGAGAAACCCTTGCCCGCCTCGCCGGCCTTGACCGCCTCGATCGAGGCGTTGACCCCCAGCAGGTTGGACTGCTCGGCCAGGTCGTTGACCGAGGCCACTATCTCGCCAACCATCTGGCTCTGCTCGCCCAGGCGCATGATGCTCTCCGCCACCGCCTGCATCTGCTCGCGAATCTGCCCCATGCCCTGCAGGTTCTGCTCCACCGCCTGCAGCCCGCTCTGCGCCACCTGGCGGGTGCGCTCGGTGCTCTCGCTGACCGCCTGCGACTGGCTGCCCGACAGCACCGCCGCCTGCTTGACCTCCTCCACCGTGGTGGCGATCTCGCTGATCGCCGTGGCCGTCTCCTGGGTGCTGGAGGCCACCTGGGTGGTCACCGCGAGTATCTCCTCGCTGGCGCTGGCCAGCACCGAGATGCCCTCATGCAGCTCGCGGACCAGGTTGCGCAGGTTGCACACCATGGCGGTGAAGGCACGGCCCAGGACGTCCCGCTCGGTGACAGGCTGGATGTCCTCATGCAGCTGGCCCTGTGCCAGGCTTTCGGCCTTGGCGGTCAGGCCCAGCAGGTAATGGCCCATGCGCGTGAAGGCCTGGGACAGTCGACCGACCTCATCGCGCCGCGCCTCATCGCGGATATCGCGGGGAATCTCGCCGCCGCTGATCTGCTCCGCCCAGTCGGTCAGGCGTGCCAGCGGGTGCGCGATGTGCCGGCTGAACAGCCAGGCCAACAGCACGCTCACCCCGACCAGGACCAGCCCCAGCGCCAGAGTGAAATCGCGCTGGGTAGCCAGGGCCTGCTGCGAGCGCTCCACCGACTCGGCGACACGCCGC
The DNA here is from genome assembly GCF_044543505.1 of Pseudomonas sp. NPDC077186. Classification (NCBI taxonomy): domain Bacteria; kingdom Pseudomonadati; phylum Pseudomonadota; class Gammaproteobacteria; order Pseudomonadales; family Pseudomonadaceae; genus Pseudomonas; species Pseudomonas sp. NPDC077186. Next base: position 320,817 of record NZ_JBITWE010000001.1, read on the forward strand.
CCGCTCACCGCCACCAGTTGCCCGCCGAGGGCATCCATGCGCTCCATGCGCTGGGTCTGAATACCCACGGCCAGGCTGCGCGCCTCGCCTACCCGATCCTCGCGAATCAATGGGGCGATCTCGTTATCGCGCGTCTCCACGTAGTCTTCCCGGATCTGCTGCAACTCACTGAGGATGGCGCTCATCTCGGCATCATCGCCGAGCTTGCTGCGTAGCTGTTGCAGCAGCTCATCGTTCTGGCGCGAGCTCTGCCCGACGGAGTCCAGGTAGGCCTGGCGCCGGCCCGCCTCGGCCTGACTGAGCGCCAGCAGCAGATCGGCACGCTGGCGCACGATGTTGATCAGCAGTTCCTTGACCTCGGACACGCGCTCGTAGGTCCTCTGAAACAGCAGTGCCTCCGCCTTCTGCTGATTGGAAAAGCGTTCCAGGGTCACGAACATCAAGCCCCCGAAGCCCAGGATCAGCAGACAGAATGCCAGCATCAGCTTGCTGCCTATGCGCAGATTCACCAGCTTGTCCAGCATCTTGTTTCTCCTTGTCCGTGCATTGCTTGGGCCCCGACTGACTGCCGCTCACAGCTTGAACTGGGCCGCGAGGCCCTTGAGTTTGACGCCGAGTTCGTGCAGGTTGCGCGCCGCCAGATCGACCTGGCGGGCACCGGCCACATTGTCCTGGCTGGCCTGGCGGATGTTCTCCATGGCCCCGCCGATCTGCTCCATGCCGATCATCTGCTGCTGGCTGCTAGCGGCGATCTGCAGCGCCACTTCGCTGGACTCCTCGACGCTACCGCCCAGGGTGCGGATCGCCTCGCCACTGCTCTGCGCCCGCTGGTAGCCGCCCTCCACCGCCTTGCTGCCCTCCTCGGCCAGCAACACCGCGCGGGTCATCGCCTTCTGGATGTCGCCGAGGATGCCGCGCACCTGCGCCGTGGCCTGCTTGGACTGCTCGGCCAGGGTCTTCACCTCCTGCGCCACCACCGAGAAACCCTTGCCCGCCTCGCCGGCCTTGACCGCCTCGATCGAGGCGTTGACCCCCAGCAGGTTGGACTGCTCGGCCAGGTCGTTGACCGAGGCCACTATCTCGCCAACCATCTGGCTCTGCTCGCCCAGGCGCATGATGCTCTCCGCCACCGCCTGCATCTGCTCGCGAATCTGCCCCATGCCCTGCAGGTTCTGCTCCACCGCCTGCAGCCCGCTCTGCGCCACCTGGCGGGTGCGCTCGGTGCTCTCGCTGACCGCCTGCGACTGGCTGCCCGACAGCACCGCCGCCTGCTTGACCTCCTCCACCGTGGTGGCGATCTCGCTGATCGCCGTGGCCGTCTCCTGGGTGCTAGAGGCCACCTGGGTGGTCACCGCGAGTATCTCCTCGCTGGCGCTGGCCAGCACCGAGATGCTCTCGTTGAGATCCTTGACCAGCTCGCGCAGATACTGGCTCATGTTGACGAAGGCCTGGTTCAGGCGGCCGACCTCGTCCTGACGGGGGTTGTCGGACAGCTCGCGGGGTATTTCGCCGCGGCCGATCTGCTCGGCCAGGGCGGTCAGACGTGCCAACGGCTGGGCGATATGCCGGCTGAGCAACCAGGCCAGCAGCGCACCGACCAGCACCAGCACGACACCGGCCTCGAGTATGTCGCGCCGCAGGTTCTCCAGCACCTGGCGCGACTGCACGGCGCTCTCGGCGATGCTCAGGTTGGTACGCTCGACCAGTTGCTCGGCCAGGCCATGCAGGCGCTCAACCCGCGAGCGCTGCGGCCCGTCGATCAGGGCACGGACCTCGTCCAGCCGCCCCGCCCGCAGCAGCGGCAGCAGTTCGCTATCGCGACTGGCGACGTAGGCGGCACGGACACCCTTCATCTCCTCAAGCAGCTCCTTCGTATGCTGATCCTGAGCCTGGGCTTCCAGCTGCTTCAGCAGCCGGTCGTTCTTGCGCACGCTGACGTCGATGCTCTCTTCGAGACCGTCCAGCTTGCCGCTCAGCGCAGCCTGGATCCCGATGCGCTGCTGGTTGATGTTGATCAGCAGGTCCTTAACGTCGCTCACCCGCTCATAACGTCGGCTGAACTGCTCCTCCTCCTGCTGCTGCAGTGCGACGAAACGCTCCAGGGTGATGTACAGCAGCGCGGCGAAGCCCAGGATCAGCGCGGCGAACACCAACATCAGCTTGCTGCCGATGCGCAGGTTCAACAGATTTGCCAACATGAAGCCCTCCTTGCCGGTTGTTCAGTCATCGGCGCGAATGCGCAGGTTGCGGTCGCCGAGCAGGCGCGCGCCGTCCAGCACTGTGGTCTGGTCGAGCGTGACGCCCAGCAGATAGTCGGCGCGAATGCCCTTCAGGTTGGCCAGTTCCGGCTGCAAGCCGCTCTGCGGAAGCTGGCCGATGCCGCGGATCTGGTCGGCCAGTAGGCCGAACTCCATATCGTCGCCGCATAGCACCACCAGATAGTTGCGATCGGAGAGCCCCTCGATGGGCAGCTCGAACAGCACTCGCAGATCCAGCACCGAAACGATATGGCCACGGACGCTGACGATGCCCAGCACGAAGGGTGGAGTACCCGGCAGGGGGGTGAACTGCGGCAGCGGCATCACCGTCGCGACATGGCGACTCTCCACCGCGTAGAGTTCCTCGCCGAGGGTGAAGCGCAGCACCTCCAGCAGCGCGCCCGGGTCCTCCTGCGTCTCGCTGCGTGCCCATTGCCGGGTGCGCTGCAGCAGGAGTTCCTCGTGCTCGTCGCCCAGGCCGTTGCGGCCCAGGCTGTTTTCCAGCTCGGCGAGGCGCTCGCGCAGCTTCACCCAGGCGCTGTCGTCGATCAGTGGCTCGGACATGCCGCTCCCTCCAGTAGCTGGTCACACAGCTGGCGCAACTGCTCGTAGCCGAGCCCGTCGCCCAGCGGCACCAGGGCATCCGCCGGCCCCCGCTGCGCCAGTTGAAGGCACAGCCGCAAGGCCCGGTCGCCGTCCGCGCGGCGGCCATTGGCACGCAGCAGCAGACCGCTATGGAGATGTGCCATGGCGCATTCCGGATCGAGATAGAGCACCTTGCGCAGGGCCTGCAGGGCCGCCTGCGAGTCACCCTCCTGCCTGGCCAGCAGCGCCTGCAGCCACTGGGCGGCAAGCGCGGTGGGGTCGATATCCAGCGCACGCTGCAGCCACTCCCGGGCCTGCCCCATCCGCTGCTGGTCGGCCCAGCTGCGCGCCATCAGCAGGCAGGCGTCGAGGCGCTGCGCCATGCCGAGCCCGGGCAGAGCCAGGTAGGCGAGCAGCGCCTCGCGCGCCTGCGCCTGCTCGGCGCAGGCCAGCAGGCGTTCGATATCGCCGAGCGGATCGCCGCTCTGTGGTACCAAGGGCGCCTGCTGCACCGGCACCGGGGGTGGCGCCTGGGGCCGGACGGGCAATGCGCCTCGCCGTACCGGCCGTGGGCGCGGACGCGCCGCTTCGCCCCAGGCCGCCGCTGGCAGCGGCGCCGGCCCCGCGACCTGCCCGGACGCGCTCAGCGCGTAGTTGCTTCCGGCCCAGAAACCCTTGAACCCCGCCTGCGTGGCGAGGCCGGCCTCGACCGCACTGAGCAGCAGGACGCCATCCTCCGCCAGGCAGCCCAACAGGCGGTGCAGAGTGGCCGCCGCGCGCTCGGCCGAGAAGTACATCAGCACGTTGCGGCACAGGATGACGTCGAGCGCGGCCAACCCCTTGGCCGGATCCGGCAAGGCCTCGGCGGCCAGGTTATGACGCAGGAAGCGAATGCGCCCACGCCAGGCGGGGCGCACCCTCCAGAGTCGCCCCTCGGCCTGGAAATAGTGGCGGCGAAAGCCTTCCTCGCTGCCACGAAACGCACTGGGGCCGTAGCAGCCCTGCTCCGCGCGGGCGAGGAAGGCGTCGTTGATATCGCTCGCCATCAGCTCCAGCTTCCAGCCGTCGCGCTCCTCCTTGAGCAGTTCGTCAAGCAGGAACAACAGGCTGTAGGGTTCCTCGCCCGTGCAGCAAGCCGCGCTCCACAACCGCAGATGGCGATGGCCACTCTGCCGGCGGCGCTGCAGCAATGGCCTGAGGTGATGCCCGGCGAGCCAGTCGAGGGCCTCGGCGTCACGGCGAAAATAGGTCTCACCGACCGTGAAGGCGGGAATCAGGCCCCGCATCAGCGCCTCGTCCCAATCCTCGAAGGCCAGGCTCTCCATCCAGGCGGCGGGTTCGCGCTCCTGCTCCAGGGCCAGCAGCTGCAGGCGCCGCGACAGGTCGGCGGTGCGCTTACCGGTGAAGTCCAGGCCGAGGTGCTGGAGCACCTTGGCGGCCAGAACCTCCAGCACCCGCGGCGAGCAGATCGGCTCAAGCGTCGTCATCGCCGCTCTCCACCGTCTCCAGTGCGCGCTGTAGCTGCTGCTCCTCCGCGTCGGAAAGCAGCTGCTCGACATCCTGAATCAGCAGCATGCCTTCGTCGGTGCGCAGCACCCCGCGGATGCGCTGCGACGGAACCTGCGGCCGGTCGGCCTCGAACAGATGCTCGACCATGCATTCGCAGGCCGTCTCCACCGCATCGACCGGGGCCAGCAGGTCGCGCTGGTGGCTGCGCAGCCAGAGGAAGGGCTGCCACAGGGCAAGCGGCGACGAGGGCCAGGAGAAGCAGCGCGCCAAGTCGATCACCGGCACCATCTGGCCACGCAGGTTTACCAAGCCCAGAACGGTTTGCGGCGCCCCAGGCAAAGGGGTGCACTTCAACGCGGGGATCACCCGGATGACGTTTTCCAAAGGCACTGCCAACTGCTGCCCCGCTAGCCGAAAGGGCAGCACCGAGAATCTGTCCATAGAGGCATCCAGTTGCCGCTAGCTCTTAACCTTTACGCTAGCTCAGCACCGCGCGACGTCCAGTCACGGCGGGAAACTCAGTTCGGTTCCTCGTCGAGCAGCACGGAGCCGTCTTCGTCGCGGCGTACCCGGGTGATTCCCGGGCGCTCCGCCTCCAGCCGGCGCAGCTCCTGCTCCTGCAGATCGAGGGTGCTCTGCTGCTCCTTGATCTGGTCGAGTAGGCGCTGATTCTCCTGGCGCAGCATGTACAGATCGAGCATGTGCTGCTCGGCGGTACGATCGCGCACGCGGTTTTGCTCCGTTCGGGGCGCTTTCGTGCCACTCTTCGATCCCAAGCGCTACGTGACCCGCCCTGGAGCGAGAAGCTCGCGATAGAGAGTGGAATTCAACGGCCTCGGCAACATGGATTACTGCGCCACCGTGGAAAGGGCCACCAGACTGATTGAACTTTAGGAACACGACTTCTTGGTCGGGCGAAAGCCTTAATGGAGTCCCTGCCTCCGGTCATGATGGATCGGGCGATCAACTGGGCCTATTTGCATGAGACCAAGGATTCATTCGCTATCAAGCGCGAAGCGCCGAGCGAGGACAAGTCGCGGCGATTCATTCAATTGCTACGCCAGGCACACAAGCGCCAGCCTCTTGACGAGGAGTATCTGGTGACGCTGCAGAATGCCACGGTATCGAACCCTTATGATCTAGCTCGCAGACCCTGCTGGCACTGCCGATGCGGCTGCTGTTCGAGGCCGGCGTACTGGCCGGCAGCGAGGTAAAGAGCCGTGCCGCGCACGAGGCAGAAGGTGCAACCAAGAACGCCACCGTGGCTTAGGCGAACCTGAAGACCATCTGCCACGACCGTGAACCTGCTGCTCGAGGACGACGACTTCGTAGTTGTCGATAGCAGGAGTTCAGTAGAATGCGCCCATTCGCAGGGATCTACAGGTTGGATTGGCCCTAAACTTGTATACGGGCGACTGTGATCACGATGGATTGGCCGACACGACGGGTGAACAGGAGGTGGGACATGGCGATACCCTCCTTGGTGGTGAACTCAGCCTGAACATAGTTGCTGGCTCAGGAAACGCCCGCTTCCTTATTTACGCGCACCGAAGCGATCTCCAGCTCCTCGACCAGAACTTCCCGCTCATTTTGGTCGGAAATGCGACCGATCAGCTCCCACTGTTGGTCAAGTTCTTCACTGATGGCCTGCATGCGCTCGATCATTCGCCGGGCTGAGGCTTGCAAAGCTTCGTCCCTGCACCTGAGTTGCTCGAACGCCATGGCGGTAACGGATGCGGTCATGTGGGTCATGCTGCGGGCCATCAGCCCCAGCAGTTGGGTCAACTGCTCTTCCCTGGCAGACATAAGTTGCTCCTTTTGAGAGTGACTCTCAGCATGGCTGATCGACTTCCGCGGCGAGTTGGCCGCCGCGTAAGCCTAAAGCCATAAGCAGGGTAGTCCCCCACCTACCCCGCCAAGTAGCCCACGGAACAGCCGCACAAAACTGGAAACCCGACTACGCCACAGTAGGTTGCCATCCCGAAACCCTCGGGCTAGAGTGCGCCCGTCGTGGTAAGTCCCGCGACCGGGAGTCGAAACCCGCTTTGTCTGAGGGCGCGGCAGCGTTCATAGCTGCGTAGCAGGTACTTTTTACCTAGCTACTGCATTTCTATGGCGGGCCGTGCGGGGCAGGCTTTTGCCTGGCCGGTTCCCTCGGACGCCGGTATTTCGACCCCCGTACGGTTCGCCACCATTTCCGAGTCGAAACGGCACTGGTGGCTCCTCCAACTGTCCGAGGAGCATAAGGAATGCGCTACCCCTTTTTTACCCGAGAGCTCCGCCTTGGGCTTCAAGTCTTGTTGTCCACCTCTGAGCGGGAGGTGCGCCATGGCTGAGTTCGAATCCTGCGTTGTACCTTTTCCATTGCAGCGAAGCCCGCTGCATGAATCCGAGCGATCTGCCCTACCCTCTGAAGCTGCCGCTGAACTGCGTGGCGTCATGCTTGGCAATCTGCTGGATCAACTGGCTGAACCTGACGGCTTGCAGCCGGAGGATCTGCGCGTGCGGATCGCTGCTTATTCAGCTCTGGATCTGCTCGATGAGATGGTCGTGCTATACCGCCGCGCCCTCTCTGAAGTTCGAGGAGGTGCGAGATGAGCAAAGGTGTCATGACTTGCCTTCCACCTCACGACGGGCATCCAGGCGTGGAGATCGCCTGGGCTGCCGACTGCAGGGAGGCGTTCAACCAGGGCGTGAAGCTGGCCCAGACCTGGCTCGATAACGTTCGTAGCGGATGGCTTTGGGCGGTGATGATCGCCGAGCGCGATCTGCTGCCCTGCGCTATTGAGAGGCGAGCTTTTGAAGTGGGTTTCCTGAGCCGCATCCACCAGCGCATGTGCTCGCACCATCGCTGCGGTGAGCAGGCCGAGACCTATACCGCGGGTGATTACTTCGCCAACAGAAAGACCCTGACGCTCGCCGAAGCGAGGTGTCAGGGCTGACCTGAGCCATGGCAAATGCCAACGAAGTGGCCTGCTAAAACAGACCAGGAAGGATGGTTCTGAGCTAACGGAGTGCATGGGGTCTGCGTACTGCCTGCACTTCGCTAGTCCAGCGACCGGAGAATATTTCGGTGGCGGCCATCTGCCAACCCTGCAGGATGGGCCATTGGTCACATAGCGAGAGTATGTCTCCTGCCTCCCGCACTGGCTGTGACATGCCATGGCTCATTTCTGCTGCTCGCCAACAACGCCTCTGGGCGTTTGTCGCCGGATCGATAGAGCCTGCGCGCTCCGCTTGCTGGTAGCGCCTGTGAGAGCGGTGGAATGACGGTTTAGCCGCTCCAGGGACTTTGACATGGCGAGTAATTGCCACCGTCATCGCACGAAACAGCCGAAGGCCGATAGTCTGCCGTCGGCAGAGCCTTTCGTGGAGAAGTCACCAGTTCGGTCTCCGATCGTCCGGAAGTACCGCTTCTTGATCCACCATGCACTTTTGGCGGGATGCCTGCGCTTTGCCCACCTCCAGAGCATGTGCCAGGCGGAATCATCGACTCGATTAAAGGTTGCTTTCGCTACGATCTGGAGGTGGTAAATTGACGATGCCCCATGATAGGGAGACGGGCCAAACCCGGAGCCTCGGCCGGCCCTATGGCAGGGTGTCCAGGTCTGGATAGACGCCACCTAGGAGCTGGACGACATCCAGGAGCAGGTAGATCGCCGCTAGAGATCTATAGAGGCATCAAAGTACCAAGAGAAATAGCTATCCAAATCCCCTTCGCTCTCCTCCAGGCTGTACAGGGTATCGGCGGCGAGCAGATCCAACAGAACCAGGCCGTTGAGGCTGGAGTCCTCGTTACAGGCTGCCTGCAGGCGCTTGGCCATACCCTGATTGACCTTGCGCAGGTTGCGATAGGCCTCGCGCAGGCCATCCAGCTGCCAGTCCGCGGCCAGGCCTTTCTGCGCCTTCAGGTGCTGCCCCAGCAGGTAGGTGCCGAGCACCCGGAACAGCGTCTCGTCGCTGCTGCTGAAGGGCAGATGGAACCAGGCCATAGCCTCCAGGAAACGGGTATGCGGGCAACCGCTGGTGGCGCCGAGCAGACCGAGCAGTGAACCCGCTGCGCGTTGAACGGTGGTGTGCTGGCGCACCTCGCGACCGCGGTGCTGGACCTGCACCTCAACCGCCTCGAACGAGGCGCGCCCAGCAAGCAGGCGCACCGGTTGCTGCAGCGCCAGGGCGAAGGGGCAGTCGCGATGCAGTTCGACGTCTAGCGGGCAATGCGGGCATTGCTGGAAGGCCAGACGCGTCCACTCGGGAGCACTCTGCGCCGGGGCGCCTGGCTCGCCCAGGCGAACCTGCAGTTCCAGCTCCGCCTGCCCGGCAACCAACCTGTAACGCACGGTCTGTCGTTCGGTATCCATTGCCATGGTCTAACCTCCTGGTGTGCCTAGAACAGCTTAGCTAGCCTTTCGCCATTACGGTCGGTATTATGACGCCATAAAAATAGCGCGCCAGCGCTCGAGTGTCCCACGTTAACTCCTCGCCACTGGAGCAGGAAATGGACAGCTATCCAGTCAACCTCCTCGATGCCTTTATCGACCAGATCGACCTGGGCATTATCGTGCTGGACGACCAGCTACGCATCTGCCATTGGAACAGCTTCATCAGCCAGCGTAGCGGTAAGAACCTACAACAGGCGCAGGGCCGCGACTTCGTCGAGGTTTTCCCCGAAGCCAACGGCGAGCACTTCGTAAAGGTAATTGAACTGGCCCGCGAACGCGCCAAGCACGTCTACAGCCACTGGCTGGACAACCTGCCACTGGTCGAGCTCAGCGGCGACTGTGGCGAACACGTACGGCAACTGCAGAGCACCCTATTCTTCCCCTTCAAGGCGGCGAACGGCGAGCGCCATTTCGGCCTGGTGATGTACGACACCAGTGCCATCGCCAAGACCAGCGAACACTTGGAAGCCGCGCTGAAGGCGCTCAACCGCAAGCAGAGCGAACAGGAACAGCTGCTGCGCAAGCTGGAAACCGCCAACAGCCAGCTGCTGCAGTCGGAGAAGCTGGCAGCCATTGGCCAGTTGGCCGCCGGGGTGGCGCACGAGATAAACAACCCCATCGGCTACGTGTTCTCCAACCTCAAGACCCTCGACGGCTACGTCCGCGACCTGCTGAAAATCGCCGATGCGGTGGACAGCGCCGCCGATCTGGACGAGCTGCGCCAGCTCAAGCGCAACCTGGAGTACGACTACATCCGCGGTGACGTCGAAGCCCTGGTCAACGAGTCGGAGGACGGCATCGACCGGGTCAAGCGCATCATCAGCGCGCTCAAGGATTTCTCCCACATCGAGGAGGAGGAGTTCCGCCCCGCCGACCTGCACCGCGGCCTCGACACCACGCTCAACGTGGTCAACAACGAGCTCAAGTACAAGGCCGAAGTGGTCAAGGAATACGGCGTGCTGGCGGAGGTGGAGTGCATTCCCTCGCAGATCAACCAGGTGGTGATGAACCTGCTGGTCAACGCCGCCCACGCCATCGAGCAGTTCGGCCGCATCACCCTGCGCACCGGCGGCGCCGACGACTGGGCCTGGATCGAGGTGGAGGACACCGGCAAGGGCATCGACGCCAAGACCCTGAACCGCATCTTCGAGCCCTTCTTCACCACCAAGCCGGTGGGCAAGGGCACCGGGCTGGGTCTGGCGCTGTCCTACAGCATCGTGCAGAAACACAACGGCCGTATCGAGGTCGACAGCACACCGGGACTCGGCACGCGCTTCCGGGTCTGGCTGCCCGTGCGCCAGCCCGCCCCCGCGCCGCAACAGGACGCACCGCCAGCATGACCAGCGCCACGCCCGCCTCGCTCGCCACCCTGCTGTTGGTGGACGACGAGGACAATATCCTTAACAGCCTGCGCCGCGTGCTGCGCAACGAACCCTATCGCCTGCTCACCGCCGGCAGCGGCGAGGCCGCGCTGGACCTGCTCGAGGAGCAGCCGGTGGATTTGGTGATCTCCGACGCGCGCATGCCCGGCATGGACGGCGCCACGCTGCTGGCCGAGGTGCAGCAGCGCTGGCCGCAGTGCCTGCGCATCCTGCTCACCGGCTACGCGGACATCACCACCACGGTCAAGGCGATCAACGAGGGGCAGATCTACCGCTACATCAGCAAGCCCTGGGACGACGACGAGCTGCGTCTGATCATCCGCCAGGCACTGGCCTTCCAGCATTCCGAGCGCGAGCGCCTGCGCCTGGAGGCCCTCACCCGCGAGCAGAACGAGCGCCTGCAGGACCTCAACGCCAGCCTCGAACAGCGCGTGCGCGACCGCACCGCCGAGCTGGAACAGACCGCCGACATGCTCGACCTGGCCTATGCCGAGCTGCGCAAGAGCTACGTCACCGCCACCGAGGTGTTCGCCAACCTGGTGGGCCAGCGCCTGAGCAAGGAGCGCCAGACCAACACCCAGGTGATCGCCCTGGTCAAGGCCTACGCCGAGCACCACCGGCTCGACGAGCGCAGCAGCAATGACCTGGCCATGGCCGCGGCGCTGTATAACATCGGCAAGCTGACCTGGGACGACCAGCTGCTCGGCCGCCCCGCCGACACCCTGTACAAGGAGGAGCGCGCGCGCTACCGCCAGTACCCGGTGCTCGGCGAAAGCCTACTGATGACCCTGGAGCCGGTGCAGGACGCCGGCCGCCTGATCCGCCACCACCAGGAGCGCTGGGACGGCAACGGCTTTCCCGACCGCCTGGAAGGCGACGCCATCCCCTTCGGCGCGCGCCTGCTCAAGCTGGCGGTGGACTTCATCGAACTGCAACGCGGCCTGGTGCTGGAGCGCCGACTCAACCGCGACGAAGCGCTGCTGCTGATCAAGAAATACGCCGGGCGCCTCTACGACCCCGCGCTGTGCGACGTCTTCATCGAACTGTGCACCAGCCTGGCGCCGGACCTGGTGCTGGCCGACGCCAGCATCCTCGCGCTGGACACCCGGCGGCTGGAGCCGGGCATGCTGCTGGCGCGCAACCTGCACGCCGACAACGGCATGCTCCTGCTCAACGCGGGCAAACCGCTGACGCGCGCGCTGATCGACAAGCTGATCGCCTTCGAGGCCTCCGAAGGGGGGCGCTACACCCTGTTCGTGCGCAAGCCCGACGGGGCTCAACCGGGAGACGGGTGATGATCAAGATCCAACTGGTGGACGACGAACCGCACATCCTCAGCGCGCTGCAGCGGGTGCTGCGTCCGCATCACTGGGAAGTGCACGCCTTCAGCGACGGCCAGCAGGCCCTGCAGGCCCTCACCGAGCACGAGTACGCGGTGATCGTGTCCGACTACAAGATGCCCAACCTGGATGGCATCACCTACCTGCAGTTCGCCAAGCAGCGCCAGCCCAACGCCATGCGCATGGTGCTCAGCGCCCACGGCGACCGGCAGTCGATGATGCAGGCGATCAACCGCGCGGAGATCTATCGCTTCCTGTCCAAGCCCTGGGAGGACTACGAGATCGAGACCGCGCTGAAGGCGGCCATCGACCTCTACCTGCTGCGCGACGAGAACCAGCGCCTGCTGGCCCAGGTGCGCAGCCAGCAGAGCACGCTGCAGCGCCAGGAGCAGGAGCTGCGCCGCCTCGAGGCCGAGCACCCGGGCATCACCCGCGTGCGCCGCGACGAACAGGGCGCCGTGCTGCTCGACGGCGACGAGCCGGGCCATGGCTGACTATCAGCCGCACTTGCGCAAGCTCAGCCTCAAGGTGGTCTATTACGGCCCGGCGCTGAGCGGCAAGACCACCAACCTGATGCAGCTGCACACCCTGCTGCGGCCGCAGCGCAAGGGCGAGCTGATGGTGCTGGAGACCCGCGACGACCGCACCCTGTTCTTCGACGTGCTGCCCATCGGCCTGCGCGGCGGCGCCGGTCTCGACCTGCGCCTGAAGCTCTACACCGTGCCCGGCCAGGTGCAGCACGACAGCACGCGCAAGGCCGTGCTGTCGCGCGCCGACGGGGTGATCTTCGTCGCCGACTCGCAGCCGGCGCAGCAGGACAACAACGCCAACGCCTTCGACAACCTGGCCGACAACCTGCAGAAGCTGGGCATGGACATCGAACGGCTGCCGCTGGTGGTGCAGTTCAACAAGCGCGACGTGGCCGACGCGGTGGCCGAGGTCGAACTGCAGGCGCGCTGGGCGCAGACGCCCTGGGCGCCGCTGAGCATGGCCTCGGCGCTCCACGGCCGGGGCGTGGTCGAGAGCTTCCGCCAATTGCTCACCCGCCTCTACCCGCAGCTCGACCGCGAGTACCGCCTGGCCGAGCGCGAGGGCATCGACGCGGCCAGCTTCGTGCGCCTGCTCAGCGCGGCGCAAGGGGATGCCGATGCGTAGCTTCGAAGACGACCCGCACCTGGCCGAACTGCTGCCGGGCGAGCGCCAGCAGCAACTGCTGCAGCTGCTGCAAGCGCTGAGCGGCCACGCCCTGCGACTGGACGAACAACCCGGGCCCGGCGCCGAGGCGGTGGAGTTCAACCTGGAAACCCTCGGCTGGCTCAGCTGCCCGACCCAGCCGCAACTGCAGGCGGCCGCCGCGCGCCTACTGGAATTCGTGCTGTTCTACGTCGGCAAGTACCGCCTGGCTGCCAACCTGCACCACGACGCCAGCGAAGCCAGCTTCGCCGAACTGCAGCGCCAGCATGCCGCCCTGCAGGCCTCAGAGACGCGCTACAAGGCGCTCTCGGCGCAGCTGCAACGGCGCGTCGAGGAGCAGGTCAAGGTCATCGAACAGACCCAGCAGCAGCTCTACGAGAGCGCCCGCCTGCGCGCCGTCGGCCAGCTCGCCGCCGGCGTCGCCCACGAGATCAACAACCCCGTCGGCTTCATCGCCAGCAACCTGCGGGTGGCCGGCGACTACCTCGACGAACTCGGCGAGAAGCTGCCCGGCGACCACGCCACCGGGCTGATCCTCGAGGACTTCCGCGCCCTGCTGCAGGAGTCGGAAGTCGGCACCCAGCGCATCGCAGCCATCGTCGCCGACCTCAAGACGTTCGCCAATATCGACCAGGAGGATTTCGTCCCCTGCGACCTCAACGCCCTGATCGCCAGCACCTGCCACCTGCTGCAGGCCGAGAGCAGCCAGGCGCTCGACGTCGAACTGAAGCTGGCCGAGCTGCCCGAGCTGGCCGGCTACCCGGCGAAGATTTCCCAGGCGCTGTACAACGTGCTGGACAACGCCGCCAAGGCCATCGCCGGACAGGGGCGCATCCGCGTCATCAGCCGCCTGGGCGAACAGGGCGCGGCGGAGGTGCTGGTGGAAGACAACGGCTGCGGCATTGCCGTCGAGGATCAGGCGCGCCTGTTCGACCCCTTCTTCACCACGCGCCCGGTCGGTTCGGGCACCGGCCTGGGCCTGACCGTGGCGCGCGACATCATGGCCGCGCACCAGGGCGAGATCCTGGTGCGCAGCAAGCCGGGCGCCGGCACCCGAGTCACCCTGCGCTTTCTGAGCCTTTGAGGAGTCGCCGTGGGCAAACGCTATTCATCGCTGTTCGTCGGCCAGGAGCCGAGTGCCGAGCCGCTGGAGCAGGCGCCGGCAGCGCCCTATCGGCTGCTGCTGGTGGACGACGAACCGGGCATCCTCGCCGCGTTGCGCCGGGTGTTCCAGCGCGAGAACTACGAGCTGCACTTCGCCCGCAACGGCGTCGAGGCCCTGAAAATCCTCGCCAACCAGCCGGTACACCTGATCATCAGCGACTTCATGATGCCGCAGCTGAACGGCAGCGAGCTGCTCGCCCAGGTGCGCGAGCGCTGGCCCGAGACCATCCGCATCATGCTCACCGGGCATGCCAACACCGAGGCGGTGATGGGCTCGATCAAGGGCGGCGCGGTGTACCGTTTCATCCTCAAGCCGTGGAACGACGACGACCTGCGCCTGACCATCGCCCTGGCCCTGGAGCAGTACAGCCTGCAGCAGCGCAACCGCAGCCTGGAGCAGGAGAACCAGAAGCAGCACCGCGACCTGGAGACCCTGGCCAAGCTCAGCGTCACCAACCGCAGCCAGCTGGCCATACTCCTGCACAAGAAGGGCTTGCTCAACGCCCAGCAGATCCAGCAGCTGCACAAGGAGATGCAGACCCACAAGACCCCGGTGCTGCGCCAGCTGATGCAGCATGAGTGGCTGGACGGCGAGAAGGTCTACGAGCTGCTGCGCAAGGACCTGATGTTCGAAGAAGTCGACCTGCGCGAGTTCCAGGTCGATGCCCCGCTGCTGGCCCTGGTGCCACAGGCCATCTGCACCCGCCAACTGGTGCTGCCGCTGCGCGTGGTGGACAAGCGCCTGCGCCTGGCCATGGCCGACCCGCTGGACCAGGGCCTGATCGACGAACTGGGCTTCATGACCGGGCTGAGCATCCACCCGCTGCTGTGTCGCCTGGACCAGTTGCAGGACCAGCTGCACGAACTGTTCGGCGCACCCGGCAACCAGCTGGAAGACCTGACCACCGTGGTGGGCAGCAGCGACCCCTACGAAGGCATCGAGATCGTCCTCGACGACGACAGCGGCAACGAGAGCCTCGAACAGTTGCTCGGCAGCTCGGAGGATCCGCCGGCCATTCGCCTGGTCAACGCGGTGATACTCGAAGCGCTGCGCCTGGGCGCCAGCGACATCCACATCCACCCGCGCACCAAGCATGTGGCAGTGCGCTACCGCATCGACGGCGTGCTGCAGGACAAGATCCAGATCCCCAGTGCGCTGCTGATGTCGCTGGTGTCGCGGATCAAGGTCATGGCCGAGCTGGACATCACCGAACGGCGCCGTCCGCAGGACGGCCGCATCACGGTGAAGACACCGATGCGCATCGTCGACCTGCGCATCTCCACCCTGCCCACCATCAACGGCGAGAAGGTGGTGATGCGCGTGCTCGAACGCCAGTCGGCGGCGCAGTCGCTGGAAGACCTCGGTCTGTCGCCGCACAACCTGCGGCGCCTGCTGCATGTGGTGGGCAAACCGCAGGGCATCATCCTCGCCACCGGCCCCACCGGCAGCGGCAAGACCACCACCCTGTTCGCCCTGCTGCAGCACGAGGCCTCGCCGGAGAAGAACTACGTCACCATCGAGGACCCGGTGGAATTCCACGTCGACCTGGCCGGCCAGGTACCGGTGCGCGAGCGTATCGGCCTGAACTTCGCCAGCGTGCTGCGCGCCATCCTGCGCCAGGACCCGGACGTGATCCTGCTCGGCGAAATCCGCGACGGCGACACCGCCGAGGTGGCCTTCCACGCCGCGCTGACCGGCCACCTGGTGTTCTCCACCTTGCACACCAACTCGGCGGCGGCGACCATCGCCCGTCTCTTCGACCTGGGCCTCAAACCCTATGTGCTGGCCTCGGCGCTGGAGGCGATCATCGCCCAGCGCCTGGTACGGCGCATCTGCAGCCTGTGCCGCGAGCCGGTGCAGCCGCCACGCGAGCGCCTGCAGAGCCTCGGCGCGGAGTTTCTCGAGCCCGGCATGCGCTTCTTTCAGGGCAAGGGCTGCAACCAGTGCAACCAGGGCTACAAGGGCCGCGTCGGCATCCACGAGGTGCTGACCATGAGCGACCGCCTGCGCGACGCCATCGCCCAGGGCGCCGGCGCCATGCAGCTGCAGGCGATCGCCCGCGAACAGGGCATGACCACCCTGCTCGACGACGCCCGCGAGAAGATCGCCCAGGGCCTGACCACGGTGGAAGAAGTGTTGCGCCTGCTCGGCCCGCAGAACCTACAGGAATAGGCATGAAGACTCGCTACCTGATCGCCGAAGCCTACCTGCATGTGCTGGCCTTCGCCCTGCTCGGCCTGGGCCTGGTCAGCCTGCTCGGCTTTCTCGCGGTCGACCAGCCGAGCCGGCACAGCGTGGTGCTGCTGCCGGACAGCGCGCTGCTGGCGCTGCTCGCCGGCGCGCTGCTGCTGGCCGCCATTCGCCGCGCCTGGCGCAGCCTGCTGCTGTGCGCGGCGCTGCTCGCCGGCCTGACGCTCTATACCCTGGTGCACAACCACCTGGCCGGCGGTTCGGATCAGGGCCCGTCGCTGGTCAGCGGTTTCCTGCGCATGCGCAGCGGCCTGGCGCTGATCCTGCTGGCGATTGCCGCGGCCATCTGCCTGGGCCTCGGGCCCAAGCCGGCGCGGCTGCTGGCGCAGCTGATCGGGGTGGCGGTGATGCTGCTGGCGCTGCTCGCCCAGCTGGCCGGCCAGCAGCCGAGCCCCGGCCTGCTCAACCTCGGTTTCAAGTATTCCTCGACCCATGTCGCCAACCTCTTCACCCTGCTGCTGGGCCTGGCGGCAGTGCTGCATAGCTGGCTGCCGATCGGCCAACGCGGCCAGCTCGACCGCCTGAGCCAGGCCGCCGGGCTGTTCGGCGTGCTGCTGACCTGCGCCGGCTGGTACCTGCTCAGCCTGCAGGCCATCGAGGCGCTCAGCCGCGAGAGCGACCTGCTGCTGTCCAAGGTGCAGACGGCCACCAGCCGCACCCTGGACGAACACCTGACGCTGATCCAGCGCATGAGCGAACGCTGGCAGGCCAACGGCGCGCTGCCCTCGCCGCGCCTCTGGCAGCAAGAGGCCGGCAGCTACCTGCGCGACTTCCCCAGCCTGGAACTGGTCGCCGTGCTCGACCGCCAGCTGCAACCGCACTGGCTGGAGGCGCGCGGCAACGACGAGGCGCAGTGGCTGCGCAGTTTTCTCGCCGATGGCGACAACCAGGCCTGGCTGCAGCACGTGTTCGACGACGGCCACGCCCACCTCAGCCCGGTGCGCGCCTACGGCGAGGCCGCCGGGCTCAACGCGCTGGTCGCCACGCCGCTGAGCCTGCCCGGCGCGCCGACTCGCCTGCTGGTCGCCAGCCTCAACGTGCACGACGTCATGGCGCATGTGCTGGGCCCGCAGTTGAGCGGGTTCATCGTGCGCGCCTACGAGCACGAGCAACCGCTGTACGACTCCAACCAGGCCCGCTACAACCGCTTCAACACACCGGTGGGCGAGCGCCTGGTGCCCATCGCCGAGAGCACGGGCTGGCGCCTGGTGTCGGTGATCAACCGGCCGCAGGCGCTCAACAGCGCCGGTTATCTGCCGGCCCTGGTGATGCTGTTCGGCCTCACCCTGAGCTTCCTGCTGATGCTCAGCCAGCGCCTGGCCTGGCTGGCCAACGAGCGCTCGCAGCGCCTGGCACGGCTCAACGACCAGCTGCAGTTCAGCCTGGCCGGGCAGATGCGCGCGCAGAAGCTCAACCAGCGCATCATGCAGTTCACCCTCGACGTGCTCTGCTCGGTCGACGGCGAAGGCCGCTTCCGCGAGATCAGCCCGTCCTGCGAGAAGCTGTTCGGCTACAAGCCCGAAGAGCTGATCGGCCGCCGCTACCTGGACCTGGTGCTGCCCGAGGACCGCCAGGCGACCG
Source organism: Pseudomonas sp. NPDC077186 (assembly GCF_044543505.1). NCBI lineage: Bacteria > Pseudomonadati > Pseudomonadota > Gammaproteobacteria > Pseudomonadales > Pseudomonadaceae > Pseudomonas > Pseudomonas sp. NPDC077186. Next base: position 338,523 of record NZ_JBITWE010000001.1, read on the forward strand.
AGGCGGAGGCCGCCGCCATCATGGCCGGGCGGCCGACCCGCACCTTCCGCAACCGCTACCGCCACCGCGACGGCCAGGTGCTGCACGTGCTCTGGTCGGCCGACTGGTCGCCGGAGGAGCAGACCCTGTTCGCCGTGGCCCACGATATCACCGCGCTGGTGCAGAACGAGGCCTATGCGGAAAGCCAGCGCGACATCCTCAGCATGATTTCCACCGACCGCCCACTGCGCGAAGTGCTCGAGGCGATCTGCCAGATGGTGGAAATCCAGCAGCCCGAGGCGTTGTGCTCGGTGCTGCTGCTCGACGACAACGGCCAGCACCTGCACACCGGCGCCGCCCCCAGCCTGCCGGAGGCCTACAACCGCGCCATCGACGGCGTCGCCATCGGCCCGAACGCCGGCAGTTGCGGCACCGCCGCCTTCCGTAAGCAACTGGTGGTGGTCGAGGACATCGAACGCGACCCACTGTGGCGCGACTACCGTGAACTGGCCCGCCCGCACGGGCTCAGGGCCTGCTGGTCGTTCCCGCTGATATCCCACCAGGGTCAGGTGCTCGGCACCTTCGCCATCTACCAGAGCTGCCCCAGCGCGCCGGACGACGAGCAGATCCAGCAACTGGCCAATGCCGCGCAGCTGGCGGCCATCGCCATCACCCGCAGCCGCGACCGCCAACGCCTGCAGGAGAGCGAGCAGCGTTTTCGCTCGCTGTTCACCTTCAACCCCGACCCAGTGTTCTCCCTCGACCTGCAGGGCCGCTTCCTCAGCCTCAACGGCGCCGGCGTGCAACTGACCGGCATCGGCGAGGTGCTGATCGTCGGCGAACACTTCTCCGGGATGATCGCCAAGGCCGATCGCGTGCGCACCGAGCAGCACTTCGCCGCCGCCTGCACCGGCATCCCGCAGCGCTACGAAACCCATATTCTCGGCCCGGACGGGCAGCAGCTGGCGCTGGACATGACCAACCTGCCGATCATGGTCGACGGGCAGATCGTCGGCATTTTCGCCATCGCCAAGGACATCAGCGAACGCGAACATATGACCGCAGCCCTGCACCAGGCCCTGGAGCGCGCCGAACGCAAGACCGAGCAGTTGCGCGGCCTGAGTGCGGCGGCCATCGCCACCGCCAAGCTGCTCGACCACCAGGCGCTGATCGACTACCTGGTGGAACAGGCACGTCTGGTCGTCGGCGCACATCAGGCGGTGCTCAGCCTGACCCGCGGCGACGACTGGGCCCAGTCGATCAGCGGCGTTTCGCTGTCGGACAAGTACGCCGCCTGGCGCAGCTACGCGACGCGCCCGGACGGCAGCGGCATCTATGCGCTGATCTGCCAGGACAACCAGCCGCTGCGCCTGAGCCAGGCCGAGCTGGAACGCCACCCGCACTGGTGCGGTTTCGGCGAGCATGCCGGGAAGCACCCGCCGATGCGCGGCTGGCTGGCCGTGCCGCTGATCGACAAGGACGGCCGCAACCTCGGCCTGTTGCAGCTGTCGGACAGATACGAAGGGGAGTTCGAAGAGGACGATCAGGTGATTGCCCAGCAGTTCGCCCAGATGGCCGTGTCGGTGCTGGAAAACAGCCGCCTGTTCAATGAAGTGCTCGCCGGCGACCAGCGCTTGCAGCAGCAACTGGAGTTCACCTCGGCGATCACCGACAGCATGGCCGAGGGTCTGTTGGCGGTGGATGCACGGGGCTGCCTGAGCTTCCTCAACCCGGCGGCCCAGGCGCTGTTGCAGCAGGGCGAGCAGGGCCTCAGCGGCCAGTCGCTGGCCCAGGTGCTACCGCTGCAGCCCAGCCAATGGCCACTGCCGACGGCGGACGACGAGGCCGTGCAGGGCGAACTCGTCCTGCACGGCGAACGCCCGCGCACCCTGCTCTACGACGCCCGGCCGCTGAGCGGCAGCGGCGACGGCGGTTGGGTCATCGTACTGCGCGACATCACCGCGCAGCGCCTGGCCGATCAGGCGCTGCGCGAACGCAACCAGTTCTTCAACCTGTCGCTGGACATGTTCTGCATGATCGGCCAGCAGGGCCAGTTCATCCAGGTCAACCCGGCCTTCGCCAGCACCCTGCGGCATACGGCAAGCGCGCTGATCGGCCAGCCCTACCTGGAGCTGATCCATCCCGAGGATCGCCGCCTGGTGGAGAATGCCATCGAACAGCTGCAGCGCGGTGCCGTGGTCAAGGACCTGGAGATCCGCGTGCACGATTCCAGGGGCCAGCAGCTCTGGCTACAACTCAGCGCGGCACTGGCCGACGATCAGGTGATCTACTGCGCCGCCCGCGACATCAGCCTGCAGCGCGCGGTGGCCGAGCAGGTGCGCCAGAATAGCCTGCTGCTGAGCTTGGCCGGCCACATCGCCAAGCTCGGCGGCTGGTCGATCGAGCTGCCCGGCCGCCAGGTGGTCTGGTCGGAGGAAATGCACAGCCTGCTCGGCTTCCCGGTCGGCACCCTGCCCGACCTGAGCGAAGGCCTGCAGCTCTACCCGCCAGCCTATCGCGAACGGGTGACCGAGGCGGTCGAGGACTGCATCGAGCAGGGCATCGGTTTCGACCTCGACGTGGAGATGCTCGACGCCCATGGCAGGCACCTGTACGTGCAGGTGGCCGGCCAGGCAGTGCGTGACGACAACGGGCAGATCGTGCGCATTTCCGGCGCCCTGCAGGACATCAGCGAGCGCAAGCAGGCGCTGAAGCAGGCGCAGCGCCTGGCCGAGCGCCTGACGACCACCCTGGAGAGCATCAGCGATGCCTTCTACACCCTCGACAACGATTGGCGCTTCACCTACATCAACCCCGAGGCCGAGCGGCAGCTGAACATCAGCGCCGCCGCCACCTTGGGGCAGAGTGTGTGGACAGCCTTCCCCGGCTCCTACGACAGCGAGCTCGGTCAGCGCTACCACCAGGCCCGACACGACAACCAAGCCTGCCACTTCGAGACGTTCTACGAACCCTTCCAGCGCTGGTTTGAGGTGCATGCCTACCCCTCCGAGGAAGGTCTGGCGGTGTACTTTCAGGATGTCAGTGAACGCCGAGCTAATCAGGAACAACTGAAACGCACGCTACTCGAACTGGCTCGCAGCAACCGCGAGCTGGAGGAGTTCGCCTTCGTCGCCTCGCACGACCTACAGGAGCCGCTGCGCAAGATCCAGGCCTTCTCCGAGCGCCTCGCCAAGCGCAGCGACGGCCTCGACGACGACGGCCGCGACTACCTACAGCGCATGACCTCGGCGGCGGCGCGCATGCAGGCGCTGATCATCGACCTGCTCGACTACTCGCGGGTCAATACCCGCGGCCAGCCGCTGCAGAAGCTCGACCTCGACCCGTTGCTCGACCAGGTGCTGCAGGACCTGGAAACCGCCCTGGAACAGAGTGGCGCGCAGGTCCTACGCGAGCCGCTGCCGCCGGTGCGGGGCGACGCCAGCCAGTTGCGCCGGGTGCTGCAGAACCTGCTGAGCAATGCCCTGAAATTCCAGCACGCCGGGGCAAAGCCGCTGATCCGCATCTATGCCGAACACCCGGGCGACGAATCCTGGGTCCTGTGCATCGCCGACAACGGCATCGGCTTCGACGAGAAGTACCTGGACCGTATCTTCAACCCCTTCCAGCGCCTGCACGGCCGCGAAGCCTACGCCGGCACCGGCATCGGCCTGGCCATCGTCAAGAAGATCGTCGAGCGCCACGGCGCCAGCATCACCGCCAGCAGCGCCCTCGGCGTCGGCAGCACCTTTCGCATCAGCTTCCCGCCAATGGACAAACCCACGCAATGAACGCACAACAACCCGTACACATCCTGATCGCCGACGACGACCAGGACGACTGCCTGATGACGCGGGAGGCGTTCGCCGAGTGCCGCATCGGCAACCCGCTGCACTTCGTGCATGACGGCGAGGCGCTGCTCGACTACTTGCGGCGGCATGCGCCCTACGACGACGAGGAACGCTACCCGCTGCCCGGCCTGATCCTGCTCGACCTCAACATGCCGCGCATGGACGGCCGCGAGGCGCTGCACGCGATCAAATCCGATGCGCTGCTGCGCGGCATCCCGGTGGTGGTGCTGACCACCTCGTCGGCCGAGGAAGACATCCTGCGCAGCTACGACATGGGCAGCAATTCGTTCATCACCAAGCCGGTGACCTATACCGGCCTGCTCGAGGTGGTGAGGACACTCGGCCGCTACTGGCTGGAAATCGTCGAACTCCCCGTGGATGGCAAGCCTGTATGACCCGACTCGAAAGCCACTGGCGCCTGTTGCTGATCGACGACGACGAAGACGACTTCGTCATCACCCGCGACTTGCTGCGCCAGGCGACGGACGCGCCGCTACAACTGGACTGGTGCGCCGATTACCAACAGGGCCTGGCCAGCATCCTCGCGCAGGAGCACGACCTGTACCTGGTGGACTACCGCCTCGGCGCCGAATCGGGCCTGGAGCTGATCGAGCAGGCGCGCCAGGCCGGCGCCAGCCGACCGATCATCCTGCTCACCGGCCAGGGCGACGCGCGCCTGGACGCCAGCGCCATCGCCCTGGGGGCGGCGGACTACCTGGTCAAGGGCGCCTTCGACAGCACCCAGCTGCTGCGCAGCATTCGCTACGCCATCGACCGCGGCCGGGCCACCGCGCGGCTGGCGGAAAGTGAGCAGCGCTACCGCCTGTTGTTCGAGTCCAATCCCGAGCCGATGTGGGTGTTCAACAAGGAAAACCTGCGTTTTCTCGCCGCCAACCTGGCCGCGACGCGCTTCTTCGGCTACTCGCAGGCAGAGTTCCTGGCGATGAGCGTGCTGGATATCCGCAGCCGCGAAGAGCAGCAGCGCTTCCTCGCCTACTTCAACTCCAACCTGCGCGATGTGTCGATCGCCAACCCGGAGGCCGGCTTGTGGCGCTACCGGCACAAGGCCGGCCACGAGGTCATGGCCGAGGTGCTGGTGCATGACTTCGAGTTCGACGAGCAGCCCTGCTGCCTGGTGCTGGCCATCGACGTCACTGAGAAGCAGCGCGCGCGCGAGGAGGCCACGCGGCGCGAGCAGTCGTTTCGCAAGCTGCTCGACGACACCCGCGACGCCCTGCTGGTGGTCGACGGCGAAGGCGCCCTGCGCTACGCCAACCCGGCCGCCGAGCAGTTGTTCGACGCCAGTCAGGCGCAGCTGCTGCAGCTGCGCTTCGACCTGCCGCACATCAGCGAAGACCTCTTCGAGTGGAGCCTGCAGACGCCGGCCGGCGACGAGCTGGAGGTGGAGATCCAGCTCTCCGAGACCGACTGGGAAGGCCAGCAGGTGCGCCTGCTGTCGCTGCGCGACATCGGCGAACGCAAGGAGTCGGAGAAGCAGCTTCGCCTGCTCAAACGCAGCCTGGAAGCCAGCTACAACGGCGTGGTGATCGTCGACGCGCAGGAGTTCGACCACCCGATCATCTACGTCAACCCGGCCTTCGAGCGCATCACCGGCTACAACGCGCACGAGGTCATCGGCCACAACTGCCGTCTGCTGCAGAGCGGCGAGCGCGACCAGGTCGCGCTGGACGTCATCCGCCACGGCCTGGCGCAATCCAGCGAAGCCCATGTGGTGCTGCGCAACTACCGCAAGGATGGCAGCCCGTTCTGGAACGACCTGTACATCTCGCCGGTGCTCGACGAACGCGGCGAACTGACCCATTTCGTCGGCGTACAGAACGACATCAGCGAGGAGATGCGCTACCAGGACGAGTTGAGCTTCAACGCCAGCCACGACGTGCTCACCGGCCTGCCCAACCGCACCCTACTGGAAGACCGCCTGCGCCAGGGCTGCCAGATTTCCCGACGCTACAAGCGCAGCCTGGCGGTGATGTTCATCGATCTGGACGGCTTCAAGCCAGTCAACGACTCCATGGGCCACCATTTCGGCGACCAAATCCTGATTGAAGTGGCCCTTCGGATGAATACTCAGGTACGCCCTGGCGACACCGTGGCTCGCATGGGCGGCGACGAGTTCATCGTGCTGCTGCCGGACCTGGCGCGCGAGGAAGACGTGCTACAGGTTGCCGAACGCCTGCTAGCCGATATCGCCCGGCCTTACCGCATCGAAGGCATCGACCTGCACGTCACCGCGAGCATCGGCATCACCCTCAGTGACGGCCTGCTGGAGCAGCCCATGCAACTGATCCAGCAGGCCGATCTGGCCATGAACAAGGCCAAGCAGGAAGGGCGCAACAACTACCAGTGGTTCACCAACGACCTCAACCAGCGCGTCGGCGAGCGCGTGGTGCTGCGCAACGAACTGCAGAAAGCCATCGAGAACCGGGACTTCACCCTCTACTACCAACCCCAGGTCGACGGCCGCAGCGGCCGGGTGGTTGGCCTCGAGGCCTTGCTGCGCTGGGAACACCCGAGCCGAGGTTTCATTTCGCCGGTGCTGTTCGTGCCCATCGCCGAAGACACCGGGCAGATCATCCCACTCAGCCAGTGGGTGCTGGACACCGCCTGCCGGCAAATCAAGGCGCTGTGCGAACAGGGGATGACCGGGCCGAGCGTGGCGGTGAATATCTCACCGGTGCACTTCCAGCGCAGCAACTTCGTCGACAGCATCAGCGCCCTGCTCAGCAGGCATGGCCTGGATGCCGAGCTGCTGGAGCTGGAGATCACCGAAACCGTGCTGCTGCACAATGCCGAGCGGGCCGTCGAGACCCTGCACCAGCTCAAGCGCCTGGGCGTGAAGATCGCCATCGACGATTTCGGCACCGGCTTCTCCAGCCTCAACTACCTCAAGCGCCTGCCCATCGACAAGGTCAAGATCGACCGCTCCTTCGTCCAGGAAATCATCAGCGACCGCCACGACGCGGCGATCACCCAGGGCATTATCTCCATGGCCCACCACCTGCGCCTGAAGGTGATCGCCGAGGGGGTAGAAACCGAGCCGCAATTCGCCTTCCTGAAGAAGAGCCACTGCGACGAATTCCAGGGCTACTATTTCGCCAAGCCGATGCCCTTCGCCGAGCTGCAGGACTTCCTGCGCGCACGCATGCTGACCCTGGAACCGGGCCATCCGACCGGCAAGGAGCAGGAGCAGGAGCAGGAGCAGGAGCAGACCTTGCTGCTGCTCGACGACGAGGAGAACATCCTGCGCGCCCTTGCTCGCCTGCTGCGCCGCGACGGCTACAAGATCCTCATGGCTACCCGCGCTCAGGACGCCTTCGAGTTGCTGGCCAAGCACGACGTGCAGGTGATCCTCTCCGACCAGCGCATGCCGGAGATGAGCGGCACCGAGTTCCTAAGTCGGGTCAAGGACCTCTACCCGAACACCATCCGACTCGTGCTGTCGGGTTACACCGACCTCAAATCGGTGACCGATGCGATCAATCAAGGCGCCATCTACAAGTTCCTCACCAAGCCTTGGGACGACGGGTACCTGCGCCAGAACATCCACGAGGCCTTTCGCGAATACCATGCGGCACATAAAAGTAACTGAAGATTATCTGGCGAAGCTCGAGACGACCCAACAAGCACCTGATAATGGAGATCGCTCACTATGGAGACTTTGTCTGCATATTCAGACGTACATGAGATGAGTTCACGATACTCTGTAACTGAACGCAGAAAGGCACTAATCAAGCACGCTCGCCAAGGTGAGAAGCTGGAACGGATGTCCCGGGCGACATACTCAATCCTGATCTGAATATTCAGGCGGCCAAAGGCCGAGAGCCACTCCACCAGCCCAGCAGACTGTGGCCGCACAAGGCCAGAAGAATGATGGTGCCGCCCAGCAAAACCTGACCGCTTGGAGCCTCGTCGAGCAGCCACCAGACCCACAAGGGTCCCAGTACTACTTCCAGAAGCAGTAACAGGCCCACTTCAGTGGCACTGATCCAACGCGGCCCCAGCTGTATCAGCATAAACGCCAGCGGCAGCAGCACGCCGGCCATCACTGCCAGCACCAACCACTGCTGCACGGCAAAGTCCGGAGTACCACCAAAGACGAAACCTAGTAGCGACACCAGCAGCGCTCCGGGGATCAATGCAGGGCTCATGTCCACCGCCGGCTGGCTGCGTGCCAGAGTGAAATTACCAGCCAGCAAAGTGGCTGCCACCAGGGCCAGAAGATTTCCGCTCAGGCTGCTGCCCGGTGACTCATCCACGACGATCAACAGCACGCCACCCAGGCACACCATAATGGCCATCAGGGTGTGCAAGGCCAGGCGCTCGCCCAGCCAAACCCAGGCCAAGGCGGCAGCAATCAGAGGCGACAGACTGAAGATCAGCAACGTACTGGCCGCCCCGGCCAATCCCATAGCATGCACAAAACACAGGGTACTGAAGCAGTAACAAAGCGCACAGCCAAGGCCGGTCCAGCCACACCGGTGAAATGCCCTGGGCAGCTCAGTACGATAGCGCCAGGTCAACAGCAAGCCGAGCCCGAGCGCCATCAGCAGGCCGCGCCAGGCCAGGATCTGCATGGCATCACCGGCCAACCAGCGCAGCACCAGGGCATCTGGAGAGATCACCAACATGCCCAGGGTAGTGAGCAGCAAACCCTTCTGTCTGTCACGCATCCCGGTATTCCTTCAAGGCCATCGAATGAGCGGCTGCACACTCCCCTCTCAGCGCGGCCCCCAGCTGTCTACCAGCAAGCTGCCAAAGCCCTGCGGTCGGTGTACGCAGCCTGCCAGTTGCAGGGTGTGCCAGAACAGCGCCTGGTTACTTGAGATCACCGGCAAACCGAGACGCTTTTCCAGTGCATCAAGCAGGCCCAAGGTACGTAGGTTGGTACAGGCGAGAAACAGCGCATCGACTCGTTGACCGGCGAGCAGCTCCAGTGCCGCCGCCTCGATTGCAGCAGCCGGGATTCGCGGAATCTCGGCGTCATCCAGCACGGCGAAGGTGCCGAAGGCCACCACCTCGTGACCAGCCTGCTGCAAGCCCTGGTGAAGTGGGTAGTTCACTTCACCGATATAGGGTGTCAGCACAGCAATGCGCCGCGCATCGAGGCCGCGTAAGGCGGCTTTGACCGCGCTCCAGGGATTGCTAACTGGAACCCCGGGATGAGCCTGACTGAGCAGGCGAGTCACCTGCTGCTCGCCGATCAGCATACTGCCGGAGGTACAGCCGAACGCCAGCACATCAAGCGCCAGCCCTGGAACCAACAGGGAGCTGGACTGGGCAAGATTCTGCGCCAAACCGCGCAGACCTTCAGTGGTCACGGTAGGGCTGCAGGGTGTGCGCGTACTGTACAACTCGACCCGCTCGCCGAGCAGTTGACGCCACTCGTTCTCCAGGGTGAAGTCGCTGGCCAGCTGCACCAGGCCGATGCGCACATGTCCGTCATCCGTTGTGCGCTGGAAGGGGAAGATCCGTTGCAGACTCTGGAAGTCAGCGAAAGAGAGGCTCATTTCAGACTCCCTCGAGTAGACGCGCAGCATAGTTGGCGATGGCGGTATCCTGCACACCCGTGCCCGTCAGGTCGCACACACTGATCTGTTCGGCACTGCTGCGCAGGGAGCGGCCCGCGGCAATCAGGCTGCCTAGCTCGAACACCTCACGCTGCAGTGCCGGGGCATGATGCAGCTCGCCAAGGGCCTGCGACTGGCTGAGGCGGTCGACCACCACTAGGTCGGCACTGGCCAGGATGGTGGGCTCCAGCTCGTTCTTGTGCGGGTTGTCCGAACCCATAGCGGTGACGTGGATACCCCTTGGCAGGTCGCTCCAGCGCAGCACCGGTTCGCGTGCCGGGGTAGTGGTGACCACGATGTCAGCCTCGGCGCAGGCGCTGGCGGCACTGGTGTGCACGGTCACCGGCAAGCCGTGATGGGCACGCATATGAGTGGCATAGGCCTCGGCCTTGGTGTGGTCGCGGGCGTATACATGTACCTCGTGGATATCCCGAACCAAGCGCAGGGCCGCGACCTGCAGTTCGGCCTGCAGACCGGCGCCAATCACCGCGACGCTGTGCGCATCGGCGCGGGCCAGGTGCTTGGCGGCGATGGCGCCGGCCAAGGCGGTGCGGATGTCGGTCAGGTAGCCCTCGTCGAACAACACCGCCTCGACCAGCCCGGTCCTGGCCGAGAACAGCAGCATCAGGCCATTGAGGCTGGGCAAACCCAGCTTGGGGTTATCGAAGAATCCAGGGCTGATCTTGATGGCGAAACGCGGCCAGCCACGGATATGTGCGGTCTTCACATCGACCTCACCGTTGCTCTCGGCGATGTTCATGCTGAGGATCGGCGGCATCTCCACCTCGCCACGACCAAGGGCAGCGAAGCCGGCCTCGACCGCCTCCAGGGCAGTCGCATCGAGCTTGACCCGCTCTGCGATCTGCTTGCGCTTATAGATATGCATCGGGACGCTCTCCAGCCAGGCGGCAGGCCTCGGCAAAGGTTTCATTCGACAGGTTCTGGCCGCTGACCACAAAGGCCACACGCCGCCCCGACAGCTCCAGACGATGCTGTTCGACGGCAGCGACGCCAACGGCAGCTGCCCCCTCCACCAGCATCTTTTCTTCATGTAGGAAATGCAGCATGGCGCGGGCAATCTGTGCCTCGTCGACCTTGTAACCGCGATCCATGTAGCGCTGGGTCATGGCCAAGGTCCAGGCGTTGTCCAATCCAATACCGCCTCCCAGGCTATCGGCCAGCGAGTGCACCTCCGGCACTTGCAGCGGATGGCCGGCGGCGAGACTGGCGAGCATCGCCGCCCCCTCGCGCATGCTCACGCCAACCACCTCGGCGGCAGGGTTGACGCTCTTGACCGCCAGGCCGAGGCCGGCGATAAGGCCGCCGCCTGAGAGACCAGCGAACACCAGGTCGATGTCCGGCTGCTCTTCCATGATTTCCAGGCCACAGGTGCCCTGACCTGCGATCACCAGCGGATCGTCGAAAGGCGGAACATAGGCCAGCCCCTGTTCATCACGCAGGCGGCGTGCCTCGCGATCGGCGTCATCCTGGCAGTCGCCATGGATTACCAGTTCGGCGCCGCTCTGTCGCAGCGCCTCGACCTTGTTGTTTGGCACCAGGTGCGAAATGCATACCGTGACCGGGATGCCCAGGTGCTGCCCAGCATAGGCAAGGGCGCGGCCGAAATTGCCGGTGGACATGGTCACCACACCACGTTCCCGCTGTATGGGCTCAAGACCGAGCAGTGCATTGAGCGCGCCACGCAGCTTGAAAGAGCCGGTAGGCTGCAGGCAGTCTAGCTTTAGCCAGACTTCGCAGTCCCAGCGCCGCGACAAGGCTTCGGAGCGCACCAAGGGTGTACGCAGGGCCAGCCCGGCGATACGCCGGCGGGCCCGGTAGATATCCTGCAGGCTCAGTTGTTGTTGCATGCCAATCCCCAGAGAAGCGCTTTAAACCAAAGCGGCGGGAGACTCCCATGAATCCCCGCCACGTTACCTGGTTGCCTTATTTGGCCTGCCAGGCGCCGCTACTGATCAGCTTGTCGGTGACCTTGTTCACCGCACGCTCGGCACGGGCAACGATGTCGTCCACCTCGCCACGGGTGACCACCAGCGGCGGGGCGAAGCCGAGGATGTCACCGTGCGGCATGGCACGAGCGATCAGTCCCTCTTCCAGGCAGGCTGCGGAAACCATCGGACCGACCTTGAGGTTGGGGTCGAAGTGTTGGCGCTTGCTACGGTCGCTGGAGAACTCCAGAGCGGCGAGCAAGCCGATGCCACGAACCTCGCCGACCAGCGGGTGCTCGGCGAAAGTCTGCTGCATGCGCTGCTGCAGGTAGGCACCGGTATCCCGGGCATTGCCAGTGAGGTTCTCGCGCTCGATGATATCCAGGTTGGCGATGGCCGCCGCAATGCCCATGGGGTGCCCGGAATAGGTGTAGCCGTGGCCGATGGCACCGTAGGTATCGGTGCCCTGCTCCAGTACTTGCCAGACGCGCTCACCGACTATCACCCCGGACAGCGGCTGGTAGGCCGAGGTCAGCCCCTTGGCCACGGTGATCAGGTCCGGCTTCATCTCGTAGTACTGCGAACCGAAGTCGACACCCAGGCGGCCAAAGCCACAGACCACCTCGTCGGCGATCAGCAGGATGTCGTACTTGTCCAGCACCTTGCGGATCTCCGCCCAGTAACCCTGCGGAGGCGGCACGATGCCGCCGGTACCGAGCACCGGTTCGCCGATCATCGCCGCGACCGTATCCGGGCCTTCGGCGAGGATCATCTCCTCGAGTTTCTGCGCACAGTAGCGGGAAAATTCCAGTTCGCTCATGGCGTCGTCGGGACGACGATAGTAGACCGGCGCCACGGTGTGCTTGATGCGCTCGAGCGGCAGGTCGAAGTGAGCGTGGAACACCGGCAGGCCGGTCATGGAACCGGAGGCGATACTCGAACCGTGATAGCCACGGTCGCGGGAGATGACCTTCTTCTTCTCCTTACGGCCGAGGATGTTGTTGTAGTACCAGACCAGCTTGAGCTGGGTTTCGTTGGCGTCCGAACCGGACATGCCGTAGTAGACCTTGCTCATGCCCTGGCCGGCGAGCGTGACGATGCGCTCGGACAGGGTTGCCATGCCCTCGGTGGTGTGGCCGACGTAGGTGTGGTAGTAGGCCAGTTGCTTGGCCTGCTCATAGATCGCCTCGGCCATCTCGTTGCGGCCATAGCCGATGTTCACGCAGTACAGGCCAGCGAAGCCGTCGATGAACTGGTTGCCCAACGAATCCTGGATACGGATGCCCTGGGCGCCGGTGATGATCCGCGCCGGGCTCTCGCCATGGGCATGTTGCTTGAGATGGGTGGAGGCGTGAAACACGTTCTGGCGGTCGATCTCGATGATCTTCTGGGTGTCGATGGTCATGGCAGTGCCCTCATGGAATTCGTTTGTGGTTGGTGCCGTTGCGGTTTTCCGGCGAAGACCGCGTATTCAGTAGGTTTCAGTTATTGGAAACGTAGCGAGCGCTGGCCAGGTGGTGCATCGCGCATGACGCCCGCCGCAGATCTCAACTGCCGCTTGCACTGGGCAGACCACCCAGGCAGTAGTACTTGATCTGGCTGTACTCATCGAGGCCATGGCGTGAGCCCTCACGGCCGAGGCCGGACTGCTTGACGCCACCGAATGGCACGGGCGGGCCGGTCATCTTCACCGAGTTGACGCTGACCATGCCGAACTCGAGGCCGCGCAACAGCCGCCAGACCGGTCGCATGTCGTGACCGTAGACATAAGCAGCCAGACCGTATTCGGTGTCGTTGGCCTGGGCGATCAGTTGCTCCAGGTCGTCCCAGGCCAGCACGCCGGCCACAGGGGCGAAGTTTTCTTCCCGATACACACGCATATCCGCGGTCACATCGGCCAGCAGGGTCGGCATGAAAAAGTTGCGCCCCGGCGCCTGACCCTGGTCGCCGACTAGCAGGCGCGCGCCCTTGGTCACTGCGTCGTCTACCAGTTCCTGGGCCTTGGCCACCGCCTTGGCGTTGATCAGCGGCCCCTGATTGACCCCGCGGACCAGACCGTTGCCCACTGTCAGCTCGCCCATGCGCCGGGCAAAGGCCGCCAGAAACGGTTCATACAGTGAGCGATGAACAAAGATGCGATTGGCCGCCAGGCAGTCCTGGCCAGTGGTCTGGAACTTGGCGTCGATCGCCGCCTGAGCAGCCTGCTCCACGTCCATGTCTGGAAGGACGATGAAGGGCGCGTTGCCGCCCAGCTCCATCGAGCACTTCTTCACCGTGGCTGCAGCCTGCTGCAGCAACAGGCGGCCGACCCGGGTCGAGCCGGTAAACGACAGTGCCTTGACCTTGTCGCTGGCACAGAGCACCTGGGAAACCATCTCCGGCTCGCCAGTAATGACGTTGAAAACTCCGGCGGGGAAGCCGGCACGTTCCGCGAGCTCGGCCAGGGCCAAAGCGGAGAACGGCGTCTCGCCAGCCGGCTTGACCAGCACAGTGCAGCCCACAGCAAGGGCCGCGGCGGCCTTGCGAGTAATCATCGCGCAGGGAAAGTTCCACGGCGTGATCAGCGCGGCAACGCCGATCGGCTCGCGTACGCTGCCCAGTTGGGCGTCGCGAATGTGGCTGGGGATGGTCTCGCCGTAAGCGCGCCGCGCCTCCTCGGCGAACCAGCGAATGAAGGACGCGGCGTAGTCGATCTCGCCACGGGCCTCATCCAGCGGCTTGCCCTGCTCGAGGGTCATCAGCCTGGCCAGGTCTTCTTTGTTCTCCAACAGCAGATCGTGCCATTTACCGAGTATCACGCCACGTGCGTCCACCGACAGCGCACGCCAGGCCGGCAAGGCGGCTTGCGCCGAATCGATGGCGTGCTCTACCTGGTTCGCGTCCAGCTGGGTGCAGCGCCCGATTGTTTCTTCGCTGGCTGGATCGATGACCGCTTCATCGCGCCCCTCGTGACCGGCAACCCATTTACCGTTGACGTAGGCCAACTGGCGAACCAGGCGTGGATCTTTAAGCATGTGCATGGACGGTATCCCCTCTACTTGCTTTGCGCAGCGGGTTCGCGGCGCAAGGCGTGGTGCGTGTTTACGGCTTCCACTTTAGGGTTTGCCAGTCAGCGATTTTTTCTCTTCAAAGGGGGCGAGTGGGCTGTTTTTTTTCTTTGCCGGTGGCGTGCTGATGTTTTTTTCTGCACCACGGGCCAGGGACAAAACGGCAGCATCAAGGGGGGACAGGGTGGCTTACAGAAATGCCGGCTAGGCTTCTTCACCGTCTAGCATCAGCGGAGGTTCACTGTGTTTGATGGTCTTGGTCACGATGTAAGTGAAGTAACGCTCGATGCCCAAATCGGTCATCAGCCAGCGGTCGATAAGGCGCTGGTACTGGTCGATGTCGCGCGCCATGACCTTGACAATATAGTCGATGCCACCACCAGTGGCGTAGCACTCGGTGACTTCAGGACATTCCTGCATGGCATTTTCAAAACGCTGGAAGGCTTCACGGTTGTGCTGTTTAAGGCTGATCTCGACCATCACCGAGGCACGTTTGAGCAGAATCTCGGTATTCAGCTGGGCACCATAGCCGCGAATGATTCCGGCCTCCTCGAGACGTTTGACCCGCTCCCAGCAGGGGCTGATAGATAGGTTGATGGCTTCGGCCAAGCTGGACTTGGTGATCCGCCCATTGCACTGCAGGATGCGCAGAATCTTCAGGTCATAGCTGTCCAGACGCATAAACGGCTCCACGGCGAAAAAGGCCGCACCCCGCCACGGGGGCGAGGTTGCTCGGCATAAGTGTTGCTGGGATCGATCTGCAGCATGGCTCTCGTTGCGCCTAACCCATCCTGCATGCCTGCCCAGAACGTTGGCCCGCCCCGAACAGAGCAACACTGCAAAAAAAACCGGCGGAGTGGCCCGCCGGCAACAGGGGTTACTGCTTTTCCAGCTCCATGATTTCCTGCTCCAGGGCCTTGAGCACAGAGCCGGCTTCGGGGCCGGCCAGTTGCACCAGCTTCTCGCGCATAGGTTGACTGGCTTTGCGGAAAGCCGCCTGCTCGTCTTCGGTCAGACGCACCAGTTGGATACCCGGTTTGGCCTGTTTGATCTTTTCCAGACGCTCATCGTTGTACTTGGCCTGGGTCTCGAAGATGTAAGGCGCCAACTCCTCCACAGTCTCGTCGATAAGTGCACGCTGCTCGGCAGGCAGCCCCTGGTACCAGGACTCGCTGGACAGGACGGCAACCGTGAACTGTTGGTGTCCCGACCAGGTCATGACATCGTTGACCTCATAGAACTTCATTTCCTCGATGGCGAAAACCGGGTTCTCCTGGCCATCGATCATCTTCAGCTGCAGAGCACCATAAACCTCGGAATAAGGCAGCGGAGTAGGGACAGCACCGAACGACTTATAGGTTTCCACCAGCATCGGTGAGGCCATAACCCGCATCTTCACGTTGGCGAAATCGGCCGGCTTGCGCACCACCTTGTTGGTGGTCCAGACCATATCGCCTTCCGGGTACATGCTCAGCAAACGTAGGTTGCGGGTCTTCAGCTTGTCGGCAACAGGTCCGTAGATTGTTGGGCTCTCGGTCAGCAGCTTGAGGTTCACCGCATTGTCCTGGGATAACAGGTAGGGCACCGAGAACACCTGCATGCCTGGAGCGGTGGAGCCAAGAATGCCGGTCGAGCCATGGGTGAACTGCAGGACACCGTTAGCCACAAGCTCCGTGAGATCTTCCGACTCGCCCAGCGCACCGTATGGATAGACAGTAACGCTGATCTTGCCACCGCTCTTATCCTCGATCAGTTGCTTGAACTTCTGGGCGTAGGCGTCCTGCACGCTGCCGCTGATTTCCTCAAGGGCAAATTTCCATTCCTCTGCAGCCGCCAGGCTCGCCTGGCCAATCAGGGTCAGCCCCATCGCTGCGGTCAGGACCATTTTCTTCAGTGTGCTTAGGGTGCTCATGGTGAGGTCTCCGCTTGCTGTTATTGTCATTTGGTTGCGACCGGACCTGCCGGCCTCTAGCTTTCGACGATGTCGGCGATTACTGCCAGGGTGTCGCCGATGTCCACCAGTGCGGGAAAACGTCGGGCAACCAGGAGCCCATCCCGTTCTGCACGATATTCCACGGCCGGCGTGCCGGTGCGCTCGAACGCATGTACCCGCGCAACGAGGTCGCCTCGCTTGAGGCGATCGCCCAGGCTACGGGTGAGTTCGAGAATGCCGCGATGGGTGCTCTGCACGTAGCAACTGGCATCGGGCATATCCAGTTGCAGCCGCGGCTCGTCGGCAAGCTCCAATTCGCCAGCGAGAATCCCGGCAAACTTTAGGAAGTTGCGCACACCACGATCGGCCAGGGCCATGGTTTCGGGGGTACTGGTGCCGCCGCCACGCAGTTCGGTGGTGACGAACACCTTGCCCTGGGACTCCACCGCCGTGTCGTACAACGAAGCTGCATCCAGCTCGAAGAGAATCATGCTGGCGGCAGTACCGAACAGGCGTGCACCTTCGATGCACTTGGCCTCCTGCTGTGCGTCCGGTAGTCGGTGGGCCGCGGCGAACGGCAGGATGTCCAGGGTCTTGCCACCGGAATGTATATCCAAGGCATAGTCACACAACGGAATCAGGTGCCGCTGAAAGTAATCGGCGATACGCTCGGTCATGCTCCCTGTAGGGTTGCCGGGGAAAGAGCGGTTCATGTTGCCTTTGTCGATCGGCGAGGTACGGCTGCCGTTCTGCACGGCCGGGTAGTTCATCGCCGGGACGATGATCACCCGCCCCTGGACGTCCTCTGCCCGCAGCTCTCCAGCCAGCTTGAGCAACGCGGTGATGCCCTCGTATTCGTCGCCGTGGTTGCCACCGGTGAGCAGCGCGGTAGGACCCACGCCGTTCTTCACCACGCTGATAGGGATCATGATGCAGCCCCAGGCCGACTGGTCATGGGAGTACGGCAGCTTGAGGAAGCCGTGCTGCACACCGTCTCGCTCGAAATCGACCGTGGCACTGAGGGTGGTGGCACGAACCTCGGCAACGCTCGATCGCGTGTTTGCCTGCAGCTCCGCTTCGGATGAAATATTCATGGTTGCGCTACTCATCTCAGGCCTTCACGAATAACTGTCGCGGGAAGTCGCAAAGGGTTTCCATCCCGCTCTCGGTAATCAGGATGCTCTCGGTGGTCTCCAGGCCCCAATCATCCAGCCACAGGCCCGGCATAAAGTGGAAGGTCATGCCAGGTTGCAGCACCGTGGTATCGCTCTCACGCAGGCTCATGGTGCGCTCGCCCCAGTCCGGCGGATAACTCAGACCGATTGGATATCCGCAACGGTTATCTCCGCGATCGTAACCGTAACGACGCAGGGTGCTGTTCAGCTCCCTGGCGATGTCACCGCAGGTATTGCCCGGTTTGGCGACCGCCAGACCCGCCTCCAAGCCAGCGTTGATCGCCTCCTCGGCCTTGCGAAAAGCGGCTGACGGTTCGCCCAAGTAAAGAGTGCGCGACAGCGGGCAGTGGTAGCGTTTGTGGCAGCCGGCAATCTCGAAGAAGGTACCTTCCCCCTTCTTGAACGGGCGATCGTCCCAGGTCAGGTGCGGCGCCGAAGCGTCCTTGCCCGAAGGCAACATGGGCACGATAGCTGGGTAGTCGCCGAACTTACCCTCGTGACCGACACAGGCAACCCGATAGATTTCACCTACCAGCACGTTCTTCGGCAGACCCGGTTCGACCATTTCGATGATCGCCCGATGCATGTTCTCGACGATGCGCGCGGCCACACGCATGTA
Source organism: Pseudomonas sp. NPDC077186 (assembly GCF_044543505.1). NCBI lineage: Bacteria > Pseudomonadati > Pseudomonadota > Gammaproteobacteria > Pseudomonadales > Pseudomonadaceae > Pseudomonas > Pseudomonas sp. NPDC077186. The sequence goes on from NZ_JBITWE010000001.1 coordinate 356,658, forward strand.
CTCGATTTCCAGCGGCGACTTGACCGCTCGACACCAGTTGACCAAGCCAGTGGCATCGACCAACTGTGCCTGCGGCAGACCACGTTGCAGCGCCTGGTGCGAAGTGGCGCTGTAGTAGTAGTTGTCCATCTCCACGCCGATCGTGCCGCTGGTCCAGCCTCGTGCCGACAGTATTTCCTGGCACAGGTAGTCGAGGGCGTGATGCGGTGGGTTCATCACGTAGCGGTCGCTGTAGGAGGCGATATCCTCCTCCGACATGTAGACGGTGCGACGCGCGCCATTGGCATCGATGCCACGGCCGTACCATAACGGGTTGCCGTGCTGGCCAATCACCACGCATTGCGGAGTATAGAAAGACCAGCCGTCATAACCGGTAAGCCAGGCCATGTTGGATGGATCATGCACGATCAGCGTCGTGACCCCCCGCTCAGCCATGGCGGCACGCACCTTGGTCAAACGCTGGGCATACTCTTCACGGCTGAAATTCAAAGCGATTTCACTCATGACAGCATCTCGAAAATGAACGCGACGGCGTTCAGGTCTCTATCCAACCGCCCGCACCAGCCGGGCGGTTATGCAATGTACTGAAACCTGCTAGAGTGACCGCATCAAATGCAGGTCAATCCGCATGGACTACATATTTATTATCAGTACACTTTTCGTCAAGGACTTTATTGAACTATGACAATAGACCTGAAGCCCTTCATCCGCTCTGGCCAGCCCAAATACCTGGCCATCGGCAACGCCCTCAGTGAAGCAATCAATGCCGGCGCATTGCAGCCTGGCAGCAAGCTGCCGACCCACCGAGAGCTGGCCGAGGTCCTGGGGGTTAGCGTGCAGACAGTGAGCAACGCCTACGCACATGCCGAAAAGCAGGGCGTCGTCTACGCCCAGGTGGGCAGCGGCACCTTCGTACGCAGCCGCCACGTCAGCCACGAATCGGACTACCTGTCCACCGACGAACACGATGACCCCAGCCGGGGCATCGACCTGTCCACCGCCCATCCAGTGTGCACGGCCCGCCATGTCAAGCTCTACCGCGAGGGCCTCGAACGTCTGTCCCGCGAGGGCCGCGATGATTTCATAACGTCCTTCCACCCGACCCAAGGCCTGACCCTGCACCGTGACGTGGTCTGCGCCTGGCTGGCCCAGCAGAGAATGCCGGCCAACCCCGATCACATGTTGTTCTGCAATGGCACCGCGCACGCCCTGACTATTGCCATGACGACGATACTCAAGCCAGGTGACACGGTACTCTGCGAACACGAGACGGGCATGCTGCTACTGGCCTTGGCGCAAACCCTGCACTTCAATCTCAAAGGCCTGGCCACAGACGACCAAGGTATTCTGCCCGAAGCGCTGGAGACCGCCTGCCGACAGGGGAGCGCGCGGGTGCTGTTCTGCACCCCGACCATGAACAACCCCAACAACAACACCATGAGCCTGGAACGACGTCAGGCGATCGCCGAGCTGGCCCGGCGCTACGACTTGACGGTGGTGGAGGACGACGTTTACGGCGCGCTGCAAACGGACCGCAGCCCACCACTGTCGGCGCTTATTCCGGAGCGCAGCTTCTACGCCACCAGCCTGACCAAGGTGACCTTGCCTGGCATGCGCGCCGGCTACCTGATCACCCCGCCACACCTAGTGCAGCAAGCCATAGGCCGACTTCGCAGTACTACCTGGATGGCCACCCTGATGCCCTTCGAGATCGCCAGCTGGTGGATGCAGGACGGCACCCTCGACCGCATGATCACCTTTCAGCAGCAGGAGTTTGCGGCACGCCAGCAGATGGCCTGCGAACTGCTCACCGCCTGCCGCTACAAGGCCCATCCCAACGGCATGCATATATGGGCCGAACTGCCGGCGCACTGGCAACCGGAAAAATTCGTCCGCCGGGCACGCCAAGAAGGCGTGATGATCTTTCCGGCGGAGCCGTTCCTAGCCACCGCCGATCGCAGCAACCCGTTCGTACGCATCAGCCTGGGCGCCGAACAGAGTCGCTCGCGCGTTCAGGCTGGACTGGCCACGCTGAATGGGCTGATGGAGGAGATACCTCCTCCCATGCACTTCGTGTTCTGAAATGACGCACAAAGCAGTTCATGCACCATGAAATAGCACATATGTACTGATTCAAATATTGAATTGACATGATTTTTTCACAGATGTACTGTCTGGCCTCCACAACAAAAAAAATGCCTGTCGCCGTGGCGGCAGGCTGGAGGTGGCAATGGCTTGGCTACATAAACTGGACTGGCTGCTGGAAAAGCTCGAGGCGTTTATCCTCGCCAGCGCGATCCTGCTGATGGCGCTAAACTCGGTCGGCAATGTATTTGGCCGTTATTTGTTCAACCAGAGCCTGTACTTCTCCGAGGAACTCAATCAGTTCCTGATCATCTTCGTCACCTTCATCGGTTGCAGCTATGCCGCGCGGCACAACCGCCACATCAGCATGAGCGCCTTCGTCGAGCAGTTGACTGGCAAGCCAGCCGCCGCCAGCCTCCTGCTGATCAATCTGCTTACCGCCGCCCTGCTGATGTGGCTGACCTGGGCATCCATTGGTTACGTGCAATCAGCCGCGCGCGTTGGCCGCGCCTCATCGGCGTTACAGTTGCCGCTGCATTACATCTACCTGGTCATTCCACTGGGCTTGGGTATGAGTGGCCTGCAGTTCCTGCGCCACGCCTTCATTCAGTTGCTGGTACTGCTCGGCTGCCGCGAAGCACCGCCGCGGCATGTCGACGTCCCCCTCCCCCCGCAAGCCTGAGTACGCACAGCATGGATATGACTACTGCTCTTCTGCTGATCATGCTGGTCCTGCTGCTGGCGGGCTTCCCAATGATGACAACCCTGTTGGCGGCCGCAGCGGCCGGCTTCCTGTTTTTCTTCAACATGGGGCCGGAGTTCCTAATCCAGCAGATGATCGCCGGCATCCGTCCGTCAGCCCTGGTGGCAGTACCGATGTTCATCCTTGCCGCCGACATCATTACTCGCGGGGCCACGGCCAATAGACTGCTGGATGTCGCCATGGCTTTCGTCGGCCACGTGCGGGGCGGCATGGCAGTCACCACCGCTCTGAGCTGCGCGATGTTCGGTGCCTTGTCCGGCTCGACCCAGGCGACCGTGGTCGGGGTGGGCAGCATCATGCGGCCGAAGATGCTGCAACAGGGGTACAAGGACAGCTTCGCCATGGCACTGATCATCAACGCCTCGGATATCGCCCTGCTGATTCCGCCGAGCATCGGCATGATCATCTACGGCGTGGTCTCGGGCACATCGGTGGCCGAACTGTTCATCGCTGGTATTGGCCCTGGCTTACTGCTGATGGTGCTGCTGGCTGGTTACTGCTACTTCTACGCGCGGCTGGCAGGCATTCCCCGCAGCGAGAAATTTAGCTGGCATGAGCGGCTGCGCACATGCCGTCGTGCCTTCCTGCCACTGCTGCTACCAGTGATGACCATCGGTGGCATCTACACCGGGGTCTTCAGCCCTACCGAGGCAGCTGCGGTGTCAGTGCTCTATGCGCTGATTCTGGAAGTGTTGATTTTTCGCCGGGTCAAGCTCAGTGACCTGTCGAGCATTGCAATGTCCACCGGGCTGATCACCGCCGTGGTGTTTATCCTGGTGGCCGCCGGCTCGGCCTTCTCTTGGGTAATATCCTTCGCTCAGATCCCCCAGCAGATCCTCAGCGGTATTGGTTTGATGCAGGCTTCGCCGACCGAACTGCTGATCATCATTTCGATCGCCTTCTTTATCGGTTGCATGTTTGTCGACCCGATTGTGGTAATGCTGATCCTCGTGCCGATCTTCGCCCCGGCGGTGCGCATGTCCGGCCTTGATCCGGTGCTGGTTGGCACCATCATCACCTTGCAGGCGGCCATCGGCTCGGCCACACCGCCTTTCGGCTGCGACATCTTCACCGCTATAGCGATATTTCGACGACCCTACTTCGACGTAATCCGTGGCAGCTTGCCGTTCTTCCTCATCTTGCTGCTGATGTCGGTACTACTCATCATGTTCCCTCCAATCACCTTGTTCCTGCGCGATCTGGCCTTTCGTTAGAACCCTGGAAAATCTTACGCTTCTGTCAGAAACATAGTTGCTAGAAGCTCGGTAAATAACTTCACCGAGCTATCCACGCTGTGGCATGCCCCGTCAGTCCATCGCGTGCTCTTGCAGCAGCCCGTCACTTAGCCACTGGCGCAGCCAGGTTACAGCTTGCAGCGGTGCTTGTTCGCCCAGCTCACTGAGCTGGGCGCAGAGTTCGGCAAAGGTCCACCCCTGTTCGGTCATACCCCGCAGCGCAGTGGCTTCATCTGCCGCCAGGCAACGGTAGCGGGTGATGAGCTGATCGCGCCAGACCACACAGGTTTCCACCTCAGCCAGTAACTGGCTGCCGGGGAAGTCGCCCCGCTCCTTGCTCGCGCGCCAGATCGCCAGGCTGTTATGTCGGCACGCCAGCCACTGCGCACTGGGCAACAGACGGACCTGCAGCGCCGGCCAGTCTTCGGCGGGCAGTTCGGCCATCTGCGCCAGGCTAAGGGGCTGGCCTTCCGGCGCATCGAACGCCAGGGTAAAGGCCCATTCCAGACGCGCCAACTCGCTGAGCGGAGCGGCCTGCGCGGGGATCAGGTAACCATCGATAAACGCCGCCAGCTTCGCACCGAGCCAACGCAGACTGAAATGCTGCGAGGGGTGCGCATTGAGATAGGCCAGGGCCAGGGCATCGAACTCCTCGTCGCCAAGCCAGCCATGCACCGCCGGATAATCACCACGCAAGGCCTCCAGCAGGCGCGCTCGGTAGGCGTTGTGGTAAATCGCCAACCCCTGTTCGGCACTCAGCACGGCGCTGCCCAGCAGGCTGGCCCGCAATTCCGGGTTGGGCTGGGTGTCGGGGTTCAGCAGGTAGGCCTGTACCTGCACCTGCCAGTCACTCAGGCGCATCGCGGCGCTCCATGCAGCGCTTGAGCGGCAAACCGGCGCGCGGTGTTCAGCTCGTCGAGCAGCACATCCAGGGCGGGATAGTGATCATCGCGCTCCAACAGCGTGGACACCGGCCCCAGGTGCTGCAGAGTGCGTTTATAGAGCTGCCAGACCGGGGCACTGACCGGCTGATCATGGGTGTCGATCAGGTAGCTACCGTAATCGCTGTGGCCCGCCAGGTGCAGCTGACGGATGCGCTGCTTGGGCAGGCTGCCGATAAATGCCCAGGCATCGAAACCATGGTTGCGTGCGCTGACATAGACATTGTTGACGTCCAGCAGCAGCTCACAGCCGCTGAGCTCGCACAGGGCGCTGAGAAACTGCCACTCGCTGAACTGGTCATCGGCGCAGCGCAGATAACTGGAAACGTTTTCCAGCACCAGCGGCCGCTCGATCACGTCCTGCACCTGGCGCACCCGTGCCGCTACATGCTGCAGGCTCTCCTCGGTGTAGGGCAACGGCAGTAGGTCATGCAGCTGGTGGGCATTGCCCCGGCTCCAGCATAGGTGATCGGAGATCCACGCCGGCTGCACCCGCGCGGCCAGGTGCTTGAGCTGGCGCAGGTAGTCGCGGTCGAGTTCATGCGGGCCGCCAATCGACAGCGACACGCCGTGCATCACCAGCGGGTACTGCTCGCCGATGGCATCGAGAAAGTAGAGAGCCTTGCCGCCCGCTACCAGGTAGTTTTCCGAGACGATCTCGAACCAGTCGATGGCCGGCTGCTGCTCAAGAATGGCTTGGTAATAGGTACTGCGCAGGCCCAAGCCAAAACCCAGATTGCCGCGTTGAGCATTCATCTCTGACTCCTTGCCTGTGATGCGGGGCCACCGCACAGCGGTCGCCCCAGCTCACTTACTCGCCGACAGTACCGCCTGCCGCATCGCACTCGGCCTTGGTCATGACCTTGAAGCCGTGACCCTTTGGCCTTTACAGCTGTTTTCGGCGGTCTTGCAGTCGTTCTGGCCTTTACAGGATGTGACGCCGTAGCAATGCACCTTGGCCTCTTCAGCCGCCACAACAGTGCCGGACATGCCTGCAAACATGGCAGCAGCAGCGAAAGCGATAGCAGCACCAGTAGCTGCGGTGGATTTCATCGTCATGTGCGTATCCTCGGGTGATCTGGGTTAGCCGGGCAAAGGTGTTTTGCGTGCCGGCATTCAACTAGATCGACGAGACGAGCTGGCGTTACAGCGAAGTTGAAAAATCACAGCTCAGTGTCTGTGCAACAGCCCTAAGAAGAGCCCCTACTAATAGCTGCCTTTCCAATGCCAAGGTCAGCAGAGTGCGCGCGACAATATCCAGTGACGCGGCGTATTAGCTACAACAGAAGTTCGGCCTCCGGTACGAGTTGGCCGACGCGTAAGCCGAAAACCACAAGCAGGGTACTCCCCTCACCTACCCCACCAAGTGACCTATAGGGCGGCGGCACGAAACTGGACATCCGACTACGCCACAGTAGGTTGCCATCCTGAAACCCTCGGGCTAGAGTGCGCCCGTCGTGGTCAATCCCACGGCCGGGCGTCAGAACCCGATCAATCGAGGGCGCGGTTGCGTCATAGCGAAGCGGTGAACACTTCAGTGTTTGCTATCGCTTTTCTATGGCAGGCCGTGCGGGGCAGGCTTTTGCCTGGCCGGTTCCCTCGGTTACCGGTTTCTGACCCCCGTACGGTCTGCCACCATACTGCGTCAGAACGGTTGGTGGCAGCTCCTTAATCAAACCGAGGAGCATAAGGAAAATGCGCTACCACCTTTTTACCCAAGGGCTCCGCCTTGGGCTGCCAGTCTTGCTGTCCACCTCCTTGCTGGAGGTGCGCCATGGCTGAGTTCGAATCCTGCGTTCTACCTTTTCCGCTGCAGCGAAGCCCGCTGCATGAGTCCGAACGCTCTCCCCTACGCTCTGAAGCTGCGGCTGAACTACGTGGCGTCATGCTCGGCAACCTGCTGGATCAACTGGCTGAACCTGATGGGCTGCAGCCGGCAGATCTGCGGGTGCGCATCGCTGCTTACTCCGCCCTAGATCTGCTCGACGAGATGGTCGTGCTTTATCGCCGAGCCCTCTCAGAAGTGCGAGGAGGTGCCAGATGAGCAAAGGCATCATGACCTGCCTGCCGCCACACGACGGCCACCCTGGCATGGAAATCACCTGGACGGCTGACTGCCGGCAGGCATTCAACCAAGGCGTCAAGCTGGCCCAGACCTGGCTCGACAACGCCCGTAGCGGCTGGCTCTGGGCAGTCATGATCGCCGAGCGCGATCTGCTGCCATGCGCGATGGAAAGGCGCGCCTTTGAGGTTGGATTCCTAAGCCGCATTCACCAGCGAATCTGTTCGCGGCAGTCCTGATAGTCGGCTGTAAGCCGACCTGACTCAACAGAAGGCTGAAATATAAATATTCCTTCACTTTTAATATAAAAGTGAAGGAATATTTATATTTTTCCACTAGCACCCACGAATCAAGAGAGCATAGATGCTATTATCTCTTCACCTTTTCTTCCTTTATGAAAGAATATTTTCCCATGGCAAAACGAACCGCCCCACTACTGCCGGCATCTGACCGGCTGCTCGAGGAATTGGGCGAGCGCCTGATGCTTGCGCGCAAGCGCCGCAAAATCACTGCCAAGCAGATGGCTGAGCGGGCCGGGATGTCCTTGCCGACACTCAGGTCTCTTGAGCAAGGCAGTGCAGGCGTGACCCTAGGCGCCTACATGGCCGTGCTGCAAGTGCTGGGGCTGGAAAAAGACCTCGCCCAGGTCGCGCTGAACGATGAACTGGGCCGCCACTTGCAGGACACGGCACTGTCGCCTGCAAAGTCCCGGGCCGCCAGGAGCCCAACGGCTGCTGCAAACCGCCCCGCCCCTCAACGACAGCCCCAGAACCCTACTGTACCAAGCTCGCTTAAGCTGGCAGACGCCAAATCTCAGCGTCCGCCGTCCAACGCTGGCAAACGGGCGACTTCCAAGGCACAACCGGCCGATAAGAAAATCATCACCGGTGCAGACCTGGCGGCTCAGTTGATGGGAGAACTCGATGGCTAGCCAGATATTAGTCTTCGCCGATTGGGCGGGGCTCGCTGGTCCACAGAAGCTTGGCACCCTGCATTGCTGGCGCACACGTGGCAGCGAGCGGTTCGAGTTCGAATTCGTCGATTCGGCACTAGCCGGCCTGGCACATCAGGCACTGCTTGACCCGAGACTCCAGCCCTTCGCTGGCCGCCAGTTCCCCGCACAAGGCACCGCGACCTTCGGCCTTTTCGCCGACGCCTCGCCAGACCACTGGGGGCGTTTGCTGATGCGACGCCGCCATGAACGAGATGTGCGAACTGGAGTGGCCGCAGAAGGCTCGAAGCTGTTCGAATCCGACTACCTGCTGGGCGTGCACGACAGCTTCCGTGTGGGCGCCATTCGCTTCAAGACTGATGTTAATGGCCCGTTTCTGGACGACCACCACGACACGGCCGCACCGCCGATGACCAGCATGCGCGAGCTTGAGGAGGCGTCCAGGCGCTTCGAGCAGGGCGAGGACATGAGCGACGGTCGGGACTGGCTGAGGATGCTGATAGCCCCCGGCGGCTCCTTGGGTGGTGCCCGGCCAAAGGCCAGCGTGGTAGATCCGGACAATGCCCTGTGGATCGCCAAGTTTCCCAGCAACAACGACGAACACGATGTCGGCGCCTGGGAGATGGTGGTCAATATCCTCGCAAACGCCTGCGGTCTGCGCGTGGCAGAGGCCACTGCGGGGAAGTACGCCAGCGACCATCACTGTTTCATGGTCAAACGCTTCGACCGCACCGCGACGGGCGAGCGGCTGCACTTCGCCTCAGCGATGACCATGACGGAGCACGTCGATGGCGAGGACCACTCAACTGGCGTCAGCTACCTGGAAATCGCCGAGGTACTGATGCGCCACGGTGCCACGCCAGAGGCAGACCTGCAGGAACTGTGGAAGCGGATCGTTTTCAACATGCTGGTCAGCAATACAGATGACCACTTGCGAAACCATGGTTTCATCCTCGTCCCGGACAAGGGCTGGCAGCTCTCCGCCGCCTACGACATGAATCCGGTGCCCTACGCCGATGGGCTGAAGCTCAACGTCTCCGAGTCCGACAACGCGCTCGACCTGGATCTGGCCCTGTCGGTGGCTGGTTACTTCCGACTCAAGCAGCAAGACGCTCTGGAGATCATCGAAGACTTTCGCACTAAGGTCCGACTGCTCTGGCGGCCTGCGGCCAAGAAGCTCGGGATCAGCGTCAAAGAGCAAGGCCAAATGGCCTCGGCATTTCGCCTCGCCGATTAAGTAGCAAGTACTTCTGGACGCCGTCACCACTGGTGACGCTACTACCTCATAGCAGGGGTTCTTGCCCCCCTCAAAATCAAGAAAAATAGACGGCTTCCACCCGGCCGCTGCGCTGGGTGGAGCCTCCGCGATTTTTCCTGATTTTTTCACGACCGCCTTAGTCGCCCTAGTCGGCAGGGGTTCATGCGCAGCGCAAGCGCAGAACCCTGAAGACGAAGGAGCGAAAGCTATGAGCGAAGAAATCAGGATCTACGTTGCCGACCTGGCCGCCTACAACGCCGGTCACCTGCATGGCGTCTGGATCGACGCCACCTTGGAGCTGGACGACATCCAGGCGCAGGTCAGTGCCATGCTGGCGGCCTCGCCGGTCGATGGTGCAGAGGAGTATGCCATCCACGATTTCGAGGGCTTCGATGGCTACCGCCTCGGCGAGTACGAGGGCCTCGAGAGCGCCCACGAGATCGCCTGCTTTATCGAGGAGTACCCCGAGTTCGGCGGCGCCCTGCTCGCTCACTTCAACGACCTGGAGCAGGCGCGTAAGGCGGCCGAGGAAGACTATTGCGGCTGCTACAGCTCGCTGGCCGACTACGCCCAAGAGCTGACCGAGGAAACCACCCGCATTCCGCCGCACCTGGCCATGTACATCGACTACCGCGCCATGGCCCGCGACATGGAGTACAGCGGCGACGTGTTCACCCTGGAGACCGGCTTCGAGCAGGTGCATGTGTTCTGGAATCGCTAAACCAGCAGAAGGCACCGGGGTGACCCGGTGCCTTGTTTTTTGCGCCCCTGTCCTGTCGGCCACCCGCGCGCCCCACCCGGAAGGCTGATGCACGGGCACGCGCACCCGGCGATCAGTCTGGAGCAGTCGGGCTCTGCGCCCCGCTGATTGAGACCGTTACGGTCTTACGGTTTTGCCCAAATCCGTCGATCCGTATCCACGGATTTACGGATTGGTGGGGAAGCGGATTTACGCTTTTACGGATTTACGGAAATCCGCCGATGCGGTTTTCCGGTTTTATGGAAAGCCGCAGCCCCGTGAATCCGTAGGGCTTCGCCAATGCGGCTTGGCGCGCTTGGGTGCCGCAGCCGGTGACGCGCGTAGATGGGCGTACCCGGTCAGCGTTCAGACCTTCCCGGCATCAATCCTCGCCCCTCCTGCCTGCGTATTCTCCCAGACTCAACCTGGCATGATCGAACGCGACGGCTGCCGCACGGTGCACCTCCCACGTCAACGGAGGACACACCATGTCGTACTCAACTGATCTTTCCCGCCAGCCGCATCGCATCGACCTCGACTCCCCGCTGTACCGCAAGGCCGGGCCAACGACGCATGCCATGCGGCCCGTAGGGGGCGCTATTGACGCGCAAGCGCCACAGGTCTGCCCTGCCCCTCGCTACCTCACCAACAACGAAGCCGCAGCCTTCCTGCGGCTGTCACCGCGCACGCTGGAGAAGCAACGGGTGATCGGCGGCGGGCCGCGCTTCCACAAGTTTGGCCGGCGGGTGATGTACGCCCTCGCCGATCTCGAGGCCTGGGCGGGTGAGCGCAGCTTCGAGACCACCTTCGATCCCGAGTACCTCGACCGCCACCCGGGAGCGCAGCGTGATGAGCAGTGAAGCCCTTGTCCATGAGCCGCAACTCTCAGGACTCGCCTGCCCAGTGTGGGCAACTGGATCTGTTCCGAGCGCTGCCGGGGGATATGGCGCCGCGCGACGCCCAGGACCTGATGGCGCATCCGTTCTTCTCGCTGGCCAAGTCGCGACGCACCGTGCCGATCGACTTTCGCTCGGGCGAGGTGACGGTCCGCGTGGAGGGCACGCTGGAGCATGGCATCGCCACGATCTGGGATGCCGACATCCTGATCTGGGCGGCCAGCCAGCTAGTCGAGGCCCGCGATGCGGGCATTCCCACTTCGCGGCTGATGCGTGCGACGCCCTACCAGATCCTGCGCTTCATCGGCCGCGGCACCTCGCTGCGCGACTACCAGCGCCTGAAGGCGGCGCTGGATCGGCTGCAGTCGACCAGCGTGGCCACCTCGATACGCGAGACCACTGGCCGACGCCTGCATCGTTTCTCCTGGATCAACGAGTGGAGGGAGCTGGCCGCGGCGGATGGTCGGCCACTGGGTATCGAGCTAATCCTGCCGGATTGGTTCTACAGCGGGGTGCTCGATCAGGCCCTGGTACTGACCATCGACCCGGCCTACTTCCGCCTCACCGGCGGGATCGAGCGCTGGCTGTATCGCCTGGTGCGCAAGCATGGCGGCAAGCAAAAAGACGGCTGGCAGTTCGACTTTCGCCACCTGTACCGCAAATCCGGCAGCTCGGCGCGCTACTCGGACTTCGCCCTCGACCTGCGTGCGCTGGTCGCCCGCCAGTCGCTGCCCGGGTATCGCCTGGAGGTCGTGCGCCTGTCCCGCTCGACCGAACTGCTGGCCTTTCGCGCCGTGCCGTAGACGGCACGGGGATAACTTCGGGAAAAGCTGTGAATCCCGACGTGCTTTCAGGCGCACGCCGGCCCGTGCTATCAGGAGCGCGGTGCACGTGCCTTCAGGCGCACAAACTCCTCTGCAAGCCACGGCTGGCGCGCCTTTCAGCCCTCTCTAACATTACTAACTTAAAAGCTCTAACTTGTTATTGGGGCAACGCCTGTGTGTGGACAGGTGCTGATCGGGGCAGTTTGGCCGGGGAGATCCGGCTATGATCGTCGCTCTGCTCAACCAGAAAGGCGGCGTGGGTAAGACCACCCTCGCCACCCATATCGCCGGCGAACTGGCCCTGCGCGGACAGAACGTCATCCTGCTCGATGCCGACCCACAGGGCTCGGCACTGGACTGGACACAACGGCGCAGCCAGCAGGGCTTGCCAAGACTGTTCAGCGCCGTGGGCCTGGCGCGCGAGACGCTGCATCAGGAAGCCCCTGAGCTCGCTCGTCGCGCCGATCACATCATCATCGACGGGCCACCGCGCATCGCCGCCCTCGCCCGCTCGGCGTTGCTGGCGGCGGATCGCGTATTGATCCCGGTGCAACCCAGCCCCTACGACCTGTGGGCCAGCGCGGAGATGGTCAACCTGATCCGCGAGGCGCAGGTGTTCAGGCCCACGCTGCGCGCGGCATTTGCCATCAACCGCCGCGTCAGCACCACGGTGATCGGCCGCGAAGCGCGCGGCGCCTTGGCCGACCAACCGCTACCGGCACTGCAGGCCGAAGTACGCCAGCGTATCGTCTTCGCTGAGAGCGTGGCAGCCGGTCGCCTGGCGCGTGAACTGGCGCCGGACAGCGCCGCCGCGCGCGAGGTCAGCACCCTGGTCGACGAGTTGCTGAGGTGGTCGCCATGAGTGGAAAACGCATCGGTATCGGTGCACGCCCACTGGCCGATCCACAGGCCGAAGCCTGGATACGTCAAGGCGCTGGAATCGACAACGGCAAGGTCGAGCGCTACAGCGCCCGGCTAACGCTGGACGTGACGCCGGCACTGCGCACGCGGATCAAGCTGGCGGCCTTCGACCGTGGCGTAACCATGGCAGAGATGCTGCGCGAACTGCTGGAGAAGCAGTTTCCGGAGGCTACGACATGACGCCGGGTGCTCTCGGCGTACGGTGGCCACTGGCGCTGCTCGCCTGCAGCTTGTTTGCCCTGTGTTGGGCGGCGCTCACAACGTCGCCACCGCGGCTGGTCTACAACGCGTCCGATAGCGTGCCCGTCGGCTGGTACCGCATTTCGCCAGCCAACTCGTTGGCGTCTGGCGACCTGGTGCTGGTTCGCCTGCCGCCGGAGGCAAGCTCGCTGGCGGCTCAGCGCGGCTACCTGCCGGCGAACGTGCCGCTGTTGAAGACAGTGGCGGCGATGGCGCCGCAGCGGGTATGCGTACAGGGCAGCCAGGTACGTATCGATGGTGACTTAGTGGCTAAGCGCTTGAGGTGGGATCGACAGGTTCGCGCGCTGCCAAACTGGCAAGCCTGTCGGCGCCTGGTTGGCGACGAGCTGTTCCTGCTCAACAGCAGCAATCCGGCGTCGTTCGACAGCCGCTACTTCGGCCCGTTGTCTGTCGATGCGGTGATCGGTCGGGCGCAGCCCTTGTGGCTGGAGTCGAGTCGATGAGCTGGCCGTTTCTGTGTCGATCCGTATGCCAAGTGCATGCCCTCGATGTTCGCACTCGCGGGCCACCTGGCTGCAGATAACTCTGCCCTTGCCTGCCGGTCAGGAGCTTTGGAAGTCGCCGTCCTGCCTCTCCTGATTACCCAACTCAGCAGCGCAAAGGCACGGAAAAAGCGGAGGGCAAGATAAAAGGGGGCGGCACTTCGTTGGCCCGGAAAGCAGTCTGCACGGGGGTTGGCGGCGACACAACGCCGGTGCCGCCAGGTGCCGAAATCGTGTTCGCCCCACAGCAACACTGGCTTAGAAGCGTGCCTGACACGCCGTACTGCGATCAACTTGGAGGACTCCAAACATGAGCAAGGGAAGCCGTCCGGATGACGAATTGCGCTTTCGCCCGCAGCCGGGCAAGCCGCAGCAACGCGGCCAACCCTTCGTCAACCAGGTGCTGCGCCAGGCCAACAAGGCCGGCACCAGCAAGCCGCGCAAGGCGGGCCACCAGCCCGGCGCTCGGCTAGGCCGCGGGCATGTCGCCGCTCGCTTCAGCACGCAGCAACTGCCGTCCAACGCCCGCCGCGTCACCATCAAAACGCGCCTGGTAAACCTGCGCCAGGCCGGCAAGCGCTCGACGCTCAGCCACCTACGCTACATCGAACGCGACAGCGTCAGTCGCGAGGGCGATCCGGGCCAAGCCTATGGGCCACTGACCGACCAGGCCGACCTCAATGCCTTTGAGGAGCGCGGCCGGGATGACCGCCACCAGTTTCGCTTCATCGTCTCGCCCGAGGATGCCGAGCAGCTCGACGACCTGCGCACCTACACCCGCCACCTGATGAGCCGGATGGAGGCCGATCTTGGCACCTGCCTCGACTGGGTAGCGGTCGACCACTGGAACACCGACAACCCGCACACCCATATCGTCCTGCGCGGCAAGGACGATACCGGCAAGGACCTGGTGATCGCCCGCGACTACATCGCCGAGGGCATGCGCAACCGCGCCTCGGAGCTGGCCACCGAATGGCTCGGTCCGCGCACCGAGCTGGAGATCCAGCAGAGCCTGCAGCGCGAGGTGCAGCAGGAGCGTTTCACCACTCTGGATCGCACCCTGTTGCGTGAACGCCAAGCTGGCGTGCTCAGCCTGAAGGGGCTCGCCAACCATCCGCGCCGACAGTTGCTGATCGGCCGCCTGCAGCAGTTGCAGAGGCTTGAGCTGGCTCGTGAGGTTCGGCCAGGACAATGGATCCTACGTGACGACATCGAAGTGACCCTGCGCGCCATGGGCGAGCGTGGCGATATCGTGCGAACGATGCAGCGGGCCATGGGTAGCGTGCAGCGCGAGCTGGCGGTATCTGAGCCGGGCAAGGATGGTTCTGTTGTGGTCGGCCGGATCGTCGCCAAGGGGCTGGACGACGAGCTGCATGATCGCGGCTATCTGGTGGTCGACGGACTCGACGGCAAGGCCCACTATCTGGCCCTGCCAGCCCACGCGGAACTGGCCGACTACCCCATCGGTGGCCTGGTGGAGACGCGCAGCCTGAGCGAGCCGCGCACAGTGGATAGGTCGATTACTGCGTTGGCTGCGGACGGCATTTATCGCAGCGATCACCACCTGGCCTTGGCACGATCACAGGCAGTCGAAGAACAGGATCCCGAGGCATTGGTCGAGCGCCATGTACGGCGCCTGGAAGTCCTGCGCCGGGCCGGTATCGTCGAACGGCTGGCCGAGGGCGTCTGGCGGGTGCCGGCCGATCTGCCCGAGCAAGGCCGGCAACATGATGCCCGCCGCCTGGGCGACGTCGCCGTCGAACTGCGCACGCCGCTGCCCCTCGAGCAACAGGTGCGTGCCGTCGGCGCGACCTGGCTGGATCAGCAGCTGATCGGCGGCAACCGCGAACTGGTCGACCAAGGTTTCGGCAAGGAGGTGCGCGAAGCATTGCGGCAGCGCGCGGACTTCCTGGTGGATCAGGGCCTGGCCGAACGCCAGGGCCAACGCGTGATACTCGCACGCAACCTGCTGGCCACCCTGCGCGGGCGGGAGCTGACCGCAACGGCACTTGAGATCTCGGCGCAGACGGGCATGCAGTACCGCCCGGCGGTTGAGGGCCAGCGCGTCAGCGGGATCTATCGGCGCAGCGTACAGTTGGCCAGCGGCCGTTATGCCCTGCTCGACGATGGCATCGGCTTCAGCCTGGTGCCGTGGAAGCCGGTGATCGAGCAGCGGCTCGGGCAAAGCGTGTCGGCGGTGATCCAGGGCAACAGCGCATCCTGGCAACTGGGTCGCCAGCGCGGGCCGTCGATTGGTTGAGCAACAGGCGCCGGGGCTTAGACCAGCGCCGGCTCCTGCTGCAGCCACTGCTCGAAGGATCGGCTTTGCGGCATGCCCTCCTTGGCCGCGTAGTAGACCAGGCGCAGGTGGCGATCCTCGTCGATGGTCAGCGTGGTGTGCTCGAACACCACCTGGCCGACCGCTTCGATGTGCAGGTGGCGTATCCCCTGGCACGGGCCGTGGATGTCCTGCTGCCGCCACCAGTCTCTGAAGTCTGGCGAGGCCTTCTCGAGGTCCCTCACTAGCGCGGCAATATCCGGATCCTGGGTCGCCCGCACGAAGTCGCGGCGGAAGCTGGAGAGGATCTGCAGCGCCTGCTCTTCCCAGGGATTGAACAGCGCATGCATGGCCGGGCTGGTGAACAGCATCCACAACAGGTTGCGGCGATCCGCCGGCAGCGCGGAGAAACCGAACACCCGATCTGCCGCAGCATTCCAGGCCAGCACATCCCAACGCAGATTGAGCACGTAGGCCGGACGTGACGGCAGATCCCCCATCAGCCGGTGAATCAGCGCCGGCACCGTGCACCAGGTCTTGCCCGGCTCTGGCGGCAGACGCTGGTGGGCGAGCAGGAACAGGTGGCGGCGCTCGGTGGCATCCAGCTTGAGCGTGCGAGAAAGGTTGTCGAGGAAGGTCGCGGACACGCTGATATCCCGTCCCTGTTCCAGCCAGGTGTACCAGGACAAACCCACCCCGGCCAGGGCCGCGACCTCCTCGCGGCGCAGCCCAGGCGTGCGCCGTCGACTACCGGCGGGCAGGCCCACCTCCTCCGGCGAAATGCGTTCGCGGCGACTACGCAGGAATTCGGCCAGCTCTACCCGAGTGCGTTCGGCTGTGCGGGGCGCGCTCATCCGGTTACCTCCAGTACTAGGATAAACAGTCAAATTGTAACCCCTATAAATCCCGAGAAGAATACCCCGACCTGGCCGCAAATGCCCGCGCCAGGGCTCTTGCTAGATGAGGAACCACACAGAGACGTGTCATCAACTCGCTAAGGAGATAAACGGATGTACCAAGCACTTCTTCGGGAACAACTGGAGACATTGAAGTCCTCCAACCAGTACCGCACCTTCACCACCCTCAGCCGCATCTGTGGCCAGTATCCATTGGCCAAGCTGGACGGTCGCGAGCAGGATCCGGTGGTGGTCTGGTGCAGCAATGACTACCTCGGCATGTCGCAGCACCCGGCCGTGCGCGAACAGATGCACGACGCGCTGGAGACCTACGGCGCCGGCTCCGGCGGCTCGCGCAATATCGGCGGCTCGCACGAGCTGTACGCCAGCCTGGAGGCGAGCCTGGCCGACTGGCACGACAAGGAAGCGGCACTGGTCTTCCCCACCGGCTTCGGCTCCAATGACGCCACCCTCCAGTGTCTGCTGCGGCGTATCCCCGATTGCGTAGTAATCAGTGACGAACTGAACCACGCCTCCATCGTCAACGGCATTCGCTCGACGCCCAACGAGCGCAAGATCTTCCGCCACAACGATGTCGCCCACCTCGAGCAGATCCTCGCCAGCTACCCGTTGGGTCAGCCGAAAATCGTGGTCTTCGAGTCGATCTACTCGATGGACGGGGACATTGCCCCTATCGCCGAAATCGTTGCGATCGCCAAGCGCTACAACGCCCTCACCCACCTCGACGAAGTGCACGCCGTGGGCATGTACGGCCCACGCGGCGCCGGTATAGCAGCCGAACTGGGCGTAGCCGATCAGGTGGACATCATCCAGGGCACCATGGCCAAGGCCCTCGGCGTAATCGGCGGCTATATCGCCTCGACCCAGGTGATCGTCGATGCCGTTCGGTCCTTCGCCACCGGTTTCATCTTCACCACCTCGCTGCCGCCAGCGATCACTGCAGGCTGCCTGGCCAGTGTCGAGCATCTCAAGGCCAGCCGCCTCGAGCGTGATCGCCTGCACAGCCAGACCGCCAAGCTGCGCGAGCGGCTCAAGCACTATGACGTGCCGGTGATGCCCTGCTCGCAGACACACGTGCTACCGGTGCTGGTAGGCGAGGCTAAGCGCTGCAAGGCGGCGGCCGAACGCCTGCTGCATACCCATGGCGTGTACCTGCAGCCAATCAACTACCCCTCGGTTCCGGTGGGCACCGAACGTTTTCGCGTCAATGCCACGCCGAACCACAGCGATGCGCAGATTGAGCACCTGGCGCTGTCGCTACGCGAGACCTTCGACCACTTCAGCATCCCGCTGGCGTCCGAGGTACTTGCTGCGGAGGTGGCCTGAGATGGAGCAGTCCTTCCTCACCGTGCGCCCGGCGAACTTGGCCGACTTGGCCGGCCTGGTGGAGCTGCGCGCGTATCTGCTGGACGGCACCACCGCCAGCTATTCGAGCAAGACGCCGGAGGACGCGGCGCGCTGGCGAGCGGCCTACCGCACCTGGCTGAGCAGCCGCCTGAGCGAGAGTGATTGTGTGCAGGTCCTCGCCGCCGAGCACAAGGAGTCCGGCCAGTTGCTGGGCTGTGCAACGGCCATCATCGATCAGCGCGCGCCGGCGCCGGGCTGCCTAAACGGCCTGTCCGGCTGGGTGCAATCGGTGGTGGTGGAGCCGCAGTGGCGGGGCCGCGGCATCGCCCGGCAGCTGATGCAGCACCTGCTGCGCTGGTTCGCCAACCGCGGCGTCGGCTGCGTGGTGCTGCAGAGTACCGAGGCCGCCGGCTCGCTGTACCAAGCTCTGGGCTTCGCCGTCAGCGACGAGCGCCTGCTGATTCGTCAGGAGGCCTCGGCATGAAGATCCTGATCATCGGCCTGGGCTACGCCGGCAACCGCTACCGCCGCGCCTTCGAGCATATCGCCACGAGCACCGGCCTGCCGCTGTCGCTGGCCTATGTCGGGCGCCGGCAGAAAGCGACCGAGCTGCCCTACTTCGACAGCGTCGGCCGGGCGCTGCAGGCGTTCGCGCCGGACATCGTGGTGGTCAGTGTCAACGACCACAGCCATGCGCCCGTGCTCAAGCAACTGGCCGGCTACCGGGGCTTCGTGCTCTGTGAGAAGCCATTGGTCACGCCCGGTGACGACCTGGACGAGCTGCTCGCCGCACTGGAGCAGGTCGGCGGCTTTGCCCTGGATCTGGTGGAACGCTACTCGGAGGCCAGCCGGCAGCTGCGCGAATGGGTCGAGCACCACGACTGGCAACTGGTGCGCGCCCACTTCCACTGGGGCAAGGATCGCATCAACGACTACCGCCCCACCTGCGGCGTGACCAGCGAGGTGATCCACGCCCTGGACCTGCTCGGCTGGATCTGCCCACGCGCCGGCCAGCCGCACCTGCAGGGCGTGCTCGGCGTGCGCTCGGACTTCTCGATCTCCGGCAGCGAGGTGCTCGACAGCGTGCTGCTCACCGCCCGCCTGGGCGAAGCAGCGGTCAGCGGCTACAGCAGCTTCGTCAACATCGTGCGTCAGCGCACCGTGGATTTCAGCTTCGTCGATCGCGACGCCAGGCTGATCCATGCACGCCTGGTGTTCGACACCCCGCGCTGGGATCACGACCAGCTGCGTATCTGGACGCGCGGCACCAACGGCGCCGAGGAGCTGCTGCACGAGTTCGCCACCGCCCCCGACGAGCCAGGCCTGGACACCCTGCACAAGCTCTCGCGGCTATGCCTGCAGGTGGTACGCGCCGTAGCGCTCAAGGAGCCGCCCCGCCAGCCCTTCGCCGGCCTCGATACAGCCGTGGCGTTGCAGCGCCTGCTCAACGACCTGGAAATCCACGCCCAAATCCCACCAGCGGCGCGCTACGTCCATGGCGAGACGCGCGTGCTGCTGGCCGAGGACAGCGACCTGGAAAGCCTCGGGTAACTCAATCACAAGGAGAACGACTATGTGTGGAATCGCTGGATGGCTGTCCTACAGCCAGAACCTCGAAACGCAACGCGACACCCTGCAGCGCATGACCGACACCATGGCCCTGCGCGGCCCGGATGCCGGCGGACTGTGGATCGACGGCCCGGTCGGCCTGGGCCATCGACGCCTGTCGATCATCGACCTGGAGGGCGGCCGCCAACCGATGACGGCTATGCACGGTGGCCCGCGCGAGGTCGCCGCCATCACCTACAGCGGCGAGGTCTACAACTTCCGCGAGCTGCGCACCGAGCTGCAGCGACTCGGTCACCGCTTCGAGACCCGCAGCGACACCGAGGTGGTGCTGCGTGCTTATGTCGAATGGGGCGAGGCCTTCGTCGAGCGGCTCAACGGCATGTATGCCTTCGCCATCTGGGACCTGCGCTCACAGGAGCTGCTGCTGATCCGTGACCGCATGGGCGTCAAGCCACTGTATTACTTCCCCACCGCAGATGGTGTGGTGTTCGGTTCCGAGCCCAAGGCGCTGCTGGCCAACCCGCTGGTACCGCGCAAAGTGCGCGCCGATGGCCTGCGCGAGATCCTGGAGATGGTGAAGACACCAGGCCATGCCGTGTTCGACGGCATGCGCGAGGTGATGCCGGGCGAGATCGTGCGTATCAACTGCCAGGGCCTGGGCCGCCGCCACTACTGGAAGCTGCAGGCGCGCGAGCACGAACACACGCTGGACGAGACCATCCGCCATACTCGCGACCTGCTGGAGGACATCGTCGACCGCCAGATCGTCGCCGACGTACCGCTCTGCAGCCTGCTCTCCGGCGGGCTGGATTCCTCGATCATCACCGCGCTGGCGTCGAAGAAGCTGCTCGCTGCCGGCAAGGAGAACATCCGCTCCTTCTCCGTCGACTTCGTCGACCATGGCAGCGGCTTCACCGGCGACGCCGTGCGCGGCACGCCGGATGCACCCTTCGTGCGCGATCTGGTGGAGAAGATTCGCTCCAGCCACCAGGAGATCGTCCTCGACAGTCACGAGCTGGCCGACACAGCATTGCGTGCGCAGATCGTCCGCGCCTTGGATCTGCCACCAGCATTCTGGGGCGACATGTGGCCGTCGCTCTACCGCCTGTTCCAGGAGGTGCGCAAGCACTCGACGGTGGCACTATCAGGCGAGAGCGCGGACGAGGTGTTCGGTGGCTACCGCTGGTTCCACGATCCGGAGGCGATCCAGGCCGACACCTTCCCTTGGCTGTCCTCGGTGACTGGCAAGTACTTCGACGGCAAGACCCTGTTCGACCCGGGCCTGCTGGCCCAGCTCGACATGCACAGCTTCCTGCGCGACAGCTACGCCCAGGCCCTTGCCGAAGCGCCGCTACTACCCGGCGAGAGTGCTGTCGACCAGCGCATGCGGCAGATGAGCTACGTCAACCTGACCCGCTTCGTGCAGACCCTGCTCGACCGCAAGGACCGCATGAGCATGGCCGTCGGCCTCGAGGTACGGGTGCCCTTCTGCGACCACCGCCTGGTCGAGTACGCCTTCAACATCCCCTGGGCGATGAAGGCCTTCGACGGGCGAGAGAAAAGCATCCTGCGCGCGGCGACCCGCGACCTGCTGCCCGAATCGATCAGCGAGCGGATCAAGAGCCCCTACCCCTCGACCCAGGACCCGGCCTACGAGCAGGCCCTGCGTGATGCCCTGGCCGCCATCCAGGCGGATCGCAACGCGCCGGTGACGCCCCTGCTCGACAGCGGCCGTATCCAGCAGACCCTGGCCAAGCCGCTCGGCAGCGTCTCACCCATGTACGAGCGCATGGGTATGGAGCTGGCGGTCGGCCTCAACACCTGGCTGAACGAGTACGACGTCAGCCTCGAACTCTAGTCCCCAACCGGATGTGGCCCCGGGGCGGGGCCGTATCCCTCCGCTGTACCACCCACGCGTTCCTGCAACGCAAGCGAGTCCGAGCATGCACACACCCAACCAATCATCCATCTACCTCATAGCACTAGGGGCCTTCGCCCTCGGCATGGCCTCCTATGTCACCGCCGGGCTGATCCCGATGATCGAGGCCTCGTTCGCGGTCTCCGTCGCGGTGGCCGCCCAGTTGGTCACCGCCTTCACCCTGGCCTACGGTCTGGGTTCGCCGATCTTCGTCGCCCTGACCCCGGCGCATCGTCAGCGCGCCGGCTTGTTGCTGGCCCTGGGCCTGTTCGTCATCGCCAACGCCGCCAGCGCACTGGCCGAGAGCTTCACCGCGCTGATGGTCTGGCGCGCTATCGCCGGTATCGGTGCCGGCGTCTACCTGGCCATGGGCATCGGCGCCTCGGCCGCGGTGTCCACTCCGGAACGCCGCGGCAAGGCCATCGCCATCATCATGGGCGGCATGGCCAGCGGCGTGGTGCTGGGCGTGCCGCTCAGCCTGCTGATCGCCGAACAGCTCGGCTGGCAGGCCGCCCTGTGGCTGGTGACCGTGCTTGGCCTGGTGGCCTTCTTCGGCCTGCTGCTGAAGCTCCCCTCCCTACCGGCAGCCACCGCCACCACGCTGGGCCAGAAGCTGGCGATCCTTGGCGACGGCCATGTGCTGGTCATCCTGCTGGTGTCGCTGCTGGCCGCCATCGCCAGCCTGGGCATGTACACCTTCATCGCCCCGCTGCTGGCTGACCCGGCCTACGGCGCGGTGCGCTCGGTCACCCCCTACCTGTGGGTCTGGGGTATCGGTGGCGTGCTGGGCAGTTTCTTGATCGGCCCGCTGGTGGATCGAATCAAGGGACCGGTGCTGACCTTCGCCATCATGCTGATCCTCGCCGTATCGCTGTTCGTGCTGCCGCTGGCCGCTGCACTCAGCACCTGGCTGGTGATGCTGCCCATCGCCCTGTGGGGCGCGGTCGGCTGGGCGCTGCAGGTACCGCAGAACAACGAGCTGATCCTGGCGCGCCAGGCCCAGGGCGACGGCAACCTGGCCATCGCCCTGAACGAGTCGGCGCTCTACCTGGGCAGCGCCATCGGTGCCGCGGCCGGCGGCTTCGTGCTGCTGTTGCAAATGCCCACCTGGACCCTGGCCGCCAGCGCCGGCGGTGTCGCCGCGCTGGGCGCCCTGCTGCAGATCGTCAACCTGCGTCGCCAGCCGAGCTGGAACGGCGACGTGCAAGCCGAACCCTACAACTGACGGAGGAAAGGCCGTGGAACTGCGCCACCTTCGCTGTTTCATCGCCGTCGCTGAAGAATTGCATTTCGCCCGCGCCGCCGCGCGCCTGCATATCGAACAGTCGCCCCTGTCGCGGATCATCAAGGAACTGGAGTACCGCCTGGGCGTCCAGTTGTTCGAGCGCACCACGCGGCGCACGCGCCTGACCTGGGCCGGCAAAGTGCTCTTGGAAGAAGCGCGCCGGGTGCTGGCCGTGGTCGACCAAGCCAAGGCCAGCGTCAAGAGTGCGGCTGCCGGGTATCGCGGGCGTATTCGCGTCGCGCTGTCCGATGGCATACCCCAGGCACGCCTGGCCGCCCTACTCGCCCAGTGCCGCGAGGAAGAACCCGAGGTAGAGATCTGCCTGTCGGAAGTCACCTTCAGCGAACAGGTCCGGGGCCTGAACGACGACCTTTTCGATATCGGGCTCGCACAGTCCGACGAGGTGGGCGAAGGGCTGGTAGCCGAGCCGGTCTGGTTCGATCCGCTCGTGGTGGCGGTGCCTGCCCGCCACCCGCTGCTGACCTATCGACGCGTACCACTCGACGAGGTGCTGCGCTACCCGCTGGTGCTTTGCGATCCGCAGGTCTGCGAAGGGTTCTGGCAACAGCTGCAGCGGGTGCTCGGCGCAGTGGATACGCGTCTGACCATCGCCGACCGCGTACCGACCCTGGACCTGATGATGGCGCTGGTGGCAGCAGGTTACGGCCTGGGTTTCTCCAGCCTGGCGCGTATCACCGAGCTCAACAACCCGGACGTCGTGGCCCGGCCGCTGGCCGGTTGCCCCGCGATGCTGACCACCTACCTGATTCGTCGCGAAGGCGAGCCGGCCGAGCAACTGGCGCGGTTTATCGGGCGGGTGAGCCCGGCGGAAAGCAAGGCGCTACTGCCTGATCACACATCCCACGAGGAGATCGCTTGATGAAGAAGATGTCACTGCTACTGACTGCCCTGCTGTTGAGCGCGTGCGAAAAGCCGATGCCGTTTGAGTCGGCTGAAGCGCTTGCAGAGAATCCCGAGCGGCTCAAGGAACTGCGGCTGCAGTGCCGGGACAGTCGAGCAAAATTGGGTGAGGCTCAGTGCAACGCCGTCAGCGATGCCCAGCGCATACGTTTTATGGGCAAAGGCACACCCTACACTCCTCACCCCGTCCAATTCTTCAGCTCGGACACTGACAATGGACGCTAGAAGCAGCGCCAGTGAAGTAGCCACAATCGATCTGCAGAATCAAATATGCTATATTTCGACCTACAGATTACACCGAGGGCTCTCCATGACAGCTGCTGCTATCCAAACTCAGGACTTCTCGAAAACCCAGTGCGCAGCCGGCCTTCGTGCCGCGCTGAATGTTCTGGACAAGTGGAAGGCCACCTGCGAGCAGGCTTGCCGGGTGCTGCGGATTTCCCGCAGCACCTACACCCGCGCTAGTCAGAAGGATTCGACGTGGGCGGTGAGCCTGGACTCCGATCAGATGCAGCGCATCAGTCTTGTGTTGAACATCCACGCAGCGCTGCGCGTTGTGTTCGACAACCCCGAGAACGTCTACGGCTTCCCCACGATGGAGAACCGCAACGAGTTCTTCAACGGCCGCAAGCCGCTCGACATCATGGCGCAGGGCGACATGATCTCGCTGTACGAGACATTCCGGCGGATCGACGCACTGCGAGGTGCCCAGTGGTGATGCTCGGAGACCTTCCCATGTTGGAAGGTGAAAGCCTGCAGGCATACCGTTTGGTCAACTCCAAATTTCCGCCCATTGCCCTGTTCGACGATGTCGCTGACGCCGAGGACTTCGAAGCCCTCTATCAGATCCAGGCGCTGACCAATCCACGGCTGCAGAACGAGATTGGTCGCCTGGAGCTGATTCCCCGCGACCAGATCCCGTTCGGCATACCCGGCTGCTCCTATGCGACAGCGCCCTTCACCCACGTGAACCCGGCCGGCTCGCGCTTCAGCAACGGCAACTACGGCGTGCTCTACTTGGCCGACAGGATGGACACCGCGATTGCCGAGGTGCGTCATCACCAGGAGCACTACTGGTCGAATGTGCCGGAGCTCAACTATGAGCGTTTCGTCTTCAGGGGGCTGACTGCCAGCTTCAGCGACAGCGGGATGAGGGACGCCACCGCACTGCCGCTTTCAGACCCCATCTATGCGCCGGACGACTACGCACACTCAAATCGATTGGGAAGCGAAGTGAAACGAGCGGGATACCCAGGCCTGCGCTACCACTCGGTTCGAGCCCCGGGCCACACCTGCTGGGCACTGATGACGCCGCGACCTGTTACATCGATCATCCAGGCCGCGCATTTCGAGATGATCTGGTGTGAGCAGATCATCAGCGTAAACCGCATTACAACCCTGATTGCCGAATAGCTCCGCCCCCTGATTGAAACACCACCCGAAATGAAATCCGTCACGAGCTTCAAGGCCAAAGACAGAAGGCACCAGCGGTTGCTGCATGTTCCTGGAGCACATGAGGAGGAGAATCAGGAAATATTCATCTTCGCCGTCAAGTTCTGCTGCATAAAGTCCAAGAACCTGCGCTGGAACAGCATCGTGTGCTCATGCGCGGCGTTCTCGGCTGCATCGGCATCACGAGCAGCGATTGCCTCAACGATCTCTTCATGATCGCGCCCCAGGCCAGACGAGCTGGCGGCGCTGATGATGAAGTCGAAATGCAGGTGCAGCAGGCGCTGACCTTCCCCCAGCAGCCGCTCGTAGTAGCTGGTCAGATAGGGGTTTCTGCCGGCCCGGGCGATCTCCAGATGCAGGGTTTTGTTCAGCTCGGTCATGGCTTGGAAGTCGCCCTTGGATATCGACGCCATATAGGCATCTTCGGCGGCGCGGATGCGCTGCATGTCGTCGTCCGTGCGCTGCAACGCCGCGAGCCGGGTGACCGCGCGCTGGATCAGGTCGAGGGCGGCGACGTAGTTGGGAAATTCTTCTATCTCGAACGGCGTAACCAGAGTGGTGCGGTTCGGCAAGATGGTCACCAGCCCCTCGGTGATCAAGCGCGCCAGGGCGTCTCGCACCGGTGAGCGGGACAGGCCGAACTGGGCGGCCAGCGACACCTCGTCCAGCGGCGAGCCGGGCTTGAGCTTCAGGGTGAGAATCTGCTTGCGCAGCTCTTCGTAGATGTAGCGTCCGCCATGGCGGCGCCCGTTGCATTCCGCTTCTACTGCATCGTTGCTCATCGCTGGTTCCTGCCATTACCTGTTGCCCGACTGCGCGGCGGGCGAATGCCGCCAAGAGTAACGCAAGGCCGCCGCGCCAGACCATCGGCTTGGCGCAGCGGCCGTGCCCCTATGCGTCACATTTTGAACTGGCCGACCAGCCGATGCAGTCCGCCGGTCAGCTCGGCCACCGCGTCGCTGGCACGCACCATGTCGTCGGCGGATTCGCGCGTCGCGCCGCTCAGGGTGCGGATCTCGCGGGTGTTGCGCTCCACGCTCTCAACTACCGCGGCCTGTTGCTCGGCCGCTGCAGCGATCTGCAGGTTGTGCTGGACGATCACCGCCATGCCCTCGGTGATATCGGCGAAGGCCTCGGCGGCGAGCCGCGTCAGCTGCACCACCTCGCCGGCGCTGTCGTGGGTGGCGCGGATGCGCCGCACCGCGTTGCCGACCTCGCGCTGCAGGCGCTCGATGGTACCGTCGATCTCCCCCGTCAGCCCCTGGGAATGCGTGGCCAGGCTGCGCACCTCGTCGGCGACCACGGCGAAGCCGCGGCCCTGCTCGCCGGCCCTGGCGGCCTCGATGGCGGCGTTGAGCGCCAACAGGTTGGTCTGCTGCGAGACGCTGCGAATCATCTCCACTACCCGGGCGATCTCCTGGCTCTCGCGTTCGACCGCGGCAATGGTCGCGATCGACTCGTCGAGTTCGGCGAACAGCGCATCGATGCTACCCATGACCCGCTCGATCTTCGCCCCGCCATCCCGGCAGTTGGCGCTGGCGTGGCTGGCGCGATCCGAGGTGGAGTGCGAGCTGCGGCTGATTTCCTGCACGCTGCCCACCAGCTCGGCCATGGCCGTGGAGATCAGCTCCAGCTCGCTGGCCTGACGTGCTGCGGCGAGCTGCGAGTGGCTCGCCGTGGCGCTGACCTGCGCGGCCTTGCCGTGGGTGGCGTCGGAAAACTGCACCACCTCGGCGATTAGCGCGCGCATGCGCTCGCGCATGACGTTGAAGTCACCGGCCAGGTCGCCCAGCTCGTCGCGCGCGTTGGCACGGATGCCGTAGCGCAGGTCGCCGTCGGCCAGCCGACAGGTGGCATCGGTGATCAGACGGATCGAGCCGCGCACCGACAGATAGAAGCCGACGAACAGGTAGATCAGGCTAGCGATCACCAGCAGCAGCGCGACGCTCCAGCCCAGCAGCGTGCGCTCGCGGGCGGCGATACGCGCGGTGAGAATCGTCGCCGTATCGTCCAGCAGCAGCTGCGTCGCGCTGTCGAGTCGGTCGAGCAGCGGCGCGTAGGCCTGCCAGCGCTCGGCCCAGAGCGCGGTCGAGTCTTCGTCGTAGAAGGCACTGGCGGCGTAGCCGGCGATGATCGTGCTCTCGTACAGCTCGCGCGCCTGCGTGGCGGCCTCGACGATCTGCGCGCGGGCCTGTGCGGCGCCCGCCCCGGCGGCGACCTGGGTGAAGGGGTCGAGGTTGCCGGCCTGGCTGAGGATGCTGGTGCGCGAGGCGGAATCCAGATAGCCATAGGCGGTGACGTAGCAGGCGAAGGCGCGGGTCTGGTACAGAGTCTGGTACAGCGGCAGCGCCGTGCCAAGCAGCAGGTCGACGGCGCGGCTGACCTCGGCGTCGCGGTCCTGGCTCAGGTAGGTGTCGCGGGCGATGTCCTTGAGTCGCGCGACATGATCCGCGTGGCCGTGCAGCAGCTCAGCGTAGAGCGCGCCAACCGGCAGGTCACCGCGCGCCTTGGTCTGGCCGACCAGGGCAGCGGCATCCACCGGCGCCATCGACGCGGCCGCCAGCTGTTCGTTCAACGCCTGCGCGGCGCGCTGCAAGCCCTGCTGCTGCTCGGCGAGGGCGGTGCTCAGCGCCTCACTCTCGCGCGCATGGCCGACCAGTTGCAGGCCGACCAGTTCCAGCGAAGCGCGATACAGTGGCAGGTAATGCTTGATCGCCGCCAGCCCCTGCAATTCCTTCTGGGCGTCCTGCAGCTCGCGGTACAGACCGCCGAGCTTGTCCAGCGCCAGCCAGCAGAACGGCAGCAGAAACACCGCCAGGATGATGGCGAATTTCTGCAGATAGCGGGCGCGGTTCATCAGCGCCAGCACGGGTTTGAACATGGCGATTCCTCGGCTTTCGGCAAAATAGTCGTGGCGGCTAGCGGATCGAGACGCTCTTGGTAAGGTTCTGCTTCATAAATTCCAGGAAGCGATCACGGAACAGAACGGTGTGCTCGTGGGAGGCCTGCTCGGCCAGGTCCGCCTGACGGTTGGCGATGGCTTCGATGATGCTGTCGTGGTCCTGATCGGCACCACTGAGCCCCTGCGAGCTGACGATGAAGTCGAAGTGCAGGTGCAGCAGGCGCTGGCCCTCGCCCAGCAATTTCTCGTAGTAGCTGGTGAAATAGGGATTGTGCCCTGCCCTGGCGATCTCCATATGGAAGGCCTTGTTCAGCTCGGACATGGCCTCGAAGCTGCCCTGCCCCAACGCCGCGACATAGGCGACATTGGCCTGGCGGATGCGCTGCAGATCCTGCTCGGTGCGGTTGATCGCGGCGAGCCGGGTCACCGCGCGCTGGGTCAGGTCCAGCGCAGCGATGTAGTTGGGAAACTCCTCGATTTCGAAGGGTGTCACTAGCATGGTGCGATTGGGCAAGATGGTCACCAGCCCTTCGCTGATCAGCCGCGCCAGGGCATCGCGTACCGGTGAGCGGGACACGCCGAACTGCGCCGCCAGCGACACCTCGTCCAACTGTGCGCCGGGCTTGAGTTGCAGCGTAAGGATCTGCCTGCGCAGCGCCTCGTAGATATAGCGACCGCCGTGTCGCTTGGCACTACCTTCCGCCTTGATCTCGACTACGCCCATGGCACTGCTCCCGCTGGTTCGGACGGGCCGACTGGCCCGCCCCGGTGTGACGCACTCACTGGGGAAAGGCCGGGCCCCAGGTATCGCTGAGCATAAAGCCCGCAGCCAGGGGATCGTCCGGGTCTACCCCCAGTTGCTGGATGCCGTAGATCCAGGCGCGTCCGGTGATCCGCGGCAACACCGCGGGCCGGCCGCCGACCTCGCTGCGGCCAAGCAGCTGCACCTGGAACTCGCCGCCGATGGTGGAACGCGAGACCAACTGGTCGCCCTCCTCGACCAAACCACGTGCCGCCAGCGTCGCGAGGTTGGCCGAGCTGCCGGTGCCGCAGGGCGAGCGATCGACGCGGCCCGGCGGCAACGTGGTGCAGGTCTGGTAGGTGCGGCCATCCAGGCGATTGCGGAACATCACGTAGGCCACGTCATTGAGCGCGGCGAACAACGGGTGCTGGACGCTGACCTGGCGGTTGATCAGCTCCTTCAGCGCCACCCCGGCGGCGGCCAGTTCGCGGGCGTGCTCCGGGGCGATGCTCAGCCCGACCTGCTCGACGTCCACCAGGGCGTAGTAGACGCCGCCGAAGGCGATATCGGCCTTGATGCTGCCGAACGCCTCGGTGTCGATGGCCAGGTCCAGGTGCTCGACGAACGACGGCACCATGTCCAGCGATACGCTCAGGCAGCGCCCGTCTTCGCAGCGCGCCCGGGCGGTCACTAGGCCGGCCGGGGTGTCCAGCACCACGGTGGTTTCCGGCTCCTGCATCGGCAGCATGCCCAGTTCCAGCAGCGCGGTGACCACGCAGATGCAGTTGCTGCCGGACATCGGATGGGCCTTGTCGGCCTGCAGCACGATAAAGCCCGCCTGCGCCTCCGGTCGGGTCGGCGGCAGCAGCAGGTTGACCGACATCTGCAGGCAGCCGCGCGGCTCCAGCATCACCAGGCGGCGCAGGCTGTCGTCCACCTCGTTAATGTGGTTCATCTTGTCCAGCATGGTCGCGCCGGGGACGCCGAGTACGCCGCCGGTGATGACCTTGCCGATCTCGCCCTCGCAGTGCACATCGACGATTTGCAGCGTTTTCTTCCAGCGCATGGCGCTTACCTCACTTGATGTACCAGGCCCAGGGTTGCTCGCTGTCGTAGCGGGTGATCTGCTTGGTTTCCAGGTAGTTGTTCAGGCCCCACTCGCCCAGCTCGCGACCGATCCCGCTCTGCTTGTAACCGCCCCAGGGCGCCTCGGTGAAGGTCGGCTGCGAGCAGTTGATCCAGACGATGCCGGCGCGCAACTTGCGGGCGACGCGCTCGGCGCGCGGCAGGTCCTTGGACATCACCGCAGCGGCCAGGCCGAAGCGCGAGTCGTTGGCGCTGCGCAGCGCCTCGGCTTCGTCGTCGAACGGCCGGATGCACACCACCGGGCCGAAGATTTCCTCGTTCCAGATCCAGCTGTCCTCTGGTACGTCGGCGAAGATGGTCGGCTGCAGGTAGAAGCCCTTGGCGAAACCGGCCGGCCGCTCGCCACCGTAGACCAACTTGGCGCCCTCCTCGCGACCACGCACTATGGCTTCACGCACCTTGTCGTACTGGCTCTGGTTGACCAGCGGGCCGAGCAGCACGCCCTCCTCCATCCCGTTGCCGATGCGCACCTTCTCGGCTTCCTGCTTCAGGCGCTCGATCAGCGGCGCGTACAGCTCGCGCTGCACCAGCACGCGGGAGGTAGCGGAGCAGACCTGGCCCTGGTTCCAGAAGATGCCGAACATGATCCACTCGACGGCGGCCTCGACATCGCTGTCGGCGAAGACGATGAACGGCGACTTGCCGCCCAGCTCCAGGCTGATGTTTTTGATGTCCTTGGCGGCGGCCTGCATGATCCGGCTGCCGGTCGGCACGCTGCCGGTAAAGGCCAGCTTGTCGATGCCGGGGTGCTCGGCCAGCGGCGCGCCGGCATCCGGGCCCAGACCGGTGACCACATTGAGCACGCCGGCCGGCAGCCCGGCCTTGTGGGCGATGCGCGCCAGCTCCAGGGCGGTGAGCGGGGTCAGCTCGGACGGCTTGAGCACCATGCAGCAGCCGGCGGCCAGCGCCGGGGCAACCTTCCAGGCGGCCATCAGCATGGGAAAGTTCCACGGAATGATGGCGCCGGCGACGCCCACCGGCTCCTTGCGCGCCACCGAGCTGAAGCGCTCGTCGGCCAGCGCCACAGGCTGCTCGCTGTGACCGTCGAGGTCTTCGGCGAGGTCGGCGTAGAAATCGAAGCAGCCGGCGGTGTCGCCGATGTCCCAGAGCGCCTCGGGCAGCGGCTTGCCGTTGTCGCGCACTTCCAGCTCGGCCAGCTCCTGCTGGCGGTCGCGGATGCCCTGGGCGATCTTGCGTAGCACGGCGGCGCGCGCCGCGCCGCTCATGCTCGGCCAAGGGCCTTCGTCGAAGGCCCGGCGGGCGGCCCTGACGGCCAGGTCGACGTCCTCGGCAGTGGCGGCGGCGACTGCAGCCAGCCGCTCTTCGCTGCTCGGGTCGATGCTCTCGAAGATGCCGCCTTTAACCGGCGCCACCCACTGGCCATTGATATAAAGCTGGTCGTACGTGTTCATGCGAGTCCTCCAATAAGGGCGAAGCGCTTGGCGCTGAAGGGGGTCAGGTTCTGGGCAGTGGGCCGCCCCGCTGCCAGATCGGCGATCAGCCGTCCGGTGGTGGCACCGAGAGTCAGGCCCAACTGGCCATGGCCGAAGGCCATGAGTACGTTGGGCAGACGCGGCGAACGGTCGATGATCGGTTTGGTATCCGGCAGGAACGGGCGATAGCCCACGCCGTATTCGAGCCTGGCGGTCTGCAGCTCGGGCAGGATGCGCCGGGCTTTCTCCAAGATGATGTCGGCGCGCTTGAAGTTCGGCTCGGCACCCTCGCCGGCGAACTCGATGGTGCCGCCAATCTGCAGGCCGCGGGTCATCGGGGCGAAGCAGAAGCCGCCGTCGGCATAGATCACCGAGTGACGGATCTCGACGCCGGGGTTGGGCAGCACCACCTGGTAACCGGCGATGCCGGCCAGCGGCACATCCACCCCCAGTTGCTCGAAGAACTGTCGCGAGCCGGTGCCGGCGGCTACCACCACGTGCTCGGCCGGCAGGCGCAGGCCGCTGGCCAGGGTCACGCCGCTGGCGCGGTCGGCGACGCTGTCGATACGCCTGGCTTGCTCGCGCACGCGCACGCCGCCCTGGTCGATAAAGCTTTGCGTCAGAGCGGCGATAAAGCCTTCGGTGTCGCTGACTGCACGCCAGTCGGGGAACAGCAGGCCGTGCTGGAACTTGCCGGCCAGACTCGGCTCCAGCTCTGCGATGGCGCCGGCGTCCAGCTCTTCGGAGGCGAAGCCCAGCGACTTGCGCAACTCCAGGTGCGGGCGCTCGTGGGCCACGCCGGCGGGCGAGTCGAATACCTCGATGATCGGTCGCTCGCCCAGCAGGGCCTTGTCCGCGCAGGCGTCGAGCAGCGGCGCGTAGTCCTCGTAGACATGCTCGGTCAGGGTGGTCATGGCCTGGGCGATCTCGACGATCTTGGCGTGGCGGGCGTTGGCCACGAAGCGCAGGAACCACGGCAGGATGCCCGGCAGCGCGCTCGGACGCAGGGCCAGCGGGCCCTTCTGATCCAGCAGCCAGCCTGGGATCTTCTTCAGGATGCCGGGTTTGGACAGCGGGATGACCTCGCTGACGGCCATCTGTCCGCAGCTCCACTTGGCCGTGCTGTCGCCCGGTGCTGCCGGGTCGACCAGGTTCACCCGATAACCTTCGCGCTGCAGGTACAGCGCGCAACAGACGCCGACGATGCCGCCCCCGATGACGACGGCCTGTTCAGGGTTTGCAGCGGGTAAAGAGTTCATAGGACGCTCACTTGGGGTAACCGATGGGTGACGAATTCATCGCAGGTAGAACCAGTACAGCAGGGTTGCTCATCATCAACCCGGCAGACGCTGTCAGAATGCAGACAGCGCCGGAAAATATTCGGTGTCCAACAGTGCGCAACACCGCCACAACCAGCCGCGTGCTGCGCCATTGGGCCTGCCGACCCGCGAGGGCCGGCAGGCTCGAGCATCAGCGTTGCGAAGCCTCGAAGACGCGGCGGAACTCGGCCTTTTCGTCATCGGTCAGCGGCAGCAGCGGCGCACGGGCATTGCCGGCCTTGAAGCCGGCCAGTTCGGCGCCGTACTTGACCTTCTGCACGAACTTGCCGCTTTCCAGGTTGGCCATGATCGGGAACAGGTTGCGCATCACGTCCTGGGCACCGGCCAGGTCGCCGGCGGTGAACTTGTTGTAGAAGTCCACTACCTTCTCCGGGAAGATGTTGGCCGGGCCGCAGATCCAGCTGGTGGCGCCCCAGATGAAGAAGTCCAGCGCCTGGTCGTCCGAGCCGCAGGACAGCTGGATCTTGCCCTTGTAGTTCTCGCCGATCTCGATGGCGCGCAGCAGGTTGCCGCTGCTTTCCTTGATGCCAATCACGCGCGGATGATCCTTGAGCGCCTCGATCACGCCCATGCCCACCTCGACGTTGGTACGCACCGGGTAGTTGTAGAGCACCACGTTGATCTGCGGGAAGGCTTCGAGGATGGCGTGGTAGTGGCTGAGCAGCTCTTCCTGCGACGGCAGCGCGTAGTACGGCGGGGCGATCAGCAGGTTGGTGTAGCCGGCGTCGACGGTCTGCTGCACCTGCTCCAGTACCTCGCGGGTGCAGGAACCGTTGGCGCCGGCAATCAGGGTGCCGCGGTCGCCGACCACTTCCTTGACGGTGGCCAGGATCTGCCGGCGCTCCTCGTTGGTCAGTGCGTAGTACTCGCCGGTCGAACCGAGCGGGACGAAGCCGCTGACGCCGGCCTTGAGCTGGTGTTCGAGGATCGAGGCGAGGATCTCGTGATCGACGGCGCCGTTCTTGTCGAAGGGGGTGACGATGGCGGGCAGGATGCCTTTCAGTTGCATGGTGATATCTCCGGTAGAGCTAGGGGGGTTAGTAGGCGTAGCGACGCAGCATCCGCGACTCGACCACGCCGACCAGGCGGGTCAGGGGGAACGCGACGAGGAAGTAGATGACGGCGACCGCAGTGAGGAACTCCACCGGCCGCGCCGTACTGTTGGAAATGTTCTGGCCGATAAACATCAGATCGGCGATACCCACCGAGGAGATCAGTGCGCTCTCCTTGAACAGGCTGACCACGTTCGACAGCAGCGGCGGCGTGGCGCGCAGCAGGGCCTGCGGGAAGATCACGAACAGCACCTTGACCCGCGGGGTCAGGCCCAGCGCCGTGCAGGCGTCATGCTGCTCGCTGGCGATGGATTTGAGCGCGCCACGGAAGGTCTCGCTAGTGATCGCCGCCATATAGAAGGTCAGCGCCAGCATCACCGAGACGTAGGGCGACAGCGTCAGGCCGAACACCACCGGGAAGCAGAAGAACACCCAGAACAGCTGGATCAGCAGCGGCGTGCCGCGGAAGAACTCCACATAGAGGGTGATCGGCAGGCGGATCAGCGGGTTGCGCACATTGCGCAGCAGGCTGATCACGAAGCCGGCCAGGCTGCCCAGGACTGCACAGGTCAGGGTGATGGCGATGGTCAGGCCCAGCCCCTTGAGCAGGATGCTCCAGAAGGGGAAAACGACGGAAAAATCGATATTCATGACGTTCTCCTCAGTGCGCGGCCGCGGCTTCCTGACGGCGCTCGATGTACTGCACCAGCTGCGCGATCGGCAGCGACAGGGCGAAGTAGATCAGGGCGATCAGGGTGTAGGTTTCCAGCGGGCGATAGGCCTCGGTGGCCAGGCTCTTGCCCACGTACATCAGGTCGGAGACCGCGACGATGGCCACCAGCGCGCTCTGCTGCAGGCTGCCGATGCCGTTGGTCATCAGCACCGGCAATGCGCTGCGCAGGGCCTGTGGGAGTACCACGTAGAAGGTGCGCTGCCAGGACCGCAGGCCCAGGGCGATGGAGGCGTCCAAGTGTTCCCTGGGTACCGCCTGCACGCCGGCGCGGTAGGCTTCGGAGTTGAAGGCCGCGAGGTTCAGTCCCAGCGCCAGGAAGCCCATGGCCACCGGGTCGATGAAGACGTTGAACAGCATCGGCACGCAGTAGAAGAACCAGACGATCTGCAGCAGCGCCGGGGTGCAGCGGAAGAACTCGATGAACAGCTGCGCTGGCCAGCGGATGAAAAACCAGCGGCTCAGCGTCATCAGGCACAGACCGAAACCCAGCACCAGGCCGATCAGGTTGGAGACCAGGGCCAGCTCGAGGGTGACCTTCAGACCATCCCAGAGCACGTCGAAGCTGCCGGTCAGGAAGTGGAAATCGAATTGATAGTTCATGGCGGCCGCCCTCAGTCCAGGTGCAGGACTTTTTCAAGGAACTCGCGGGTACGGGCTTCCTTCGGCTGGGTGAAGATCTGCTCCGGCGGGCCTTGCTCGACCACCTTGCCGTTGGCGCAGAACACCACGCGGGTCGCGATGTGCCGGGCGAAGTGCATGTCGTGGGTGACGATGATCATGGCCATCTTCTGCTCGGCCAGTTGCAGCATGACGTTCTGCACCTCGATGACCATTTCCGGGTCCAGCGCCGAGGTCACCTCGTCGAACAGCATCAGCTTGGGTTCGAGCATCAGCGCACGGGCGATCGCCACGCGCTGCTTCTGGCCGCCGGACAGCTGGCTGGGATAGGCGTTGAGCTTGCTTTCCAGGCCCAGGCGGGCGAGGTAGGCACGCGCCTTCTCGGTGGCCTCGGCCTTGGACAGGCCGTGCACCTTGGTCGGCGCCAGAATCAGGTTGCCCAGCACCGATAGGTGCGGAAACAGGGTGTAGTGCTGAAAGACCATGCCAATCTGGGTGCGCAAGCTCTCGTTGAGCGGCTTGCCGCAGCCCTTGCCACCGGCGATATAGGGCTTGCCTTGGAAGCTGATGGTGCCGCCCTGAATACCCTCCAGCCCCATCAACACCCGCAGCAGGGAGCTCTTGCCGCTGCCGCTCGGGCCGATGATCACCAGCCTGTCGTCGGCGCGCATGTCCAGGTCGAGGTTGTCCATCACCACCAGTTGTTCGCCATACGACTTGCACACACCGCGCAACTGGATGAAATCGCCACCCGACACCGAACTGGAGGCGTGAGCGGACTGTGGCTGGGCAGCCACCAAACGGGGAGTATTCATGGAAGCGTCTCCGGGAGGGCTGCCCTGGCGGGTCGCCCTCGGCTCTAAGCAGGGATTACTGGGCGGCCTGGGCTGCTGCGTTGACTTCGGCGGAAGCCTTGTCGATCAGCGCATCGATCTCGCCAGTTTCACGACGCTGGGTCAGGTAGATGTTCAGCACCTGCAGGTCGGCCGGAGAAATGTCGCGACGCAGACCGAAGGAGACACCCTGCTTGGCCAGGGCCGGCTCGGGCAGAACCTCTTTGGTCCAGCCCGGATTGGCCAGGGCGAACAGGTGATTGGTGTCGTTGGCATCGACCAGTACGTCGGCGCGGCGCGACATCACCGCCATACGCGTTTCGTCCATGCCCGGCAGGCGCATGATCTTGCCGTTCTTCACCGCAGCAGAGATCAGCTTGTCCCCTGCGGTGCCGGACATCACCGCGAAGGTCACGCCTTCCTTGTCATAGTCGGCAACGCTGTTACCGGCGCCGGCGAACTTCGGGTTGTCCTTGTTGACCAGCAGGGAGACCTGATACTCGGTCGCAGGTACCGAGAAGGCCAGCGCCAAAGCGCGCTCCGGCGTCTGGTTCAGCGCCATGGCCATGTCCCACTTATTGCTCTGCACGCCGGCGACGATGTTGTCCCAGCTGGTGTCAACGAACTCTACCTTGACCTTCAGCACCTTCTCGCCGAAGTCGCGGCACAGATCGACGAAGTAGCCGCTGTATTGACCGGAAGCCGCGTCCCGCATGACGTAGGGAG
Organism: Pseudomonas sp. NPDC077186; assembly: GCF_044543505.1. Lineage (NCBI taxonomy): Bacteria > Pseudomonadati > Pseudomonadota > Gammaproteobacteria > Pseudomonadales > Pseudomonadaceae > Pseudomonas > Pseudomonas sp. NPDC077186. The sequence goes on from NZ_JBITWE010000001.1 coordinate 393,289, forward strand.
CGGCCACCGCCGCGCCGCAGCGCAGCACGCCAGCCTTCTGGATGTCTTTCCAGATTTGCGTTTCGGCCGCCTGAGCCGGGACCTGAGCGAGCAATGCGCCGACTGCAGCTGCACTGGCGATCACATTACGGATGGAGCGTGGGAAAAACCGAGCCATGTTGCACCTCACCGATAAGTTGTTTTTGTAGGCAGAAGTAATAGCGAACGATTTTGCGCTGTGTGTTTCATCGTGTGCTTTGTTGTGTGCAGCGCTGCATGCAGATTAGGACCGAGAAAAACACCCTGTCAACACGGCGCATAGATTTTTTTCAAATTAATGACCGTACGGTCGAGCCAGCGAATGCCGGCTCGACTCGGAAAATTCAGGAGAATCAGGGGTATAGGCGGGAGTTACTGGGGCAGCTGCAGGGCGTCGAGAAAACGCTCGAGGATGAGGTTCTGCCGGCGTCCCTTGCGCACGGCTACGGCCAGCTTGGCATCGAAGAACAAACGATCCGGGCTCAAGGGCGCCATCAGCCCCTTCTCCACCCAGGACGCTGCGTAGTGATCCGGCAGAAAGCCGATGTAGCTGCCGGTGAGGATCAAGAAGGCGATGCCCTCGCGGTCCGTCGCCGAGGCGGCGAAGTTGAGCAGCTGGTGCAGACCGATGGCCTCGGCGCTCATCCGGTAGCTCGGCACCACGGCGTCGGCACTGCGCAGTTCCTCGTTGCTGACCTCGGCTGCCCGCGGGAACAAGGGGTGCTCGCGACTGCAGTAGAGGTTCGAGCGCTCCTCGTACAGCAGGCTGTATTCGAGCCCGGAGAGCGGCGTGATCAGCGGCATGGCGCCGACGTGCAGCCGTCCATCGAGCAGCCCACGCTCGATCTCGCCGGGGGTGCTCATGCTGAGGTTGATGCGCACCCCGGTGCCCTGTGCCCGCACCGCCTGCAGCGCACGAGTGATACGCATCTTCGGCTGGGTGACGAGGTTGTTGACGATGCCGACGTTGAGGTCGCCGCGCAGTTGCTGATGCATCTGGTTGACCTCGCTGCGGAAGCCCTCGATGGCCACCAGCACCGCCTCGCCAGCGCGCAGCACCTCGCGGCCCTCGTCGGTCAGGGCGAAGCCGGCGCGGCCGCGCTGGCACAGGCGCATGCCCAGGCGTTTTTCCAGATCGCTCATGTGCAGGCTGATGGCCGAGCGACTGATGCCCAGCGCCCCTTCGGCCGCGGCGAAGCTGCCGCATTCGGCTACCGTCTTGAACAACCTGAGCAGGCGCAGTTCGAAATCGCTGACCTGGCTCAGTGGGGCTTTCTTGGGCATAGGTGAGTTTTCCAATATCTAAATTTAAACAAATATAGATTTAACTCACCTATTGGTTCGTTACAAGCTGATCGCACCTACCACCTTCGGGATGCGCATCATGAACCAGGCCCTGCAGACCCCTTCCCCACTCGCCAGCCAGCTCAAGCTGGATGCCCACTGGATGCCGTTCTCCGCCAACCGCCAGTTCCAGCGCGACCCGCGCCTGATCGTGGCGGCCGAGGGCAATATCCTTATCGACGACCAGGGCCGCCGCGTTTTCGACAGCCTGTCCGGCCTGTGGACCTGCGGCGCCGGCCACTCGCGCAAGGAAATCCAGGAGGCCGTGGCCAAGCAGCTCGGCACCCTCGACTACTCGCCAGCCTTTCAGTACGGCCACGCGCTGTCGTTCCAGCTGGCCGAGAAGATCGCGGACCTGATGCCGGGCGAGCTCAATCACGTGTTCTTCACCGGCTCCGGCTCCGAGTGCGCCGACACTTCGGTGAAGATGGCCAAGGCCTACTGGCGCCTCAAGGGCCAGCCGGCCAAGACCAAGTTCATCGGCCGCGCCCGCGGCTACCATGGCGTCAATATCGCCGGCACCTCGCTCGGCGGCATCGGCGGTAACCGCAAGATGTACGGCCAGTTCATGGACGTCGACCACCTGCCGCACACCCTGCAGCCGGGCATGGCCTTCACCCGTGGCATGGCCGAAACCGGCGGTGTCGAGCTGGCTAACGAACTGCTCAAGCTGATCGAGTTGCACGACGCCTCCAACATCGCCGCGGTGATAGTCGAGCCGGTGTCCGGTTCGGCCGGCGCCATTGTGCCGCCGGTGGGCTACCTGCAGCGCCTGCGCGAAATCTGCACGCAGCACAACATCCTGCTGATCTTCGACGAAGTGATCACCGGCTTCGGCCGCATGGGCACCTGGAGCGGCGCCGAGTTCTTCGGCGTGACCCCGGACATCATCAACGCCGCCAAGCAGATCACCAACGGCGCCGTGCCGCTGGGCGCGGTGATCGCCAGCAGCGAGATCTACCAGACCTTTATGCAGCAGGCCGCGCCGGAGCATATGGTCGAGTTCACCCACGGCTACACCTATTCAGGGCACCCGGTGGCCTGCGCTGCTGGCCTGGCCACCCTGGAACTGCTGCAGCGGGACAACCTGATCCAGCAGTCGGCCGAGCTGGCGCCGTACTTCGAGAACGCCCTGCATGGCCTGAAAGGCGCCAAGCACGTGGTCGATATCCGCAACTGCGGCTTGGTCGGCGCGCTGCAGATCGCCCCGCGCGACGGCGATGCCGTGGTGCGGCCGTTCGAGGCCGGACTGAAACTGTGGAAGGCCGGTTTCTACGTACGCTTCGGCGGCGACACCCTGCAGTTCGGGCCGACCTTCAACACCCAGCCGCAGGAACTGGACCGCCTGTTCAACGCCGTTGGTGAAGTCCTGAACAAGCTGGATTAAGCGAACACCGATCACCGTAGGGTGGATGACGCTTTACCCATCCACCAATCACCGAACCCGAAACGGTGGATGAAAAGAGCGTCATCCACCCTACGCCAGATTTCTATTGAGGAGCCTTCAATGAGCCATATCCCCCATCTCATCAACGGCCAGCGTGTTACCTGCAACGGCCGCACCACCGCAGTATTCAACCCGTCCACCGGCGACTCCACCGCAGCCGTGGGCCTGGCCGACCGCGCCACCATGCAACTGGCCATCGACGCCGCCAAGGCCGCCTTCCCGGCCTGGCGCAACACCCCGCCGGCCAAGCGCGCGCAGATCATGTTCCGCTTCAAGCAACTGCTGGAGCAGAACGAGAACGAAATTGCCGCGCTGATCAGCGCCGAGCACGGCAAGACCCTCGAAGACGCCGTCGGCGAGCTCAAGCGCGGCATCGAGAACGTCGAGTTCGCCTGCGCCGCCCCGGAGATCCTCAAGGGCGAGTACAGCCGCAACGTCGGCCCGAACATCGACGCCTGGAGCGACCTGCAGCCGATCGGCGTGGTCGCCGGCATCACCCCGTTCAACTTCCCGGCCATGGTGCCGCTGTGGATGTACCCGCTGGCCATCGTCTGCGGCAACTGCTTCATCCTCAAACCGTCCGAGCGTGATCCCAGCTCCACCCTGTTTATCGCCGAGCTGCTCAACCAGGCCGGCCTGCCCAAGGGCGTGCTGAATGTGGTCAACGGCGACAAGGACGCGGTCGATGCACTGATCGAAGCGCCCGAGGTCAAGGCGCTGAGCTTCGTCGGCTCGACGCCGATCGCCGAGTACATCTACAGCGAAGGCACCAAGCGCGGCAAGCGCGTGCAGGCCCTCGGCGGCGCCAAGAACCACGCCGTGCTGATGCCCGACGCCGACCTGGACAACGCCGTCAGCGCGCTGATGGGCGCGGCCTACGGCTCCTGCGGCGAGCGCTGCATGGCCATCTCCGTGGCCGTGTGCGTGGGCGACCAGATCGCCGATGCGCTGGTGAGCAAACTGGTGCCGCAGATCCAGGCGCTGAAGATCGGCGCCGGCACCCAGTGCGGCCTGGATATGGGCCCGCTGGTCACCGCCGCCGCGCGTGACAAGGTGGTCGGCTATATCCACGACGGCGTTGCCGCCGGCGCTAAGCTGGTGGTCGATGGCCGTGGCTACCAAGTCGCCGGCCATGAGAATGGCTACTTCGTCGGCGGCACCCTGTTCGACCGCGTGACTGCCGACATGCGCATCTACCAGGAAGAGATCTTCGGCCCGGTGCTGTGCATCGTTCGCGTCGGCAGCCTGGAAGAGGCCATGCAACTGATCAACGACCATGAATACGGCAACGGCACCTGCATCTTCACCCGCGACGGCGAATCCGCACGGCTGTTCTGCGACGAAATCGAAGTGGGCATGGTCGGCGTCAACGTGCCGTTGCCGGTGCCGGTGAGCTACCACAGCTTCGGCGGCTGGAAGCGCTCGCTGTTCGGCGACCTGCATGCCTACGGCCCGGACGGCGTGCGCTTCTACACCCGCAAGAAGGCCATCACCCAGCGCTGGCCCAAGCGCGCCTCGCACGAGGCGGCGCAGTTCGCCTTCCCCAGCAACGGCTAAGCCCAGTTGGTGGTCACCGAGTACGAGCGGTAGCGGAACAACCTTTGTGTCGGCTTTTTTTGTTTCGTTACCGCTCGCACCCACAGGGCCACCTCGGTGGCCCTGTGGCTTATCAGGGGATGCCACCGAAAGATTACGCAGAAGGCGGACAAAGAGTGGCGACTTATCAACGCAACCTGAGTTGAGTGCAGCAATACCCGGGGAGCAGTGGGGATGCGTATCGCTTTGCTCAACCTATCCTACACAGATGGGAACGCGGCCAACCCACTGAGCCCCCCGCAGCTCTTGGCGTCAGATCGGCTAGAACTCACGAATAAATATAAGAGGCGAACGTAATGGAAGAGTTGGTAGGCAAGCTCAATGGCTATGTCTGGAGCTCCGCCCTGGTCTATACCTTTCTCGGGCTGGGCTTGCTTTACTCCGTGGTCACCCGCTTCGTTCAGGTCCGCCTGTTCAAGGACATGCTGAAGCTGGCCTTCCAGGGCGGCGACTCCCACGCCGGGGTCAGTTCCTTCGCCGCGTTCTCCCTGTCCCTGGGCAGCCGGGTCGGCACTGGCAATATCGCCGGCGTGGCCACCGCCATCGCCCTGGGCGGCCCTGGCGCGGTGTTCTGGATGTGGGCGGCGGCCTTCCTCGGCAGCGCTACCTCCTTTATCGAAATCACCCTGACCCAGACCTACAAGACCAAGGTGGGCGGCCAATACCGTGGCGGCACGCCCTACTACATCGAGAAAGGCCTGAAGATGAAGTGGCTGGCGATAGTGTCCGCCGCCCTCACGCTGATCGTAATGAGTTGCCTGTGGCCCGGCGTGCAGGCCAATACTGTGGCGCTGTCGGTGGAGAAGGCCTTCGGCATCGCGCCGGCCGTTACCGGCATCGCCATCGCCGGCCTGCTCGCACTGATCATCCTCGGCGGCACCAAGCGCATCGCCAAGGCGGCCGAGATCATGGTGCCGTTCATGGCCATCGGCTATATCCTCGCCTGCCTTCTTATCCTGGCATTCAACCTTGGCCAGGTGCCGGAAGCATTTGCGCTGATCTTCAACAGCGCCTTCGGCCTGGACGCCACCTTCGGCGGGCTGATCGGCTCGGCCATCGCCCTCGGTGTACAACGTGGCGTCTACTCCAACGGCGCGGGCATAGGCAGCGAGACTTTCGAATCTGGCGCAGCCGAAGTCTCCCACCCGGTCAAGCAGGGCCTGGTGCAGGCCTTCTCGGTGTATATCGACACGCTGCTGATCTGCACCGCCACCGCCCTGATGATCCTGGTCACCGGCATGTACGACGTGAAACCGGCCGGCATCGAGAACATCGGCACGCAGCCTTCGCTCTACACGCAGCTGGCGATCGAGTCCGCCCTACCCGGCCTGGGCGAAATTTTCCTCGCTGCCGCCCTGTTCTTCTTCTGCTTCACTACCCTGCTGTCCTACTACTACAAGGCCGAAACCTGTCTGGCGTACCTGCTGGGCAAATCGCGCGCAGCCTATCTGTTGGGCAGCGTCGGACTGAAGCTGCTCCTTCTGCTGACCATCTACCACGGCAGCATCAAGACGGCGGCGGCGGTATGGGCCCTCGGCGACCTGGGCATGGGCCTGATGGCCTGGGTCAACCTGACCGTCATCCTGTTCCTGACCCGGCCGGCACTCAAAGCCCTGAAGGACTATGAGCAGCAGAGGAAGGCCGGCCAGAAACCGACCTTCAAGCCCAGCAGCATCGGTCTGAAAGACGCCGACTTCTGGGAGCACGAGTACGGCACTACCGACGAAAAATCCGCAGCCGCCGAACGCAGCGGCAACGCCCTCCAGACGGCAAAACCCGCACATTGATCGGCGACGCCGGCAGGCAGCACATGCCGGCGTTCCGCCCCCTGAATTTAAGGAGTACGGCAAATGTCAGCAGACAAAGTAGCTATCGTCACCGCCGGTGGCAGCGGCATGGGCGCCGCCGCCGCCCGCAAGCTGGCCGAGGACGGATTTCGCGTGGCGATTCTTTCCTCCTCGGGCAAGGGCGAAGCGCTCGCCAAGGAACTGGGCGGTATCGGCGTGACGGGCTCGAACCAGTCCAACGAAGACCTCCAGCGCCTGGTCGATCAGGTGGTTCAGCAGTGGGGGCGCATAGATGTACTGGTCAACAGCGCCGGCCATGGCCCGCGCGGACCGATCCTGGAGATATCCGACGAGGACTGGGTGCGCGGCATGGACACCTACCTGCTCAACGTGATCCGCCCTACCCGCCTGGTCACGCCAATCATGCAGCGGCAGAAAGGTGGCTCGATCATCAACATCTCCACCGCCTGGACCTTCGAGCCGAGCGACATGTTCCCCACTTCGGCGGTGTTCCGCGCCGGCCTGGCGTCGTTCACCAAGATATTTGTCGACACCTATGCCGCCGACAACCTGCGCATGAACAATGTGCTGCCCGGCTGGATCGACAGCCTGCCCGCCACCGAACAGCGTCGCGCCAGCGTGCCGATGAAGCGCTATGGCCGCAGCGAGGAAATCGCCGCCACCATCGGCTTTTTGGCCAGCGCCGGGGCCGGCTATATCACCGGGCAGAACATCCGCGTCGACGGCGGTCTGACCCGCTCGGTGTGATCGGCCTCGACAGGCAGCAGACACGCGGCCTGTCGGCGCCTCGGCCGCAGCAACGGTAATGGCTTCATACCCCAAGCCCAGGAAGGTAAACACAGATGCAAGTTTGCACAGGCCATCTGGCCGGTCAGGCTGTGCTGGTCACCGGTGGTTCCGGCGGCATCGGCGCGGCGATCGTAGAACGCCTGGCGAGCGAAGGTGCCCGCCCGGTAATTCACTACAGCCGTGACGAGCGCGGCGCTCAAGCCTTGCTGGAGAGGATCGGTGGCCAGGGTTGGATCGTACAGGGCGACCTGACCCTGGACGACGGCGCCGAACAGTTGTGGCAGGCCGCCCTGGCACTGGCCGGAGGACGACTCCATGGTCTAGTCAACAACGCCGGCATTCGTACCGAGATTGCCCTGCAGGCCTCCTCGCCCGAGTGGCGCGCGGCCTGGCGGCGGGAGTTCCAGATCAACTTCTTCGCGGCCGCCGACCTGTGTCGCGAGGCCGTCGCGCACTTTCGCGCCCACGGCGGCGGACGCATCGTCAACATGGCCAGTCGCGCGGCCCAGCGTGGCTACGCAGCCGATGCCTTGCCTTACGGCGCCAGCAAGGCAGCGCTGATCAACCTGACCAAGTCACTCGCTCGCAGCGTGGCAGCCGACGGCGTGGTGGCCGTGGCCATCGCCCCCGGCTGGGTCCGAACCGACATGGCCGAGCAGTTCGTCGCACAATTCGGCGAGGCGGCGGCGACCGCCGACATCCCCGTGGGACGCATGGCCAGCCCAGAGGAAATCGCCGAGCTGGTCGCCTTCACCCTGCGTCCATCCCAGGTCTCGCTCAACGGGGCGACCCTGGATGTGAATGGCGGCAGCTATATCCGTTAGCTCGCAATACTGGGGGTATATCCCCTACTCCCCAGCCCACGATTACCCACCTCACCAGGCGGCAATCATGAATATCGGTTTCATTGGCACCGGCGCTATCGCCCAGGCAGTCATTCAGGGCCTATGCACCTGCGCCCACACGCCGCAGGCTATCTGGGTTTCGCCGAGAAACCCGCAACGCGCGCAACAGCTCGTGGCGACCTATACGCCGGTGACGCTCGCCAACAGCAACCAGGCGGTGGTCGACCACTGCGACTGGGTGTTTATCACGGTCAAGCCGGATATTGCCGAGGCGGTGCTGGCCGAGTTGCGCTTCAGCCCAGGGCAGAAGGTGGTGAACTGCGTATCCACCCTGTCGCTGGCACAAGCTCAGGCCCTGATCGGGATGCCAGTGGCGCTGTTCAAGGCCATCCCGCTCACCCCGGTCGCACTGCACCTGGGCCCCATCGCCTTCACCCCTCCAGATCCACAACTGCGCAGCCTGTTTGCGCCACTGGGCACTGCGGTTGCCGCACCGGACGAGGCAGCCCTGCGCAGCCTGGCGGTGGTCACCGCGCAAATAGCACCCTTCTACGCCCTGCAGGCCACCATCGGACGCTGGTTGGAAAACCAGGGACTCGACCCGACGGAGGCCAGGGGATATGTCAGTTCGATGTTCCACGCCCTGGCCACGCTGGCCATGGCCGACCAGGCACTCTCATTCGAGACGCTACTGAGCGAAGCGGCACCCCCCGGCGGCCTGAACGAACAGGCCCTGTCGCAGTTACAGGAAGCCGGCTGGCTGACGCAACTGGAGGCTTCGCTGGACTCGATACAGGCGCGGCTGCTGGGAGCGGGTTCCGGCTGAGCGCCCCTAAGCCCAGCACCCTGCGGGTGCTCAACCGCCGCTGGCTGAGCTTCAGCGCGGCAGGCTGACCCGCGCCAGCTCCGCGAAGTAGCGCGCCCCGGTAACCAGGATGGCGTCATTGAAGTCGTAACCAGCGTTGTGCAGCGGCACCTCGCCGGCCTCCCCCGCCGCGCCATTTGCCTTGGCGCAAGGCAATACTGAATATGGTTGTTTTGTTGTAAGTGAGGAGTTTTGTGTTGTTCGACCTTACCGCTGTAGTGAATATCATGGGGCTGTGTGCGGTGGCCGTCTTTGCCATTTCCGGAGCGCTGAGTGCAGCGAGGCTAAAGATGGATATCTTGGGCTTTATGCTGATTGGAACTGCCACGGGTATTGGGGGCGGCACGTTGCGTGATGTGCTGATGGGGAATCTACCTGTTTTCTGGATTAGAGAACCTATCTGGATTGTGATTTGCCTTGCTTCTTCTGCAGCCACCTATTTCGTTGCGCCCAGGCTGACTTCGCTGACCGGTGCTTTGCTCTGGATGGATGCCATCGGCATCGCCTTGTTCGCGGCGGTGGGCACTGAAGTGGCCCTGGCGGCTGAGGCTTCGCCGCTGATCGCAATTTGCATGGGTGTTGTAACCGCCACATTTGGCGGGATTGCCCGCGATGTGTTGTGTGGCAGCAATCTGACCCTCATGAACGAAGAACTGTATATAACAACCACCCTGGCAGGTTCTGTTACCTACTACGGTCTCAGCACCCTGGGTCACTCGAATAGCTACGATTTGCTTGGCGGTTTTATGGTTGCGTTTGTGCTGCGTGCCTTGGCGATCAAATTCAATATCAAACTGCCTAACCGCTATCGGGCAAGCTGATTCTCTGTTGCGTATTAGAGCTGTGCAGAACTCTGTGTGATCGTGCGGTATCTGCTCTAAAAAAAATGGCCGCACCGCCTTGCATGCAGAGCAATCTGCCTATAGGGCGTAGGCCATCAGTGACTGTTTCTTCCCGAAACTACCGTTAATAGAGATCAGATTGGCTGTTGGCACCGGAAACTGTCGCTACCTTCTATGGAGTGCCATTCGACCGACGAGGCTATATGCCCTGCTTCACCGCTGGGGCGATTTTTGGGGGGCATTGAGCCCTTTTATAGAGCGCCCCCACGGCAGGTTACTCTTTGCGAAGCCTATGCAGTTCAAAGCACCACTTTCAGACACTGTCCGGCGTGGTAGAGGGAAAAACCCGTTTCGTAGAGATAGCTTCTCAGCGTCGGCACCGATACCGCCTGCATCGGCTCGAAGGGTAGCGGCATCGACTCTGGATCGTCGCTCAGCAGAAAGTCTGCCAGCGCCCTGCCGATCAGCGTGCCGGTGGTGTTGCCGCGGCCGTTGTAGCCGGCCACCGCGACCAGGCCGGCAGCCGGCTGGAACACGCGCATCAGGTGATCCGGGGTGAAGTCGATGCAGCCGGTCCAGTGCATCTGCCACTCCACCCGCCCCAGCGCGGGGAAGTAGTGCTGCTGGATGCGGTCGGCCCAGCGACGGACGAACCAGTCCGGCTTGTTGCTCGCCTTGCCCAGGCTGCCCAGCAGCAGCCGGCCCTCGGCATCGCGGCGGATGCTGCTGAGCACCGTGCGGGTGTCCCAGGAACCCTGGCCGTGCTTGAGGATCTCGTCGGCCGCTGCGCCGCTCAGCGGCACCGAGGCGACCTGGTAGTAATAGCCGCGGAAGAAGCTGCGCCGCTGCTCGGTCCACTCGCCCTCGGTGTAGGCGCCAGTGGAGATCACCACCTGGCCGGCGCAGACCTCACCGTGCGCGGTACGCACCAGCCAGTCGCTGCCCTGGCGCTGCAGTTGGCTGACCGGCGAATGCTGGTACAGCGCGCCGCCCAGGCGCTGCACCGCCTGCGCCAGGCCGACCGTGTAGGCCATCGGGTTGATGGTGCCGGCGCGGCGGTCGAGCAGCGCGCCGGTGACCTTGTCGGTGCCGCAGTAGTCGGCGCAGACAGCGCCAGTGAGCAGTTCGACGTCCGCCCCACGCCGCTGCCACTGCGACTCGCGGGCGCGCAGGTCGTCCAGCCCGGCGTCGTTGTGCGCCATGTGCAGGGTGCCCTGGTGCCGCGCCTGGCAGTCGATGGCGTGCCGCTGGATCAGTGCGAAGACCTCGGCCGGCGCCTGGCCCAGCGCGCTGTTGAGGCGCTCGCCACGTTGCTTGCCGAGTACCGCCTCGACGTCGTCCGGCTTGATCCAGGTACCCGCGTTGACCAGGCCAACGTTACGCCCGGAACCGCCGTGGCCGACTTCATGGGCTTCCAGCAGGCACACCGTCCTGCCCTGCTCCAGCAGGCGCAGCGCAGCATTGAGCCCGGTGATGCCAGCACCGATAACGCAGACATCGACCTTGACCACCCCGCGCAGCGTACCGGCCTCGATCCGCTCGGGCGTTGCCTTTTCCCAGAGGCACTGTTGATGAAAAACCGTCATGTCATCTACCTCTTCAACATCCACATCAGTTAGCGCGGTAAATAAATAATCCCCCGGCACGCCGGGGGATTGGCTTGCTCGTTTAACGCTGCGGCGCGGCTGTCCGGTAATGTTCGGCAGCGGCATTGGCTTCAGCCGGCGACTGCGCCTCGACCCGCGGCATGAACTTGCCGGTGGCGGCCCAGATCAGACCTATCACAGGCGACAACCAGCAGGCGAACGCCACCGGCGCATACAGCAGGGTCGGCACACCCAGCGAGGAGGAGACGAACGCCCCGCCCATGTTCCAGGGAATCAGCGGCGAGCACAGCGTGCCGCAATCCTCGATGCTGCGCGACAGCACGGTCGGCTTGTAGCCCATGGCCGCGTACTTGTCCTTGAGCAGTTGCCCCGGCAGTACCAACGAGGTGTAGACATCGCCCACCAGGGTGCCGACACCCAGCACGCTGGTATGGCTGCTCAGCACCAGGCCGAAGCGGCCCTTGATCACCTGGTCGAGCTTCTTGCGCATGGCGTCGAGGGTTCCGTGGGCCTCCAGGGCGCCGACGAAGGCCAGTGCGATCAAGGTCAGGGTGATCACCCAGGTCATCGACATGATGCCGCCCTTGGACAGCAGCTTGTCCACCGAAGCGACGCCGGTCTGGCTGACGAAGCCGTTCTGCAGCACGTTGGTCAGCTCCTTCAGGCCAATGCCCTGGTAGAACACCGCCACGCCAGCAGCCAGAACTACCCCGGCGAACATCACCGGCAGGGCCGGCGCCTTGCGCATCGCCAGGACAACCACCACCAGCGGCGGCAGCAGGGTGAGTAGGCCGATCCGGTAATGCTGCTCGACGCCGGCACGCATCAGTTCGATACCGCTGGCATCCACCACATTGCCCGCATAGCTGGAACCTATCCAGGCGTACAGCGCCAGGGCGATGAGCATGGCCGGCACGGTGGTCGGCAACATGCCCTTGATATGACTCCAGAGATCGGTGCCGCACACGGCGGGCGTCAGGTTGGTGGTTTCCGACAGCGGCGACATCTTGTCGCCGAAGAAGGCACCGGAAACGATGGCGCCGCCGGTCAGGTAGGCCGGTACGCCCAGGCCTTCGCCCACGCCCATCAGCGCCAGCCCCACGGTACCGACCGTACCCCAGGAGGTGCCGGTCATCAGCGAGATCAGCGAACAAAGCAGGCAGGTCACTACCAGGAAGCTGCCGGCCGACAGGTAGCCGAAGCCGTAATAGAGCAGCGTGGGCACGGTGCCGGAGGCGATCCACGAGCCGATCAGCATGCCGATGCACATCAGGATGAAGATGGCCGGGATACCGATGCGCACCACCTTGAACATCGAGGCCTCGATGCTGAACCAGGGCGTGCCCCGGCATACCGCAAAGAGTCCGCACACCAGCACGCCGAGGGCGAGCGGCACATGGGGGGTGAAATCCTCGAAGACGAAGAACTGGACCATCAGCAAGATGGCGGTAATTACGAGGGGAGCCACTGCCACAGCAAAGGACGGCGCCTCCCTGGTCACTGCTTTATGAGCGTCCAAGGTCAAACTCCTCTGTTTTTATGGGGGCAGTACGCGAAAAGGGGTGTAGCACTCATGGCGAGCCTCTCTTGTTGTTATTGCTCTGCATTCACGGCCTGTGCCGCCCTTGGTGCGCGCGGGCAGAGGCCGCCGTGTAACGGTCGACGGCTACTGACTCTCGGTGTCGATGAGGGAACGCCATGCCGACCCTGGCCGGCATGGCGAACGCTGGGTCAGTCGAAGACGATCCCCTGAGCCAGGGGCAGCTCGCGGGAATAGTTGATGGTGTTGGTCTGGCGGCGCATGTAGGCCTTCCAGGAATCGGAGCCGGACTCGCGTCCGCCGCCGGTTTCCTTCTCGCCGCCGAACGCCCCGCCGATCTCCGCGCCGCTGGTGCCGATGTTGACGTTGGCGATGCCGCAGTCGCTGCCCGAGGCGCTCTGGAAACGCTCGGCCTCGCGCACATCGGTGGTGAAGATGCAGGACGACAGGCCCTGCGGCACTTCGTTGTTCAGCGCCAGCGCCTGCTCGAAATCGTCGTAGGCCAGCACGTAGAGAATCGGCGCGAAGGTCTCGTGACGCACCACTTCGCTCTGCGCCGGCATCTCGACGATGGCCGGGGCAACGTAGTAGGCGTTGGGGTATTGCTCCTGCAGACGACGCTCGCCACCGAACACCGCACCACCCTCGTCGCGCGCACGCACCAGGGCGTCCTGCATGGCGTCGAAGGCCTGTTTGTCGATCAGCGGGCCGATCAGGTTGCCGGCACGCGGGTCGCCGATGCGCACTTTGGCATAGGCGGCCTTGACCCGGGCGAGCACTTCGTCCTTCACCGAACGGTGCACGATCAGGCGGCGCAGCGTGGTGCAGCGCTGGCCGGCGGTGCCCACCGCGGAAAACAGGATGCCGCGCACAGCCAGGTCGAGGTCGGCGCTGGGGGTGAGGATCATCGCGTTGTTGCCGCCCAGCTCGAGGATGCTGCGGGCGAAGCGCGCGGCAACACGCGGGCCGACTGCACGACCCATGCGGGTGCTGCCGGTGGCACTGACCAGCGGTACGCGCGCATCGTCCACCAACGCCTCGCCGGCCTTGGCATCGCCGACGATCAGCTGGCTGAGGTTCGCCGGTGCATCGCCGAAACGCGCCAGCGCCTTGTCGAACAGCGCCTGGCAGGCCAGCGCGGTCAACGGGGTCTTCTCCGACGGTTTCCAGATCACGGAGTTGCCACACACCAGCGCCAGCGAGGTGTTCCAAGCCCAGACCGCGACCGGGAAGTTGAAGGCGCTGATCACTCCGACCACGCCCAGCGGGTGCCAGGACTCGCGCATGTGGTGGCCCGGACGCTCGGATGCGATGGTCAGGCCGTACAGCTGGCGCGACAGGCCGACGGCGAAGTCGCAGATATCGATCATCTCCTGCACTTCGCCCAGGCCTTCCTGGGTGATCTTGCCGGCTTCGATCGACACCAGCTCGCCGAGCTGGGTCTTGTATTCGCGCAGCACTTCGCCGAACAGGCGCACCAGTTCGCCACGGCGTGGGGCGGGGACGTCGCGCCAGCTAAGGTAGGCCTGATGCGCCGCCGCCACCTTGGCCGGTACGGCGTCGGCGCTTTCCAGGCTGATCGAGGCGATCAGGCTGCCATCGATGGGACTGTGCACGGCATGATCGCCGCCTTGGTACGCGTGGGCTTGCACGCCGAGGGTGTTGAGCAGCTCGCCAACCATGTTGTTCTCCTACATCCGCTGAGCGCTGGGGTTCATTGACGGGGGTCAGTATCGAACCGATTTGCGCAGGCCAACAAACGACCTTTACGCACCACATCATTCCCCAGCAGAATGAACTCACCGTCCACCTGCCCGCGAGACCACCATGCCCAAGCGCCTGCTGCCCACCATGACCGCCCTGCAGTGCTTCGAGGCCGCCGCCCGTCACATGAGCTTCACCCGCGCCGCCGAAGAGCTGTTCCTGACCCAGAGCGCGGTGAGCAAACAGGTCGCCCAACTCGAGGACATGCTCCAGCACTTGCTGTTCCACCGCGTGCGCCGGCGCCTGCAGCTGACCCCGGCAGGCGAGCTGTACCTGGCCGAGGTCAACAAGATCCTTACCCAGGTGGATATCTCCAGCCGCTACATCCTCTCCTACGGCGGCGAAACCGAGGTGCTGCGGGTGGCCACCCAACCGACCTTCGGCGCGCGCTGGCTGATCAGCAACCTCAAGGGCTTCTCCAAGCGCCACCCCAATATCCACCTCGACATCAGGAGCGAACTGGAGCCTTTCGATCTGGTGCAGGCCAAGGCGGACGTGGCCTTCTTCTACGGCCAGGGTTCCTGGCCGGGGGCTACCTGCATCGAGCTGTTCGGCGAGGAGGTGGTGCCGGTGTGCTCGCCGGACGTGTTGCAGGGACGTTCGCTACGAGGCGCCGCAGAGCTGGCCGAGTTCGTCCTGCTGCAGTGCACGTCGCGCCCCGAGGCCTGGCACGAATGGTTCGAGGAACAGGGCATCGACACCGAGCACAGCTACCACGGGCCGCGTTTCGACACTTTCTACATGTGCATCCGCGCCGCTCGCGCGGGCTGCGGCATCGCCCTGGTTCCGCGTTTTCTGGTCGAGGACGAATTGGACGACGCCAAGCTGGTGATTCCCTGGGTGCATCACAAGCCCAGCGAAGGCTCGCACTACATGGCCTATGCCGAGCAGTCGATCGATATTCCCAAGGTCAGAAGCTTTGTCGATTGGATACTGGACAAGGCGCATGGCCGGCAGGGGCATGCTAGTTCCTGAATCCTTGGAATGACCCGGTAATTTTTTTTCGTTTGTGCAGCCTCGGCCTTCCTCGTTTTCATAGAAGGAAATCCCCCCTTCGACGAGGAACGCCGCAATGTCATTTCATGCCTCCGCGCTGCCCGAGGGCCGCGCATGAGCACGTCGCCCATCAGTGCCTCGCTGTCCATCGTGCACCCGATCACCCTCAGTCACGGCCGCAACGCCGAGGTCTGGGACACCGAGGGCAAGCGCTACATCGATTTCGTCGGCGGCATCGGCGTACTCAACCTCGGCCACTGCCACCCTGGCGTGGTCGCGGCCATCGGCGCGCAGGCCCAGCGCTTGACCCACTCGGCCTTCAACGCAGTTCCGCACAGCGGCTACCGCCAGCTGATGGACGCCCTCGCCGCGTTCATCCCGCTCAGCTACCCGCTGGCCGGCATGCTCACCAACAGCGGCGCGGAGGCGGCGGAGAACGCACTGAAGATCGTCCGCGCCGCCACCGGACGCAGCGTGGTGATCGCCTTCGACGGCGGCTTCCATGGTCGCACCCTGGCCACGCTCAACCTCAACGGCAAGGTCGCCCCGTACAAGCAGCGCGTCGGCGTGCTGCCCGGCCCGGTCTACCACCTGCCCTACCCCAGCGCGGATACCGGCGTCAGCGCCGAGCAAGGCTTGCAGGCGCTGGAGCGGCTGTTCAGCGTTGAGGTCGATATCAACGAAGTCGCCTGCATCGTCTTCGAGCCGGTACAGGGCGAAGGCGGTTTCCTGGCCATGGACGCCGAGTTCGCCCAGCGCCTGCGCGCGCTATGCGACGCCAACGGCATCCTGCTGATCGCCGACGAGATCCAGTCCGGCTTCGGTCGCACCGGGCAGCGCTTCGCCTTCAGCCGTCTGGGCATCGAGCCGGACCTGCTGCTGCTCGGCAAGAGCATCGCCGGCGGCCTGCCGCTTGGTGCGGTGGTCGGCCGCAAGGACTTGCTCGACACCCTGCCCAAGGGCGGCCTCGGCGGCACCTACTCGGGCAACCCGCTGGCCTGCGCCGCCGCGCTGGCCAGCCTGGAGGCGATGAGCGATGCCAACCTGGCGACCTGGGGCGAGGCGCAGGAGCAGGCCATCGTGCGCCGCTACGCCAGCTGGCGCGAACGGGCGATCTCGCCCTGCCTGGGCCGGCTGACCGGCACCGGGGCGATGCGCGGCATCGAACTGCTGACGACCGACGGCAAGCCCGGCACCACGCAACTCGCCGCCTTGCTGGAGTCGGCCCGCGAGCGCGGCCTGCTGCTGATGCCCAGCGGCAAGAGCCGGCATATCGTGCGCCTGCTGGCGCCGTTGACCATCGAGCCGGCGCTGTTCGAGCAGGGCCTGGACATTATCGAAGACTGCCTGGCAGGTATCCGCTAGCACCATGATTGCCCAAGTAGCTCCACCGGCAGCGCTCACGAGGCACTACCGCGCCTTTCTCGACTCGCTCATGCAGGCTGGCTTCCAGGGGGAAATCGCCCCCGACCACGGCAGCCGCACCGTGCTGGCGACCGACAACTCGATCTACCAGCGCCTGCCACAAGCGGCGCTGTTTCCCCTGCACGACGAAGACGTGCGCCTGCTGGCCAGCCTGGCCGCGCAAGCGCAGTACCGCGACATCGTCCTCACCGCGCGCGGCGGCGGCACCGGCACCAACGGCCAGTCGCTGACCCACGGCCTGGTGGTGGACCTGTCGCGGCATATGAACCGCATCCTCGAGATCGACCCCGAGCGGCGCCGCGTGCGCGTGCAGGCCGGCGTGGTCAAGGATCAGCTCAACGCCGCGCTCAAGCCGCACGGGCTGTTCTTCGCCCCGGAGCTGTCGACCTCCAACCGCGCCACCATCGGCGGCATGATCAACACCGACGCCAGCGGCCAGGGCAGCTGCACCTACGGCAAGACCCGCGATCACGTGCTGCAACTGCAGACCATCCTGCTCGGCGGCGAGCGCCTGCACAGCGCCCCGCTCAGCGAGGACGCGCTGCAACAGGCGCTGCAGGACGACAGCCGCCTCGGCGACGTGCACCGCGCCGTGCTGCAGGTACACGAGCAACACGCCGGGCTGATCGAACAGCGCTTCCCCAAGCTCAACCGCTGCCTGACCGGCTACGACCTGGCGCACATCCGCGACGCCGACGGCCGCTTCAACCTCAACAACATTCTCTGCGGCTCGGAAGGTTCGCTCGGCTTCATCGTCGAAGCGACCCTCAACGTGCTGCCAATCCCCAAGCACTCGGTGCTGGTGAATGTGTCCTACGCCAGCTTTATGGACGCGCTCAGAGATGCCCAGGCGCTGATGGCCATGGCACCGCTGTCCATCGAAACGGTGGACTCGCGGGTGCTCAATCTGGCGATGAAGGACATCGTCTGGCATGACGTGGCCGAGTACTTCCCGGCCAATCCGGCCATCCCGACACAAGGCATCAACCTGGTGGAGTTCAGCGGTGACGACGCCGCGGCGCTGGATGAGCAGGTCGAGCGTTTCACCGCCCACCTGAGCAGCGATGCCAGCGTGCAGCGCATCGGCCACACCATCGCCCGTGGCGCCGCTGCCGTGGCGCGCGTATACACCATGCGCAAACGTTCGGTAGGCCTGCTGGGCAACGTGGACGGCGAAGTGCGCCCGCAACCCTTCGTCGAAGACACAGCCGTGCCGCCCGAGGCACTTGCCGACTACATCGCCGAATTCCGTGCCCTGCTCGACGGCTATCAGCTGCAGTACGGCATGTTCGGTCACGTCGATGCCGGCGTGCTGCACGTACGCCCGATGCTGGACATGAAAGACCCCGCCCAGACGGCGCTGGTCCGCCCGATCAGCGATGGCGTGGCCACCCTCACCCACAAATACGGCGGCCTGCTCTGGGGCGAGCACGGCAAGGGCCTGCGTTCGGAGTACGCGCCGCGCTTCTTCGGCGAGCTGTACCCGGCGCTGCAGGCGATCAAGAGCGCCTTCGACCCGGACAACCAGCTCAACCCCGGCAAGATCGCCACGCCGCTGGCGGCTGGCAGCGAGCTGACCAAGGTCGACGAAGTGCCGCTGCGCGGCGACCTCGACCGGCAGATCGACGAGCGCGTGTGGAGCAGCTACGGCGCGGCCATGCACTGCAACGGCAACGGCGCCTGCTACAACTATGACCCCAACGACGCCATGTGCCCGTCGTGGAAGGCCACCCGCGAACGCACCCAGTCGCCCAAGGGCCGCGCCTCGCTGCTGCGCGAATGGCTGCGCCTGCAGGGCCAGGCCGGGGTCGATGTGTTGCAGGCGGCCGAGCGCAGCCGTGGCCTGGCGACCCTGCGCACGCTGCCGGCGCGCATCCGTAATAGCCTGGGCAAGCGCCGCGGCGAGGCGGACTTTTCCCACGAGGTGTTCGAGGCCATGTCGGGCTGCCTGGCGTGCAAATCCTGTGCAGGGCAATGCCCGGTCAAGGTCAACGTGCCGGAATTCCGCTCGCGCTTCCTCGAGCTGTACCACAGCCGCTACCTGCGCCCGTTGAAGGACTATCTGATCGGCTCGCTGGAGTACAGCATCCCCTATTTCGCCAAGCTGCCCTGGCTGTACAACGGCCTGATGCAGCTGGGCTTGAGCCAGGCCGTGCTGCGCCGCTACGCCGGCATGGTCGACAGCCCGCTGCTCAGTCGCTTCGACCTGAAGGCGACGCTAGAGCGCTGGGACGTGCTTGAGGCCACGCCGGAAAACCTGCGCCGACTGACCGCAGCGCAACGCGAACGCAGCGTGATCCTGGTGCAGGACGCCTTTACCCGCTACTTCGACACCGAGGTACTGGCGGATCTGATCGAGGTGCTCTCGCGCCTAGGCTTCCTGGTGTTGCTCGCGCCCTTTCTGCCCAACGGCAAGCCGCAGCAGGTGCTGGGTTTCCTTGGCGCCTTCGACAAGGCCGCGCGCCGGAATGCAGCAATGCTCAACGCGCTGTCTGGCCATGGCGTGCAACTGGTGGGCCTGGACCCGGCCATGACCCTGGTCTACCGCCAGGAGTACCACAAGCTCCTGGGCGATGCGGCGCCCGAAGTGCTGCTGCCGCAGGAATGGCTGGCGCAGAATCTGGACAGGCTGGACGTCAACATGGCCAACCCCGGCGCGGACTACTATCTGCTGGGCCACTGCACAGAGAAGACCAACGCTCCGGCCGCGACGGCACTGTGGGCCCAGGTGTTCCAGCACCTGGGCCTGAACCTCAGGAGCCTGCCGCTGGGCTGCTGCGGCATGTCCGGCACCTATGGGCACGAGGCGGCGAACCGGCAGACCTCCGAGCGGATCTACGACCTGTCCTGGCGCGAGCGGGTCGAAGGCGACATCGACCCCGCACGCCTGCTGGCCAACGGCTACTCCTGCCGCAGCCAGGCCGAGCGCCTCAGCGCGCTATCGCTGCCCCACCCCATCCAGGCGTTGAAACGGCACTTGTGCCGGCCCTGACCCCCTTTGCTCTAAGCCCCCGGCCCAGCTTGCCGGGGGTTGTTTTTTATAGCCCTACGCACCTGTTGGAATAGATGCCTTGCTCGTTGCAGCAGTGACTCCATCTACAGCGATCATTCATTCCCCCAGCGAATGAAGTACTGAGAAGATGTCGTTTGTACCGCGCCGCGCCGCTGCCCAAAATCCGATCCATGCCCAGGCTTCAACCCACCCATGCCTTCCAGGAGATTGCTTGATCATGAGCAAACCGGCGTTCATCGATCCATCCGAGATTCGCGCGCAGTTCTCTCGTGCCATGTCCGATATGTACAAGGCAGAAGTCCCGCTCTATGGCGATCTCCTGCAATTGGTCGAACAAGTCAACCAGCAGCTGCTGCAAGACAGCCCCGAAATCGCCGAACAGTTGCAACACAGCGGCGAACTGGAGCGCCTGGCCATGGAGCGTCACGGCGCCATCCGTGTCGGCACCGCCAGTGAGCTGGCCACCATCGGCCGTCTATTCGCCGTAATGGGCATGCAGCCGGTGGGATACTACGACCTCAGTCCGGCTGGCGTGCCGGTCCACTCCACGGCCTTCCGCGCGGTGCATGAGGCCGCCCTGCAGCACAGCCCGTTCCGCGTGTTCACCTCACTGCTGCGCCTGGAACTGATCGACAACCCCGAGCTGCGCGACCTGGCCGCGCGCCTGCTGGCCAAGCGCAATATCTTCACGCCGCGAGCGCTGCAACTGATCGAGCAGTGTGAGACCGATGGTGGTCTGAATGAGGCGGACGCCAGGGAGTTCGTGACCCAGGCCCTGGAGACCTTCCGCTGGCACACCCAGGCCACCGTCAGTGCCGCCGAGTACGACCAGCTGCACGCCCAGCACCGCTTGATCGCCGACGTGGTGGCATTCAAGGGGCCGCATATCAATCACCTGACGCCGCGTACCCTGGACATCGACCAGATCCAGGCCAGCATGCCCACCCGCGGCATCACGCCGAAGGCCGTGGTCGAAGGTCCGCCCCGTCGCCGTTGCCCGATCCTGCTGCGCCAGACCAGCTTCAAGGCGCTGCAGGAGAAGGTCGCCTTCACCGACCAGCAGGGCGCCGACGGCAGCCACACCGCCCGCTTCGGCGAGATCGAACAGCGCGGCGCGGCCCTGACCCCGAAGGGCCGCGCCCTTTACGACCAATTGCTCAATGCCGCCCGCGCCGAACTCGGGGAAGCGCCTAGCGAACCCAATGCCGCGCTGTACGGCGAGCTGCTGGCAAAGCACTTTCGCGCCTTCCCCGACAGCTACGCGCAGATGCGCACCGAAGGTCTGGCCTACTTCCGCTACCGCGTCACCGAGCAGGGTCGTGTCGCCAGCGAGCGTCCGCAGACCCTGGAGGCGCTGATCGCCGCCGGCCATATCCGCTTCGATCCGCTGGTGTACGAAGACTTCCTGCCGGTCAGCGCGGCGGGGATCTTCCAATCCAACCTCGGCGACAACGCCCAGGCAAGCTACGCAATCAGCTCCAACCAAGCGGACTTCCAGGCGGCCCTGGGCGCCACGGTGCTCGACGAGCTGCAGCTCTATGCCGCCACCGAGCAGCGCTCGCTCGATGAGTGCCGCGCCGTGCTCGGCCTGCCGCTGCTCTAAATGGCGGGTGGATGTCGCTTATTACATCCACCGCAGGCGCATGCGGTGGATCGATAAAGCGCGCTCCACCCTACGAGAGAACCGGCGGGAGCGGGCGGATGGATCGGCTGGGCGATGCTGGGTGCCCCGGAGCGACGCCTTTCAGTCGCCTGAACGGACCTATTCGCCGCGGGGCGCGGCTCCTACCGGAGCGGCGGCCTGATGCCTTGGCGCTGGTCAGCGCCATAGTGTGCCGTCTCGCCACGATCCGGCGTCCGTCCAGATAACAGCGGCGGTCCGTAGGGTGTCGCGGGGCCGCCTAGGTCGTGCGCATCACCCTGGACCGCGGCCCGCGTCGATTCCGCCAACCCGCCCGGACCCGAGTTCAGTGAACACCAGCCAGACGATGCATCCCATGCGCAGCGAGTTGCATGACGAGCTGCACGCGCGCCCCTCGATCTATTTCAACGAGCCGGCCCATGTCTATCACCTGACACTACTGGAGCGCGGTGACGCGCTGGATCGCCTGGTCGAGGCCCTCGACGACCAGGCCGCAGACGCCCTGCAGGGGCTGGTCAGCCTGGATGGATACGCGACCAAGTGGGAGCGGCACACCGAGTTCCTCTCCCTCACCATGGTCGTGCCCAAGCAGGCTCGCGCGGAGTTCTGGCCGCCGCTGCCGGAGAGCCTCGCCGCCCTAATCCAGGGGCACGAGGAGCTGCTGATCGAATGCTCGCAGGTGCTGGTGGAGTCCGCCGAGGAATGGGAAGGCAGCACCGCGCGCTACGGTTTCAAGGACCCCTGCGGCTCGCAGGTCGGCGCCGGCGACGCGGTGATCTGGAGTGATTTCCGCCTGACGCCGGACGGCGTCAACCGCATCCTCCTGGTCAACCACAACCTCAATGCCTACCGCCTGGGGCGCATGGTCCGCCGTCTGCTGGAGATCGAGACCTACCGCATGATGGCCTCGCTCACCCTGCCGGTGGCCAAGGACCTCGCGAGGGTGCTGCGGGATTACGAGCGCGAGCTCACCGAACTGTCCGACCAGAACGCTCATTCCAGCAGCGACGCCCGGCAGATATTGAAGAGCATCTCCCACCTCTCGGCACGCATCGTCCGCCAGGCCGCCAGGACCCGCCAGCGCTTCAGCGCCACCGAGGCCTATGCGCAGATCGTCTTCGAGCGTATCGCCGAACTGCGCGAGGTGCATGTCCAGGGCCGCCAACGTCTGGGCGTGTTCATCGAGCGGCGCTTCCGCCCGACCGTGCGCTACTGCTCGGCCACCCGGCAGCGCCTGGAGCGGGTCAACGAGAGCGTGGCCAACCTCGGCGAACTGCTGCAGACCCGCGTGCAGGTGGAGGTGGAGGAGCAAAATTGCGCCATCCTGCACAGCCTCAACGAACGCGCCACCACCCAGATCAAGATCCAGAAGGCGGTCGAGGGGCTGTCGATCATCGCCATCAGCTACTACCTGCTGAGCCTTTTCAAGCTGCTCTACGAAGGCGCGCGCAGCATGGGCCTGGACCTCTCGCCGCGAGACGCCAGCCTCTATGCCGCGCCGCTGGTGGTACTGGTCCTGGGCACCATCATCCATCGTATCAGGAGGGCGCAGCGCGAATAGCCAAGGCCTAACCTCGCCCCGCCTCTGCGCCTTGGTAAACCTGTGCACTGCATCAGGCATTGCTTGCCTTCCAATCGCCACAGCCAGAACTGTTGTCACCCCAGCATCAATCTTCCTCGAAACGGTCTTTGACCCCTACTCCTCCAGTACCGAACCTCTCGCCCGCGGCACATCGGCGTGCCGTGCGTTTTGCCAGGGAGGTTGGGTTCAGGGATGCATGCAACGACGGTGCTGTACGGCCAGGTGCTGGTGGTGTTGGCCATTACCCTGTCCGGAGTGTGGGGTGCCACGCAGTGGACGGCTGCTGCGCTCGGCTACCAGACTCGCCTGGGGACACCCTGGTTCGAGTTGCTGGGTACACCGGTCTATCACCCCTGGCGTCTGTTCGAGTGGTGGTTCGTCTTCGATGCCTATGCGCCGGACATCTTCAACGTCGGCGGCAGCATCGCCGCTTGCAGCAGCCTACTGGCATTGGTGGTGGCCATCTGCATGGCGATCTGGCGGGCGCGCCAGGCACGGCGGGTTACCACCTATGGCTCGGCGCGCTGGGCCGATTCTGATGAGGTGCGCAAGGCCGGCCTGACCCAGCCTGCGGGTGTGTTCCTCGGCCAGTTCGACGACCAGTACCTGCGCCACGAAGGCCCCGAGCATGTGTTGACCTTCGCGCCGACGCGCTCGGGCAAAGGCGTCGGCCTGGTGGTGCCCACCCTGCTCTCCTGGCCGGCCTCGGCGGTCATCCACGATATCAAGGGCGAGAACTGGAGCCTGACCGCAGGGTGGCGTTCGCGTTTCTCCCACTGCCTGTTGTTCAACCCCACCGACCTGGCCTCGGCCGCCTACAACCCGTTGCTGGAAGTGCGTCGCGGCGCCCACGAGGTGCGCGACGTGCAGAACATTGCCGACATCCTGGTCGACCCGGAAGGTGCGCTGGAGCGGCGTAATCACTGGGAGAAGACCAGTCACGCGCTGCTGGTCGGTGCCATCCTGCACGTGCTCTACGCAGGCCAGGACAAGACCCTGCGCGGCGTCGCCAACTTCCTTTCCGATCCGGCCTGCACCTTCGAGTTGACCCTACATCGGATGATGAGCACGCCGCACCTGGGCGATGCCCCGCATCCGGTGGTGGCCTCGGCGGCGCGGGAGGTGCTGAACAAGAGCGACAACGAGCGCTCGGGTGTGCTGTCCACGGCCATGTCCTTCCTCGGACTGTATCGGGACCCGACGGTGGCCGAGGTCACCTCGCGCTGCGACTGGCGCATCGCCGACCTGATCTCAGCCGAGCATCCGGTGTCGCTGTATCTGGTGGTGCCGCCCTCGGATATCAGCCGCACCAAGCCGCTGATCCGCCTGATCCTCAATCAGGTCGGCCGGCGTCTGACCGAGTCACTCGACGGCTCCGACGGAATCGAACGTCGGCACAAGCTGCTGCTGATGCTCGATGAGTTTCCGGCGCTGGGGCGATTGGACTTCTTCGAGACGGCGCTGGCCTTCATGGCCGGTTATGGACTGCGCGCCTTCCTCATTTCGCAGTCGCTGAACCAGATCGACAAGGCCTACGGCCAGAACCACTCGATCCTCGACAACTGCCACGTGCGGGTGACTTTCGCCACCAACGACGAACGCACCGCCAAGCGCATCTCCGAGACCCTCGGCACTGCCACCGAACTGCGCGCGCAGCGCAACTACGCCGGCCACCGTCTGGCGCCCTGGCTGGGCCATCTGATGGTGTCGCGCCAGGAAACCGCCCGCCCACTGCTGACCCCGGGCGAGGTAATGCAACTGCCCAGCGACGAGGCCGTGGTGATGCTTTCGGGACTCGCACCGATCCGCGCGAAGAAGCTGCGCTACTACACCGATACCAACTTCCAGAGTCGGGTACTGCCAGCACCGCGCTTGCAGCCGGGCCACTACGCCGACGCACCGGCGCCACGCGTGGACGACTGGAGCGACCTGGCCGTGCCTGCGGCCGTCGTTGCGCCGCCGGCCGACCTGAGTGAGGACGAGACCGTCGAGGACGGCGGCCCGCGTCGTCAGCCCGAGCTGGCGGAACTCGCCCAATTGCCGGAGCACGACGAGCTGGCCAGCGACCTGCTGCTGCTCGACGAGGACGACGTCCCAGCGCCCTTCTCCACCCAGCCGGATCCACGCTTGCAGCGCGTGGCGCGGCTGGCCGCCCTCGACCCTGACGATGGAATAGCCCTATGAGCCGAGCCCGCCTGAACCTGTTTATCCAACCCGAGCATGCCAAGCGCCTGAACGAACTGGCGATCACCAAGGGCGTGTCGAAGTCCTCGATCATCGCCGCGGCGCTGGCCTCCTGGCTGTCGCCCGAGTCCGGCGAGCAGCGCGAGGTGGCCATGGCCAAACGCCTGGATCGCCTGTCACGTCAGTTCGAGCGCCTGGAACGCGACCAGCACATCCTGATCGAGACCATGGCGCTCTACGTGCGCTACTTCCTCACGGTCAGCACACCGGTGCCCGAAGCGCACCAAGAGGCGGCGCGCGCGCAGGGCAAGCTGCGCTTCAGCCAATTCGTCGAGCAACTGGGGCGTCACCTGCAGCGCGGGCGCAGCCTGGTCAGAGAGGTGCACGAGGAGGTTCAGGCAGAGGCTCAGGCCACTGGAGAGCGCCTATGAACTGCTCCTCTTCCATCGTGCTGAGCGCGGCGGCGACCTCCTTGGATCGTCGCACACGCATGTTGCGCACGGCGATGGGCCCGCTGATCGCTGCCGCCCTGGATGATCCAGACGTGGTCGAGGTGATGCTCAACCCCGACGGCGTGCTCTGGCTGGATCGCCTGTCAGTCGGCCGCTCCCGCCTGGGCACGCTGGCGGCGGCCGACGGCGAGCGGATCATCCGCCTGGTGGCCGCGCATGTCGGCGCGGAAGTACATCGTGGCCGGCCGCTGCTGAGCGCCGAGTTGCCGGAAACCGGCGAACGCTTCGAGGGCATACTGCCGCCGGTGGTAGCCGGGCCGACCTTTGCCCTGCGCAAACGCGCCGCCGGGGTCATCCCGCTGCAGCAGTACGTCGCCGACGGCATCCTCAGCGCCGCGCAGGCAGAACACCTGCGCGTGGCCGTGCACGAGCGACAGAACATCCTGGTGGCCGGCGGCACCAGCAGCGGCAAGACCACCCTGGCCAACGCGCTGCTGGCCGAGGTGGCCGACAGCGGCGATCGCGTGCTGGTGCTGGAGGACACGGTCGAGCTGCAATGTCCGGCCCTCGATCACGTCGCTCTGCGCACCAAGCCCGGCGTGGTCTCCATGGCTGATCTGGTGCGCAGCACGCTGCGTCTGCGCCCCGATCGCGTGGTGGTCGGCGAGGTTCGTGGCGGCGAAGCGCTGGACCTGGTCAAGGCCTGGGGCACAGGTCATCCCGGCGGTATCGCCACCCTTCATGCCGGTTCTGCACAGGGCGCACTGCTGCGCCTGGAGCAACTGATTCTGGAAGTCGCCCTGACAGCGCCGCGGGCGCTGATCGCCGAGGCGGTCAACCTGGTGGTGTTTCTCGCCGGCCGTGGCCGCGCGCGCTATGTCCAGCAGATCGCCCGCGTCACCGGCTATGACGAGCGCGGCTATCAACTCACCTCCATCGCCCCCGCATTCATTCCTTCGCTTACTCAGGAAAACAGCCATGACTGCCTGCCATCCCCGCGTTGCTAATCGTCGTCGCCTCATCGGCGCCTTGTTGCTCGGAGCCCTCTGCCTAGGCGCCTCCCTGCCGGTGCTCGCTGCTGGCTCCGGCATGCCTTGGGAGGGACCGCTGCAAGCAGTCCTCGAATCCGTACAGGGCCCGGTGGCGCGCATCATCGCGGTGATCATCATCATTTCCACCGGCCTGACGCTGGCCTTTGGCGACACCAGCGGCGGCTTTCGCAAGCTGATCCAGATCGTCTTCGGCCTGTCGATCGCCTTCGCCGCGTCGTCGTTCTTCCTCAGCTTCTTCAGCTTTGCCGGCGGGGCGGTGGTCGCATGAACGGCGAGCGCGAACTCATCCCCGGCTTCGAGGTGCCGCTGCACCGCTCGCTGGCCGAGCAGATCCTGCTCGGCGGCGCGCCGCGCAACGTGGCGATCCTCAACGGTACCCTGGCGGCCGTGGTCGGTCTGGGCCTGCAGCTGTGGCTGCCGGGCCTGGCGCTGTGGCTGGTCGGCCACTCGCTGGCGGTATGGGGTGCCCGCCTGGACCCGCAGTTCCTCCAGGTGTTCGCCCGGCATATCAAGCAGCCCCCGCTGCTGGATGTGTGAGGAGCGCCGCCATGCTGAACCTCACCGAATACCAGCGCCGCCCCGCCCAGCTCGCCGACTGGCTGCCCTGGGCCGGCCTGGTCGCGCCCGGCGTGGTGCTGAACAAGGACGGCTCGTTCCAACGCAGCTTGCGCTTTCGCGGGCCGGACCTGGACAGTGCCACCCAGGGCGAACTGGTGGCCACCTCGGCGCGCCTGAACAATGCCCTGCGTCGCCTCGGCTCGGGCTGGGCGCTGTTTGTCGAGGCCGAGCGCCTGGCGGCGGCGCATTACCCCAACGGCGACTTTCCCGAGCCACTGTCCTGGCTGGTGGACGAGGAGCGCCGCGCGGCCTTCGAGGCTCAGGGTAGCCACTTCGAGAGTACCTACCACCTGACGCTGCTCTACCTGCCGCCGGAGGAGTCGCGCTCGCGCGCCGCCGGCCTGCTCTACGAGCACCGGGCGCAACGTGGTGTCGACTGGCGCGAACGGCTGGCCGCCTTCGTCGCCGAGACGGATCGTTTCTTCGACCTGCTGGACGGAGTGATGCCGGAGTTAGCCTGGCTCGATGACAGCCAGACGCTGACTTACCTGCATGCCACGATTTCGACCCCTCGCCAGCGGGTGGCGGTGCCCGAGGTGCCCTTCCACCTCGATGCCCTGCTGGCCGACAGTCCCCTGACCACGGGCCTGGCGCCACGCCTGGGTGAGCAGCACCTGCGCACGCTGTCGGTACGTGGCTTCCCCACCTCGACCTGGCCCGGCGTGCTGGATGACCTCAACCGCCTGGGCTTCGCCTATCGCTGGTCGACCCGCTTTATCTGCCTGGACAAGGACGAGGCCGAGAAGGAACTGGTGCGCCTACGCCGGCAGTGGTTCGCAAAGCGCAAGGGCGTCCTGGCACTGCTGCGCGAAGCGATCTTCCAGCAGGAAAGCCCACTGCTCGACAGCGATGCGGCGAACAAGGCCAGCGATGCCGACGCGGCGCTGCAGGAGCTTGGCGCCGACCAAGTCGCATTCGGCTATGTGACGGCCACCGTGACGGTGAGCGATGACGACGCCCAGGTCGCGGACGAAAAGCTGCGCCGGGTCGAGCGGGTAATCCAGGGACGCGGCTTCGTCACCATCGCCGAGAGCCTCAATGCGGTGGAGGCCTGGCTGTCGTCGATCCCCGGCAACGCCTATGCCAATGTCCGCCAGCCGCTGATCTCCACGCTCAACCTGGCGCACCTGATGCCGGTCTCGGCGGTCTGGGCCGGCCCCACCCGCAACGAACATCTGGATGGCCCGCCTTTGGTGATCACCCGCACCGATGGCGCGACGCCGTTTCGCCTGGTCACCCATGTCGGCGACGTCGGCCACACCCTGGTGGCCGGCCCTACCGGCATGGGCAAGTCGGTGTTGCTGGCGACCCTGGCCCTGCAGTTTCGCCGCTACCCGGGCGCGCGCCTGTTTCTGTTCGATATGGGGCGTTCGCTGCGCGCAACGGTGCTGGGCCTGGGTGGCGAGCACTACGACCTCGGAGGCGATGGCGACCTGGCCTTCCAACCCCTCGCGCGCATCGATCAGCCGGGATACCGAACCTGGGCCGCCGAGTGGCTGGAGGCTCGACTGCTGCAGGAAGGCGTGGCCGTCGGCCCCGAGCAGAAGGCTGCGCTGTGGACGGCACTCGACAGCCTGGCTGGCGCGCCCGAGGCGCAGCGCACACTGACCGGTTTTTCGGTGCTGCTGCAGGACAACGTCCTGCGCCAGGCGCTGCAACCCTACGTGCTGGGCGGTGCTCATGGCGCATTGCTGGATGCCGATCAGGATCGGCTGGGCAGCGCCGATGTGCAGTGCTTCGAGATGGAGGAACTGATGCACAGCAAGGCGGCGGTGGCCGCCGTGC
Source organism: Pseudomonas sp. NPDC077186 (assembly GCF_044543505.1). Lineage (NCBI taxonomy): Bacteria > Pseudomonadati > Pseudomonadota > Gammaproteobacteria > Pseudomonadales > Pseudomonadaceae > Pseudomonas > Pseudomonas sp. NPDC077186. The sequence continues at coordinate 422,503 of NZ_JBITWE010000001.1, forward strand.
TGAGCTACCTGTTCGCCCGTTTCGAGGAGCGCTTCGACGGCGAGCCGACCCTAATGATCCTCGACGAGGCGTGGCTGTTTCTCGACGACCCGCTGTTCGCCGCGCGCATCCGTCAGTGGCTCAAGACCCTGCGCAAGAAAAACGTCAGCGTCATCTTCGCCACCCAGTCACTGGCCGACATCAAGGACTCCAGCATCGCCGCGGCAATTATCGAGAGCTGCGCCAGTCGCATCTTCCTGCCCAACCCGCAGGCGGGCGAGCCGCAGGTCCGCGGCATCTACCAAGGCTTCGGCCTCAACGACCGGCAGATCGAGATCATCACCCAGGCCACGCCCAAGCGTGATTACTACTACCAGTCGCGCCTGGGCAATCGCCTATTCGACCTCGACCTGGGGCCGGTAACGCTGTCCTTCGCCGCCTCGGCAAGCCCGGCCGAGCAGCGCGAGATCGACCGCATCCTGCAGGCGTCCGGCACCGCCGATTTCGCCCCTGCCTGGTTGCGTCACCGCGGCCTGGACTGGGCCGCCGACCTGCTCACCGCTTATCCCTCGTCACGCAAGGAGTGCCTGCCATGAATCACCGAATCCGCCGTTATCCATCCGCCGCCCTGCTGACGCTGGGCCTGCTGGTATTGCAGCCGGCCAGCGCCTTCACCGTGATCGACCCGACCAACCTGGCGCAGAACACCCTGACCGCGGTACGCACCCTGGAGATGGTCAACAACCAGGTTCGCCAACTGCAGAACGAGACCCAGATGCTGCTGAACCAGAGCCGCCACCTGGCGCGCCTGGATTACAACGTGCTCAACCGCCTGCGCATGAGCCTGGCCAGTACCGAGCGGCTGCTGGCCGAGGCCCAGGGGCTGGCCTACGAGGTGCAGCGCCTGGATCAGGAGTTCGCCCGCCTCTATCCGGCCGAGTACACCGGCGACGTCAGCAGCCAGCGCCTGGCCGAGGAAGCCCGAGAGCGCTGGCAACAGGGGCTCGACGGGCTCCACACCGCCCTGCGCGTGCAGGCGCAGGTGACGCAGAACCTGGCCGAGGACGAGAGCGCCCTGGCCGCGCTGGTGCAGCAGAGCCAATCCGCGGGTGGCGCCTTGCAGGCCGCCCAAGCCACCAACCAGTTGCTGGCCCTGCAGGCCAAGCAGTCGATCCAGGCACAGCAGCTGCAGATCACCCAGAACCGGGCCATCGCCCTGGAGCTGGCCCGCCAGGCTGCCGCGGCCGAGGAGGCGCGCGAACGGCGGCGGCGCTTTATGGGCAGCGGCACGCCCTACACCCCCTACCCCGTGCAGTTCTATCGGTAGGGAGGCCCCACATGAAAATCCTGGCACTGCTGCCGCTGCTCGCGCTGGCTGCTTGCGGGCATGGCGACGATGGCGTCGTGGCACGGCAAGACGATTCGGCTGAGCGCTTCTACTCCGGCTGCGCCCGGCCTGGCGAGTTTGTCCGGCCTACCGACTTGCCCGCGATCCCGCCAAGCTTCGACGAGAACGTACAATGAACGACGTCAGCGTCATCGACCGATTCCTCGAAGTGTTCGGGTTGTACATCGACACGGGCTTCGGCCTGCTCGGCGGTGAGGTGGCCTTTCTCACCATGACCCTGGTGGTGATCGACATGACCCTGGCCGGGCTGTTCTGGGCCATGGGCGGTGAGGATGTCAGCGCCAAGCTGATTCGCAAGGTCCTCTATGTAGGCGCCTTCGCCTTCATCATCGGCAACTTCAACGTGCTGGCGAAGATCGTCTTCAACTCCTTCGCCGGGTTGGGTCTGCTGGCCTCAGGTTCCGGGTTGAGTCATGCGGAGTTTCTGCAGCCGGGGCGGTTGGCCGCGATTGGGGTTGATGTCGGAGGGCCGCTGCTTGAGCAGATCAGCTCCCTCAGTGGATTTCCCGAAGTATTCAGCAACCTGCACAGCATCCTGGTGCTGTTTCTCGCCTGGCTGGTGGTGATCGTCAGTTTCTTCTTCCTGGCCATTCAGCTGTTCGTGACCTTGGTCGAATTCAAGCTGACCACCCTCGCCGGCTTCGTGCTGGTGCCCTTCGCGCTGTGGAACAAGACCGCCTTTCTCGCCGAGAAGGTGCTGGGCAACGTGGTCGCGTCCGGCATCAAGGTGCTGGTGCTGGCAGTGATCGTCGGCATTGGCAGCGGGCTGTTCGCCGAGTTCCAGGCTGTGCCGGACGAGCCCTCCATCGACCATGCGCTGGTGGTAATGCTCGCCTCGCTGGCCTTGCTCGGCCTGGGCATCTTCGGCCCAGGCATCGCCACCGGGCTGGTCTCCGGCGCACCACAACTGGGTGCTGGTGCAGCAGCCGGTACCGCACTCGGCGCGGCGGGTATGGCAGCAGGTGCTGCTGCAGTAGCAACAGGTGTCGGCGGAGCGGTATTGGCCGGCGCCCGTATGGCGCCCGGTGCAGCACGCTTGGCAATGGGTGGCGCTCGCTCTCTGGCAGGAGCCTCTTCCAGCGCTGCAGCTAGCGGCGCGCCCGCCGCTTCCGATCCTGCAACTGCCCCGACCAAACAGCCCGACTGGGCCAGGCGCCTGCAGCGCAGACAACAACTCTCGCAGGCCACCAATACGGTCGTCCACACCCTGCGCGGTGGCGATGGCGGTGGCTCATCACCCGGGCCGCAGATCCGCGACCCATCGAGTTCGTAAAGGAGTACAAGGATGCGATTCAGACGTCCACGGGTGCGCTACAGCGATACCCCTCAACCCATCACGCCCTACCAGGCCGCGGCACAGGCCTGGGATCTACGCATGGGCAGCAGCCTGGCGCAGGCACGTAACTGGCGGCTGATGGCTTTCGGTTGCTTGGGCCTGGCGCTGCTGATGGCCAGCGGGCTGGTCTGGCGTTCGGCGCAGTCGATGGTGACGCCCTACGTGGTGGAGGTCGACAACCTCGGCCAGGTACGCGCCCTCGGCGAAGCCGCCAGCCCCTACCAGCCCCAGGATGCGCAGATCGCGCACCACCTGGCGCGCTTTATCGAGCAGGTGCGCTCGATATCAATCGATCCGGTGGTGGTCCGGCAGAACTGGCTGGAGGCCTATCACTCCACCACCGACCGCGGCGCGGCCACCCTCAACGACTATGCCCGCGCCAACGATCCCTTCACTCGGGTCGGCAAGGAGTCGGTATCGGTGGAAGTCACCAGTGTGGTGCGTGCCAGCGACAGCTCGTTCCAGGTGCGCTGGATCGAGCGCCGTTTCGTGAATGGTTCAGCCGCCGGCCTGGAGCGCTGGACCGCGGTGATCTCGCTGGTGCTGCAGCCTCCGCGCACCGAGGAAAAACTGCGCCGCAACCCGCTCGGCATCTACGTCAACGGCCTGTCCTGGAGCCGTGAGCTGGACACTACGGAAGGAGCCAAGAAACCATGAAAACCGCCCTGAAGCTCTGTATCTGCCCTCTGCTGCTGAGCCTACTGGCCGGCTGCGCTAGTCAGCAGCCACCGGTAATCGCCCTGGACGAACCTGTCGAGGCGCAGCGTCTACCAGAGCCGCCCAAGCCGATCGAGGTGGTGGCAGTCCCCAAGCCTCTGGCCCTGCCTGCCCAGCTCAAGCCACTGCCGGAAACTCAGCGCAGCAAGCCAGCCAAGGAACCGGCTGATGAGCGTGCGCGGGTCTCGCGTGCCAATCGCGAGGCACGTGTGGCGCCGAGCCGGGAGGGCTATATCAACGCCATCCAGGTCTGGCCCTACTCCGATGGCGCGCTGTATCAGGTGTACACCAGCCCGGGTCGGGTGACGGCAATCAACCTGCAGCCCGGCGAGGAGCTGGTCACCGTGGCCGCCGGCGACACGGTGCGCTGGATCGTCGGTGATACCTCCAGTGGCAGCGGCGACGAGCTACGCACCAGCGTGCTGATCAAACCGACGCGGGTCGACCTCAAGACCAACCTGGTGATCACCACCACGCGCCGCACCTACCTGATCGAGCTGACCTCCACCGAGCACGCCTGGATGGCGTCGGTGTCCTGGGACTATCCGAAGGATCGCATGCTTGCCCTGCAACACCACGCCAGCACCGCCCAGGCCGCAGCGCCGGTGGAGACCGGCCTGGCGCTGGAGCAGCTGCGCTTTCGCTATGCGATCAGCGGCAGCAACCCGCCCTGGAAGCCGCTACGTGCCTTCGACGACGGCCGCAAGGTGTATATCCAGTTCCCCGCTGGCATCGCCCAGGGCGAGTTGCCGCCGCTGTTCGTAATTGGCCCCGAAGGCGACGGACAGCTGGTTAACTACCGCTTCCGCTCGCCCTACTACATCGTCGACCGCCTGTTCGGCGCGGCCGAGCTGCGCCTGGGCGCCGACAAGGGTGACGTGGTGCGGATCGAGCGCACCGATGGCGTGTTACGGAGGCGCTGAGCATGACGGCCAAGGACGACATCCAAAGCCCGGCTAACTCGCTACCGCCCAAGGAAGCGCCGGAGTCGCTGGAGCTGCGCGCCAAGCCGCGTCCGGTCACCCGACTCAATCCGCGCATGCTGGCAGCAGTGGTCGGCGGCCTATCGGCTGCGGTACTCGGAGCCATGCTGTGGTCGCTACAACCGCAGCAGCACCGCCAGGGCGCCGAGCCGAACGAGCTATACAACGTCGACCGGGTGGCGCGCTCCGAGGGGCTGGAGCAGTTGCCGGCAGATTACTCGCAGCTGCCGCGTCCACCTGCTCCCGAAATACCGCAACTAGGCCCGCCGCTGCCCGGCGATCTGGGCGGGCCTATCCTCAGGGCCGAGCACCAAGCGCAGGGCTACAGCCATGGTCCGGATGCCGCTGAAGCCGAGCGCCTTGCGCGGCTCAAGGAGGCCGAGGAAGCGGCGCTGTCCTCGGTGTTTTTCCAAACCGGCGGTGCGAGAAAATCGAACGTCGTACCCACTGGGGGCGCCCAACCCGATCCCATGATCCTGGGTATGGCCTCGTCAGGCGCGGTAGCCGCAACCGCAGGAGCGCCGACCCGGCAGAAACGGAACGAGGCGTTTCTCAGTAAATCCGTAAATGCACAAATCCGTAATTCCGGCTTGCTGCAGATGCCTGACTCGCCCTACCAGGTGATGGCCGGAACCGTCATCGCGGCGGCGCTGGTCACCGGTATCAAATCGGATCTACCCGGCGACGTGATCGCCACGGTGACCGAACCGGTCTACGACAGCGCCACCGGCCAGCATGTGCTGATTCCGCAAGGTGCGCGCCTGCTGGGTCGCTACAACAGCCAAGTGAGCTTCGGGCAAAGCCGCGTGCAGGTGGTGTGGCAGCGGGTGATCCTGCCGGACACCTCGTCCTTCCAACTCGACAACCTGATCGGTACCGACGCTGCCGGCTATGCCGGTCTCGAGGATGGCGTCGACTGGCACTGGGATCGGATTGTCGCCGGCGCGGCCATGACCAGCCTGCTGGGTATCGGCGCCGAGCTGGCGGCACCGACCAGTCGCACCGATGGCGACCGCATCATCATCGCCGGGCGCGACAGCCTGCAGGACACGGTGAATCAGGTTGGCCAGGAGGTTACCCGTCGCAACCTCGATATCCAACCCACGCTGACCCAGCGCCCAGGACTGCCCCTGCGCGTGATCGTCAACCGAGATCTGGTGCTGCCCCCCTATCAGCCTTTCTCCATCCACCAGAGGAGCCCGCAATGAGCACGACCAAGCTGCGCCTCGGCCCGCTGCCGAAAACCGAGAACCTGAAGCTGACCTTCACCTGCCCGGCCAGCCTGAAGGTTGACCTCGAGCGCTACGCGGCGCTGCACTCGCAAACCTATGGCGAAGAAGTCGATGCGCTAGCGCTCATCCCGCACATGCTGGAGGCGTTTATGGCGAGGGACCGAGTGTTCAGGAGGGCCAACACGGAATCCACCTCTTGAGATTGAGCGCTTTGTCGCAAGCCAGCCATTGCGATCAAGCCTGGAAATCGCTATTGATCAGACCCCACAAATCGGCACTAAAGTGCTCTTTAAATCTGGACCAGGAGTAATTTACGGCATTTTATTGCCTTTATCTGTGACAACCAGTAGCTTTAAAGGCATTAAAGTGCCGGAGCCTATATGCACTCTCTCACCCTGCAACTGTACAGCGGCCATGCCTGGCATGACGCCATGCACCTCAACTTCGAGCAGCCCGAGGCAGGTCTGGCAGGGGTGTGCTCTTTTGGCTATGAGCAGACATATCTGCTTGAGACGCTGGAGCATATCGGCAGCCGCCTTGAGCATGCAGTTAGCGCCACAGTGCCGTTGGGTTGGGACTCCTATCGGGGCACCGCTGCTCCCGCATTCCTGCACGACATATTGCCCGCAGGCGCCGCACGCCGTTTCCTACTCCAGCGTTTGGGCGAACAGAAACCCAAGAATCTGGAACTGGACCTATTTCTGTTGAGTCGATGCGCCCCGGCGCCAGTGGGCAACCTGCGCATCAAGGAGGCGGCATTAGCACTTCAAGGAAGTCCGCTGCTGGGTTTCTCTCGCGAAGAAGTAATCAACCGCGACTCGCGCTTTCTGGAATACGCCTACGAGCAGGGTGCGGCTATCGGCGGCGCCACTGGCGCGGGTGGCGAAGCGCCCAAACTGTTGCTGACTGAAGACCGAGAAGGTGCCTTGCACCCAGATGCGGCTCTGCCGGATGCCTATGCAACCTGCCACTGGTTCGTGAAGTTCGCGCGAAACCAGGCTAGGCAGACCGACCAAGACATCCTGCGTAGCGAGTTCTGCTTCTACAGGGCCATTCAGCAACTTGGCCTGGATACTGTACCTGCCGAAGGCCTGGCTCTGGAGGAAGGCCGTAAACCTAGCCTGTGGATGCGTCGTTTTGACCGTCATCTTAGCGCCGCGGGTGTGGAGCGCAGCGCCATGGAGTCCCTTTACTCACTGGCAGGAGTGACCGTGCCGGGCAGCTACCTGCTGCATACCGACGCCCTGAAGCACCTGGCCAGGCTGTGGCAACAGACGGGGCAAGGCGCGCAGGTTGACGACATGATCTTTGAGTATCTACAGCGCGACTTACTCAACCAGATCCTTGGCAATTCGGACAACCATGGCCGCAATACGTCGATCTTGCGAAACAGCACGGGCCTGAAACTCGCCCCCGTCTACGACCTTGCCCCCATGGTGATGGATGATGAAGGCATCACTCGCACTACAAAATGGCCGCAACCTATAGAGATTGCCGGCGAGGTCAACTGGCGCCAAGCCTGTGCTGCATTAAGGCAATGGACCGACGCAGATGTTCTATATGAAAGGCTCAGAGGCGCAGCGCACAACTTCCTCGCCCTTCCCGACCTACTGAGCGATCAGGGGCTACCAGACTCCACCATGAATCATCCGCGTATTGCACTGCGAAACCTCCAGCAACGACTCAGCCGATGGGGGCTTGTCTGAATGGACATCATCGAGCGCAACCGTATTCTGAGCGAAATACAGACCCAACTGGCATCGGGCGAGATGAGCATCGGCCAGGCTGTGCGCAAGTTGCGGAAGGAAATCACCGGATTGCAGCAGGCCCGTTTCGCGCAAATGTGCAAACTCTCCCTGCGCGCCCTCCGTCAACTGGAGCATGACGAATCAAATCCAACCGTGCAGACCCTGAACAGCGTATTCAATCCATTTGGGATGCAAGTTGGCATTGTGCCGAAGACACGACATCAATAGAAGCAGCCGGCCCCCTCCTCAAGGGTGATATTTCTGCCCACGCTGCAACCCTCACTTTTATTATCTGCAACAGTCGTGGAATCGAGTTATAGTTAATAATCAGATCAGCCATATAAAAGGAAGCACATAGAATGTCGAAGCTTGCCGAATTTCGTGCCCTTGAACAGCAACTGGCCGCTCAACTGGCAGAGCTGGAAGCTCTCAAGAAGGATGATGGCCTGAAGAAAGAAATGGAGTTCGAGGAAAAGCTCCGCGCCCTGATGTCCAAGTACGACAAAGGCCTGCGCGACATCATCACCATCCTCGACCCGCAAACCAAAGTCGGCAAGCTCAGCAAACAGGACTCTGGAGTGCGTCGTCCTCGCCAGGTAAAACGCTACAAGAACCCCAAGACCGGCGAAGTTGTTGAAACCAAAGGTGGCAACCACAAAGTCTTGAAAGCCTGGAAAGAAGAGTTCGGCGCTGACGTCGTCGAAAGCTGGCTGCAATAACAATTTACCGACCCTTGGCGCCGTTTCACCAACGGTGCCGACGCCGTCCAAGGCGTCACCCGCTCCCCCGCGCCCATCTACGACTTAGCTTGTTTGCCATCAGACCTAACGCCAATAGGCTGAATCCATTGGAATGGTGCTATGGCATGGAGCAATGAAAACACTGTTTTTGCTGATGGCTCAGTACGACGGACAGGCCGTAATTCCTATCGAATGGGTCTGCCGAGATTTCCTTGGCCTTTCGGTAGACAAGTTCAAACGCAAGCGCCTGATGGGAGAAATAGACCTTCCCGTGATACGACTGGGCGCGAATTCGCAGAAGGCCAACCTCGGCGTGCATTTGGAGGATCTCGCTGCCTACATCGATAGACAGCGAGAGGCTGCAATCAGAGAGCAGGATCAGTTGATGGATCGACGGCGCCTCGCCTGAAGCGCACCCCCTCGATCTCCTGCAGGGCCAAGCGCCACCCGCGCACCCAGCACTACAGGGGCTCCAATGATTTTTTCCAGCCAAGGCCAATCCTTGTAGGGGTCTCCTCGCCCATTCAAATGGGTATAACGACGCATGGAGTTCCAGTCGCGATGCCCTGATACGCTCGCGACCCTTGGTATATCCCAATCCATCTCGAAGAGCCGACTCACGCCATCATGGCGCAGATCATGGAAGTGCAGATCCTTGATAGTCAGAAACTTGCAGGCACGAGTGAAGGCCGCAGAAATTGAGTCCGAGCAGTACGGGAATATCTCTCGGCAAGACTTAGGCATGCTCTGAATAATCTGCCAAGCCTCCTCCGGCAGATGACACCAGACATCATTGCCAATCTTCTGCCCAGGATTTTTCATATCCCGAACAAGCACCGCCTGCCGCCGCTCATCCAGATCCTCCCAGCGAATCCGCGTGATTTCCTCCTGCCTACGCGTCGAGAAGATCGCAAAAGCTATGACCTTGGGCATATGTATCGCGCTAGGCCTGCGTGCCTGGAGATCGAAAAAGTAGGCAAGCAATTTGTCCAACTCATCCCCGCTCGGTCTCCGATCACGCTCTCGACTCCGAGTTACCATACCCAGTTTACGCAGCACCTTGCGCGCATCAGTCATGGCGCTCGCGTCGATCTCATACCCCCAGGCAGGCTTAGCGACAGACAGGACCGCACCAAGGTGCGCGAGATCGTTCCCAACGGTCTGGGCCTGAACGCCGCCGCCCTCCTTGCCCATTCGCCATTGCGCATACTCAACCAGCTTCTGACTTGTCAGATCGACATCAGCGACCTGGCCTAGCCAAGTTCCACTGATCGCTTTCAAGGTAGCTCGCTTCGTTGTTCCGAGCGGGCGGATCAGCTCGTACTCCTCCAGATAGCGCTCAATGATTTTCTTGAGCGGCACATCTTCCCGCGAAGCCTTTTCGAGAGCACCGGGCAACGCAAGCTCGGCCTCCCTCCTCATCATCCAGGCGCGGGCAGCCGGCTTACGATCGAAGGACTGGCTTTCTTGGTAGACTATGACTCCCTTGCGGCGCAGCCGAATCTGAACCGTGTACTTGGTCTGCCCGCTTTTGTTCACGCGCCGAGTGATCGTTCCCATATCGCTCATCACCAGTGCTTAAAATGCATTTATCAGTGCTAAATTTTAGCACCACATGCGCAAAAACGGGCAAAAACGAGCCTTTTCGGCCTTCAATCGACCTGAACCAATGCCTCTAGAATCAACCTCAAAGCCAGAAACCATGCGCCCTCCCCTGTCCCGCCGTTTCTCCGTCGCCCCGATGATGGACTGGACCGACCGCCATTGCCGCTTCTTTCTGCGTCAGCTGTCGCGCCATGCCCTGCTCTACACCGAGATGGTCACCAGCGGTGCGCTGATTCACGGCGATCGCCAGCGCTTCCTGCGCTACAGCGAGTGCGAGCATCCGCTGGCGTTGCAACTGGGCGGCAGCAATCCGCAGGACCTCGCCGCCTGCGCCAAGATGGCCGAGCAGCACGGTTACGACGAGGTCAACCTCAACGTCGGCTGCCCCAGCGACCGGGTGCAGAACAACATGATCGGCGCCTGCCTGATGGGCCATCCGGGGTTGGTGGCCGACTGCGTCAAGGCCATGCAGGACGCGGTGAGCATCCCGGTGACGGTCAAGCACCGCATCGGTATCAACGGCCGCGACAGCTATGCCGAGCTGTGCGACTTCGTCGGCCAGGTGCGTGATGCCGGCTGCCGCAGTTTCACCGTGCACGCGCGTATCGCCATTCTCGAAGGCCTGTCGCCGAAGGAGAACCGCGAGGTGCCGCCGCTGCGCTACGAAGTCGCCGCCCAACTCAAGCAGGATTTCCCCGACCTGGAGATCGTCCTCAACGGCGGCATCAAGACCCTGGAGGAATGCGAGGCGCACCTGCAGACCTTCGACGGCGTGATGCTCGGCCGCGAGGCCTACCACAATCCCTTCCTGCTGGCGCAGGTGGACAGCCGTCTATTCGGCGCCGCGGACAGCGACATCACCCGCATGGACGCCCTGCTCGCCCTGCGCCCCTATGTCGAGCAGCACCTGCGCGAAGGCGGGACCCTGCATCACATCACCCGCCACGTGCTCGGCCTGGCCCAGGGTTTCCACGGCGCGCGGCGTTTCCGCCAGCGGCTATCGGTGGACATCCACAAGGTCAAGGATCCGCTGGCGCTGCTCGATCAGGCCGCCGAGCTGCTGCGCGGGCACTGATCCAGCGGCGCCAGGCAGTAGCGGCTGCGGCCCACGACCTGGACCATGCCCTTGTCCTGCATGCGCCGCAGCACCTGGCGCACGCTGACCAGCGACAGCGGTTCGCCGGCCTCGCTCAGTTGGCGATGCAACTCGCGGCTGGATATCCCCTGCTCGTCGTCGGCGCCGTACAGCGCCTCGACCACCTTCAGCCGCGGCATGCTGCAGCGCAGCCCGACCGCCTGCAGCAGCTGGCGGAACTGGCGGCTATCGGGGGCGGTGTGCGGCGTGGACGGGGCTGTGGCTGGGCGCGACATGGACTGGCTCCTTGATGACGGGTCCGCGGCCGGACTCCACCGACCGGGTCTGTTTTCCGAGATTCATCTAGTAAGACGGATGAGATGGGAAAAAGCGCAGCCCGCAAGCGTAAATATTGTCAGCGCGACGCCCCTCGCTGCCCGTTGAGCCGCCCAGGCGCCTCGGGTAAGGTCGTGACATCCGCAACGACAAGGCTCCGTCATGACCTCCAAGCTGGAACAACTCAAGCAGTTCACCACCGTGGTTGCCGACACCGGCGACCTCGACGCCATCGCCCGCCTGCAACCGGTGGATGCCACCACCAACCCCTCGCTGCTGCTCAAGGCCGCCGCGCTGCCGCGTTACGCCGAGCTGCTGGAGCGCGCCGTGGCTGCTGGCCAAGGCGACCTCGGCCTGGCCTGCGACCACTTCGCCGTGGCCGTCGGCCAGGAAATCCTCAAGGTGATTCCCGGGCGTATCTCCACCGAGGTGGACGCCCGCCTGTCCTTCGACACCAACGCCACCCTGCGCCGCGCCGAGCGCCTGATCGACCTCTACCAGCAGGCCGGCATCGGCCGTGAACGGGTGCTGATCAAGATCGCCTCGACCTGGGAAGGCATTCGCGCCGCCGAACAGCTGGAAAAAACCGGCGTGCAGACCAACCTGACCCTGCTGTTCGCCTTCGCCCAGGCCCAGGCCTGCGCCGATGCCGGGGTATTCCTCATCTCGCCCTTCGTCGGACGCATCTACGACTGGTACAAGAAGGCCGAGGGCCGCGACTTCGTCGGCGCCGAGGACCCCGGCGTACAGTCGGTGGCGCGCATCTACGACTACTACAAGGCCAACGGCTACCAGACCGTGGTGATGGGGGCGAGCTTCCGCAACCTGGGCCAGATCGAACAACTGGCCGGCTGCGACCGCCTGACCATCAGCCCGGAGCTGCTGCAGCAACTGGCCGACGACCAGGGCCCGCTGAGCCGCCGACTGGCCCCCGGCGCCGCCGGCGAAGCCCGCCGCAGCCTGGATGAGAGTGCCTTCCGCTGGGCGCTGAACGAAGACGCCATGGCCACCGAGAAACTCGCCGAAGGCATCCGCCTGTTCGCCCGCGACCAGGAAAAGCTCGAAGCGCTGCTCGCCGCCAAGGCCTGAAACGCAAAAAACGCCAGGAGCGTTTTTTGACGTCGCTTGCGACGGCCCGAAGGGTAGCCGCCATGGATGGCAGGCAACAAAAAGGGGCGCCTGCATGCGGGCGCCCCTTTGCATTGTTCGCCTGTCAGTGCCGTTCGAGGGCGCTGACCAGGTCGTGGAAAGCCTCGCGGTTGGAGTCGTTGAGCCCCATAAGGATGCGGTGGGCCTCCAGCACCTTGGCCTTGACCACCTCTTCGGACTGATCCTGCGACGGCAGATCGTCCAGCGCCTCCGGGCACGGCACCGGCCGGTCGACGATATTGAATACCTGATCGAAGCCCATCGACTGCAGCAGGCGGGTGATGTCGTCGTGAGTGGTGACCACGGTGGGCAACAGACCGACCTTCTGCCGCGACAGGATCGACAGCTTGGCCAGCAGGCCGAGGGTGGTGCTGTCGATGCTGCGGGTTTCGGTCAGATCGATGACGATGGCCGAGAAATTCAGCGCGGTGAAGATCTTTTCAATCGTGGCATCCAGCGCCGAACAGAGCGTCAGGCGCACTTCGCCGACGAATTTGAGGACGAAGGTCCCGTCCTGCTCGGCGAATTGGATACGACCGGGGCTTATCCCAGGATTCATGCAAGGTTCCTGCTTAACACCAGCAAGGCGATATCATCCGGCATCTCGCCCAGATTGGCCAGACCGAGAACTTGACGCAAACCGTCTAGACTGCCGCCAGCCTGGCTAACCAGTTGTGGCAGCGCCAATTCCTTGTCCTTCAGCGTCTCGCCCGGCAACAGGTCGAGAATGCCGTCCGACAACAGCGTCAGGCTGAACGACTCAGGCAGCGGCATGACGTGATCGGCGTATTCGGCCTCCTCGAACAGGCCCACCGGCAGCCCGCGGCCTTCCAGATAACGGGCCTCGCCTTTCTCAAACAACACCGGCAACGGCAGGTGGCCGCCAATGCTGTAGGTCAGCTGCCCGCTCTGCTCGTCGATCACCCCGCCGAGCATGGTCACGTGCTTGCCCAGCTTGCAGTTAATCAGCCCGCGGTTGATGTGGCCGAGCACTTCCGAGGGCTTGAACTCCGGCAGCAGGCCGCCGCGACGCGACTCGTAGAGCAGCCGGGTGGTCATGAACTTGAGCAGCACGGTGACGAAGGCCGAGGACGCGCCGTGGCCGGACACGTCGGCCAGGTAGAAGGCGATGCGGCGCTCGTCGACGCGGAAGTAGTCGACGAAGTCGCCGGACAGGTACAGCGAAGGAATGATCTGGTGGGCGAAGGTCAGGCTGTCGGCGTGCCAGGGCGTCACCGGCAGCATGTTCATCTGCACCTGGCGCCCGGCGTTCTGGTCTTCCTGCAACAGGTGCAGGCTGGCCTGCAGCTCGCGGTTGGCGGTTTCCAGCTTCTCGCGGTAGCGCTGGTTTTCCAGGCGCAGGCGCGAGCGATCGAGGGCGCGGCGCACCGAGTGCTCGAGCACCGCCAGGTCTTCCAGGGGCTTGATCAGATAGTCGGCGGCGCCCAGGCGCAAGGCCTCCACCGCATCGTTCATGACCCCGGCGCCGGACACCACGATCACCGGCACCTCGACGCCGAGGGCATTGATCCGGCGGATCAGTTCGAGGCCATCGACCTGCGGCATGCGCAGGTCGCAGATCATCAGGTCGGGCTTGGCCTGCTGGAACACTTCCAGCCCCTGCAGACCGTTGCTGGCCTGCAGCACCTTGAAGCCGCTGTCCTCGAGGTAGGCCGCGAGGCTGGCACGCACGACTTCGTCGTCATCGATGATCAGCAGAGTGGCACTGGTTTTGTGCATGGGGTATCCAGGCAAACTGCGCCGGGGCAATTGGGTGACGGCCCGTGGCGCGGCGCCGCGTAGGCGGCGCCAGGGCGAATTCAAGGGGCAGACGGTACTCCCATCCGCCGAGCGATTCAAGCCGGCGCCTGTCGTCGTTCGGCGACTTTACAGGGCAAATCGGCGAGGGTTATAAGAACCGCGGAAGAGCCCTATAACAAGAGGACGGCGTCCATGAGTCAGAGTGATCGAGCGTACAGCGAGAAACGCGACTACATCCGCATGCGACTGGAAGCGCCAGTCACCCTGCACCATGGCGGGCGGGAAATTTCCGCGCTGTGCCTGGATCTGTCCAGTACCGGCATGCAACTCGAGGCCGAGGTCGCGCTGAGCATGGGCGAGCGGGTCAAGGTCCACATCCCCTCCGAACACAGCGAGCTGGCCGGCCTCGACGCCCAGGCCGAGGTGGTGCGTATCGCCGATCTGGGCGACGGCCGCCAGTCGCTGGGCCTGGCCATTCTGTCGATGAGCTGACATCTGCACTTACGAAAAAGGCGGCCAAGGGCCGCCTTTTTCATGCCCGCCAAACTCAGAAGTCGTCTTCGACCTGGCCGTCCTGCACCTTGAACTCGCGGTTCTGCAGGTAGGCGTTGCGGATGAAGATGTACTTGTCGCCGCTGATCAGCTTCTCCGCCGACAGCAGGCTGGCGCGGGTATCGACCACATCCACGGCGCGGGTGACGTTGCGCGTCGGCACGTGGCCCATATAGGGATAGGGCTCGAGGAAGCTGTCCGGCAGCTTGCCGGTGGCGTCGCGCACGCTGCTCGGGCCGAGGAACGGAATCACCAGGTAGGGGCCGCTGCCCAGGCCCCAGGCGCCGAGGGTCTGGCCGAAGTCCTCGTCGTTCTTCTGCAGCCCCATCGGCGTGGCCACGTCGAAGAAGCCGAGCAGGCCGAAGGTGGTGTTGAAGATCAGGCGCCCGGTATCCACCCCGGCGTCGTGCAGCTTGCCCTGCAGCAGGTTGTTGGCCAGGTTGCCGACATCGCCCAGGTTGCCGAACACGTTGTGCACGCCGTCCTCCAGAAACTGCGGGGTGACCGCCTGATACCCCTGCGCCACGGGCTTGAGCGCATAGGTGTCGAGGGTGTCGTTGAAGCGGAACATGGCGCGGTTGAAGCCTTCCCAGGGATCGTCCTCCGAGGCGGCCTGCGCCATCGCAGGCAGCAGACCCAGGCCGACGAGCACCATCAGGCCGCCGAGGCGCACGATCCAGCGAGCACCGATCACATGCATTGCAGTCTCTCCTTGAGAAAAGTAGTGTGGCGACCCGCCAGCGGTCGCCGAGGCCGCGCAGTATATAGCCTGAGCCCCCTGATGGCAGCATAGCGGACAACCCCGATGATCGAGAAAATGCTTCTGCACACCGCCCACATCCCCGTGCGCTGGGGCGACATGGATAGCTACGGGCACGTCAACAACAGCCTTTATATGCAATACCTGGAAGAAGCGCGGGTCGCCTGGTTCGAACGCGTCGGCGTGGCGATGAGCGACGCCCCGCAGGGCCCGGTGGTGCTGCAGACGCAGCACACCTACCTGAAACCCGTGGTTCACCCCGCCACCGTGGTGGTAGAGCTTTACGCCGGGGCCCTGGGGCGCAGCAGCCTGGTGCTCGAACACCGCCTGTCGACCCTGGAAGATCCGCAGCGCTGCTATGGCGAGGGCTATTGCAAGCTGGTCTGGGTCGAGCATGCCCGCGAACGCGCGGTGCCCCTGCCCGAGCACCTGCGCGCCCTGCTCGGCGGAGGCTGAGCGGCGTCATCGCCCGGTCATCCTTTGGTCATCTGTGCGCCCTAGAGTGGCCTAGACCATTGCCAGGGATGCACCTCATGCCACACACCAGCCCCACCCTCGCACCGCCTACCGCGGTGTTGTTCGAACTCTCGGGCGGCCTGGTCGACTTCGGCGCCCGCACCCTGCCGGTCGCCCTGCAGCGCCTGCACCCCGATGTCGAGCTGCCCGCCGGCGCCCACTACCCCGAGCAGGCCCTGAGCGAACTGCTCGGCCGGGCGCCGCAGGCCCAGGAACGGCAGGCGCTGCAGCAGATGCTGGCGGCCGTCGCCGACGAGCACGCCGAACTTACCCCCGGCGCCGCGCCGTTGCTGCAGCAACTGCAGGCTCAGGGCACGCCCTGCGCCTGGCTGGACAGCCTGCCCGCGGACGCCAGTGCGCGCCTGGCCGAGGCCCTGCCCGCGCCGCTGGCGGCCGGCAGCGGGCGCAGCGCCCGTCCCTGGCCGGCGCCGGACGCCTGCTGGCAGGCACTCAGCCAGTTGCAGGTCGAGCGCCTCGACGGCTGCATCCTGGTCAGCGGTAACCCGCTGCTGCTGCGCGCCGGGCTCAATGCCGGCTGCTGGACTATCGGCCTGGCCGCCTGCGGCCCGCTGTGCGGCCTGGCGCCGGCCGACTGGCAAGCCCTGAGCGACGGCGAGCGCGAACACCTGCGGGCGCAGGCCACGCTGCAGCTGTATCGCCTGGGCAGCCACTCGGTGATCGACCACCTCGGCGAAATCGGCCCAAGCCTGGCCGATATCGGCATGCGCCGCCGCAAGGGGGAAAAGCCCTGAAGCGGTTTGATCGAGATCAGGCAAAGCCGGCAGGCTTGGAGTACCCTTGAACTCAGGCCGAAACCTTCGACGGCAGTCCGAGGTCAATGCCTATGTCTTCAGACAAGGGAGAACCCCATGCCAGCACGCGACCTGCAGCAGCAACTGGAAACCCTGCGCGACCAACTGGCCCAGGATCCACCGCTCAGCGAGGAAGAACGGGCATCGCTCTACGTCCTGACCCAGGAGATCGAATTGCAACTGGCGCGCCAGGCGGCGGCCGCACCGGACGCCACCCTGGTCGACGGCGTCAACCTCGCGGTGGAGCGCTTCGAAGCCAGCCACCCGACCCTCGCCGGCACCCTGCGCAATATCATGCAGAGCCTGGCCAATATGGGCATCTGAACGCCCACGCCCCTGGTCAGGAACATCGCCCAGACCGCAACCCGGATTGCATCCGGGCTACGACGCCGAATGCCGCTCGCCCGCTGCCGGGGCAGCGGCATTTTTCGTCACTGGGTTTTACCGGGCACGCGCACTGCAGCCGTTCCTGCCGTCGACTACTGACGCACCAGGCGGGCATTGTCCGCGGCGAGCGCCTCGCTGCTGCGGTAGGGATTGATATCCAGCCCACCGCGACGCACGTAGCGCGCGTAGACCGTCAGGCTCTGCGGCTGCAGCAGGCGCTGCAGGTCGAGGAAGATGCGCTCGACGCACTGCTCGTGAAAGTCGGCGTGCTGGCGAAAGCTCACCAGATAGGCCAGCAGGCTGGCGTGATCCAGCGCCGCGCCGCGGTACTGCACCACCAGGCTGCCCCAGTCCGGTTGGCCGGTGACCGGGCAGTTGGACTTCAGCAGGTGGCTATGCAGGCTCTCCTCCACCACGCGTTCCGGGTCGCAACGCAGCAGTTCGGGTTGCGGCTGATCGTACTGGCTGACGCTGATGTCCAGCTCGTCGATACAGACGCCGGGCAAGGCCGCCACGCCCTCGTCGGCCACCTCGGCCAGGCTGCGCAGGCGGACCGCCACCGGCTTGCCGGCCACCGCAGAGAGATCGCGCACCAGGGTCGCCTGCACCTCGTCCCAGGTGGCGAAGGGCGTCTGGTTCAGCGAGTTGAGGTAGAGCTTGAAGGATTTCGATTCGATGATGTGCGGCGAGTCGGCCGGGATGGCGAATTCGCCGATGGCCACCACCGGCTTGCCCGAGGGCAGCAGCCAGGACAGCTCGTAGCAGTTCCAGTAGTCCACGCCGCGATACGGCAAGTGCTCGCCATCCAGGCCCAGCTCGGCCCATTTCGCCGCACGCGGGATGGGGAACAGCAGCGCGGGGCTGTATTCGGCGATGTACTGGCTGGACTTGCCCAGCGGGGAGTGTTCGGCGGGGTGCTGCATGACGGGGAATCCGGGTCGGCAAAAACCCGACGAGTTTAATCGCTTTGCCGCCGGCTTGTCGTTGCCGGGCGATGACCGCCGGGGCTGCAGCCCCCGCACGAACACGATGGAGACCGCGCCGAGCCAAGGGGCGCGCGCGAGGCCGACATTCCCGGATATTGCCGCTCGCCAGCCGGCCGTTCGGCGCAATTGCCCGACAGAGTGAACGCCCGTACACTGCGCGGCCTTTTTCCCTGACGGTCGTACCAATAATGCTCTTCGTTCTGCGCATGCTGCTGATGGGCGTGCATTTCATCCTCGCCGGGCTGGTCGGCCTGCTGATCGGCCTGTGCCGACCGTTCAACCCGGACAACAGCCGCCTCTGTGCCCGCCTCTATTCCCTGCCGGCCCTGTGCCTGCTGCGCCTTAAGCTTAAAACCGAGGTGCGCCCACTGCGGGAGCATCGGCGCGCCTGCGTGATCATCGCCAACCACCAGTCCAACTACGACCTCTACGTGCTCGGTCGCGTGGTGCCGCGACGCACCGTGAGCATCGGCAAACAGAGCCTGAAGTGGCTGCCCCTCTTCGGCCAGCTGTACTGGCTGTCCGGCAACGTGCTGATCGACCGCAGCAACCCGGCCGCCGCCAAGCGCGCCATGCTGACCACCACCGAAACCCTGCGCCAGCGCGACACCTCGATCTGGGTATTCCCCGAAGGCACGCGCAACCTGGGGCACGGCCTGCTGCCGTTCAAGAAAGGCGCATTCCAGATGGCCATCGCCGCCGGCGTGCCGATCATCCCGGTGTGCGTCAGCAACTATGCCCAAGCCATGCGCCTGAACCGCTGGGACAGCGGCCGCATCCTGATCCGTTCGCTGCCGGCGATCCCCACCGCCGGCCTCAGCCTGGACGACATGCCGGCGCTGATCGAACGCTGCCAGCAGGCGATGAGCGACTGCATCGCCGCCATGGATCGCGAGCTGGCGCAGGCCTGAAGCACTCGCGCCCAGGATGATCGAGAGCGGTTTCGACCAGTTGCTCCCATGAAGAAGGCGATGCCCCCGTTACGGGTCGATGCTACGGGAGCGGATTTATCCGCGAATTTCGCGGCTGAAGCCGCTCCTACAGAGGTGCAATGGCCAACGGAGACATGGCCATAAAGAAACCCGGCATGCGGTAAAGCTGTTCAATTAAGCATCGGACGGACACGATCAGTCCCCTCGCCTCTCTGGGGAGAGGGTTAGGGCGGGCCGCGTTCGGAGAGGGGAAAACTGGCAGTTTCGCGGTGTTTTCAGCCCTCTCCCCCGGCCCCTCTCCCATAAATGTGAGAGAGGAGCAAAGCGCGCACGACCTTAAGTGAACAGTATTACCGGCGTGCCGGGGTTTTTCGTTTGGCCCGTCAACCGCAGGTAGGCGCGCTCGTTGCAAGCATATCGCCGGCCCCGGATTTCGTCCGGGCGACGGGTCGCTCGGCAGGGTGCGCCATGCGCACCGGATTCGACGCGCTGCAGCCTGCCGCGTGGGGTTCCGGTGCGCACGGCGCACCCTACACGCGAGCAAAAAAAAAAGCCCGCAGTGTGAGCGGGCGTAAGGACTCGAACGAGTCTGAGGGTGACAAGCATTCGTCTGACGGGCAGTTGGCCCGCCAGTCACTCAGCTACCGCGGTAGGTGGAGTAGCTGTAGGGGGAAATCAGTAGCGGCACGTGATAGTGCTCCTGGCCGGCGTCGATGCCGAAGCGCAGCACCACTACATCGAGGAACGCCGTATCCGGCAGTTTCACGCCGCGGGCGCGGTAGTAGTCGCCGGCGTGGAAGTGCAGCTGGTAGACGCCCGTGCGATAGTCCTCGCCCTGCAGCACCGGCGCATCACAACGGCCGTCGTGGTTGGTGGTAACGCTGTTGATCAGCTCCAGCTGCGCGCCTTCGACGCGGTACAGCTCGACCTTGATGTCACTCCCCGGACAACCGTGCGCGGCGTCCAGTACATGCGTAGTCAAACGTCCCATGGCTCTCGGGCGCCCGTCGCGGCCTGCGGCTACACGGACACCACACCTCCTCTACTCTGTTGAAATCGGCTCGTCGCAGTGCTCCGACGCTCTGGCAGGATAGCACGCAGGACGAATATAAAACACTTTACACAAAAATTGTACACAATAAATCCAGTGAAAGGCCCGACCCGACAACCGACCCGCTCACATCCTATCGGCATGCAACTCAGCAGCCGCGCCAGCAGCGGAGCACATAGCTGACCAATCAGGCAAGTTTCTTGCTTGCTCGAGCAGGGAAGAAAATGACGAAAAGTCGATTTACAAACGGCAACTAACTTTGTATACAATTAGCCATCCCGGTCGCGCGGCCATCCGATCCCGAGGCGCGCAGTGACCGCAACGTTCCAGATAGGAAGACTGCAGTGAGCGCTGATTACCCACGCGATTTGATCGGCTACGGCGACACCCCTCCGCATCCGCACTGGCCGGGCGATGCCCGCATCGCCTTGTCCTTCGTGCTCAACTACGAGGAAGGCGGCGAGCGCAACATCCTCCATGGCGACAAGGAATCCGAGGCCTTTCTCTCCGAGATGGTCGCCGCCCAGCCGCTGCAGGGCCAGCGCAACCTGTGCATGGAGTCGCTCTACGAGTACGGCAGCCGCGCCGGCGTGTGGCGTCTGCTCACCCTGTTCAAGAAACACGACATTCCGCTGACCGTGTTCGCCGTGGCCATGGCCGCCCAGCGTCATCCCGAGGCGATCCGCCAGATGGTCGCCGCCGGTCACGAGATCTGCAGCCACGGCTACCGCTGGATCGATTACCAGAACATGGACGAGGCCACCGAGCGCGAGCACATGCTCGAGGCCATCCGCATCCTCACCGAGCTGACCGGCGAGCGCCCGCTGGGCTGGTACACCGGCCGCCTGGGTCCGAACACCCGGCGCATCGTGCGCGAGGAAGGCGGTTTCCTCTACGACTCCGACACCTACGACGACGACCTGCCCTACTGGGACCCGGCCAGCACCGCGGAGAAACCGCACCTGGTGATTCCCTACACCCTGGACACCAACGACATGCGCTTCACCCAGGTGCAGGGCTTCAACAAGGGCGACGACTTCTTCGAATACCTCAAGGACGCCTTCGACGTGCTCTACGCCGAGGGCGAGGCCGGCGCGCCGAAGATGCTGTCGATCGGCATGCACTGCCGCCTGCTCGGCCGCCCGGCGCGCCTGGCTTCGCTGGCACGCTTCCTCGATTACGTGAAGAGCCACGACAAGGTCTGGTGCGCCCGCCGCGTCGACATCGCCAAGCACTGGCACGCCACCCACCCCTTCCGTGCGACCGCCGAACAAGAGAGCAGCAAATGAGCCGTTTCCAGACCCTGACCCCGTCCCAGCTGAGCCGCGAGGCCTTCGTTGCCGCCTTCGCCGACATCTACGAGCACTCGCCCTGGGTCGCCGAGAAGGCCTACGATCTCGGCCTGGACGCAGCCGTCGACGAGATCGACGGCCTGCAGCAGCGCATGGCCGACATCCTCCTGTCCGCCAGCCATGAGGCGCAGCTGGCGCTGATCAACGCGCACCCGGACCTGGCCGGCAAGGCTGCCGTGCGCGGCGAGCTGACCGCCTCCAGCACCGCCGAGCAGTCCGGCGCCGGCATCCACGAATGCAGCGCCGAGGAGTTCGCCCGTTTCACCGAACTCAACGACGCCTACAAGGCCAAGTTCGGCTTCCCCTTCATCAAGGCCGTCAAGGGCAGCAACCGCCATCAGATACTGGCCGCCTTCGAGGAGCGCATTCACAACACGCCGGAGCAGGAATTCCAGACCGCCCTGGCCGAGATCAACAAGATCGCCATGTTCCGCCTGCAGCAGCTGTAAGGCCGCAGTCCCATTCAACCGAGCAGAACAAGTAGAACAGCCATGCGTAGCCTGACCATCGAGCCCCTGAGCAAAGAAGCCTTCGCCCCTTTCGGTGACGTGATCGAAACCAACGGCAGCGACTTCTTCATGATCAACAACGGCTCCACCCGCCGCTATCACAAGCTGGCCACGGTGCAGACCGCGCAGCCGGAGGATCAGGCCATCATCAGCATCTTCAGCGCCGAGGCGCTGCAGATGCCCTTGACCATCCGCATGCTGGAACGCCATCCGCTGGGCAGCCAGGCCTTCATTCCGCTGCTCGGCAACCCCTTTCTGATCGTGGTCGCGCCCGTTGGCGATGTACCTGTATCAGGGTCCGTCCGTGCCTTCCTCAGCAATGGCAGGCAGGGCATCAATTACCATCGCGGCGTCTGGCACCACCCGGTGCTGACGATCGAAAAGCGGGATGACTTCCTGGTGGTTGATCGCAGTGGTTCCGGCAACAACTGCGATGAGCATTTCTTCAATGAGGACGAGCTCCTTCTCCTCAACCCCCACCAATAAGAGAAGCCCGGGGCTGGCGTGCCTCCCCCGGGAAAGAGGTACAGATCGTGGAAGCACATTTCACCGAATGGCTAAACCTGGGCATCCGCTGGATCCATATGATCACCGGCATCGCCTGGATCGGCGCATCCTTCTATTTCGTCTGGCTGGAGAACAACCTCAACCGCAGCAATCCCCGCGAGGGCCTGTCGGGCGACCTCTGGGCGATTCACGGCGGCGGTATCTACCACCTGGAAAAGTACAAGCTGGCTCCGCCGAAAATGCCGGAGAACCTGCACTGGTTCAAATGGGAGGCCTATGCCACCTGGCTGTCGGGCATCGCCCTGATGCTGGTGGTGTACTACCTCAACCCCAGCCTGTACCTGATCAAGCCGGGCGTCGAACTGGCACCGGCCATGGGCATCGTCATCGGCTTCGGCTCGATGATCGCCGGCTACGTGGCCTATCACTTCCTCTGCGACTCGCCGCTGGGCAAGCGCCCGGCCCTGCTCGGCGCCGTGCTGTTCGTGCTGATCATCGCCGCCGCCTATGGCTTCAGCCAGATATTCAGCGGCCGCGCGGCGTACATCCATGTCGGCGCCATCATCGGCACCATCATGGTCGGCAACGTGTTCTTCACCATCATGCCGGCCCAGCGCGCGCTGGTTAAGGCGATCGAAGACAACACCACGCCTGACCCGACCCTGCCGGCCAAAGGCCTGCTGCGCTCGCGCCACAACAACTATTTCACCCTGCCGGTGCTGTTCATCATGATCAGCAACCACTTCCCGAGCACCTACGGCAGCCAGTACAACTGGCTGATCCTGGCCGGTATCGCGATCCTGGCCGTACTGGTACGCCACTACTTCAACACCCGCCACGACAGCAGCAAGTACGTCTGGACCCTGCCGGCCGCGGCACTGGGCATGATTTGCCTGGCCTACGTCACCGCCCCGGTGCGCCAGGCGCCGACCGCCGCTCCGGTGGCCGTGGTCGAACAGGCCGCCAGCGAAACCCTGGCCAAGGTCGAGGAAGTCAGCGAAGCCGCCCCCGCAGCGCCCGCCGCCAGCGAAAGCGCCGCAGCCGACGCAACCGCGAGCACTGGCAGCGCCGACTTCGCCAAGGTCGAGAGCGTGATCCACGAGCGCTGCACCGTCTGCCACTCGGCCACCCCGAGCAGCCCGATGTTCAGCACCGCGCCGGCCGGCTTCATGCTCGACACCCCCGAGCAGATGAAGGCGCAGGCGGCCAAGATCCATGCGCAGACCGTGGCCACGCAGATCATGCCGCTGGGCAACATCACCCAGATGACCCAGGACGAGCGCGATTTGATCGGCAGCTGGATCGCCCAGGGCGCCCAGACCAACTGATTGCCACACATGCCGCGCCCGTGACTGGGCGCGGCATTTTTTTATAGCCTGCCATCAGTGGCCCCTGCGGGCCGCGGCTCCACAAGAATGCGCTGGAAGCGCGCCGACCCGGAGGGGTGGACATGCCCAAGGCTTGTCCACCGCCGCGCCGCGAAAGGACATTGGCGGACAAGGCTGCGCCATGTCCACCCTAGGCCCCTGCTTCGCGCCGGAACGACTCAAGCGCAAACCCTACACCCCGCCGAACCGCCGGCAGCGCAAGCTGACCGGCGGTTCAGTTTTTTGTGCACAATCCATAAATAAATTGTTTTTAACCATGTCCACAAGTTGTATAGTCGACACATTCTGACCGATTGGACAGTTTTCCTTCGAGCAGAGCAGAGGTGCCGTGAAGCCTCGTGTAAGCCCATGACCATATAAAAACAACTGGCAGGCTATGACATGACCACAGACCGCAACACCCAAGCCCCAGCTGCGCCGTCCGGCAACAGCGACCTGATCTACCAGCTGGACGACACCCCAGCCTTCGCCCCTGCCATCTTCGCGGCGCTGCAGCATGTGCTGGCCAGCTTCGTCGGCATCATCACCCCCACCCTGATCGTCGGCAGCGCCCTCGGCCTCGGCGCCCACGTGCCCTACCTGGTGAGCATGGCGCTGTTCGTCTCCGGCCTCGGCACCTTCGTCCAGGCCAAGCGCATCGGCCCGATCGGCTCCGGCCTGCTGTGCCTGCAGGGCACCAGCTTCGGCTTTCTCAGCGTGGTGCTCAGCGCCGGCTTCATCGTCAAGGGCCGCGGCGCCAGCGAGGAGGAGATACTCGCCACGCTGTTCGGCATCTGCTTCTGCGCCGCCTTCGTCGAGATCGCCTTCAGCCAGTTCATCAACAAGCTGCGCAAGGTGATCACCCCGGTGGTCACCGGCACCATCATCTGCCTGATGGGCCTGTCGCTGATCAAGGTGGGCATGACCGACCTGGCCGGCGGCTACGGCGCGCCGGACCTCGGCGCCCTGCATCACCTGGCCCTCGGCGGCCTGGTGCTGGGCACCATCGTCCTGCTCAACCGCGCCTCCTCGCAGGTGCTGCGCCTGTCGGCGGTGATCATCGGCCTGACGCTCGGCTTCGCGGTGGCCTGGTTCACCGGCCGGGTGGACTTCGCCAACATGGCCGAAGTGCCGCTGATCAGCGTGCCGCAGCCGTTCAAGTACGGCTTCGGCTTCGACTGGATCGCCTTCGTGCCGATCGCGGTGATCTTCCTGATCACCCCGCTGGAAACCGCCGGCGACCTGACCGCCAACTCGATCATCTCCAAGCAGCCGGTCAAGGGCCCGCTGTACATGCGCCGGATCAAGTCCGGGGTGCTGGCCGACGGCTGCAACTCGGCGGTCGCCGCCATGTTCAACAGCCTGCCGATGACCACCTTCAGCCAGAACAACGGGGTGATCCAGCTCACCGGCGTGGCCAGCCGCCACGTGGGTTTCTACATCGCCGGCATCCTGGTGCTGCTCGGCCTGTTCCCGGTGGTCGGCGCGGTGCTGCAGCTGATGCCCAAGCCGGTGCTCGGCGGCGCCACCCTGATCATGTTCGGCACCGTCGCCGTGGCCGGCATCAAGATCCTCAGCGAAGCCGGCCTGCACCGCCGCAACGTGCTGATCGTGGCCATCTCCCTGGGCCTGGGCCTGGGCGTGGCCGGCGTGCCGGACGTGCTGTCGCACATGCCCGACGTGCTGAAGAACATCTTCGGCTCGCCGATCACCATCGGCGCCTTCAGCGCCATCGTGCTGAACATCTTCCTGCCCGACGAGACCCACGAGGTCGAGGAAGACGACTACGACCCCGAGGCGCACCTGCACACCGTGCTGCAGAACCGCCAGGACGACGAGGCCGTCGACGACGGCAGCCTCAAGACCCTCAGCCGCGACCTGACCCCGGACGCGCGACCGAGCTGACCGCCAACCTCGCTTCCCCTCCCGGCGGCGCGCCGCCGGGAGCCACCCGCTTGCACTCCAACAATAAGGAAAACCCATGAAACTCAAGCATCTGCCTCACTGCCTCGCCCTCTCCGCCGGACTGTTCTCCGGCCAGCAGGCGCTCGCCGGCGACCTGCTCTACTGGCAGGACAACAGCCTGTCCTACCTCTACGGCGAAAATTTCCAGCGCATGAACTTCAATGGCGAGGAGCAGCGCACCCAGACCACCTTCACCTTCGAGCACGCCAGCGGCTGGGCCTGGGGCGACGTGTTCTACTTCCTCGACTACATCCGCGCCGACAACGTGCAGTCGCGCGGCAGCTTCGACAACGGCACCTTCCGCCAGCACGACAAGGATTCCTTCTACTACATGGAGTTCTCCCCGCGCGTCAGCCTGAGCTGGCTGACCGGGCAGAAGCTGGCCGCCGGCCCGATCAAGGACGTCTACGCCGCCTTCACCTACGAGAAGGGTGAAGGCGGCCCCGGCCCGGAGAACTACCTGTACGGCGTCGGCCTGGACTGGGACGTGCCCGGCTTCGCCTTCTTCAAGACCAACCTGTACCGGGTGAAGATCAACAACCACACCTTCTTCGCCGACAGCGACAGCAACGGCTACGCCACTCAGCTGACCGTCTCCGCCGCCTACCCCTTCAGCCTGGGCGAGCAGGATTTCGTCGTCGACGGTTTCGTCGACTGGCGCTCGCCGTCCAGCGACGCCGGCACCCAGACCTCGGTGGGCTCCTCGATCCAGGTCAAGTGGGACGCCGGCAAGGCGCTGTTCGGCAAGGAGCGCCAGCTCTACGTCGGCACCGAAGTGAACATGTGGCACAACAAGTACGGCGTGAAGCCGGTGGACGGTTCCACCGACGGCTTCGACCAGACCGCCGTCCAGGCACTGGTCAAGTACCACTTCTGACCGCTGCCGCACCGCACTTGGCCGACGTCGGGTAGGGACGGCGGCCGGGTAAAAAGGGGGATGGGCCTTGCGCCCTTCCCCCTTTTTCTTTGGATCGATAAATGCCTGGTGCGCATGGCGCACCCTACGGATGTTGCCCGCTCCACGCACGCACTGCCGCTATCGAAGCGGCTTCAACCAGCGCACCAACCGGGCGCTGCGCACCAGCCCCGGCACCGCATCGGTGCAGGATCTGGCCGTCCTATCCGGCTTCTCCATCAACTACTTGCAACCACACAATTGACCACAAGGTCAAGTTTTTGCACACAAAAAACACTATTTTTGTGTGCAATTTGTCAGAAAGCCATATTCAGCGGCGTATTTTATGTGTACAAGGCAATCAGGTTCCTTCTGAAATTTTGCCGAAACGGCTGTATACACAAGATCGGCCGAGCAGCGTCCACAAAAACGGAACGGAACCTGCAGACAAATCTCCTCATACGCCGCCAAGGCGCAAGAACAACATTGGGAGCTGTCCATGTCCAACGCCGAAGAATTCCGCATCAAGCACATCGATACCTCGCTGCACAACGAGGACCTCGCCCCGCTCGCCCCGGAGAAACGCAAATGGGGCTGGTTCGAGATCTTCAACGTCTGGTCCAACGACATCCAGAGCCTGTTCGGCTACACCCTGGCCGCCACCCTGTTCATTTCCTACGGGCTCAACGGCTGGGCGGTGCTGGCCGGCATCGTCCTCGCCGGCTTCATCGTCATGGGCCTGGTGCAGCTGACCGGCAAGCCGAGCGTGAAGTACGGCATTCCCTTCCCGGTGTTCGCCCGTGCCAGCATGGGCGTGCGCGGCGCCAACTTCCCGGCCCTGGTGCGCGGCATAGTCGCGATCTTCTGGTACGGCGTGCAGACCTACTTCGCCTCCACCGCGGTGGCGCTGCTGCTCAACTCGCTGCTGCAGCCCGAGGCACCGGCCACCTTCCTCGGCATGACCGCCATCGGCTGGCTGTCCTACCTGATCGTCTGCGTGTTCCAGGTGGCGCTGTTCATCCGTGGCATCGACTGGATCACCAAGTTCCTCAACTGGGCCGGGCCACTGGTCTACGTGGTGATGATCGCGCTGATGGCGATGATCTGGTACCAGGCCGGCCCCAGCCTGCTCGGCGAGCTGGGCAACATCTTCGACGGCAGCGGCGAGTATGCCGCCGGCCCGGTGGCCGCCTTCTTCGCCGTGGTCGGCACCATGGTCGCCTACTTCGCCGCGGTGGTGATCAACTACGGCGACTTCGCCCGCTTCGTCAAAAGCGAGAAGCAGATGACCATCGGCAACTTCCTCGGCCTGCCGGTGAGCCTGGCGATCTTCTCGCTGATCGCCCTGGTGATCACCGCTGGCACCGTGGTGGTGTTCGGCGAGACGCTGACCAACCCCACCGACATCGTCGCGCGGGTGGACAACCTGAGCCTGACCATCATTGCCGCGCTGACCTTCTTCGCCGCCACCGTGGGCATCAACCTGGTGGCCAACTTCATCCCGCCGGCCTACGACCTGGCCAACCTGGCGCCGGCGCATATCAGCGCACGCACCGGAGGTTTCATCACCGCGGCCATCGCCTTCTTCATCGGCGCGCTGTGGGTGGCCTTCATCAGCAATGTCGGCATCGCCGCCTTCGTCGACACCTTGGGCGCCGTGCTGGCCCCGCTGTACGGCATCATCGTCGCCGACTACTACCTGGTGCGCCGCGGCAAGCTCGACCTGCAGCAGCTGTTCAGCGCCGAGGTCGGTTCGGCCTACTACTTCGACGGCGGCTGGAACCGCAAGGCGCTGATCGCCTTCGCCGTGGCCTCGGTGTTCTCCGTCGCCTCGGTATGGACCCCGGGCCTGAGCCAGCTGTCCGGCTACGCCTGGATCTTCGGCGCGCTGCTCGGCGCGGCCCTGCACTACGGGCTGATGCGTGGTCAGGCCCAGGCGCTGAAGCGCGCCAGCGCTGTCGTCTGAAGCCTCACGGGGTGGACGAAGCCGGCGCCCGTGCGCCGGCTTTGGCTTTCTGGCGTTCGAGAAAGTCCACCTTCCACTGCTCCAGGCCGATGTACTCGCTGTCCAGATTGGCCTCGACCCGGTGCTTGTCCTTCAGCGCCGCGACCTGCGCCGCGCGCTCGCCGAGAAAACGGTCGAAGCGCGCGATCAGCGCGGGCTGGCGAGCGCTCGACAGATGGAAGCTGCCGCGGGTGTGCGGCAGCTTGGGGTCGAACACCAGGGCGCCGGGGCGGGCGCGGATGTTGTCGAGGTAATGGGTCGCCACCACCACGTTGAAGTAGGCGCCATCGGTGTCCTGCTTCAGCGCCTGGCGAATCATCTGGCGCAGATCGTCGCTGTAGCTCAGGCGGATCTGTCCGCTGTCGATGCGCTGCTCGTAACCGCGCGGCGTCCAGCCCTGCACCATGGCCAGGCGAGCGATGCCCTCCAGCGCCTGGCCCTGGCGCTGCGGCGCCACCAGCACGCCGTCGACGTAATCGACCACCGCCTGGCTGTAGTGCAGGGTCATGCCGGCCTTCTGCGCCTGCGCCCAGTGCGGGCTGTCCGGGTACTTGAAATCGATCTCGCCGCGACGCAGCGCCGGCAGCAACTGCTCCACCGGCAGCGCCTTGTAACTCAGGCTGATACCGCTGTCGGCGGCGAAGGCATCCAGCACCTCGCGGGCGAAACCGCGGTAGTCGCCCTGGGCGTCGAGGCTATAGTGCGGGGCGAACGGCAGGTCCTCGACGCCGACCACATAGGTTTGCGCCAGGGCAGCAGGCGTCAGCAAAAGGGTGGAAAACAGGCACAGTGGTACGGGCTTCATTGCAAGCCTCCTTATTGTTGTTCTGGGAATCCGGTCAGGCGGCTCAGCCGCCGGTCATGCTCATAAAGCGCACCACCTGCACCTGCTCGTCGCTGGCGAAGTGGTGCCGCTCGGGTTTCAGGCGCAGCGCCTCGATCAGCGCCTGACGCAGGCGCGCGCCGTCGCCGGGGTGGGCGCGCAGCAGGCGCTTGAGGTCCAGCGCGTTGTCGTGGCCGAGGCAGAGCACCAGCTTGCCTTCGGCGGTGACCCGCACGCGGTTGCAGTCGCCGCAGAAGTTGTGGCTGTGCGGCGAGATAAAACCGACCCGCGTCTCGCTGCCGACCACCTGCCAGTAACGCGACGGCCCGCCGGTGACCTGGCTGCTGCGCACCAGCGCATGGCGCTGCTCGATGCGCGCGCGCACCTCGTCGCTGGAGCAGAAGGTCTGCTCGCGCCTGTGACTGACCACGCTGCCCAGCGGCATTTCCTCGATAAAGCTGATGTCCAGGCCGCGGGCGGTGGCGAACTCGAGCAGATCGAGCACCTCGTCGTCGTTGCGCCCGCGCTGCACCACGCTGTTGAGCTTGATCCTGTCGAAGCCGACGGCGCGCGCCGCGTCGATGCCGGCCAGCACCTGGTCGAGCTTGTCGCGCCGGGTGAAGGCGGCGAAACGCTCGCGTTTGAGCGAATCCAGGCTGACGTTCAGGCGGCGCACGCCGGCCGCGCGCAGCTGCGGCGCCAGCTCGGCCAACTGCGTGCCGTTGGTGGTGATCGCCAGGTCGTCCAGCTCCGCGCGCGCGCCCAGGCGCTGCAGCAGGCTCAGCAGATTCTTGCGCACCAGCGGTTCGCCGCCGGTGATGCGCACGCGGCGCACGCCGAGACCGATAAAGGCGTCGGCCACGGCGTAGAGTTCTTCCAGGCTGAGAATCTGCTGGCGCGGGGCGAAGATCATGTCCTCGCTCATGCAGTAGGTGCAGCGAAAGTCGCAGCGGTCGGTGACCGACAGCCGCAGGTAGGTGATGCGCCGGCCGAAAGGGTCGACGAGTTGGGTCGTGTGCACAGCCGGTCTCCTGCAGCGTCGCGCGCCGAGACTTTTTGTTATGGATATCGCCGACAGCGATAGAAACAGAAAAGCGAAATTTTGTATACAGGAATTTGACCCATGGGTCAGATAGCCGCTGTGCGGCCCGTGGCCGCTGGCTTGAGCCCCGCGCAAGGCCGGTGCTACCATGCCCGACCGCCGCCCGGCGGCAGAGCAGATCACAGGGCCATATGACCAGCATTCGCGAACGTAACAAAGAGCTGATCCTGCGCGCGGCCAGCGAAGAGTTCGCCGACAAGGGCTTCGCCGCCACCAAGACCAGCGACATTGCGGCCAAGGCAGGCCTGCCCAAGCCCAACGTCTATTACTACTTCAAGTCCAAGGAAAACCTCTACCGCGAGGTGTTGGAAAGCATCATCGAGCCGCTGCTGGCCGCCTCCGCGCCGTTCAACCAGGCGGGCCACCCGGGCGAGGTGCTGACCGCCTACATCCGCTCGAAGATCCGCATCTCCCGCGAGCTGCCTTACGCCTCCAAGGTATTCGCCAGCGAGATCATGCACGGCGCACCGCACCTGTCGCCGGAGCAGACCGAACAGCTCAATGCCCAGGCCAAGCACAACATTGCCTGCATCCAGCGCTGGGTCGACCAGGGCCTGATGGCGCAGGTCGATCCGCACCACCTGCTGTTCAGCATCTGGGCCGCGACCCAGACCTATGCCGACTTCGACTGGCAAATCTCCACCGTCACCGGCAAGGCCAGCCTGGACGATGCCGACTACGAAGCCGCGGCGCAGACCATCATCCGCCTGGTGCTCAAGGGCTGCGAAGTGGCCCCGGCGCCGTCCACGGCTTCCGAGTTGGTTACCAGCGCCTAACTCGAATCCGCGGCATACGCCGATCCCGTAGGGTGCGCTGTGCGCACCAGGTCTTCCCGAACATCCGTGTCGTAAACTCGGTGCGCACGGCACACCCTACGAAGCCCGCCTCCCTACGCCCCCGCATCCGCCTTCAGCCCCAGCGACTCCAGCGCACTGACCGCACACTGCTCGTCGATATCCGAGGTGTCGCCGGTGATGCCGACGGCGCCGATCACTTCGCCGCGCTCGTCGCGGATCAGCACGCCACCCGGCGCCGGCACCAGGCTGCCCTGGGCCAGGTTGTTCACCGCCCCGATAAAGGCCGGGCGCTGCTGCGCGTCGGCGGCGATCAGGCGCGAGCCCTTGCCCAGGGCCAGCGCGCCCCAGGCCTTGCCGATGGCGATCTGCGGGCGCAGCAGGCTGGCGCCGTCCTCGCGCTGCAGGCAGATCAGATGCCCGCCGGCATCCAGTACGGCGACGGTCAGCGGCGCCGCCTTTATCTCGCGGCCCACGGCCAGCGCGCGGTTACCGATGGCGTTGGCGGTTTGCAGGTTCAAGTGGCTCATGCGGATGACTCCTGAAGTGACGAAGGGAACGAAACGCCCGGAGCGAGGCCGGCACTGCGCATGCCGACAGCCGCGGGCAATCCAAAGCTCGCCCTCACTATCCCACCAGAAACAAAAAATTCAACCACTACATACAATATTATTTTTTATTGTATACAGTTAGTGCGACACACCTCTTCACCTGTACTACCAACCCCGTCAAACGGGCGTTTCAAAAGAAATTGGCCCAGGCGACAGACTGCATCGGAAAAATTGTTGACCGCGAAGTCATGGCCTGCATAGAATCCGAGCCAGGTGTTTTGTATACAATCTGATAACAAAAGAGGCACAAGATTATGGCCAGAATGAGAGCAATCGAGGCAGCCGTACTGGTGATGCGCCGCGAAGGCGTCGATACCGCGTTCGGCGTCCCCGGCGCTGCCATCAACCCCCTGTATGCCGCACTGAAGAAACTCGGTGGCATCGATCACGTCCTGGCCCGTCACGTCGAAGGCGCTTCGCACATGGCCGAGGGCTACACCCGCACCAATGCCGGCAATATCGGCGTGTGCATCGGCACCTCCGGCCCGGCCGGCACCGATATGGTCACCGGCCTGTACTCGGCGTCCGCCGACTCCATCCCGATTCTGTGCATCACCGGCCAGGCGCCGCGTGCGCGCATGCACAAGGAAGATTTCCAGGCTGTCGACATCACCAGCATCGTCGGTCCGGTGACCAAGTGGGCCACCACCGTGATGGAGCCCGGCCAGGTGCCGCGCGCCTTCCAGCGTGCCTTCCATGAAATGCGCAGCGGCCGCCCCGGCCCGGTGCTGATCGACCTGCCGTTCGACGTGCAGATGGCCGAGATCGAGTTCGATATCGACGCCTACGAGCCGTTGCCGGTGGCCAAGCCGAGCACCAGCCGCATCCAGGCCGAGAAGGCCATCGCCATGCTCAACGAGGCCGAGCGCCCGCTGCTGGTCGCCGGTGGCGGCATCTTCAACGCCGATGCGCAAGACAAGCTGGTGGAATTCGCCGAGCTGACCGGCGTACCGGTGGTGCCGACCCTGATGGGCTGGGGCGCAATCCCCGACGACCACAAGCTGATGGTCGGCATGGTCGGCCTGCAGACTTCGCACCGCTACGGTAACGCCACCCTGCTCGCCTCCGACCTGGTGTTCGGTATCGGCAACCGCTGGGCCAACCGCCACACCGGCTCGGTCGACGTCTACACCGAGGGCCGCAAGTTCATCCACGTCGACATCGAACCGACCCAGATCGGCCGCGTGTTCAACCCGGACCTGGGTATCGCTTCCGACGCCGGCGCCGCGCTGGACGCCTTCCTCGAAGTCGCCCGCGAGTGGCAGGCCGCTGGCAAGCTGAAGGACCGCAGCGCCTGGGTCGAAGCCTGCCGCGAGCGCAAGCGCACCCTGCAGCGCAAGACCCACTTCGACAACGTGCCGGCCAAGCCGCAGCGCGTCTACGAGGAAATGAACGAAGCCTTCGGCAAGGACACCTGCTACGTCAGCACCATCGGTCTGTCGCAGATCGCCGGCGCGCAGTTCCTGCATGTGTACAAGCCGCGCCACTGGATCAACTGCGGCCAGGCCGGCCCGCTGGGCTGGACCATTCCGGCGGCCCTTGGCGTGGTCAAGGCTGACCCGCAGCGTCAGGTCGTGGCCCTGTCCGGCGACTATGACTTCCAGTTCATGATCGAGGAGCTGGCCGTCGGCGCGCAGTTCAACCTGCCGTACATCCACGTGCTGGTGAACAACTCCTACCTGGGCCTGATCCGTCAGGCGCAGCGCGGCTTCGACATCGATTACTGCGTGCAGCTGGCGTTCGAGAACATCAACGCACCGGAGCTCAACGGTTACGGCGTCGATCACGTCGCCGTGGTCGAGGGCCTGGGCTGCAAGGCGATCCGCGTGTTCGACCCGAACGAGCTGCAGAACGCCTTCGCCGAAGCCAAGCGCCTGATGGCCGAGCACCGCGTGCCGGTGGTGGTGGAGATCATCCTGGAGCGCGTCACCAACATCTCCATGGGCACCGAGATCAACGCGATCAACGA
Source organism: Pseudomonas sp. NPDC077186 (assembly GCF_044543505.1). Taxonomy (NCBI): domain Bacteria; kingdom Pseudomonadati; phylum Pseudomonadota; class Gammaproteobacteria; order Pseudomonadales; family Pseudomonadaceae; genus Pseudomonas; species Pseudomonas sp. NPDC077186. The sequence goes on from NZ_JBITWE010000001.1 coordinate 456,467, forward strand.
GTTCGAGGAACTGGCCGAGCGCGGCGTCGACGCACCGACCGCCATCTCGCTGCTGGATTGATCCGTCCGCCGGGTGCGCCACGCGCACCCGGCCACCACGACGTAGCCCGGATGCAATCCGGGAAGACCGCAACACCGCCCCGGATTGAATCCGGGCTACGACAAGGAGCACACCATGCCCCGTTTTGCTGCCAACCTGTCCATGCTGTTCACCGAAGTGGACTTCCTGGACCGTTTCGCCGCCGCCGCCGAAGCCGGTTTCAGCGGCGTGGAATACCTCTTCCCCTATGACTTCGCGGTGGAAGAGATCAAGGCCCGCCTGGACGCCAACAAGCTGGAACAGGTGTTGTTCAACCTGCCCGCCGGTGACTGGGGCAAGGGCGAGCGCGGCATCGCCTGCCATCCGGATCGCGTCGAGGAATTCCGCGCCGGCGTCGACAAGGCCATCGCCTACGCCAAGGTGCTGGGTAACAAGCAGATCAACTGCCTGGCCGGCATCCGCCCGCAGGGCCTGGACTGCGCGACCGTCGAGAAGACTTTCGTCGACAACCTGCGCTACGCCGCTGACAAGCTGGCTGGCGCCGGTATTCGCCTGGTGATGGAAGCCATCAACACCCGCGATATTCCCGGCTTCTACCTCAGCACCACCAAGCAGGCCCTGGACATCCGCGACAAGGTCGGTAGCACCAATCTGTACCTGCAGTACGACATCTACCACATGCAGATCATGGAAGGTGACCTGGCCCGCACGGTTGAGAGCAACCTGGCCGCCATCAACCACGTGCAGCTGGCCGACAACCCGGGCCGCAACGAGCCGGGCACCGGCGAGATCAACTACCGCTTCCTCTTCGAGCACCTGGATCGCATCGGCTACCAGGGCTGGATCGGCTGTGAATACAAGCCGGCAACCACCACCGCTGCCGGCCTCGGCTGGATGAAAGCGCACAACGCAATCTGAGGAGACTCTACTCATGGCTAAAATCGGATTTATCGGCACCGGCATCATGGGCAAGCCCATGGCGCAGAACCTGCAGAAGGCCGGCCACACCCTGTTCTTCTCCGAGCACTTCGACAAGGCGCCGGCCGACCTGCTGGGCGACAACGGCATCGCCCTGGCCAACCCGAAGGAAGTGGCCCAGGAAGCCGAATTCATCATCGTCATGGTCCCGGACACCCCGCAGGTCGAAGACGTGCTGTTCCGTGACAACGGCATCGCCCAGGGCGTCGGCGCCGGCAAGGTGGTGATCGACATGAGCTCGATCTCCCCCACCGCGACCAAGGCCTTCGCCGAGAAGATCAAGGCCACCGGCGCCGCCTACCTGGACGCCCCGGTGTCCGGTGGCGAAGTCGGTGCCAAGGCCGCGACCCTGTCGATCATGGTCGGTGGCTGCCCGAACGCCTTCGAACGCGCCCTGCCGCTGTTCCAGGCCATGGGCAAGAACATCACCCGCGTCGGCGGCAACGGCGACGGCCAGACCGCCAAGGTGGCCAACCAGATCATCGTCGCGCTGAACATCCAGGCAGTAGCCGAAGCCCTGCTGTTCGCCGCCAAGAACGGCGCCGACCCGGCCAAGGTGCGTGAAGCGCTGATGGGCGGCTTCGCCGGCTCGAAGATCCTCGAAGTGCACGGCGAGCGCATGATCAAGGGCACCTTCGATCCGGGCTTCCGCATCAGCCTGCACCAGAAGGACCTCAACCTGGCGCTGTCCGGCGCGCGCGAGCTGGGCCTGAACCTGCCCAACACCGCCAACGCCCAGCAAGTGTTCAGCACCTGCGCGGCCCTCGGCGGCAGCGGTTGGGATCACTCTGGCCTGATCAAGGGTCTGGAGCATATGGCCAACTTCAATATCCGCGGCGAAAAGGCCTGAGGCCAGTTCAGAAACACACCTTGTGGGAGGCGCTTTAGCGGCGACTGTCGCGGCTAAAGCCCCTCCCACAGATCCTCTGAACCCTTCGCCCACCCTTTCGACCTTCCTGGCAGGAGGTGTCACGGCCCGATTGCCAGGTCGGTCGATTCCACTCCCCAGGCGCTGCCACGCGGCGCCTGCGGACTGGAATCGATCCAGCGTCACCCCAGAACAAGAGAACACCGCCATGACCTTCGATCCGCAACGCCTGCTGCGCGACCTGTTCGCCACCGCCATCGCCGCCGCGCATCCGCGCCAGGTGTTGGCCGACCACCTGCCCGCCGACCGCAGCGGTCGCGTCATCGTCATCGGCGCCGGCAAGGCCGCCGCGGCCATGGCCGAGGTGATCGAGCAGGAATGGCAAGGCGAGGTCAGCGGCCTGGTGGTGACCCGCTACGAGCACGGCGCCGACTGCCAAAAGATCGAAGTGGTGGAAGCCGCCCATCCGGTGCCGGACGACGCCGGTGAGCGCGTCGCTCGCCGCGTGCTGGAGCTGGTGTCGAACCTCTCCGAAGACGACCGGGTGATCTTCCTCCTCTCTGGCGGCGGCTCCTCGCTGCTGGCGCTGCCGGCCGAGGGCATCAGCCTTAAGGACAAGCAGGCGATCAACAAGGCGCTGCTCAAATCCGGCGCCACCATCGGCGAGATGAACTGCGTGCGCAAGCACCTCTCGGCGATCAAGGGCGGCCGCCTGGCCAAGGCCTGCTGGCCGGCCACGGTCTACACCTACGCCATCTCCGACGTGCCCGGCGACGAGGCCACGGTGATCGCCTCCGGCCCCACCGTGGGCGACCCGACCACCTCGGCCGAAGCCCTGGCGATTCTCGCCCGCTACGCCATCGACATCCCGGCCAACGTACGCGCCTGGCTGCAGGACCCGCGCTCGGAGACGGTCAAGCCGGGCGACCCGGTGCTCGCCCGCAGCCACTTCCAGCTGATCGCCACGCCGCAGCAATCGCTCGACGCCGCTGCTGCCAAGGCCCAGGAGGCCGGGCTGCCGGTGCTGATTCTCGGCGACCTGGAAGGCGAGTCGCGCGACGTGGCCAAGGTGCATGCCGGCATCGCTCGCCAGGTGCAGTTGCATGGCCAGCCGATCAAGCCGCCGTGCGTGATCCTCTCCGGCGGCGAAACCACCGTCACCGTGCGCGGCAACGGTCGCGGCGGGCGCAACGCCGAATTCCTCCTCAGCCTCACCGACAGCCTCAAGGGCCTGCCCGGCGTCTACGCGCTGGCCGGCGACACCGACGGCATCGACGGCTCCGAAGACAACGCCGGCGCCATCATGACGCCCTACAGTCATGCCCGTGCCGGCATCAAGGGCCTGTCCGCCCGCGACGAGCTGGACAACAACAACGGCTACGGCTACTTCGCCGCCCTCGACGAGCTGATCGTCACCGGGCCGACCCGTACTAACGTCAACGATTTCCGCGCCATTCTGATCCTTGAGAGCCCTGCCCAATGAACGCCGACAAGAAAGTGAAGATCCTCGCCACCCTCGGGCCGGCGATCCGCGACGCCGCGCATATCCGCCAGCTGGTGGAAGCCGGGGTCAACCTGTTCCGCCTCAACTTCAGCCACGGCGAGCACGCCGATCACGCCCAGCGCTACCAGTGGGTGCGTGAGGTGGAGCGCGAGCTGGGCCAGCCGATCGGCATCCTTATGGACCTGCAGGGGCCGAAGCTGCGCGTCGGCCGCTTCGCAGGCGGCAAGGTGCAACTGGTCAACGGCCAGAGCCTGCGCCTGGATCTGGACGCCACGCCCGGCGACGCCAGCCGGGTCAACCTGCCCCACCCGGAAATCATCGAAGCCCTGCAGCCGGGCATGAGCCTGCTGCTGGACGACGGCCGCCTGCGCCTGAAAGTGACCGCCAAGCAGGCCGATGCGGTGATCACCGAGGTGATCGCCGGCGGCGAGCTGTCCGACCGCAAGGGCGTCAACGTTCCCGAGGCGGTGCTGCAACTATCGCCGCTGACCGAGAAGGATCGCCGCGACCTGGCCTTCGGCCTGGAGCTGGGCGTGGACTGGGTAGCGCTGTCCTTCGTGCAACGCCCGGAAGACATCGTCGAAGCGCGCGAGCTGATCGGCGGCAAAGCCTTCCTGATGGCCAAGATCGAAAAGCCCTCGGCGGTGACCCACCTGGAAGAAATCGCCAAGCTGTGCGACGCCATCATGGTCGCCCGCGGCGATCTGGGCGTGGAAGTGCCGGCCGAGAACGTGCCGCGCATTCAGAAGGACATCGTGCGCACCTGCCGCCAGCTCGGTCGCCCGGTGGTCGTCGCCACGCAGATGCTCGAATCCATGCGCTTCTCCCCGGCGCCGACCCGCGCCGAGGTCACCGACGTGGCCAACGCCGTGGCCGAAGGCGCCGATGCGGTGATGCTGTCGGCCGAGACCGCCTCCGGCGACTACCCGCTGGAAACCGTGCAGATGATGAGCAAGATCATCCGCCAGGTGGAGAACGGCCCGGACTACCAGAGCCAGCTCGACGTCGGCCGCCCGCAGGCCGAGGCCACCGCCAGCGATGCCATCAGCTGCGCCATTCGCCGCATCAGCGCGATCCTGCCGGTGGCGGCATTGGTCAACTACACGGAATCCGGCAGCTCCAGCCTGCGCGCCTCGCGCGAGCGGCCCAAGGCGCCGATCCTCAGCCTGACCCCGAGCCTGACCACCGCGCGCCGCCTGACCGTGGCCTGGGGCATCTACTCGGTGGTCAACGAGCGCCTGCACAAGGTCGAGGAAGTCACCAGCACCGCGCTGGAGATCGCCCAGGCCCAGGGCATGGCCCAGCGCGGCGACACCGTGGTGATCACCGCCGGCGAACCCTTCGGCCAGCCCGGCAGCACCAACAGCCTGAGGATCGAAACCCTGCATTGAGCCTGCGGCGCCCAACGCAATAAAGCACCGTAGCCCGGATGAAATCCGGGGAAATCCCCCTGTTTCCCCGACTTAATCCGCACTACACGCGGCCTTGTGGGAGCGGCTTCAGCCGCGAATGAATCCAGGAAGAACGCGCTCCCCGAGCCCCCGCGGGCATAACCAGTTTGCAGGCGCCCATCGGGCGCCTCTTTTTGTTTCGAGTCCAGCATGTCGCCTCTCTCTTCCCAGCACGCCCTGCAGGGCCTACGCGCCCTGCTTTGCGGCTTCGCCCAGATCTTCCTGCAGCAGCACCCCGGTTGCGGCCTGCTGGTGCTGCTGGCGATTGTGCTCGGCGCACCCGACCTGCTCGGCGGCGCGCTGCTCGGCGGCCTGGCCTCGATGCTGGTGGCGCAGCGCCGCGGCTACCCGCAGGCGGATATCGCCATCGGCCTGTACGGCTACAACGGCATCCTGCTCGGCCTGCTGCTCAGCCTGAAACTGGCCTGGACGCCGCTGCTGCCGCTGCTGATCGTCGCCAGCGCCGGGCTCTCCAGCCTGCTGCTGGCCCCCTGGATGCGGCGCATGCGTCAGCATGGCTGGCTGCCGGCCTTCACCTTCCCGTTCGTCGTGCTGGGCTGGGCGCTGCTGGCCCTGGCCGCCCCGCTGGGCCTGCCGCCGGCGGCGCCAGCGGCAGCGCCCGCCACGCCCGAGCTGATTGGCGTGGAACTGCTGCTGGCGGTGCTGCGCGGCCTGGGCCAGGTGATCTTCCTCGACGCGCCGCTGGCCGGCCTCGCCCTGCTACTCGGCCTGCTGCTGGCCGACCGCCGCGCCGCGCTGTGGGCCGTGCTGGGTTCGAGCGCCGGCTTCGCCCTCGCCCTGCTGCAGGGCTGGCCCAGCGACGGCGCCCTGGCCGGACTCCATGGCTACAACGCCAGCCTCGCCGCCATCGCGTTGGCCCAGGTGCAGCGCAACCCCCTCGCGCCGCTGTGCGGCCTGCTGCTGGCCCTGCTGCTGCAACCGGGTTTCGCCGCTCTGGAAATACCGGCGCTGACCATGCCCTTTATCCTCGCCTGCTGGCTGGTCAAGGCCAGCGTGCAACGCTGGCGTCAGGCGGTGAAGGACAGCGCGCCGCGGCGCCACCCCTGAACAGTCTCGGCCAGGCCGATGCCCAGTACGCAAAACGGCGCCCTGGGGCGCCGTGCGTCGAGCGGAGAAGCCGACTCAGCGGCTCTGGTAATGCCGGTAGAGCCCCGGCGGGATGCCGCTGCTGTCGGTGGCGCGCCAGGGCCCGCCGGGCTGCGGCGACCAGCTCCAACCGCTGGCCCAGCGGTAGAAGATGCGCTCGCGGTAGTAGAGGTCGCGTGCGCCCTCGACCACGTAGACGCCCAGCGCCGGGCTCCAGTGGCTGGCCACGCCCGGCGGCGGCGCGTAGCGCGGGTGGGACGGCTGCTGCACCGGCGGCAGCGAGCCGACCGGCGCACTCGGCTGCACGGCGCAACCGACCAGACCCAGGCTGAGTACGCCGAGCAGCGCCAGGCGCTTCATTGCGCCTGGCCGTCGCGGCTGTCGATCAGCAGCGCCTGGGTGTCGCGCGCAGTGTTCGACACCGGCCCGCGCTGGCCGATCCACTCGCCACGGGTGGCATTGCCCTCGCGCGATACCCGCGCCACCAGCTGTACCTGGGCAAAGCCGGACAGCTTGAGCTCGGGCATCATCGCATCCACGTCGGACAGGCTGACCTGCGCCGGCAGGTCGGCGACCTTCAGGCGCTTGACCGCCAGGGGCATGGGCGGGCCGCTCAGGGCGCGGGCGAAGACGAACACGCTGTCGTCCGGCTTGACCTGCGCCTGCACCTCGGGCGACAGCGCCACGCTGACTTCCAGGGCATGCACCTTGGCGCCCGGCTCGGCAGCGGCGCTGGGCTGCTCGCCCGCGCCGATCTGCTGACGGGCGCGTTCGATGCCGCCGGCGATCGCCGCGCGCGACGGGTCCTGCTCCGGCAGCACCGCCACCAGCCGCTCCCAGTAGCGCACCGCATCGGCGTAACGCTGGCTCTCGTAGGCGGCGATACCGAGCAGGCCGAGGCTGGTCACCTCTTGCGGGTCGGCCTTCAGCGCCTCGTCGGTGAGCGCCTGCAACTGGTCGTTCCACTGCTTGCCGCCGGCGAAATACAGCGCCTGCGCCCACTGGCCGAGCAGCTCCGGCGCCCGGCCGGCCAGCTTCGCCGCCTGTTCGAAGGCCTTGGCCGCATCGGCCGCGCGCTCCTGGGCCATATAGGTGCGGCCGAGGAAGTACCAGGCCTCGGCCGACTCCGGGTTGGCCTTGAGCGACTGTTCCAGGCGCGCGGTCATTTCCTCGATGCTCTGCGGCTGCTGCGCGGCCAGCAGACGGGTCTGCTCGACCTGAGCCAGGGCGCCCCAGTGCAGATACAGGCCGACGCCCAGCAGCGGTACCAGCAAGGCCGCCAGCAGCGGAATCCTGCCGCCGAGCACGCCGCTGCGGCGCTGCACGCCTTCGGTGTCGGCCAACAGTTCGCGCGCGGCCTCGGCGCGGCCGGCCTCCAGCTGGGCATCGTCGAGCACGCCGGCCTGGCGCTGGGTTTCCAGCTCCTGCAGGCGCTCCTGGTAGAGGGTGACGTTGAGGGCGGTGCGGTCTTCCTCGGCCTGCAGCTTGCGAATGCGCAACACCGGGATCAGCAGAAACGCCAGGGCGGTCAACAGCAGCAACCCGGCGGGCAACCAGAAATCGATCATGGGTCTTTCTTGTCCTGAGAGTTTTGCTCGAGCAGCGCGGCGAGGCGCTGCTGCTCATCGGCGGAGAGGCCGGCGGCCGGGCGCGCCTTCTGCTGCTTGCGGCGGCGCAGGACGATGGCCCCGAGCACGCCGAAGCCGATCAGCAGCAGGCCGGCCGGGCCGTACCAGAGCAGCAGGGTGCGTCCGGTGACGGGCGGGTTATAGAGCACGAAGTCGCCGTAGCGCGAGACCAGGAAGTCGATGATCTCGTCGTTGCTCTTGCCCTCCTCCAGCATGCGGAAGATCTCGCGGCGCAGGTCCATGGCGATCGGCGCGTCGGAATCGGCGATGTTCTGGTTCTGGCACTTGGGGCAGCGCAGTTCTTCGATCAGGTTGCGGTAGCGCTGGCGCTCCGCCTCGTTGGCGAACTCGAAGGTGTCGATGGCGGCCTGGGCACTGGTCAGCAGACCGAGCGCCAGCGCGGCACTGGTGAGTAGGCGCTTCATGGCTGCACCTCGTCGACCAACTGGTGGTAGATCGGCGCCAGCTTCTCGCGCCAGACACGCTCGTCGATGGTGCCGACAAACTTGTGGCGGATGATGCCCTGGGCATCGACGAAGAAGGTTTCCGGCGCGCCGTAGACGCCCAGATCGAGACCGAGGCTGCCCTTGGCGTCCTCGATATTGAGCTGGTAGGGGTTGTGCAGGTCGCGCAGCCATTTCTGCGCCGGCTCGCGTTCGTCCTTGTAGTTGACCCCGTGGATCACCACGCCGGCCTCGGCCAGCTTGTTCAGCACGGGGTGCTCGTGGCGGCAGGCCGGGCACCAGGTGGCCCAGACGTTGACCAGCGCCGGTTTGCCCTTGAGGTCCTCCTGAGTCAGGATGCGCGCCGGATCGTCCAGCGACGGCAGGCTGAACGCCGGAAAGGGCTTGCCGATCAATGGAGAGGGCAACTCGGTAATGTCTTCCTTCTGCATCTGCAGCCAAGAGATATATGCAAACGAACCCAGAATACCGGCGATAAAAGCGACAAAAACTACACGCATGTATGTACTCATCAGTTCGCTCCTTGCCCCGCCATGCCGAGCGCCTCGCGCACGCGGGTGCGCACCTTGATCCGGTAACGCGAATCGCTGGCAGCGAGGAAGCCGCCGAAGCCCATCAGCAGCGCGCCCAGCCAGATCCAGCGGACGAAGGGTTTGATGTGCACGCGCACCGCCCAGGCGCCCTGCTCCAGCGGCTCGCCGAGGGCGACGAAGAGGTCGCGGGTGAAGCCGGCGTCGATGCCCGCCTCGGTCATGGTCGCCTGCTGCACGGTGTACAGACGCTTCTCCGGGTGCAGCACCTTGATCTGCCGCTCGCCGTCGAACACCCGCACCGTGCCCTTGTCGGAGATGAAGTTGGGCCCCTCATGGTGCACCGCACCGTCGAACTGGAAGCGATAACCGCCGAGTTCCACCGAATCGCCCGGCGCCATGCGCAGGTCGCGCTCGTAGCTACCCAGGCTGGTCAGCACCACGCCGAGGGCGCACACCGCGAAACCGAAATGCGCCATCTGCATCCCCCAGTAGCTGCGACCGAGGCTCGGCAAGCCCTTGAGCAGGCCCTTGTGGCGGGTCTTGTCGAGGATGTCGCGGGCGCCGGCCAACACCACCCAGGCCGCCAGCAGGCACACGGCGAGCACCGCCCAGTGGAAGTCGCCGTGGACGAAGGTGGCGAGCAGCGCCAGCACCACGCTGGCCACCAGTACCGGCGCCAGCATGCGCCCCAGCCAGTGCAGCGGGGTGTCCTTCCAGCGCACCAGCACGCCGACGCTGATCACCGCCATCAGCAGCGCCATCAGCGGCACGAACAGCGCGTTGAAGTAAGGCGGGCCGACCGACAGCTTGGCCCCGGTCAGTGCGTCGAGCACCAGCGGGTAGAGGGTGCCGAGCAGGATCATCGCCGCGGCCACCACCAGCACGATGTTGTTGACCAGCAGCAGCGTCTCGCGCGACCACAGGCCGAAGCCGACCTGGCTGCGTACCACCGGCGCGCGCAGGGCGAACAGCGCCAGCGAGCCGCCCACCACCAGCAGCAGGAAGGCGAGGATGAACACGCCGCGCTCCGGGTCGGTGGCGAAGGCATGCACCGAGGTCAGCACCCCGGAACGCACCAGGAAGGTACCGAGCAGGCTGAGGGAGAAGGCGGCGATGGCCAGCAGCACGGTCCAGCTCTTGAACACGCCGCGTTTCTCGGTCACCGCCAGCGAATGGATCAAGGCCGTCCCGACCAGCCAGGGCATAAAGGAGGCGTTCTCCACCGGGTCCCAGAACCACCAGCCGCCCCAGCCCAGCTCGTAGTAGGCCCACCAGGAGCCGAGGGCGATGCCGATGCCGAGGAAGGCCCAGGCGACTATGGTCCAGGGCCGCGACCAGCGCGCCCAGGCGGCGTCCAGCTTGCCGCCGAGCAAGGCGGCGATGGCGAAGGCGAAGGCCACCGAGAAGCCGACGTAGCCCATGTACAGCATCGGCGGATGGACGATCAGGCCGAAGTCCTGCAGCAGCGGGTTGAGGTCGCGGCCGTCCATCGGCGCATTCGGCAGCAGACGCTCGAAGGGGTTGGAGGTGACGATCAGAAACAGCAGGAAGCCGATGCTGATCATGCCCATCACCGCCAGCACGCGGGCCAGCATCTCTTCCGGCAGGTGGCGGGAGAAGATCGCCACGGCGAAGGTCCAGCCGGCCAGGATCAGCGCCCACAGCAGCAGCGAGCCCTCGTGGGCGCCCCATACGGCGCTGAACTTGTAATACCAGGGCAGCGCGCTGTTGGAGTTGCTGGCCACGTAGGCGACGGAGAAGTCGTCGACCATGAAGGCGTAGGTCAGGCAGATAAAGGAAAACAGCAGGAAGGCGAACTGGCCCCAGGCGGCCGGCTGCGCCAGGCTCATCCACTGGTGGTCGCCGCGCCAGGCGCCGATCAGCGGCAGCGTGGCCTGCACCAGGCACAGGCACAGCGCCAGGATCATCGCCAGATGGCCGAGTTCGGGGATCATTGCGCACTCTCCTGCTGGTAGGCCTGTTTGCCGGCGGTGGCGGCGTCGTGCTGCTGCTTCATGCCGCTCTTTTCCAGCGCCTGCATCACTTCCGGCGGCATGTAGTTCTCGTCGTGCTTGGCCAGCACCTCGTCGGCCACCAGCACGCCCTGCTCGTTGACCTTGCCCAGGGCGACGATGCCCTGACCCTCGCGGAACAGGTCGGGGAGGATGCCCTGGTAGCGGATGGTGATGCCCTTGGCGCCGTCGGTGACCACGAAGTCCACCTCCAGGCTGTCCGGCGAGCGCTTCACCGAGCCCTCCTCCACCAGCCCGCCGGCGCGGATGCGGGTATCGAGCGGCGCCTCGCCCTCGGCGATCTGGGTCGGGGTGTAGAACAGGTTGATGTTCTCCTGCAGCGCGGTCAGCGCCAGGGCCACGGCGATGCTGACGCCGCAGAGGATGGCCAGGACGATGTACAGACGTTTCTTGCGGACCGGATTCACTTCGACTTCTCCCGGCGCAAACGGCGCGCCTCGTCTTGCAGGTAACGGCGGCGCGCCAGGATCGGCAACGCCACATTCAGCGCCAGCACCGCCAGGCTGATGCCGTAGGCGCTCCACACGTAGGCGCCATGGCTGCCCATGGCGAGAAACTCGGCGAAGGAGGAAAAATTCATGCCTTGCCCTCCACCAGGGATTCGACCTCGGCTTTCACCCAACTGCTGCGCGCCTCGCGCTTGAGCACCTCGGTGCGCATGCGGTAGAGCAGCACGGCGCCGAAGAAACAGTAGAAGCCGAGCACGGCGAGCAGCAGCGGCAGCCACATCTCCACCGGCATGGCCGGCTTCTCGGTGATCTTGAAGGTGGCGGTCTGGTGCAGCGAGTTCCACCACTCCACCGAGTACTTGATGATCGGGATATTGACCACCCCGACTATGGCCAGCACCGCGCAGGCCTTGGCCGCGCTGTCGCGGTTGCTGATGGCGTTGCCCAGGGCGATCACGCCGAAGTAGAGGAACAGCAGGATCAGCATCGAGGTCAGGCGCGCGTCCCACACCCAGTAGGTGCCCCAGGTCGGCTTGCCCCAGATGGCGCCGGTGAGCAGGGCGATGGCGGTCATCCAGGCGCCGATGGGCGCGGCCTGCTGCAGGGCGACGTCGGCCAGCTTCATCTTCCACACCAGGCCGACCAGGCCGGCGACCGCCAGCATCACGTAGATCGACTGAGCGAGGAAGGCGGCCGGCACGTGGATGTAGATGATCCGGAAGCTGTTGCCCTGCTGGTAGTCCGGCGGCGCGAAGGCCAGCCCCCAGACCAGTCCGGCGACCATCAGCAGCACGGCGGCGACGCTCAGCCAGGGCAGCCAGCGGCCGCTGATCTCATAGAACCACTTGGGCGAACCCCACTTGTGAAACCACGTCCAGTTCATCGCTCGACTCATCATTCAAACCTGGCCCGGATGCAATCCGGGGAAGCGCGGGCCAGGGTTCAGGGTTCGTTATTATTCGCCGACGCTGATGGTCAGGCCGGCGGCAATGGCAAAAGGTGTCAGGGTCACCGCCAGGGCGGTGAGGCTGGCCAGCCACAACAGGTGGCCGGTCGCCGGCAATCCTTGCAGGGCCGCCTGCAGCGCCCCGCTGCCGAGAATCAGCACCGGGATGTACAGCGGCAGAATCAGCAGCGCCAGCAGCAAGCCGCCGCGCTTGAGACCGACGGTGAGCGCCGCGCCCACCGCGCCGAGCAGGCTCAGCACCGGCGTGCCGAGCAACAGCGACAGCAGCAGCACCGGCAGGCAGCGCCCGGGCAGGCCGAGCATCAACGCCAGCAGGGGCGCCAGCAGCACCAGCGCCAGACCGCTGAACAGCCAGTGTGCCAGCACCTTGGCCAACACCAGAAGAGGCAGGGGGTGCGACGAAAGGACCCACTGTTCCAGCGAGCCGTCCTCGAAATCGCTGCGGAACAGCCCGTCCAGCGAGAGCAGCACGGCCAATAGCGCCGCCACCCACACCAGCCCCGGCGAAAGGGTTTGCAACAATTGCGTCTCCGGCCCCACCGCCAGCGGGAACAGCGCGACCACTATGGCGAAGAACACCAGCGGGTTGGCCAGCTCGGCCGGACGCCGCGCCAGCAGGCGCATTTCACGGGCGAGCAGCAGGCTGAAGACGTTGCTCATGCGGCGTGCTGCCCCAGGTCCAGTTCGCGGTAGGTGGCCGGCTTGTGCTGCAGGCTGTGGTGGGTGGTCAACACCACCACCCCGCCGCGCTCGCAGTGCGCCGCCAGGTGCCGCTCCAGCTGCGCCACACCCTGCTTGTCCAGCGCGGTGAAGGGCTCATCGAGCACCCACAAAGGCGGCGCATCGGCCAGATACAGGCGCGCCAGGGCGACGCGGCGCTGCTGACCGGCGGACAGGGTGTGACTGGGCACGTCTTCGAAGCCGCGCAGGCCGACCGCCTCCAGCGCCTGCCAGATCGCCTCGCGGCCGACCGGGGTGTGCAGCGCGCAGAGCCAGGCTAGGTTCTCCTCGGCCGTCAGCAGGCCCTTGATGCCGGCGGCGTGACCGATCCACAAGAGATTGCGCGCCAGTTCGCCGCGCTGTTCGACCAACGGCTTGCCCTGCAGGCGGATGCTGCCGGCGGTGGGCTGCATCAGCCCGGCCAGCAGGCGCAACAGGCTGGTCTTGCCGCTGCCGTTGGGGCCGCTGATCTGCAGCATGTCGCCGGCCTGCAGATGAAAATGCAGGTGTTCGAAGAGCATGCGCCAATCCCGCTCACAGCTGAGCGCCACGGCTTCGAGAAGGGGGTCGGGACGGGTCATCGCTACCTGGCAGGGTTAAAGTCGGCAGTGCCCCGGCCGCTATACTGACGCGAACCGGAAGTGCGGTGCGGAACGGGGCGGCATTATACATGTCGCATCACTGTCCCCGCAGTCAGCATTTTCGACAGGGTGTTAATAGACTTTCGGCCTATCGAGCGCTCATGAGCGAAATCAGCAGTCCCCGTCCGCTTCCCGCCACGCCGCCGGCGCTGCGCCCCGCCGTCAGCGCCGCCGACCTGGCCGTGCGCCTGCTGCAGCCGCTGGACGGCCTGCTGGCGGCCGGCGAAAGCGCCAAGGCCGAGGTGATCGCCCTCAAGGAGCAGGCGCAGAGTTTCCAACTGCTGCTCAAGCTGACCCTGGCGAGCGGGCGCCAGGCCACCCTGCAGGCCGAGAGCGCCCGCCCCTTGGCCCAGGGCACCGCCCTGGCCGTCACCGCGCTGTCCGACACGCGTCTGCTGCTGGCGCTGCAGGCCGGCGGCGACAAGCCGCTGACCAGCCTCGACTTGCAGCAACTGCCGCCCGGCACCTTGGTGCAGGGCAAGGTGGTCAGCCGCGAGCCATTGCCGGCGCAGGGCGCACAGGCGCTCTACCGGCTGCTGGTCAACCTGCTCAACACCCCGCTGGCCGGCCGCCAGCTGGCTCTCGACAGCCCGCTGGCGCTGCCTCTGGGCAGCCTGCTCAGCGCCCAGGTACAGGGCAGCCAGAGCCTGAATTTCCTGCCGCTGAGCGGCCGCCTCGATCAACTGGTGCTGGGCCAGCAACTGGCCGCCCAGCACAATCGCCAGGCCTCGCTGGAGGGCCTGCTCAAGGGGCTGCAGGGCCTGGCCGGCAAGGCCGAACTGAGCGGCGAGCTGCGCAGCGGCATCGAGCGCCTGCTCGGCGCCCTGCCCGACAGCGCCCAGCTGAGCACGGCCAAGGGCCTGGCCCAGGCCCTGGAAGGCAGCGGCGTGCTGCTGGAAGCCAAACTGCTGCAGGGCCAGACTGCCGCCCTGCCCCAGGACCTGAAAGCCAACCTGCTGCGTCTGATCGCCCAGCTGCTGCCGCAACTGCCCGGCGGCGCCGCCACCCTCGCCGGCCTGCAGGGCGCCATGGGCCAGGCGCTGCCGGCGCTGGCCCGGCAGATGCTCGGCGGTCTCAGCCCCGCCGGCGCCGCACGCCAGCAGGCCCTGGGTTTTCCCCTACCCTCGCGGTTGCTGCAGAACCTGGACGGCGAGGCTGACCTGGAAACCCTGCTCAAGCTCGCCGCCGCGGCGGTCTCGCGCCTGCAGACCCACCAGCTGTCGAGCCTGACGCAGACCCAGGTGGACGCCAACGGCAACCTGCTGACCACCTGGCAGCTGGAGCTGCCCATGCGCCACCAGCAGGAGCTGATCCCCCTGCAGATCAAGCTGCAGCGCGAGGACAGCGGCCAGGCAGACAAGCCGGAACACAAGGAAACCCTCTGGCGCGTCGAGCTGGCCTTCGACCTCGACCGCCTCGGCCCGTTGCAGGTGCGCGCCCAGCTGCTGCGCGGCAGCCTGTCCAGCCAGCTGTGGGCCGAACGCGCCGATACCGCCAACCTGATCGGCGCCGAGCTCGGCAACCTGCGCGAACGTCTGCAGGCCGCCGGCCTCGAGGTCGGCGAACTGGCCTGCAGCCAGGGCGCGGCGCCGCAGGGGCCGAAAACCACGCTGGAACAACGCTGGGTGGACGAAACCGCATGAGCCGCAAGAGCAAGGCCGAGCCGCGCCAGGCCATCGCCCTCAACTACGACGGGCGCAGCGCCCCTGTGCTCAGCGCCAAGGGCGACGACGAACTGGCCGAGGCCATCCTCGCCATCGCCCGCGAATACGAGGTGCCGATCTACGAGAACGCCGAACTGGTGCGCCTACTGGCCCGCCTGGAGCTAGGCGACGCCATCCCCGAGGCGCTGTACCGCTGCATCGCCGAGATCATCGCCTTCGCCTGGTACCTGCAGGGCAAGACCCCGCCCGGCTTCACCGCCGACGGCGAACGCGACGTCAGCGCGCCACTGCCGCAACTCAAGGGGCCGGCAGGCTGAAGGCCAGCGCCTCGCCGGCCGCGCCCTTGCCGCTGGGGAAGTCGAACAGCTGCCAGGCGAAGTAGCCGCCGCGGAAATAGAACACCCGACTGAAGCCCCAGGCCACCGCCTGCTGCACCGCCTGCGCGCTTTGCGGGCAGACCTCGCTGTCGCAGTAGATCACCAGCGGCAGCTCGCGCGGCCAGTGCCCCTGCTGCAGCCCGGCGAAGCGCCCGGCCAGGTCCATGTGCAGGGCGCCGTGGACATGGCCCCAGCCCCATTCGCGCGCCGGACGCACGTCGATGAACAGCGCGCCGTGGTCGTACAGGTGCTTGGCCTGCAGCACGTTGACCGTGATCGCGCCGCGCACCTCCAGCGGCGCGTCCTGGGCGGCGAGCGGCAGGCACAACAGCCCGCCGAGCAACAGCAGAATCAGGCGATGCATGACGAACACCCCGCTGCGATGCCTACAGCATCAGCTTAGGCGCGGCCAGGGGGCGTACTAGGATTGATTGGCGAAGATCGGACGAGCTTTTAAGAACGCCGACGACTATGCGTCGGTTATGGCGCCTTGGACTGGTGCAGGCGGCTGATCAGTTCGGCCTCGGCCTGGCTCAGGCCGCAGGACTGGGTCAGGTCCTCGACGCTGGCGCCCATGCCGACCAGGCGCGCGGCCTGGGTGAAGGACAGGCTGCTGGGGTCGCGCTGCTCGATCTGGCTGAGCTTGTCCGGCAGCGGCGCCACCACCCGGCGCAGCTCGTGCAGCTCCTCGCCCATGCGGATGCTGCCGGTCAGGTAGGCGTCCAGGCGCTTACCCAGCTCCTTGATCCGCGCGTCGCGCACGGCATCGCGCTTGGCCTGCTCCGCCAGCATGCGCTGCTGGTTGCGGTACAGGCCATGGCAGACAATGCCCAGCGCCACGCAGAGCAGCGCCAGGGCGATCAGGGCGGCTTCGAGCACTAGATGCTCTCCAGCTCCGACCACTCTTCCTCGCTCATCATCTTGTCCAGTTCGACCAGGATCAGCAGTTCGCCGTTCTTGTTGCACACGCCCTGGATGAACTTGGCCGACTCGTCGTTGCCCACGTTCGGCGCGGTCTCGATCTCCGACTGGCGCAGGTAGACCACCTCGGCCACGCTGTCGACCAGGATGCCCACCACCTGCTTGTCCGCCTCGATGATGACGATGCGGGTGTTGTCGGTGACCGGTGCCGAGCCCAGGCCGAAGCGCTGGCGGGTGTCGATCACGGTGACCACGTTGCCGCGCAGGTTGATGATGCCCAGCACGTAGCTCGGCGCCCCCGGCACCGGGGCGATCTCGGTGTAGCGCAGCACTTCCTGCACCTGCATCACGTTGATGCCGTAGGTCTCGTTGTCCAGGCGAAAGGTCACCCACTGCAGAATCGGATCTTCGGCACCCTGTGCAGAACTTTTCTTCATGTCCCTAGCCTCGTCAAAAACCGCTCGCTGCGGCATGCGCGGGTCGACCCGCTTGTCGTCAACTATAGGGCCCGGCGCACGCGCGGGCCCGCCAATTCTCAGTGCAGCTTGCCGGCGGCGAGGCGCTTGGCGCCGCCGCTGGCGATCAATTCGGCGAGTGCCGCCACGTCGAGCAAGGCGCACATGTGCTCGATCACCGTACCGGCCAGCCAGGGCCGCTGGGTGCGCTGGCTGCGCCACTTGACCTCGGCCGGGTCGAGACGGATCGAGCGGCTGACCTGGTGCACCGCCAGCCCCCATTCGTAGCCCTGCACCGAGATCACGTACTGCAGGCCCTCGCGGAAATCCTCGCGGTAGCGATCGGGCATCACCCAGCGTGCGGTGTCCAGCACCTTGAGGTTGCCCGCCTGGCTCGGCAGGATGCCGAGGAACCAGTCCGGCTGGCCGAACAGCGGCGTCAGCTCCTGCCCCTCCAGCGGATAGATCGAGCCCAGGCAGATCAGCGGCACGGCCAGGGTCAGGCCGGCGACGTCGAACAGCAGACACTCGAACGGCTCCTCGGCCCAGCTCGGCCGCCCCTCCAGCTGCAGCGCGGCGGGCTGCGCCTGCGGCGTAGCGGCCGGCGCGGCAAGCGGCGGCGCCTGCACCAGCGGCAGCACCGGCGCGGGTGGCGGTGCGGCGACGGTCGGCGCCGTCACGACCGGGGCCGTCAGGCGCGCATCGCGCACCTGCTCTTCGAGCACCGCGCTCTCGAACTCATCGAGACTGACGGACATCTCCAGCTCGGCCGCGGCCTCCTGCAACAGACCGTCGAGGTAGGACTGCAGGGCCAGCTGGGAGCGCGTGGCGGTGGCAAGGGTACGACTCATGACTGAAACCCGTGATGGAGGCCTGTACAGCCTATCGGCCGCAGCCCGGCCCGACTTGAGTGCGCCAGTTCAACACAGACGGGCATTTCAGGCCACCTGCGCTGCCGGTTGATGGCTCAGCAGATGCTTGAGCAACGCCCGATAGGCGATCACCCCGCGACTGCCGGCATCGAACTGCGAGGGCGTGCGCCCGGCCCGGCTGGCATCGCGCAGACGGGTATCGACCGGGATGTAGGCCTGCCAGAGGTGCTCGGGATAGCTGTTGCGCAGCACCCGCAGGGTGCTCATCGAAGCCTGGGTACGGCGGTCGAACAGGGTCGGCACTATGGTGTAGGGCAGCGCCTGCTTGCGCGAGCGGTTGATCATGGCCAGGGTGCTGACCATGCGCTCCAGGCCCTTGACCGCGAGAAACTCGGTCTGCACCGGGATCACCAGCTGCTGACTGGCGGCCAGCGCATTGACCATCAGCACGCCGAGCAGCGGCGGGCTGTCGATGATGGCGTGGTCGAAATCCTCCCACAGCTGCGCCAGGCTCTTGGCGATCACCAGGCCCAGGCCGCTCTGCCCCGGCGACTGGCGCTCCAGGGTGGCCAGCGCGGTGCTCGACGGCAGCAGGGAGATATTCTCGTGGCTGGTGCCGTGCAGCAGTTGCCTGGGCAGGCCCTGGGGCACGCCGCCCTGGTGCAGGAACAGGTCGAAGCAACTGTGCTCCAGCGCATCGGGATCATGGCCGAAATAACTGGTCATCGACCCGTGCGGGTCGAGGTCGACCACCACCACGCGCTTGCCGGCGTCGGCCAGCAGACCGGCCAGGGCGATGGAGGTGGTGGTCTTGCCGACACCACCCTTCTGATTGGCTACTGCCCAGACTTTCATCTTCTTTCATCCTCCCGGCTTGAGGCGTTCAGGCCGAGAATGGTTGTCGCCGGCACGCAGCAGGCGACTGGGATTTGACGGCTCACGATTGCGGAACCTCCGACACAGGCGTCGGTGCAGGTTGCGTGCCAGCGCCGGACTGCTGCGCCGCGGTGCTGCCGGCGCTGCGCCGGGTGTCGAGGTTGCGCGAAATCACCAGCACCACGCGGCGGTTGCGCCCCCGCCCTTCGGCCGTGGCGTTGTCCGCCACCGGCTGGAACTCGCCGTAGCCGACCGCCGCCAACCGCGCCGGATCGACGCCGTCCATGGCCAGCATACGCACGATGCTCGCCGCCCGCGCCGAGGACAGCTCCCAGTTGGTCGGAAACTGGCTGGTCTGGATCGGCAGGTTGTCGGTGAAACCTTCCACCTTCACCGGATTCTGGTAGGGCGCCAGAATCTTGGCGACCTTCTCGATGATGTCGAACGCCTGGTTGTTCGGCAGCGCGTCGCCGCTGGGGAACAGCAGGCTGGAGCTCAGCTCGATCTCGATCCACATCTCGTTGCCGCGCACGCTCAGCTGCTCGCTGCGGATCAGTTCGCCGAAGGCCTGACGCACGCTGGCGGCGATGTCCTGCAGGGAGTCGTCCGGGGTCTCGCTGTTGGCCTCGTCCAGCGAGGCGCGCTCGGGCTCGCCGGTGCGCGGCCGTTCCTCGCCCACCGGGATCGGCTTGATCGAGCGATCCGGCTGGTTGAACACCCCGGTCAGGGTCTCGGAGAGAATCTTGTACTTGCCCTCGTTGAGCGAGGAGATCGAGTACATCACCACGAAGAAGGCGAACAGCAGGGTGATGAAGTCCGCGTAGGACACCAGCCAGCGCTCGTGATTCTCGTGTTCCTCATGCTGCCGCCGACGCGCCATGCCAACCCTCCATCAGTCCATGAAGCCTTGCAGCTTCAGCTCGATGGACCGCGGGTTCTCGCCCTCGGCGATGGACAGGATGCCCTCCAGCAGCATCTCGCGGTAACGCGACTGGCGCATGGCGATGGCCTTGAGCTTGTTGCCGGCCGGCAGCAGCAGCAGGTTGGCGAAACCGACGCCGTAGATGGTGGCGACAAAGGCCACGGCGATGCCGCTGCCGAGCATGCTCGGGTCGGCCAGGTTGCCCATCACGTGGATCAGGCCCATCACCGCGCCGATGATGCCGATGGTCGGCGCGTAGCCGCCCATGCTCTCGAACACCTTGGCCGCCTGGATATCGCGCGCCTCCTGGGTATACAGATCGACCTCGAGGATGCTGCGGATGGATTCCGGCTCGGCGCCGTCGACCAGCAGCTGCAGGCCCTTGCGCGCATAGGGGTCGGGCTCGGCGTCGGCCACCGCCTCGAGACCGAGCAGGCCTTCCTTGCGCGCCACCATGCTCCAGCCGACCACGCGGTTGATGCCGCCGACCAGGTCGATGCGCGGCGGGAAGAAGATCCAGCGCTGGATGGCCATGGCGCGCTTGAATACGCTGACCGGCGCCTGCAGGAAGGCCGCGCCGAGGGTGCCGCCGATCACGATCAGCGCCGCCGGGCCGTTGAGCAGCGCGCCGGCGTGGCCGCCCTCCAGGTAGTTGCCGCCGAGAATAGCGACGAACGCCAGAATGACGCCGATCAGGCTCAGTACATCCATGCGCACGCGCCCGTGTGAGGGTTCATTACAAGCAGGCCTCGGTCAGGTGCCGGCCGATCTCGTCGAGGCCGTAGACCGCGTCGGCCAGGTTGGCCTTGACCACCGCCATGGGCATGCCGTAGATCACGCAGCTGGCCTCGTCCTGCGCCCACACCTGGCTGCCGCCCTGCTTAAGCAGGCGCGCGCCTTCGCGGCCGTCGGCGCCCATGCCGGTGAGCACCACGGCCAGCACCTTGTCGCCATAGGACTTGGCCGCCGAGCCGAAGGTGATATCGACGCAGGGCTTGTAGTTCAGGCGCTCGTCGCCGGGCAGGATCTTCACCGCGCCACGCGCGTCGACCATCATCTGCTTGCCGCCGGGGGCCAGCAGGGCCAGGCCGGGACGCAGCAGGTCGCCGTCCTCGGCCTCCTTGACCTGGATGCGGCAGAGCTTGTCCAGACGCTCGGCGAAGGCCTTGGTGAAGGCCGCGGGCATGTGCTGGACCAGCACCAGCGGCGCCGGGAAATTGGCCGGCAGTTGGGTCAGCACCCGCTGCAGGGCCACCGGGCCGCCGGTGGAGGTGCCGATGGCCACCAGCCTGTAGGCCTTGCGCTTGGGCGCCGCGGAACCGGCACCAGGCGCCGCCGCCGGGATCGCCGGGCGCGGTTGCAGGGTGGCCGGGCGCACCGTGGTCGCCGCCGGCCGGCTGCCCGGCGCAGGCGCAGGACTGGCCGCGGCCGGCGCCGGAGCGACCGCGGCCGAACTAAAACGGCGGTTGCTGCGGGCGATACTGTGCACCTTCTCGCACAGCAGCTGCTTGACCTTCTCCGGGTTGCGCGAGATGTCCTCGAAATTCTTCGGCAGAAAATCCACTGCACCGGCGTCCAGGGCGTCGAGGGTGACACGAGCGCCTTCGTGGGTCAGCGAGGAGAACATCAGCACCGGCGTCGGACAGCGCTGCATGATGTTCCGCACCGCGGTGATGCCATCCATCATCGGCATCTCGTAATCCATGGTGATCACGTCGGGCTTGAGCGCCAGCGCCTGGTCGATGGCCTCGCGGCCATTGGTGGCGGTGCCCACCACCTGGATATTGGGGTCGGCAGACAGAATTTCCGAAACGCGCCGGCGGAAGAAGCCGGAGTCGTCCACCACCAATACCTTGACTGCCATACACACTCCTAGACGGCGCCGGCCATGCCCGCGCCGCAACCATCAGAAACGTCGAGCGTAGCGCTTGAGCATGCTCGGGACGTCGAGAATCAGGGCGATGCGCCCATCGCCGGTGATCGTGGCGCCGGACATGCCAGGCGTGCCCTGGAGCATCTTGCCCAGTGGCTTGATTACCACTTCTTCCTGCCCGACCAATTGATCGACGACAAAGCCGATGCGCTGGCTACCCACGGTGAGGATCACCACATGGCCCTCGCGCTGGCCCTCGTGGAAGGCCTGTGGCACCAGCCAGCGCTTGAGGTAGAACAGCGGCAGCGCCTTGTCGCGGACGATCACCACCTCCTGGCCGTCGACCACGTTGGTGCGCGACAGGTCGAGGTGGAAGATCTCGTTGACGTTGACCAGCGGGAAGGCGAAGGCCTGGTTCTGCAGCATCACCATCAAGGTCGGCATGATCGCCAGGGTCAGCGGCACCTTGATGATGATCTTCGAGCCCGCGCCCTTCTGCGAGAACACGTTGACCGTGCCGTTGAGCTGGGAAATCTTGGTCTTGACCACGTCCATGCCGACGCCGCGGCCGGACACGTCGGAAATCTCGGTCTTGGTCGAGAAACCCGGGGCGAAGATCAGGTTGTAGCACTCGAACTCGTTCAGGCGGTCGGCCGCATCCTTGTCCAGCAGGCCCTTCTCCACCGCCTTGGCGCGCAGCACGTCGGCGTCCATGCCCTTGCCGTCGTCGGTGATCGACAAGAGGATGTGGTCGCCCTCCTGCTCGGCGGACAGCACCACCCGCCCGCCGCGCGGCTTGCCGGCCTTCTCACGCTCTTCCGGGGTCTCCACGCCGTGATCGACGGCGTTGCGCACCAGGTGCACCAGCGGGTCGGCCAGGGCCTCGACCAGGTTCTTGTCGAGGTCGGTTTCCTCGCCCACCAGCTCGAGGTTGATTTCCTTCTTCAGGTTGCGCGCCAGGTCGCGTACCAGGCGCGGGAAGCGACCGAAGACCTTCTTGATCGGCTGCATGCGGGTCTTCATCACCGCGGTCTGCAGGTCGGCGGTGACCACGTCGAGGTTGGACACCGCCTTGGACATGGCCTCGTCGCCGCTGTTGAGGCCCAGGCGCACCAGGCGGTTACGCACCAGCACCAGCTCGCCGACCATGTTCATGATCTCGTCCAGGCGCGCGGTATCGACCCGCACCGTGGTTTCCGCCTCGCTGGCCGCCGGCGCCTTGTCCGCCGCGGGCGCCGGAGCTGCAGGCGGGCGGGGTGCGGCCGGTTCGGCCTTGGCCGCCGGTTTCGCCGCGGCAGGCGGCTTGGCCACCGGCGCGGCCGGCGCCTCGCTGGGTGGCACGAACTTGCCCTTGCCGTGCAACTGGTCGAGCAGGGATTCGAATTCGTCGTCGGTGATTTCGTCGCTGGCCGGCGTCACCGGGGCGACCGCCGTCGCGGCCGGAGCCGGCGCTTCGACCGCACCGGCGAACTGGCCCTTGCCGTGCAGTTGATCGAGCAATGCCTCGAATTCGTCGTCGGTGATCTCGTCGCCGGCCGGCGCCGCGACGGCCGCGACCGCCACGGCCGCGCCGACGGAGCTCTCGGCCGCCACGGAGAACTGACCCTTGCCGTGCAGCTGGTCGAGCAGGGATTCGAACTCGTCGTCGGTGATCTCGTCGCTGGCCGCCACGCTGTCGCCGACCGGCGCTTCGCCGAGGGCATCGAGCAGCTGCTCGAACTCGCTGTCGGTGATATCGCCGGAGGCGGCGGCTGCGGGCTCGGCCTTCGGCGCGGCAGTCGGCGCCACGCTCGCGGGTTCGGCGCCAGCCGGCTCGGCCAGCCGCGACAGCGCCGCCAACAGCTCGGCCGAGGCCGGGGTCGGCTCGCTGCGCTCGCGCACCTGGCCGAACATACCGTTGACCGCATCCAGGGCTTCGAGCACCACGTCCATCAGCTCGGCGTCGACCCGGCGCTCACCCTTGCGCAGGATGTCGAAGACGTTCTCGGCGATATGACAGCACTCCACCAACTCGTTGAGCTGGAGGAACCCCGCCCCGCCCTTGACGGTATGGAAACCGCGGAAAATGGCGTTGAGCAGGTTCATGTCGTCCGGGCGGCTTTCCAGCTCGACCAACTGTTCGGACAACTGTTCGAGGATCTCGCCGGCCTCTACCAGGAAGTCCTGGAGGATTTCTTCATCGGCGCCGAAGCTCATAGGGGGAACTCCTTAGAATCCTAGACTGGACAGCAGGTCGTCGACATCGTCCTGACTGGAGGCGACGTCATCACGCTTATCGGCATGAATCTGCGGACCTTCACCCCGAGATGGCTCTTTTAATTGTTCCTGTTCGGCACGCAGCTGTTCATGGTCGTGCTGGATGCCGGCGAAACGGTCGACCTGACTGGCCATCAGCACCAGTTTGAGCAGGTTGCTTTCCACCTCGGTGACCAGCTGGGTGACGCGCTTGATCACCTGCCCGGTGAGGTCCTGGTAGTCCTGCGCCAGCAAAATGTCGTTGAGGTGGCCGGACAGCTTGCTGCTGTCGCGCTCGCTGCGGGCGAGGAACAGCTCGATGCGCTTGGCCAGCTCGCGAAAGCCCTCGGCGCCCATCTCGCGGCGCATGAAGCGGCCCCATTCGGCGCTCAGGCTCTGCGCTTCGTCGCTCAAGTCGTTGACCAGCGGCGCGCTCTGCTCGACCAGGTCCATGGTGCGATTGGCCGCCTTCTCGGTCATGGTGACCACGTAATTCAGGCGTTCGGTGGCATCGGCGATCTGCGACAGCTCCTGGGCATGCGGCATGCGCGGATCGAGTTGGAAGTTGACGATGGCGTTGTGCAGCTCGCGGGTCAGCTTGCCGACCTCGTGGTACAGGCCGCGGTCGCGGACCTTGTTGAGCTCGTTGATCAGTTGCACCGCGGCGCCGAAGTTGCCTCTTTCCAGGCTGTCGACCAATTCGCGGGCGTTGCTTTTCAGGGTCGACTCGAGGTCGCCCAGCGTGGAGTCATCGTGTTCCATAGCACCCTCGCGGCCGACATCAGCCGTTGACCCGCTCGAAGATCTTCTCGATCTTTTCCTTCAGCACCTGGGCGGTGAAGGGTTTGACCACATAGCCGTTCACGCCGGCCTGGGCCGCCTCGATGATCTGATCGCGCTTGGCCTCGGCGGTGACCATCAGCACCGGCAGGTGCTTGAGGCGCTCGTCGGCGCGCACCGCACGCAGCAGGTCGATACCGGTCATGCCGGGCATGTTCCAGTCGGTCACCAGGAAGTCGAAACTGCCGCTCTGCAGCATGGGCAGCGCCGAGGTGCCATCGTCGGCCTCCGCGGTGTTGGTGAAACCCAAATCACGCAAGAGGTTCTTGATGATCCGTCGCATCGTCGAGAAATCGTCAACGATGAGGATTTTCATGTTCTTGTCCAAGTCGACCTCCGTACAGTCCCAAACACGCTCTTCAGTGGAGCGCGCCCTTCAATCGTGAAACCGGCCCAGCCTTCAGCGGGCGCGCCACTCGCCCAGGCGCGCACGCAGACGCGCGGCGCACTGGCTGTGCAACTGGCTGACGCGCGACTCGCTGACCCCCAGCACTTCGCCGATTTCCTTCAAGTTCAGTTCTTCATCGTAATACAGCGCCAGCACCAGGCGTTCGCGCTCCGGCAAGCCGGCGATGGCCTCGGCCAAGGCCGCCTGGAAGCGTTCGTCTTCGAGGTCCCGCGAAGGTTCGAGGTGGGTGTGCCCGGCGTCTTCGTGCAGCCCGCCATGCTCGCCGTCCTGCACCAGGTCGTCGAAGCTGAACAGGCGGCTGCCCAAAGTGTCGCCAAGGATGCCGTAGTAATCCTCCAGACTCAATTGGAGTTCGGCCGCAACCTCCTGATCTTTAGCGTCGCGCCCGGTTCTCGCTTCCACCGCGCGGATCGCGTCGCTGACCATGCGGCTGTTGCGGTGCACCGAACGCGGCGCCCAGTCGCCCTTGCGCACTTCGTCGAGCATGGAGCCGCGGATGCGGATGCCGGCGAAGGTTTCGAAGCTGGCACCCTTGCTGGAATCGTATTTTTTAGAGGCTTCGAGCAGGCCGATCATGCCGGCCTGGATCAGGTCGTCGACCTGCACGCTGGCCGGCAAACGGGCCAGCAGGTGATAGGCGATACGTTTGACCAGGGGCGCATAGCGCTCGATCAACTGGTGCTGCGAATCCTGCGCCTGCGCCTTGTTGTACATACGAAGTCCAGAAGCTGCTGTCATACGGCACTGTCTGCCGTCGGTTGCTGCACCAGACGCTCGACGAAAAACTCCAGATGGCCGCGGGGGTTGGCCGGCAGCGGCCAGGTATCGACCTTCTGGGCTATCGCCTTGAACGCCAGGGCGCACTTGGATCGTGGGAAGGCTTCGTAGACCGCGCGCTGCTTCTGCACGGCCTTGCGCACGCACTCGTCGTAGGGCACGGCGCCGACGTACTGCAGGGCGACGTCGAGGAAGCGATCAGTCACCTTGGTCAGCTTAGCAAAGAGGTTGCGCCCTTCCTGCGGGCTGTGGGCCATGTTGGCCAGGACGCGGAAGCGACTGATGCCGTGGTCGCGGTTGAGCAGCTTGATCAGCGCATAGGCGTCGGTGATCGAGGTCGGCTCGTCGCACACCACCACCAGGATCTCCTGGGCGGCGCGGACGAAGCTGACCACCGCATCGCCGATGCCGGCGGCGGTGTCAATCACCAGCACGTCGAGGTTCTCGCTGATATCGCTGAACGCCTGGATCAGCCCGGCGTGCTGCATCGGCGAGAGGTTGACCATGCTCTGCGTGCCGGACGCCGCCGGCACGATGCGGATGCCGCCCGGCCCCTGCAGCAGCACGTCGCGCAGATCGCACTCGCCGCTGATCACATCGGCCAGGGTGCGCTTGGGCGCCAGCCCCAGCAGAACGTCGACGTTGGCCAGGCCGAGGTCGGCGTCCATCAGCATCACCCGCCGGCCGAGATCGGCCAGGGCCATGGACAGATTCACCGACACATTGGTCTTGCCGACGCCACCCTTGCCGCCGGTCACCGCGATCACCTGTACGGGATGCATACCCATGTTTTCTTCACACCTTGTCTAACTTCGACTTGGCCATCCGGCCGTTCACTCCGGCGACGGCGTCGCCCGAGGGTGCAACATTCTCTTCTCGCCGCGTCAGCCGGCGCGCCGCGTCGGGCTGTGGTAGAGCCCGGCGAACAGCTGCGCCATGGCGTCCTCGCTCGGCTCCTCGGCGGCCTGCAGGCCCACCGCGCGGCTGACCAGCTGGTGGCTGCGCGGCACCTGCAGATCGTCCGGAATCCGCGGGCCGTCGGCGACATAGGCTACCGGCAGATGCTGGCTTATAGCCAGACCTAAAGCCTCGCCCAGGCTGGCGGCTTCGTCCAGCTTGGTCAGTATGCAGCCTGCCAGGCCGCAGCGCTTGTAACTATGGTAGGCGGCCTTGAGCACTTGGCTCTGGCTGGTGGCCGCCAGTACCAGGTAATTCTTCGCCTGCAGGCCGCGCGCCGCCAGGCTCTCCAGCTGCAGGCGCAGCGCCGGGTCGTTGCCCGGTAGGCCGGCGGTGTCGATCAGCACCAGGCGTTTCTTCGCCAGCGGCGCCAGGGCCTGCAGCAGCGACTGGCCGGGGTCGACCTGGGTCACCGAGACGCCGAGGATGCGCCCCAGGGTCTTGAGCTGCTCCTGCGCGCCGATGCGATAGCTGTCCATGCTGACCAAGGCGACCTGCTGCGCGCCGTGCTTAAGCACGTAACGCGCCGCCAGCTTGGCCAGGGTGGTGGTCTTGCCCATGCCGGCGGGGCCGACCAGGGCGATCACCCCGCCCTCTTCCAGCGGCTCGAGCTTCGGCGTCTTGATCGCGTGGGCCAGATGGGCCAGCAGCATGCGCCAGGCCTGGCGCGGCTCGGCGACGTCGGCGACCTTGTTCAGCAGCGCCTGCGCCAGCTCGGCGGACAGGCCCATGCGCTGCAGCCGGCGCCACAGGTTGGCCTGTTGCGGGCGGCGGGTCTGCAGCTGGCCCCAGGCGATGGAGCCGAGCTGCATTTCGATCAGCTCGCGCAGGCCGTGTAGTTCGAAGCGCATGGCGTCCAGCGCGCGCGGATCGACCGCAGGCTGCGCCGGCGCAGGCTCGGCCGGGCGCTGCGGCTTGACCGGGGTGGCCGGCAATTCCGGCGCCACCAGCGACTCGTTGGCGAACAGCTGGCGATCCTTGCCGGCGTCCTGCTCGGCGCGGGTGGCCAGTTCGGCCTGGGCGCTGGCGATGCGCGCCTGGGTCTTGCGCAGCTCGGCCTCCAGGGCCGGGTTCGGCCGCACCGGCGCCGGCGCTACCTGGTAATCCAGCGCGGCGGTCAGCTCGACGCCGCCGGCCACCCGGCGATTGCCGATGATCGCGGCATCGGCGCCCAGCTCGTCTCGCACCAGTTTCATGGCGGTCCGCATATCGGCGGCGAAGAAGCGTTTGACCTGCATGACCCTTTACCTCAGTTCTGGCCCACAGTGGCGACTATGGTGACCTGCTTGTTGTCCGGAATTTCCTGGTAGGCCAGCACATGCATGCTGGAGACCGCCATCCGCGCGAAGCGCGACAACATCGCCCGAATCGGCCCGGCCACCAGCAGGATCACCGGCTTGCCGAGCATTTCCTGGCGCTGCGCCGCTTCCACCAGGGAACGCTGCAGCTTCTCGGCCATGCCCGGTTCGAGGAGGATGCCATCCTCGCTGCCCTGACCGGCCTTCTGCAGGCTATTGAGCAATATCTGTTCCAACCTGGGCTCGAGGGTGATCACAGGCAGCTCCGGCTCTAGTCCCACAATGCTTTGCACGATGGCGCGGGCCAGCGACACACGAACGGCGGCGACCATCGCGGCGGGATCTTGACTCTTCGGCGCGACGTTGGCGATCGCCTCGGCGATGGTGCGGATGTCGCGCACCGGCACCTGCTCCTGCAGCAGCGCCTGCAGCACCTTGAGCAGGGTCGACAGCGACACCAGCCCCGGCACCAGCTCCTCGGCCAGCTTCGGCGAGCTCTTGGCCAACAGCTGCATCAGTTGCTGCACTTCCTCATGCCCCAGCAGCTCGTGGGCGTGCTTGTGCAGGATCTGGTTGAGGTGGGTGGCGACCACGGTGCTGGCGTCGACCACGGTGTAGCCCAGCGACTGCGCCTGGTCGCGCTGGCTGGGGTCGATCCACACCGCCTCCAGGCCGAACGCCGGATCCTTGGCGGCGATGCCGTTGAGCGGACCGAACACCTGGCCGGGGTTGATCGCCAGCTCGCGATCCGGGTAGACCTCGGCCTCGGCCACGCTGACGCCCATCAGGGTCAAGCGGTAGGCGTTGGGCGCCAGGTCGAGGTTGTCGCGGATATGCACCGAGGGCATGAGAAAGCCCATCTCCTGCGAGAGCTTCTTGCGCACTCCCTTGATCCGCGCCAGCAACTGGCCTCCCTGGTTGCGGTCGACCAGCGGGATCAGCCGGTAGCCGACCTCCAGGCCGACCATGTCCACCGGGGTGACGTCGTCCCAGCCCAGTTCCTTGACCTCCTGCGCCTTCTGCGCCGGCAGCAGCTCCTGCTGGCGCTGCACTTCCCTGACCTCCTCTTCCTTGGTCTTGCGCTGCTTGTTGGCGATCCAGTAGGCGGCGCCGGCGGCCACCAGGCCCAGGCTGATAAAGGAGAAATGCGGCATGCCGGGCACCAGGCCCATGGCGATCATGATCGCCGCCGCCACCGCCAGCGCGCGCGGCGAAGCGAACATCTGCCGGTTGACCTGGGCGCCCATGTCCTCGGAGGTGGACACCCGGGTCACCATCACCGCCGCGGCGGTGGACAGCAGCAGGGAGGGAATCTGCGCCACCAGGCCGTCGCCGATGGTCAGCAGGGTGTAGACCTTGCCCGCCTCGGCGAACGGCAGGCCGTGCTGCAGCACGCCGATGGCGATACCGCCGATCAGGTTGATGAACAGGATCAGCAGGCCGGCGATGGCGTCGCCGCGGACGAACTTGCTGGCACCGTCCATCGAGCCGTAGAAATCGGCCTCCTGGGCCACCTCGCTGCGGCGCTTCTTGGCCTCGGCCTGATCGATCAGGCCGGCGTTGAGGTCGGCGTCGATGGCCATCTGCTTGCCGGGCATGGCGTCCAGGGTGAAACGCGCGCTGACCTCGGAGATGCGCCCGGCGCCCTTGGTGACCACCACGAAGTTGATGATCATGAGGATGGCGAACACCACGATACCGACCACGTAGTTGCCGCCGATCACCACCTCGCCGAAGGCCTGGATCACCTGCCCCGCCGCACCGTGGCCCTCGTGGCCGTTGAGCAGCACCACGCGGGTCGAGGCGACGTTCAACGCCAGGCGCAGCAGGGTGGCCGCCAGCAGGATGGTGGGGAACACGGCGAAATCCAGCGGCCGCAGGGCGTAGATGCTGACCAGCAACACGACGATGGACAGGGCGATGCTGAAAGTGAACAGCACGTCGAGCAGAAACGGCGGGATCGGCAGCATGACCATGCCGAGCATGACCAGCAGCAGCAGGGGGATACCCAGATTGCCGTGGCGCAGGCCCGCCAGGTTGCTGCGTACCTCACCGATGATTTGTGCGCGATCTACTGCCACGTCCCTACCCCAGCCGATTCAATCTTTTGACGCGAAACTGCGCCCTGCTGGGGTAATGGCAAGAAGCGTTCCAGAAAGGCAGCGGCTGGCGTAGGTTGGGTTGAGGAGTGTAGCGACGAAGCCCAACGCCTCCCGCGCGCCAACTCTGCTCCCGTTGGGCTTCGCTGCGCTCAGCCCAACCTACGGCTCCACCCGCTCTATTCGTCGCGGCGCCAGCACGTAGGTTGGGTTGAGGAGCGTAGCGACGAAGCCCAACGTTTCCCGCGCGCCAACTCTGCTCCCGTTGGGCTTCGCTGCGCTCAGCCCAACCTACGGTTCCACCCGCTCTATTCGTCGCGGCGCCAGCACGTAGGTTGGGTTGAGGAGCGTAGCGACGAAGCCCAACGTTTCCCGCGCGCCAACTCTGCCCCGGTTGGGCTTCGCTGCGCTCAGCCCAACCTACGGCTCCACCCGCTCTATTCGTCGCGGCGCAGGTCCGGCGGGATCGGCAGGTCGGGCAGCGGCCCCGGGCGCTTGCCCTTGCCGGCCTGGTACTGGCGCAGCTGGTAGACGTAGGCCAACACCTGGGCCACCGCCAGGTACAGGCCGGCGGGAATTTCCTGCTCCAGCTCGGTGGAGTAGTACACCGCCCGCGCCAGCGCCGGCGACTCCAGCAGCATGACCCGGTGCTCCTGGGCGATCTCGCGGATCTTCAGCGCCAGGAAGTCGCCGCCCTTGGCCAGCAACACCGGCGCGCCGCCCTTGTCCGGGTCGTACTTCAGCGCCACGGCGAAGTGGGTCGGGTTGGTGATCACCACGTCGGCCTGCGGCACCGCCTGCATCATGCGCCGCTCGGCCATCTCGCGCTGCAGTTGGCGGATGCGGCCCTTGACCTCGGGCTTGCCCTCGGTGTCCTTGTACTCGTCGCGTACCTCCTGCTTGGTCATCATCAGCTTCTGCTTGTGACTCCACAGCTGGAACGGCACATCCACCGCGGCGATCAGGATCAGCCCGCAGGACAGCCAGAAGGCGCTCCAGCCGACGACCTCGAGGCTGTGCAGGATGGCCGGCTCGAGCGGCTCGTTGGCGATGGCCAGCAGGTCGTCCTGATCCACCGCCAGCACCACCAGCGCCACCGCCAGGATCACCAGGAACTTGGCCAGCGCCTTGAGCAGTTCGACCAGCGCCTGCACCGAGAACATCCGCTTGAGCCCGGCCAGCGGGTTCATCCGGCTGGCCTTGGGCTGCAGCGCCTCGGCGGAGAACAGCCAGCCGCCGAGGGCGATGGGGCCGATCACCGAGGCGATCAGCAGGGCGATGAAGAACGGCTGCAAGGCCAACAGCGCATGCTTGCCGGAGGCCAGCAGGTACAGGGCCATGCTGCCTTCGCTCATCAGCACCTCGCGCGGCAGGCTGAAGTTGCCGCGCATCAGGTCGAGCAGCACGTCGCCCATATAGGCGCCGAAGACGATCAGCGCCACGCTGCCGGTGAGGGTCACCGCCAGGGTGTTGAGCTCCTTGGAGCGGGCGATCTGGCCCTTCTTGCGCGACTCTTCGAGCCGCTTACTGGTGGGTTCCTCGCTTTTGTCGGCGCCGCTTTCGCTCTCGGCCATGCAGCCTCCTTACCTGGCCTGGGCGAATTCGCCCAGCTGCTGCAGGGCCTCGCTGGCCAGCGCCTGGAACAGGCTGCCGAAGTCGGACAGGCCGACCCAGAAGATCACCAGGCCCAGGGCCAGGGTCAGCGGGAAACCGATGGAAAAGATGTTCAGCTGCGGCGCGGCGCGGGTCATCACGCCGAAGGCCAGGTTGATGATCAACAGCGCGGTGACCACCGGCAGGGTCAGCAGCAGGCCGGCGCCGATCACCCAGCCGAGCTTGCCGGCCAGCTCCCAGTAGTGATTGACCATCAGGCCCTGCCCGGACGGCAGGGTGACGAAGCTTTCCGCCAGGATCTCCAGCACCACCAGGTGGCCGTTGATCGCCAGGAACAGCAGGGTCACCAGCATCAGCATGAACTGGCCGAGCACCGGCACCGAGACGCCGTTGGCCGGGTCGACCATGGAGGCGAAGCCTAGGCCCATCTGCATGGCGATGATCTGCCCGGCCACGGCGAACAGGTGAAAGAACAGCTGCAGGACGAAGCCGAACATGGCACCGATCAGCACCTGCTCGGCGATCAGCAGCAGGCTACGCAGGCTCAGCGCATCGACCTGCGGCAGCGGCGGCAGGGTCGGCACCAGCAGCACGCTGACCGCCAGGGCCAGGTACAGGCGCACGCGCATCGGCACCAGCTGGGTGCCGATGATCGGCATGACCATGAACATGGCGGCGATGCGAAACAGCGGCAGGAGGAACTGGCCGACCCAGCCGCCGATCTGTTCGTTGCTCAGCTCCAGCATCGTCCGGCTCAGAGCTCGTGAAGAAAACGTTGCGAGCGAAGGCAGGTCGCGTTTCGCCTGCGCGCAGCAAGCGCAGTGTATTGAAATACATGAGCATTGCGAGCACAGCCGAAGCGCGAGATGCCGAGCACAGTAGATTTATTCACGGGCTCTCAACCGATCAGGTAGGGAATGTTCTGGATCAGGGTCTGGGTGTACTCCATCAGTTGGCGTACCAGCCAGGGCCCGGCCCAGATCAGGGTCAGCAGCATCACGATCAGACGCGGCAGGAAGCTCAGGGTCTGTTCGTTGATCTGCGTGGCGGCCTGGAACATTGCCACGATCAGGCCGACCACCAGGCTCGGCACCACCGCCAGGCCGACGATCAGCACGATCAGCCAGAGCGCTTCGCGAAACAGGTCTACGGCGATCTCGGGAGTCATCTGCGCCTCGCTACAGGGTGCCGAAACTGGCCGCCAGGGTGCCCATGATCAGCGCCCAGCCATCGACCAGGACGAACAGCATGATCTTGAACGGCAGCGAGATGATCAACGGCGACAGCATCATCATGCCCATGGCCATGAGGATACTGGCCACCACCATGTCGATGATCAGAAACGGGATGAAGATCATGAAACCGATCTGGAACGCGGTCTTCAGCTCGGAGGTGACGAAGGCCGGCACCAGGATGGTCAGCGGCACGTCCTCGACGCCGTTGAGGTCGGTGCGCTTGGACAAGCGCACGAACAGCTCCAGGTCGCTCTCGCGGGTCTGCGCCAGCATGAAATCGCGGATCGGGCCCTCGGCGCGGGTCAGTGCCTCCTGGGCGACGATCTCCTCGTTGAGGTAGGGCTGCAGCGCGTCGCTGTTAATCCGGTCGAACACCGGCGCCATGATGAACAGGGTGAGAAACAGCGCCAGGCCGACCAGGATCTGGTTCGACGGCGTCTGCTGCAGACCCAGCGCCTGGCGCAGGATGGAGAACACGATGATGATGCGGGTGAAGCTGGTCATCAGCATGACGAACGCCGGGATGAAGCTCAGCGCGGTCATGATCAGCAGAATCTGCAGGCTGACCGAATACTCCTGCTGGCCCTCGGCGTCGGTGGACAGGGTGATGGCCGGGATCGACAGCGGGTTGCCGCCCTGCTGGATCAGCGCACTGCCCAGCGGCGGATCTTCGGCATAGGCCAACGAGGCGCCCAGGCTCAGCAGCAGCACCAGCAACAAACGCAGCATCAGGATTTGTCCTTCTGGTCCTTGCCCAGCAGCTCCATCAGGCGCTGGGCGAACTCCGGCGTGGCCGGCTCGGCGTCGGCCAGGTGCACCGGCTCCTTGAGCACGTGCAACGGGGTGATGCGCCCGGCGGACAGGCCGAGCAGGATCTGCTCGTTGCCCACCTGCACCAGCACCAGGCGGTCGCGCGGACCGAGCGACTGGCTGGCCAGCAGCTTGATCACCTGGCCGCCGCGCGGCGCCAGTTGCTGCACCCGGCGCAGCAGCCAGGCGAGCAGGAAGATCAGGCCGATCACCAGCAGCAGGCCGAGCAGCAACTGGCCGAGCTGGCCGGCCATATCGCTGCCGGCCAGCGGCGTGGTCGCCTGGCCAGCGGGCTCGGCGGCCAGGGCCACCATGGGCAGGGCCAACGGCAGGACGAGGAATCGATTCATGATCAGCGCAGCTTCTTGATGCGTTCGCTGGGGCTGATCACGTCGGTCAGGCGGATGCCGAACTTCTCGTTGACCACCACCACCTCGCCGTGAGCGATCAGGGTGCCGTTGACCAGCACGTCGAGCGGCTCGCCGGCCAGGCGATCCAGCTCGATCACCGAGCCCTGATTGAGCTGCAGCAGGTTGCGGATGGTGATGTCGGTATTGCCCACTTCCATGGAGATCGACACCGGAATATCCAGGATCACGTCCAGGTTGGGCCCGTCCAGGCTGACCGGCAGGTTGCTGGAGGGCGGCGCGCTGCCGAATTCCTCCATCGGCGCACGCGGCGCCGCCGGTTGGGCGGAGTTCTGTGCAGCCAGCATGGCGTCGATATCGTCCTGCCCGGCATCGCCGGCCTCGGCCAGCGCCGCGGCCCATTCGTCGGCCAGCGCCTGCTCCTCGGGTGAGGTGTTTTCTTCAGTTGCCATCGTCTTTCCTCGCCTGGCTCAATGGGTTAGGCAGCGCTTTCAGCGCTGACGTTCGATCGGGTCGAGCACCTGCAGGGCCAGATTGCCCTTGTGTGCGCCGAGCTTGACCTTGAAAGTCGGCACGCCGTTGGCGCGCATGATCACGTTGTCCGGCAGCTCCACCGGGATCACGTCGCCCGGCTGCATGTGCAGGATGTCGCGCAGCTTGAGCTGGCGCCGCGCCACTGTGGCGGCCAGCGGCACACTGACGTCGAGGATGTCCTCGCGCAGGGCCTTGATCCAGCGCTCGTCCTGGTCGTCGACGTCGGACTGGAAGCCGGCGTCGAGCATCTCGCGGATCGGCTCGATCATCGAATAGGGCATGGTGATATGCAGGTCGCCGCCGCCGCCGTCCAGTTCGATATGGAAGGTGGACACCACCACCACTTCGCTCGGGCTGACGATATTGGCCAGCGCCGGGTTGACCTCCGAGTTGACGTACTCGAAGTTGATGTCCATCACCGCGTGCCAGGCCTCGCGCAGGTCGACGAAAGCCTGGTCGAGCACCATGCGCACCACGCGCAGCTCGGTGGGGGTGAACTCGCGGCCCTCGATCTTGGCGTGACGGCCGTCGCCGCCGAAGAAGTTGTCCACCAGTTTGAACACCAGCTTGGCGTCGAGGATGAACAGGCCGGTGCCGCGCAGCGGCTTCATCTTCACCAGGTTGAGGCTGGTGGGTACGTACAGCGAATGCACGTACTCGCCGAACTTCATCACCTGCACGCCGCCGACCGCCACGTCCGCCGAGCGGCGCAGCAGGTTGAACATGCTGATGCGGGTGTAGCGGGCGAAGCGTTCATTGATCATCTCCAGGGTCGGCATGCGTCCGCGGACGATGCGATCCTGGCTGGTCAGGTCGTATTGCTTGACGCTGCCCGGCTCGGCGGCGTCCTCGGTATCGACCAGGCCGTCGTCGACGCCGTGCAGCAGCGCGTCGATCTCGTCCTGGGACAGCAAGTCTTGCACGGCCATGTTCGCTCCCGGCTACTGCAATACGAAATTGGTGAACAGCACCTGCTCGACCACGGTGCCGCCGGTTTCCTGCTGGGCCAGCTCCTGCACGCTGGCCAGCGCCTGCTGCAACAGCATCTCCTTGCCCAGTGCGCTCTGCAGGGCGGCGAAATCCTGGCCGGCGAGCAGCATCACCAGGCGATTGCGCAGCACCGGCATGTGCACCTTGAGCTTTTCCATGCCGGCGGTATCGCGGCTCATCAAGGCCATGCTGACCTGCAGGTAGCGGGTACGATTCTGGTGATTGAAATTGACCACGAAGGCCGGCATCAGCTCCTGGTACAGCGCCGCCTGGCGCACCGGCGCCGCGCTGGCGGACGCCGCCGCGGGTTCGGCATCCGCGGCCTTGTCGCCCTTGCTGAGAATGAACCAGGTGCCGCCGATGGACAGGCCAACGGCCAGCAACAGGGCCAGCACGATCAATAGGATGAGCTTCAGCTTGCCCTTGCCGGCACCCTGGCCGTCGCCGGTCGCCGCGTCTTTCTTAGCCATGCCAATAATCCGTCACTGTCGGAGTTCTTTCCGCTTTCAGGGGGTTGAGAGCAAGTGTTATGCCAGCCTAGCGGCTCGCTTGTCTAACTCTGGGCTGCGGATTTAACAGCGGCGCGCGCCGGCTGTCATCCAAAAGCGGCGGCAAGCTGCAAGCTACAAGCGGCAAGGAAGAGCTGTGCGCCTTTGACTTGAGGCCTGAGGCAGTCCGCAGGAGGCGCGCCCCGCGGCGAATGGCGCCCAAACCACGCACCCAGCTTCGTGGGTTAGCCGCCTGTTGCGTTTGTCGATCGACTCGCTGCGCCTGGGGCGGCGTAACCCCACCATCGGCGCAGCGCCATCCATCGCCTGGTGGGTTACGCGGCGCACGCCCTTAGTCTGCGCCTGCAAGACCGGTATTCGGCGCCGCTAACCCACCCTACGGGAACGGTGCCCGGCACCTCTCGCACCAAACGGCAACCGCCTTCCGCCGATGCCGTCAGGCGTAATAATCGACCAGGCCCAGACCTGCGCTCGAACGCTCGCCGCGCAGCTCCTGCGCAGCGCTCGGCAGCGCATCGTCCAAGGCCAGCCGGCCGTCGCCGCCGCCGCTGGCGCCGCCGCGCCCGCCTTCGCCCTGGCCCTGCCAGCCGCGATTGAGCGACTGATCGGAGACGTTGGCATCGGCCAGGTTCATGCCCTGTTGGGCGAACAGTTCGCGCAGACGCTGCATCTGCCCTTCCAGGGCCTCGCGCACCCCGGCGTTAGGGCTGACGAAGGTCACCTGTGCCTGATCCTGGGACAGGTTCACCCGCACCTCCAGGCGCCCCAGCTCGGCCGGGTCGAGCTGGATCTCGGCCGACTTGAGGTTCTGGCTGGACAGCCACATGACCCGATCCACCACCGCCTCGCTCCAGCCACCCTGCTGCATCGCCACCGGCTGCCCGGGCACCAGCGGCAGACGCGGCGCCGCCCCGGCCTGCTGGTTGAGCGCCTGGGTCAGGGCGTTGAGCTTGCTGACGAACTGATCCGGGCGGTTGGGCTGCACGCTGTCCTTGAGGCTGTCCAGGGCATCCTTGGCGAGATCGTCCAGCGGCAGCTCCAGACCTGCCTCCTCGCCTGCCTTGGCCTTCTCCTCGCCCTTGCCCATCGCCGCCATGGCCGCGGCGAAATCGCTGCTGCTGGCCAGTCGCATGCTCTTGCTCGCCGCCTCCTGGCCCAACGCGACCTGGCCCTCCTCCTCCGGCGCCTGCTGCAGCAGGGCCAGCGGATCGAGCGCCTGCGCCTCCAGCGCCGGCTCGCCGCCCTCGCCATCGGCGCCGGTCGCGCCGACCAGCGCCAGGGCGGATGCCGGCAGCGCCTCGCCCGTCGGCGCAGCCTGCACGGCCTGCGTCTGGATGCCGCCGAGGGCCATGGCCAGCAGCGGATCGAGTTCTGCCGGCGTCTCGCCCTCGGCCGGCAAGGAATTGCCGGCCGCGGCAACGGCCGGCTGCTCGGCGGCAGCCTCGGCGCTGGCCGCCGGCTCGCCGCTGGCGCCGGCCGGGCGTTCCTCGCCAGGCGTGGCCGCGCCGCCGGCACGCTCGCCGGGCTTGGCCTGACGCTCCTTGGCATACACCTCGGCGAAGCTGGAGGCCTCGTTCTTGCTGGGCTCCGGCGCTTTCGCCGGCGGCTTCGCTTTGCTCTTTACCTCAGGCGTGGCCTGCAGGCGTAGATCGGGCATCGCGGACATGGACGCTCTCCGTCTGATGGGTCGTGACGGTGTCAGAGCAAAGGCTGGGCCAAGTCGGGGAAAAGTCTGCAGATGCAGGGCGATCGCGCGCGACTCAGACGCGATAACGCTGGCGCTCGGACTTGAACAGAATGCGCACGATGGCGAATTCGCGCTCGATCTGCTCGATCAGCGCCGGCGCCAGCTCCAGCGCCTCGCGGCGGCCGGCGTCCTCGAGCTGCTTGCACAGCCCGGCCAGCAGCACCGCGCCCATATTGCTGCAGCTGCCCTTGAAGCTGTGCGCGGCCAGGCGCAGCCCCTGGGCATCGGCCTCGCGCTCGGCCTGGCGCAGCAGGCGCAAGCGCTCCTCGGAGTCGGCGACAAAGGTATCGAGCAAAATCGGGTATTCGTCTTCCATGACGTCCTGCAGGGCAGCCAGGACGGCATCGTCGAGGTGGATATCGGACACCGGGTCACTCCATAGGGTCTGTTGACGTTTCGCCGCGGCCGCGACGGAACCTGTTTTTGCGCGGGGCTAGGCACGAGACGCGAAGTTTGGTCGCCCAAATGAGCCGTCGAGTAACGACGTACCGCGCAAAAACAGGCCCGTCCCTTCGGGTTGCGCGGCAAATGGCGCCATGCGTTGTTACGGGACTTGGCAAGGGATTACCATTACCTGCGTCCCGCGCCTAGCCTGGCGCCATTTGACGCAGCAACGCGGCTTGCGCCGAAACGTCAACAGACCCTAGCCAACAAGGCTGGGATTATGCCCCAGCGAACCAGCAAAACTCCACGCTGACGCCCTGGCCGTCGGCGCTGCAGGCGAAGCCGTCGCTCAACTCGCGCACCAGCGCCAGGCCGCGCCCGCACAGGGCCTCGTCCTGCAGCGCGGCCACGGCGGCCGGATCGAAGCCCGGCCCGCTGTCCTCGACCCGCACGATCAGCCGCCCGCCGCCGGCCTGCGGCAGCAACTGCAGGTGAAAGCGCACGTAACCATCGCTCAGCGCCGCCAGGCGCAGGCGCCGCTGCCGGTAGTACTCGGCGAAGCCGCGGGCATCCTGCTTGAGCGCCGAGTCCAGGCCCATCACACCGTGTTCCAGGGCGTTGGAATAGAGCTCGGCGAGCACGGTGTACAGCTCGCCGCCGCGCGGCCGCAGCGCCTGCACGTCGAGCAGCAGCTGCAGCAGGAAGGGCAAGGGGTTGAAGTGACGCAGGCTCTGCGCGCGGAACTCGAAGCTGGCCGACCAGTCCAGCGGGCTGCTCTGCCCGCTGTCGGCGAAGGCCAGCGGGCGTGGGCGCTGGGCGTCCTCGGCGAGGCCGACCTGGAGCATGCTGACGTCGTCCTGCAGCTCGCCGCGAAATTCCAGCAGCGCCTGCTGGATTTCCTCGAACAGCGCCTGCGGCTGGCGGTTGGCGTCGAGCAGCGCCAGCAGACGCGCCTCGCCGAACAGCTCGCCCTGCTGGTCGCAGGCCTCCAGCACGCCGTCGGTGAGCAGGAAGATGCGGTCGCCCGGGGCCAGCGGGTAGACCTCGCAGCGATCGCTGAAGGCCGCCGGCTCGAGAATGCCAAGCGGCAGATGACGCGACACCAGGGGCTGGCGCGAACGGCCGTCGCCGTGCAGCAGATGGCCGTCCGGCAGGCCGCCGTTCCACACCTCGAGCAGGCCGCGCTGGCTGCTGATATTGAGCAGGGTGGCGCAGCAGAACACGCCCACCGGCAGGATGCGTTTGAGCTTGGCGTTGATCTCGCGGAGGATCTCGGCCAGGGCGTGGCCCTTGGCGGTCATGCCGTAGAACACCTCGGCCAGCGGCATGGCGCCGATGGCCGCCGGCAGGCCGTGGCCGGTGAAGTCGCCAAGCATCACGTGCATGCCGCCGGAGGGCTTGTAGGCCGCCAGCAACAGGTCGCCGTTGAACAGCGCGTAGGGCGACTGCAGGTAGCGGATGTTCGGCGCATCCAGGCAGCCGGAGTGCGCCACCTTGTCGAACACCGCCTTGGCCACCCGCTGCTCGCGCAGCAGGTGCTCGTTGTGCCGGGCGATCAGGTCACGCTGCTGCAGCACGGTGTCCTGCAGGCGGCGCAGACGATCCATCGCGCCGATCTTGGCCGCGAGTATCACCCGGTTGTAGGGCTTGGCGAGAAAGTCGTCGCCGCCGGCCTCCAGGCAGCGCACCAGCGCTTCGCCCTCGGTCAGCGAGGTGAGGAAGATGATTGGCACCAGCGCCTCGCCGGCCTGCTGCTTGATCCGCCGCGCCGCCTCGAAACCGTCCATCACCGGCATCAGCGCATCCATCAGCACCAGCTGCGGGCGCTCCTGCTCAAACAGCGCGACCGCCTCCAGGCCGTTGCTGGCGGTGAGCACCCGGTGGCCCTGGCGACTGACGATGGTCGACAGCAGCATGCGATCGGCCGCGTTGTCCTCGGCGATCAGGATCGACAGGCGCTCGGCCATGGTCAGTTGATCCGGAACAGCTGCTCGAAGTTGGAGATCGCCAGGATCTTGCGCACGTCGCTGCTGCAGTTGAGCAGGCGGATCTGCGCCGCATCGCCGCCGGCGTGATCGCGCAGCAGCAGGAGCATGCCCAGCGCCGAGCTGTCCAGGTAGCTGGTGCCCTGCAGGTCGACCAGATAGCGCCTGGGGGTGATGTTGACGCGCTCGTAGGCGTCGCGAAATTCCTGGTGGGAGGCGAAGTCGAAGCGTCCTCGAATCGCGATGGTCAGCTCTTGCCCGTCGGCCGACGGCTGCGAGGTGATGGCCATGTCCTGCTCCTTTGTCGAGACCTTGCCTGATTGGCGGCGTACGCATCCAAGGTGTAGCACCTGCCCTGCCCCGCGACAACCTCGAGTTAAGGCTCGCCGCGGTCGATCAGGCGCTGCGCCAGCTCGTCGAGCAGCTTCTGCTCGCGCTTGTCCTCGGCCAGCCGCGCCTCGTCGACATAGCGCTGCACCAGCTTGCGCAGCCCCTCCAGGCGCGCGTAGCGCTGCTGCCAGACGGCGCGCACCTTCTCCAGGTTGGCGCGGTGCCAGTCGAGGCTCTGCTGCTGCTGGCCGATGGCCGTTTCCAGTTGCGCAAGAAAGCGCTGATAGTTCATCAGCCATTGCCCGGAGACGCCCTTGCTGCCCTCGCTGATCCACTGCTGCTGGTAGTCGCCGCGAAAGCGCTCCAGCTCGCCCAGCTTGGCCTCGGCCTGGCTCACCAGCCCCTGGCAATGGCCGAGCTGGCGCGCCGCCTCGCGCTCGGCCTTCTCGGCCATGTCCACCACCGGCGCCAGGCGCGCCGCACGACTCGCCGCCATGGCTTAGGCCTTGTTCGCCGCCGGGTTGAAGATGGCCGCCAG
This sequence comes from Pseudomonas sp. NPDC077186, assembly GCF_044543505.1. Lineage (NCBI taxonomy): Bacteria > Pseudomonadati > Pseudomonadota > Gammaproteobacteria > Pseudomonadales > Pseudomonadaceae > Pseudomonas > Pseudomonas sp. NPDC077186. The sequence continues at coordinate 497,469 of NZ_JBITWE010000001.1, forward strand.
CTGCCGGCTGCTGCCCTCCAGCGGCTCGCTGTCGTGCAGGCCCTGGCGCAGGTACTGGGCCATCTGCGGCTGGCGGGCGATGGCCAGGTCGGTGTCGGCGTCGCCGCCCGGCACGTAGGCGCCGACGCTGATCAGGTCGCGGCTCTGCTGGTAGCGCGACCACAGCTGCTTGAAGCGCTGCGCCTGCTTGAGATGCTCGGGCGACACCACCTGCGGCATCACCCGGCTGATCGAGGCCTCGATGTCGATGGCCGGGTAATGGCCCTCCTCGGCCAGCCGGCGCGACAGCACCAAGTGGCCGTCGAGCACGCCGCGGGCGGCGTCGGCGATCGGGTCCTGCTGGTCGTCGCCCTCGGAGAGCACGGTGTAGAAGGCGGTGATCGAACCGCCGCCGGCCTCGGCGTTGCCGGCGCGCTCCACCAGCTTGGGCAGCTTGGCGAACACCGACGGCGGGTAGCCCTTGGTCGCCGGCGGCTCGCCGATGGCCAGGGCGATCTCGCGCTGGGCCTGGGCGAAACGGGTCAGCGAATCCATCAGCAGCAGTACGTTCTTGCCCTTATCGCGGAAATATTCGGCGATGCGCGTGCAGTACATGGCCGCGCGCAGGCGCATCAGCGGCGCATCGTCGGCCGGCGAGGCGACCACCACCGAGCGCTTGAGGCCCTCCTCGCCGAGGATCTCGTCTATGAACTCCTTGACCTCGCGCCCGCGCTCGCCGATCAGCCCGACCACGATGATCTCCGCCTCGGTGAAGCGGGTCATCATGCCCAGCAGCACCGACTTGCCCACCCCGGTGCCGGCGAACAGGCCCAGGCGCTGGCCGCGGCCGACGGTGAGCAGGCCGTTGATCGAGCGGATGCCGACGTCCAGCGGCTCGCTGATCGGATGGCGCTTGAGCGGGTTGATGGTCGGCCCGTCCAGCGGCACCCAGTCCTCGGCCTTCATCCCGCCTTTGCCGTCCAGGGCGCGGCCGGCGCCGTCGAGCACCCGGCCGAGCATGGAGCGGCCCATGGGCAGGCGCCCGGCGTCTGGCAGCGGCACCACCCGCGCGCCGGGGGCGATGCCGGCCAGGCTGCCGACCGGCATCAGGTAGATCTTGTTGCCGGAAAAGCCCATCACCTCGGCCTCGACCTGCACCGGGTGGTAACTGTCGCCGTTGACCACCAGGCAACGGCTGCCGATGGCAGCGCGCAGGCCCTCGGCCTCCAGGGTCAGGCCGACCATGCGCAGCAGGCGGCCTTCGAGTATGGGTTGACTGGGCAGGCGGATGGCCTCGGCGTAGCCGCCCAGGCGCCTGGCGAAACTCACCCGGTCAAGGCGCATCGCCGCCATCCAGATCCAGGCTGATATCCGCCTCTGGCGGCTGGGTGAGCTGCGCGCGCTGTTGCTCGAACAGCTGCTTGAGCGCCTGGGACAGACGGGTTTCGACGCTGGCATCGATCTGACTGTGTTCCGATTCGATGCGACAACCGCCGGGCAGCAGGCTGTCGTCTTCGAGGATGCGCCAGCTTTCCTCGTGACGCTCGCGCAGCGCCTTGATGGCCTCGAAATCCTGCGGGTTGACCTGGATGCGCACGTTGTCGGCGCCCATCGGCAGCAACTTGAGCGCCTCGCGCAGCACCTGACGGATCTGGCTGGAGTCGCTGACCAGCTCGCGCTGGATCACCTCGCGCACCATATGGCTGACCAGGCGCACCAGCGCCACTTCCAACTGCTGGTCCTGCTCGGCGATGGGCTCGAACAGCTGCGCCATCAACTGCTCCAGGCTGCCCAGCTTGAGCGCCAGGGCGGCCTCGGCCTCCTGCTTGGCCTTGAGCTGGCCGGCGTGGAAGCCGTCCTTCTCGCCGGTGGCGAAGCCTTCGTTGTAGGCGTCCTGGCGAATGGCCTCGAGCTCGTCGAGGGTCAGCGGCTTGACGTCCTCGAGCGCCACCTCCTCGCTCTGCCCGACGTCCTGCGCCTCGACCTCGGCCGCGGCTGCCGTCGGCGCGTCCACCGCCGATTCGACTTCGGCCGGCGCCTCGCCGGGCGCATCGAAGCTGGGCAGCGCCCAGCGGTCGAAGGCGCCCAGGTCCTTGGCGCGAATCAGCTCGCTTTCCGACTCCTTGCCCGCCGCCATGACTTAGACCATCTCCTCGCCGCCCTTGCCGCCGAGCACGATCTCGCCGGCCTCGGCCATGCGCCGGGCGATAGTGAGGATTTCCTTCTGCGCCGCCTCGACGTCGCTGACGCGCACCGGGCCCTTGGCCTCCAGGTCGTCGCGCAGCAGCTCGGCGGCGCGCTTGGACATGTTCTTGAACACCTTGTCCTTGATCGCCTCGTCGGCGCCCTTGAGCGCCAGCACCAGCACTTCGGACGACACCTCGCGCAGCAGCGCCTGGATACCGCGGTCGTCGACGTCGGCGAGGTTGTCGAAGACGAACATCAGGTCTTCGATCTGCGTCGACAGGTCCTCGTCCACCTCGCGGATCGAGTCCATCAGCTGACCCTCCACCGAGCTGTCGAGGAAGTTCATGATGTCCGCCGCGCGCTTGACCCCGCCCATGGTGGCGCGGGTGGTGTTGGCGCTGCCGGAGAACTGCTTCTCGAGAATCTGGTTGAGTTCCTTCAGCGCCGACGGCTGCACGGTGTTGAGCGAGGACACGCGCAGGATGATGTCCAGGCGCACCTTGTGATCGAAGTGACTGAGCACCTCGCCGGCTTGGTCCGGGTCGAGGTAGGCGACCACGATGGCCTGGATCTGCGGGTGCTCGTAGCGGATCACGTCGGCGACGGCGCGCGGTTCCATCCACTTGAGGCTGTCCAGGCCGCTGGTGCTGCCGCCGAGCAGGATGCGGTCGATCAGGTTGCCGGCCTTGTCCTCGCCGAGGGCCGCGGTAAGCATCTTGCGGATGTAGCCGTCGGCGCCGACGCCGAGGCTGGTCTGGTCGCCGACGATCTCGACGAACTCGCCCATCACCTGCTCGACCTGCTCGCGGTGGATATTGCGCATGCCGGCCATGGCCACGCCGACCCGCTGCACTTCCTTCGGCCCGAGGTGACGCAGCACCTGGGCGGCGTCGGTCTCGCCGAGCGACAGCAGGAGAATGGCGGCCTTGTCGACCTTGCTCAGCTTGGCGGGGGTACGGTTGTCACTCATCGGCGTTGATCCACTCTTTCACGACCTGGGCGACGCGGCCAGGGTCTTCCGCCACCAGGCTCTTGATCGCGTTCAGTTGCGCATCATACCCCTCGCTGGGACTGGGCAGCAGTATGCTCTGCGGCCCGCCGAGGCTGACCCGATCCTCGGACAGCTCGCCATCGAGGCCTGCCATTTCGCCGAGCTCGACGTCGCCGCCGGCCAGTTCCCTGCCCCTGCCGCCGCCGGTGATGTTGTTGAGCACCGGGCGCAGTACGCCGAACACCAGCAGCAGGATGAACAGCACGCCGAGCACCTGCTTGACGATGTCCCAGAACCAGGGCTGGGTGTAGAACGGAATGTCCGGAATTTCCTCGCCCAGCGCGGTGGTGAAGGCGGTGTTGATCACGCTGACGCTGTCGCCGCGGCTGGCGTCGAAGCCCACCGAGTCCTGCACCAGGCGGGTGAAGCGCGCCAGATCGTCGGCGCTCCAGGGCACCCGCGTGGTTTCGCCGGTGGCCGGATCGACACGCACCTGGTCGTCCACCACCACCGCCACCGACAGGCGGCGCAGGCGACCCTGCTGCTGCTTGGTGTAGCTGATCGAACGATCCAGTTCGAAGTTGCGGGTGGACTGCTCGCGCTTGTCCGCCGGGTACGGCGCCAGCATCGGCAGGCCGGTGGCCGGATCCATGATCTGCTGGCCGTTGGCATCCACCAGCGGCTGGCCGGCCGCCACCGGCCCGGCGGGCGCCGCAGCAGCGGCCGCCTGCTCGGGAGCCGCGGCCGGGCCGGGCGGCTGATTGGACAGCGCGCCGGGCACGCCCTGCGGCGGCAGGCTGCTCTGCCGCTGTTCGTTGACCTGCTGCTCGCTGCGCAGCGCCGGCTGGTCCGGGTTGAACATCTCGGAAGTGGACTCCACCGCGCTGAAATCGACGTCGGCGGCCACCTCGGCCTTGTAGCGACCGGTGCCCAGCACCGGCTGCAGGATGTTGTGCACGCGCTGGGTCAGCAGGCTTTCCATGCGCCGGCTGTAGTCGAACTGCTTGCCGGCCATGGTCAGCTCGGACAGTTCCTGTTGATCGGAGAGCAGGTTGCCCTTCTGGTCGACGACGGTGACCTGGCCCTTGTCCAGTTCCGGCACGCTGGTGGCGACCAGGTTGACGATGGCCATCACCTGGCTCGGCTCCAGGGCGCGGCCCGGATACAGCTCCACCAGAACCGAGGCCGAGGGTTTGCGCTCGTCGCGGACGAACACCGAGGCCTTGGGCATGGCCAGGTGCACGCGCGCCGCCTTGACGTTGTTGAGGCTGGCCACCGTGCGCGCCAGCTCGCCTTCCAGGCCGCGACGGTAGCGGGTGGCTTCCATAAACTGGCTGGTGCCCAGGCCCTGCTCGCGGTCGAGGATCTCGAAACCGACGCTGTTGTCGGTCGGCGCCACGCCGGCGGCGGCCAGGCGCATGCGTGCCCGCGCCAGGTCGTCGGCCTTGACCAGCAGCGCGCCGGAGGTGGGCTCCACGGTGTAATCGATGCCCGAGGCGCTGAGGGTTTCCACCACCTGGGTCGCGTCCATGCCGTTGAGGCTGCCGTACAGCGGGCGGTAATCCGGCTGTTGCGACCAGAGCACCACGGCGAAGCCGATGGCCACGCTGGCGGCCAGGCCGACCAGCAGGCCGAGCTGGCGCAGCACCGACATATCCGAGAGGTTTTCCAGGAAACTCAGGCCCAGCAACGGGCCCTTGGCCTGCGCCGCGTCAGCCTTGGCCGGTACCTTTGCTACTGCTGCTTCAGCCATGAATCAACCCTCAGACCGGCATCTGCATGATGTCTTGATAAGCCTGGACCAGCTTGTTGCGCACCTGGGTCATGGCCTGGAAGGACACGCTGGCCTTCTGCGAGGCGATCATCACGTCGGTGAGGTCCACCCCGCTCTGCCCCATCTCGAAGGCGGTAGCCAGCTTGTTGGAGGCCTGCTGGGTCTCGTTGACCTTGTTCACCGCCTGGCCGAGCATCTCCGAGAAACTCGGCGCGCCCGGCACCGGCTCGCTGGCGGCCGGCTTCTGCCGCGCCATCGCCTCGGACTGCATGGCGCGCATTTCCAGCATCAAGCGATTGAATTCAACACCCTGGCTCATGACTTCCTCCACTGCCCGCTTTTTGACACTTGCGGTGCTTTGCAGGTGGATATAGCAACAAGGGTGCCAAGAAGAGCAGCTACAAGCCGCAAGCCTCAAGCGGCAAGAAAAAGCGGCCTATCGACGAACCGCCGCACCTGGATTCCCGCCTGCGCGGGAATGACGAGGTAGCGTGTGGCCTGGAGTGAATCCGTCATTCCCGCGCAGGCGGGAATCCAGATCCTATCCAGACAGCTGGCAAGCGACCAAGCCGCCCACTGGAAAGCTCACTATCCTCAACGAACGCCCATAGACCCGCAAAGGAGTGCAGCATGAAACAACCGGCTGTTTACATCATGGCCAGCCAGCGTAATGGCACGCTCTATACCGGCGTCACCTCCAATCTGTTGCAACGAATATGGCAGCATCGAGAAAACAGCGCCGAAGGCTTTAGCCGCCAATACAACGTGAAATTGCTGGTGTGGTACGAACAGCATGAGGACATGCACAGCGCGATTGCCCGGGAAAAGGCGATCAAGAAATGGAATCGAGCCTGGAAATTACGCCTGATCGAAGAACTAAACCCGCATTGGCAAGATCTTTGGCCGGAAATTACCGGAGCCTCTCGCCTTCACTCTGGATCCCCGCCTTCGCGGGGATGACCGAGGTTGCCGTCATCCCCGCGAAGGCGGGAAATCCAGCCCGGGCACCCCGGACACACGCACGCCGATTGCCGTCATCCCCGCGAAGGCGGGGATCCAGTACCAGCCATTTCGTGCGTCATTCCCGCAAGCCTGCTAACTAGCGTACAGATAGGCCTCCACGTCCATACCGGCATCGCGCATCTGCGCCAGCTTGTAACGCAGGGTGCGCGGGCTGATGCCCAGGCGTTCGGCGGCCTCCTTGCGGCGGCCGCGCTCGGCACGCAGGGTATCGATGATCACCTGGAACTCGCGGCGACGCAGGTCTTCGCCCAGCGCGCCGGCATCCATCGCGGCCGGCGCCTCGGCCGCCTGCGGCGGGGCCGCCGGCACACCCGGCACCACCGCCAGACGCGGCGCCGGAGCCTGCACCGCCTGGCCGATGGGCGCATGCAGGCACAGGTCCTGCGGCTGAATCACCCCGCCCTGCTGGAGGATCAAGGCGCGCTGGATGGCGTTGTCCAGCTCGCGCACGTTGCCCGGCCACTGGTGCTGCAGCAGGCTCTGCGCGGCGGCCTCGGACAGGCGCACGGGGGACTGATTCATTTTTTTGACGTGCTTGGCCAGCAGTCGCTCGGCCAGCGGCAGAATATCGGCGGGACGCTCGCGCAACGGGCGCCAGGCCAGGGGGAATACCGACAGGCGATAGTAGAGATCCTCGCGGAAGCGCCCGGCCGCCACCTCGCCGGCCAGGTCGCGGTTGCTGGTGGCCAGCACGCGGATATCCAGGCTGATCGGCTTGCGCGCGCCGACCCGTTCCACCTCGCGCTCCTGCAGCACACGCAGCAGCTTGGCCTGCAGGCCAAGGGGCATCTCGGAAATCTCGTCGAGGAGGATGGTGCCGCCGTCGGCCAGCTCGAACTTGCCCGGCTGCGCCGTCACCGCGCCGGTAAAGGCGCCCTTCTCATGACCGAAGAGCGTGGCTTCGAGCATGTTGTCGGGAATCGCCGCACAGTTGATGGCGATGAACGGGCCGCCGGCGCGCGGCGACTGCTGGTGGATATAGCGCGCCAGCACTTCCTTGCCGGTGCCGGACTCGCCGGTGATCATCACCGTCGAGTCGCTCTGCGCCACCCGCGCGGCCAGCTCCAGCAGCTGCAGGCTGGCCGGCTCCAGCGCCACCGGGCCGTCGCGCTCGGCCGCGCTCAACCGACCCAGGGCATGACGCGCCACCAGCTCCAGCAGCGTGCGCGGCTCGAACGGCTTGACCAGGTAATCGGCGGCGCCCTGGCGGATCGCATCGACCGCCCGCTCCACCGCGCCGAAGGCGGTCATCAGCAGCACCGGCAATTGCGGGTAGCGGCCGCGGATCTGCGCCAGCAACTGGTGACCGTCCATGCCCGGCATATTGACGTCGCTGACCACCAGGCCGAAGGGCTCCTCGGTCAGGGCGACCAGCGCCGCTTCGGCGCAGTCCACCGCGCGGTAGTCGTGCCCGCCGAGGCACAGGGTATCGGCCAGGGCTTCGCGCAGGGCGCGGTCGTCTTCGACCAACAGGACTTTGGCAGCCATGGGGATCACTCCTGATTCAAACTGGGCGCTGCATCGAGCAGCGGCAGGGAAAGGATGGCGCAGGTGCCGCGACCGGCCCGCGATTGCAGCAGCAGCTGGCCCTGGTGAGCGCGCGCCACGGCCTTGACCACCGCCAGGCCGAGGCCGGTGCCGGTGGTCTTGGTGGTAAAGAAGGGTTCGCCCAGGCGCGCCAGGGTGGCGGCATCCATCCCCGGGCCGTTGTCGCTGATGCACAGGCGCAACTGATTGTCGCGGCGATACAGGTGGACCTTCAGCCGCGCCTCGCGTCCGCCCGCCTGGATGGCGTTGTCGATCAGGTTGAGCAGGGTGCCGACCAGGGTGTCGCGATTGCACAACAGTTCACCAGCGCGAACGTCGCACTGCCAACGCACCGTCATGCCGGTCACATGGGGTTCGGCGGCGGCACGCAGGGCGGCGAACAGCGCCTGCGGACCGAGGCGGTCCGGCAACGGCAGCTCGCCGCGGGCGAAGATCAGCATGTCGCGCACCTGGTTCTCCAGCTCGTGCAGGCGCTCCTTGAGGCGCCCGGCGAAGCGCTGCTGCTGCTCGGCCGGCAGCACCTGCTCGTTGAGGTGGCTGGCGTAGAGCAGGGCGGCGGACAGCGGCGTGCGAATCTGATGGGCCAGCGAGGCCACCATGCGCCCCAGCGCGGAAAGGCGCTCATGGCGCGACAGCTGATCCTGCAGGCGGCGGGTTTCCGTCAGGTCGGTGAGCAGCACCAACTGCCCCGGCTCGCCATGCAGCGAGCGGGTGGCGATGGACAGGCGGCGGCCGTCCTTCATGGAGATCTCGTGGCCGTCGTCCTCGCGCGGGGCGAAGTTGCGCGCGATCACCTGGCGCCAGAGCATGCCGACCAGGGGCTGGCCGAGCAGCGCGCGCGCCACCGGGTTGGCCTCGCGCACCACGCCCTGGCCATCGATCACGATGACGCCGCCCGGCAGCAGGTCCAGCAGGCTTTGCAGGCGATGGGCCAGACGCTCCTTCTCCGCCAGTTCCTGCATGCGCTGGGCGCTGACCAGGGCCAGCTGCCCCTTCAGTTCACTGACGCGCGCCTCGAGCAGGCTGTAGGACTCGCTGAGCTGATTGGACATCTGGTTGAACAGGGCGAAAGCCTGCTCCAGACCGGCGCGGCTGGCTTGTTCGAGCGGCGCCGAAGGGCTCGACTCGACTGGCTCGGAGGGGCGAACGCTTGCTTTCATCTTCTTCTCTCGCACAACGCACCGTCAGAAGACGGTCAGGTGAGAGAGGTTTAGCAATCCCCATGCCTACTTTTTTATCTTTATTTTTCAATAACTTGAAAAATAAAGCCGGAGGCTGTGTCAAAGCTCCGGCTTTAATCTCACTGATTCTTTGACGAAGGTGCGCCGAGAATCTGTCGGTGCGCACCGCGCTCCCTGCATGAGTCCGTAGGCCGGACATGGCGCCAGCCTTGTCCAGCGCCAGGCCGCTCGGTTGCGCAATCCGGGCTGGCGGACAAGCCTACGACATGGACATCCGCCCTACAGGTGTAGGAGCCCCGCCCCGGGGCGAAGCTTTGTAGTTGTGCGTTGCACATTCGACCGCTTTCGCCGCGGGGCGCGGCTCCTACAGAAGCTGGCATGCTGTCGGCAAATGGCATTCGCTTGGATCGCGCCCAGGTCGATCAATCCTCCTGACCCTCCTCTTCGCGGCGGCTCATGCCGTACTTGCGCATCTTCTCCACCAGAGTGGTACGGCGAATGCGCAGGCGCTCGGCGGCACGCGCCACCACGCCGCCGGCGTCGTCCAGCGCCTGCTGGATCAGCCCCTGTTCCAGATTGCCCAGGTAGTCCTTCAGGTCCAGGCCCTCCGGCGGCAGCATGGCCGGGGTATCCAGCCCCGGCAGGCCGGATATGATCGCCGCGCGCTCTTCCAGCTCGTCGCGCAGGCTGGCGGCCATCTGCTCGTCCTCGTCGTCGACGTGACGGAACTTCTTCGGCAGCTCGCCGACGCCGATCACCCCGTAGGGATGCATGATCGCCATGCGCTCGACCAGATTCGCCAACTCGCGCACGTTGCCCGCCCAGTCGTGGCGGCACAGCGACATGATGGCCGCCGAGTTGAAACGGATCGAGCCACGTTTCTCGTGCTCCATGCGCGAGATCAGCTCGTTCATCAGCAGCGGGATGTCCTCGATGCGCTCGCGCAGCGGCGCCATCTCGATGGGGAAGACGTTGAGGCGGTAGTACAGATCCTCGCGGAAGCTGCCGTCCTCGATCATCTTCTCCAGATTCTTGTGGGTGGCGGCGATGATGCGCACATCGGCGGTCTGCGTCTTGTTGCTGCCGACCCGTTCGAAGGTGCGCTCCTGCAGCACGCGCAACAGCTTGACCTGCATCGGCAGCGGCATGTCGCCGATCTCGTCGAGGAACAGGGTACCGCCATTGGCCAGCTCGAAGCGCCCTGCCCGGCTGGTAATGGCGCCGGTGAAGGCGCCCTTCTCGTGCCCGAACAGCTCGCTCTCCAGCAGCTCGGCGGGAATCGCACCGCAGTTGACCGGCACGAACGGCGCTTCGCGGCGCTTGGAGTGATAGTGCAGGTTGCGCGCCACCACCTCCTTGCCGGTGCCGGACTCGCCGAGGATCAGCACGCTGGCCTCGGTGTCGGCCACCTGCTGCATCATCTGCCGCACCTGCTGGATGGCGCGGCTGGTGCCGACCAGGCTGCGGAACAGGTTGGGCTCGCGCCGCTGGCCGCGGTCGCGGGCCTGATCGTACATCTCACGATAGACCTGGGCGCGGTGCAGCGAATCGAGCAGCTTGTTGTAGCTCAGCGGGGTTTCCAGGCTGGCCAGCACGCGCCGGCGCAGGTCCTCGGGCCAGTCGCCGGCTGCGGTCTCACCGATCGTCAGCAGCGGCAGGAACTCGTCCCAAGCGGCGATCTGCTTGGTCAGCTCCAGCGCACCGCCCTTGGATTCGACCTCGCCGAGCAACAGGCTGAGCACCTCGCGACTCGACTCCAGCTCGGCGACCGCATCCCGCCAGTTCTGGCTGCTGCAGGCGAGGTGCTCTTCCCCGAGAAAATTCAGAATGATCGCCAGCTCGTGGCGGCGCGCGGCATTATCGTCAATCAACAGGATTTTGGTTTCACGCCACATCTTGTGTTTGTCTGACTCGAGGAGTGAAGGAAATTGCACGCCAGATCCTCGGCGCACACCGGCAATTGGCCACTAGTAAAGTCAATATTTTGGACGCAGTCAATTTTATGGCGTAATTTTTTTGCTCGCCTATGACCATAGCTAAGCAGTTGTTCGCACAGTCGGGTAGTGGCAGCCGATAAAAAGAGAAAAGTCGCAGGCAATTGCGGAAGGGAAACCGAGCCGAACCTGGCGGCTAAGCTCGGGAAATTGCAGCTAAATCAGCCAAACAGCTGATAGACCTTGGCGCCTTGACGAGACTGATTGAGCTGCACCAGCTCGCCAGCCAGGCGCTGCTGCTCGGCCTGACAAACGGTCACCAGCTCACGGTAGAGCGCCAGCAGGTTTTCCATGCTGCCGCGCAACTGCTCTTCATCGCGACTCTCGACCATGGCCGCATCGACCGCCATGCGGCATTGCAGGTCCAGTTCGCCGATGGCCGCCCAGTCCTGCTTGGCCAGGGCGTCGCGCAGGGCCGTGCCGGTCTCCTGCAAACGCTGGACAGTAGCATTCATAACCTTCTCCTCCGACACCATGCCATTACTGGGCGATGGCATCCCAACCGGATTTGACCTCGCGCAGCAGCGCGGCCACTTCTTCGAGCAATGCCGGCTCGTTGTTGCGATTGGCCTGCAGCAGCCGCCCCGTCATGTATTCGTACAGGCTATCCAGATTCGCCGCCAGCTCGCCACCCTGACGATGATCCAGCGCCTCGCGCAGGCCACCGACGATGGCGATGCTCTTGCTGATCAGCTCGCCCTTAAGCTCCGTCTGACCGCGTTCCATGGCACCGCGCGCCTGGGCGATACGGGTCAGGCCGCCTTCCATCAACATCTGAATCAGGCGATGGGGACTGGCCTCGAAGGCCTGGGCTTGAGTATTGACGGTCTGGTACTGCTGGAGGGCCGCCATTGCATTCATCGTCGCTCTCGCTCTGCTGTTTGGCTGATACCTTGGGTATCGGCCCTGGCCGGCAAAGCTTTAGGCGAAATTAACCTGCCGATGCGGGCTCCACCTCGGGGCCGATGGCGTCCCAGGCCTCCTTGATTTGGCTCAGCAAGGCCTGCACCTCGTCCAGGCTGCGAGGTGTATCGTCCAGTGCCACGCCGGCCAGGCGGCGGGTCATGTAGTCGTACAGCGCATCCAGATTCTCGGCGATCTCGCCGCCCAGCTCCTTGTCCAGCCCGGCCTGCAATGCGCCGATGATGGACAGGGTACTGCCGACAGCCAGGCCGCGAACCTCAGGATTGCCCTCGAGCTGGGCATGGCGGGCCAGGGACAGGCGCTCCAGAGCGCCCTGCAGCAATAACTGAACGATACGGTAGGGGCTGACGTCCTGCGCGGTATTGACCGTTTTGTAGGTGTCGATGGGGTTGCTCATGGCTCAACTATCCTTCTTGACCACGCCGGGCAGGCTGCCCAGGGCCTGCGCCAGGCGATCACTGGTCTGGTTCAATTGCCCCACCAACGAGTCCATGGCGTTGAACTGGGCGAACAGACGGGTCTGCAATTGCTCGATACGGCGGTTGAGGGTTTCTTTCTGCTTGTCGATGCCGCTGATGGTGGTTTGCAGCCCCTTCATGCGCTCATCGAGGATGCCACCAGATTGCGTGTAACCCTCGATACGCTGCTCGAGGCGTTTCATCAAGCCAGTGTCTCCGATGAAAAAGGCGCCTACCGCGTCATAGTTGTCCTTTAATGCGCTGTCGAGCTTGCTGTCGTCGATCTTCAGGGTGCCGTCTTTCTGTGTGGTGATGCCAAGGTCAGCCAGGATGCGCACGGCATCCCCCGATTCGCCGCCCGGATTGACCAGCTCGTTGCGCACTCCGCCGAGCAAGGTACGCACGGTCGCATCGCCAACCAGACCGCCGACGACCGGCGCCTTGCCCTCGCCAACCTGAGTGACATTGGTCAACTGATTGGAGGTGGAGATCAGCTTGTTGTAAGTATCGACGAACTTCTTGATGCTGCTTTTGACCCCGGCATTGTCCTGGCCGACGGTCACGCTCAACGGCTTGTCTGCTTCGGTCTTGCCGACCAGGGTCAGGGTCACATCGGGGATGGCGTTGCTAATGGTATTGCTGGCGCTGCTCAGGCTCAGGCCGTCGATCTTGAACTCAGCGTTCGAAGCCTGCTCCAGGTAGCCTGCGGCGGAGCCGCTGACCGCGGCGAGCGTCCCCACGGGATTGTCCGGGTCGCTATAGTTGATGCTGCCGATGGCCAGATCAGCGAGCGCGGCATCGGCCGTCTCGATATAGATATCCTTGCCGGCACCGGTTTCCTTGGCGCTGAGCACCAGCCGCGAGGTGCCGCCGGCCGGGTCGTTGACGATATTGGCACTGATGCCCTTGTCCTTCAGCGCTGTATTGAGCTTGTCGCGGATCGCGGCCAGATCATCGCCCGCCTCGATGGCCACATCGACGCCGGCCTCGTCGCCAGCGCCCAGCTTGACCGTCAGTGTGCCCGCCCCCGAAGCACTAAAGCTCGAAGCGAGACTCTGGGTCGCCACCTTGCTGGCACTCGCCAGACGCCCGACCTCGACCTGGTAGCTACCGGCCAGGGCAGCGCTGCCGGCACTAGCCGTCAACGCAGTGGTATTGGACGAGGTGGCTGTGCGCTTTTCGAACAACGACGAGTTATTAAGATCCTTGAGCGCCGCCTGCAGTTCGCTCAGGGCGCTCTTGAGCTGGCCCAGGGCGGAAAACTTGGTGGTGGAGGCCTTTTCCAGGCGCGCCAGTTGCGCCTCTTTGGGCGCCCGCTCGGCGTTGACCATCGCACCGACGATGCTATTGATATCGATGCCGGAGCCAATTCCCGTTATGCCAGCCATAAGTTTCACCTCGCCATTGGGTTGACGCGAACACCACGCCAACGCGCAGAATCAGCAATAAACGTACCAGCCCACGCGCTCAGAGTTCGTGAAGAAATCGTCGCGAGCGAAGGCAGATTGCGTTTCGCCTGCGCGCAGCAAGCGGAGTGTATTGCAATACATGAGCATTGCGAGCACAGCCGAAATACGAGATGCCGAGCGCAGTAGATTTATTCACAAGCTCTCAGGCCTGGGCATTGAACAGCAGGCTACGCACCTCATCCAGGGTTTCGGCCAGACGCAGCGCTTCTTCAGAGGGAATCTGACGAATGACCTCGCCCGATACCCCGTCGGTCACCTTGACCACCACCCGCCCGGTCGAATCGTCCAGGCTGAAGTTCAGATTACGCTGAATGCTCTGGGCGAACTCGCGGATGCTGGATACCGCCTCTTCCACAGGCTGACGCCCGACCTCCGACGCTTGCAGCAACGCAGGCTGACGCTCTTCCGGCTTTTGCAGCGCAGCCGGCGCGCCCGCGTCGCTGCGCGCCGTTCTGACGACTGCAGCGCCGGATATACCGCCAAGCAGATTGATTTCCATAACTTCACCTCGAATGGCAAAGCGGGGAGTAGCGCAAGCGCTACCCCCCGTGGTTCACAGCAACCAGCCCCAAGCTTAACGCAGCAGGCTGAGTACCGCCTGCGGCAGCTGGTTGGCCTGAGCCAGGATCGCGGTGCCTGCCTGCTGCAGCACCTGATTTTTGCTCAGGTTGGCAGTTTCGGCGGCGAAGTCGGTGTCCGAAATCCGGCTACGGGCGGCCGAGGCGTTCTCTGCGATGTTCTGCAGGTTGGCAATGGTGTTGTCGAAGCGGTTCTGCACTGCACCCAGATCGGCACGCTGATTGTCGATGGTGGTCAGCGCCTGATCGAGCACCAGCACCGCCTTCTGCGCGCCTTCGGCAGTGGAGATATCCAGCTGGCTAACGTCGGAGTTGGTCTGGGCAGCAGCAGCTGCCGGGGTCACGCCTGCGCCGATGGTGGCACCGGTCGCCAGAGCGCCTGCGCCGTCGGTGATGGTGATCGAGGTCAGCGAGTTGGCACGGGTACCGCTGCTCATATCTTCGGCCGAGACCACGTTCATGGCACCGGCGCTGGTGTAGAAGGCGCCGACACCCAGGTTGGACTCACCGATACCGGCCGCGATCTTCTTGCCGACGTCGTCGACCGAATCGGTCGCCTTGATAGCCACCTTGATAGTGGCTGAGCCCTGAGTGGTCACGACTGCGACGTTGAGTTCGCCATCGGCGGGGGGTGTTGCCAGACCGGTGACGCCAGTGAGGGTTTGCTGATAGAACTCACCCTTAAGGCTGGAGGCGCTGGCCGAGCTCAGCGAAACGCTGATGTTCTCGTTGGCCTGGGCGCCAACTTGGAAGCTGGCGGTGCCGAACTTGCCGTCCAGCAGCTTGCGGCCACCGAAGGTGGTGGTGTTGCTGATACGGTCGAGTTCCTTCTGCAGCTGCTTCATCTCGCTGTTCAGGGCGCCACGCTCGCTGGAGCTGTTGGAACCGTTGGCCGACTGCAGGGACAGGTCGCGCATACGCTGCAGGATATTGGTGGACTGCTGCAGGGCACCTTCGGCGGTCTGCGCCAGGGAAATACCGTCGTTGGCGTTGCGCACCGCCACCCCCAGGCCGTTGACCTGGCTGGTCAGGCGGTTGGAAATCTGCAGGCCGGCGGCGTCGTCCTTGGCGGAGTTGATGCGCGAACCGGT
This sequence comes from Pseudomonas sp. NPDC077186, assembly GCF_044543505.1. NCBI lineage: Bacteria > Pseudomonadati > Pseudomonadota > Gammaproteobacteria > Pseudomonadales > Pseudomonadaceae > Pseudomonas > Pseudomonas sp. NPDC077186. The sequence continues at coordinate 512,666 of NZ_JBITWE010000001.1, forward strand.
GGACAGGCGCTGCAGGGAGGTATCCAGCGCCTTGGACGAGGTGTTCAGGTTGCGCTGAGTGTTCAGGGACGCAATGTTGGTATTGACGGTAAGAGCCATGGTGTTGCCTCCAATGGGCTGGTACTCAGATTAGCCGGGTGCTGCGAGCGCTTGGGCGGTCGCCTTGCTCAGGCACCCAGTTACTTCGCATTCGTCTCTTGTATCGGCGCTGCCGGTGATGGCTTTAGGCTTTTTTCGAGTTTTTTGTGGATTTTTTTTTTGTTTTTAAAACAGCTGGTTATGTAGCCTTCAGGGTCAACGAAACGACTTCGCCAAAGGTTTGTCTGGCTTGCCCCTGATTTGGCGGCTCGCAAGGAGCGGCTTTAGCCGCGAAATTTTTACCTGCGCCGAAGGTTCGCGGCTGAAGCCGCTCCTACAAGAGCACTATCACACACAGAACGACGACGCGGCCCGGATGCAATCCGGGCTACGAAACGGAGTAACTCAGGAAAAGCTTCGCGGATAAATCCGCCCCTACCCCCAAAAAATGAAGCGAGGCGATAGCCCGTCAGCGCAACTGGTTGAACAGGTTGAGCCCGGAAATCTTCACATAGCTCTGCTGCGCCGCCTCTAGGATCACCGACTGGAAGGCCAGGCGCGACAGGGCCTCGGCGTAGTCCAGCTCGCGCAGCTCGGCCTGCACAGACTTGTTAACCAGGGTGACATCCTCGTTATCGGTCAATGAAGTCTCCACCACATTGAGGCGCGCGCCGATCTGCCCACGCACCTGATCCAGGGCCACCATGTTGTTGTCCAGATTGGTGAGGCCCAGCGCCACGGCATCGCGCACCTCGCGATTGCCCTCAGGGGTAGTGGGCGCGTCTTCCAGAGACTGACGCAGAGTAGCGATCGCATTGAGGATGCCCACCCTGTTGGCAGGCGCGGTGGCCGGGTCGGTATCCGGCGGCGCGATCATGAAGCTCGATCCGGCAGGCGGTACGCCGTTGACGTAGAAGGCCGCACCACCGTACTGCACCAGGCTGTCCTGCCCCTCCACCAAGCGTCGGCTGACCGGCGTGCCATCCACGCCGTTCTCGTCCACCGGGGTCAGGGTATAGGCCAGCGGATCGGCGGGGTCGTTGAAGTCCAGGCGAATGCCGCCGGCGGGAAAGCTGGCAAACGCCACCTCGTCGTCCACTAGCGCACCGCTGATGATGGGCGCGGCAGGCGCCGCCGGATTGCCGCCGATACTCAGGCGCGCGGCATTGCGGCCACTGTCGAAGATGGCTCGGCCGCTGTCGCTGATCGGCAGCTCCAGCGAGCTGGCGATCTGCAGTTTGCGCTGGCCATCGTCGCCCTGATACAGATAGCTGCCATCGGCCGTGCGCAGATAAGGCTGGGTCTTGCCCTGGAAGCCGGCGAACAGGTACTCGCCACGGGCATTGCGGGTGTTCATCAGCGCCAGCAGTTCGTCTTCGCGCTGGCCCAGTTCGGCGGCGATGGCCTGACGCCCGGCCTGATCGAGCCCACCATTGCCTGCCTGCACGGTCAGCTCACGCACCCGCTGCAACACGGTGTTGACCGAATTGAGAGTGACCTCCTCCTGAGTCAGGCTGTTCTTCGCCGCCGTCAGGTTGGATTGATACTGGCCCAGCACCGACTGCTGCTGCTCCAGTTGCAGCAGACGCACCGAGGCCACCGGGTCGTCCGCCGGGGTGAGAATGCGGTTGCCGGTGCTGATCTGCTCCTGGGTGCGGATGGCGTTGGCGTAGTTGCGCTGCAGGCCGGAAACCCCGTTGTTGAATGCCTGGATAGTAGAGATGCGCATGCTTGAGCCTCTTGATGCGACCGTCGAGCGTTGACGGATTCGTAGGGTGCGGCGTGCGCACCTACGGTTTATCTAAATGAACTGATCAGGGTATCGAACAAAGAGCGGGCAACTTGAATGATTTGCGCCGAGGCGTTGTAGTACTGCTCGAACTTGATCAGGTTGGCCGCTTCTTCGTCCAGGTTGACCCCCGACAGCGAATCGCGGTTGTCGGTGGCCTGCTTGAGAATCGCCGTGGTCGCCTCGCCATCCAGCCGCGCCTGAGCGGTCAGGGTGCCAACCCGTTCGACCAGGTCGCCGTAGCCATCGGAGAAACTCACACCGGTACTTCCTGGCGCGGCGGGATCGACGCCGATGGTCGCCTTTGATTGCAGGTCGGCCAGTTTCAGCGCGTTGCGGTTGTCGGATACGCCATTGGCATTGAAGGCAACGGCGAAGGTGTCGCCCTCCTGCGGCCGGCCGCTGAGGGTCAGGCGCAGGGTGCTGCCATCGGCCAGCTGCAGTTCGTAGCTATTGGTCTGCCCGGACTGGAAGCTGGCCGGTGCGGCCGGCGTACCATCGGCGTTGATACGGGTCAGGGTGGCGCCAGCCGGCACGCTGAAATCACCGGCGGCCTCGTCGTAGGTCAGGGTTACCGGCAGAGCGCCGGTCAGGCTGCCCAGATTCAGCACGGACTGCAGGTCGGGCTGGCTAATGGCGCCGGTGCCGCGGTTCTGCAGGTTGGACTCGGCCCGCACGGGCGCGGCAAAGGCCAACTGGTCGGGCTGATCGAGCACGACGGCGATGTCGCCGGCGCCGCGACGGGTCGGCTGCAGCAGGAAGATGTCACCTGCCGCCGGCGCCGGCGTGCCGACGTCTATGGTGAAACCCTGGTCGCGACCATTGCCGTCGCTGAAGCTGAGCGTGCCGGGCGGGTTCTCGGTCACGCTCATCATCGCGTTATCGCTGAGGCGGCGCGCCGTGTAGTTGGTGCCGTCGAACTCCAGGCGGTAGTCGCTGGCGGTCAGCAGGCTGGTGTCGCCTATATTGAGCAAGGGCTGGGCATTGCTGCTGTTGCTACTGAAAACGCGTACGCGCAGTGCTGCCAACGCCGGATCGTTGAAGTCGCCGAACAGCGCGCTCCCCACCTGCCCCTTGAGGTCGAGGCCCTGGCCAAGCTGACTGTTGACCTGATCGCTGACGGCCAGGGCCAGACGGCCGAGACTGTTGAAGGTGGAGTCCAGTACCTCCTGGCGATAGCGGATCAAGCCGCCCAGCTCGCCGCCGCTGAGCTGGGTGGTAATGGTCTGGCGCGAGTTGCCGCTGACGAACTGAACCTCGAAGCGCGTGGGATCGCCCTGCCCCGGCCCGACCTCCAGGCGGCTGGCGGTAGCGCCCACCACCAGCGGCTGGCCGCTGCCGATAAACAGGTTGTAGCTGCTGTCGTCCTGCGGCACCACGGTGACGCCGACGTAGGTGGACAGCTGGCGCACCGCCTCGTCGCGGGCATCGAGCAGGTCGTTGGGCTGCTGGCCGTTGGCCGCCGCGACGGCGATGGCGTTGTTCAGGCTGGCGACGCTGGTAGCCAGGCGGTTGACCTGATCGCTGACCGCCACCATCTGCTTGTTGAGAAAGTTGTTCTGCTCATTGAGCCGTTCGTAAACGGTATTGAAGCGCCGCGAGAGGCCCTCGGCCTCGGACAGCACCAGTTGCCGCGCCGGGATATTGGCCGGATCCTCTGCCGCGGTCTGCAACGCGGCGAAGAAGGATTGCAGCGAGGGAGTGATGCCGGTGGTGGAGCCGGCCAGCAAGGAGTCGAGCTGATCGATTTGGCTCTTGTAGGCCGCCACGTCGCTGGCCAGCGCCGTGCTGGAGCGCAACTGGCTGGTAAGAAACTCGCTGTAGCTGCGGCGGATATCCACCAGGCTGGTACCCGAGCCGATATAGCCGGCGCCGCTGAACTGCGGAATGCGCGTGGCCTGCACCGCATCCTGGCGGGTATAGCCCGGTGTATTGATATTGGTGATGTTGTGACCGGTGACGCTGAGCTGGGTCTTGCTGGCGGCAAGCCCGGACAGGCCAATACTCAGTAGGTCAGCCATGCTTCAGCCTCAAGTCCTTGTGGTGGCGCTATCGGCAGCGGCCACGGCCTGGTAGGTCTGCATCTTGCGGGCGATCTGGGCGATCTTGCGCGCGTAGTTGGGGTCGGTGGCGTAACCGGCCTGCTGCAGTTCCTTGACGAAACGCTCCGGGTTCTCGGTAGCGTTCAGCGCTTTTTCGTAGCGACCGTTGCTCTGCAGGAAGCTGACGTAGTCGTCGAAGCTCTGCGCGTAGGAGTCGTAGGCGCGGAAGCTGGCCGCCTCCTTGACCGCCTTGCCGCCCTTGTATTCGGTGGTCAGCACCCGCGCCGACTCGCCGTCCCAGCTGTTGTGGCTCTTGATGCCGAACAGGTTGTGGCTGCTCTCGCCGTCGCGGGTGCGGATGATCGACTTGCCCCAGCCGGTTTCCAGCGCGGCCTGGGCCACCAGGTAGCGCGGGTCGACGCCGATCCTCTCGGCCGCCGCCTCGGCCATCGGCAGCATGGTGGCGACGAACTCCTGCGGCGAGGCGAACGCGGCCTTGCCCGGCGCCAGCGGCGGCTGGGCGATGCGCCGGCCGCTGATGGCATCGTTGCTGTTCAGGCTCAGGCCATCGGCCTTGGGCGCGGCGAAGCTTTGTGCGGCAATCCAGTCGCCGCCGGCCAGGGTCTTGCCCTCGCCTTCGCCAACCGACGGCACGATGCCGGCCAGCAGGCGGTCGGCCAGCTTGCCCGGCACCGCCAGGCGACGGCGATTGAGCAGCGCCACCTCGTCGCGGAAGCCTTCGGCGTTGGCCACTTTCTCGGCCTCGGCGGTGCTCGCCTTGCTCAGCGGTTGCTCGATCTGGGCGAAGGGATTGGGCCGGCTGGAGGGCTGCTTGAGCTTGGACATCTGCCGCACCAGCACATCGGCCAGGCCGATGCCGCGGCCTTCCTTGGCCAGGGTCACCGACAGCTGCTGGTCGTGCATGTCCTGGTAGGTCTTGCTCTCGTTGCTGTTGAGGAAATTGCCCTCGACGAACGCCTCGCCGGCCGAACGCATGGCCTTGAGCATCTCGTTCATGAACAGCGACTCGAATTCCTCGGCGACCTTGCGGATGTTCCGTTCGCTGTCGCCGCCCACCTTGAACTGGTTGAGGCGATTCAGGTCGGTGACCGCGCCGCTGTCGATAAGGCTCTTGCCGTTGCCGAGCAGGCCTGCTGAGAGTCGGGAATCCATGGCGCTGTCCTCAGATCACGATCAGGTCGGCCTGGAGAGCGCCGGCTTGCTTGAGCGCCTCGAGGATGGCCATCAGGTCGGAGGGCGCCGCGCCCACCTGGTTCACCGCGCGCACGATCTCGTCGAGGCTGGTGCCGGGGCCGAACTTGAACATCGGCTTGGCCTCCTGCTCGGCATCCACCCGCGAGCGCGGCACCACGGCGGTCTGGCCGCCGGAGAAGGCCTCGGGCTGGCTGACGATGGGATCTTCGGTGATGGTCACGGTCAGGCTGCCGTGGGTCACCGCCGCCGGCTGCACCCGCACGTTCTGGCCGATGACGATGGTACCGGTGCGCGAGTTGATGATGACCTTGGCCACCGCCTGGCCGGCCTTCACTTCGAGGTTCTCCAGGATCGACAGGTAGTCGACGCGCTGGTTGGGGTCGAGCGGCGCGCTGACGCGGATCGAGCCGCCGTCGATGGCCTGGGCCACGCCCGGGCCGAGCAGGTCGTTGATCTGGTCGACGATGTTCTTCGCCGTGGTGAAGTCCGGGCGGTTGAGGTTCAGGGTCAGCGTGTTGCCCTGATCGAAACCGCTGGGCACCGGCCGCTCCACCGTGGCGCCGCCGGGAATGCGCCCGGCCGACGGCACGTTGACGGTGATCCGCGAACCGTCGCCGCCCTCGGCGTCGAAGCCGCCGACCACCAGGTTGCCCTGGGCGATGGCGTAGACGTTGCCGTCGATGCCCTTGAGCGGGGTCATCAGCAGGCTGCCGCCGCGCAGGCTCTTGGCGTTGCCGATGGAGGAAATGGTGATGTCGATGGTCTGCCCCGGCTTGGCGAACGCCGGCAGGTCGGCATGCACCGATACCGCGGCGACGTTCTTCAACTGCACGTTGCCGCCCGGCGGCACCTTGATGCCGAACTGCGCCAGCATGTTGTTGAAGGTCTGCACGGTGAAGGGGGTCTGGGTGGTCTGGTCGCCGCTGCCGTTGAGGCCCACCACCAGGCCGTAGCCGATCAGCTGGTTGCTGCGCACGCCCTGGATCGAGGCCAGGTCCTTGAGCCGTTCGGCCTGGGTCGGCAGGCTCAGCAGCAGGCACGCCAGCAGGGTCGCCAGCAGCAGCCAGTCGTTGGCGCCACGGCGACGATAGCCGCGATGGGCGGCGGCGAATTGCCGGCGGCAGGAGCTTGCCTGCAGCGGCCGCGCCTGGGTCGCGGGAAGCAGAGCGCGAAGCGGCGAGCTCGACTCGCGCGCCGGAGCGACGTTGAACGCCTGACGAGCGGAGCTCGCGGCTAGGGGGTTCAGCCAGGATTTCATGGATACAGCCTCGCTCAGAACGGCCACATCGGGCTGAGGAAGAAACGGCTCAACCAACCCGGTTGGCTGGCGTCGGCGAAGGCGCCGGTGCCGGAATAGGTGATGCGCGCATCGGCCACCCGGGTCGAGGCCACGGTGTTGTCGGTGGCGATGTCGTCGGCGCGGATCAGCCCGGAGATGCGCACCAGCTCGTCGCCGGTATTGAGGGTCATCCACTTCTCGCCACGTACGGCGAGGATGCCGTTGGGCAGCACCTCGGCGACGGTGACGGTGATCGAACCGGACAGGCTATTGCTCTGCCCCGCCTGGCTGGCCCCGCTGGCGTCACGCGAACCGGAGAACTCGGTGTCCAGGGTCATGCGGCCACCGGTGAGCGGGTTGGTCGCCGACACGCCACCGCCGAACAGCGCACCCATGCTCATGTTGGCGCTGCTGTCCTTCTCGATGTCGCTGTTGGCGTTCTTGCTGGCCTGGGTGCGCTCGTTGAGGGTGATGGTGATGATGTCGCCGACGCGGAACGCCTTGCGGTCGTCGTACAGGCCATTCTCGAAGCCGGCCTGGTAGATCGAGCCGTTGTTCTGCGCCGCCGGCAGCGGCGTGCGCGGCAACACCGGGGCGTAATAGGGATCGTCCGGCTTGGCTGTCGGCGCCACGCAGCCGCTGCCGAGCAGAAGGCCAGCCAACAGGGGGAAACAGAGTACTTGCCGGTTCATAACCACTACCTCGCGGCGTTCACAACACAATCAAGAAAGGATCAGAGGTTCTGCGTCACGAAGGACAGCATCTGATCGGCGGTGGAAATCACCTTGGAGTTCATTTCGTAGGCGCGCTGGGTGGTGATCATGTTCACCAGTTCCTCCACCACGCTGACGTTGGAGTTCTCCAGGGTGTTCTGCAGGGTGGTGCCGAGGCCGTTGAGGCCCGGGTTGCCGACCTGCGGCGCGCCGCTGGAGCCGGTCTCCAGGAACAGGTTGTTGCCGATGGCCTCGAGGCCGGCCGGGTTGACGAAGTCGGCCAGCTGGATGTTGCCGATGATCTGCGGCTGCGGGTTGCCGGCGGTGGTCACCGAGACGGTGCCGTCCTCGCCGACGGTGAAGGTGCGCACCTCGCCCGGCAGGACGATGGCCGGCTCCAGGGCGAAGCCGCTGGAGGTGACGATCTGGCCGTCGGAATCGAGGTGGAAGCTGCCGTCGCGGGTGTAGGAGACGGTGCCGTCGGGCTGCAGGACCTGGAAGAAGCCGCGGCCGTTGATCGCCAGGTCCAGCGGCTGCTCGGTGGTCTGCAGGCTGCCGGCGGTGAAGATCTTCTGCGTGCCGACCACGCGCACCCCGGTGCCCAGTTGCAGACCGGAGGGCAGTTCGCTGTCCTGGCTGGACTGGCCGCCCGGCTGGCGACGGATCTGGTACAGCAGGTCCTCGAACTCGGCGCGGTCGCGCTTGAAGCCGGTGGTGGAGACGTTGGCCAGGTTGTTGGAAATGGTGGTCAGGTTCATGTCCTGGGCGGACAAACCGGTCTTGCTGACCCACAGTGCCGGAAGCATATCGACTCTCCTCGGACGCCAGATTCATGGCGCCGCGTGCTGGTAATTAGCTAATTTGCAAAACCCGCGCCATGGACGAGGCGTTGTCCTCGGCGGTGCGCATCATCTTCACTTGCAGCTCGAACTGGCGTGACAGCGAGAGGATCGCGGTCATCTCCTCGACGGCGTTGACGTTGCTCGACTCGAGAAAGCCGGAGGTCACCTGCACCAGGGCATCGGCCGGCGCCGCGGCCTGGCCCTTGACCCGGATCAGGCCGTCGCTGCCCTTCTCCAGCGACTGGGGATCGGGGTTGACCAGCTTGATGCGGTCGACCTCGGCCAGCACGTTGGGGTCCTCGCCGAGGGCACGAATGCTGATGGTGCCGTCCTGGCCGATCTCCACCTTCTGCTCCGGCGGCACGGCGATCGGCCCGGCGTTGCCGATCACCGGCAAACCGTTGCCGGTGCGCAGCATGCCGAGGGCGTCGATGTTCAGGCTGGCGGTGCGCACGTAGGCCTCGCTGCCGTCGGGTGCCTGCACGGCGATCCAGCCCTTGCCGCCGACCGCCACGTCGAGGTCGCGGCCGGTTTCCTGTAGCGAGCCGGGACGAAAGTCGGTGGCCGGGCGCTCGCTCATGGCGTACACGCGCGCCGGGTAACTGTCGCCGAACAGCGGCATGGAGCGCGCCTGCTCGAAGTCGCGACGGAAACCCGAAGTGGAGACGTTGGCCAGGTTGTTGGCGTGCGCGCGCTGCGCCAGGGTGTTGTTGTGCGCGCCGGTCATGGAGACGTACAGCAGCTTGTCCATGGTGATTCTCCGAGAGGGCCTGTTGCCCGTGGCTCTTTGCAAGCTATTCAGCAAGCGCCGTGCCAGATTCGAAAAGATCACTCAAGCAGCTGATTTAAAAGGCTTTATAAAAACAGAACGGCAATCCGGAGAACGCCGGCGGCGAGAGTTTGCCGGCGCCGGAACGGCAAAGCGGCAAGCCAGGCTTGCCGCTTTCCGCTTGTGGGAGGCGCTTCAGCGGCGACTGTCGCGGCTGAAGCCCCTCCCACGCCCTGTCATCAACGCAGGTTGATGATGGTCTGGGTGATGGCGCTTTCGGTCTCGATGGTCTTGGCGTTGGCCTGGTAGTTACGCTGGGCGACGATCAGGTTGACCAACTGGTCGGACAGCTCGACGTTGGAGTCCTCCAGGGCGCCGGACTGCAGCGCGCCCAGGGTGCCGGCGCGCGGCGTGCCGACCACCGGCTCGCCGGACTCGAAGGACTGCACCCAGGCGGTCTTGCCCACCGGCGTCAGGCCCTGCACGTTGGCGAAGTTGGCCAGCACCACCTGCCCCTGCACCTGGGACTGGCCGTTGGTGTAGCGGGCGAAGATCACCCCGGTGTCGTCGATCTCCAGGCCGGCCAGCTGGCCGGTGGTGTAGCCGTCCTGGCTGACGCTGTTGACCGCGAAGGAACTGGCGAACTGGGTCGACTGGCGCAGATCGATATTGACCCCGGTCGGGTTGGCATCGGCGCCGTTCGGCCCCCACACCGGCGGCACCGAGCTGTCCGGTGCGGCCGGCACCCAGCTGGCCAGGTCGATGGTGCCGTCGGCGGCCACGGTGAAGCCGGTCGGCGTCGAGGCGATCAGCGCGGCCACGTCGAGCTGGCCGGCGGTGGTGAATTCCAAGTCGACGCTGGACGGCGTGGTCAGGGTCGGATCGTCCGGATTGCGCCCGTCGACCAGCACGTTCATGGTCCAGGTGTTGGCCCCGGTCTTGACGAAGTACTGGGTGAAGACGTGGGAGTTGCCCTGGGTGTCGTAGATGTTGGTCGAGGTGGACGAGTTGTAGGTGGTCGGGTCGGTCGGGTCGAACGGCACGGTGGTCGGCACGGTGTTGTTCGAGTTGAGGTTGAAGGTCTGATCCAGGTTGGCGGTGGCGCGCGGCTCCTGGTTGGCGGTCTGGATCTGGATATCGTCGACGATGCCGTTTTGCAGGTTGCCGTTGGCATCGACCGAGTAGCCCTGCAGGCGATAGCCGAAGTTGTTCACCATGAAACCGTCGCGGTCGGTGCCGAAGTAACCGGCGCGGGTGTAGCTGATCTCGCCGTTGTTGCTGGTGACGAAGAAGCCGTTGCCGTTGATCGCCAGATCCAGGGCGTTCTGCGTGTAGTTGATATTGCCCTGGTTGAACTGCTGCGAGATGTCGCCGAGCAGCACCCCGCTGCCCTGCGGGTTGGAGCCGGACCCCAGCACCGAGGCGGCATAGACATCGGCGAATTCGGCGCGCGACTGCTTGAAGCCGGCGGTGCCGGCGTTGGCGATGTTATTGCCGGTGACATTGAGATCCTTGGTCGCGGCGCGCAGGCCGCTGAGACCGATATTGAACGACATGGAGGACTCCTTTGCCGGAACTGCCGGCGGCAATAGTTATTGGCCGATGACTTGCACTTGGGAAATCGGAACGCTGCCGAGGCCGGCGAGGTTGAGCATCAGCTCGCTGCCGCCCAGGGTGACGCTGTCGACGTTGGCCGGCAGCAGGGTGTAAAGACCCTTGGTCTCGTCGCCGTAGCTGGCCTGCGCCTCGAACTTGTAGGTGCCGGGCGGCATCAGATTGCCGCTGGCATCCTTGCCGTCCCAGATGAAGCTGACGTTGCCGGCGGCCTGCTCGCCCAGGTTGATGCGCGTGACCACCGAGCCGGCGCTGTCGTAGACGTTGACGTAGACGTTGCTGCTGGTGACCGGCAGCACCGTGCTGGCCTTGAAGCTCTCGCTGGTGTCGACCACCGCCTTCTCGGTCGGCACTATGACCTTGCGCCCGACCAGCGACGAGGCCTGCAGCGCCTGCGACGACTGATAGCCGGAGAGCAGCGACTCCATGCTGGTGTTGAGCTTCTCGATGCCCTCGACCTGGCTGAACTGCGCCAGCTGGGCGATGAACTCGCCGTTGCCTTGCGGCTCCAGCGGGTTCTGGTTGTTCAACTGGGCCACCAGCAGGTTGAGGAACTCGTTCTTGCCGAGCTCCTTGTTCTGCGTGGTGTCCTGCTTGATCTGGTACTGATCCAGTACCGAACTGGTGCCGCTGACTGTGCTCATGCCTGACTCCCTTTCGCTGACTTACTGACCCAGGGTCAGCACGCGCTGCAGCATCTGTTTGGCGGTATTCATCATTTCCACGTTGGTCTGGAAGGCGCGACTGGCGGAAATCATGTCGGCCATCTCTTCGACCACGTTGACGTTGGGGTAGTACACGTAGCCGCCGGCGTCCGCCGCCGGGTGATCCGGCTCGTAGCGCGGCATCAGGCTGCTCTGGTCCTCGACCACGCCGAGCACCTGCACGCCGCGGCCGGCCTCGTCCTGCTCGGCGAACAGCGAGCCGCGGTCGCCGCCCTGGGCCTGCTGGAACACGGTGGCGAACACCGGATGGCGGGCGCGGTAGGTCTGCTCGATGCTCGAGGACACCGTCTCGGCGTTGGCGATGTTGCTGGAGATGGTATTGAGGCGCGTGCTCTGCGCGCTCATGCCGGTTCCGGCGATATTGAAGACACTGGCAAGGGACATGGTCGCGCTCCTTATTCGCCGCGCAGGGCGCTGGTCAGCCCTTTGAACTTGCTGTTGAGGAAGGTGAAGCTGGCCTGGAAGTGCACCGAGTTCTCGGCGTAGTTCGACTGCTCCATCTGCAGGTCGACGCTGTTCTGGTCCAGCGAGGCATGCAGCGGCGTGCGGTAGGCCAGCTCGGCCTGGCCGGTGGCGATGCCCTCGGCGCCGATATGACGGCCGTCGGTGCGCGCCAGGGCGACGTTGCCGCGCTGCTGCTTGGCGCTCTGCGCGGCCAGCACGCTGGCGAAGTCGAGGTCGCGCGCCTTGTAGTTGGGGGTATCGGCGTTGGCGATATTGTTGGCCAACACCTCGGCGCGCTGGGCGCGGAAGCCGAGTGCCTGTTCGTGGATACCGAGGGCCTTGCCGAAATTGATGCTCATGTTCTGCAACCTTTGCCGCTGGGGCAGTCTGGTCTTTCCTGCCAGATATTCAGCAAAGCTTGTGCCAACTAAAAAATCACTTATAAATCAGTTGTTTATATAAGAAATGAGACAAGGCCAGCGGCAAAGCGGCAAGCCCTTACCGCCCATGGGCAAGCAAGCGGCAACGCCGCCTTGCCGCCACCGCCGCAGCCCATTGTCGTAAGGTGCGACGCGCGCACCAGCGGACATTGCATCACCATGGATGCGCGCCGGATGGCGCAACCCAAACGAAAACGGGAGACCCTTGGCCTCCCGTTTGTCGTTACGCGGCATCTGCGCGGCTATTTCGCCTTGTAGATGATGCCCGGACTGCACTGCACCATCTGGTACTTCTCGGGCAGGCCGTTGAGTGCCTCGGACGCACCGAGGAACAGGTAACCGCCCGGCTTGAGGCTGGCATGGATGCGCGTGAGGATGTCCTTCTTCACCTCGGCGGAGAAGTAGATCAGCACGTTGCGGCAGAACACGATGTCGAACTTGCCCAGCGCCGCATAGCTGTCGAGCAGATTGAGCGGGCGGAACTCGACGCGGTTCTTGATCGGCGCCTTGACCTGCCAGCGGCCCGGCCCCTTGGGATCGAAATAACGCTGCAGGCGCTCCTGCGCCAGGCCGCGCCCCATGGCCAGGCTGTCGTACTCGCCGGACTTGCAGTTGGCCAGCATCGACGGCGACAGGTCGGTGGCGACGATCTGCACCCCGCCCTTGAGCTGGCCGATATTGGTCCGCTCGAACTCGTCGATCGACATCGACAGCGAATAGGGCTCCTGCCCGGACGAACAGGCCGCCGACCAGATGCGCAGGCGCTGCGCCGGATAGGCCTTGATCAACTCCGGCAGCACCCGGTTCTTCAGCACCTCGAAGGGGTAGGTATCGCGAAACCACAGGGTTTCGTTGGTGGTCATGGCATCGACCACCTGCTCGCGCAGGCCGCTGCGCGGCTGGCTCTGCATGCGCTGCACCAGCTCGCCCAGGGTCTTGATGCCGTTCTGTTCCATCAGCTTGTTCAGACGGCTGGAGACCAGGTACTGCTTGTTGCTGCCCAGCAGAATACCGCAGGCCTTTTCCAGGAAAGTCCGGAACTGCTCGAAATCCAAATTACCTGAAGACACTAGTGCCGCCTCACCGACCATAACATTCGCCAAAGGTCGCCCCTCAGCCCCCATCCGCCACGCGAATCCGCTCGACCACCCTCGAGGCCAGGTCGTCCGGCTTGAACTTGGCGAGGAAATCGTCCGCGCCGACCTTCTTCACCATCGCCTGGTTGAACACCCCGGACAGCGAAGTATGCAGGAGGATATGCAGCTTCTGCATGCGCGGATCGCTGCGAATCTCGGTGGTCAAGGTATAGCCGTCCATCTCCGGCATCTCGATGTCGGAAATCAGCATCAGCAGCTCCTCGTCGGGGCGCCGGCCCTCGTCGGCCATCCGTTTGAGGTAATTGAGTGCCTCGCGGCCGTCGTTCAGCGCGGTGACCTCCACGCCCACGGTCTGCAGGCAACGCGACACCTGTTTGCGCGCCACCGAGGAGTCGTCGACGATCAGTACGTGCTTGGTCACCGCGCTGCTCTGCACCTGCTCGTCGATCACCCCGGCGGAGATCGCCTCGGAGGTAGGCGCCACCTCGGCGAGAATCTTCTCCACGTCGATGATCTCCACCAGTTGCTGGTCGAGACGGGTCACCGCGGTCAGGTAGTGGTCGCGCCCGGCGCCCTTGGGTGGCGGATGGATCTCCTCCCAGTTCATGTTGACGATGCGCTCCACCGAGCGCACCAGGAAGCCCTGCACCTTGGTGTTGTACTCGGTGATGATCACGAAGCTGGTCTTGAGGTCTTCCAGCGCCGCCCGCCCGGTGGCGATGGACAGGTCGAGAATCGGGATGGTGCCGCCGCGGATATTGGCCACCCCGCGTACCACCGGGCTGGACTTGGGCATGATGGTGAGGTTGGGGCACTGCAGCACCTCCTTCACCTTGAACACGTTGATGCCATACAACTGCGGGCCTTCCAGGCGGAACAGCAGCAACTCCAAGCGGTTCTGCCCTACCAGCTGGGTGCGCTGGTTAACCGAATCCATCAACCCGGCCATGCCCGGACTCCTTCTCGTCTAGTAACGCCAACCCCTTGCAGCCTAGCAGGCGGCACGGGGCTTGCTTTGCATTGGTCATGAAGCCAAGAACGTCATCATTCCGTCAGCTACTGGCAAAGTGCCTGGGCGCCCTGCCCGTTTTACTCGCTTTGCCGGCGCTCGGCTACAGCGCCGGCGCTGCGGCGGCCTTCACCAGTACCGACCAGCTTATCGGCGCCACCGAGGCCTTTCTTGAGCAGGCGGTGGTCGAGTATTTACAGCGTAGCGAAATCCAGGGCCGCCACGAGATCCAGGTCAATCGACTCGACCCGAGGTTGCGCCTGCCGCTGTGCGACCAGCCTTTGACTACGCAACTCGAGAGCCCGGCACAACCCCTTGGTCGCGTCACCACGCGGATACGCTGCGAAGGCAGCGCGCCCTGGACCGTGTTCGTGCCGGCCGAGGTGCGCCTGTTTCGCCAGGTGGCGGTGCTGACCCGCCCGCTCAAGCGCATGAGCGTGCTCGGCGCCGCCGACCTGAGCCTGGTCGAGCGTGACGTCGGCCAGCTCCGCCAGGGCTACCTGACCGACCCGGCCCAGGCGATCGGCAAGAAATTGACGCGCCAGCTGGGCAGCAACCAGGTCCTGGCGCCGAGCCACCTGCAGGTGGCCGAGGTGATCCGTCGTGGCGATCAGGTGGTGATCAGCGCCAGCAGCGGCACGATCAACGTGCGCATGCCCGGCGAAGCCCTCAGCGACGGCGCCCCCGGCCAGCAGATCAACGTCCGCAACCTGCGCTCGCAACGGGTAGTGCGCGCCCGCGTGATCGGGCCCGGACAAGTGCAAGTGGCCATGTAGGCATGTTTCTTGTAGCGCAACGGCCAGGCGATTTCCTACACTGTTCAACGACGCAGCGAAAATAGCCCTAAAGTTTTACCGGCAGCGGCCGAAAGCTTGGCAAGCGTCCACCATATCGTCCGAGGTTCTGCATCATGGTCATCGACTTCAACCGGCTGAACAATGCCAATACGCCCGCCAACGCGGGGCGTACCGGCGCGACTCAGGCTGGCAATCGCAACGAGCCGGCAGCGCCGTCTCAGGCGCCGGTCGTCGGCGGCGATGAGCAGAACAGCGCCAAGACTGGCGAGCCGGTACAGCTGAGCCGCGAGGCACAACAGCTGCAGAAGATCGGCGAGAAGCTGCGCGACCAGCCGATCGTCAACAAGGAGCGCGTGGCCCAGCTGAAACAGGCGATTGCCGACGGCAGCTACCAGGTCGACAGCCAGCGCGTCGCCGAAAAACTGCTCAACTTCGAATCCCAGCGCTAGTCCCAGGGCTGCGCTGGGGGTGTTGGACGCCCGACCCCCAAGAGCCCGCCATGCACGACACTGCCCTGCTTGACCTGTTCACTACCGATATCGGCACCGCCGAGCAACTGCTTGAGCTGATCGATGCCGAATTCCAGGCCCTGACCGAGCGCGACCTGTCGCGCCTGGACAGCCTGCTCAGCGACAAACAACCGCTGCTCGCCCTGCTCCAGCAGCACGGCGGCGAGCGCAGTCGCCTGCTCCTGGCCGCCGGCCTTAGCGCCGACCGCGATGGCCTGACCGCACTGGCGGCGGGTTCCGCGCTGGGCGAACAGTTGCTGGCACGCAGCGAGGCCCTGTCCACCCTGCTGCAGCGCTGCCAGGAGGCCAACCTGCGCAACGGCCGGCTGATCCGCGCCAACCAGGCTTCGGTCGGCAGCATCCTCGGCATCCTCCGCGGCGGCGAGACGCCGGGGCTCTATGACAGCCGTGGCAGTGCGGCTAGAATCGCCCAGCAAAGGCCGCTCAGCCAGGCCTGAGCCCCCCACAAGAAAAAGCACAGGGACATGCAGGCACTCTGCCAGTATTCTAGTGCCGTTGTAGTCGATGACTCGGAGAGTTCCGAACTGTGTCCAGCGCGTTCAACGAGGAAAATGGTCCTCAGCCGCCCAAGGTGCTCAAGGCACCCGTGGAAATCATTGCCACCCTGCGCCAACTGCAACAGAACCACGACCCGCTGGTGATCCAGTTCAAGGATCGCAGCCAGCGCTTCCAGAGCTACCTGGTGGAAATCGACCGCGAGCGCAACCGCGTGGCGCTGGACGAAATCATTCCCAACGATGGCGAGCGCTTCCTCAAGCAGGGCGAAGCCTTCAGCGTCGAAGCCTACCGCGAGGGCGTGCGCGTGGCCTGGAGCTGCGAGCACGACGTGC
The DNA here is from genome assembly GCF_044543505.1 of Pseudomonas sp. NPDC077186. Lineage (NCBI taxonomy): Bacteria > Pseudomonadati > Pseudomonadota > Gammaproteobacteria > Pseudomonadales > Pseudomonadaceae > Pseudomonas > Pseudomonas sp. NPDC077186. The sequence continues at coordinate 528,879 of NZ_JBITWE010000001.1, forward strand.
AACTCGGCGAGTTCGAGGGGGCGCCCTGCTACTGGGCGCCGCTGCCGCAGGAGGTGATCTACCACCAGCGCCGCAGCGCCTACCGCGCGCCGCTCAAACAGAGCGACCTGATCAAGGTGGTGCTGGCTGGCGACAAACTACGCGAACCGCTGCCCGGCCAGTTGCTGGACATCTCCGCCACCGGTTGCAAGCTGCGTTTTGCCGGCGACCTCAGCCAGCAGCTGCACAACGGCCAGGTGCACGAGCGCCTCACTGCCCAGCTGCCGTTCGGCGCCATGACCTGTGCAGTGGAGCTGCGCCACGTGCAGTACGAGGAAAAGGTCGACATGACCTTCGTCGGCACCCGCTTCTACCGCATGAGCGGCCTGGAGCAGCGCCAGGTCGAGCGTTTCGTCTACCAGTTGCAGCGCGAAGCGCGGCGCACCGAGAGCGACGGCCTGTTCTAAGGTCAGTGCACCAGGTTGCGCCAACGCTGATCCAGTTCCGCCAGGCGCGCCAGATCCTGCGGCCGGTCCACGTCCCATAGCGTCGGCAACAACAGATGCGGCCAGGCCAGGCGCTGCAGGCACTCGCGGGTGCGCGCCAGCACCTGATCGCCGCCCCAGGGCATGTTCTCGAACAGGCTGTGATCGAGGCTGCGCAGGCCCAGCAGCACGTAGCCGCCGTCCTCCGCCGGGCCGAGCACCGCACGGTGCTCGTCCAGGGCCGCACAGGCCTGCTGCAGGTAGGTGCCATCGAGCGCCGGGCAGTCGTTGCCGATCAGCACCACGCCGTCGTGCTCGGCCAGGCCGAGCGCCGCGATACGCCGCATGCGTTCGCCGAGATCGCCGGCCGGCTGCTCCACCACCACCCAGTCCTGTCCCTCGGCCAGCCGCTGCAAGGGTCGGTCGGCGTCGCCGTCCAGCCACAGGAAGCGCTGCTCGAAGGCCAGCGGCGGCAGGGCCAGGGTCTGTTCCAGCAACGCTCGCTGCAGGCGGCTGGCGCCCTCCTCGCCCAAAGTCGGAATCAGGCGCGTCTTCACTCGCCCCGGAACGGGCGCGCGCGCCAACAGGTGGAGTGACAGCGTGGTCATCGTCGTGCTCCTCCTCGGTAACGGCCAGCCAACAGTTCCGGGCTGACCCCGCGGTAGTAGGCCAGGCGCAGACGCCACATCAACCAGACCGTGCGCCAGGTTCCATGTTGCTCCCAACGCCGGCTCGACGTCGAGAGCGGCGGGCGCAGGCAGCGCGGCCGGGCCACGCGCCTGAGCCGCCGGCACAGCTCGAGGTCTTCCATCAGCGGCATGTCGGCATAGCCGCCGAGCGACTCGAACAGCTCGCGGCGCACGAAGATGCCCTGATCGCCGCTGGCGATGCCGGTCAGGCGCGAACGCAGGTTGATCATCTGGCCGATCAACCATAGCGATGGGCCAGCGCCCGACAGGCGTAGATCGAAACGTCCCCAGTCCGGTTCATCGCCCAGCGCCCGCTGCAACGCGGCCAGGCACGCCGGGCTCAGCCGGGTGTCGGCATGCAGGAACCACAGGTAGTCGCCGCCGGCCTGCGCCGCGCCGGCGTTCATCTGCCGCGCCCGACCGGGCGGGCTGTGCAGCAGGCGGTCGACCCGCGCGGCGGCCAATTGCGGCGTGCCGTCGCGGCTGCCTCCGTCGACCAGGATCAGTTCGGCGCCGGCACTGCGCAGCGCGCGCAGATCCTCGAGCAATGCCGGCAGCGCCGCGGCCTCGTCCAGCGCCGGGATGACGACGCTGAGGCGGCTCATGGCGTCGCCCGTGGCGCGTCCGCCGTCTCCTCTGGCGCCTCGACGGGGTCCTGCATCTGCTCCTGCACGGTCTGCTCGTCGACCCGCGGATCGAGCGCCGCCATCAGTGGCGAGCCGGCCACGTTGGCCGGGCTACCCAGGTGATGCAGCGGCGCGTCCTCGACCTGGTGTAGATGGGTGACCTTTTCGGGACGGATGCGCCAGACCAGGATCAGCGCACAGGCACAGACGAACAGGTAGAGCATATGGGCGCCGTAGAAGCGCATCAGCACCCCGGCCAGCAGCGGGCCGACGCAGGCGCCGACGCCGAAGGTCACCAGCAGCATGGCGGTCAGCGACACCCGCCGCTCCGGCTCGACGTGGTCGTTGGCCAGCGCCACCGCCAGCGGATAGAGGCTGAACAGCATCAGGCTGACCACGAAGCCGATGCCGATCAACGGCAGCAGCGCGACCTGCTGCAGCAGTGCCAGCGGCAGCGCGGCCAGCAGCAACAGCACGGCACACCCGCGGATCAGCAGCACCCGGTCGCGCCGGTCCGACAGCCAACCCAGCGGCCACTGCACCAGCAGGCCGGCGAGGATGCAGCAGCCCATGAACAGGCCTACCTGTTCGGTGCTCAGGCCCATGCGCGTGGCATAGAGCGGCGCCAGGCCGTAGAAGGCGCCGATCAGCAGGCCGGCCACCACCACCGTGGTCAACGACAGCGGTACCCGGTCGAGGAAGAAACGCAGCTCCAGCGGCGCCGGATGCAGCGGTGCCGGGTGCAGGCGTCGGGTCAGCGCCACCGGCACCAGGCACAGGGCGAAGCACAGCGCCACCAGCATCAACAGTTCCGGGCCCAGGGTCGGGTGCATCACCAGCACCAGCTGGCCGAGGATCAGCCCCAGGTAGCAGGCCGCCATATAGCCGCTGAACACCAGACCGCGCTGCTTGGCTTCGGCCTGCTCGTTGAGCCAGCTCTCGATCACCATGTACTGGCACATCATGCCCAGGCCCACCAGCATGCGCAGCAGCAGCCAGAACGGCAGCCACTCCACCAGGCCATGGCCGAGCGCCGCGGCGGTGACCACCCCGGCGCAGGCGACGTAGGCGCGGATATGCCCGACCCGGGCGATCAGCCGGTGGCCCAGCTTGCCGCCGAGCACCAGGCCGAAATAGTTGGCCGCCATCAGCGCGCCGACCCACAGGCCGTCCACCGTCTCGGCCAGACGCAGGGCCAGGTAGGTGCTGAGCAGGCCGGAGCCGAGCAGCATCAGCAAGGTGGCGAAGTACAGCGAACGGAAGGACTTCCAGATCGGGCGCATGAACGGCTACGGCTCCTTGTGCGGGGCGCGCCCGGCTGGGCGCGCGGTGCTGCGCGAATACATCGGGAGCGGCGGCCGGTCAGGCCTGCGCGGCCAGCACGCGTCGCTCCCAGGGGGTGATTTCATCGTAGAAGCTGGTCAGCTCCAGGGTCTTGCTGGCGATGTAGCCTTCGATGAATTCCGCACCGAACGACTCGACCGCCAACTCGCTGCGTTTCAGACGCTCGATGGCGGCGTGCATGGTACAGGGTAGCGCCAATTCGTCGGGCACCTCGAACTCGCCCTGGATCGGCGCGCTCGGCTGCAGCTCGCGCTCCAGGCCGTGCAGCCCGGCGGCCAGGCTGGCGGCCAGGGCCAGATAGGGGTTGGCGTCGGCGCCCGGCAGGCGGTTCTCCACCCGCCGCGCCGCAGGCGCACTGGCCGGGATGCGCAGGCCGGCGGCGCGGTTGTCCGCCGACCAGCAGGCGTTGTTCGGCGAGGCGTAGGGATGGCACAGGCGCTGGTAGGAGTTCACATGGGGGGCGAACAGCAGGGTGAAATCGGCCAGCGCCGCCTGCTGACCGCCGATGAAGTGATAAAAGGCCGCCGTCGCCTCGCCGCTTTCACTGCTGAAGAGATTGCGCCCGCTGCCCTGCTCCACCACGCTCTGGTGGATATGCATCGAGCTGCCCGGGGTATGTGCCAGCGGCTTGGCCATGCACACCACCGACAACCCGTGCTTGAGCCCGACCTCCTTGAGCAGGTGCTTGAACAGCAGGGTCTGGTCGGCCAGCAACAGCGCATCGCCGTGCAGCAGGTTGATCTCGAACTGGCTGACGCCCATCTCGTGCATGAAGGTGTCGCGCGGCAGGCCGAGCGCCGCCATGCAGCGGTAGACCTCGGCGAAGAAGGGGCGCAGGCCGTTGCCGGAGCTGACGCTGAACGCCGCACCGCCATTCTCGCGGCGACCGTCCAGGCCGAGCGGCGGCTGGAACGGCTGCAGCGGATCGGCATTGGCGGCGAACACGAAGAACTCCAGCTCGGTGGCCACCACCGGCTGCCAGCCATGCTCGGCGTAGCGCGCCAGCACGCGCTTGAGCAGGCCGCGGGTGGACAGGCCACTGCTGCGTCCGTCCAGCTCGTCGGCGTCGCAGATGGCCAGCGCGCGCGGCGGCTCGCTCCAGGGCAGGCGGTGGATCTGCGTCGGCACGGCGTTGAGCGCCAGGTCGCCGTCGTCGCCGCCGTAGAAACGCGCCGGCGGATAGCCGCCCATGATGCACTGCAGCAGCACGCCGCGGGCCAGTTGCAGCCGCCGCCCTTCGAGGAAGCCGGCGGCGGTCATCACCTTGCCGCGCGGCACGCCGTTGAGGTCCGGGGTCACGCATTCGATTTCGTCGATGCCGCGCAGGAGGGTTTCCAGTGCAGGGCGGCTGGCAGTGCTCATCTGTGGTTGTCCTTGTGTGCTCGAATACCGTCGGCCGACGGCGAGAGGGACAAAATACGCAGCGGATGTTCGATATTTCAAGCACTCGCCGCTTACCGAGATGCGACACCGGCTTGCACCCTGTCGTCCTGATCGCCCCGGCGCGGTCGACGCCCGCGGCGACTGTGCTAGAGTCGCGCGCTATTTTTTCCGCCGAGCCCCTCGCGCCCGGCCGGAAGCCCTGTCGCCCGGGGCCCAGCGCCGCTTGCGCGCGCGGCCCAGCAACCAGAGACTCCTGCGATGTCCGAAGCCCTCCACCCTGCCCTGCAGCTGCTCAACCGCACCAGCCTGGTGATGCAAATTTTCATCGGCCTGCTGGCCGGTATCGTCCTCGCCCTGATCGCCCCGCAGGCGGCGCTGTCCGTCGGCTTCGTCGGCAACGTGTTCGTCTCGGCGCTGAAAGCGGTGGCGCCGGTACTGGTGTTCATCCTGGTGATGTCGTCCATCGCCAACCACCAGCACGGCCAGCAGACCCATATCCGCCCGATCCTGCTGATGTACCTGATCGGCACCTTCAGCGCCGCGCTGGTGGCGGTGGTGGCCAGCTTCGCCTTCCCCTCGGCGCTGGTGCTGAGCAGCCAGGCCGCCGAACTGACGCCCCCCGGCGGCATCGGCGAAGTGCTCAAGACCCTGCTGCTGAACGTGGTCGACAACCCGGTCAATGCCGTACTGCGCGGCAACTTTATCGGCATCCTGGCCTGGGCCATCGGCCTCGGCTTCGCCTTCCGCCATGCCAGCGCCGGCAGCAAGCAGCTGCTGGGTGATCTGTCCGATGGCGTCACCGCCATCGTCAAGCTGGTGATCCGCCTGGCGCCGCTGGGCATCTTCGGCCTGGTCGCCGCGACCCTGGCCGAGTCCGGCTTCGACGCCCTGCTCGGCTACCTGCACCTGCTGCTGGTGCTGGTCGGCTGCATGCTGCTGGTGGCGCTGCTGGTCAACCCGGCGCTGGTGTACTGGAAGATCCGCCGCAATCCCTACCCGCTGGTGCTGACCTGCCTGCGCGAAAGCGGCCTGACCGCCTTCTTCACCCGCAGCTCGGCGGCCAACATCCCGGTCAACCTGCAGCTGTGCCAGCGCCTGGGCCTGCACGAGGAAACCTACTCGGTCTCCATCCCGCTGGGCGCCACCATCAACATGGCCGGCGCGGCGATCACCATCACCGTGCTGACCATGGCCGCCGTGCATACCCTGGGCATCGCCGTCGACCTGCCGACCGCCCTGCTGCTCAGCGTACTGGCTTCGATCAGCGCCTGCGGCGCCTCGGGCGTGGCCGGCGGCTCGCTGCTGCTGATCCCGCTGGCCTGCAGCCTGTTCGGTATCCCCAACGAGGTGGCGATGCAGGTAGTGGCCATCGGCTTCATCATCGGCATCGTCCAAGACTCGGCGGAAACCGCGCTGAACTCCTCCACCGACGTGCTGTTCACCGCCGCCGCGTGCCTGGCGCAGGAAGATCGCGATAGCCGATAGGCCGCCCGAGCTGCACCCAGAGGCCCACCGAGCGTGGGCCTTTTGCTGCGTGGGCAGCAGCGCTCGCGCGGCAGGATAAATTGATAACGATTAGCGTTTGAATTAGATTGGCCGCCTTATCCAAGCTACCCGGCGGATGGCCCATGTTCGAACTGGAAAGCGTCAGCTTCAGCATTCCTGGACGCACCCTGCTGCACCCCCTGAGCCTGAACATTGCCCCCGGGCGCGTGGTCGGGCTGATCGGTCACAACGGCTCGGGCAAGTCCACCCTGATCAAGCTGCTCGCCCGCCAACAGCAGCCCAGCAGCGGAACGATCCGTTTCAACGGCCAGCGGCTTTCCGCCTGGGGCCAGCGCGACTTCGCCCAGCAGGTCACCTACCTGCCACAGCAGCTGCCGCCGACCGATGGCCTCTGCGTACGCGAGTTGGTCGGCTTCGGTCGCTACCCCTGGCACGGTGCGCTCGGCCGCCTCGGCGCCGAGGACCGCGACCATATCCACCGCGCCATGGAGCTGACCGACACCAGCGCCTTCGCCGACAGCCTGGTCGATCAACTGTCCGGCGGCGAACGCCAGCGCGTCTGGCTGGCCATGCTGCTGGCGCAGAACACCCGCTACCTGCTGCTCGACGAGCCTACCTCGGCGCTCGATATCGCCCATCAGGTCGAGGTCCTCTCACGCGTCAGGGAACTCAGTCGCCAGCTCGGCCTCGGCGTGCTGGTGGTACTGCATGACATCAATATGGCGGCGCGCTACTGCGACGACCTGCTGGCGCTGCACAGCGGGCGCCTGCTGGCCCAGGGCAGCCCGGCCGAGCTGATGCAGGGCGAAACCCTGGAGCGCATCTACGGCGTGCCCATGGGCGTGCTGGCCAACCCGGTGGACGGCTCGCCGATCAGCTACCTGCACTGAGAGGCGCGGCGGGACGGCGCTACAGCTCGCCGCCGAAGGGCGGCGGCCGCTCCAGCAGCGGACAGTTCTCGCACAGTTCCAGCTCGGGCAGCAGGTAGCGAATGCAGCACACCCGTCGTTGCCGCCAGGGCATGGCAGCGCCTTGCAGCTCGATATAGCGCACCGGTTGATACAGCGGGTTGCGCCGCCCATCGGGGCGCACGGCCGTTTGCAGCAGGCTGAAGCCGTCCGCCAGCAGCGGCGCCGGCAGGATCTTGGCCAGCACCGTCAGCAGCCACTCGAAATAGTTGCCGGCATTGCTCCAGAGCACCTTGGGGGCGATCTTCACCTGGCTGGTCAGGGCCTGGATGAAGGGCTGCAGGTGCTCGTCCTGCAAGTGGGCGAAGCGCTCGAAGGGGTCGCCCGGGGCGAACGGCTCGCCCGCATCGCGCAGCTTGAACGCCTGCGGCATGTGTTGTTCGTCGAGCACCACCTCGAGGTGCTCGATGTGCAGCGGCAGGCGCCGGTTCAACACCAGCGCGGCGGCCACCACCGGCGGAATCAGCCGCACGAAATAATGCTTGGACCACTGCGACACCAGCGCCCGCGGGTCGCCGCCGGCATGCTCGGCGGCGAACCCGGCGAGCAGCTGCGGCAAGCCCTGGGGGCTCAGCAACTCGCTCAGGGGCACCGACGGCCGCGGGTCGTCGGTGAGCACCAGCGTCTCGCGATAGGCCGCGAAATCGCCGACGAACAGCGGCGCCAGCGCCTCAATCACCGTTCATGCTTCCCGTCGCCCTCAACACAGCGCCCCGCCGTCGAAGAAACGCTCACGGCCGATCGCCATCAGCGCCGCGCGCTTGTGCGGGAAATCGAAGTCCTTTTCCCGGTAATAGCCCAGCTGCTGCATATAGCCGATCATCTTCGCGTTGTCGGCCCGCGGCTCGGCCACCACCTTGCGCGTGCGCGGATCGTCGAGAAAGGCGTAGTGGGTCAGCGCGGCCAGCCAGCTGGCGACCTTGTGCGGCCCGCGGTGCGCCTGCTCGCCGACCAGCATGTGGATGCCGCGGTCATAGTCGTCCACCGCATAGAAGGGCGCGATGCGATCCTCCCGGGCCCAGTAGAGCTCGAAATAGGCGAACGGCTGGTCATCGAAGCAACCGATCAGGCTGTGCACATGGGGGGCGGCGGCGATGCCCTGCAGGTAGGTGCGGTGCTGTTCCAGGCTGCCGCCCTCCTGCCAGAACTGCAGAACCCGCGGCGTGTTCTGCCAGCGGTTGAAGCGTTCCAGATCCGCGTCGATATCCAGGCTGCGCAAGGATATCCACGCCCCCAGGCGCGCATCGAAGCGCCGGTACAGCTCGCCGCGCGGCTTGCTCCGGCGCAGCGGGTGGCGCTTGCCGTCGCGCATCACCAACTGCTCCGGGTAAGGCGCCTGGGGCTGCGCCAACCAGGGCTGCGCCAACTGCCAGAACACCCCGCGCTCGACCTGCCAGACGCCCGCCTCGGCGGCCGGCCGCAGCCAGTCCTGGCAACGCTGCACGGCGGCCTCGTCGAGGCCGCGCCAGGTCAGGCGACGGGCCTGCGGGCGGTGGGCGAAGCACCAGTAGCAGGCGTTCCACAGCGCAGCGGCGCCATCCGCGGCGGCCAGCTCCAGCAGCTGCAGGCTGTCGTCTTCGCCGCTGCGCAGGTGCAGCAGCGGCTGGCCGTCGCACCACAGCCAGGTATCGCCTTGGCGTTGTTCGCCGCGCACGACCCGGCCATCGGGCAGCGGCAGCGGGCGGGTGACGTCCGGGTTCATCGGCGGCCCTCCGCGGTTCGCCCTTCGGCCATCGCCACCACCACCTTGCGCGGCCCCTTGAACGGCGCGCGGGCGTGGGCGGTGAGCATGTTGTCGAGCATCAGGATGTCGCCGCTGTGCCAGGGAAAGCGGATGGCGCACTCGTCGAGGACGCCGCGCACCTCGTCCAGCAGGCTCGCCTCGATCGGCGTGCCGTCGCCGTAGTAGACATTGCGCGGCAGGCCTTCGAGCCCCACCGAGTCGATGAGGATCTCCTGGGTCTCGGCGTCCAGCGCCGACAGGTGGAACAGGTGCGCCTGGTTGAACCACACCCAGTCACCGGTGCGCGGGTGCTGGGCAACGCCCTGGCAGCGCTGGCGGGTGCGCAGCTCGTCGCCGTCCAGCCACTCGAACTGGATGCCCTTGTCGCGGCAGTAGCGCTCCACCGCCTGGCGCTCGTCGGTGTTGAACACCTGCTGCCAGGGCAGATCCAGGCCGTTGCCATAGTTGCGCACGTACAGCAGCTGCTGGTCGGCGAAGCGCTGACGGATCGCCGGATCGATGCGCCGGTAGACCTCGCGGCTGTCGGCAATCGGCGTCTCGCCGCCCTGCTCCGCGGCCTGGGCGCAGTAGAACCAGATGCGCATGGGCCACTCGGTGGTGTAGGCCTGCTCGTTGTGCAACGGAATGGCGCGATGCGCCGGGAACTCCGTCGAGGTGTAGACCCCGCCGGCGCCGACCTTGCTGCGCGGCGTGGAGCCGAACTCGTAGCTCAGCAGCGGATGGCCGAAGGCACCGGCAAAGCCCTGGAAGGCGGCCACGTCAATACCGGCGAAGCCGCTGAAGAGCATGCCGCCCTCCACTTCCAGGCGCTCGTGCACCAGTTGCTGCAGCGCCGGCAGGTGCTGCGCCAGGGTCTGCCCCGCCTGCATCGGGCTGACCCGTAGCGGCAGCCCGGCTTCGACACGCAACGGCAGATGCGCCAGATCGATAGGTTGGTTCATCGGTCTGCTCCGCGTGCGTCGGGGTTCACGCCATGGCCTGGCGCAGGCTCAACGGACGCATGTCGGTCCAGGTCGCCTCGATGTAGGCCAGGCAGGTGGGCTTGTCGCCGGCAACGCCGACGGCCGTCCAGCCTTCGGGGATGGCCTTGTAGTCCGGCCAGATGGAGTACTGCTGCTCCTGGTTGACCACGACCTGAAAGCGCGCGTTCTCGTTGTCGAAGCTCATGCGGTTACCTCACTGAAAGTGGCTGCGTTGTCTCTACAGAGACGAATGGCCGGCGACAAAATTTAACGATTCATCGCCTGCAGTGCGTCGCCGATCTGGGCGGCGATGATCGCCGTGGAGCGTGGCCCGCCGAAGGTCCAGTAGGGCGTCGCGAGAAACCCGTAGTGCTGACGTCTGGCCAGCGGCAGCGCACGCCACAATCGGCTGTCGAAGAACGGCGCCTCGACCTGGCCGCCGATGAACAGCACGCGCAGCCGCTCCTCGCCGGCGAGGGCGCGCATGTCGATACGCCGGTGCAGGCTGTGGGCCGAGTGCAGCGGCCAGGGCGAATGCACGCCGAGACGCGCCATCAGGCTGCCGATCAGGGTCTGCTGGTTGAGGGCGATGAACGTGCCCTGCTGCACCAATGGGTAGAGCACCGCCACCGGCTCGCCGGCCAGCCCGCCTTCGCGCACCGTCCGCTGCGCCGCCGCGAGCGCCGCCCGTGCTTCCTCGACCGCCTGGCGCGCCTGGGCCTGACGCCCGGTCAGCTGGCCCAGGTGGAGCAGCATGGCCTCGCCGATGGCGACGCCGTCAGGCCCGCCGGCGGCCAGCGAGACCTGGTAGATCAGCGTGGGCGCCAGGCCGTCGAGGCGCTCGAACAGCTGCAAATGCAGGTAGGCCACGCCGACGACGAGATCCGGCTTGAGCCGCGCGATGGCCTCCAGATCCGGCTGCTGCGCACTGCCGAGGGCCACGCTGTGTTCGAGCAGCTCGTCGCCGATGCCGATGTAACGGCGGTAGTTCGCCAGGTTGGCCACACCCACCGGCTCGATGCCCAGGGACACCAGCAACTCGGTGGTCAACTCATCCAGGCTGACGATGCGCTGCGGCTGCGCGGCAATGGCGGCGGACTGCCTGGCCACCAGCGCCGCGTCGGCGCCGGCCCAGGCGCTGCACGACAGGCTGGCCAGCAGCACCCAGCAGGCAAAACGGGAAATCAGCACCGGATCACCTCCGACTCGCGGTGAAGTAAACGCGGCTGAGCAGCAGCAGGAAGCACGGCGCGCCGATGGCCGCGGTGGCGATGCCCAGCGGGATATCCAGCGGCGCCAGCAGCAGCCGCCCGAGCAGGTCGGCCGATGCCAGCAGAACCGCGCCCAGCAGCGGCGCCGCCAGCAAGCGCTGACGGGCGCGATGGAAGCCCAGCAGGCGCACGCCATGGGGCACCAGCAAGCCGACGAACGCCACCGGCCCGACCACCGCCACGGCGGCCGCGATCAGGGCGCTGGCCAGGGCGATCAGCATCACCCGTCGGCTCGGCACCGACAAGCCGAGGCTGCCCGCCACGCCATCGCCCAGTTGCAGCAGGTCCATCCAGCGCGTCGTCGCCGCGCACAGGCCCAGCCCCACTACCAGCCAGGGCAGCATGGCCAGCAAGTCGTCCCAGGTGCGGCCGTAGCTGCTGCCGACCATCCAGATCAGGGCCTCGGCGATATTGCTGGTGAACTGCGCCACCAGCAGGCTGACCAGCGCCAGCACCACGCCGCCGATGGCAAAACCGGTCAGCGTCACCCGCAGCGGCTCCAGGCCATGGCGCAGGTTCAGGCCGATCACGATCAGCAGCGCCAGCCCGGCGCCGGCCCAGGCCAGCGGAAAACGCCAGGCGACGGCCAGCTCGGGGATAAAGATCAGGGCGAGCAGCACCGCCAGCGCCGCCATCTGGCTGACCCCGAGGATTTCCGGGCCGGCCAGGGGGTTGCGCGTCACCGCCTGCAACAGCATGCCGCTGGTGGCCAGCAACGCGCCGGCCGCCATGTCCACCAGCAAGCGCGGCAGGCGCAGGTCGAGCAGCGTCAGCGCCGCCGACTCGCCGTCCAGCACCCGCCGCCAGAACGACCAGACGCCCGCCTCGCCCAGCGCGCTGCCGCACAGCAGCAGAGCCGCACAGAGCAGCGCCGCCAGCAGCGCGAACAGCGGCAGCGGCAGCCGCGCCGGGCGGTTCTCGCCCGGCATGCTGGCGCTCAGCGCCGCGGTCGGCGAACGCCGGCTATAGCGCAGCAGCAGCAGGATCGCCAGCGAGCCGAGAATCGCCGACAGCACCCCGAGCGGCAGGTGAAACCAGGGCTCGAGCGCCGCCACCAGGGCATCGGCGAGCACCGTGAGCAGCGCCCCCCAGATCGCGCAGAGCGGCACCAGGCGCGAGGGGCGCACCACGGCGAAGGCGAAACGCAACAGGTTCGGCGTGATCAGGCCGATAAAGCCCAGCGGCCCGGCCAGGTGAATGGCCAGCGCCGCCAGCAGACTGCCCAAGAGGATGCTCAGCCCCTTCAGCCAGGCCGGCGACAAGCCCAGGGTGCGCATCTGCCCATCGCCGAGCACCGCCAGGTTCAACGGCCGCAACAGCAACAGCAGCGCCAGCGACGCCAGGGGCAGCAGGTACAGCGCCGGCTGCAGCGCGCCCCAGCCGAGCTGCTGCAGGGAGCCGGTGTTCCACAACGACACCACCATGGCGGCCCGGTCGTTGAGGCTGAGAAACAACGCGATCAGCGCGGCGAAGGTCTGCGCCACCGCGACCCCGGCCAGGGTCAGGCGCAACGGCGAGGTGTTCCAGCCACCGGCCATGAGGAAGGTGAACGCCGCCGCCAGCAGGCCGCCGAGAAAAATCAGCGGCAGGCCCAGGGCGCTCGGCAACAGCATGCCGAGGATCACCCCGAGCTGCGCGCCGGCGGTGATGCCCAGCAGATCCGGCGAGACCAGCGGGTTGCGCGTGATCAGCTGCATGATCGCCCCGGACATGCCCAGACAGGCACCCACCAGCACGCCCGCCAGGGCGCGTGGCAGCTGGGTCCACCAGAGCAACAGGCCTTCCAGCGACGGCTCGGCCGACAATGGCGCCCACCAGGCCTCGACGCTCGGCCAGGGGTAGCGCAGCACGCCCTGCCACAGCAGCAGCAGCGCCAGCAGACCCAGGCCCAGCAGCGCCAGGCCGCCGTGGCCGAGGCCGCGTGTCCGTTGCGGCAGCCCGGCGCCAGTCAAACTCGTCATGACATGTTCCCCACCTATGCAAAAAGGCGAAGGGTTGCCCCCTCGCCTTGGTTTGCGTGCCGCGTGCCCGCCTTACCAGCGGAACGAGACGGTGCCCAGCAGGCTACGTTCCTCGCCCCAGTAGCAGCGACCGGCGTTGTTGCAGGAGCCGACATATTCCTTGTCGAACAGGTTCTTGGCGTTCAGGTCGACCGACCAGTTGTTGTCGATCTCGTAGCCGATGGCGGCATCCACCAGGGTCACGTCGCCGGTGTCCAGGCGGCCGTAGGAGACCACCGCGGGGTTGCTGCCCGGCGGGTTGGTGTAGGCGAAGGTGCTGTCGATATGCCGCACGCCGGCGCCCAGGCGCAGGCCGCGCAGGTTGCCGTCGAGGAAGCGGTAGTTGGCCCACAGCGAAGCCAGGTTGCGCGGCACGCCGGTCATCTGCTTGTCTTCCACCAGCGAAGTGGCGGCATCCTCGGTGACGCGCACGTCGGTGTAGGTGTAGGCGAAGACCAGGCTGAGGTTCTCGGTGACGTCGCTGTTGACCTCCAGCTCCACGCCCTGGGAGCGGCTCTCGCCGACCTGGCGGTAGTCGGAAACGTCCCAGATGACGTCGTTCTCCTTGGTCAGGTCGAACCAGGACAGGGTGATGGCGGTGTTCCAGTCCTTGGGTTCGTACTTCACCCCCACCTCGTACTGCTCGGCGGTGATCGGGTCCAGCGGCCCGCTGCTGGCGGAGAGTTCCTGCACCGGCACGAAGGCGGTGGAGTAGCTGACGTAGGGCGACAGACCGTTGTCGAACTGGTACATCACCCCGCCCTGCCAGGTGCCCTTGTGGTCGCTGTAGTCGAGGTCGGTGGCCGGCGCGAGCTTGTTGCGGTATTCGTTGTCGACCGAATCGAAGCGGCCGCCGAGCAGGAAGATCCAGTTCTCGTACTTGCTCTGCAGCTGGGTGTAGACGCCGGTCATCTTCTGCGTGAGCAGGGTGTTGCCCTGGGCGATCGGCGTGGTCGGCTCGCCCACTACGCCCCAGGCCGGGTTGTAGTAGTCGATCAGCGGGATGATGCCGACGTCCTGATTCTGGTTGAAGGAGGTGCGGTCGAAGCCCAGGCCCACCAGCAGGGTGTGCTGCAGGGCGCCGGTGGCGAACTTGCCTTCCACCTGGTTATCCAGCGAGTAGGTGATCGACTTGTTGTAGCGATCGCGCGCCAGGTTGGTGCCGACGGTGCTGCTGTAGTCGGCGCTGGACAGACTGCTGCTCGGCCACACCTCGTTGCGCTGGATGCGCGACTGCAGGTAGCGCGAGTTCTGGCGGAACTGCCAGTCGTCGTTGAAGCGGTGGCTGTATTCGTAGCCCAGGGTCCAGACCTCGCGGTCGAAGTCGTCCCAGTCCGGGTGGCCGACCAGGGTGTCCTTGTCCAGCTTGCCGTTGGGGTTGTCCAGCAGGGTGCCGGCCGCCGGCAGGCCCAGTTCGATCTTGGTGCGATCCTTCTGGTAGTTGGCGAGCAGGGTCAGGCTGTTGTAGTCGTCGAAGTTCAGCGTCAGCGACGGCGCGATGTAGATGCGGTCGTCCTGCACGTGGTCGACCGCGGTGTCGGCGTTGCGCCCCAGCAGCACCACGCGGCCGAGCACGTTGCCGCTGTCGTTCAGCGCGCCGGAAACGTCCACGCCCAACTGGCGGCGGTTGTTGGAGCCGTAGCTCAGTTGCACCTCGCCGCGCGGTTGAGCAGTCGGGCGCTTGCTCACCAGGTTGACCAGGCCGCCCGGAGCGTTCTCGCCGTAGAGAATCGAGGTCGGGCCGCGGAACACTTCCACGCGCTCCAGGCCGTAGGGCTCGGTAGTGGTGTCGTAGCGGTTGCCCTGCACGCGCAGGCCATCGCGGTAAAGGCCGTAGCCGTAGTCGGTGGCGTTGAAACCGCGAATGAAGAAGTAGTCGCCGGCCAGGCCATCGCCCACGGCGAAGGGCGGGGCGAAGATGCCGGGCACGTAGCCGAGGATATCGGTGAGAGTCTGCGCCTTCTGATCCTCGATGCGCTGGCGGGTTACCACCGACACCGAACGCGGGGTCTCCGACAGCGGCGTGCTGGTCTTGCTCGCGGTCAGGCTCTTGGCCGCCTTGTAGCCGAAGTCGGGGCCCTGCGCGCCCTCTTCCTCGCCGGTGACGGTGGTCGACGGCAGCGTCACCGAGTCGTCGGCCTGGGCCAGGCCCTGGATGGAAAGTGTGCCCACCAGCGTGGCGAGCAAGGTCATACGAAAGGCAAAACTATTCTGATCGGAACGACGCATTGAAATTATCCGTCCTGCTGAAATGTCCCCCGCGAGCGCCCAGCGGGCGCTCCCCCATAAGACTGCGGCGGTACTTTAATGAAATCGACAGAGTAAATAAACAGTAAATCTTCTCATTTAGATTAGCTTACTCATATGTTATTGATTTCACTTCCATTAGCGCTGCCCGGATCGCGCCCATGAAGATCTCCGCCACCTGATCCACCTCCTCGGCGCGGATGATCAGCGGTGGCAGAACGCGCAGGACACTGGAGTGGCGACCGCCAAGCTCGATGATCAGGCCGCGTCGCAGGCACTGGCGCTGGATAGCCGCCGCCAGCTGCGGGTGGGCCGCTGGATGGCCGAGGCTATCCACTGGCCCGTCGGGGTCGACCACCTCCACCCCGAGCATCAGGCCCCGGCCGCGGACGTCGCCCAGCTGCCGATAGTCGCGCTGCAACGCGCACAGATGCCCGGCCAAGCGCTCGCCCATGCTCGCCGCATGCTCGGCCAGAGCCTGTTCGCGAATGATCTTCAGGGTCGCGGCGCCCGCCGCCATGGCCAGCTGGTTGCCGCGGAACGTGCCGGCGTGGGCGCCCGGCTGCCAGCGGTCGAGGTCCTTGTGGTAGACCACCACCGCCAGCGGCAGGCTGCCGCCGATGGCCTTGGACAGCACCAGGACATCCGGGACGATACCGGCGTGCTCGAAGGCGAACAGCTTGCCGGTACGACCGATGCCGCACTGCACCTCGTCGAGGATCAGCGGCACGCCGGCCTCGCGGGTGATGCGCCGAATACCGCGCAACCAGTCGGCCGACGGCGCGATCACCCCGCCCTCGCCCTGCACGGTTTCCAGGATCATGCCGGCGGCCGGCAGCACGCCGCTTTCCGGGTCCTTCAGCTGGTTCTCGATGTAGTGCAGCCCGACCCGTTCGCCCTCGGCGCCGCCCAGGCCGAACGGGCAGCGGTAGCCGTAGGGGTACGGCAGCATCTGCACGCCGCTGATCATGCCGTCGAGGTACCGCTTGGGGCCCAGGCTGCCCATCAGGCTCAGGGCGCCCTGGGTCATGCCGTGGTAGGCGCCATGGAAGGCCAGCATCTGACTGCGCCCGGTGGCGGTGCGCACCAGCTTCAGCGCAGCCTCCACCGCATCGGTGCCGGCTGGCCCGCAGAACTGGATGCGCGCGTCGCGGGCGAACTCCGCCGGCAGGCTGGCGAACAGTTCGTTGATGAAGTCGTCCTTGGCCTCGGTCATCAAGTCCAGCGTGTGCAACGGGCGCTTGCCGTCGAGCAGGCCGCGAATGGCCTGCAGCACCGCCGGGTGGTTGTGCCCCAG
Organism: Pseudomonas sp. NPDC077186; assembly: GCF_044543505.1. Taxonomy (NCBI): domain Bacteria; kingdom Pseudomonadati; phylum Pseudomonadota; class Gammaproteobacteria; order Pseudomonadales; family Pseudomonadaceae; genus Pseudomonas; species Pseudomonas sp. NPDC077186. The sequence continues at coordinate 545,380 of NZ_JBITWE010000001.1, forward strand.
CGCCAGGGTGCCGGCCCCCGCCAGGCAGTCGATGAACCACCGGCCTTCGCTGTCCTGCACATGGATGCCTTCGGCGCGGCGCAGCTCCAGGGGGATGCGCCGCGGGTAGCTGCGCGCGTTGGACTCCACCTGCGCCTGGTGCTGCAGGCGCGCGCTACCGGTGAATCGATAGTCGGCGCCGCGCAGCGAGGCTTCCGGGCCGAGGTCCAGCGCGGCAGTCAGCAACGGGTCGAGGCGCTGTTCAATCTGCATAATCGTGATTCTCCAAGCTCAGGGGCTGTGACGGATGGTCGAGCGCGGCGAGTTGCCGGCTCAGGAGCTCGATAAAGGACGAATCGCGGACGATGCCCAGGTGGTCGGCCTGGACCCAGCTCGACAAGTGCAACTCGCGGCCCAGCGCGGCCTGCAGCAGCGCCTCGCCATTGCGGTTGTTTTCCGGCGAATGCGCCGCCCACCAGGCCTGCACCGGGCTGCGCAGCGGCTGGATGTGTCGGTGCTGCCCAGCCAGCGCGTGCATATGTCGCTCCAGGGCGAGCAACTGTTGCCAGTCGTCGTCGCCCGTCACCGACGCATCTGCCACAGCAGCGCGTGGTGCACGGGCCAGACCGGCGCCGGGGACATAGCCGTCCACCAGGCCGACGAAGGCCACCGCCTTGCCCAGGCGCTCCAGCAGACGGGCCATGGCCAGCACTAGGGCGCCGCCCATCGACCAGCCGAGCAGGTGGTACGGTCCCTGCGGCTGGGTTTCCAGCATCACCCTGACGTAATCGCGGGCCATCTGTTCGAGGCTCTGATCACGCCAGGCCGGTTGCAGCAATTGCCGGTTCTGCAGGCCGAATACCTGCCAGTGCGGCGCCAGAGCACGGGCCAATGGGTAGTAACCGACCAGCGTGCCGCTCACCGGATGAACGCAGAACAGCGTGGGCCGTTCGGTATCCGCCTGGTTCAGGCGCAGCAACGGGCTGGGCGCAGCAGCCGTCGTGACTTGCGGGCTTGGAACAGACGCGGCCGGCGTGTCGTCGATCAGGGCTTGCAGCGCATCGCCCACCGCCGCCAGCAACGCCTCGATGCGTTGCAGGCGATGGCGTTGCGCACTGAATCGACAACTGAGGCTCAGCCGGCCGGCGAACACCTGGCCGTTGATTTCCAGCTCCCGGATCAACGCCGTGGCCGGATCGACCAGGGTGCCCGGCGACTCGCTGGCGGGCGCGAAGTGACCATCGCCAAGCTGCGCATCGAACTGCCCCAGGTAGTTGAAGGCGATATCCGGCTCACCCAACTCGGCCAGGCTGCGACGTTGCTCGGCGTTACCCAGGTAGCGCAGCAGGCCGTAGCCCAGGCCCTTGTTGGGCACGCTGCGCAAGTGCTGACGCACGTGGGCCAGGGTCTGCGGCAATGTCTCCTGCGCCTGCAGACGCAGCGGGTAGAGGCTGGTGAACCAGCCCAGAGTGCGCCCGATATCCTGCTCGGCCTGTTCATCGAGCCATTCGCGCCCATGCCCTTCCAGAGCGATCAGGCTGTCATCGAGGCCATTCCAGCGACGTAACCCTTCGGCCAGCGCGGCAAGCAGCACTTCGTCCATGCGCGCATCGCGCTGCTTCAGAGTTTCGCGCAGCAGACGCTGGGTCTGCGCTTCGCTCAGTTGCCAGGTACAGGTCTGCACCTGGGCATGGCTGGCCTCGCCGGCCGGGTCATCCACAGGCACATGCTGGTTGGCACGCTGCGCCTGCCAGTAGGCCATCTCCTTGGCCAGCGGCGCTCCCTGCGCATGGCGCCACAGGTGCTCGGCCCAGGACTGGAAGCTGCCAGGCCTGTCACCAAGTTCCACCGGCTGGCCGGCTACGACCTGCTGGTAGGCGCGCGCCAGATCATCCAGCAGGACGCGCCAGGAGACGCCATCGATGATCAGGTGATGAGCGGCGAGCAGCAGGCGTTGACTGCCATCGGGCAAGTCCGCGAGCAGCACCCGCAGCAGCGGACCGTGATGCAGGTCCAGGCTGCGCTGGGCGACCTCACATTGCGCCTGCAGGGCTGCGTCCGAGTCGATGCGGCGCTGCCAGAACAGACGCTCGGCCTGCTCCTCGTCCCGGTAGAAGGCCTGCCAGTTGCCCGCTTCATCCTGGCGGAAGGCCAAACGCAGCGCATCGTGATGCTCGATCAGCCCCTGCAGCGCGCTCAGCAAATAGGCAGCGTGCAGCGGTCGACGCACATCCAGCAGCAAGGCCTGGTTCCAGTGCGCACGGTTGGCCATGGGCAAGGAGAAGAAATGCGCCTGAATCGGCGTCAGCGGCAGCGAGCCACTGTCCCGCTGCACAGCCACAGCTTGAGTGCCGAGCGGGGTCATCACCGCAGCCAGATCGGCCAGGCGCGGATGCTGGAACACCGCCTTGGGCGTCAGCTCCCAACCGGCCTTGCGCAGGCGTGTGACCAGGCTAAGGGACTGGATCGAATCACCGCCCAGGGCGAAGAACTGGGCATCGCGGCTGATCTGGCCAATACCGAGCAACTCGCTCCACAGCTCGGCCAGCAGTCGTTCCTGCTCGGTTCGCGGCGCCTGGTACTCGCCCGCCTCCACCTGTGGCTCCGGCAGGCTCTGCCGATCCAGCTTGCCGTTGGGCAGCAGCGGCAAGCGCTGCAGCGCCAGGATATGACTTGGCACCATATGCCCCGGCAGGCGCTGCTTGAGCTGTGCTTTCAGGTCGCTCTCACTCAAGCCCTCGCCGCTGACATAGCCCACCAGGCGCTTGCCCGCCGCGCTGTCCTTGACCACCACCAGCGCTTCGCCCACACCGGCACAGGCTTTCAGCGCCGCCTCGACTTCGCCGATTTCGATGCGGAAACCGCGCAGCTTGATCTGCTGATCCAACCGGCCCAGGTATTCGAGCTGGCCGTCGTGGCCCAGGCGCACGCGGTCGCCGGTACGGTACAGACGCTCACCGGCACGATAAGGGTTGGGCACGAAGCGCTCGGCGGTGGCGCCTGGTCGATCCAAATAACCACGGGCCAGCAGCCCGCCCAGGTACAGCTCGCCAGCTACACCGACCGGCAACAGGTTGAGGTCGGCATCCAGCACGTAACCCTGGCGCGTGCCGACGCGGTCGCCAATCGGTGCATAAGCAGTGGTGAAATCGGCCGTGGCCGCCGGTACTCGCCACAGGGTCGGGGTGACCACGGTTTCGGTCGGGCCGTAGCCGTTGATGATCCATTGCGGTTGCAGGCTGCGGATCACCTGCTGCAACAGCTCACGGCTGAAGGCCTCACCGGCGAAGCAATAGGTTTTTACCCCGGGCGCTTTGCCGCATTGCTCGGCCCATTCGGCCAACTGGCGCAGGTAGCTGGGCGGCAAGGCCACCACGCTGATGCCTTCTGCGATCAGGCAGTCGTAGGTCTGCTGCACGCTCCACAGTTGCTGGTCGCGGATCACCACGCGCGCGCCATGGCTCAGTGGCGTGAGCCAACGCTCGTGGGCGCCGTCGAAACTGACCGAGAGGAAATGCAGCTCGCGATCCTCGGCCGTCAGTTCATAGCGCTCGCCAATGGCCTGGCAATGCAGAGCGATGGCGCCATGGGCCACGGCTACGCCCTTGGGCTTGCCGGTGGAGCCGGAGGTGTAGATCAGATAAGCCAGTTGCTCGGGGTGAATATTCACCTCGGGCGCTTCTGACGATTCGCCGCTCAGTTCCAGTTGATCGAGGTCGAGCACCTCGATACCGGCCACGTCGGGCAGGCGTGGCAAGGCCGCCTGATGGCTCAGCAGCAGCTTCACCCCGGCATCTTCGAGCATGTAGCGCAGGCGCTCGCCGGGGTAGTCCGGGTCCAGCGGCACGTAGGCGCCGCCGGCCTTAAGCACCGCCAGCAGGGCGACGAACAACTCGATGCCGCGCTCCAGCGCCACGCCGACGCGCACCTCGGCACCGACGCCGCGAGCGATCAACAGATGGGCCAGACGATTGGCGCGGGCTTCAAGCTCGGCAAAGCTCAGGCGCTGCTGGCCATGTACCAGAGCAATGGCCGTCGGGCGTAGGCGCGCCTGTTCGGCGATGCGCTCCGGCAGTAGCTGAATGCTGTTCGGAACTGGTGTTGGGTCGTTCCACGCCTCGGCTTCGGCCACCTCCGACTCACTCAGCAATGGCAGCTCGGCCAGCGACGCCTGCGGCATGCGGCACGCACCATCGAGCAGGCGCAGCAGTTGGCCCGCCAGGCGCTCGACGCTGGAGGCATCGAACAGATCGGTGGCGTAATCCAGGTAGGCTTCGAGGCGGCCATCAGCTTGTTCGAGGGTGCCCAGCACCAGGTCGAACTGGGCGCTCTGCCCCTGGCAGTCGAGGCTTTCGCACTGCAGGTCGGGCAACGTCTGCAGGGCACTCTGGTCCTGCCGTTGATGGTTGTACGCCACCTGGAACAGCGGGTTGTGGCTGAGGCTGCGCTCCGGCTGCAGAGTGTCGACCAGTTGCTCGAAGGGCACATCCTGGTGGGCCTGGGCACCGACCACCCGCGACTTGACCTGGCGCAGCAGATCGGCGAACGAATGCTGCGCATCCACTTCGCTGCGAATCACCAGGGTGTTGACGAACAGGCCGATCAGCCCCTCGCTCTCGCCTTGGGTACGCCCGGCCACTGGCACGCCGACGCGCAGGTCGTGCTGGCCGGTCAGGCGATACAGCAGGCCCTGGTAGACCGCCAGGATCAGCATAAACGGCGTCACTTGCTGCAGTTGCGCCTGCTCGCGCAGTCGTTCGGCCAGGCTGGCCGGCACGCTGAAGGCATGCCGCGCCCCCTGCCCCAGACGCACCGCCGGACGCGGCCGGTCTGCCGGCAGCTCCAGCAGCGGCTGTTCGCTGCCGAGTTGCTCCCGCCACCACTGCACCTGTTCGGCCAGGCGACTGCCAGCGAGATGATCGCGCTGCCACAGGGCGTAGTCGGCGTACTGGATCGGCAGTGCCGCCAGCTCAACCGGATGCCCTTCGGCATGGCCGCGATAGAGCGCGGCGAACTCGTCGAGCAGCACCTGGATCGACCAGCCATCGGCGATGATGTGATGCAGGCAGAGCACCAGCACATGCTGCTGCGAGCCCAGTTCGATCAGCGCCACACGCCAGGGCGGGCTCTGTTCCAGATCGAAGGGACGCCGAGTGACGCCATCGATCTGCTGCTGCAGTTGCGCCTCGTCCTGCGCCTGCAGGCGCTCGATGACTACCGCAGTGGTCTGCTGCACACATTGCAGGGGCTCACCCGCGTCGCCGCTGGTGAAGGTGGTGCGCAGGCTTTCATGGCGCTGCGCCAAGGCATCGAAACTGCGTTGCAGCGCCTGGACGTCCAACTCACCCATCAGGCGCACGGCACAAGGCAGGTGGTAGGCCAGGCTGTCGGGCTCCAGCTGGGTGAGGAACCACAGGCGCTGCTGAGCGAAGGACTGCGGGCTTCGGTCTGCACGCTGGCGAGCCTGCAGGCCGAAGCTAGACACAGCGTCGGCGGCCGCCAGTTGCAGAGCCTGGGCACTGAGGGTGCTGGCCTCGAAGGCGGCGCGCAGCGGCAGCTCACGCTGCAGTTGGCGACGGATCTGCGACACCAGTTGCGTGGCCAGCAGCGAATGACCGCCGAGGGCGAAGAAGTCATCCTCACGCCCTACCCGCTCCACACCCAGCAGCTCCTGCCAGATGCTTGCGAGCTGGCTTTCCAGTCCAGAGCGCGGCGCCTGGTAATCGCGCTGAACACGCTGCGGCTCCGGCAGCGCCTTGCGCTCCAGCTTGCCGTTGGGGGACAGCGGCAGGCGCTCGAGCTGCATTACATGGCTCGGCAGCATGAACTCGGGCAGCCGCTGTTTCAGCCGCGCCCGCAGCTCGACCTCGTCGTAATCGCCACCGACCACATAGGCCACCAGTTGCTGGTCGCGCACCAACACCACCGCTTCGCGCAGCGCCGGATGCTCCAGCAGCGCGGCTTCGATCTCGCCCAGTTCGATGCGTAGACCGCGCAACTTCACCTGATGATCGATACGGCCGAGGTACTCCAGCACGCCCCCTTCGGTCCAGCGCGCCAGGTCGCCACTGCGATACAGGCGCTGGCCATCGCCAAAGGGGCTGGCAACGAAGCGCTCGGCGGTCAGTCCCGGACGACGGTGGTAACCCCGCGCCAGGCCGACACCACCGATATACAGCTCCCCTGCGACGCCGATTGGCTGCGGGTTGAGGCGTTCGTCGAGGATATGAATCTGCAGGTTGGCGATTGGCCGGCCAATCGGCACGCTGCGCCGTTCCTGTCCGCTGCAGCGCCAGTGGGTCACGTCGACGGCCGCTTCGGTCGGGCCATACAGGTTGTACAGCTCGGCCTGCGGCAGCAGTTGCCGCGTGCTGCTGGCCAGTTCCGCCGGCAGCGCTTCGCCACTGCAGACGATACGTCGCAGGCTTTCGCAGCCGCGCAGCTCGCCATGACCGACGAAGGCCGCCAGCATCGAGGGCACGAAGTGCAAGGTGCTGATGCGCTCGCGCTCGATCAGCTCGACCAGCTTGGCGGGATCGCGATGATCGCCCGGCTGCGCCATCACCAGGCGCGCACCGCTGATCAGCGGCCAGAAGAACTCCCAGACCGAGACGTCGAAGCTGAACGGGGTCTTCTGCAGCACCCTGTCTTCAGTCGTCAGGTTGTAGGCCTGCTGCATCCAGGCCAAGCGGTTGTACAACGCCGCATGGCTGTTGCCGGCGCCTTTGGGCTTGCCGGTGGAGCCGGAGGTGTAGATCAGGTAGGCCAACTGCTCGGGATGAACGTCCACCTCGGGCGCGGTCTGCGGCTCTTGAGAAAGATCCAGATGATCGAGGTTGAGCACCTGTACGCTGCTCACCTGCGGCAGGCTGTCGATCACCGCATCGTGGCTCAGCAACAAACCCACTCCGGCATCTTCGAGCATGTAGCGCAGGCGCTCGGCCGGATATTCCGGGTCCATCGGCACATAGGCGGCGCCGGCCTTGAGGATGGCGTACAGCGCCACCACCATCTCCACCGAACGCAGCGCCGCCACGCCCACCAGGCTGTCGCGGGTTACGCCGAGCTTCTGCAGATGGTGGGCCAGCTGGTTGGCGCGCAGGTCCAGCTCGGCGTAGCTCAGCCGCTGCTCGCCGCACACCAGGGCGATGGCCTGCGGCTGCGCCTGCACACGCCGTTCGAACTGACGGTGCACCGGTTCGACCGCGCCGTAATCGACGCGGGTGGCATTGAAGCCGGTCAGTGCCAGGCGATCCTGATCATCGTCCAGGCGGTGCTCGCCAATGGCCAGTTGCGGCTGTTCCAGCAACTGCTCCAGCAGGCGAATGAAACGTTGATGCAGACGCTCCACCGTGGCGGCTTCGAACAGATCCAGGGCGTAGTTCCAGTTGCCGCTGAACTGACCGTGGCGATCTTCCTGGGTATTGAGCGCCAGGTCGAACTGGCTGCCGCTATCGGCCAGGGTCAGCACCTCGGCGTGCAGATCCTGCAGTTGCCCCAGCGCCTCGTGGCGCACCTGCTGATGGTCATAGGCCACCTGGAACAATGGGTTATGGCTAAGGCTGCGTTCGGGCTGCAGCGCCTCGACCAGTTGCTCGAAGGGCAGTTCCTGGTGCGCCTGGGCGTCCAGGCTGGTGCGCCTGATTTGCTCGACCAGCGCCGTGAAGCTCTGCTGCGGAACGATCTCGCTGCGCAGCACCTGGGTGTTGACGAACAAGCCGATCAGCCCTTCTACCTCGGCGCGCGTACGCCCAGCGATGGGCACGCCGACGCGCAAATCGCGCTGCCCGCTCAGGCGATGCAGCAACACCTTGTAGGCGCCCAGCAACACCATGAAGGGCGTTGCGTTCTGCGCCTGGGCCAACTCGCGCAGGCGCTCGCCGAGTGCCGCGCCGAGACGGAAATGCACCCGCCCACCACGGAAGCTCTGCCGGGCCGGACGCGGATGGTCGCAGGGCAGCTCCAGCAGCGGCTGCTCGGCGCCCAGTTGCTCGCGCCAGTAGGCCAGTTGCCGTGCGCCTTCACCGCCCGCCAGCCACTCTCGCTGCCAGGCCGCGTAATCGGCGTACTGCACGGCCAGTGCCGGCAGTGCAGCCGCCACGCCAGTGCGGGCGGCGTTGTACAGGGCGGCGAATTCGGCCAGCAGAATTTGCACGGACCAGCCATCGGACAGCAGGTGATGCAAACACAACAGCAGGCGCTGCTCACCCGGCTCCAGGGTCACCAGGGCGACACGCCAGGGCGGCGACTGCTGCAGCTCGAAAGGCTTTTCCATAAATGCCCGCGCCAGTGCCTGGAAGGCATGCTCGCCCCTGGCCTGGAGCATCTCCAGATTCACCGACGCCAGCGGCTGTATGCATTGCAGCGGCTGGCCTTCGGCGTCCTGAGTGAAGGCGGTACGCAGAATCCAGTGACGCTCGGCCAGGGCTTCGAAGGCCTGCTGCAGCGCCCGCCGGTCCACCTCACCACGCAGACGCAGAACGCCCGGCAGGTGGTAGGCACTGCTGCTCGGCTCCAGTTGCTGAAGGAACCACAGGCGCTGCTGCGCGAAAGACTGTGGCGCCTGCGCCCGCTCGCCCCTGGCCTGCAGAGGCAGATCGACGGCCTGAGTGGCCTGTTCCAGCTGCCTGGCCAGATCGCTGAGCAGCGGCGCCTCGAACACGGCGCGTAGCGGCAGATCCAGCCCGTGCGCATGGCGCAGGCGGGAGATCAGTTGCGTCGCCAGCAGCGAGTGGCCGCCCAGTTCGAAGAAGTGATCGTCACGGCCGATGCGCGGCTGCTCCAGCAGCTCGCTCCACAACTCGGCCAGCAGTCGTTCCTGCTCGGTGCGCGGCGCCTGGTACTCGCCCGCCTCCACCTGCGGCTCCGGCAGGCTCTGCCGGTCCAACTTGCCGTTGGGCAGCAGCGGCAGGCGCTCCAGCGCCAGGATATGACTCGGCACCATATGCGCCGGCAGGCGCTGCTTGAGCTGCGCTTTCAGCTCACTCTCGCTCAAGCCCTGGCCGCTGACATAACCCACCAGACGCTTGCCCACCGCGCTGTCCTTGACCACCACCAGCGCTTCACCCACACCGGCACAGGCTTTCAGCGCCGCTTCGACTTCGCCGATTTCGATGCGGAAGCCGCGCAGCTTGATCTGCTGATCCAGCCGGCCGAGGTATTCCAGCTGGCCGTCAGCACCGAGGCGCACGCGGTCGCCAGTGCGGTACAGACGCTCACCGGGGCGATACGGATTGGGCACGAAGCGCTCGGCAGTGGCGTCCGGTCGATCCAGATAACCCCGCGCCAGCAGGCCACCCAGATACAGCTCGCCAGCCACACCGACCGGCAGCAGGTTGAGGTCTGCATCCAGCACATAGCCCTGGCGCGCACCGACGCGATCACCAATCGGCGCATAGGCCGTGGTGAAGTCGGCAGTGGCCGCCGGCACTCGCCAAATGGTCGGGGTGACCACGGTTTCGGTCGGGCCATAGCCATTGATGATCCACTGCGGATGCAGGCCGCGAATCACCTGCTGCAACAGCTCGCGGCTGAAGGCTTCACCGGCGAAGCAATAGGTTTTCACCCCAGGCGCTTTGCCGCATTGCTCGGCCCACTCGGCCAGCTGGCGCAGGTAGCTCGGCGGCAAGGCCACCACGCTGATGCCCTCGGCGATCAGGCAGTCGTAGGTTTGCTGCACGCTCCACAGTTGCTGATCGCGGATCACCACCCGCGCACCATGGCTCAGTGGCGTGAGCCAACGCTCGTGGGCGCCGTCGAAACTGACCGAGAGGAAATGCAGCTCGCGATCCTCGGCCGTCAGCCCGTAACGCTCGCCAATCGCCTGGCAATGCAGGGCAATCGCGCCATGGGCTACGGCCACGCCCTTGGGCTTGCCGGTGGAGCCGGAGGTGTAGATCAGATAGGCCAGTTGCTCGGGGTGGATATTCACCTCAGGCGCCTGCTCTGGCTGATCGTTCAACTGCAGATGATTGAGGTCGAGCACCTCGATACCGGCCACTGCGGGCAAACGTGGCAAGGCCGCCTGATGGCTCAGCAGCAGCTTCACCCCGGCGTCTTCGAGCATGTAGCGCAGGCGTTCGCCAGGATAATCCGGGTCCAGCGGCACATAGGCGCCGCCAGCCTTGAGCACCGCCAGCAGGGCGACGAACAACTCGATACCGCGCTCCAGCGCCACACCAACACGCACTTCGGCACCGACACCACGGGCGATCAGTTGATGGGCCAGGCGATTGGCGCGGGCTTCCAGCTCGGCGAAGCTCAGGCTCTGCTGGCCATGCACCAGGGCGATGGCCGTCGGGCGCAGGCGCGCCTGCTCGGCAATGCGCTCTGGCAAGAGCTGGATGGTGCTCGGAACCGGTGCTGGGTCGTTCCAGGCCTCGACCTCAGCCACCTCGCTTTCATCCAGCAAGGGCAGTTCACCGATGCAGCGCTGCGCATCGGCGCACAGGGCTTGCAGCAGTCGTTCGAACTGGCGACTCATGCCGGCGATCTGCCGGTCGCTGAAATGCGCGCGCTGATAATGCCAGTGCACCTGCAGCTCGTTGCCGGCCATCACCGCCAGGCTCAGCGGGTAATGGGTCTGCTCGTGCGCTTGCAGGTTGGAGAAACGCAGGTCATCGCTCTGCCCCTGCAGCACCTGATCCACCGGGTAGTTCTCGAACACCAGCAGGGTATCGAAAAGCTCTCGTCCGGCATGGCCGGCCAGTTGTTGCAAGCGGAACAGCGGCACCTGCTCGTGCTCGCGCAGCGCCAGGTTGTGCGCCTGCAGCGCGTCGAGCCAGTCACCGACAGGCTCATGAGGCTGCGGCGCCTGCACCACCGGCAGGGTATTGATGAACAGGCCAAGCATGTGTTCGATGCCCGCCACACTCGCCGGCCGCCCCGCTACGGTGGCACCGAAGGCCACCTGACGGCGCCCGCAATAACGCTGCAGAAGCAGCGTCCAGGCCGCCTGGATCAGGGTGTTGAGGGTGATGTGTCGAGCCTTGGCAAAGGCTTCGAGTTCGCCGCGCGGCAGGTTCAAGACATGCACGCCGCTGCCGCTTGCAGGCAGCTCGCTGCGCAGGCTGCCAGTCAGTAACGTCGGCTCATCGAAGCCCTGCATCTGCTCACGCCAGAACGCCTCGCTGACAGCAAGATCCTGCCGTTGCAGCCAGGCCAGGTAATCCGGGTAATGCCCGACCTCCTGCGCGCCGCCCTCGCCGCGCGTGTCCTGCCGTACCTGCGCCAGCAGCGCGGCACTGCTCCAGCCGTCGAGCAGGATATGGTGCAGGGTCCAGATCAGTTGATGACGTCCTTCCCCCAGCCGTACCAGCACCAAGCGCATCAGCGGCGGCCGCGTCAGGTCGAATGGCGTCTCGCGCTCCTCGCGCAGCAGCGTCTGAAGATCGAAATCGCTCCCCTCCAGTTCGCGGATCGTCAGTTGCGCCTCGCGCTGCACCAGTTGCACCACCTGTTGATCGGCGCCCAGGCGCAGGAAGGCTGCGCGCAGCAGCGGATGGCGCTGCAGCGCAGCCGCCCAGGCCGCCTTGAAGCGCGCCACCGGCAAGCCCTCGATCTCCAGGCTGAGCTGGTTGACGTAGGCGCCATCGGCCGCCTGCAGTTCGCTGTGGAACAACAGCCCCTGCTGCATCGGCGTCAGCGGATAGATGTCTTCGATCTGCCGGGCCGGCAGCGGCAGGCTGTCGAGATCGGCCTGGCTGAGCGGCACGAAGGCGAAATCGCTGGGGGTGAAAGCCGCCTGCGTGCGGCAGTGCTGCACCAGCTCGACGAGCGCGCAGCGATACGCCTCGAGCAGTTCGACGATGCGCTCGCGGTTGAAGCGCTCATGGCTGAAGGTGCAGGTGAACTGCAGGCAGCCGCCCGAGATACGACCGTCCAAGGCCAGGGCACAGGCCAGCGGCGCGCTGGCGTCGCGTTGCGCGCCGGATGCTTCCTCAGCCAGATCGAACAACTGCCCGCTGGTCTGCATGCGCCCCAGGTAGTTGAACAACAGCGCGTCATCCAGCGCCGGCAGGTCCTCGCCCTGCAGGTATTTCAGCAGGCCATAACCGATGCCACCGCGCGGGACCTGACGCAGGTTCTCCTTGGTGCCCTTGAGAGTCGCATCCCAATCGTCACCGGCCTGCAGCAACAGCGGGTAGAGGCTGGTGAACCAGCCCAGGGTCTGGCTCTGGTCCAGCTCCTCGAACAGCCCTTCGCGGCCATGGCCTTCGAGGGCGATCAGGGTTTGCGCCTTCCCGTTCCAGTCACGCAGGGCATGGGCCAGTGCACTGAGCAGCAGGTCGTTGATCTGCGTGCGGTACGCCGCTGGTGCCTGTGTCAGCAGCGCCTCGGTGGTGGCGGGGTCAAGCTGCACCTGCAACTGCTCGGCGCAGGCCGTCAGGTTGCGCCCTTGCGGGTGGTCGCAGGGCAGCCCGCGATCAGCCGGCAGCGCCTGCCAGTAAGCACGTTCGGCGGCCACTTCGGGGCTGGATGCATAAGCCGCCAGGCGCTCGCTCCAGCTCTGCCAGGCACTGCTCTTGCGCCCCAGATCGGCAGCGGCGCCCGCCACCAGCTGCGCGTAGGCACGCTGCAGGTCATCGAGCAGGATGCGCCAGGAAACGCCATCAATCGCCAGGTGGTGAACCACCAGCAACAGGCGCTCGCCACCTTCGTGCAACTGCACCAGCAACGCGCGCAGCAGCGGGCCATGGCTCAGATCGAGGCTGGCCTGTACCTCGTCGCATAGCGCGCTCAGCTCGGCCAGGCTGCAGCGCTCGACGCGCAGCTCGAGGGTTTCGGCCTCGGCCGCATAGCGCTGGCGCCAGCTGTCGCCCTGCTGCTGGAAACGCAGGCGCAGGGCATCGTGTTGCTCCAGTACGGCCTGCAGGGCAGCGCTAAGGCGCTGCGGCTGCAGCGGCTCGCGTGCGCTGAGCAGCACCGACTGGTTCCAGTGCTGGCGATTGTTCATTGGCTGGGCGAAGAACCAGTGCTGGATCGGCGTCAGCGGGATGTCGCGCTGACTGTCGATGATGCAGCTCGGCGCCTCGGTACTGCGGGTTGCGACCTGGGCCAGTTCGGCGATGCTCTGGCGTTCGAACAGCTGCCGTGGCGTCAGCTCGATGCCCTGACGGCGGGCACGGGCAATGATCTGCAGGCTGAGAATGGAGTCGCCACCCAGCTCGAAAAAGTTGTCGTCGCGCCCTACCCGCTCCACGCCCAGCAGCTCCTGCCAGATGCTTGCGAGCTGGCTTTCCAGCCCGGGGCGCGGCGCCTGGTAATCGTGCTGGATGCGCTGCGGTGCCGGCAGCGCCTTGCGCTCCAGCTTGCCATTGGGCGACAGCGGCAGACGTTCGAGTTGCATCACATGGCTCGGCAGCATGAACTCGGGCAGTCGCTGTTTCAGCCGCGCCCGCAGCTCGACCTCGTCGTAATCGCCACCGACCACATAGGCCACCAGCTGTTGATCGCGCACCAGCACCACCGCTTCGCGTAGCGCCGGATGTTCCAGCAGCGCCGCTTCAATCTCGCCCAATTCGATGCGCAGGCCGCGCAACTTCACCTGATGGTCGATGCGACCCAGGTACTCCAGCACGCCTTCTTCGGTCCAGCGCGCCAGATCGCCACTGCGGTACAGGCGCTGGCCGTCACCGAAGGGGCTGGCGACGAAGCGCTCTGCGGTCAGAGCGGGACGACGGTGATAACCACGCGCCAGGCCGAGGCCACCGATATACAGCTCGCCGGCCACACCAATCGGTTGCGGGTTGAGGCGTTCGTCGAGGATATGAATCTGCAGGTTGGCGATCGGCCGACCAATCGGCACGCTGCGTCGTTCCTGGCCGCTGCAGCGCCAGTGGGTCACGTCAATGGCCGCTTCGGTCGGGCCATACAGGTTGTACAGCTCGGCCTGGGGCAGCAGTTGCCGCGTGCTGCCGGCCAGCTCTGCCGGCAGCGCTTCACCGCTGCAGACGATGCGTCGCAGGCTTTCGCAGCCCGTCAGCTCGCCATGACCGACGAAGGCCGCCAGCATCGAGGGCACGAAGTGCAAGGTGCTGATGCCTTCGCGCTCGATCAGCTCGACCAGTTTGGCCGGGTCGCGGTGATCGCCCGGTTGCGCCATCACCAGGCGCGCACCCGTGATCAGCGGCCAGAAGAACTCCCAGACCGAGACGTCGAAGCTGAACGGGGTCTTCTGCAGCACCCGATCGTCAGTCGTCAGGTTGTAGGCCTGCTGCATCCAGGCCAGGCGGTTGTACAGCGCCGCATGGCTGTTGCCGGCGCCCTTGGGCTTGCCGGTGGAGCCGGAGGTGTAGATCAGGTAGGTCAGTTGCTCGGGGTGAATCGCCACCTCGGGCGCGGTCTGCGGCTCGCCGCTGACGTCCAGATGATCGAGGTTGAGCACCTGCACGCCGCTGACGTCCGGCAGGCTGCCGATCACCGCATCGTGGCTCAGCAGCAGGCTGACGCCGGCGTCGTCGAGCATGTAGCGCAGACGCTCGGCCGGGTATTCCGGGTCCATCGGCACATAGGCGCCGCCGGCCTTGAGGATGGCGTACAGCGCCACCACCATCTCCACCGAGCGCAGCGCCGCCACGCCCACCAGGCTGTCGCGGGTTACGCCAAGCTTTTGCAGATGATGAGCCAACTGGTTGGCGCGCAGGTCCAGCTCGGCGTAGCTCAGCCGCTGCTCGCCGAACACCAGGGCGATGGCCTGCGGCTGCGCCTGCACGCGACGTTCGAACTGACGATGCACCGGCTCGACCGCGCCGTAATCGACGCGGGTGGCGTTGAAGCTGGTCAGCGCCAGACGATCCTGATCATCGTCCAGGCGATGCTCGCCGATGGCCAGTTGCGGCTGTTCCAGTAACTGCTCCAGCAGGCGGATAAAGCGCTGATGCAGGCGCTCGACCGTGGCGGCTTCGAACAGATCCAGGGTGTAGTTCCAGTTGCCGGCCAGCTCCTCACCCGGGCCTTCCCAGGTGTGCAGGGCCAGGTCGAACTGCGCACTGCCGCTGTCCAGCGCGATCAGTTCGGCACGCAGATCGGCCGTCAGTTGCAGGCTGTTCTGCGGGCGCTGCTGGTGGTTGTACAGCACCTGGAACAGCGGGTTGTGGCTGAGGCTGCGCTCGGGCTGCAACGCCTCGACCAGCTGTTCGAAGGGCAGCGCCTGATTCGCCTGGGCGCCCTGCGCCGTGCGCAGCACCTGCGCCAGCAACTGGTTGAAACTCTGCTCGCCAACCAGTTCGCTGTGCAGCACCTGGGTATTGACGAAGAAGCCGATCAGCCCCTGAGTTTCGCTCTGCGTACGCCCGGCAATGGGCACGCCGACGCGCAAATCGCGCTGCCCGCTCAGTCGATGCAGCAACACCTTGTAGGCCGCCAACAGCACGGTGAACGGCGTGCAGCCCTGTTGCCGCGCCAGCTCGCGCACGCGCGCGGCCAGCGCGGGTTCCATGCGAAACGCCAAACGCGCGCCACGAAAGCTCTGCTGCGCCGGACGCGAATGGTCGCAAGGCAGCTCCAGCAGCGGCTGCTCGTCGCCCAATTGTTCGCGCCAGTAGGCCAGTTGCCGCGCGCCTTCACCGGCATCCAGGCAGGCGCGCTGCCACAGGGCATGGTCGGCGTAGCTCAGCGGCAGCTCGGCGAGTGCGGCAGGCTCGCCCTGCACGCGCGCGCGGTAGAACAGCGCCAGCTCGGTCAACAACAGCTGGATCGACCAGCCGTCGGCGATGATGTGGTGCAGACAGACCAGCAGCGCATGCCGCTGCTCATCCTGGCGCAGCAGGCCGATGCGCCACAGCGGCGCCTGCTCGAGATCGAACGGGCGCTGGGCGAACTCACGCGCCAGGGCGGCAAAGTCATCGCCCTGCTGCGCTTCCAGTGTCAGTGCCGGCGCCGCGTCGACGCACTGACGCGGGTTGCCGTCGGCATCGGCGAAGAAGCGCGTGCGCAGGCTCGGGTGACGCTGCGCCAGATCGCTGAAGGCGCCCAGCAGCGCAGCCTCGTCCAATGGCCCCTGCAATTGCAGGGCGCCCGGCAGGTGATAGGCGCTGTTGCCCGGCTGCAGCTGTTCGAGAAACCACAGGCGCTGCTGCGCGTAGGACAGCACGCTGCCCTCGGCATCGGCCGCTCCCGGCGGAATCGGCAGCGCCGAGGCATCGAGCCCCTGCTCGCGCAGCTTGTCGAGGAAGGCGCGGCGCTGCTGCGGCGCCAGGCCGAGAAAGCGACGCGAGAGCAGCAGGGCTTTGTCATGCAACAGATTCACTGAATTTCCTCCAGAGCGCTCATCAGGTCGTCGAGCACGTCCAGGCGTTCATCGTTGAGGGCCTGGCTTTCCAGGCTGCGGATCAGGCTGGCCATGGCAGCCACGGTGGTGGCCTCGAAGGCCTGCGCCAGCGGCACCGTGACGCCGCGTGTTTCGCGGATCAGCGCCAGCAGGCGGGTGGCCAGCAGCGAGTGGCCGCCGAGTTCGAAGAAGTGGTCGTGACGGCCGACCTGCTCCACCTTGAGCAGGTCACGCCAGAGTTGCGCCAGGTGCTGCTCCAGTTCGCCCTGGGGCGCCTCGACGCTGCGCACCTGCGCCTGTGGTGCCGGCAGTGCGCGGCGATCCAGCTTGCCATTGGCGTTGAGCGGCAGGCGCGGCAACAGGATGATCTGCGCCGGTACCATGAAGGCTGGCAACTGCGCAGCCAGGGCCTCACGCAGCGCCTGTACCTCGACCTGCTGGCCAGCCTCGGCCACGCCATAGGCGATCAGCTGCGTACCGGCTGCCCCTTCGTGGGCGACCACCACGGCCTGGCGCAAGGGCGCGCTGGCCAGCAGGCAGGCTTCGATCTCGCCCAGCTCGATACGTTGGCCACGGATCTTCACCTGGAAGTCCACCCGGCCGACGTATTCGAGCTGGCCCTCGGCGTTCCAGCGCGCCAGGTCGCCACTGCGGTACAGGCGCTCGCCCGCTGCGCCGAAGGGGTCGGGTACGAAGCGTTCGGCCGTCAGCCCCGGGCGCGCTGCATAGCCACGGCCCACGCCGGTGCCGCCTATGTACAGCTCGCCGACCACGCCAGCGGGCAACAACTCGAGGTCGCCGCCCAGCACATACAGACGGTTGTTGTCGGTGGGCTGGCCAATGGCGATGGGCTGTCGCCGTGGCGGCGCCGCATCCAGGCGGTACAGCGCCACGTCATCGGCGCATTCGGCCGGGCCGTATGCGTTGATCATCGGTACCTGCGGATAGCGGGCGAACCAGCGCGTGGCCAGTTCATGGCTCAGCGCCTCGCCGGTGGGCAACAGCCAGCGCAGCGCCGGCAGCGCCACGGGCGACGCTTCGAGCATGCCGTCGATCACCGCCGGCACCGCCTCCAGCACGCTCACCCCGGTATCAGCGACGCACGTCAGCAGCGCCTGCGGATCATGGGTGACGGCATCGGGGATGATCTCCAGCGCACCACCGAACAACGGCGCGGTGAGCAGTTGCCAGACCGAGATATCGAAGCCGGTGGCAGCGGTCTGGGCGATCACGTCCGCTTCGCCGAGTTGCAGGTAAGGCACCTTGGCCAACTGGTTGTTGAGCATGCCGCGCTGGTTAACCATCACCCCTTTTGGCTCGCCGGTGGAGCCGGAGGTATAGATCAGGTAGGCCAGGTGCTCGGAGCCGGCGTAACGCCCGGGATTGTCGCGGCGGCCGTGCTCCAGCAAGTCTTCACAGACCAGCACGCGCGGCGGCTGCGACAGTTCGGCGAGCATCGCCTGAACCTGCGCCAGCTGCTCGCGCAGGGTGATCAGCACTGGCGCGGCGCTGCTGGCCAGCATGCGCGCGCTGCGCACCGGCGGATGGCGCTCGTCCAGCGCCAGGTAGGCAGCACCGGCCTTAAAGGCGCCGATGATCAGGCTCAGCAGTGGCAGACCACGGGGTGCATACAGCGCCACCACGTCATCGAACTGCACACCGCATTCGATCAGGCCATGACCGATACGGTTGGCCCGCTCGTTGAGTTCGAAATAGGACAGCGTCTGCCCCTGGCAGCGGGCGACGGTACGTGCGCCCTGTTGCTGCACCTGCGCCTCGAAGCGCGCCAGGTAGCTCTGCGCATACCATTGCGGCTGCATCTCGCCCTGGCCCAGCTGGCACAGGGCTTCGCGTTCGCTGTTATCGAGCAGGCGCAGCTCGCTCAAGGGACGCTGCGGCGCCTCGCTCAACTGCAGCAGCAGACGACGGAAATGCTCGACCAGCACCTGCATGTCGGCCACGGCGAACTGCTGGGTATCGAAGCTCAGTTGCAGGGTCAGGCTGGCACCCGGCAGCAGCACCACGGTCAACGGATAGTTGGTGTGGGTGCGGTTGGCCAGCGGCGTTATGCGGTAGGTCTCGACCGCCTCTTGTACTTCGCCACCGAGCGGCACGTTCTCGAACACGAACAGGCTGTCGAACAGCGGCTGGCCGCGCGGCGTGTCGGCAAGGTTCTGCACCTCGGCCAGGGACAGCTGCTCATGCTGACGCATGCCGGCGTTCTGCGCCTGCAGCGCTTGCAGCAATTGCAGCCCGGTCGCGCCCGCGCCCGGCACTCGAACGCGCAGCGGCAGGGTATTGATGAACAGCCCCAGCGCCTCTTCGATGCCCTCCAGCTCGGTGGGCCTGCCGGCTACGGTAACGCCGAACAGCACGTCGTCACGCCCGCTGTAGCGCATCAGCAGCAGCGCCCAGGCGGCCTGGACGAAGGTGTTGACGGTCAGTTGATGACGCCGCGCCTGCTCGGCCAGAGCGCGGGTCTGCGCCGTATCGAGCGCGAGGCCGACGTCGCGCATACCCGCCTCGCTCAGCTGGCGGCGATAAGGCAGTGGCGTAACCGTGTCGAAGCCGGCCAGCTCGTCTCGCCAGTAGCGACGACTGGCCGCCTCGTCCTGCCGTGCGAGCCAGGCGATGAAGTCGCGATAGGGTCGCGCCGGCGGCAGTTGCAGGCTGCGCCCAAGCAGGCGAGCGCGGTACTGGGCGAAGAATTCGGCCAGCATCAGGCCGCGGCACCAGGCGTCGATCAGAACATGGTGATGGCTCTGCACGATGCGCAGATCGGCCTCGGCGAACTTCACCAGGCGCAGGCGCAGCAAAGGCGCCTGGGTGAAATCGAAGCCGCGCTGACGCTCCTCGCGCAGGATCGCCTGCAACCTGGTCTCGGCTTCATCGCGCGGCAGCTCGCTGAAATCGAGAAACTGCACGGGCGACGGCACCTGGCGCAGCACCAACTGATGCGGCGTCCCTTCCAGGTTGCAGAAGGCCGTGCGCAACGCCGGGTGACGCTGCACCACCTGCTGCCAGGCATGGGTGAAGGCGTCGACATCCAGCGCGCTGGCCACGGCGTACTGGTCCTGCATCAGGTAGATGCCACTGCCCTGCTCCAGCTGGCTGTGCAGGAGGATGCCCTGCTGCATCGGCGCCAGCGGGAAGAGGTCTTCGATCTGCTGCGGCGTGTAAGGCAAGGCGTCGAGTTGCGCCTGGCCGAGCGTTGCCAGGGGGAAATCGGAAGGCGTCAGGCCACCGGCTCCGGGCGCGCAGCAATGCTCGATCAGTTGCCGCAGCGCCTGTTCGTACAAGGCCAGCAGACGCTCGACGGTGCGCGTCTCGAAGCGCGCGCGGCTGTAGGTCAGCGCCAGTTGCAGGCAACCGCCACGCACCTGGCCGTCGATGGCCAGGGCATTGGCCAGCGGGCCGCTGCCGTCACGTGGCGCGCCGCTCGCTTCATCGGCCAGACGCCAGCGCGCACCGGCCTGGTCATCGAAACGGCCCAGGTAGTTGAAGGTCAGCCCCTGGCCCGTCAGCTCCTGCAGCGGAGCCTTGGCCAGGTACTTGAGCACGCCGTAGCCGATGCCCTTGTCCGGCACCTGACGCAGCCCCTCCTTGACCTGCTTGAGGGTCGCGCCGAGGTCATCGCCGGCCTGTAGCGCCACGGGATAGAGACTGGTGAACCAGCCCAGCGTGCGGCTCAGATCGAGCTGATCGCCTTCGCGGCCGTGGCCCTCCAGGCTGATCACCGTACGCCGGCGCCCACTCCACTGCCACAAGGCCTGGGCCAGCGCCGCCAGCAGCACGTCGTTGATCTGCGTGCGGTAGGCCGCCGGCACTTCGCCGAGCAGGCGTGCAGTGGTCGCAGCATCGAGCGTCAGATGCAATTGGCCGGCATCGGCGACCTTGGCGCTGCCTTCGGGCCGTTCGCAAGGCAGGCAAGCTTCGGCGGCGCTGAAACCCTGCCAGTACGCCAGTTGTGCCGCCAGTTCCGAGCTGCCGGCAAGGGTATGCAGATGCGCCGACCATTGCTGGAAGCTGGTCGCAACCGCCGCGAGGCTGATCGTCTGCCCGGCCAGTCGCTGCGCGTAGGCCTGCTGCAGATCCTCGAGCAGCACGCGCCAGGACACGCCATCGACCACCAGGTGGTGAACGGCCAGCAGCAGGCGGTTACGGCCGCCCGGCAACTGCGCGAGTACCGCGCGCAGCATTGGCCCGCGCTCGATATCCAGGCTGCGCTGGGCTTCGTCGCACAGTGCCGGCAGGTCCTCGGCGGCGGCCACCTGGCACACCCACAACAGCTCCTGCACCGGCTGCGCGTCACGATAGCGCTGCTGCCAATTGCCCTGCGCGTCCTGCTGGAAACTCAGGCGCAGGCTGGCGTGATGACGCAGCACGGCCCGCAGCGCTTGCTCCAGTGCACGGGCATCGAGCGGCTCGTCCGCTGCCAGCAGCAAGGCCTGGTTCCAGTGGCCGAGGCGCGCCGGAGGCTGGGCGAAGAAGCGCGCCTGAATCGGCGTCAGGGCAAAGGCGTGGGTCACCTCTGCGCTGGCGCTTGCGGGTGCCGCCGGCGTCTCTGCGACGACGGCGACCTGCGCCAGCTCGGCGATGCTCTGCTTCTCGAACAGCTGCTTGGGCGTCAGGCGAATGCCCTGGCGCCGCGCCCGGGCGATGATCTGCAGACTGAGAATGGAGTCGCCGCCAAGGGCGAAGAAGTTGTCGTGACGGCCGACGCGTTCGACCTTCAGCACCTGCTGCCAGAGCGCTGCCAGTTGCGTCTCGATGCCCTCGTGCGGCGCCTCGAAGCCTTGTTCGACGGCCTGCGGTTGCGGCAACGCGTGACGGTCGAGCTTGCCATTGGCGGTCAGCGGGAAGCGTTCGAGCAGCAGCACATGGCTCGGCAGCATGTAGTCCGGCAGGCACTCGGCCAGTTGCGCCTGCAGCTGCGCAGCATCGACAGACGGTCCGTGCGCGACCACATAGGCGAGCAACTGGCCGCGTTCGTCCAGTTGCACATGGGCATCGGCGACGCCCGCCAGGCCACGTAGCTGCGCGACGATCTCGCCGAGGGCGACGCGGTAGCCGCGTACCTTGACCTGGTCGTCACCACGCCCGAGGAACTCGATACGCCCGTCGGCCAGCAGGCGCGCGCGGTCGCCGGTGCGATACAGGCGCTCACCGTTGGCGAAGGGATCGGGCAGGAAACTCGCCGCCGTCAGCCCCGGACGATCGAGATAGCCGCGCGCCAGACCAGGCCCGCCCAGGTACAACTCGCCAACCGCACCTTGCGGCAGCGGCGTCATGGCCGCGTCCAGCACCAGGGCGCGGACGTTGGGCAAAGGCCGGCCGATCGGCACCACGCCGCTCAACGCTGCCAGCTCGGCGTCCATGACCTCGTGAGTCAGCACACCGACCGTGGTTTCGCTGGGGCCGTAGTGGTTGATCACCCGACACTGCGGACGCAGACGCTTGACCTCCTTCACCAGTTCGGCCGGCAGCGCTTCGCCGCCGAAGATCAATGCATGAGCGGGTATCGCCCGCTCACCCGCGCCGGCCTGCAGCAGGCCGGCCAGGTGGGTCGGCACGATCTTGAGGATGCCGACCTGCTGCGCGCTCAGGTAGTCGGCCAGGCTGTCGGCGTCGGCGACCTGCTCCGGGCTCAGCAGGTGCAGGGTTCGCCCCGAGCACAGCGCGCCGAACAGCACGGTATGCCCCAGGTCGGCGGCAACGGTGGACACCATGGCCATGCTCGCCTCGGGCGCCAGGGCCAGTTGTTGCAGCAGGCCCTGCACGTAGTCGGCCAGGGCCGCATGGCTGATCACCGCGCCCTTGGGCTGGCCGGTGGTGCCGGAGGTGTAGATCAGGTAGGCCGCCTGCGCCGGGTGCGGGCGCCGCTGCGGCGCGCTGTCGGGCAGGCCGCGCCAGGCGGCGTCGGCGGCGAAGTCCAACTGCGGCCCGGCGAAGGGCGAGGCGCCGGCCTGGTCGGCCAGCAGCGCCACGCAGGCGCTGTCGTCGAGGACGAAGGCCTGGCGCTGCGCCGGCCAGGCCGGGTCCAGCGGGACGAAGGCGGCGCCGGCCTTGAGTACCGCCAGCAGGCCCACGACGAAGGACGGCGAGCGCTGCAGGCACAGCCCGACCCGCTGCTCCGGGCCGACGCCCAGCACGATCAGCTGATGAGCCAGTCGATTGGCCTGCGCCTCCAGCCAGGCGAAGCTGTACGACAATCCGCCATGCACCAGGGCGCTGGCCGCGCTGTGCGCATGCGGCTGCCACAGGTCGAGCAGCTGCGCGGCGGGGAACTCGAGCCGCGCGCCGTCGAGCTGCGAGGGCTGGGCCGTCAGCTGCAGGCTCGCCAGCGGCGCCTGCGGATGCGCCAGCAACTGGCCGAGCAGCTGCTCGAAGTCGGCGGCGAATGCCGCGATGCGCGGCGCCTCGAACAGGTCGCAGGCATAGGTGAAGACGGCGTCGATGCCCTGCGCCAGGTCGGTGATATCCAGCCCCAGATCGAAGTGCGCGGCTTGTTCGTCCAGCTGCCGGGCGCTGAGGGTCACGCCAGGCAGGGCCAGATCCTGAGCCAGGGCGAACTGCTGGGTGAACTTCACCTGGAACAGCGGGTTGTGGCTCAGGCTGCGCTGCGGCGCCAGGGCCTCGACCAGCTGCTCGAACGGCAGCAACTGATGGGCCTGCGCCCCCAGCGCCGCCGCCTTGACCTGGGCCAGTACCTGCTCGAAGGACTGCTCGGCGCCGAACTGGCTGCGCAGCACCTGGGTGTTGACGAAGAAGCCGATCAGCCGCTCCGTTTCACGGCACACGCGCCCGGCGCTGGGCACGCCGACGCGGATGTCGCGCTGGCCGCTGTAGCGCTGCAGCTGCACCTTGAAGGCGGCCAGCAGCAGCATGAACAGGGTCACCCCCCGGGCCGCGGCCATGTCGCGCAGGCGCTGGCTCAGCACCTGGTCGAGACGGATGCCATGGCGCCCGCCGCGGTGGCTCTGGCGCGCCGGCCGGGGCCGGTCGCCGGGCAGTTCGAGCAACGGCTGCTGGTCGCCCAGCTGCGCGCGCCAGTAGGCCAGTTGCCGCTCGCCCTCGCCGGCCTGCAACCAGGCCTGCTGCCAGGCGGCGTAGTCGGCGTACTGCACCGGCAGGGCCGGCAAGCCTGGTGTCTGCCCGGCGACGTGGGCGGCATAGAGCTGGGCGAATTCCTCGATCAGCACCTGGATCGACCAGCCGTCGCAAATGATGTGGTGCATCACCAGCAGCAGGCGGTAGTCCTCGTCGGCCACCCGCACCAGGCTGAGGTGCCAGAGTGGCCCTTGCTGCAGATCCAGCGGCTGGGACAGTCGCGCCCGGGTCAGTTGTTCCAGGGCGGCCTGGGCATCGTCGCGGCCACGCAGGTC
The DNA here is from genome assembly GCF_044543505.1 of Pseudomonas sp. NPDC077186. NCBI lineage: Bacteria > Pseudomonadati > Pseudomonadota > Gammaproteobacteria > Pseudomonadales > Pseudomonadaceae > Pseudomonas > Pseudomonas sp. NPDC077186. The sequence continues at coordinate 569,014 of NZ_JBITWE010000001.1, forward strand.
GAAACGCGCCAGCGGCACCCTCGCGGGCGGGTCGATGCGCTGCAGCGGCGCGGCGTCTTCCTCGGCAGCCAGGAAGCGGGTGCGCAGGCTCTCGTGGCGCGCAGCCAGGTCGTCGAAGCTGCGCTGCAGGGCGATTTCGTCGAGGCGCCCCTGCAGGCGCAGCTCCCCGCCGAGCAGGTAGGCGCTGGGGTCTTCCTGCAGCCGGTCGAGGAACCACAGGCGCTGCTGGGCGAAGGATTGCCGGCAGGTCGCGCCGCGCGCCACCGCGGTCAGCGCCGGCATCTGCCGGGTGCTGCGCGGCTGGGCCGCGACCCAGGCGCTGAAGTCGCCCAGGCGCGGGTGCTCGAACAGGCCCTCGGCCTGCAGCTCCAGGCCCAGCGCGGCATTCAGGCGCGCCAGCACCTGCACCACGCCGACCGAGTCGCCGCCACGGGCGAAGAAATGCTCAGCGCTGCCCAGCCCATCGCCGCCCAGCACCTCCTGCCAGGCCGCCAGCACCTCGGGCAACACCTCGCCTGCCACCGCGTCCGGGTGCGCCGGCGTCTCGCCGCGCAGGCGGCCCTGCTGCCAGACCGCGAAGGCGGCGAGGCTGCCGTCCTGCCAGCCGACGCGACAGGCGGAACGTTGCAGCTTGCCGCTGGTGGTGCGCGGCAAGGCGCCCGGTTCGAGCAGCAGGATCAGTTGCGGCGCCAGCTGGAAACGCTCGCCCATGCCGTCGGCTATGCGCCGGCAGATCATCTCGGCATTGACCAGCCGGCGCACGTTGCGGCTGATCTCCAGGGCCAGGCCGACGCCTTCCTGGCCGCGCTCGTCGGTCGCGGCGAAGGCGGCGATGCGGCCCTTGCGCAGCAGTTCGATGTCCTGTTCCAGGGCCTGCTCGATGTCCTGCGGATAGAGGTTCTGGCCGTTGAGGATGATCAGGTCCTTGAGGCGCCCGGCGATGTACATCTGCCCGGCGCTGGCGATGCCCAGGTCGCCGGTGCGCAGCCAGCGCCGGCCGTCGCGCTCGACGAAGCTGGCGGCCGTGGCCGCGGGGTTCTGCCAGTAGCCCTGGGCGACGCTCGGCCCGGCCACCCAGATTTCGCCGACCCGGTCGTCGCCCAGGGGCTCCAGGCTGTGCGGGTCGACGACGCGCAGCGGGTGCTCGGCATCGCTCCAGCCGCATGCCGGCAGGCGGCTGGCCGGGCAACCCGGCTCGAGGCCGTCGAACGTCCCGATCCGCGGCGCCTGCCGCGCAGCGTCGGCGCAGACGAACAGGGTCGCCTCGGCCAGGCCATAGCTGGCGGTCAGCGCCTCGGGGCGGAAACCGGCCGCGGCGAAACGCCGGGTGAAGGCCTCCAGGGTATCCAGGCGAATCGGCTCGGAGCCGGAAAACGCCAGGCGCCAGCTGCTCAGGTCGAGGGTTTCCAGCACGCTGTCCGGCACCCGCTCGGCGCACAGGCGGAAGGCGAAGTCGGGGCCACCGGAGAAGCTGCCGGCGTAGCGACTGATCGCCTGCAGCCAGCGCGCCGGCCGGGCCAGGAAGAAGTTCGGCGCCAGCAGCGTGAGCGTGCCGCCATGCAGGATCGGCAGCAGCAGGCCGGCCATCAGGCCCATGTCGTGATACAGCGGCAACCAGCTGAGCCAGGACTCCTCCGCGCCGGCGGCGAAGCCACGGCTCATGCTGCGCTCGTTGGCGAGCAGGTTGGCATGGCTGACCATCACCCCCTTGGGCGCACTGGTGGAGCCGGAGGTGTATTGCAGGAAGGCCAGGCCATCGGCGCCGATCGGTTGCCGCTGGTAGCCGGCGCGATACTCGCTGCCGATGTCTTCGATGGCGATCAGCGCCGCACCATCGACCAGCAGCGGCTGCAGGGCCGCCCGGCAGCGTCCGACGACTTCGCGCGGGGCGAGCACCACGGCGGGCTTGGCGTCGAGCAGGATGCCGGTCAGGCGCTCGATATGCATCTGCCGGTTGTTCTCCGGCGGGAAGGCCGGCACGGCGATCACGCCGGCATACAGGCAAGCGAAGAAAGCCGCGGCATAGTCGGCGCCGCTGGGCAGCAGCAACACGCAGCGCGCGCCGCCCTGGCGACCGAGGCGTTGCTGCAGCAGGCCGGCGATGGCCAGGGCCCGCTCGCGCAGCTCGCCGTAGTGGGTCAGCAGCGGCGGCTCCTGGTCGTGCACGATATGCCGGATGGCCAGGCGGCCCGGCTCGCGCTCGGCGTAGTAATCCAGAATGTCGGCAAAGTGCAGCGCCTGATCCACTGTCGATATCATCTCGTCACCCGTGAAAACTCGTAGCGGCACGACAGCCCGGCCAACGCGCCGGGCCTGTCGCAGGAAGAAGGGAAAACGCGGCGGGGCGCGCGGCTAGCCGAGCGAGGCGCTCGCCAGGCGCAGCGGCTCGCGCGCCGGCAGGCCGTGCGGTTCGGCGAACATCGCGGCCACCAGCTCGGCGGAACGCATGGCCAGCACCGACAGCAGGGTGTCGCTCAGGCCGTGGCTGTGCTCGCAGCTGCCTTGCAGGAAGATCTGCGCCGGGCAGCCGGGGCGCAGGTTCAGGCGGTACTGGCGGTCGACCGCATCGCTTTCGATGTAGTCGGCAAGGCCGGCCAGCAGCGTGCGGTGGTAGTCGCGGCGGTAGCCGGTGGCGAGGATCACCGCGTCGAAGGTCTGCGTATCCAGTGCGCCGTCCAGCTTGTTGCGCAGCGCCAGTTGCACGCCGGCGCCCGTGGTCGACACTGCCGTCACCTCGCAGTGGCCGAGCAAGCGGTGACGGTGCTCGCCGCGCAGTTTCTGCTGGTAGAACAGCTGGTAGATCTTCTCGATCAGTTCCAGGTCGACCACCGAGTAGTTGGTGTTGCGGTACTCGTCGAGCAACTGGGCGCGCTGGGCGGCGCTCTGCGCGAAGATCCGGTCGGTGAAGCCGGCATTGAAGATCTCGTTGACGAACGGGCTGTCGTCGGACGGTTTGAGGGTGCTGCCACGCAGCAACAGGGTCGCCTCGACCTGGGCGCAACGGCTGCTCAGGTCGTAGAAGATTTCCGCCGCGCTCTGCCCACCGCCGACTATCGCCACGCGCCGCGGCTGCGCCGCCTCGCCCAGCAAGCCGTCGAGCCCGCCGAGATAGCGCGAGGAGTGGACGATGCGTGCATCGCTCAGCCCGGCGAACGCCGCCGGCACCTGCGCCACCCCGCCGATGCCGAACACCAGGTTGCGCGCCCGACGCCGCAGCAGCTGGCCGTCGGCGCTGCGCGACAGCACTTCGACGCCGGCGCAGTCGCCGGCGCTGTAGAAGGGCTCGACGTTGATCACCTCTTCGCCGTAGTGCACCTGCTCGGCGAACGCCGCGGCGGCCCAGCCCAGGTAATCGTTGTACTCCTCGCGGCTGGGGAAGAAGGTCTTCAGGTTGACGAAGTCCTCCAGGCGCCCGCGCTCCTTGAGGTAGTTGATGAAGGTGAACCGGCTGGCCGGGTTGCGCAGCGTGGCCAGGTCCTTGAGGAAGGAGATCTGCATGGTCGAGCCGTCGATCAGCATGCCTTCGTGCCAGCTGAACGCCGGCTTGCGCTCGATGAAGCAGGCGTTCGGCTCCCGCCCGCTGCGCTGGGCGAACTCTTCGGTGGCGATGGCCAGAGCCAGGTTAGAGGGCCCGAAGCCAACCCCGATGTAGTCGTATACGAGCCCCATAAATCCCCCTGATGTCTGCCCGCTGAATGTATTGCCATCCAATCGTCATAAATTGAAAAGCATTCTCATTAGCAATGACGAACAAGGAGATCGATTGTTTAGGCGATTTTGCGCCATGCGCGCAACCTGACCGGCAAACGCGACTGCGCCCGCAGATTCGCGGGCGCAGGGGCTGGCTCGGCGTCGCTCAGGAGTGGGCGCGACCGCCGATTTCACGCAGCGCGTTGCGACTGGCGCGGGCGCGTTGCTCGCCCTGCAACTCGCTGAGCCGGCCGCCATCCATCTTCAGCAGGCGGTCGGCCTGGTCGAAGTAGTGGTCGTCGTGGCTGATGGCGAACAGGGTCTTGCCGGCCGCCTTCAACTGCGGCAACAGCTCGCGGTAGAACACCTGGCGGAACAAGGGGTCCTGGTCGGCGGCCCACTCGTCGAGCAGGAGAATCTCGCGCCCTTCGAGCATCGCCAGCAACAGGGCCAGGCGCTTGCGCTGCCCGGCCGACAGCCGCGTGTCCTGCAGGCGCCCCGCCGCCACCTGCACCTTGTGACGGATATGCAGGCTGTCGAGCCAGAGGTTCAGCTCCTCGTCCGCCACCGCCAGGCCCTGAGGGCCGAGCAGTTGCGAGAACAGGTGATAGTCGGTGAATACCGAGGCGAACAACTGGCGGTAGGCCGGCCAGTCTTCCAGGGCCAGGACCTTGCCGTCGAGGCGGATCTCGCCCCGCTGGGGGATGTACAGGCCGCTGAGCAAGCGGGCGAAGGTCGACTTGCCGCTGCCGTTGCCGCCGACCAGGAACACCGTCTCGCCGCGGCGCAGTTGCAGGTTGATCGGACCGACATCGAAGCCCGGTTCGTCGCCCTGAGCCGGGTAACGGTACTCCACGTCGCGCAGCTCCAGGCTGTGCCAGTTGGCCGCCAGGCTTTCGCCCGGGTGGTCGAAGGCATCGACGTGGGGCGCCAGCGCCAGCGACTCGACCTTGTCCAGCGCCACCCGCCCGGCGATCTGCGTGGGAATCGCCGCCACCGCGGAAACCAGCGGCGTGCGCATGAACAGGATGGTCAGCGCGTAGGTCGAGGCCACCGCCGTGGAGGCCCAACCCAGACCATTGGCCAGGTAGAACACCAGGCCGATGGTGCCCAGCACCATGATGTTGGCCCAGTTGCTGGCCAGCCCGTGGTAACGGTCGGCCAGCGTCACGTGGTCGCGGTAGGCCCGCGCGCTGACGTCGAATTCGTCTTCGTACAGGCGCTGCGCACGGTAGCGGTTGAGCGTGAGTTCCTTGCGCCCATCGATGACCGCCTGGTAGTCGCCATACAGGCGATCCTCCGACTCGCGCAGCAGACGCAGGTGGTGATTGAGCTTGCCCACCAGCAGCCAGCCGACGCCCAGGGTGAAGCTCATCCACAGCAGCGTGGTGACGAACAGGCCGGGCGACAACCAGGCCAGGTAGGCGAACGCCGCCAGGGTCAACACGCTGCCGTAGATCAGCTCGGGCAGGTGCACGAAGGCCAGGGTGATATTGCGGATATCGCTGGACAGGCTGGCGATGATGGTCGAACCGCCGATCACCTCAAGGCGCTCGATGGCGGTGTCCAGCACCCGCTTCACCAGCGCCCGACGCAGGCGGTAGACGAAGCGGTGGCCCAGGGCCGTGAGCGACAGCTGCGCCGCCGAGGCCAGCACCAGCAGCAGCGCCAGCAAGGCGACGAACTGCCCCAGCGCCGCGCCCGGATGGGCGGCCGGGGTGAGCATGCGCTGGTTGACGAAGGCGATCACCGCCACGCTGAGCAGCGCGCTGCCCAGGCTCAGCGCCAGGACCAGGGCGATGGACCAGCGGTATTCACGGAAAACCAGTCGAAGCAGCTTCATTCAAGACCTCTTGGCCAGCGGGCAAGCGCGCCGGCATTGTCCATCGAGTCGGACCCGACAATGTCCCAGTGTGTCACGCAGGATCAGGTTGATCAGCGCAGGCGAGGCCCCCAGGGTGGTCGCCACCTCGCGCTGGGTGAGTCCGTCCAGTTGGCTGAGGGTGAACACCCGGCGCATGCGCGGGGTGAGTTCGGCCAGCGCGGCGAGCAACTGGCGCAGCGCCTGCTGCCCGCCCACCACCTGCTCCGGCGAAATCTCCGAGGGCTGCAATTCGGCCAGCTCGCCGGCGGCGCCGTAGCGCTGCTCCAGCTGCAGGCGGCGCAGATGGTCGATGGCCAGATTGCGCACCAGACGGTTCAGGTAGCGCTCGGGTGCCTGCACCATCGACAGGTTCAGGCTGCCCTCCCAGAGCTTGAGAAAAGCGTCCTGCAAGACGTCCTCGGCCCGGCTCCGGCAGCCCAGCACCCGGGTCGCCAGGTTGAGCAACGCCTGGCTCTGGGCCTGGTAGGCGCTCAGCAAGGCCTTGCGGTCGATCAACACGGCGGCGTTGCCGTATGCCGGGGCGCGCGGGCCGTAGGCTTGTCGGGAAACTCGCCGGCGCGAAGTCGGTAGCGATTCCAGAGAACATTCCATGTGCGGCTAGGCTCTGAACAAAGAGCGCCAATCCTGCATGCAAACGTTTCTCATTACAATACTGGCGACGCGCCGCAATCGCCGCGCCGGCAAACGGACACATCGCCCTGCAAGGGCCTGCCAACGCGGCATTCGCCGCTGGAAACCCAAGGAACAGTCCGCCGCCGCACGATGAAGAGATGTGCGCGGCATCACGGCCGAACGGCACTCAAAACGCAATCAAGGGTAGGAGCAGCGGCGCTCGGCGCGACGGGCCGGGAGAGATGGCGTCCCCTGCTGGAATCGAACCAGCATCTAGCCCTTAGGAGGGGCTTATTCTATCCGTTGAACTAAGGGGACAAGGCCGCACGCAAGGGATCGCGAAGGCCGGGCGGCATCTTAGCGGCGTCGCGCGGATTTGTCATGCCACCGCCACGCAGACCGCGCCATACTCCTTCGAGCCAACGCCAGGAGGCCGCACCATGCCGAACCGCCCCGATGCCCTGCCCGACTCGCCCTTCGCCACCTACGCCATCCGCGCCGCCTGCACTGCCGACGCCAAGCCGCTGGCCAGCCTGCTGCAGCAGCTGGGCACGGACGAGCCGCCGCCCGACGCCGGCCTGCTCGCCCTGTGCCTGGCCAAGCTGTCGACGAATCGCCTGGTGCTGGTGGCCGAGCGCGACGGCGAACTGCTCGGCACCTGCACGCTGATCCTGATCGAGCACCTGGCGCACAACTTCGCCCGCTCGGCGATTCTCGAGGACGTGGTGGTCGATAGCGAGGCGCGCGGCCTGGGCATCGGCCAGGCGCTGATGCAGCATGCGGTGCAGCACGCCCGTGCCTGGGGCTGCTACAAGCTGGCACTGTCGAGCAGCCAGAGCCGCGAGGCGGCGCATCGTTTCTACGAGGGCTTGGGCTTCCGGCCGCATGGCGTCAGCCTGGCGCTGACCCTGGAGTGAAGGCGCTTCGCGGCTGAAGCCGCTCCTACAGGCCGTGCCCTGCCCCGCCATGGCGGCAACGCAGTACGGCTGTTGTAGGAGCGGATTTATCCGCGAACAGGCACGTTAAAGACGGCTGGGGGCCACCAGCGTTTTTCAGCAGCCCCGCCAGCGCCTCAGAACAACCCGAGGCTATGCAGGAACACCACCAGGATGCCCAGCGGGGTGACCACGCGCAGCACCTGCCACCACAACGCGAACAGCCCGGGCTGCTCGATGCCGATGGCCTCCTGCACGGTCTTGCGGCTCAGCGCCCAGCCGGCGAACAGCACGGTGGCCAGGCCACCCAGCGGCATCAGCAGGTTGGTGGTGAGGTAATCCAGGCTGTCGAAGAAGGTCTTGCCCAGCAGGGTCACCTCGCTCCAGGCGTTGAACGACAGCACCGTGCCCAGGCTTAGCAGCCACAGGGCAATACCGCTGGCCAGCACCGCCTTGAGGCGGCTGATGCCGAACTTCTCGGTCAGCCAGGCGATGGTCGGCTCGCTCAGGGAGATCGCCGAGGTCAGCGCGGCGATTGCCAGCATGATGAAGAACAACCCGCCGACCAGCTGGCCCAGTGGCATCTGGCCGAAGGCGATCGGCAGGGTGACGAAGATCAGCCCCGGCCCCGCGCCCGGCTCCAGGCCGTTGGCGAACACCAGCGGGAAGATCGCCAGACCGGCCAGCAGCGCCACCCCGGTATCGGCCAGGGCCACCATCAGCGCGGTCTTGGCGATCGAGGTGCCGGCCGGCAGGTAAGAGCCGTAGGCCATCATCGCGCCGCTGGCCAGGCTCAAGGTGAAGAAGGCGTGGCCCAGCGCCACCAGCACGCCCTGGGCGCTGAGCTTGCTGAAGTCGGCGTCGAAGAGAAAGTGCACCGCCTGCATGAAATGCCCGGTGGTGGCGGCATAGCCGACCAGCACCAGGAGCAGGACGAACAGCCCCGGCATAAGGAAACGCAGCGAGCGCTCCAGGCCGCCGCGCACGCCGAAGGCGACGATGCCCAGGGTCAGCGCCAGCACCAGGGTGCCGTAGCCGGCCAGTTGCCAGGGATCGGCCAGCATGGCGCCGAACAGCGCGCCGCTGCTCTCGCCGGTCAGCCCGGCGAAGCTGCCGCTCATGGCCGCCGGGGTATAGGCCACGGCCCAGCCGGCGATCACCGTGTAGAAGCTCAAGATGAGAAAACCGGTCAGCACCGCCAGCGTACCCAGCCAGCGCCAGTGCCGGCTGGCCCGCGCCTCCTTGGCCAGGGCGGCGAAGGCGCCCTCCGGGTTGGCGCGGCCGCGGCGGCCGATCATCACCTCGGTCATCAGCAGCGGGATGCCGATGGCCAGGATGCACGCCAGGTAGACCAGGACGAAGGCGCCGCCGCCGTTCTGCCCGGTGATATAGGGGAACTTCCAGATATTGCCCAGGCCCACGGCCGAGCCGGTGGCGGCGAGGAAGAACACCCAGCGCGACGACCACAGGCCACGGCCGGCGCTGCTGGGGGTACCGGCGAAGGCGCCGGCGGCGATGCTGTCTTGACTCATTGGGACTTGCCCTCTTGTTGTTGTGAAAAAGTCAGGAGGCTGGGGCGGTCGATCCACCCCGGGGTTGGTGCGCGCGGCGCACCCTACGACAGGGTTGCCGGGCAGCGCCGCCACCCTCGTAGGGTGCGCCGCGCGCACCAGATCAAAGGCCGCCCTGCAGGCGCTCGCGGGCCATGCGGTCGGCGATCGCGGTGGTGGTGGCGCCTTCGCGCTCGGCGCGCTGGAAGATCTCCGTCAGGGTCGGGCCGATGCCTTCGATATGCGCCTTGAGCTGGGCGACGCTGCCGCCGGTGCGCTCGTAGCAGACGTCAATGATGCCGCCGGCGTTGATCGCGTAATCCGGCGCATACAGGCATTCGCGGCGACGCAGGGTCTCGGCCAGGCTGGCATCGGCCAGCTGGTTGTTGGCGGCGCCGGCGATGATCGGCGCGCGCAGCGCTTCGAGGGTCTGCGGGTTGACGATGGCGCCGAGGGCGCAGGGGGCGAAGACGTCGACGTCGAGGCCGTAGATATCGTGCTGGCCGACCGCCGTGGCGCCGAGCTGGGCGACCGCGCGCTGCACGTTGGCGGCATGGATATCGGTCACCCACAGCTGGGCGCCGGCATCCTTGAGCAACCTGGCCAGGCCGAAGCCGACCTGGCCGACGCCCTGGATGGCCACGCGGATGCCGGAAAGATCCTGACGGCCGAGGCGATGGGCCACCGCCGCCTGGATACCGACGAACACGCCATAGGCGGTGGACGGCGACGGGTCGCCATCGCGGCTGCCGCCGTCGAAGGCCTCGCGCTGGCCGGCGCCGGCCACGTGGCGGGTGCGTTCGGCCATGATCTGCATCTCGGCCACGCCGGTGCCGGAATCCGCCGCGGTGATATAGCGCCCGCCGAGGCTGTCGACGAAATCGCCCATGGCCTGGAACAGCGCCTCGCTCTTGCCGCTGTGCGGGTCGCCGATGATCACCGCCTTGCCGCCACCGAGCGGCAGACGGGCCAGGGCCGACTTGTAGGTCATGCCGCGCGACAGGCGCAGCACGTCGCGCAGCGCTTCCTCGTCCGAGGCGTAGTTCCACATGCGGCAGCCGCCCAGAGCCGGGCCGAGGGTGCTGTCGTGGATGGCGATGATGGCTTTCAGGCCGCTGGCCTTGTCGTGGCCGTAGACCACCTGTTCGTGCTGATCGAAGTCGACGTGGGTGAAGACGGACATCGGGTTACCTCGGGTATCGGATTGTAAAAGGCCGCCCCGCTCCCAGGCGGGAGGGGGTGGCAAGGGGTGACAGGGAAGATCAGGCGGCCGGTTCGAACAGCTGCACCGCGGCGATTTCGCTGACGGCCAGGCGTGCCTTGAGCTGCGCGGCCTGCTCGCGCACCTTGGCCAGCGCCGCCTCCTTGACATGGCCGTAGCCGCGTATCTGCTCCGGCAGCTCGGCCAGCGCCAGCGCCGTGCGGTAGTTGCCGGCATTGAGCTCGGCGAGCAGGTGGGCCACGGTCGCCTCGTAGTCCGCGATCAGCTCGCGCTCCAGTTTGCGCTCGGCGCTATGGCCAAAGGGATCTAGCGCCGTGCCGCGGAGGAACTTGAAGCGCGCCAGCACGGCGAAGGCCTTGAGCATCCAGGGGCCGAAGGCGCGCTTGCGCGGTTGACCGGTGAGCGGGTCGGGCTTGCTCAACCAGCTCGGCGCCAGGTGGAACTGCAGCTGGTAGTCGCCTTCGAACTGCGCCTCGAGCTGCTTGGTAAAGGCGGCGTCGCTGTACAGCCGCGCCACCTCGTACTCGTCCTTGTAGGCCAACAGCTTGAAGTAGTAGCGCGCCACCGCCTTGCTCAGGCGCTGCTCGGCATCGCCATCGGCCTGGCGCACGCGCGCCACCAGCTCGCGATAGCGCGCGGCGTAGGCGGCGTTCTGGTAGGCGCTCAGACGCTGCGCACGATCCTCGACGATTTCCTCCAGGCTCTGGCAACGCGGCGCCTCGGCCACCTTGGGCGCGGCCAGCTTCTCCACCGCAGCCAGGTCATGGGCGGCGCGGCGGCCCCAGAGAAAGGCCTGCTGGTTGAGCTGCACGGCCACGCCATTGAGTTCGATGGCCTTATTGATGGCCTCGGCCGACACCGGCACCAGGCCCTTCTGATAGGCGAAGCCGAGCATAAACAGGTTGGTGGCGATGCTGTCGCCGAGCAGGCGGGTGGCCAGGCGGGTGGCGTCGACGAACTGGGTCTTGGCCGCGCCGACCGCCTCGATGATGGCCTCGCGCATGGCGGCGCCGGGCACCTGGGCATCGGGGTTGCGGGTGAACTCGGCGGTGGCCGCCTCGTGGCTGTTGACCAGCGCATGGGCGATCTTGTCGTTGAGCTTGGCCAGGGCCTCCTCGCTGGCAGACACCACCAGGTCGCAGCCGAGCAGCAGGTCGGTCTCGCCGGCGGCGATGCGCACGGCGTAGATATCCTCCTGTTTGGCGGCGATGCGGATATGGGTGACCACCGGGCCGAACTTCTGCGCCAGGCCGGCCTGATCCAGCACGCTGCAGCCCTTGCCTTCGATATGCGCGGCCATGCCCAGCAAGGCGCCGACCGTGGTCACGCCGCTGCCGCCGACGCCGGGCAGGAGAATGTTCCACGGACGCTCCAGCGCAGGCTGGCGCGGCTCCGGCAGGGCGATAAACAGCGCGCCCAGGCCCACCGCCTCGGGCTTGCGCAAGCTGCCGCCGTGCACGGTGACGAAGCTCGGGCAGAAGCCTTCCAGGCAGCTGAAATCCTTGTTGCAGGCGTTCTGGTCGATCTCGCGCTTGCGCCCCAGCTCGGTCTCCAGCGGCAGCACCGACAGGCAGTTGGACTTCACGCTGCAGTCGCCGCAGCCCTCGCACACCGCCGGGTTGATAAAGGCGCGCTTGGCCGGGTCGACCAGCTTGCCGCGCTTGCGCCGGCGGCGCTTCTCGGTGGCGCAGGTCTGATCGTAGAGGATCACCGACACGCCCTTGAACTCGCGCAGCTCGCGCTGCACGGCGTCCAGCTCGCGGCGATGGTGGAAGGTGACGATGGGCGCGAAGGTGGCACGGGTCGGGTACTTGTCCGGCTCGTCGCTGACCAGGGCGATACGCTTGACCCCCTCGGCATAGACCTGCTGGCTGAGCTGGTCGATGCGCAACTCGCCGTCGATGGGCTGGCCGCCGGTCATGGCCACCGCGTCGTTGTAGAGGATCTTGTAGGTGATATTGACTCCGGCGGCGACCGAGGCGCGCAGGGCCAGTTGGCCGGAATGGAAGTAGGTGCCGTCGCCGAGGTTCTGGAACACGTGCGGGGTGTCGGTGAACGGCGCCTGGCCGATCCAGGTCGCGCCCTCGCCGCCCATCTGGGTAAAGGTGTCGGTGTTGCGGTCCATCCACTGGGTCATGTAGTGGCAACCGATGCCGCCCAGGGCGCGGCTGCCTTCCGGCAGCTTGGTCGAGCTGTTGTGCGGGCAGCCGGAGCAGAAATGCGGGGTGCGCGCGGTGCTGTGCTTGGGCGCGGCCAGCGCCGCCTCCTTGGCGGCGAGGAAGGCCAGGCGCTCCTCGATCACCGGGCTGGAATAGATCGGCGCCAGGCGCTTGGCGATCACTCGGGCGATCATCGCCGGGGTCAGCTCGGAGAGGTTCGGCAGCAAGGACACGCCCTGCTCGTCGAACTCGCCGACCACCCGCGGGCGCTTGCCCACCGGCCAGTTGTACAGCTGGCCGGTCAGCTGGTCCTCGATGATGCTGCGCTTTTCCTCCACCACCAGGATTTCGTCCAGGCCCTCGGCGAACTCGTGCACCGACACCGGCTCCAGCGGCCAGCTCATGCCGACCTTGAGCACGCGCAGGCCGACCTGGGCGCAGAGTTGCTCGTCGAGGCCGAGGTCATTCAGCGCCTGGCGCACGTCCAGATACGATTTTCCCGTGGTGATAATGCCGAGGCGCGGATTGGGCGAATCGAGCTTGATCTGGTTGAGCTTGTTGGCCAGGGCGAAGGCGCGCGCGGCGTAGATCTTGTAGGTGTTGAGGCGCTTTTCCTGGACCAGGGGCGGGTCCGGCCAGCGGATGTGCACGCCGTCTTCCGGCAGTTGGAAATCTTCCGGAATCTTCACCTCGACCCGCAGCGGATCGACCTCCACCACGGCCGAGGAATCGACGTTCTCGGCGATGGTCTTCAGCGCCACCCAGCAGCCGCTGTAGCGCGACAGCTCCCAGCCGATGATGCCGTAGTCGAGGATTTCCTGGACGTTGGCCGGGTTGAGCACCGGAATCGAGGCGGCGATAAAGGCGTGCTCGCTCTGGTGGGCGATGCTCGAAGACTTGCAGCCATGATCGTCGCCGGCCAGCAGCAGCACGCCGCCATGAGGGGAAACGCCGGCGGAGTTGCCGTGCTTGAACACGTCGCCGCAACGATCGACACCCGGGCCCTTGCCGTACCACATGGCGAACACGCCATCGTAGCGCGCGCCGGGGAACAGGCTGGTCTGCTGGCTGCCCCAGCAGGCGGTGGCGGCCAGTTCTTCGTTGACCCCGGGCTGGAAGTGGATGTGGTTGTCCTTGAGGTACTGCTTGGCGTCCCACAGGCTCTTGTCCAGGTTGCCCAGCGGCGAGCCACGGTAACCGGAGATAAAGCAGGCGGTGTTCAGGCCATGGGCGGCGTCACGCTGCTTCTGCAGCATGGGCAGGCGGGTCAGCGCCTGGGTACCGGTCAGGTAGAGGTGACCGGTGGCGAGACGGTACTTGTCATCCAGGCGGATCTCGGCCAGTGACATGCGGGCGCTCCTTTTATTTTTATGGCGACCTGGGCGGCAACGGTAGGTGCCACCCTCTTCTGCCCCGCCAGGATCGCTGCACGGGACGACTGGGCAAAATCATGACCGAGGGGTTCCGCTTTTTTCTTTCTATTTTTGGGCTGCGGCGGCAATACTGCGCATGATCCTTCCAACAATCACAAGAAAACGGAAACAAGCATGCAGGACAAACTGAGCCCCATCGACCGCAAGATTCTCCGCCTGCTGCAGCACGATGCCGACCTGTCCGCCGCCGAGGTGGCGGAGAAGGTCGAGCTGTCGCAATCGCCCTGCTGGCGGCGGATTCACCGCATGCAGGAGGAAGGCCTGATCGAACGCAAGGTCGCCCTGCTCAACCCCAAGCAGCTGGGACTGGGCATGACGGTGTTCGTCGACATCAAGCTGTCGGCCCACGGCCGCGGCAATCTGGAAGAGTTCGAGCAGGCGGTGGTGGGCTACCCGCAGGTGCTGGAGTGCTACACCATGGCCGGCGGCTCGGACTACCTGCTCAAGGTGGTGGCCAAGGACATCGCCGACTACGAGCGTTTTTTGCGCGACCACCTGTTGCAGCGCCCGCACGTGCAGGAGGCGCATTCCAATATCGCCATGAGCGAGGTCAAACGCACCACCGAACTGCCGCTGGATTGACCGCCCGGCCCGTAGCCCGGATGCAATCCGGGGCCGTCCGGCGAGGCATTTCCGGATTGCAGCCGGGTTACAGCAGCAGCCCGTCGCTGGCCAGGCGAACGCCGGGCGGCAAAACGCCGGGATGATCCAGCAACCAGGCGTCGAAGGCGTGGCCGATATGGGTCAGCACCGCTTGCTTCGGCTGCAGGCGTTCGATGACTTCGAGCGCGCGGGTCAGGTCGTTGTGGTTGCGTGGTGCGACGGGTTGCGGGGCGGTGGAGCAATCGAGCACCAGCAGATCCAGCGGCGCACGCCCGAGCTCGGCACAGCTGGCCTCGGGTACGCCGACTGTATCGGTGAGGTAGGCGATACGCCTGCCCTGCCCTTCGAACCCCTTCCCCTCAAACAAATACCCAAAGGTGGGCTTGGAGTGGGTCAGCGGTAGCGCGGTGACCTGCAGTTCGCCCAATTGGCGACGCTCGAATGCGGCGAATGGCTGGCTGAAATCGAGAATGCCGGGGTGCTTGTACAGATCGGCCAGCCCTTCCGGGTCGTCCGGGCCATGCACCGGAATCACCAGTCCCTGGCCCCAGCGCAGGTGCAACAGGCCCTGGGCGTGGTCGGCGTGGTAGTGGGTCTGCAGAATGCCGCTGAGACTGTGCGGCGCGAAGCGCTCGGTGAGATCGGTCAGGCCGCTGTCGATCAGCCAGCGCTGCGCGCCGCATTCGATCAGCGCGCAACAGGGGCCACGGCGCCGCGCCGGATACACGCGTGCCGCATCGCATGCCGGGCAACTGCAGTTGTACACGGGCACCTGACGGGCATCGCCGGTACCAAGCAGGGTCAGGCGCATTGGCGGGCCTCGTCGAGCAGATGCAGCAGGCGGCTGACGGTTTGTTGCAGGGGGCCGGAGTTGTCGAGGATGACAGTGCGTTCCCTATCCTCCTGCTGCAACTTGCGGCTGCGCGCCAGGCGCTGCTCGATCTGCTCCGGCGTTTCCCGGCCACGGGTCAGCAAGCGCTGGCGCAGCACCGCTTCGTCGACCTGCAGAAGAATCGCCAGCAGATCCGGATAGCGCTGGCGCGCAGCCTCGAGATGACCGCGCGAGCCATTGATCAGCACGTCCTGGCCGGCGCTCAGCCAGTCGTCGATCTCGCGCGGGATGCCGTAGGCCAGACCGTTGGCACGCCAGCTCAGGGCGAAGGCGCCCTCGCCCTGCAGACGCTCGAACTCGTCCGGGGTGACGCCCAGTGCATCCTCGCCGACGGACTCCGCGCTACGGGTGATAACCCGCCGGGCGAAACGGCAGCCGTGCGCCTCCAGCGGCGCACGCGCGGCTTGCAACAGGCTGTCCTTGCCCGAGCCCGAAGGCCCCACCAGATAGATCAACCTGCCCTGCATCAGAATACCCTTCGTGCTTGGCGCCACACCTGCTGGATCACCGGCTGCTGGTCATGGGCCCTGGCCTGTACCAGGTCGGCGCGCAGACCGACGCGGATCTCGCCGCGGTCATCCAGTCCGGCCGCCCTGGCCGGCGCGCGGCTCACGGTGGCGATGGCCGCAGGCAAATCATAGTCGTTGTCCTGCCCGGCGAGCAGCCAGGCCGCATGCAGCAGGCTGGCCGGGTAGTAGTCGCTGGAGAGGATATCCAGCACGCCGTGGCGCGCCAGTTCGGCGGCGGCGATATTGCCGGAGTGCGAGCCGCCGCGCACCACATTCGGTGCCCCCATCAGCACCTTCAGCCCCAGCTCGTGGCTGGCTCTGGCCGCTTCCAGGGTGGTGGGAAACTCCGCGATGGCCATGCCGAAGCCGGCCGACTCCTGCACGTGGGCCAGGGTCGCGTCGTCATGGCTGGCCACCGAGATGCCGCGGGCGTGGCAGTCTTCGACTATGGCGCGACGCTGGCGGTCGCTGTACTGACGCGAGTTGGCGATCTGTTCCTGGAGAAAATCCTCCATCTCCGCCGGGCTCAGGTGGTACTTGCCCATGTAGTACTCGCGGTACTTCTCCACCTTGGCGAACTGGCGCTGGCCGGGTGAGTGGTCCATCACCGACACCAGCGCCACCAACGGGTGCTCCACCAGGTCGCGGTAGATGGTCAGGGCATCGGGGTGGCACAGCTCGCAACGCAGGTGCAGGCGGTGCTCGGCGCGGGTCTGCCCCGCCGCCTCGCTGGCGGCGATGGCCTCGATCATCGCCGGCAACTGCTGCATGCGCCGGCCACGCGGGTTGATGTCGCCGATGGCCAGCGCATCGAACACCGTGGTGATGCCGGCGGCGACGATTTGCGCATCGTGGGTCAGCACCGCCGAGATCGACGGCCAATCCACGCCAGGCCTGGGGCTCATGTGTTTTTCCAGGTTGTCGGTGTGCAGCTCCACCAGCCCCGGCAGCAGGTAATCGCCGCCCAGGTCCTGGGCCTGCGGCAGGCGACTGGCGCCCTCGTCCACCGCGGCGATCAGCCCGTCACGCAGCAACAGGGTGCCGAGGAACTCGCGCTCGGCAGTGACGATACGGGCGTTGCTGAGAATCTGTTCAGACGACATAGACGTACTCCGGTTGCGCCGCGGCGACGCTCATGTCGAGGTAACGGTCGGTCACCGCCTCGCGGGCGATGCGGTCGTGGAAGATGCCGATCAGCGCGCTGTCGGCCGCCTTGGCTTCGAGAATCAGCTCCAGCACCACCTGGCGGTTGGCGTCGTCCAGCGAGGCGGTGGGTTCGTCGAGCAGCAGCACCGGCCACTCGACCATGAAGCCGCGGGCGATATTGACGCGCTGCTGCTCGCCGCCGGAGAAGGTGCCCGGCGCCAGTTGCCAGAGCGCCTCGGGGATATTCAGCCGACTCAGCAGGCTCTTGGCCCGCGCCTCGGCGTCACTGCGCGTCCAGCCGCGGGCCAACGCCGGCTCCATCACCACGTCCAGGGTAGAGACGCGCGGGATGACCCGCAGGAACTGGCTGACGTAACCCAGGCTCTGCCGGCGCACCGCCAGCACCTGGCGCGGCTCGGCGCCGACCAGCTCAACTGGCTCGCCCTGGTGACGGATGCGAATGCTGCCGCCGGCCGCCAGATAGTTGCCGTACAGCGTGCGCAGCAGGGTCGACTTGCCGGCGCCGGACTGGCCGTGCAGCACCAGGCACTCGCCGCCGCGCACGGCGAAATTCAGGTCACGCAGCACCTGCAGGACGACGCCGTTCTGCTGGTGCAGGGTGAAGGTCTTGCTGAGGCCGCTGACCTCGATCAGGTTGTTCATACACACCTCGGTTACCGTCGTAGCCCTGATTTCCTCGGGGCTACGGGTGGTCGGTTGTAGGGTGGATGGCGCTTTATCCATCCACCGATGGCGACTCGCTGGTGGATGAGAAGAGCGTCATCCACCCTACGCAGCGCCAGCTCGCGGTACGCTCATGGCTGCAAGACGGACGACACCAGCAGCTGCGAATAGGGATGCTGTGGATCGTCGAGAATCTGATCCGTCAGCCCTGCCTCCACCACCTTCGAACGGCGCATCACCATCAGCCGGTCGGCCAGCAGGCGCGCCACCGCCAGGTCGTGGGTGACGATCACCACCGCCAGATCCAGCTCGCGCACCAGGCCACGCAGCAGGTCGAGCAGGCGCGCCTGCACCGACACGTCCAGCCCGCCAGTCGGCTCGTCCATAAATACCAGGCGCGGTGCGGAGACCAGGTTGCGGGCGATCTGCAGGCGCTGCTGCATGCCGCCGGAGAAGGTGCGTGGCAGGTCGTCGATACGCGCCGGGTCGATCTCCACCTGGCTCAGCCAGTCGAGCCCGGCGGCGCGCAGCTCGCCATAGTGGCGCACGCCCTGGGCCATCAGCCGCTCGCCGATATTGGCGCCGGCCGACACCGCCATGCGCAGGCCGTCACGCGGGTTCTGCTCGACGAAGCCCCACTCGGTGCGCAGCAGCGTGCGCCGCTCGGCCTCGCTGGCGCTGTACAGGTCGAGCCACTGGCCGTCGCGAGCGCGATAACTCACGCTGCCGCGGTCCGGCGGGCAGCGCCCGGAAAGCAGGCTGAGCAAGGTGGACTTGCCCGAGCCGGACTCGCCGACGATGCCCAGAACCTCGCCGGGATAGAGGTCGAAGCTGACGCCCTGGCAACCCTTTTCCGGGCCGTACAGGCGGGTGAGATCACGCGCCGAGAACAGCGGCTCGGCCGCTGCCACGGCAGGTTGCAGACGTTCGGCAACGCTCATTGCAGGTTCTCCTCGGTGCGCTGGCGGCAGTAGTCGGTGTCTGAGCAGACGTAGCGCTTGCTGCCGGCGTCGTCGACGATCAGCTCGTCGAGGAAGGATTCCGTGCTGCCACAGAAGGCGCAGCACTCGTCCCACTGCTGCACGGCGAAGGGGTGATCCTCGAAGTCCAGACTGACCACGTGGGTAAAGGGCGGCACCGCGTACAGGCGCTTTTCACGCCCCGCGCCGAACAGCATCAGCGCCGGGCTCATGTCCAGCTTGGGGTTGTCGAATTTCGGGATTGGCGACGGGTCCATCACGTAGCGCTCGTCCACCGTCACCGGGTAGGCGTAGGCGGTGGCGATATGGCCGAAGGTGGCGATGTCCTCATACAGCTTCACATGCATCACGCCGTAGTCCTCCAGCGCATGCATGGTCCGCGTCTCCTGCTCGCTCGGCTCGATAAAGCGCAGAGGCTCGGGGATAGGCACCTGGTAGACCATGATCTGCCCGGCCGACAGCGGCGTTTCCGGGATGCGGTGGCGGGTCTGGATCACACTGGCCTCCACCGTGCGTTCGGTGGTGGCGACGCCGGCGGTGCGGGCGAAGAAGCGGCGGATCGACACCGCGTTGGTGGTGTCGTCAGCGCCCTGGTCGATCACCTTGAGCACGTCGTCCGCGCCGAGAATGGCGGCGGTCAGCTGCATGCCGCCGGTGCCCCAGCCATAGGGCAGCGGCATCTCGCGGCCTCCGAAAGGCACCTGGTAACCGGGGATCGCCACCGCCTTGAGCAGGCCACGGCGGATCATGCGCTTGGTCTGCTCATCCAGATAGGCGAAGTTGTAGGCCGACGCCTCGCGGGCGCCGCTTGCGATGGAAAGGTTCATCAGCGGTTCTCCTCTGCCGGCGCCTGTCGGCGCAGCTTGCGGATCAGTTCCAGTTCGGCCTGGAAGTCGACGTAGTGCGGCAACTTCAGGTGCGAAACGAAGCCGGCGGCCTCGACGTTGTCGCAGTGCATCAGCACGAATTCCTCTTCCTGCGCCGGACCCTGCACTTCCTCGCCGTACTCGGCGGTTCGCAGCGCGCGGTCGACCAGGGCCATGCCCATGGCCTTGCGCTCGGCGTAACCGAAGGCCAGGCCGTAGCCGCGGGTGAACTGCGCCTGCTCGGCACTTTCACCGACGAACTGGTTGACCATCTCGCACTCGGTGATTTCGATGTCGCCCAGCGGCACGGCGAAACCCAGTTCGGCGGGCGTCATCCACACCTCGACGTCGCCGATGCGGATCTCCCCGGCGAAGGGGTGGTTGCGTCCGTAACCACGCTGGGTGGAATACCCCAGCGCCAGGAGGAAGCCCTCGTCGCCACGGGCCAGCGCCTGCAGGCGCTCGGCGCGGCTGGCGGGAAAGGCCAGCGGCTCGCGGGTGATATCGGGTACCGGCGCGCCGTCGTCCGCCTCGCGGGCCATCAGGCCTTCGCTTGCAAGAAAATCCAGCACCCGCGGACAGGGCTTGGGCTCATCGGTAACGACCGCTTCTGGCGCCGGATAGTTGCCCTCGGCCAACAGGGCGAAATCCAGCAGGCGGTGGGTGTAATCGAAGGTCGGGCCGAGCAGTTGACCACCGGGCAGGTCCTTGAAGGTGGCGGAGATGCGTCGCTCCAGCTGCATCTGCGTGGTATCCAGCGGCTCGCTGGCACCGAAGCGCGGCAGCGTGGTGCGGTAGGCGCGCAAGAGGAAGATGGCTTCCATCAAGTCACCTGCGGCCTGCTTGATGGCCAGCGCGGCCAGTTCGTCGTCGTACAGCGAGCCTTCGCTCATCACACGGGCCACGGCCAGCGGCAGCTGCTGGCGGATCTGCTCAACGCCCAGTTCGGCGACGGCAGTATCACCGCGGCGACGGCTGGCCAGCAGTTGATGGGCATTGTCGATGGCGCGTTCGCCACCCTTGACGGCGACATACATCAGGCAGCCTCCTCGGTTTCGATCAGCACGTGGGTGCTGCGTGGCAGGCCGATCACCTCGCCGCCAGCGGCGAAGAAGCAGTCCAGGCCACGGGGAAAAGCGCTGCGCGCCTGGCGCTGCTGCCAGAACGAGGCCGGCAACGGCAGGCTGACGCTGCGCACGTCCTTGATGCCCGGACCGCGCCAGCGCAGGGCTGGGCCAGCGTGCAGATCGTCGAGTTGAATCAGCAGCGTGCAGGACTGATCCGGGTAGCGTTCGCTGCCGTTGTCGAAGTCCGACAGATCGCTCAACTCGCTCTCATCGAGCAGCGCAAACAGGGCGATCTCGCGCTCGGCGACGATCGGGCAGCCGCAGTGGAAGGCCAGGTTGGCGCGAATCAACGGCGTATCGAAGCGCGGCGCCAGCCATAGCGGCGTGTCGCTGTCGAGAAAGGCCAGGCACAGGCCGTAGGTGGCCGGGGTCAGATCGCCCAGGGTGTGGGCGCGGTCCATGGCGCGTGGTAGGCCCGGTTCGGCCAGGGCGCCGAGGGCGGCGCGGAAGCTGAGCTGGGCGTCCAGCACCGGGTCGTCGAAAGCCGGTTGCAGCCAGTGCGAGCTGTGCGGCGCGTTCATCAATCCTCTCCTCTGACCAGGGTGAAGAACTCCACCTGGGTGGTGGCAGTCTGTGCGGCCCGAGCCAGTCGCTGTTCGCGCTGCTGGCGGGCCAGGGGTTCGATCAGGTCACCGAGCCAGCGCGCCTGGTCACTGCCCTGCAGGTGGGCGTCGGCCAATGCCGCCAGTTCGGCGCGGCGCTTGTCGCGGCCTGCCAGGTAGCTGTAGCCGGTACGGCCGTCGGCCAGGCGCACCACGCAGCGGGTCACGGTCATCTCGCCGAGGTTGAAGGCGCTGCCGGTGCCGCCCATGCGCCCGCGCACCAGGGTCATGCCCACCTCGGGGGCGCGGATCAGCTGGTAGGCGCTGTCTTTCAGCGCCGCCTCATGGGCATCGAGGGCGTCGCCGGCGCGGGCCAGCACGCCCATCCAGCGCTGGCGCGCGGCGATGTTCGGATCATGGTCGTTCATGCGGGTCTCCATCAGGTCGCTACCTGGTACTGGAAGCGGTCGGCGCGGCTGCTGGACTGCGCCAGCTCCACCGCCCGGCCAGCGGGATCGCGGGACAAAGTGAGTACGCTGAGCAACGGCGCATGGCGCGGCATCAGCAGGTGCGCGGCCTCTTCGCGGCTGGGCAGACGCGCGCCAATCAGGCTGAAGGTGCGCGCCAGGGGCAGGTCGCGCTCGGCCAGGTACTGGCGCAGCGAGCCGCCCTGGTAGTCGGCCAACAGTGGCGCCAGGCTGGCGCAGAAGCGGTGGCGGATCAGGCTCAACGGCTGGCCCTCGAGCAGACGCAGGGTGGTCAGCTCGATCAACTCGCTGCCGTCGGGCAGTTGCAGGTGGCGGCACTCCTCGCTGCTGCCGGTAAGGCGCAGCTTCTCGATCAGTTTCGCCTCGACCCGGTGGCCGAGCGCCGACAGCGACTGGCTGAAGGCACTGCCCGCCTCCACCGGATACACCAGCGGCTTGGCCAGCACCTGGGTGCCCTTGCCCTGGCGGCGCAGCAGGCGGCCTTCGAGCACCAGCTCGTCCACCGCACGGCGCAGGGTGTGGCGGTTGACGGAAAAACGTGCGGCCAGTTGCATCTCGCCCGGCAGGTAGTCGCCTGGGCTCATGCGT
The DNA here is from genome assembly GCF_044543505.1 of Pseudomonas sp. NPDC077186. NCBI lineage: Bacteria > Pseudomonadati > Pseudomonadota > Gammaproteobacteria > Pseudomonadales > Pseudomonadaceae > Pseudomonas > Pseudomonas sp. NPDC077186. The sequence continues at coordinate 590,925 of NZ_JBITWE010000001.1, forward strand.
TGCAGGTCTTCGCGCAACACGGCGGCCAGCTCGCGGTACAGCGGTTCGCTTTGTCTAGACAAGTTCATCGTTTGCAAAGGGCGCACGCAGGCGCCCTCCTCCTCCTTCAGATAAAGAGCTTGCGCAGGCGCTGTGACAGGATGTCGATGGCGCTCACCACCAGGATGATCACGATCAGCAGGGCGCAGGTCTGGGCGAACTGGAAGCCGCGTATGGCCTCCCAGAGGATCACCCCGATACCGCCGGCGCCGACCATGCCGACCACGGTGGCCGAGCGCACGTTGGACTCGAAGCGGTACAGCGAATAGGAAATCCACAGCGGCAGCACCTGCGGGATTACACCGAAGATCACCTCCTGCAGGGCACTGGCACCGGTGGCGCGCACGCCTTCGACCGGGCCCGGGTCGATGGCCTCGACCGCCTCGGCGAACAGCTTGGCCAGCACCCCGGTGGTGCTGACGAACAGCGCCAGCACGCCAGCGAAGGGGCCGAGGCCGACCGCGACGACGAAGAGCATGGCGAAGACCATTTCATTGATCGAACGGCAGGCATCCATCACCCGCCGCACCGGCTGATAGATCCACCAGGGCACGATGTTCTCCGAGCAGAGAATGCCCAGCGGAATGGCGCAGACGATGGCCAGCACCGTGCCCCAGAGGGCGATCTGCACGGTAACCACCATCTCCTTGAGGTAGTGCTGCCAGTTGCTGAAATCTGGCGGAAAGAAGTCGGCGGCGAAGGTGGCCATGTTGCCGGCATCGCGCACCAGCGCCAGCGGGTTCATTTCCGCGCCCTGCCAGGACCAGGCAAGCACGGCAAAGAACAGGCCCCAGCCGATCAACTGCAACCAGCTGCGTTTGCTATCGACGGTCGGGGTATGGGTGGTCAAAGTGGTCATCGAGGCATCTCGGGGAAAACGACTGCAGTCAGCCCCTCGGTCAATGCCGAGGGGCTGCCAGGATCAACCGGCGCTGGCGCCGCCCTGCTTCTCACGCTCGGCCATACGCTGTTCCAGCTTGGCCAGTTCGGCGTCCAGCTCCTTGAGCTGAGCCTGCTTGTCGGCGTCCTTGAGCTTGTCGTTGTTGGCCACTTCGGTGCGCTTCTTGAACAGTTCGAGCTGACGAATCGGCAGCAGCTGATCGTCATCCGAGGCGCGGAACTTGCCCCACTGCAGCCCTTCCAGCACTTTCAGTTCCTGCGGCTGATCGCCATAGGTCATGAAGAACTCACGCAGCTTGTCGCGGGTTTCCTGCGGCAGGTTCTTGCGCCAGACGATGGGGTCGGACGGGATCAGCGGCGAGGTCCAGATCACCTTGAGCTGGGCGGCCTTGTCCGGCGCGGTCACTTCCAGACGCTCCATGCCCTCGCTGTTGAAGGTGCCGACATCGACCTGCTTGTTGGCCACCGACAGGGCGTTGACCTCGTGGCTGCCGTTGAGCGAGCGCTTGAAGATCTTGCCGGCGTCGGCGTTGTTCTGGGCGAACACGTAGTAACCGGGCACCAGGTAACCCGAGGTGGAGTTCGGGTCGCCGTTGGCGAAGGTCAGGCTCTTGGCGTTCTTGAGCATGTCCTCGACCGAGTTGATCGGGCTGTCCTTGTGCGCCACCAGCAGGCTGTAGTAGCCCTGTGCGCCGTTGGCCGCCACGGTCTGGGCGAAGATCTCGCCGCCGGCGCGGTCCACCGCTTCCATCGCCGACTTGTTGCCGTACCAGGCCACGTCGACCTTGTCGAAGCGCATGCCCTGGATGATCCCGGCATAGTCCGGGGCGAAGAAGGCGTTGATCTTCACCCCGGTCTGCTTGCTCATGTCAGCCAGGAAGGGATCCCACATGGCCTTGAGGTTCTGCGAGGACTCGGTGGAGATGATGCCGAAGTTGAGTTCCTCGGCGGCCTGGACCGAGCCCAGCAGGGAACCGGTGACGAGCGCGGAAGCAGCCAGCACCTGGCCGATGCGTTTGAACATGGAGCACACTCCTGTTGCTAGTTGGCGTTGGTTTTTCGAATGAGGAAAGTGACGTCAGGCCTTGGCCAGCGTCAGCGGACGTTCCACGGCCCGTGGGCGCTGCCCTTGCGGCAGTAGCAGGCGGATATCGAGATCGCCGCCGTAGAGGTCATTGAGGAAGTCGGGGTTGAAGCTTGCGGTGGGTCCGTCGAAATGAATGCGCCCGCCCTTGAGCGCCACGGCGCGCTGGCAGTAGCGCACCGCGTAGTCGACCTGATGCAGGGTCACCACCACCGTCTTGCCGTCGCGGCGGTTGATATCGGCGAGAATCTCCATCACCTTGCGCGCCGACTCCGGGTCGAGCGAGGCGATCGGCTCGTCGGCGAGGATCACCTCGGCCTGCTGACACAGGGCGCGGGCGATGGCCACGCGCTGCTGTTGGCCGCCGGATAGCGTGGAAGCGCGCTGGGCAGCGAACTCGGCCAGCCCGACGCGTTCCAGCGCCACCATCGCGCGCTGCTTCTCCTCGGCGCTGAACAGGCTGAGGCTGCCACGCCAGCGCGGCATGCGGCCGAGGCCGCCGAGCAACACGTTCTGCAGCACGCTGAGGCGGCCGACCAGATTGAACTGCTGGAAGATGTAGCCGATGTCGGCACGCAGGCGACGCACCTCGCCGTTCAAGCGGCCTTCGGCCTGCACCTGGCGACCAAGCACCTCGATGCTACCGCCGCCGGTGCGGTCGCAGCAGGCCAAGCCGGCCAAATGCCGCAGCAGGGTCGACTTGCCCGAGCCGGAGGCACCGATCAGCGCCACCATCTCGCCCGGCTGCACCGACAGCGCCAGGTCGAACAACGCCTGTTTGCGGCCGAAGCTCTTGTTCAGACGGTCGACTCGAATCACTGCGCGCATGGGCTGGCCCTCTACTATCATTGGCGATAAGAAGGCGGCGCCTGGCCGCCACCTGGTGTAGACCAAGGTAGGCACAAGCTGTGTCAGAGCCGTGAAACGGGGATGACGATCGAGTGACCGGAGCTTGAATTTTTTATGCCCGAGCACAGCCCGAGCACGACTTCTGCCGAGTACTGCGCATTTCTGACAGCCGGTGCTGGCATATCGCCTTTACCTGGCCCAAAATTCGACACGTAATTGGCGTCAAGGAACTGTTCAGATGACCCTTAGGTCATAACGACGCATAACGCGATACTGGTTGAACGGCTAGTGCTAAAGATGGTCAAACCGGTGACAATCTTGATACTGACTACCAGTCTCGCTCTCCTGAACTAACCGGTTTAATGTATGCGCCCTATGAAACAGGCTACCTATTCCAGCCGTACGGCTGACAAATTCGTCGTTCGCTTGCCCGACGGCATGCGTGAGCGTATCGCTGACGTAGCACGCAACCATCACCGCAGCATGAACTCGGAAATCATCGCCCGCCTGGAGCAGAGCATGCTGCAGGAGGGCGCCTTGGGCGACGAGCTCAACCTGCGCCTCGACAGCCCCGAACTGAGCCTGCACGAGCGCGAACTGCTGCAGCGTTTCCGTCAGCTGTCGCGCCGCCAGCAGAACGCCCTGGTCGCCCTGATCGCCCACGACGTGGAAATGGCCGCCGAAGAAGCCTGAGGCGGGCCCCACAAAAAAACCGGCCTTGAGCCGGTTTTTTTATTCCTGCCATTCCTGACAGCAGCCCTGGCGGGCCGTAGAGAAGCGCGGAGCGAACTCCGCGCCAATCAGCCAACGAAACTGAGCAACACCCCCGCCGCCACGGCCGAGCCGATCACCCCGGCCACGTTCGGGCCCATGGCGTGCATCAGCAGGAAGTTCTGCGGATTGGCTTCCAGCCCCACCTTGTTCGACACCCTGGCGGCCATCGGCACCGCCGAGACGCCGGCCGAGCCGATCAGCGGGTTGACCTTATGGGTGCTGAACACATTCATCAGCTTGGCCATCAGCACGCCGGCGGCGGTGCCGGCGCAGAAGGCGACCATGCCCAGCAGCAGGATGCCCAGGGTCTTGAGCTGCAGGAAGGCCTCGGCCGACAGCTTGGAGCCCACGGTCAGGCCGAGGAAGATGGTGACGATGTTGATCAGCGCGTTGCGCGAGGTATCGGCCAGGCGCTCGACCACGCCGCACTCACGCAGCAGGTTGCCGAGGGCGAACATGCCGATCAGCGGCGCGGCGTCCGGCAGCAGCATGCCGATCAACAGGCACAGCACGATGGGGAAGATGATCTTCTCGGTCTGCCCCACCGGACGCAGCTGCTGCATGACGATGGCGCGCTCCTCCTTGGTGGTCAGCGCGCGCATGATCGGCGGCTGCAGCAGCGGCACCAGGGCCATGTAGGCGTAGGCCGCGACGGCGATGGGGCCGAGCAGATCCGGCGCCAGCTTGGAGGTGACGAAGATCGAGGTCGGCCCGTCCGCCCCGCCGATGATGGCGATGGACGCCGCCTCCTTGAGGGTGAACTCCATGCCGGGAATGCCCAGCGCAGTGATCGCCAAGGCGCCGAGCAGAGTGCCGAAGATGCCGAACTGCGCGGCGGCGCCAAGCAGCAGGGTCTTGGGGTTGGCCAGCATCGGCCCGAAGTCGGTCATGGCGCCGACGCCGAGGAAGATCAGCAGCGGGAAGATGCTGGTGGGCAGCCCCACCTCATAGATCAGGTGGAGGAAACCGGCGCCCTCGGCCATGTTGGCCACCGGGATGTTCGACAGCAGGCCGCCGAAACCGATGGGCACCAGCAACAGGGGCTCGAAGCCCTTCTTGATCGCCAGGTAGATCAGCAGCATGCAGACCGCGATCATGAACGCCTGACCGGGCTCCAGGTGGTACAGGCCGGTGCTCTGCCAGAGCTTGAGCAGCTTTTCCATGGCGCGCCCCTCAGCCGATGGTCAGCAGGCTGTCGCCCACCGCCACCGCATCGCCGACCTTGACGTTGACCGCCCCGACGCTGCCGGCCTTGAAGGCGCGGATCTCGGTTTCCATCTTCATCGCCTCGAGGATGATCACCAGCTGGCCCTCCTCCACGGCCTGGCCGGGTTGCACCAGCACCTTGAAGATATTGCCGGCCAGCGGTGCCGCCTGCGGCTCGCCGCCGCCCACGGCAACGGGCGCGGCAGCGGCAGGTGCAGCAGCGGCACTGCCACCGAGCGGCTTGATGCCTTCTATATCGCCGCCTTCGTTGACCTGCACGACGAACGACTTGCCATTGACCTCGACGCTGTACACCTCGGGCTTGCCGGCCTCGCGAACCGGGGTCTCCTTGCCGGTCGGCGCCGGCTCGAAGGCCGCCGGATTGCCGCGGTTCTCCAGGAACTTCAGGCCGATCTGCGGGAACAGCGCGTAGGTCAGCACGTCGTCGATCTCGTCGGCGGCCAGCTTGATGCCCTTCTCCTGGGCGATGCCCTTGAGTTCGGCGGTCAGCTTGTCCATCTCGGCCTCGAGCAGGTCAGCCGGACGGCAGGTGATCGCCTCGGCGCCATCGAGCACGCGCGCCTGCAGTTCGGCGTTGAACGGCGCGGGCGCGGCGCCGTATTCACCCTTGAGCACGCCGGCGGTTTCCTTGGTGATGGACTTGTAGCGCTCGCCGGTGAGCACATTGATCACCGCCTGGGTGCCGACGATCTGCGAGGTCGGGGTCACCAGCGGGATGAAGCCGAGGTCTTCGCGCACGCGCGGGATCTCGGCCAGCACCTGGTCGAACTTGTCCTGGGCGCCCTGCTCCTTGAGCTGGCTTTCCATATTGGTGAGCATGCCGCCCGGCACCTGGGCGACCAGGATGCGCGAGTCGACGCCCTTGAGGTTGCCCTCGAACTTCGCGTACTTCTTGCGCACCTCGCGGAAGTAGGCGGCGATTTCCTCCAGCAGCTCCAGGTTCAGCCCGGTGTCGCGCTCGGTGCCCTGGAACATGGCCACCACCGACTCGGTCGGCGAATGGCCGTAAGTCATCGACAGCGAGGAAATCGCGGTGTCGACGTTGTCGATACCGGCCTCCACCGCCTTGAGGATGGCCACCGACGACAGCCCCGCGGTGGCGTGGCACTGCATATGGATCGGGATGGCCAGGCTGGCCTTGAGGCGCGACACCAGCTCGAAGGCGGTGTAGGGGGTGAGGATGCCGGCCATGTCCTTGATGGCGATGGAGTCGGCGCCCATATCCTCGATCTGCTTGGCCAGATCGACCCACATCTGCAGGCTGTGCACCGGGCTGGTGGTGTAGGAGATGGTGCCCTGGGCATGCTTGCCCTGGCGCTTGACAGCCTGCAGGGCGGTCTGCAGGTTGCGCGGATCGTTCATAGCGTCGAACACGCGGAACACGTCGACGCCGTTGACTGCCGCACGCTCGACGAATTTTTCCACCACGTCGTCGGCGTAGTGACGGTAGCCCAGCAGGTTCTGGCCGCGCAGGAGCATCTGCTGGCGAGTGTTGGGCATGGCCTTCTTCAGCGCACGGATACGCTGCCAGGGGTCTTCGCCCAGGTAGCGGATGCAGGCATCGAAGGTCGCACCGCCCCAGGACTCCACCGACCAGAAGCCGACCTGATCGAGCTTGGGCGCGATCGGCAGCATATCCTCCAGGCGCAGGCGAGTGGCCAGGATGGATTGGTGGGCGTCGCGCAGCACCACATCGGTGATCCCGAGTGCTTGTTTAACGGCAGTCATACAGGTGCTCCCTCTAGAACCTGATCAACCGCGGCGGGCGCGGTGCTGATGAATGGCGGATTGAATGGCAGCCAACAATTCGGCATCCGGCTCTTGGCTGACCGGTTTGCCACTGGGTACTGCAGAAGAGGTGACGGGGGCCGGCGTATGCGGGACGAAGACGTCGATCAGACGCGACATCAGGCGCACCGCCACCACCAGCAACAGCAGAAAGACAAACACGAAACCCATGCCGAACAGCATGAGCTCGACACCCTCGAGCAGGAGTTCACTGGGGGTCATCTTGGCTCCTTTTGCCAGCAGCTCGCGGGCTGCATTCATTATTGATTAGGAGCGCCCAGGGTCGCCCCCCGGGCAAAGCTGGCGAACCTTAGCCTGAAACGAGCGTTTCAAGCAAACCCCAAACAGACTAGGCGGGGATTTTATGTAGTGGCTACAGCACTTCCACTACCCGAGGCCGAAGAAGGGCATTGGCATGCCGCCTCAGCCCCTCCCCCGAACAACCCCTGCGCCTGGCCCGAGCCGCCTCGATGACGGCACGCTGCCTAGAGCAGGAAGATCGACGCCAGCCCCAGGAAGATGAAGAAACCGCCGCTGTCGGTCATCGCCGTGATCATCACGCTGGCCCCCATGGCCGGGTCGCGCCCCAGGCGCGCCAGGGTCATGGGGATCAGCACCCCCATCAGCGCCGCCAGCAGCAGGTTGAGGGTCATCGCCGCGGTCATCACCACGCCCAGCGACCAGCTGTCGTAGAGCAGATAGGCCACCACGCCGATCACCCCGCCCCAGAGCAGGCCGTTGATCAGGGAAACGCCCAGCTCCTTGCGCAGCAGGCGCGAGGTATTGCCGGTGCCGACCTGATCCAGCGCCATGGCGCGGACGATCATGGTGATGGTCTGGTTGCCGGAGTTGCCGCCAATGCCAGCGACTATGGGCATCAGCGCGGCCAGGGCCACCAGCTTCTCGATCGAGCCCTCGAACAGGCCGATCACCCGCGAGGCGAGAAAGGCGGTGACCAGGTTGATCGCCAGCCAGGCCCAGCGGTTGCGCACCGACTTCCACACCGAGGCGAAGATGTCCTCTTCCTCGCGCAGACCGGCCATGTTGAGCACTTCGCTTTCGCTCTCCTCGCGGATCAGGTCGACCATCTCGTCGATGGTCAGACGACCGATCAGCTTGCCGTTCTTGTCCACCACCGGGGCGGAAATCAGGTCGTAGCGCTCGAAGGCCTGGGCGGCGTCGTAGGCGTCCTCGTCCGGATGGAAGGTCACCGGGTCGTCGGCCATCACCTCGCCGACCTGCTTGTCCGGGTCGTTGACCAGCAGACGCTTGATCGGCAGCACGCCCTTGAGCACGCCGTCGTAGTCGACCACGAACAGCTTGTCGGTGTGGCCCGGCAGCTCCTTGAGGCGACGCAGGTAACGCAGCACCACCTCCAGGCTGACGTCTTCGCGGATGGTGACCATCTCGAAGTCCATCAGCGCGCCGACCTGGTCCTCCTCGTAGGACAGCGCCGAACGCACCCGCTCGCGCTGCTGCGCATCGAGCGACTCCATCAGCTCGTGGACCACGTCGCGCGGCAACTCCGGCGCCAGGTCGGCCAGTTCGTCGGCGTCCATGTCCTTGGCCGCGGCGAGGATCTCGTGATCGTCCATGTCGGCGATCAGGGTCTCGCGCACCGCGTCGGACACTTCGAGGAGAATGTCGCCGTCGCGCTCGGCCTTGACCAGCTGCCAGACGGTCAGACGGTCGTCGAGCGGCAGGGCTTCGAGGATGTGGGCTATATCCGCGGGGTGCAGGTCGTCGAGCTTGCGCTGCAGCTCGGCGAGGTTCTGCCGGTGCACCAGGTTCTCGACCAGGTCGTGATGCTGGCCTTCCTGACGATGGGTCAGGTCTTCCACCAGCTTGTGCCGATGCAGCAGTTCGACCACCTGGGCCAGGCGATCCTGCAGGCTCTCTTGCGGCTTCTTGGCTTCTACTTCAGTCATAGCGCGCTCCACCCCCAGTTGGCGGGCACGCCAAAGGGGATCAATCAGGTTTTACGCGATCGTCAAATCGGGTTTGGTAACTACTGGGTAAGTCCATGGTGGTATTCCACAAGCCCCGGCGGGGCTGACGCGGCAAATGATAACACCGCAATACGGCTTTGCACGCGAGAAAAGCCAGGCAAGAACAATTGCTTGCATCACAAACTTCAATCCGCGCTGAAATCCTGTTGCTGCGACGCCAGCCACGCTCGGCAGGACACCCTGGCACGCACGGAACAACGGGCTAAGCTGATCCAGGCACCCGTCAAGGAGGACGCCCCATGCAAGGACTGCTGCGCGCCGCATTCTGCGCCGCCCTGCTCTACCCCACCCAGGCCAGCCTGGCCGCCACCGTGTTCCGCTGTGAAGACGCCAACGGCCATATCACCTTCACCCGCCACGGCTGCCCGACGGAGCAGCAGCAGCGAACCCAGAACGCCCGCAACCAGACGCCGAGCAGCGGCAAGGCCGTGCCACTGGCCAAGCCCGCACGCAGCTCGCGAGCAAGCGGGGCCAGAGAACTGGTGGTGGTCGGTCAACAGGATGACGGCTGCGGCAACCGGGTTACCGGCAGCGCGCGACGGGCCGCGATCATCAAGCAGGAGATTCGCAGCGGCATGACGCGCAGCGACGTGGAAAGCAGCCTGGGCAAGCCACACAAGATCAGCCGGCAGAACGGCCTGCAGCGCTACCACTACCGCGACAACAGCGGCAACACGCGCCAGGTGAGCTTCGACGAAGCTGGCTGCGTCAAAGGCAAATAAAAAGGGCCTGCATCGCTGCAGGCCCTTCGGGTATGGCGGACTCAGGAGGATTCGAACCTCCGACCGCTCGGTTCGTAGCCGAGTACTCTATCCAGCTGAGCTATGAGTCCGTTACGGGCTGCGTTAAAACTACTGCGCTCGGCCATGCTGCGTTGAAATCCGGCTCAGAATGCTCATTTAGCGGACTAAACTGCGCTTCTTCGCCTGATGTCGCCTTGCCTGACCTTCGCTCGCTACGTTTTAACGAAGCCCTTGGCGCTTTTAGACCAGATCACCGCTGGTTGAAACAACCTGGCTCGCATCGCTGCGTGCCATTCGATATGGCGGACTCAGGAGGATTCGAACCTCCGACCGCTCGGTTCGTAGCCGAGTACTCTATCCAGCTGAGCTATGAGTCCGTTTAGCGCTTTTAGACCAGATCGCTGCTGGCTGAAACAAAATGGCTTGCACTGCTGCAAGCCATCCTAGATGGCGGACTCAGGAGGATTCGAACCTCCGACCGCTCGGTTCGTAGCCGAGTACTCTATCCAGCTGAGCTATGAGTCCGTGTCGCTGTTGCCGACCAGGCGTGCTGCCTGCCTGATCGACTAAATATGGCGGAGAAGGGGGGATTCGAACCCCCGACACCCTTTTGAGGTGTACTCCCTTAGCAGGGGAGCGCCTTCGGCCACTCGGCCACCTCTCCGCAACACGGGGCGCATGATAAACATGTTTTCCCCGTTTGCAAACAAAAATTTGTAGAAAAATTAGTGGCTTGGTTCGTCACCCTTCTCTTTCTGGATGCGCTGGTAGATTTCTTCACGGTGCACGGCAACCTCTTTGGGCGCGTTGACGCCAATGCGCACCTGATTACCTTTCACACCCAACACGGTGACAGTCACATCGTCACCGACCATCAGGGTCTCTCCGACCCGGCGAGTCAGAATCAGCATTCCTTTCTCCTCACGGATTTCATTTTCAGGACAACAGTCTGCAAAAAAGAAAATGGTGGCAGCCCCCAACGAACTCAAGCCCGGGAACCTTCACCCAAGTATTGACCAGAGCGCGCAGAAAGAAAGTTCCGACGCAACAGTCAAAAAGACGAAAGGCGCGGAACCAGCCGCGCCTTTCGGATCATGCGTTACTCGCCCTGTCGTGCCGGGGCGTCGAGCTCGAAGGCAGTGTGCAGTGCGCGCACGGCCAGTTCCAGATATTTCTCCTCGATCACCACGGAGACCTTGATTTCCGAGGTGGAGATCATCTGGATATTGATGCTTTCCTTGGCCAGGGCCTCGAACATGCGGCTGGCGACGCCTGCGTGTGAGCGCATGCCGACGCCAACGATGGAGACCTTGGCGATGTTGGTGTCGCCGACCACTTCGCGGGCACCCAGCTCGCCTGCGGTCTTCTGCAGCACGGCCAGGGCGTTGTTGTAGTCGTTGCGGTGCACGGTGAAGGTGAAATCGGTGGTGTTATCGTGCGAGACGTTCTGCACGATCATGTCCACTTCGATATTGGCGGCGCTGACCGGGCCGAGAATCTTGAAGGCGATGCCCGGGATATCCGGCACCCCACGGATGGTCAGCTTGGCTTCGTCGCGGTTGAAGGCGATGCCGGAAATGATCGGCTGTTCCATGGATTCCTCTTCATCAAGGGTAATGAGGGTGCCCGGCCCCTCCTGGAAGCTGTGCAGGACGCGCAGCGGGACGTTGTACTTGCCGGCGAACTCCACCGAACGGATCTGCAGCACCTTGGAACCGAGGCTGGCCATTTCCAGCATTTCCTCGAAGGTGATCTTCTCCAGGCGCTGGGCCTGCGGCACCACGCGCGGGTCGGTGGTGTAGACGCCGTCGACGTCGGTGTAGATCTGGCATTCGTCGGCCTTCAGCGCCGCGGCCAGGGCCACGCCGGTGGTGTCGGAGCCGCCGCGACCGAGGGTGGTGATGCTGCCCTGCTCGTCGACGCCCTGGAAGCCGGCGACGACGACGACGCGACCGGCCTTGAGGTCGGCACGAATCTTCTGGTCGTCGATCTGCAGAATGCGCGCCTTGTTGTGCGCGCTGTCGGTGAGGATGCGCACCTGGTTGCCGGTGTAGGACACCGCCGGCACGCCGCGCTTGATCAGCGCCATGGCCAGCAGGGCGATGGTCACCTGCTCGCCGGTGGACACCATCACGTCCAGTTCGCGCGGTACCGGCTCACCGTCGCTGACCTGTTTGGCCAGGTCGATCAGGCGGTTGGTCTCGCCGCTCATGGCGGAGACCACGACAACGATGTCGTCGCCCTTCTCGCGGAACTTCTTCACCTTCTCGGCCACCTGCTGGATACGCTCGACGGTGCCGACTGAGGTGCCTCCAAACTTCTGTACGATCAAAGCCATTTCAAAAAGCCGCCTGATTCCTCGAAGGGCGCCCATTAAACCCGCATCGGGTCACACTGCCAAGGCCCGCCGGACGCACTGCGGGCCCCGTTTTCACACCTGTTACAGGCCCTGCTCGACGAAAGTAGCAGCCAGTGCCAATGCCTCGTCCAGCTTGCCGGCGTCGACGCCGCCGCCCTGGGCCATGTCCGGGCGACCGCCGCCCTTGCCGCCCACGGCTGCCGCGGCCTGACGCATCAGGTCGCCGGCCTTGAGCTTGGCGGTCAGGTCCTGGGTGACCCCGGCGACCAGCACGACCTTGTCGTCCTGTACGCCGCCGAGCAGGATCACGCCACTGCCGAGCTTGTTCTTCAGCTGGTCGACCAGCGCCAGCAGCGCCTTGCCGTCCAGGCCGTCGAGCCGCGCAGCCAGGACCTTGGCGCCCTTGACCTCGACGGCTGCGCCGGCCAGGTCGTTGCCGGCGGCGCTGGCGGCCTTGGCCTTGAGCTGCTCCAACTCCTTCTCCAGCTGACGGTTGCGCTCGAGCACCCCGGCCAGCTTGTCCAGCAGGTTGTCGCGGCTGCCCTTGACCAGCACCGCGGCTTCCTTGAGCTGCTCCTCGGCCGCGTTCAGGTAGCCCAGCGCCGCGGCGCCGGTAACCGCCTCGATGCGGCGCACGCCGGCGGCCACGCCGCCTTCGCTGGTGATCTTGAACAGGCCAATATCGCCGGTACGCGAGACGTGGGTGCCGCCGCACAGCTCGACGGAGAAGTCGCCGCCCATGCTCAGCACGCGCACCTGGTCGCCGTACTTCTCGCCGAACAGCGCCGTGGCGCCCTTGGCCTTGGCGGTATCGATATCGGTTTCCTCGGTTTCCACCGCGGAGTTCTTGCGAATCTCGGCGTTGACTATGTCTTCCAGCGCCTTGAGCTGCTCGGGCTTGATCGCCTCGAAGTGGCTGAAGTCGAAGCGCAGACGCTGGCTGTCGACCAGCGAGCCCTTCTGCTGCACGTGCTCGCCGAGCACCTGGCGCAGCGCGGCGTGCAGCAGGTGGGTAGCCGAGTGGTTCAGCGCGGTGGCCTGACGCACGCTGGCGTCGACCTCGGCCTTGAGCGAGGCGCCGACGCTGAGGCTGCCCTTGGCGACCACGCCATGGTGCAGGAAGGCGCCGCCGGCCTTGGTGGTGTCGCGCACCTCGAAGCTGACGCCGGCCCCCTCGAGGTAGCCGCAGTCGCCGACCTGGCCGCCGGATTCGGCGTAGAACGGGGTCTGATCCAGCACCACCACGCCCTCCTCGCCTTCCTGCAAGCTGTCGACGGCCTGGCCGTCGGCGAACAGGGCAATAATGGCGCCGCTGCCGCGGGTGCCTTCGTAGCCGAGGAAACGGGTGTCGGCGTCGACCTTGACCAGGGCGTTGTAGTCCATGCCGAAGGCGCTGGCGGAACGGGCGCGCTCGCGCTGGGCGGCCATCTCGCGCTCGAAGCCGCTCTCGTCGAGGCTCAGGCCGCGCTCACGGGCGATGTCGCCGGTCAGGTCGTAGGGGAAGCCGTAGGTGTCGTACAGCTTGAACACGGTCTCGCCGGGGATGACCTTGCCCTTGAGGCCGACCAGGTCCTGCTCGAGGATCTTAAGGCCCTGCTCCAGGGTCTTGGCGAACTGCTCTTCCTCGGTTTTCAGCACGCGCTCGATATGCGCCTGCTGCTGCTTGAGCTCGGGGAAGGCCGTGCCCATCTCGGCCACCAGGGCGGCGACGATCTGGTAGAAGAAGCTGCCCTTGGCGCCGAGCTTGTTGCCATGGCGACAGGCGCGGCGAATGATGCGGCGCAGCACGTAGCCACGGCCTTCGTTGGACGGGGTGACGCCGTCGGCGATGAGGAAACCGCAGGAGCGGATATGGTCGGCCACCACCTTCAGCGAAGCCTGGCCGTCGTTGCTGCAACCGATGGCCTCGGCCGCAGCATTGAGCAGGTTCTGGAACAGGTCGATCTCGTAGTTGGAGTTGACGTGCTGCAGCACGGCGCTGATGCGTTCCAGGCCCATGCCGGTGTCCACGCTCGGCGCCGGCAGCGGGTGCAGCACGCCGTCGGCAGTACGGTTGAACTGCATGAACACGTTGTTCCAGATCTCGATGTAGCGGTCGCCGTCCTCTTCCGGGCTGCCGGGCGGGCCGCCCCAGATGTGCTCGCCGTGATCGAAGAAGATCTCGGTGCAAGGGCCGCACGGGCCGGTATCGCCCATCGCCCAGAAGTTATCGGAGGCGTACGGCGCGCCCTTGTTGTCGCCGATGCGGATCATCCGCTCGGCGGGGATGCCGACTTCCTGGGTCCAGATGTCGTAGGCCTCGTCGTCGGTGGCGTAGACGGTGACCCAGAGCTTTTCCTTGGGCAGTTTCAGCCACTTGTCAGAGGTGAGGAATTCCCAGGCGTAGTGAATGGCATCGCGCTTGAAGTAGTCGCCGAAGCTGAAATTGCCTAGCATTTCGAAGAAGGTGTGGTGGCGCGCGGTGTAGCCGACGTTTTCCAGATCGTTGTGCTTGCCGCCGGCGCGTACGCACTTCTGGCTGGTGGTGGCGCGGGTGTAGGCGCGCTTTTCCAGGCCGAGGAAGCAGTCCTTGAACTGGTTCATCCCCGCGTTGGTGAACAGCAGGGTCGGGTCGTTCGCCGGGATCAGCGAGCTGGAAGCGACACGGGTGTGCCCTTTTTCTTCGAAGAAGCTCAGGAAGGCTTCACGGATTTCTGCGCTTTTCATAGGGATCTTCCACGGAATCAGGCGGCCACGGCAAAAGCCGGCAAAGGGCCGCATTATATCGGGCCCACCGCGCGCGGCTAGTGCCTTTGTTGATAGCAGGCGCCTATCGGATGCTGCGGTTACGACTCAAAGCGAGCGAAAAACGGCAAAGGCCTCGATCACCTGCTCGATTTGCTCCGCGCTGACATCCAGATGAGTGACCAGACGCAGGCGTGGCGCCGCGCTGACGGCGATGCCGCGCTCGGCCATAAAGGCCTTGATCCGCTCGGCCCGCTCGCCGAGCTGCACATAGACCATATTGCTCTGCACCGGCTCGACCGCGTAGCCCAGTTCGACCAGACCTTCACCCAGGCGCGCGGCATTGGCGTGGTCGTCGGCCAGACGCTCGACCTGATGCTGCAGGGCATAGAGTCCCGCCGCGGCCAGCACGCCGGCCTGGCGCATGCCACCGCCGACCATCTTGCGCAGGCGCCGCGCCTTGCCGATCAGCGCCTCGCTGCCGCACAGTACCGAACCGACCGGCGCGCCGAGGCCCTTGGACAGGCACACCGAGACCGAATCGAAGTGCCGGGTGATCTCCCGCGCCGGCAGGCCCAGCTTGACCGCGGCGTTGTACAGCCGCGCACCGTCCAGGTGCAGAGCCAGGCCGCGGCGACGGGTCAGCTCGCGGGCGGCGGCCAGGTAGTCAAGCGGCAGCACCTTGCCCTGCATGGTGTTTTCCAGGGCCAGCAGGCGGGTGCGGGCGAAGTGGAAGTCGTCCTGCTTGATCGCCGCCTCGACCTTGGCCAGGTTCAGCGAACCGTCGGCCTCGCCGTCGAGCGGTTGCGGCTGGATCGAGCCGAGCACCGCGGCGCCGCCGCCCTCGTATTTGTAGGTGTGCGCCTGCTGGCCGACTATGTACTCGTCGCCGCGCTCGCAATGGGCCATCAGGCCGAGCAGGTTGCTCATGGTGCCGGTGGGCACGAACAGCGCCGCCGCGAAGCCCAGCTCGTTGGCCAGCCAGGCCTCCAGGCGATTGACCGTGGGATCCTCGCCATAGACATCGTCGCCCAGTTCGGCGGCGAGCATGGCTGCGCGCATGCCGGCGGTGGGCTGGGTGACGGTATCGCTGCGCAGGTCGATCGGGGGCATGGCGGACATCCTTGAGTGGCACGGAAAAGGCCATGCTACGAGGCCGCCTCGCGCCGTCACAAGATACAGTTGGCTGCGAAATCGGCAGACGCCGCTCGTGGGAGGCGCTTCAGCGGCGATCAACCATGGATGGTTATTGTCGCGGCTAAAGCCCCTCCCACAGCTCGTCGTGCGGGCTACGCCAGGTTGGAACCGTCGTCCGGCACGATCAGGATGCCGGCGCGCAGGCCGTTCTTCACCTTGGGATTGGGGAAGATGATGCGCGCGCCCTGCTCTTCCACCACCCAGCGGGTGTCGGCGATGTCCTCGGCGAGCAGGTAGCCGGGTTCCAGTTCGCTGAAGTTCTCGATATCGGCCGGCAGGTGCAGCTGGAAGCTGTCGCTGTGCTTGATGATCTCGCGCGCCACGGCGAACAGTTGCAGGCCGTCCAGGCCCTGGGCCTGCGGCGCCGGTTCGCGCCCCTCGATCAGCGCGACGAGGGCATTCTCCAGCAGGTCGAGATTGACCAGCTGGTTCTGGCCGAAGGCACGCGCCTTGCCCAGCTCCAGGGTGAAGGCCTCGGCGCCGAGCTGGGCGTAGGTGTAGGAACTGAAGGTGATCGAGCCCTTGTTCTGCAGCAACACCGCCTCGATGCCGGCGGCGCGCAGGCGCTCGAGCTCGCGACGTGAGTGCGCGCGCCCCTGGTGCCAGGGGTAGAGGGCGAACTGCTCGATCTTCGAGCCGCGAATGGCGGTATGCAGGTCGTAGTGCAGACGGGTGCGGCCGTCCTTGCTGAAGAAGGTCGCCGCCAGGTGTTCCAGGTCGCAGGCGCGGATCGCCTCGAAACCGCTGGACTGCTCATGGCGACCGTTGAACAGGCGATTGATGTCCTGCTCCACGTAACGCTCGCCGCGGCGCATGGCCTCGGGGTTGCCAAACAGGAAGAGCATGCGCGCCGCCGGATGCAGCTCGTTGCGCGCGATGCCGCGCAGCAGGCGGTCGAGCAACTCGATCGGCGCGGTTTCGTTGCCGTGGATGCCGGCCGACAGCAGCAGATCCAGGCCGCTGTCGCGCGCCGCCGGCGGGGTCACCTCCAGCGCGCCTTCGGCCAGCCAGCGCAAACGCGTGCCCTCGGGGGTCAACTGGATCTTCGCCGACGGCTCATGGCCGGCCAGGGTCAGTTCAAGCAGTTTGCCGAGGGCAAGCATCGGATACTCCTCAGTTCGTAGGGCGGACATGCCGAAGGCTTGTCCGCCGGTGACCGTCGGTGGACAAGGCTACGCCATGTCCACCCTACAGGCTGAAGCCTTTAAGCCGCCTTTCGATCAATGATCATGGTTGCAGTCGGGGCCGTGGACGTGATCGTCCTCGTCCAGCTCGGCCGGCTCCATCTCCAGCTGCAGGCTGACCAGGTTGGTCGCCTGCGGACGCAGCAGCAGGTTGGCGAACTCGCTGTCGCCCTCGGCGACGTCGACGCCGATCAGCAACTGGTCGCCGACCGCCTGCACCCACAGCTCCTTGCCCTGCCAGACCACGGCAAAGCGACTGCAGGAGGTTTCCAGCTGGGTGCCGTCGGTATCTTCGAGAATCAGTTGCAGGGCGTCGCTCATAAAATCTCCGGGGTTAGGTAGGACGAATCACGCTTCATCGATCCACCAGACTGCGCACGGTGGATGTAAACAGCGACATCCACCCTACGGCTCAGTTCAGTTGGAAAGGATAGACCGAGCCCAGTTTAAGGATCTGCGTCAGTTCATCCAATGCCGTGCGGCATTCGATCAACAATTGCGGATCGGCCAGGTCGGCTTCGCTGAGGCGGTCGCGGTAGTGCTTGTCGACCCAGGCCACCAGGGTGTCGTGCAGCTCGGGGCTCATCACCACGCCCGGATTGACCGCGGCCAGCTCCTGCTCCTTGAGCGCCACGCGCAGGCGCAGGCAGGCCGGGCCGCCGCCGTTCTGCATGCTCTGCTTGAGGTCGAACACCTTGACCTCGCGGATCGGCCCGTTGCTGGCGGTCAGCTGCTCCAGGTAACGCCAGACGCTGGCGTTGCCCTTGCACTCCTCCGGCACCACCAGCAGCATGGAGCCGTCTTCACGGCTCAGCAGCTGGCTGTTGAACAGGTAGGACTTGACCGCATCCTCCACGCTCACGGTGCCGGCCGGCACGCACACCGCCTGGAAATTGCCGCCGCGCCGGGCCAGCTTGTCGCCCAGCACGGCGAGTACCTTGTCGGTATCGAGGAAGGCGTGCTGGTGATAGAACAGCACCTCGCCGTTGCCCACCGCGATCACGTCGTTGTGGAACACGCCCTGGTCGATCACCTCGGGATTCTGTTGGGCGAACACCACCCCGGCCTTGCCCAGGCCATGCAGGCGGGCCACCGCCTGCGAGGCTTCCAGGGTCTGCCGCGCCGGGTAGCGCTGCGGGGCCGGATAGCGGCTATCGAAGGCGCTGCGGCCGTAGACGAAGAACTCCACGCCCGGCTCGCCGTAGCCCTTGCAGAAGCGCGTGTGGTTGGCCGCGCCCTCGTCGCCGAACTGGCTGACCGCCGGCAGCGCCGGGTGATGGGCGAAGTGCTTGTCGCTGGCGAACATCGCCTGCAGCACACGGCTGGTGGTCGGGTGCTCGATCGAGCGGTGGAACTTGCAGTTGAGGTTGGCGGCGGTGAAGTGCACGCGGCCGTCGGCCGTGTCGGCGCTGGGGCTGACGGTGCAGGCGTTGGCCGTCCACATGCTGGAGGCCGAGCAGCTTGCAACCAGCAGCGGCATGGCGCCCTTGGCGGCCTTGGCGATCACCTGCGCGTCGCTGCCGGTAAAGCCCAGGCTGCGCAGCGCGGCGACGTCCGGGCGCTCCTGCGGGGCCAGCACACCCTGCTTGAAGCCCATTTCCATCAGCGCCTTCATCTTCGCCAGGCCCTGCTTGGCCGCCTCCTTCGGACTGGAGACCGCCTGGCTGTTGCTCTGCGAGGCGACGTTGCCGTAGGACAGCCCGCCGTAGTTGTGGGTCGGCCCCACCAGGCCGTCGAAGTTCATCTCATAGGCAGTCATTACAGAGTCACTCCCGGAGTCAGTGTGGTGGGCAGGGCCAGGGTGTCGCTCTCCAGCGAGGCCACCGGGTAGGCGCAGTAGTCCGCGGCGTAGTAGGCGCTGGCGCGGTGGTTGCCGGAAGCGCCGACGCCGCCGAACGGCGCGCTGCTGGCGGCGCCGGTGAGCTGCTTGTTCCAGTTGACGATGCCGGCGCGGCTGCGCAGCCAGAACTGCTCGTAGCGCGCCTTGGAGTCCGACAGCAGGCCAGCGGCCAGGCCATAGGCGGTGGCGTTGGCCTCGGCGATGGCGGCGTCGAAGTCGGCGTAACGGATCACCTGCAGCAGCGGGCCGAAGAACTCCTCGTCCGGCCGCTCGGCCACGGCGCTGACATCGAGGATGCCCGGGGTCAGCAGCGCGGCGCCGGCCTGCGGCTGGGTCATCGCCAGTAGCGCGATGGCGCCCTTGGCCAACAGTTCCTGCTGGGCCTGCATCAGGTGCGCGGCCGCCTGCAGGGAAATCACCGAGCCCATAAAGGGCGCCGGCTGCTCATCGAAACGGCCGACCTTGAGCTGCGCGGCGACCTGCACCAGACGGGCTAGCAGCGCATCTCCCCACTCCCCTTGCGGCACCAGCAGGCGGCGCGCGCAGGTGCAACGCTGGCCAGCACTGATAAAGGCGGACTGGACGATGGTGTAGACGGCGGCATCGACATCGGCCACCTGGTCGACGATCAACGGGTTGTTGCCGCCCATCTCCAGCGCCAGGATCTTGTCCGGGCGGCCGGCGAACTGGGCATGCAATAGGTTGCCGGTGCGGCTGGACCCGGTGAAGAACAGGCCGTCGATTCCGGGGTTGCCGGCCAACGCCACGCCGGTCTCGCGAGCGCCCTGCAGCAGATTGAGCACCCCGGACGGCAGACCGGCCTCGGCCCAGCACTTGACGGTCAGCTCGGCGACCTTGGGGGTCAGCTCGCTGGGCTTGAACAGCACGCAGTTGCCGGCCAGCAGCGCCGGCACTATATGACCGTTGGGCAGGTGGCCGGGGAAGTTGTAGGGGCCGAACACCGCCACCACGCCATGCGGCTTGTGCCGCAGCACGGCGGTGGCGTCGGCCAGCGGCCCGCTCTTCTCGCCGGTGCGCTCGCGGTAGCTCTGGATGGAGATGGCGACCTTGTTGACCATGCTGGTCACCTCGGTGGCGGCCTCCCACAGCGGCTTGCCGGTTTCCTCGCCGATGGCGCGGGCCAGTTCGTCGGCGTGGGTCTTCAGGCAGGCGGCGAAGCGCTCCAGCACGGCGATGCGGCCATCCAGCGAATGCGCGGCCCACAGCGAGAAGGCGGCGCGCGCGGCCTGCACGGCCTCGTCGACCTGCGCCGCGCTAGCGCCGCGGCCCTGCCAGATCACGGCCTGGCTGACCGGGTCGAGCGACTGCAGCGGCTCGCCCTGGCCAGCGTGCCAGTGGCCTGCGATGTAATGAGTGCTCATCTTGTTCTATCACTCCCAGCGTCTATCGGCAGGCCAAGCCTGCGCGAAAAAAATCTTCTCAGCCGCGCGCCGACAGCGGCACCGCGCGCACCTGGTCGCCCGCCGACAGCTGCAGGCGCTTGGCGGTCTGCGGGTCGACCACCAGGGTGCCGGCGGCCAGCCGCGCCGGCGCGGCGGTGATGCGGCAGTCCTCGCGCTTGCGGTTGTGCATCAAAAACGGCGCGGCGTCGTCGCCCGGGGTGCCGATCGCCAGCACCAGGTTCTGGCTGTCACGCACCGCGCGGATCTTCGCGGTTTCCGCCTCGATGGCCGGGCCGGCGTCGAAGATGTCGACATAGCCCTGGTAGCTGAACCCCTCGGCCTTGAGCATGGCCAGCGCCGGCTCGGTGTCGGGGTGCACGCGGCCGATCACCGCGCGCGCATCCTCGGAGAGGAAGCAGGTATAGAGCGGGAACTTGGGCATCAGCTCGGCGATGAAGGCCTTGTTGCCGACCCCGGTGAGGTAGTCCGCCTGGCTGAACTCCATCTTGAAGAAATGCCGCCCCAGGCTCTCCCAGAACGGCGAACGGCCGCCCGCATCGGACATGCCGCGCATCTCGGCGATCACCTTGTCGCCGAACAGCTCGCGGAACTCGGCGATGAACAAGAAGCGCGCCTTCGACAGCAGGCGGCCGTTGAGGCCACTGCGGTGCTCGGCATGCAGGAACAGCGAGCACAGTTCGGAGTTGCCGGTCAGGTCGTTGGCCAGGAACAGCGTCGGCACCTGGCGGTGGATGTGCAGCTCCTGCGAGGCGCTGACAGTCAGGCCGACCCGGTAGTTGTACCAGGGCTCGCGCAGGCCGACGGCGCCGGCCACGGCGGAGATGCCGACGACCTTGCCGGCGTCGTCCTCGAGCACGAACAGGTAGTCGGCATCGGCGCGCTCGGCCTGGCCGCGGAAGGTCTTCTCGGCCCAGCCGACCCGGTGCGCCAGGCGCTCCTCGTTGGCCGGCAAGGTGGTCAGGCCGGCGCCGGTACTGCGTGCCAGGTCGATCAGCGCCGGCAAATCGGCACTGCGCACGGGACGAACGATCATGGATCCTCCGGATCAGCTAAGAGCTTCAAGCGGCAAGCTACAAGTTAGAAGACAGGCTGGCTTGCCGCTCGTGGCTTGCAGCTTGCCGCTTCGGTTTAAACCGCCACCAGGCGGACGCTGGCGCCTTCGCCGACGCCCAGGGCCTCGGCGGCCTCCAGGCTAAGGCAGACCGGCTTACCCGGCACCCAGTCGAGGTCGGCGACTATGGCGCGGAAATCCTGCAACTGGCCGTTGCTCACCAGGTACTGGCGCCCGCCCTTCTCGGCTTCGCCGAGCTTCACCGGCACCAGGCGGCTCTGGGCGATGCTGCGGATGCCCGAGGTGCGCGCGTGCAGGGTCGGCCCGCCGTCGAAGATGTCGATGTAGTGGTCGGTCTCGAAGCCTTCGCGCATCAGGATGTCGAAGGTGATCTGCGCCCGCGGGTGCACCTGGCCCATGGCCTCCTGCGCCTCGTCCGGCAGCAGCGGCACGTAGATGGGGTAATGCGGCATCAGCTCGGCAAGGAAGGTGCGGCTCTTCAACCCGCACAGGCGCTCGGCCTCGGTGTAGTTCATGTCGAAGAAGTTGCGCCCCACCGCGTCCCAGAACGGCGAGTCGCCGTGCTCGTCGCTGTGGCCGACGATCTCCACCACCACCGCATCGGCGAAGCGCTCGGGGTGGCCGGCCATGAACAGCAGGCGGCCGCGCGAGTTGAGCTCGGCGAACACGCTGCTGACCAGCGGTCGCTCGACGTAGAAGCTGGTGAGCAGGCTGTTGCCGGTCAGGTCGTGACACAGCGACAGCACGTGGATCTTGTTGTGGATCGAAAGCGATCGCGAGTTGTGCACGAAGGTCTCGTTGCGAAAGCTGTAGAAGGGTTCGGAGTAGCCGGCCGAGGCGACGATGGCGGAGCAGCCGACCAGGCGACCGCTGGCGCTGTCCTCGAGGACGAAGAAGTAGCTTTCCTCGCCATTGAAGCTGACTTCGGCGGCGAACGACGCCTCCGAGGCGGCGATCTTGTCGCGCAGCCGCTCGGCATCGTCCGGCAGCGAAGTGACCCCCACCGGGCTATCCGCGGCGAGCCGCTGCACGTCCGCCAGGTCCGCCATTTGCGCAGGGCGCATTACCAGCATGGGGTCACTCCTTTTCAAGAAAAGCCCCGGATGCCACGCACGGGCAGCCGGAGAACGCCGCGGCCATGGCCGCGACACACACAGGATCGTCATCCGTGAGGGAAGCCCGGCGCCTACCTGCGCCGGGCACTCGCTCAGGCGTTGGCCAGCTTGTTCAGGGCGCGCTCGAAGCGGGCCAGGCCCTCGTCGATGTCGGCGTCGTCAACCACCAGGCTGGGGGCGAAGCGCACCACGTCGGGGCCGGCCTGCAGCACCATCAGGCCTTCGCCGGCGGCGACATCGAGAATCGCCTTGGCCTTGCCCTTCCAGGCGTCGTTGAGCACGCAGCCGAGCAGCAGGCCCAGGCCACGCACCTGGGTAAACATGCCGAAGCGCTCGCCGAGCTCGCTCAGCTTGGCGGCGAAGCGCTGGTGCTTGGTCTTGACCCCGGCCAGCACCTCGGGGGTGTTGATCACGTCGACCACCGCCTCGGCCACCGCGCAGGCCAGCGGATTGCCGCCGTAGGTGGTGCCGTGGGTGCCGACCGTCAGGTGCTTGGCCAGCTCGCTGGTGGTGAGCATGGCGCCGATGGGGAAACCGCCGCCCAGGCTCTTGGCGCTGGAGAGGATGTCCGGGGTGACGCCGTAGTGCATATAGGCGAACAGTTCGCCGGTGCGGCCCATGCCGCTCTGCACCTCGTCGAACACCAGCAGCGCGTTGTGCGCGTCGCACAGCTCGCGGGCGCCCTGCAGGTAGGCCTGGTCGGCCGGCAGCACGCCACCCTCGCCCTGGATCGGCTCCAGCACCACCGCGCAGGTCTTGTCGGAAATGGCCGCCTTCAGCGCTTCCAGATCGTTGTAGGGCACGTGGGTGATGCCCTGGATCTTCGGCCCGAAGCCGTCGGAGTACTTCGGCTGGCCGCCGACGCTGACGGTAAACAGGGTACGGCCGTGGAAGCTGTTGGTGGCGGCGATGATCTCGTGCTTGGCCTCACCGAAGCGGTCGTGGGCCACGCGACGGGCCAGCTTGAACGCGGCCTCGTTGGCTTCGGCGCCGGAGTTGCAGAAGAACACGCGCTCGGCGAAGGTGGCGTCGACCAGCTTCTTGGCCAGGCGCAAGGCCGGCTCGTTGGTGAACACGTTGGAGATGTGCCAGAGGGTGTTGGCCTGCTCGGTCAGCGCGCCGACCAGCGCCGGGTGGCAGTGGCCGAGCACGTTGACGGCGATGCCGCCGGCGAAGTCGATCAGCTCTCGACCGCTCTGATCCCAGACTCGCGAGCCCTGGCCGCGCACGGGTACGAAGGCTGCGGGAGCATAGTTGGGCACCATGAACTGGTCGAAATCGGTGCGCTGCACCGCATCGTGCTGAACGGACATCGAAACTCTCCTGATAAGGAAAACCGGCCTGCAACGAGCCACGCGGGCGGCCCATTGCGACGGGGAATGCAAGGATTGTAGGGACTGATTCGGGGTCGGCATTGCCGCCATGCGACAACTTCTTATAGCGCCAACCCGGGTTTTCCGGGGGCTTTCGTCAAAGCGACAGAAAGCGTCGGAAAGGCGCAGTTTAAACGCAGTTCGCCGCCAGGGCGCACGGCGACGGAAAAAATCTCCGCAGGCTGACCGGCCGGTATCGACTGAGCCAATTGCGCAAGTCGGACAGACTGCGTAGCCCGGATGCAGTCCGGGAAACCGGTGCCCATACCATCCCGATGAGCCGACGCTCGCCCTCTCCCCGGCCCCTCTCCCGTAAACGGGCGAGGGGCGACCAACCCGGGACAATGGCGCCTGGCGCAGCATCGCCCCGGATTACATCCGGGCTACGCGCCGAACGATCGGTATCGACTGAGCCAGCTGCGTAGGGCGGACATGGCGCAGCCTTGTCCGCCATGGTCACGCCATTGCCGGTGGACAAGCCTGCGCCATGTCCACCCTACCGTCATGCGGCAGGCATAAACCGTGGGAGGGGCTTCAGCCGCGCTCGACCGGGGTGGAGCTGAGTTCGAAGGGGCTGTTGCTGCGCCGCTGGTTGCGGTCGTCGCGCGGGGTGGCGCCGAAGAAGTTGCGGTAGGCACTGGAGAAATGCGGCCCCGAGGAGAAACCGCAGGACAGGCCGATCTGGATGATCGACTTGCTGGTCTGCATCAGCAGCTGGCGCGCCTTGTTCAGGCGCAGCTCCAGGTAGTACTGGCTGGGCACGCGGTTGAGGTACTGCTTGAAGATGCGCTCCAGCTGGCGACGCGACACGCACACGTGCTGGGCGATCTCGTCGGTGGTCAGCGGCTCCTCGATATTGGCCTCCATCAGCAGCACCGCCTGGGTCAGCTTGGGATGGCTGGAGCCGAGGCGGTTCTGCAGCGGAATGCGCTGGCGCTCGCCGCCCTCGCGGATGCGCTCGACCACCAGCTCCTCGCTGACCGCACCGGCCAGCTCGGCGCCATGGTCGCGCGCCAGCACCGCCAGCAGCAGGTCGAGCACCGCCAAACCGCCGCAGGCGCTGAGGCGGTCGCGGTCCCAGTCGAACAGGTGACTGGTGGCGATGACCTTGGGAAAGCGCTCGGCGAAGTCGTCCTGCCAGCGCCAGTGCACCGCCGCGCGGTAGCCGTCGAGCAGACCGAGCTGGGCCAGCGGATAGACCCCGGCGGACAGCCCGCCGATCACGCAGCCGCTGCGCACCTGCTGCTTGAGCGCGGCGGCCAGGCCGGCGGAAACCGGCGCCGGCGGCACGTCGGCGAGCAGGAACAGCTTGTCGCAACCGTCCAGATGGCCGGCCCAGGGCTCGCCGGGCAGGCGCCAGTCGCCGGCGGCCAGCGGCTCGGCCTGGAGGAACACCAACTCGTACA
This sequence comes from Pseudomonas sp. NPDC077186, assembly GCF_044543505.1. Taxonomy (NCBI): domain Bacteria; kingdom Pseudomonadati; phylum Pseudomonadota; class Gammaproteobacteria; order Pseudomonadales; family Pseudomonadaceae; genus Pseudomonas; species Pseudomonas sp. NPDC077186. The sequence continues at coordinate 616,032 of NZ_JBITWE010000001.1, forward strand.
CCACCTCCGGATGCACACGCTGCGCCACGCGCAACGCCTCCTCGGCCAGCGACAGGGTCAGGGCCTTGGTGCCGGGCCAGTAGAGGAAGCCGATTCGATGGGGGGTCATGAGTGCCTGTTCAAAGTCTGCTGCGCGTCGGCCTGCCGAGGTGAGCGCAGGGCTTGGGCGAAGTGTAGCCGCTGGTTACTTGAGGCTGCCGGAAAGGAACTGCTGCAGCCGCTCGGACTGCGGATTGACCAGCACTTCACGCGGGTTGCCGCGTTCCTCGACCACGCCCTTATGGAGGAACACCAGCTGGTTGGACACCTCGCGGGCGAAGCCCATCTCGTGGGTCACCACCACCATGGTGCGCCCCTCCTGAGCCAGGTCCTGCATCACCTTGAGCACCTCGCCGACCAGCTCCGGGTCGAGCGCCGAGGTCGGCTCGTCGAACAGCATCACCTCCGGCTCCATGGCCAGGGCGCGGGCGATGGCCACGCGCTGCTGCTCGCCGCCGCTCATATGCGCGGGATAGGCGTCCTTGCGATGGGCCACGCCGACCTTGGCCAGGTAGTGCTCGGCCTTGTCGCGCGCCTCGGCCTTGTTCACGCCGAGCACGTGCACCGGCGCCTCCATGACGTTGTCCAGGGCGCTCATGTGCGACCACAGGTTGAAGTGCTGGAACACCATCGACAGGCGCGAGCGCATGCGCTGCAGCTGCTTGGCGTCGGCGGCCTTGAGCGCACCCTCCTTGTTCGGCACCAGCTTGAGCTCCTCGCCGTTGAGCAGGATCTTGCCGCCGTGCGGCTGCTCCAGCAGGTTGATGCAGCGCAGGAAGGTACTCTTGCCCGAGCCGCTCGAGCCGATGATGCTGATCACGTCGCCAGCCTTGGCCGCCAGGGACACGCCCTTGAGCACCTCATGGCTGCCGTAGCGCTTGTGCAGGTCCTGAACTTCGAGTTTGTACATGGTTTCCACTCTCTTGAATCAGCCGCCGAACCGGCGACCCAGGGAAATTGACGACCGCCGTTCAGGCCTTGCGCGGCGCCAGGTAGGCCAGCCAGCGCAACTCGGCGCGCTTGAACAGGCGCACCAGGATGAAGGTCAGCACCAGGTAGAACAGGCCGGCAGTGATGAACGCCTCGAACGGCATGTAGTACTGCGAGCTGACCGTGCGCGCCGCGCCGGTGATGTCGATCAGGGTGACGATCGACGCCAGTGAGGTGGTGTGCAGCATCATGATCACCTCGTTGCTGTACTGCGGCAGCGCGCGGCGCAGGGCCGAGGGCAGGAGGATGCGGCGGTACAGCTTGGCGCGCGACATGCCCATGGCCTTGGCCGCCTCGATCTCGCCATGCGGCGTGGCCTTGAGGCTGCCGGCGAGGATTTCCGCGGTGTAGGCGCTGGTGTTGATGGCGAAGGCCAGGCAGGCGCAGAAGGTGGCGCTGGAGAAATACGGCCACAGGAAGCTGTCGCGGATGAACTCGAACTGGGCCAGGCCGTAGTAGATCAGAAACAGCTGCACCAGCATCGGCGTGCCGCGGATCACGTAGGTGTAGAGCCAGGCCGGGAAGTTCACCAGCGGCGACTTGGACACCCGCATCAGCGCCAGCGGCAGCGCCAGGCTGAGGCCCAGGGCCAGGGAGATCAGGAGGATTTTCAGGGTCACCAGCACGCCGCTGAAGTACAGCGGCAGGTTCTCCCAGATCATGTTGTAGTCGAAGATCATGGCGCGGCTCCTACAGCTCGGCGGCCTTGGTGCCGACCGAATAGCGTTTCTCGAGGAAACGCAGGGCCAGCAGGGAAACACTGGTCAGCACCAGGTACAGCGCCGCCACCGCCAGGTAGAAGGTGAACGGCTCGCGGGTCGCGTCGGCGGCGCTCTTGGCCTTGAACATCATGTCCTGCAGGCCGACCACCGAGATCAGCGCGGTGGCCTTGGTCAACACCAGCCAGTTGTTGGTGAAGCCGGGAATGGCGAAGCGGATCATCTGCGGCACCAGGATGCGGAAGAACACCTGCACCCCGCTCATGCCGTAGGCCGCACCGGCTTCCGCCTGACCCTTGGGAATGGCCATAAAGGCGCCGCGGAAGGTCTCCGACAGGTAGGCGCCGAAGATGAAGCCCATGGTGAACACGCCGGCGACGAAGGGGTTGATGTCGATGTAGTCGTCGTAGCCGAGCAGCGGCGCGACGCGGTTCACCAGGTCCTGGCCGCCGTAGAAGATCAGCAGGATCAGCACCAGGTCGGGAATGCCGCGAATCACCGTGGCGTAGGTCTCGCCGAGCATGGCCAGCCAGCGGATCGGCGACAGGCGAAAGGCCGCACCGAGCAGACCGAGGAAAATCGCCACCGCCATCGAGGTCAGGGCCAGAAGCAGGGTGAGCCAGGCACCGTCGAGAATGGTCGAGCCGTAGCCTTGAAGCATGCGCTAGTACCTCATGCGGGTGCCGCGAACGGCGCCAGGTAGCACAACAGAAATTGCCGGGAGCCAGGCTCCGCGACGGCCCAGAGGGCGGCCGCCAGGGCTGGCGACCAGAAAGAAGCGGCACAAACCGCGGGGGAAGTCTGTGCCACTTGCCGTGCGTTGCGCTTACTCGCCGTAGACGTCGAAGGCGAAGTACTTGTCCTGCACTTCCTTGTACTTGCCGTTGGCGCGGATGGCCAGGATGGCCGCGCTGATCTTGTCGGCCAGGGCCTTGTCGCCCTTGCGCACGGCGATGCCCTGGCCTTCGCCGAAGTACTTGACGTCGGTGAAGTCCGGGCCGGCGAAGGCGAAGCCCTTGCCGGCATCGGTCTTGAGGAAGCCGTCGTCGATGTTCACCGAGTCGGCCAGGGTGGCGTCCAGGCGGCCGGACTGCATATCGAGGAAGATCTCGTTCTGCGAACTGTAGCGCACCACCTCGACCCCGGCCGGGGCGAAGACGTCGGTGGCGTAGCGGTCGTAGACCGAGGAGCGCTGCACGCCGACCTTCTTGCCCTTGAGGTCGACCAGCGGGTCCTTCAGCTCGGTGCCGGCCTTCATCGCCAGCTTGGCCGGGGTCGCGTAGTACTTGCCGGTGAAGTCGACGGATTTCTTGCGGTCTTCGGTGATCGACATGGACGACAGCACGGCGTCGAACTTGCGCACCTTGAGCGCCGGGATCAGACCGTCGAACTCCTGCTCGATCCACTGGCACTTGACCTGCATCTCTTCGCACAGGGCCTGGCCGATGTCGTAGTCGAAGCCGGCGATCTGGCCGTCCGGGGTCTTGAAGGCGAAGGGCGGGTACGCCGCCTCGATGCCGATGCGCAGCGGTTTGGCATCGTCGGCCACGGCCAGCGGCGACAACAGGGACAGCGCCAATGCGCCGAGAAGTGCGATCTTCTTCATTTTTTTGCTCCTTCGAATGGGAATGGCATCGATGGCAGTGGGGTTGGCCCTGGCCTTTGAATGAATTGTAGAAAGACTGCTGGTCTTTGCCGCGCAAGCGAGCGGGCAAAGGGCCTTGGCTGGGTGAGCGGCATTCTAGCGACAGGGGCTGAGGCGATATTTCCTCAATGCGACAACTAATTACAGAAGCCCTGGAGGCGCCGGGCGGGCGTATTGACAGGCACGCGAAAACATGCAGCACGAAAACAATCACAAACAGAAGATTAAAGCAATAATCGCGCCCCACTTCATAAAAACCCCGTTTCACGGGGCCTGCGGCGCTCAGGCAATGGCGCAGCGGCGCCCCATGCGGCACCGCAACGGAGCTTGAACGTTCCCTAACGCCCCATTCCGAAGCGCCCTGTTACCCGCAGGGTGTGCGGGGCCGCCCAGGTTGTGCGCACCAGAGACGGCATCAAGAACCCGCACGCAAACCCAACCGCGCCGCCACCCGCCCCTCGTCGCGCCGCTCCATGCCGGCCTCCTCGATGCGCACGCCCTGCCCTTCCAGCGCCTGCAGCCAGCGCAGCAACTGCTCGAACGGCGCCGGCTGCAGGCTGACCTGCACCGCGCCCTGGCCCTCGGCATCCAGGCGCTCGATGGCCAGGCCCTGCTCCGCCGCCGAGGCGGTGACCAGCCCCTGCAGGCGCGCCGGGTCGAGGCTGGCGCGCGGCTGCAGCTGGCGCCCGCGCAGCTCCGGCGCGCGGCTCTGCAGATAGGCATGCAGGCTGCGCTGCTCCTCGAAGGCGCTGCGCGCCGCCTGGGCGTCGCGCGCCACCGGCTGCCACAGCAGCAGGTAGCCCAGCACCAGCGCCAGGAAGGCGCCCAACGCCAGCAACGCCAGGCGGTCGCGCGGCCCCAGCGCCTGCCAGCGCTGCGCCAGACTGGAACGCTGCCACTGCAGCTGCAGCCCCTGATTGAACTCACGCCAACTGGCCATGCTCATCCCCCTATCACCAGGCGCGCGCTGACGCCGTCCGCCTCGCGGCTGGCCGAACCCATCTGCACCTCGAGCCCGGCCTGTTCCAGGCGTTCGCGCAGGCTTTCCAGCTCGGCGAAATCCGGCGCCTGCAGCTGCAGGGCGAGATCGGCGCGACTGGCGCTGTAATCGAGCTGATTGACCTGTATCCGCGCCGCGCCGCCTGCCGGCAGTGCCCGCGCCACCTCGCCGAGCAGGCCGAGCAGCGGGCTGTCGCCGCTGCCGGCGGCATCGGCCAGGTGCTGATCCAGCTGCGCGCGCAGGTTGACCAGCTTGCGATCCTCGGGAAACAGCTCGCGATACAGCGCCTCGCTGGCCAGCGCGTACTGGTCGGCCTGGCGCTGCAGGTACCAACCCTGCACCAGGTTGAAGCCCCACTGCAGCAGCAGGCAGAGCGCCAGCACCCCGGCCAGCGGGCGCCAGCGCCGCCAGCCGTCGCCGGCCTGGCGCACGGCGAACTCGCCCTGGGCCAGGTCGACGCCCGCGCCCTGGCGCACCAGCCACTGCTGCGGCTGCTGCAGCAGGTGCACCTCGTCGACCGGCTCGGGCAGCGCCTGCTCGGCCGGCGCGCTGGCGATATGCGGCGCCGGGCAACGCGGCGCCAGCGTCGGCCAGCTCTCGGCCTGCAGCGCCAGACGCAGCGGCGCCTCGCCGCCGAGCAGCCAGCGCGACTCCAGCCAGAGCAGCTGACTGCCCTGGCGCGGCAGCAGGTCGGCATCGACGCGGATCGCCTGCGGCGGCTGCGCCGCGCACAGCGCCAGGCACTGACGCAGCCAGTCGGCGCGCAGCGCATAGACCCGGTGGCGACCGTCGGCCAGCTGCTCGCCCAGGGCCAGGTGCATCTGCTCGACATCCTCGGCGAGCAGTTCCTCCACCGCGAACGGCAGCGCCTGGCGCAGCCAGCGCGCCTTCTGCGTCGGCAACTGCACGGCGCAGGCGGTCACCGCCTCCACCGGTAGCACCAGTTCCCAGGCCGCCGGCAGCTCGCGCAGCGCCTCGCCCAGGCTCAGCGTGCGACATTCAGTGAAGGTCACCCGCTGCACCGGCAGCTCCGCCGACAGGCCCTGACAGGCCTCCGGCGGCAGGAAGATCCATAGCTGATTCATCGTTGTGCTTCCTCGACGGGCAACGGCGGCGTGCCGCCCTGCCCCAGATCACGCGCCAGGACACTGACCTGGCCATCATTGCCGCGCTGCAACAGGCTGCGCAACACCACGCGGCGCTCGCCGAGGCTCACCTCGCTGAACACCTCGAAGAACTGGCTGCCCACCGCCAGGCCCTGCAGCGCCTGCTCGCCGAGGCCGGCCAGGGCCGGCTGGGCGGCGAAGGCCGCCGGGCTGGCAAAAGCTTCGCGACCGCGCGCCGCCACCAGCGCCAGCGCGACATCCGCGCTGAGGCCGTCGGCCAGGCTGGACAGCACCACGGCGCTGGCGCTGTTGACGTTGAGCGGCACGTCGCTCGGCAGGGCGCTGACGAAGGGCAGCAGACGGCGGTAGTCGGCCTCGTCCATCTCCAGCAGCAGGCGCAGCTCGGAGACGTCGGCGAGCTGGCGGTTGGCCGCGCGATAAGGCGGCGTGGCCAGCAGGTACTGGCCGTCCTCGGCGCCCTGGCCGCCGCTGGGTTCGCCGTCGCCGTCGAGCCAGTCGAGCAGACGCTCGGCGTAGGGCTTGGCGATCTGCAGGCGCAGCAGCAGGCGGCGCAGGCGCAGCAGCGCCAGCTCGTCGGGCTGGCCCTGGCGCACCAGGCTGTTGAGGTTGAAGCGGCCGCTGGGATCGACGATGCGCACGCGCAGCTCGCCGCCCTCGTCCAGCGCGAAGGGTGTCAGCGGCTGCGCCCAGGGTTCGCCCAGGTGATCGACCGGCTGGCGCGGATCGCCCTGGCGCAAGTCGCGCTGGAGGATGGCCTTGGCCAGCGTCTCGCCGCCCAGGGCATAGTGCCAGGCCTGGCGCACGTGCAACTGGTTGGCGCTGCTGCGGATCGACAGCTGCTGGCGGGCGATCAGCCCGGCGCAGACCACGGTGACCAGCGCCACCACCAGCAGCACGGTGATCAGTGCCACGCCGCGTTGAGGTTTCATGGCTGCGGCTCCTCCGGCGCAGCAGGATCGCCCTCCCCCTCGCCGGGGGCGGGCACGGCGCTCTGCGGCGGCGCGTCCGGCAGGCGCAGCAGGCGCCGCAGCTCGCCATGGCGACGATGCTCCAGGCGCAGTTCGAGGGCGCGCGGCAGGCCGGTGAGCAGGCTGTCGCCGGCGGCATTGGGCGGCGGCCAATCGGCGTGCCACTGGCCCTCGTCGTCGAGGTAGCGCAGGCTCAGCGCCTGCACCCCGTCGAGCGCCTGCTGCAGCTGCGGCTGGCTGTCCTGGGCCTGGTCCAGCACGCGCCAGTAACGGCGCTGCCACTGTTCGCCGCTGAGCTGCCAGCGCACCCGCTGCAGCTCGGCGCGCGGCTGGCCGAGCGGATTGCGCCAGCCGGCGCGGGTCAACTCCAGCGCCGAGGCATCGCTCGGCTCGCTGCGCAGCGCCGGCTGCGGGTCGCCGAAGCCATCGCGGATCGGCCGCAGCGCCACCTGCAGCACGTCGCGCTCGAAGGCGGCCATGGCCCGCACCAGCTCGCGCAGCTGCTGCTCGTGAGCGCGGGTGGCGGCGTCGGCGCTGAGCACGCTGTCGAGCATGCGGTAGGTGGCCAACCCGAGAATGGCGAAGATGGCGATGGCGATCAGCAATTCGAGCAGGGTAAAGCCCAGCATACGCCGCGGGCGGACCGCGCTGCGTTTTCGCCGCGAATCCGTCGAGTTGCGCGTCGCCATCCTTCGCGGCTGAAGCCGCTCCCACAAGGAATGCCCGCCGCCACTCATCACGGCGCCCCCAGAAAGCCGCTGAGGCTGACCAGCGCGCGCTCGCGCAGATCGCCACTTGCACCGCGCTGCTCGGCGGCGACCCACAGGGTCACCCGGCGCATGCTCGGCTCGCTGGTGGCCTGGATCTCGCTCTGCCACAGCCAGCGACGCCCGGCGAACTCCACCTGGCCCTGGTCGCGGCCGTCGGCCGGCGGCGCCTCGGCCAGTTGCAGTTCGGTCAGGCGGTTGTCGGCCACCCACATGGCCAGGGTCTTGTCCTCCAGTTGCGCAGCGGTGCGCACGCTGCGCGCGCTGGCAGTCAGCACGCTGGCGGCGACCAGGGCGAAGATGGCCAGCGCCACCAGCACTTCGAGCAGGGTGAAACCGCGCGCGCGCTTCATCCGGCGCGCCCTGCCGCCAGCTCCTCGATACGCGGCAGGCCGAAGCCGTCGCTGGACAGCTGCAGCTGCAGGCCGTCGCGGCGGCGCTCGGCCAGGCGCAGGCGAAACGGCGTGAACTCGCCGCTGGAGAGGATCAGCAGTTGCGGCGCCGGGGCGCCGGCCGCGCCGGGCAGGCTGAAGGCCTCGCCCTCCACCTCGACGTCCAGCTCGGCCCAGTCCGGCAGGCGATGCGCCTGGCGATCCAGCGCCTGCCACTCGCCGCGCCGCGGGTCGTAGCGCAGCACCCGGTAGCCCTCGCGGGTAAAACTCAGGCCGTACTCGCGGTTATCCAGCACCGCCTCGTCGGCCAGCACGCCGATCAGGCCGGCCAGGCGTTCGGCCTCGCCGCGCAGCTCGCGGCTCGGCCCGGCCAGCCCGGTGCCGAGCACCGCCAGGCCGATCAGGCTGCCGAGGATGACCAGCACCACCAGCAGCTCGATCAGGGTGAACCCCCTCGCCCGCCTGGCCGAGCCCGCCGGCAGCCCGTTCATGGCGCTCAGAGATCCCAGTTGCCGATATCGGCGTCCAGGTCGCTGCCGCCCTGCTTGCCGTCGGCGCCGAACGAATAGAGGTCGAAGGCGCCCTTGGTGCCCGGCGCCAGGTACTGGTAGGGATTGCCCCAGGGATCGACCGGCAGGCGCTTGAGGTAGCCCTCCTTGTTCCAGTTCTTCGCCGGCGGGTTGCCGCCGGGCTTGCTCACCAGCGCCTCGACGCCCTGCTGGGTGCTGGGGTAGTTGTGGTTGTCCAGCTTGTACATGTCCAGCGCCGCGCCGATGGCGCGGATGTCGTTCTGCGCCGCGGTGACCTTGGCCTGATCGGGCCTGCTCATCACCTGCGGCACCACCAGCGCCGCGAGGATGCCGAGAATGACCACCACCACCATGATCTCGATCAGGGTGAAACCCGCCTGTCGTCTGGCAGGCCGCTGAAACACTACCTGCGTTGCCATTGCTGCGTTAAAAACAGGCTCGGAATGCTCATTTACAGCTCGTAAACTCCGCTTCCTCGCCTGTTTTTGCCTTGCACTGGCTGCCTCGCCTACGTTTTTCAACGGCCTGCTATTCACCTACTTACCCCACCATTTGGTTTAACGAAAGAATCGGCAGCAGGATGGCCAGGACTATGACCAGCACCACCGCCCCCATGAATACCAGCATGAACGGCTCGAACAAGCCCACCAGCAGGGCGATCTGCGCGCCGAGGTCGTTCTCCTGGTTCTTCGCCGTGCGCGCCAGCATCTGATCCAGCTCGCCGGAGCGTTCGCCGCTGGCGATCATGTGCAGCATCATCGGCGGAAACTGCCCGGTGGCCTCCAGCGAACGGGTCAGGCTGCCGCCCTCGCGCACCTTCTGCGCCGCCACCAGCACCTCGCCGCGGATCACCCGATTGCCGATCACCTCGCCGGCAATCGCCAGCGCCTCCACCAGCGGCACGCCGCTCTGGGTGAGAATCGCCAGGGTCGAGGCGAAACGCGCGCAATCGGTGGCGCGATGCAGCCGGCCCAGCAGCGGCACGCGCAGCAGAAAAGCGTGCCAGCGCAGCTTGAACGCCTCGTCGCGCAGCGCCCAGCGCAGGGCGACGATCGCCAGCGCCAACAGCACCAGCGTCGCCGCGCCCCAGGCCTTGACCCAGTCGCTCAGGGCGATCAGCCCACGGGTCAGCGCCGGCAGGGTCTGCCCGGAGTCGACGAAGACCTTGACCACGTCCGGCACCACGTAGCCGAGCAGGAAACCGACGATGAGCAAGGACGCGCACATCAGGATCAGCGGATAGAGCAGCGCCAGCTGGATCTTCTGCCGCGACTGCTGGCGCTGCTCGGTGTAGTCGGCCAATTGCTCCAGCACCGGGCCGAGGTGCCCGGCGTGCTCGCCGGCGGCCACCGTGGCGCGGTACAGCTCGGGAAAGGCGGCGGGAAATTCCTTCAGGCTGGCGGCCAGGCTATGGCCCTCCAGCACGCGGGCGCGCACCGCCAGCAGCATGGCCTGGATGCGAGCATTGGTCGATTGCGCGGCGGCCGCCCGCAGCGCTTCCTCGATGGGCAATGCGGCCTGCACCAGGGTCGCCATCTGGCGGGTGACCAGCGCCAGGTCGCGCGCCGACAGGCCGCGGGCGAAACCCAAGCGCGCGCCGCTGCTGGCCTGCTCGCGGTTGCGCGTGGCCTTGACCTCCAGCGGCGCCAGCTGGCGTTCGCGCAACAGCTGGCGCACCTGGCGCGCGCTGTCGGCCTCCAGCACGCCTTTCTGCTGGCGGCCGCGCCCGTCCAGGGCGATATATTCGAAGGCGGCCACTTACTCCTCCCGGGTCACGCGCAGCACTTCCTCGACCGTGGTCACCCCTTCCAACACCTTGCGCCGCCCGTCGTCGCGGATGCTCGGGCCCAGGCGGCGGGCGTGGCGGGTCATGTCCTGCTCGGAGGCGCGGCTATGGATCAGCGTGCGCATGGCTTCATCGAACACCACCAGCTCGTAGATGCCGGTACGCCCGCGGTAGCCCTGCTGGTGGCACTCGGCGCAGCCGCGCGCGTGGTACAGGGTCGGCGCCGATGCGGCCGGCACACCGAGCAGCGCGCATTCGGCCGCATCGGCGGCATAAGGTTCCTTGCACGCCGGGCACAGCACCCGCACCAGGCGCTGGGCCAGCACGCCGAGCAAGGAGGACGACAGCAGGAAGGGTTCCACGCCCATGTCCACCAGGCGAGTGATGGCGCCGATGGCGCTGTTGGTGTGCAGGGTGGAAAGCACCAGGTGGCCGGTCAGCGAGGCCTGCACGGCGATCTCGGCGGTTTCCTTGTCGCGGATCTCGCCGACCATCACCACGTCCGGGTCCTGGCGCAGGATGGCGCGCAGGCCGCGGGCGAAGGTCATGTCCACCTTGGTGTTGACCTGGGTCTGGCCGATGCCTTCGAGGTGGTATTCGATGGGGTCCTCGACGGTGAGGATATTGCGCGTGTGGTCGTTGAGGCTGACCAGGCTGGCGTACAGCGTGGTGGTCTTGCCCGAGCCGGTGGGGCCGGTGACCAGCAGGATGCCGTGCGGCTTGCGCACCGTGTCCTCCATCAGCGCGCGATCCTCGGCGCGCATGCCCAGGTGCTGCAGCGACAGGCGCCCGGCCTGCTTGTCGAGCAGGCGCAGCACCACCCGCTCGCCGTTGGCCGAGGGCAGCGTGGAGACGCGGATGTCCACCTCGCGCCCGCCGACCTTGAGCGAGATGCGCCCGTCCTGCGGCACGCGCTTCTCGGCGATGTCCAGGCGCGCCATGACCTTGACCCTGGAGACCAGCAGCGCCGCCAGCTCGCGCTTGGGCTCGAGCACCTCACGCAGGATGCCGTCGACGCGAAAGCGCACCACCAGGCGTTTCTCGAAGGTTTCCAGGTGGATGTCGGAGGCGTTTTCCTTGATCGCCTCGCCGAGGATGGCGTTGATCAGGCGGATGATCGGCGCGTCGTCTTCCTGCTCCAGCAGGTCTTCGGTCTCCGGCACCTGCTCGGCCAGCGACGCCAGGTCGAGGCTGCCGCCGATGTCCTCGGCCAGCTGCATCGACGCCGAGTCGTGCTGGTAGGCCGCGCCCAGGGCCTGGGCGAACTCGCCGGCGGCGAGCGGGCGCAGCGGCAGGCTGCGCCCGGCGAACCGCTGCGCCTCGGCCAGCGCCACCGGCTCGCAATCGGCCCGATACGCCAGGCAGGCGCGCCCCTCGTGCAGCACGAACACCACGCCGTGACGTTTGGCGAAACTGAAGGGCAGACGGCGCAGGGGAGTCTCGAGCAGCGAAGCGTTCATGCGATGAACCTTAAAACAGGACCTTACCTTGAGTATTACAGCCCAATCTGACTGTTTGCCCCTCTACGGCGGTCTTTTTTGTAATGGTTATTGGGCTATCTTTAACACATCGCCCAATACAGCACACCCACCCCATTTAGGGGATGCCAACGCCGCGCAGGCTGTTATGATCGGCCCGCGACGCATAGCACATAAAAAGAATTAGAACGTCGTTTCCGGAGTAATGCATTTGGCCCTCCCCCAGCGCCTCAAGGACAACGCCCCGAGCGTGATCGGCATGCTCGTGCTGATCGCCCTCAGCGTCAGCCTGGCCTGGCAAAGCGCCGAGCTGCTGCGCCTGGTGCGCGGCCCCGCGCTGCAGCCGCCGAGCCAGGCCGCCAGCCCCCTGGAACAACGCAGCCAGGCGCCCCTGGCCCAGCTGTTCGGCAGCGCCAAACAGGCCGACAGCGGTCCGCCGCCGGCCACCAACCTGCAACTGACCCTGCTCGGCAGCTTCGTCCACAGCGACCCGCAACGCTCCAGCGCGCTGATCCAGCGCCAGGGTCAGAGCGCCCAGCGCTACGCCGTGGGCATGCAGGTGGACAACGGCGTGCGCCTCGATGCGGTCTACGCCGACCGCGTCGAGCTGCTGCGCAACGGCCGCCGCGAGAGCCTCGCCTTCCCCCGCCAGCACAGCGGCCAGTATGTCTACACGCCGCCAGCGGAACCGGCCGACGCCGCCCTCGATCAACTCGACCAGCTGGAGCAGGACAACCTCGAACAACTGCGCCAGCGCATGCAGGCGCTGCGCGAGCAGATGGAAGCCGCCGGCACCCTGCCCGAAGAAACGCCCCCCGATCAGCCCATGGAAAGCGAATGAACCGATGCATGCCATCCGCAGCCGACTGACCCTCGCCCTACTCGCCGTCGGCCTGGCCGCCGCCCCCCTGCCCCTGCTCGCGCAGATCGAACAGGTAGCGGCCAGCGCCAACCAGCAGGACGAAAGCTGGACCATCAACCTCAAGGGCGCCGACATCCGCGAATTCATCGACCAGGTCGCCGCCATCACCGGGCAGACCTTCGTCGTCGACCCGCGGGTCAAGGGCCAGGTCAACGTGGTGTCCAACACCCCGCTGGGTCTCACCGAGGTCTACCAGCTGTTCCTCTCGGTGATGGCCACCCACGGCTTCAGCGTGCTGACCCAGGGCGACCAGGCGCGCATCGTGCCCAACGCCGAGGCCAAGGCCGAAGCCGGCGAAGGCCGCCCGGCGCCGGATCGCCTGGAAACCCGGCTGATCCAGGTGCAGCACGCGCCGGTGGCCGAGCTGATCCCGCTGATCCGCCCGCTGGTGCCGCAGTACGGCCACCTGGCCGCCGTCACCTCGTCCAACGCGCTGATCATCAGCGACCGCAGCGCCAACATCGCGCGCATCCAGGACCTGATGCGCCAGCTCGACCAGACCGGAGCCCGCGACTACAGCGTGATCAACCTGCAGCACGCCTGGGTGATGGACGCCGCCGAAGTGCTCAACACCGCCATCGCCCGCGGCCAGGCCAAGGGCACCAGCGCCACCCAAGTGGTGGCCGACGCGCGCACCAACCGCCTGATCCTGCTCGGCCCGCCGGACGCCCGCGCCAAGCTGGCCAACCTGGCCCAGTCGCTGGACACCCCCACCAGCCGCTCGGCCAACACCCGGGTGATCCGCCTGCGCCACAACGACGCCAAATCGCTGGCCGAGACCCTCGGCGAAATCTCCGAAGGGCTGAAGAACCAGCAGACCGGCGAAGCCGCCGGCAAGCCGTCGAACATCCTCATCCGCGCCGACGAGAGCCTCAACGCCCTGGTCCTGCTGGCCGAACCCGATCTGGTCGCCACCCTCGAAGACATCGTGCGCCAGCTCGACATCCCGCGCGCCCAGGTGATGGTCGAGGCGGCCATCGTCGAGATCTCCGGCGACATCACCGACGCCCTCGGCGTGCAGTGGGCGGTGGATGCGCGCAGCGGCAGCGGCGGCACCGGCGGCCTGGGCGGGGTCAACTTCTCCGGCACCGGGCTGTCGGTGGGCACCGTGCTGCAGATCCTGCAGAGCGGCGAGGTGCCGGAAAACACCACCCTACCCGACGGCGCCATCATCGGCATCGGCAGCGACAACTTCGGCGCGCTGATCACCGCGCTGTCGGCCAACAGCAAGAGCAACCTGCTATCCACCCCCAGCCTGCTGACCCTGGACAACCAGAAGGCGGAAATCCTGGTCGGGCAGAACGTGCCGTTCCAGACCGGCTCCTACACCACCGACGCATCGGGGGCCAACAACCCCTTTACCACCATCGAGCGCCAGGACATCGGCGTCACCCTCAAGGTCACCCCGCACATCAACGAAGGCGCCACCCTGCGCCTGGAGATCGAGCAGGAAATCTCCTCCATCGCCCCCAGCACCGGGCTCAACGCCCAGGCCGTGGACCTGGTGACCAACAAGCGCTCGATCAAGAGCACCATCCTCGCCGACGACGGCCAGGTCATAGTGCTCGGCGGGCTGATCCAGGACGACGTCACCGAAGCCGTCTCCAAGGTGCCGCTGCTCGGCGACATCCCCCTGCTCGGCGGGCTGTTCCGCTCCACCCGCGAATCCCACATCAAACGCAACCTGATGGTCTTTCTGCGGCCCACCGTGGTACGCGACGGCGCCGGCCTGGCCGCGCTGTCGGGCAAGAAGTACAGCGACATCCGCATCCTCGGCAGCGCCGACGAAGGCCGCCCGAGCATCCTGCCGCGCAACCCGGCGCAGCTGTTCGACGGCCAGGGCACGCCGGCGGTGGATCTGCGCCAGTAAGCGGGTTGGTTGCGGGGATAAAAGCGCGGGAGGCGCTTTATCTCCCTGCGTAGCCCGGATGCAATCCGGGAGCGATGCTGCGACCTGTCCCGGATTGCATCCGGGCGACAGGCTCGTGCCCGAGCCAACCGCCAGTCTCCCAGCGAACCACGGGCTACCTCCCCTCTCCCATTTATGGGAGAGGGTGGAAGGTTCCACACTGCGCCAACCCCAGCTCCCTCTCCCCGAGGGGAGAGGAAACGGAATCGAGCGCGACGCCAAACCGTGGGAGGCGCTTTAGCGGCGACAGTCGCGGCAAAGCCCTCCCAGCCCCCCCCACTCACCCCAGCGGCGGCGTGCGCGGCGGGACCAGGCGTTTGCTGCCGGTAGCCTCATAGGCCGCGGCCAGGCGCAGCAAGGCCGCGTCGTCGTAGGCGCGGCCGGCGAAGGTCAGCCCCACCGGCATACCGATATCGGCCATCACCCCCATCGGCACGGTGACCGTCGGCACGCCCAGGTGGCGGATGGCGAGGTTGCCGTTGGCCACCCACACGCCGTTGCTCCAGGCGATATCGGCGGACACCGGATTGACGTCGGCATCGGCCGGGCCGACGTCGGCCACGGTGGGAAACAGCACCGCGTCGAGCTTGAGTCCGTCCATCCAGTCCTCCAGATCGAGCTTGCGAGTCTGCTCCAGGCCGCGCAGGCCGTCGGGCAGGGTTTCGATCTGATCCCAGGTTTTCAGGCCGCGCTTGGCCATATTGACGTACTCGTCCATGCCGGCGGCCAGGTCGCCCTCGCGGTTGGGCAGCGTGCCCGGGTCGTGCGGGAAGATCTGCGGGCCGTCGACGTCGGCCAGGCGGTTGAGCTTGGGGTCGCCGTTGGCGCGCAGGAAATCGTCGAAGGCCCAACCCGACAGCTCCCACAGCTCGTCGTGGAGGAATTCCGGGGTGACGATGCCGCGATTGAACACGGTCGGCGCACCGGGGCGGTCGCCTTCGCAGTTGGACACCAGCGGGAAGTCCACTTCCACCACCTCGGCCCCGGCCGCCTCCAGCGCCTGGCGCGCCGCCTGCCACAGGGCGATCACCGAGGGCCGGGTATGGATGCGCTGGCCGGTCGGCCCGCCGATACCCGGTTTCTCGCTGGTGCCGGCTTCCTCGTCCTTATTGATAAACATGCGCGGCACGCCCAGGCGCTTGCCCTTGAGCGCACCGGGCCGGGCGGCCAGTTCCAGGTAGGACGCCGGGCGTACCTCGGAGGGCTTGGGAATCGCCACCCAGGGCTGCAGGCGCCAGAGGTCGCCGCGGCTGTCCGGATCGTCGGCCACCACCAGGTCGAGCACCTCGAGCAGGTCGGCCATGGTCCGCGCATAGGGCACCACCACGTCCATGGTCGGCGTCAGCGGCCAGTTGCCGCGCACCGAGATCACCCCGCGCGACGGCGTATAGGCGCACAGGCCGTTGTTCGAGGCCGGGCCGCGGCCGCTGGACCAGGTTTCCTCGGCCAGGCCAAAGGCGGCGAAGCTGGCGGCGGTGGCCGTGCCGGCGCCGTTGGACGAGCCGGAGGCGAAAGGCGCGGTCAGGTAGGCGGCGTTGTACGGGCTCTCGGCGCGGCCGTAGACGCCGCGCTGCATGCCGCCGTTGGCCATCGGCGGCATATTGGTCTTGCCCAGGCAGATGGCGCCGGCGGCGCGCAGGCGCTCGATGGTGAAGGCGTCGCGCTGCGCCACCAGGTCCTTGAACGCCGGGCTGCCGGAGGCGGCGGTGAGGCCCTTGACCAGGTAGCTGTCCTTGGCGGTGTAGGGAATGCCGTCCAGCGGGCCGAGACTCTCGCCACGGGCGCGGCGCGCATCGGAGGCCTCGGCTTCCTGCAATGCATCGGGGTTGCGCACCACCACCGCGTTGAGCTTGGTCAGCGTGTTCGGCCCGTCGTAGGCCTCGATCCGCGCCAGATAAGCCTGGACCAGTTCGACCGCGGTGGTGCGGCCGGCCGCCAGCGCGGCGCGCAGCTCGGCAATGGAAACTTCGGTTACCTCGATCATGGTGTCGTCACTCGCTGATGGCGGGGCCCGCCGGCTGCGGCCAGCCCCGGATACGGAAAGCCCTGGTCCAGCGGCCGCCACACCCCCGGTAGGAGCGGCTTTAGCCGCGAACATCTGCCCGATGATACATGCCGCCGAGCGCCCACAGGAGGCCGAGACCAGGACCCTGCCGCCCGCAACCACTGCAGCAGCTCGGCTGCGCCGGCTTGGGCGCCAGCAGGCAATATAGCCCGAGCCGTCCGCGACGAACCCCGGCGACGCCATGCTGGCGGCCCTGGGCGCGACTCGCCTGCTATGGTCTTGGGCACTGCCTGCCGCAACCAGAGGAACCCGAAATGGAGCGATTCACCGGCGGTTGCCTGTGCGGCAACCTGCGCATCGTCGCCACGGGCCGACCCTACCGGGTCGGCGTGTGCCACTGCCTGGACTGCCGCAAACACCACGGCGCCCTCTTTCACACCTCGGCGATCTTCCCCGAGCGCGCGGTGCAGATAGAGGGCGAAACCGCCCACTACGCCGGCCGCCACTTCTGCCCGCGCTGCGGCTCGCCGGTGTTCTCGCGCACGGCCGATGAAATCGAAGTGAACCTCGGCTCGCTGGACGCCCCCAACCAACTGACGCCCACCTACGAACTCTGGACCATCAGGCGCGAGGCCTGGCTGCCGGCATTTCCGTTCGACAGGCGGTATGAGCGGGATCGGGAAAGCGAGGGGCGGTTCGAGGGGGAAGAGGCGAGTGGATGAAAGCGATCCAAGCGACCAGTCGCGAAGGGCCGTTGGCCTGAGTGGGCATTCAGCAACCTAGGGACCACGACCTGCACCCGAATGCTGCAACCGAGGTAAGCCAGCGCCGCCGGTAAGGGCGCGCTCGTTCAGCTACGCCCTTCCCTTTTTGTGGCCAACAGCCCATGCGCAGTAGCCAATCCACACGATTAACTAGCGGCCAAACCCGCAGAAGCGGCTACTGGTGCTTCTCTGGGCAGTTTTAGCGTCAGCACTATCAGCAACACACCCACTCCGCTTATGACGGCATATACCCCGGCAAAGCTGCCGCTGTGATTGGCCAATAGCCCCGCACCATAGTTGCCGAGCATGCCGCCAGAACCTTGCATCACATTAGCGATACCAAAGATGGAGACGGCGATGGCGCTGGACGATGCCACCTTGGAAACGTAAGCGGGAATAAGGCCGAAAATAGGGTAGAAGGCGGTGGAGAACAGCACTGCGGCGACCAGGGGCCAATGGCCCGAGGGCTGTATTACGAAGATCAGCGCTGCCATCACCACGCAGCCATACACCAGAAACATCGCCGCGCGTAGTCCGGTTCGGTCCGAGAGCCAGCCAATTGCGAGACCAGCGAACATGCCGACGAAACCGATCACGGCCCAGACCTGAGCAGTGTATTGCACGTCAAAGCCAAGCTCGGTGCGCAGGTAAGACGAGAGGTAGGTCTGAAACGGAAAGGTGGTGAAACCTATCAAGAAGTTCATCGAACAGATCAGCAATACCCAAGGTTTTATCAACTCTGAGCGCAAGCTGGGTAAGGCGACCTCGCTTGTTGTGGCTGCTGAGGCCGGCGACACGGTTTGGCCGAGCAAGCCTCCCCTCTTGAACACCACCAGCACCAGCGCAGCCATCGCCATCGTCAGTAACCCAACTACCCACCAAACGCTGCGCCACTCCCCTTGCGGGGCGTAGATGGGCACCAACAGGCTGTTGATAGCTACCCCATAGCTGGTACCGCTGGATACCAGTCCCATGGCCAAACCGCGGTAACGGTAGGCGACCACCCTGGCGATAACATCGACCATAGGCACAAAGACCGTCGCTGCAGTGCCTGCCAACAGGGTCAGCAGTACACCTATAAAAAAGGTGTTGTTCGACAACGGAATCAGTAGCAACGCGACTGCACACACAGCACCCGACGCCACTATCATCCTGCCGCCGCCCACCTTGGGCGTCAGCCAGACCGCCAGCATTGCGCAGAGTAGAAAACCCAGCTGCGCTGAGGCGGTGATAGTGCCGACGTAGGAAAAGCCGAAGCCCAAAGATGCCTGCATATCGGGTACGAGCTGGGCAAACAGGTATATCCCGAAGCCATAGGTCGCCGCCACCAGGCTGGTTAGCAACACTACGACCGCAGCATTTGAACGCATGGCGAGCACCCTATGGGCTGCTGGAATTGATTTCAGCAAGTCAGAACATGAGGTAAGAAAGCCGCGGAGCAACTTTCGCCCAGGCAAGTGGCGAGGCCCCGGTGCCCGGGTCGGTGCGTAAGTTCCGAGGCTCCTGTCCAACCTCGCGCCACCCAATAGCGCAACAGGTTCACATTGCTCTGAAGCAGCCCAACTCTACTGAGCGTGCAATCCAGCCGAACGATAAAAGCGCCCTCCATATGCTCCATACCGCCACATTGCATGGCTGTTCGTCGCTCAGGCGCAAAGCAATCAGATGCCGAATATCGCGGGCATACCGCGAAACTCATGTCATTGAATGTCTGGCTCCGCTCGGCCTGCCGCCGCTGGTAACTGCTGGTTGCAAGCCTGTCGCAACTCAACACTGCGATATGACAGGCAAGGCCCGCGAATAGCCGCTCCAAGCAGGATGGCTAAACGTCGCGAGGCCCATCAGCGCTGTGCACAAACCATCCCGGCCTGGCTCAACCCGCCGCGCCCTCCGGCAGCTTGGCGATCACCTTGATCTCGAACTGGAAGCCAGACAGCCAGGTCACGCCGATGGCGGTCACTGTCGGGTAAGGCGCCTGGCCCCAGAACTCGGCCGCCACCTCCCAGATGGTCGCGAACCTCGCGTCGGGGTCGAGCATGAAGATGGTGGTGTCGACCACGTCGGCGAAGCTGCATCCCGCCTCGGCCAGGATCGCATTGAGGTTGGCGAAGGTGAGGCGCACCTGGGCTTTGAGGTCGGGCTCGGGCGAGCCGTCCTGGCGGCTGCCGACCTGGCCGGAGACGAACAGAAAGCCGTTGGAACGGATCGCCGGCGAGTAGCGGTGAAGCTCGTACAGGGCGTGGCGGTCGGGCGGGAATACCACATCGCGCTTGCTGGTCATTGCAGGTCTCCATGGGCCGCTGCGGCCCGTTGGTGGGGATGGAGCCACTGTAAGAAGCGCGCCGGGCTGGATAAACCGGCAACTCTGGTCATGACTGTTTGTAGAATCCAAACAATCCAGCCATGAGTGAGAGGTGCAATGGACCGTTTCGATGCGATGCAGGCGTTCGTGCGCGTGGTGGAGGCCGGCAGCTTCACCAAGGCGGCGACGACGCTGCACATGAGCAAGACCAGCGTGACGCAGCTGGTGCAGCAGCTGGAGGCGCGGCTGCGCGTGCGCCTGCTCAACCGCACCACGCGCCGGGTCGCGCTCACTGCCGACGGCGCCGCCTACTACGAGCGCGCGGTGCGCCTGCTGGCCGATCTGGACGACGCCGAGACCAGCCTCTCCAGCGCCGCCGCCCTGCCCAGGGGGCGCCTGCGGGTGGACGTGCCCAGCCCGCTGGCGCGGATGATCCTAGTGCCGGCGCTGCCGGACTTCTATGCGCGCTACCCCGACATCCAGCTGGACATGGGGGTGAGCGACCGCGTGGTGGACCTGATCGGCGACAAGGTGGACTGCGTGGTGCGCGGCGGCGAGATCGCCGATCAGTCGCTGATCGCGCGGCACGTGGGCGACCTGCAGCTGGGCGTGTACGCCGCGCCGAGCTACCTGCAGCGCGCCGGTACGCCCAGCCACCCGCGCGAGCTGGAGGACAGCCATCACCGCATCGTCGGTTTTCTCTGGGCGCGCGCCGGCAAGCCGCTGCCCTACGCCATGCAGTGCGGCGACGAGCGCCTCAAGGTGCAGGGCCGCTACGCGCTGGCGGTGGACGACGGCAACGCCTACCTGGCCGCCGGCCTGGCCGGTTTGGGCATCCTCTGGCTGCCGGACTACATGGCCAAGGCGCACCGCCAGCGCGGCGAGCTGGTGCCGCTGCTGGAGCACTGGCGGCTCGAGCCGATGCCGCTGTACCTGGCCTTCCCGCCCAACCGCCACGTCAGCGCCAAGCTGCGGGTGTTTATCGACTGGGTCGTCGAGCTGATGGCGCAGCACGCGCCGGTGCTCGGTCGCCGCTAGGCCGGCGACGCAAAATGCGCCTAGCGCGAGAAGCGCCGTCGATAGTCCCGCGGGGAAATGGCCAGGTGACGCTGGAAGGTGGCGCGCATCCGCTCCTCGTCGCGAAAGCCGCACTGCCGGGCGATCTGGTCGATATTGCGGTTGGAGTCTTCCAGCAGGCGCCGCGCCGCTTCCAGGCGGAAGATCTCCACCGCCCTGGCTGGGGTGCGCCCGGTCTTCTGCTTGTACAGCCGGGAGAAATGCCGCGGGCTCATGTGGCAGCGCTCGGCCATGGCTTCGATGCCGAGCGCCGGGCTGTCCAGGTTGTCGCCGAGCCAGCGGTGCAGTTCGTCGAAGGTCGCGGTGTCGCGCGCCTGGGCCTGCAGCAGCTCGCTGAACTGGGCCTGGCCGCCGGGGCGCTTGAGGAACACCACCAGCTCCCGCGCCACCTGCATGGCCACCTCGCGGCCGCAGTCGGCCTCCACCAGCGCCAGGGCGAGGTCGATGCCGGCGCTGACGCCGGCCGAGGTCCACAGCGCGCCCTGCTCGACGAAGATCGCGTCGCTGTCCACCTCGATGCCCGGAAAGCGCGCCTTGAGCATGTCGCACATGGCCCAGTGGGTCGCCGCGCGCTTGCCTTCCAGCAAGCCCGCCTCGGCCAGCAGGAAGGTGCCGCTGCACACCGAGGCGGTGCGCCGCACGCGCCGTGCGTTGGCGCCGATCCAGGCGATCAGCTCGGCGGACTCGGCCACCGCCCGTTCGATTTCCGGTGCGCCCGGCACGATCAGGGTGTCGACCTGCGCCAGCGGCACCTCGGCCAGCGCCTGGGTGTCGACCGCCAGGCCCTCGGCGCTGCCGACCAGCCCGCCCGGCAGGCTGGCGGTCAGGCGCTGGTAGCCGGGCAGGCCGCGCGCGTGCATGGCCTTGGTGGCGGCCCAGAACACGGTCTGCGCGCCGGTGAGGTCGAGCAGGCCGACTTGCGGATAGGCGAGAAAGAGGATGGTGCGCGGACGGTTTGGCATGATTTCCGGGGTATCTGTCGTTTCTGCCGAAATGCTCCTCTCCTAGCATGGGCCCGTCAAACACCAAGAACCCAAGCCAGGAGTAGCAGATGAAACAACGCATTCTGATTGTCGGTGGCGGTTTCGCCGGGGTATGGAGCGCGCTGAGCGCCATGCGCCTGCTCGACCGGCACGGGCGCACGGATATCGCCGTGACCCTGCTCGCGCCGCAGCCGCAGCTGCGCATCCGCCCGCGCTTCTACGAGCCCGAGGTGCACGCCATGCAGGCACCGCTGACCGCGCTGCTGGCAGCGGTGGGCGTCGAGTTCGTCCAGGGCAGCGCCGAGGGCATCGATCCGCAGCGTCAGCAGGTCAGCTACCGCAACGCGGCCGGCCGCGTCGCCGAGCTGGGCTACCAGCGCCTGGTGCTGGCCTCCGGCAGCCGTCTGCTGCGCCCGACGCAGGTGGGGATGGACGCGCACCTGTTCGACGTGGACCAGATCGAGCAGGCGGCGCGCCTGGAGCAGCACCTGCTGGGCCTGGCGCAGCGCCCGCAGACGGCGGCGCGCAATACCGTGGTGGTGGCCGGCGGCGGCTTTACCGGCATCGAGACGGCGACGGAGATGCCCGCGCGGCTGCGCGCCGTGCTGGGCGAGGACGCGGCGATCCGCGTGGTGGTGGTCGACCGCGGCGAGCGGATCGGCGCGGCGCTGGGCGACGGCATTCGTCCGGCTATCGAGGCGGCGTCGCGCGAGCTGGGCATCGAGTGGTGCCTGGGGCGCTCGGTGGCCGCGGTCGATGCCGACGGCGTGAGCCTGGACGACGGCCAGCGCATCGCCGCCAACACGGCGATCTGGACCGTGGGCTTTCGCGCCAGCGAGCTGACCGCGCAGATTCCCGCGCCGCGTGACGCCCAGGGCCGGCTGCAGGTGGACGCCTGGCTCAAGGTCGAGGGCCAGGCGGCGATCTTCGCCGCCGGCGATACCGCACGGGCGGCCACCGACGAGCTCGGCAACTTCACCGTGATGTCCTGCCAACACGCCATCGCCCTGGGCCGCCACGCCGGCAACAACGCCGCGGCCGAGCTGATCGGCGTGGCCCCGACGCGCTACAGCCAGCCCAAGTACGTCACCTGCCTCGACCTCGGCGCCTGGGGCGCGGTGTTCAGCGAAGGCTGGGAGCGTCAGGTGAAGCTGGTGGGGGGCGAGGCCAAGGCGCTCAAGCAGCAGATCAACAGCCAGTGGATCTACCCGCCCGCGGCCGACCGCGCCCTCGCCCTGGCCGCCGCCGACCCGGCGATCCCGGTGGCCTGAACCGCAGCGCACCGCGACTTTGCGGGCTGTTGAAAAACTACCTGCGTTGCCATCGCTGCGTTAAAAGCAGGCTCAAAATGCTCATTTGCAACACGCAAACTCCGCTTTTTCGCCTAATGCTGTTCACTTAAGGCGTACGCGACTCGCTCCCCTCTCCCATTTATGGGAGAGGGGTTGGGGGAGAGGGCTGAAAGTACCGCACAACTGACGGTTTCCCCTCTCCCTAACCCTCTCCCCAGAGGGGCGAGGGGACTGATCGTGCCTGATCGACGCTTAAGTGAACGGTATTACGCTTTTTCGCCTGCTTTTGCCTTGCGCTGGCTGCCTCGCCTAGGTTTTTCAACGAGCTGCTAGTGGCACTCGATGCGGTTGCGCCCGCCGCGCTTGGCGCAGTACAGGGCGATATCGCTGCGCGACAGGGCGGTCTCGGCGCTGGCGTCGGCGGCGCTGAGCGAGGAGATGCCGACACTGACGGCGAGGAAGATCTGCTCGCCGCCATGCAGGATCGGCGTCTTGGCCAGTTCGCCCTGGATGCGCTGGGCGAAGTGCCTGGCCTGGTGCAGATCGGCGTCGCTGAGCACCGCGGCGAACTCCTCGCCGCCCATGCGCCCGGCGGCATCGGTCTTGCGCAGCTGGGCGCAGAGGATGGTCGCGAAATGCCGCAGCGCCTGGTCGCCGACGCTGTGGCCCCAGCGGTCGTTGATCGCCTTGAAGTGATCCAGGTCGAACATCAGGATGGTCGCGCACTGCCCCGGGCTGCGCTGCAGCCGGGCCAGCTCGGCTTCGAGCAGCTGCATGAAGTGCCGGCGGTTGGCCAGCTGGGTGAGGAAGTCGGTGGTGGCGAAGGCTTGCAGCTCGGCCTCGATCTGCTTGCGTTCGGTGACGTCGGTGATGAAGCCGTGCCACAGCACGCTGCCGTCCTCCAGGCGACGCGGGCAGGCCTCGCCCTGACGCCAGGCGATTTCCTGCCCCGGCAGCTGCAGGCGAAATTCCAGGTGCCAGGCCGTCAGTTGCCTGGCGGAGGCCTCGAAGGACGCCAGGAAAGCCGCCCGGTCGTCCGGATGCACCAGCGCCGGCAACGCCTGCGCGTCGTGCAGCAGCTGCTCGGCGCTGAGCCCGCAGATGTCCTCGGCCCCGGCGCTGACGTAGGCAAAGGCCGATTCGCCGTCCGGCTGGCGCCGGTACTGGAAGACCATGCCGGGAATCTCGTTGGTCAGGTCGGTCATCAGCGCGGCGCTCTGCTGCAGGCGTTCGGCCAGCGTGCGCATGGCGGTGATGTCGGTGGTGGTGCCGATCATCCGCAGCGGCTGGCCGGCGCCATCGCGCTCGACCACCTTGCCGCGGCTGCACACCCACTTGTAGCGGCCATCGCGGCAGCGCAGGCGGTGCTCCACCTCGTAGGCAGCGGTGCGCTGCTCCAGGTGCGCGGCGATGGTCGCCTTGACGTAGTCCAGGTCCGCCGGGTGCACCCGCGTGTAGCTTTCCTCGATGCGATTGCCGATCTCGTGGTCGGCGTAGCCGAGCAGCGCCTTCCAGCCGCTGGAATAGTGGATTTCACCGGTGGCGACGTTGCGATCCCAGATACCGGTGCCGCTGCCGGCGATGGCCAGGGCCATGCGCCGCTCGCTGTCGCGCAGGGCGGCGATCTCCTGGCGCTGCTGGGCGTCCGCCTGGTCGCGCCCGAGCTGCTCCAGCGCCAGCCCGGCGAACTCGTACAGCGCCTGCTGCTGTGCGGCGTCCAGCGCGCGGGGGCGGTCGTCGAGCAGGCACAGCACGCCGCCGCCCGGCGCCGGCAACGGGCAGGCGGCGAAGAAACGCAGATGGGGTGCGGCCGCCACCAGGCGGTGATCGCACAGACGGGCGTCGAGTTGCGCGTCGGCCACCAGGTGCAGCGCGTCGGCGTCGGCCCAATCGTCCAAAGAGCCGAGCCGGGCGAGCTGGGCGGCGCCGAGGCCGGCGCAGGCGCGCACCTGCTGGCGCCCTTCGCCGCCGCTCAGCAGCAGCGCGGCCATGACGTCGAAGTGCCGCCGGGCCAGGCGCAACAGGCCGTCGAATCGCTCGTCATTGGCGCTCGCGGGCGCATCGTTCGAATACAGGGACTGCATGTGGGCTCTGCTTCGCTAAAACTGGGGACGCCGCCTGCTATTGATAGGCCATATCCGGATCGCCGTCTAATCCTGATGGCCATATGACGCCACCGGCCGGGGCCCGCTGAGCCTAAAGGATTCGCCGTGCCGTTGACACCTGCCATTGATCAGCGCAGGTAGCGCCCTGCCCGGCCGTGCAGCAAGACCAGCAGTTCCGCCTGCATAAAGGCGTAATTGTCGGGGATGTCCAGGCAGATCACCCGTTTGCCGGCCAGCGCGCGCCGGTACTGGCGCTGCAGCTTGCTGCGCTGGGCCTTGTCCATCACGAAGATCAGCGTCGCCCATTCGAGCTGCTCGGCCGACAGGCGCACCTCGGCATCCGCCGCCAGCCCGGCGGAGTCGGTTTGCACCCCGGGCCAGGCGCCGAACAGCTGCTCGGCGGTCGGGCTGCGCAGGCGGTTGCGGCTGCAGATGAACAGCGCGCGGATCACTCGCCGCCGACTCGCTCGTACAGCTCCACCGGCTCCAGCGCGCCCTGGCAGCCGCACTGGCTGTGGCCGAGGCCCAGGTGGCGGAAGCCAGCCTTGAACAGCACCCGCCCGGACTGCGGGTTGCGCGCCAGGTGGCTGGCGTGCAGGCGGCGCAGGTGCAGGCGGGCGAAGGCGAAGTCGACCAGGGCCTGGCAGGCCTCGCTGGCGTAGCCGCGGCTCCAGTAGGGCACGCCGACCCAGTAGCCGACCTCGGCCTCACCGCGGGCGATGTCCTTGAGGGCGATGCTGCCGATCAGCTCGCCGCTGGCACGCTCGACCATGGCGAAGCAGGCCGCGCGGCCGGCGGCCCAGTCCTGCGCGCACTGCTCGATCCAGCGCTGCGCCAGCTCCGGCGGATAGGGATGGGGAATACTGCGGGTCACGTCGGCGATGCGAAAGTCGCCGGCCAGGCGCGCCACCTGCGCGGCGTCCTCGCCACGCAGCGGGCGCAGCAGCAGGCGCTCGGTTTCTACAAGGATTTCGTCCATGGATATCCTCCGACTGCGATCAGGCCGGCTGCGGCCCGATGGGATAGAACTGCCCGCTGCTCCACACGCCGAGCCAGGGCTGGCCGTCGATCTCGCGCTCCACCGCCAACTCCACCAGTTGGTAGAACACGTTGCGATGGATCAGCGCCTCGAGGTTGCGCCGCACCAGCAGGTAGGGCGCGGGCTCGAGCGTCGCCGGGTCGATCTCGACGCGGATCGGGTGCTCGGTGCCGGCCGTCACCTCGTCCTCGACGTTGGTGGTGAAGCGCAGCAGCTGGGTCTCGCCTTCGCCCTCGACCTGCAGGGTCACGGCGACGAAGGGGGCATCGTCGACGCGAATGCCGACCTTCTCCACCGGGGTGATCAGGAAGTAGTCGTCGCCGTCGCGACGAATGATGGTGGAAAACAGCCGCACCATGGGTTTGCGGCCGATGGGGGTGCCCAGGTAATACCAGGTGCCGTCGCGGGCGATGCGCATGTCGATATCGCCGCAGAAGTCGGGGTTCCACAGGTGCACCGGCGGCAGGCCCTTGCCCTCGCCCTTGGGAATCTGCGCCAGCAGGTCGCCGGCCTTGCCTGGATCGCTCATGGTCTGTCCTCGTCCATATTGCTGCGAACCGAAGAGGATACACCGTGGCAGGGGCTTTAGCCGCGACGGGGCGCAGATGCCTGTCGCGGCTACGACTGCATGGATGCAGGAGGTAGAGCGAAGCAGGATGCCCGAGCCGAAAGCCCATCCCACAGAGCGCCAGCGATGCGCTGTCAGCGCGCCACGCCGAGCAGGCTGCGCGCGTAGTCGTGCAGCGGCGGGCCGATCAGGTCCTGCGGCTGGGCGTCGTAGAAGCTGAGAAAACCGCCGCGGCTGCGGATGCGCGCGGTGTCCACCAGGTAGCGGGTATTGGTTTCGATCAGCATCAGCTGGATGGTCGCGCGGTCGGTGCCGAGACGGTCCAGCGCTTCCTGATCCTCCCACTCCTCCACCGTGCCGATGCGGTCGTCGCTGTAGGCGAATCGGCTGTACAGCAGGTAGTGGGCGCCGGCGGCACGCGCCTCGGCCATGGCCTCCTCCAGCCCGCGCGGCTCGCGCGCGCGGCGGACCAGCGGGAAGTATTCGACGAAGCCGTTGAAGGCTTCCTCGGCCACCACGTTGGGCCGCGGGTAACCGTGGCCCGGCGGCACGAAATGACCCTGGGCGATATAGATGAAGGAATCCTGCTGCAGGCGCCGCGAGGCCATGCGCTCGGTGCGACCGTGGTCGAGAAAACCGGCGTCGCGCAGGTGATAGCCGGCGCCGCTGGCCAGGTCGCTGACCTTCATGCAGCCGGCCAGGCCCAGCAGCGCCACCAGTAGAAGCAGGTTACGCATCAATCGATCCTCCTCGTGCCGGCGACGGAAAACCGGCGGATAAGGCAGGGATGCAGATTCTGCGCCAGGCTCGCCACGAAGGGCACCCCCTGTATCGCGACAACGTTGAATTGCCGGTTGATCGCTGCCTTATCCATGCGCCCCCCCTGTAGGGTGGGTTAGGCGCATGTCGAAACCCTGATGACCCCGCAAGTTCTGTTGCGCCGTAACCGACCATTGGCGCAACGCAGAGAGATGGTCTGGTGGGTTACGCGGCGCGCCACTATGGGAGTGTCCGAGGGTTCGGAGGTTGGCGCCCCACCCTACAGCCCGCGCTGCCACTCCTGACGCAGGCCGGCCTGCTGCGGCCGCTCGATGGCATCGCGTACCTGCGCCAGCAGGCGCGCCTTGTCGCGGCCGAGGTTGCCCTTGAGCACCAAATAGTTGGAGGCGTGGTCGCTGCGAAATACCGTCTGCCGCAGCTCCAGGCCCTGCAGCAGGCGCTCGACTTCGCCGAACAGCTGCAGCTGGGTCAGCGGCTGGTAATCGGCGAACTGCTGACGAAACCGCGCCTCGCCCAGGGGGAAGCTGACCACCAGGGTGGAGAGGTATTCCGGCTGCGCGGCATTCATCAGCCGCGCCGAGTTGTCCGCATGCTGGGCGCTGAGGGTCTGGCCGCCGAGGCCATTCAAGATCATCACCGAACGGGTGATGCCGGCCTGGCCGAGCTTGTCCAGGGCGCTGAGGCTGGACTCGAAGGTCTCGCCCTTGTTGACCCGCGCCAGCACTTCGTCGTCGCCGGACTCGCAACCGACGTAGGCCATCTTCAGCCCGGCATCGGCCAGCTCCTTGAGCTCGGCCACCGACTTCTTGCGCAAGTTGCGCGGCAGGCAGTAGCTCGACACCCGGCGCACTTCGGGCATATGGCTGCGGATCGCGTAGAGGATGGCGAGCAGGCGCCGCGTCGGCAGCACCAGGGCGTCGCCGTCGGCGAGGAACACCCGGTTGACGATCAGCTGCGCGCCGGCGCGGCGAATCTCCTCGAGCACCTCGGCCTCGTCGCGGGCGCGGAATTTCTTCTGCGGCGCGGTGTACATCTCGCAGAAGCTGCACTGGTTCCAGGAGCAGCCGTTGGTCACCGGCAGAATCAGCGACTGGGCCTCGCTGGGCGGGCGGAACACCGGCTCGATATAGGCGATGGGGAAACTGGCGGACATATTCGACCGTGGTTGGTTGGCTGAGGCTGCGCCAGTGTAACCAGTGCAGTCGTGACTGCCGAGCCACTCCCCCCGGCTGAGTCGGAGGCGCAAGCTCGACACGCCGAAGAGCATCCCCCTGCGGGGTCCTGGTCAAGGTGGGCTGAAGCGGATCGCCGCCCGGCCCACCCTACGGTCAGTCGAATGCTCAATTGAAATGCGGGCCCTACTGGTAGGGTGGGCTTCAGCCCACCAACGATGCCAGACCCGGGCCAAAGCGCAGCACCGCCCAGGCCGGCCTGCCAAGCCGCGAGGGTCAGCCGCCGATGATCTTCATCACCGTCACGCCGCCGGAGAAGGCCAACTCCTGCTTGTCGCCGAGGGCCTTGACCAGCAGCCGCTGCAGCGCCGGCAGGGCCTGGTGGCGCGGCTTGTCCAGCAGGTCGCCGACATAGTGGCGGTTGCTCGACGACAGGCAGCCGTGCAGCCAGCCGGTCGACGACAGGCGCAGGCGCGAGCAGGTGCGGCAGAACGGCACGCTCTCGTTGGCGATCACGCCGAAATGGCCGGCACCGGGGATGGCGTAGCGCAGCGCGGTGGCGTCGACCGGGGCGTCGGCCTGGACGTAATCGTGGCGGCTGCCGATCAGCTCCAGCAGCTCGGGCAGGCCGACGAACTGCTGGTTGAAGGCATTGGGGTCGCGGGCCAGGTGGCCCATGCGCATCAGCTCGATGAAACGCAGCTCGAAGCCGCGCTCCAGGCAGTAATCCAGCAGCGGCAGTACCTGGTCGAGGTTCTGCCCGCGCAGCGGCACCATGTTGAGCTTGATCTTCATCCCGGCGGCGCGCGCCGCCTCCAGGCCGGCCAGCACGGTGGCCAGGTCGCCGCCGCGGGCGATGCGGGCGAAGGCGTCAGCGTCGAGGGTGTCCAGGGAAATGTTCAGGCGGCGGATGCCGCATTCCAGCAGCAGCGGCAGCTTGCGTTCGAGCAGTTGGCCGTTGCTGGTCAGGCTGATGTCGTCGAGGCCGAGCTGGCTGACCTGGCGCAGGAAGGGTTCCAGGCGCGGACTGACCAGCGGCTCGCCGCCGGTGATGCGCAGGCGTTCGATGCCGGCGGCTTCGATCAGGTAGGCAACGCCGCGGGCCATGGCGTCGGCGGAGAGTTCGTCCTGCGCCGCCACCAGGCGCTTGCCGTCCGGCACGCAGTAGGTGCAGGCGTAGTTGCAGGCGGCGGTCAGGCTGATGCGCAGGTTGCGAAAGCGCCTGCCCTGGCGATCGACGATCATGGCGGACTCCGACGGGGGATAAGCCGGAGTATATCGCCGTAGCCGGCCGCAGCACATGGGCCATCCAGCGGCTGAATGAGCCGAGTCGCGTTCACTATGGACAGTGGTCGCCCCGGGCATCGGCCGCGACCGGGGTCGCGGCGGGGAAGGGTTAGTCGCGCTTGCGCTTGTTGCCCATGCGCACGCCGATATCCATGAGGAACTGGAAGAAGCCTTCCTGATCCTCCAGCACGTTGCTCCAGAACGGCGAGTGGTACAGCGCCACGGCGCCATGCACCAGCGCCCAGGCGGCGCAGTAGTGGAAGTACGGCGGCACGTCTTCCAGCTTGCCTTCGGCGATGCGGCCCTTGATCAGCTGGGTCAGGCGCTCGAAGTTGGAGGCGCGGATCTTGTGCAGCTGCTCGACCATCTCCGGCACCTGGTTGCCCTTGACCACCTTCTCTTCCAGGCGGTCGAACAGGCGGTAGCGCTGCGGATCGCGCATGCGGAACTCGAAGTAGGCACGCGACAGCGCTTCCTTGTCGCGATCCACGTCGGCCGAATGCAGCAGGGCGTTGAGATCGCGCTCGTAGTCGAGCATCAGGCGCAGGTAGATCTCCGCCTTGGACTTGAAGTGCTTGTAGATGGTGCCTTTGCCGATACCGACCGCATCGGCGATCATCTCGACGGTGACGCTGTCTTCGCCCTGCTCGAGGAAGAGTTTCAGCGCTGTGTCGAGAATCTCCTGCTCGCGGCGACGGAATTCGCGGACCTTACGGGGTTCTTTCTGCATAAAGGGACTGCGGGGTCAAAAATCGAAGCCGCGTATTATGCCTAAATGTGGCCAAATTGCACGGATCATCCGACCATGTACGTGTTTCACGATGAGTTTCCCCAAGAAAGTGGACTGCGTTACCTGAACCACGCGGCGGTGGCGCCCTGGCCGAAACGCAGTGCCGAAGCGGTTCGGCGCTTCGCCGAAGCGAACGTGAGCAGCGGCGCGCGTGATTATCCGGACTGGCTGAAACTAGAGCGTAGCCTACGCGAACGATCGGCGCGCCTGCTGAATGCACCGAGCACCGGCGATATTGCACTGGTCAAGAACACCTCCGAGGCCCTGTCCTTCGTCGCTTTCGGCCTCGACTGGCGCCCGGGCGACCAGGTGATCATCAGCGACGAGGAATTCCCCTCCAACCGCGTGGTCTGGCTGGCCCTGGCGCCGCTGGGAGTGGAGGTGATCGAGGTCAGCCTGCGCGGCGTCGATGCCGAGGCCGCCCTGCTCCAGGCCATCGGGCCGCGAACCCGACTGCTGTCGATCAGCGCGGTGCAGTATGCCAGCGGCCTGCGCCTGGACCTGCCGCGCCTCGGTCAGGGCTGCCGCGCGCGCGGCGTGTTGTTTTGCGTGGACGCCATCCAGCAGCTCGGCGCCCTGCCCTTCGACGTGCAGGCCTGCGCCTGCGACTTCGCCATGGCCGACGGCCACAAGTGGCTGCTGGGCCCGGAGGGCCTCGGCCTGTTCTATTGCCGCAGCGAGCTGCGCGCCCAGCTCAAGCTGCACGAATACGGCTGGCACATGCTGGAACACGCCGGCGACTACAACCGCCAGGACTGGCAACCGGCGCGCAGCGCGCGACGCTTCGAATGCGGCAGCCCGAACATGCTCGGCGCCTTCGCCCTGGAAGCCAGCCTGTCGCTGCTGGAGGAAGTCGGCATGCAGCGGGTCGGCACCCTCGTCGCCGAGCGCGTGCAGTGGCTGCTCGACGGCATCCAGGCCCTGCCCGGCGCGACGCTGCACAGCCCGCTCGCTGTCGAGCGGCGCGCCGGCATCCTCACCTTCAGCCTGGCCGGACACGACAACCAGGCGCTGCACCAGCGCCTGCGCGACGCCGGGGTGATCTGCGCGCAACGCGGAGCGGGCGTGCGCTTTTCGCCGCATTTCTACACCAGCGCCCAGGTGATAGAGGAAACCCTGGGGCTGCTAGGCCAGCTGGCAAGAGGCTGAGAACTCAGCAGCCGCCGCGGTATTCCAAATCTGTTTAAAAAACGCACGATTTCGCCTGGACGCGCGGCAATCCTGGCCAATACTGGAGATTACTGGTGCGCGGCATCTCCCCCCAAGTGCCCCGCCAGCCAAGGTACCGTGGACCGCGTACCTTGATTTACTCCTAATGGTCTTGACCCGGATTCATCCCCCAGAACCCGGGTTTTTTTTGGCCGATGAAAATTCACCCCGATTCATAACCCCGGGAGCGGTTTCAGCTGCGAAGCCGTTATCGGCCTGCGCGGTTGACGCGCTACGCCACCCGGCGGCTCTGCGCATGCCTAGCCCGGATGCAATCCGGGAGTTAGGGATTCCCGGATTACATCCGGGCTACACGCCGGCCAGCGGGAACAGGCGCTTGAAGTTGGCCGAGGTCTGCTCGGCCAGGACCTCGAAGCTCACGCCGCGCAGCACGGCCAGGTATTCGGCCACCTCGCGCACGTATTGCGGCAGGTTGGGCTTGCCGCGATGCGGCACCGGCGCCAGGTAGGGCGAGTCGGTCTCCACCAGCAGGCGGTCGGCCGGCACCTGGCGCGCCACCTCGCGCAGTGCCTCGGCATTGCGGAAGGTGACGATGCCGGACAGCGAGATATAGAAGCCGATATCCAGCGCCGCCTTGGCCATCTCCCAGTCCTCGGTGAAGCAATGCAGCACGCCGGCCTGCGGCAGCGCCGCCTCGCGCAACAGCGCCAGGGTGTCGGCGCGGGCTTCGCGGGTATGCACGATCACCGGCTTGCCGGTGATGCGCGCCGCCTCCAGGTGCAGGCGGAAGGAGGCCTGCTGCAGTGCGGCGGATTCGGGTTCGTAGTGGTAGTCCAGGCCGGTTTCGCCGATGGCCACCACCTTGGGATGGGCCAGTTCGGCCAGCAGCCAGTCCAGTGCCGGTTCGGCGCCTGGCTCGAGATCCAGCGGATGCACGCCTACCGAGCAATCGACGTCGGCATAGCGCTCGGCCAGGCCCTTGACCGTGGCGGCGTTGCCTGAGCTGACGCCGATGCACAGGAAATGCCCGACACCCGCCGCGCGGGCCGCATCCAGGGCAACATCCAGCGAGCCGCCATGGGCGGCCAGGTCGAGACGGTCGAGGTGGCAGTGGGAGTCAATCAGCACAGCGGTAACTCGGGCAAGGGAAAGACCCGAATTGTAATCGAAAGCGGCGGATGCCTGGACGATCTGTGGGAGGGGCTTTAGCCGCGACCAAAACCGTTCGCGGCTAAAAACCTACATCGTATGAGTCGGACGATCGGACTTCAGCGCGCCGGCCAGGTAGGTCTCGATCTTGTTGCGGGCGGTGTTGTCGCCATCGTTGAACTGCACGCCGACGCCGGCGGCACGGTTGCCCTGGGCGCCCTTGGGGGTGATCCACACCACCTTGCCGGCCACCGGGATCTTCTCCGGCTCGTCCATCAGGTTGAGCAGCATGAACACTTCGTCGCCGAGCTTGTAACTCTTGTTGGTGGGGATGAAGAGTCCGCCGTTCTTGATGAAAGGCATGTAGGCCGCGTAGAGCACGGACTTGTCCTTGATGGTCAGGGACAAAATGCCGTTACGGGGGCCCAGATTGGGTGGCAAGCTCATCAGGTATTCCTGGCGTCTATTGCGTAATGCCCGATTCTAGCCCGGTCCGGGCAAGCTTGCCCACTGCACCAGCAGGGCTTCGAGAAGCAAGACACGGTTGAGGTTGGCCTTGCCGATCACCTTCTGCCGCTGCGCCAGCAACCACTCCTGGATCGCCAGCACCTTGGCCTGGGGGGTTTTCTCGGCCAGGTACTGCACCACCTTGCGCATGTCGGCCTGGCCCAGGCCGGCCTCGTCGCGGGTCAGTTGGTAGCGCAGCATCAGCTGCGCCCAGTCGCAGAACCAGTCGAACAGCAGGTTCAGCGGCAGTGCATTCCAGCTTTCTGCCAGCTGGCTGGGGGCGATCTGCTGCTTGAGCAGCTTCTTCACCCCTTCCACCGCCTGCACGCGCTGCTCGCGCACGCCCTGCCCCTGCAGACGCAGCGCCGCCAGCGGCGAACCGGCGGCCAGGGTCAGCAGCTCGGCGCGCTCCTCTTCGCTCGACTCGGGCAGCGCCTGGGCCAGCCAGGCCAGGCTCAGCGCCTCGCTGGGCAGCGGGCAGGCCTGCTGCACGCAGCGGCTCTTGATGGTCGGCAACAGACGGCTGGGCTGGTGGCTGATCAGCAGCAGCACGGTGGCGCCGGAGGGCTCCTCCAGGCTTTTCAGCAGGGCATTGGCGGCGTTGAGGTTCATCGCTTCGGCCGGCTCCAGCAGCACCACCTTGCGCCCGCCGAGCTGGGCGGTCTGCACCACGAAGTCGACCAGCTCGCGCACCTGATCGACCTTGATCGGCTTGTCCGCCTCTTCCGGCTCCAGCACGTAGTTGTCCGGGTGGGTACCGGCCGCCAGCAGGTGGCAGGACTTGCACTGGCCGCAGGCGTCCAGGCCGTCCGGGCTCTGGCACAGCAGTCGCGCCATCAGGCGTTCGGCCAGGGCGCGCTTGCCGATCCCGGCGGGGCCGTGCAGCAGGTAGGCGTGGGCATGCTGGCTGCGGCCGGCGAGGTGCTGCCAGAGGCTTTGCTGCCAGGGATAGGCGTCAGCCACGGCAGGTCTCCAGCAGGCTCGGCAGCAGGGCGTCGAGATCGGCCTGCACCTGGGCCAGGGTCTGTCCGGCATCCAGCACGCGGTAGCGCTGCGGGGCCTGCGCCGCGCGCTGCAGATAGGCCTGGCGCACCGCCTCGAAGAAGCCGCGACCTTCCTGCTCGAAACGATCCAGCCGGCCACGGGCGGCGGCGCGGGCCAGGCCCACCTCCACCGGCAGGTCGAAGATCAGGGTCAGATCGGGGCGCAGCTCGCCCTGGACGAAATTCTCCAGCAGGGCGATGCGCTCGCCGGACAAGCCGCGGCCGCCGCCCTGGTAGGCGTAGGTGGCATCGGTGAAACGGTCGCACAGCACCACGGCGCCGCGTGCCAGCGCCGGGCGGATGACCTGCTGCAGGTGCTGGGCGCGCGCGGCGAACACCAGCAACAGCTCGGTATCGCTGGCCATGGGCTCGTCGCTGGGTGCCAGCAGCAGTTCGCGGATGCGCTCGGCCAGCGGCGTGCCGCCCGGCTCACGGGTCAGCAGCACGTCGACGCCGCGCTCGCGCAGGCGCTCGGCCAGATATTCGCGATTGGTGCTCTTGCCGGCGCCTTCCGGGCCTTCCAGGGTGATAAACAGACCGGTCACGGGTTGCCCTTATTGAGTGTCGGCCGCACGCGGTGCGGGGCTGGAGCGGTAGTCGGCACGGCGCTTGAGCTGGTACTCGCGCACCGCGCGGTTGTGCTCGGCCAGGGTATTGGAGAACACGTGGCTGCCGTCGCCCTTGGCCACGAAGTACAGCGACCTGCCATCGAGCGGATTGAGCGCGGCATGGATGGCTTCGCGGCCGACCATGGCAATCGGCGTCGGCGGCATGCCGTCGATGGTGTAGGTGTTGTAGGGCGTCGGCGTGCGCAGGTCGGCACGGGTGATGCGGCCGTTGTAGCGCTCGCCCATGCCGTAGATCACGGTCGGGTCGGTCTGCAGGCGCATGCCGATGCGCAGGCGGCGGACGAAGACTCCGGCGATCTCGCCGCGCTCTTCCGGCACACCGGTTTCCTTCTCGATCAGCGAGGCCATGATCAGCGCGTCGTAGGGCTCGCGATAGGGCAGGCCCTCGGCGCGCTTGTCCCACTCCTCGGCCAGCACCGCCTCGAGGCGGGCATTGGCCTGCTTGAGCAGGTCCTCGTCGCTCATGCCGCGCACGTAGCGGTAGGTATCGGGAAAGAAGCGCCCTTCCGGGTTCTGCCCGGCCAGCCCCAGGCGCGCCATCAGCTCGGCGTCGCTGAGCTCGGTCAGGCGTTGTTCCAGCCGCTCCTGGCGCGCCAGGGCGGTGCGCACCTGGCGGAAATTCCAGCCCTCGACCAGGGTCAGGCTGTACTGCATCACCTCGCCGCGCTGCCACAGGCCGAGCATGTCCTTGGCGCTCTGCCCGGGCAGCAGGCGATATTCGCCGCTGTGCAGGGCCGGAGCGCGCAGGTTGAAGCGCCAGTACAGGCGCAGCCAGAAGGCGTTGTCGATCACGCCCTCGCTTTGCAGACGATTGAGCAGGCCACTGGGGGTGGCGCCGGACGGCACCTCCAGGAGCATTTCCTCGCTCAGCTGCAGGGGCTGCTCCAGCGCCTTCTGCTGTTGCCAGGCGGCCCCGACCACCAGCAGCGCAGCCAGCAGCACGCCGCACTCGAGCAGCACCAAGATCTTGCGTAACACTAATCAGATATCCAGTAAGTCGCGGACGATGGTCTGCAGTTTACGGGTGAGCGGCCCGACCGGCCAGTGTTGCGCCTGCAGGGCCCGTACCGCCCAGATGCCGTAGAGGCTGTTGCAGAGAAAGACTTCGTCCGCCGCCAGCAGTTCGTCATGGCCGATGTCGCGTACTGCCACCGACACCCCGAGCGCCCTCGCCTGCTCCAGCAATTCGGCGCGCATCACCCCGGCGACGCCGCAGCGCGACAGCTCGGCGGTCAGCAGCGCGCCGCCGCGCACCAGGAACAGGTTGCTGTAGACCCCTTCGATCACCCGCCCGCTGGCATCGCACATCAAGCCTTCGGCGTGCTCGGCATCCTGCCATTCGGCACGCGCCAGCACCTGTTCCAGGCGATTGAGGTGCTTGAGCCCGGCCAGCAGCGGCTGCTCGGCCAGACGGGTGACGCAGGGAAACAGGCGCACGCCCTGCTCGACATGCGCGGCGGGATACTGCGGCAGCGGCGCCGCCTGCAGGATACGCAGCGGCTGACAGGGCTGCGGTGGCGCATAGCCGCGCTGACCCTCGCCGCGGGTGACGATCAGCTTGGCCACGCCCTCGCCGAGCTGCCCGGCGAAGGCCTGCAGCTCGCTGTCCATCAGCGCGAGGTCGAGGGGAATCGCCAGGCGCCGACAGCCCTCGGCCAGGCGCGCCAGGTGCCGCGCCAGCAGCGGGATGCGCCCGCCACGCACGGCGATGGTCTCGAACAGACCATCGCCGTAGGCCAGGCCACGGTCGCGCAGCGACAACTGTTCGCCGGGTGCGCCGTTGACCCAGCTCGGCATCAGCCGTGGTACCGACGGAACAGCAGCGAACCGTTGGTGCCGCCGAAACCGAAGGAGTTGGACAGCGCCACCTCGATCGGCATGGCCTTGGCCTGGTGCGCGACGAAGTCCAGGTCGCAACCTTCATCCGGCTCGTCCAGGTTGATGGTCGGCGGCGCCACCTGGTCGCGGATCGCCAGCACGCTGAAGATCGCCTCCACCGCACCGGCCGCGCCGAGCAGGTGACCGGTCATCGACTTGGTCGAGCTGACGGACAGCTTATAGGCGTGCTCGCCGAACACGCTCTTCACCGCCGCGGCTTCGGCGATGTCGCCGGCCGGGGTGGAAGTGCCGTGGGCGTTGATGTACTGCACCTGGTCGGCGTTGATGCCGGCATCGCGCAGGGCGGCTGCCATGCAGCGCGCGGCGCCGGCGCCATTCTCCGGCGGCGAGGTCATGTGGAAGGCGTCGCCGCTCATGCCGAAGCCGATCAGCTCGGCATAGATGGTGGCGCCGCGCGCCTTGGCGTGTTCCAGTTCTTCCAGCACCAGGGCGCCGGCGCCGTCGGACAGCACGAAGCCGTCGCGGCCCTTGTCCCACGGCCGGCTGGCCTTGGTCGGCTCGTCGTTGCGGGTGGACAGTGCCCGCGCCGCGCCGAAGCCGCCCATGCCCAGGCCGCAGGCGGCCATCTCGGCACCGCCGGCGACCATCACGTCGGCCTCGCCATAGGCGATATTGCGCGCGGCCATGCCGATGCAATGAGTGCCGGTGGTGCACGCCGTGGCGATGGCGTAGTTGGGCCCCTGCAGCCCCAGGTGGATCGACAGGAAGCCGGAAATCATGTTGATGATCGAGCCGGGCACGAAGAACGGCGAAATGCGCCGCGGCCCCTGTTCGTGCAGTGAGTTGCAGTTGTTCTCGATATTGGTCAGGCCGCCGATGCCGGAGCCCATGACCACGCCGATGCGCTCACGGTTGGCGTCGGTGACTTCCAGACCGGCATCGCGCATCGCCTGGAAGCTGGCGGCGAGACCGTACTGGATGAACAGGTCGAGCTTGCGTGCCTCCTTGGCGGAGAGGTACTCCTCGACGTTGAACCCCTTGACCGACCCACCGAAACGGGTGGAGTAGGCGGACAGGTCCATGTGCTCGATCAGGCCGATGCCACTGCGCCCGGCCAAAATGCCCTGCCAGCTGCTCGGCACATCGTTACCCAGCGGCGACAACATGCCCATACCGGTAACCACGACGCGTCTACGCGACACAGCAATCTCCTCTTGTTCTGCCTGATAGCGCCGGAATGCGCCTTGCACGTAAAGAAAAACCGCACGCCTGATGAGGGCAGTGCGGCTTTTCCGTGTCGGGAAGCGACGGTGACTTATTGCGCGTGCGCGGTCACGTAGTCGATGGCTTCCTGAACGGTGGTGATCTTCTCAGCTTGCTCGTCCGGGATCTCGGTCTCGAATTCCTCTTCGAGAGCCATCACCAGCTCGACGGTGTCAAGGGAGTCGGCACCCAGGTCTTCGACGAAGGAAGCGCTGTTGGTGACTTCCTCTTCCT
The DNA here is from genome assembly GCF_044543505.1 of Pseudomonas sp. NPDC077186. Taxonomy (NCBI): domain Bacteria; kingdom Pseudomonadati; phylum Pseudomonadota; class Gammaproteobacteria; order Pseudomonadales; family Pseudomonadaceae; genus Pseudomonas; species Pseudomonas sp. NPDC077186. Next base: position 654,302 of record NZ_JBITWE010000001.1, read on the forward strand.
TCACGCCCAGTTGCTCGGCAACGATTTTCTTGACGCGTTCTTCGATGGTGCTCATACCTTGTTTTCACTCCTATTGGACAAATCCAGGCAGCTAGCTGGTAGCGGCCAAGTGTATAGAAAGGGTTTTTAGCATTTCAAGCTGAATGCCGGGGAGCCCCCAGGAACACTTCAACGATCTGTCTATAAACCTGTTGCAGCTTTATAACGGATTTTAGACAGCCACTATGACAGTTTTCTGAAGGCGCTCGTCACATTCAGCTCATATACATTCCGCCGTTCACCGGGATAGTAGCCCCAGTGACGTAGGCTGCGCCATCGGAGGCGAGGAAAGCCACCACCTTGGCGATCTCCTCGGCCTGGCCCAGACGGCCCAGCGGAATCTGGGTCAGCAGCGCGTCGCGCTGGGCTTCCGGCAATTCGCGGGTCATGTCGGTGTCGATGAAACCGGGGGCCACCGAATTGACGGTGATCGCCCGCGAGCCCACTTCACGCGCCAGGGCGCGGCTGAAACCTTCCAGGCCGGCCTTGGCCGCGGCGTAGTTGACCTGCCCGGCGTTGCCCATGGCACCGACGACGGAACCGATGTTGATGATGCGGCCAAAACGCGCCTTGGTCATCCCGCGCAGCACCGCCTTGGACAGACGATACAGGCTGTTGAGGTTGGTGTTGATCACGTCGTACCACTCGTCGTCCTTCATCCGCAGCATCAGGTTGTCACGGGTGATGCCGGCGTTGTTGACCAGGATCAACGGCTGACCAAGATGTTGCTGGATGTGTTCCAGGGTGCTGGCGACCGACTCGTCGTTGCTCACATCGAGCACCAGGCCGGCGCCTTCGACGCCGTTGGCCTTGAGGGTTTCGGCGATGCGCTCGGCGCCCGAGGCGCTGGTGGCGGTGCCGATGACGATGGCGCCCTGACGGCCCAGCTCCAGGGCAATCGCCTGGCCGATACCGCGGCTGGCGCCGGTGACCAGCGCGACCTTACCTTGCAGACTCATATTGGTTCTCCTTGCTCAGGCCAGAGCCGCGCGGGCGGCGGCAAAGGCATCCGGGGTATCCAGGTTGTGGGTGTTGATGCCCTTGACGCAGCGCTTGTTGAGGCCGCCCAGCACCTTGCCGGGGCCGCACTCGACCAGGTCGGTGACGCCCTGCTCGGACAGACGCACCATCGACTCGACCCAGCGCACCGGGCTGTACAGCTGCGCCAGCAGGTCGGCCTTGAGAGTGGCCAGGTCGGACACCACGGCGGCGCTGACGTTCTGCACCAGCGGAATCTGCGGTGCCTGCCAGGCGATGGCCTCAACCGACTCGGCGAAACGCTCGGCGGCCGGCTTCATCAGCGCACAGTGCGACGGCACGCTGACCGGCAGCGCCATGGCGCGCTTGGCGCCACGGGCCTTGCATGCCTCGATGGCGCGCTCGACGGCAGCCGCACTGCCGGCGATCACCACCTGGCCGGGTGCGTTGAAGTTCACCGCGCTGACCACATCGCCCTGCGCCGCTTCGGCGCAGGCAGCCAGCACGTCGGCATCGTCCAGACCGAGGATCGCGGCCATGCCGCCCTGCCCGGCCGGCACGGCCTGCTGCATCAGTTGGCCGCGGCGCTCCACCAGCTTCACCGCATCGGCGAAGCCCAGGCTGCCGGCGGCGACCAGCGCGGAATACTCGCCCAGGCTGTGGCCGGCGAGGAACGCCGGCCGCGCGCCACCCTCGGCCTGCCACAGACGCCACAGGGCGATGGAGGCGGTGAGGATGGCCGGCTGGGTCTTGTCGGTCTGGTTCAGTTGCTCTTCCGGGCCCTGCTGGGTCAGCGCCCAGAGGTCGTAGCCGAGCGCTTCGGAGGCTTCGCCGAAGGTGTCGATCACCAGCTGCTGCTGGGCACCGTGCTCGGCGAGCATGGTCAGGGCTTGCGAGCCCTGACCGGGGAAGACGAATGCGAGGGATGCAGACATGGATAAGTCCCTTGAGTCGGAAAACCAGCGCCAGGACAAGCCTGGCGCAGCGAACTGACAGTTGGATGACAGGCCGTCGGCCGTGGTCACATCCTACAGCAACAGATCCTCGAGGCGACCGTGCAGGCGCTGCGGCAGGTTCTCCTGCACCTCGCGCAGCGCGCAGCGAATCGCGCTCTGGAAACCCTCCTGCCCCGCTGCGCCATGGCTCTTGACCACGATGCCCTGCAGGCCGAGAAAGCTCGCGCCATTGTGCTGCGCCGGCGCCAGGTCGGCCTTCAGGCGGCGCAGCAACGGCATGGCCAGCGCCCCCACGGCCTGGGCGAACAGACCCTGGCGGAACAATGCCTCGACCCGCCCGGCGATCATCTGCGCCAGGCCCTCGCTGGACTTGAGCAGGATATTGCCGACGAAACCGTCGCATACCACCACATCGGCCTCGCCGCGGTACAGGCCGTCGCCCTCGATATAGCCGACGAAGTTCAGCCCGCGCGCCTGCTGCAGCAGGCTGGCCGCCAGCTTGACCTGCTGGTTGCCCTTGATGTCCTCGGTGCCGACGTTGAGCAGTGCCACCCGCGGCCGGCTGACGCCCAGGGTCTCGGCCGCCACTGCGCCCATGATGGCGAACTGGTAGAGATGCTCGGCACTGCAGTCGACGTTGGCCCCCAGATCCAGCAGGTAGCAATGGCCGCGCTCGGTGGGCACCGGGCTGACCATGGCCGGCCGGTCGATGCCCGGCAGGGTCTTGAGCACATAGCGCGACAGCGCCATCAGCGCCCCGGTATTGCCGGCACTGACGCAGGCATGGGCCTGGCGTTGACGCACCAGCTCCAGCGCCACGCGCATCGAGGCATCGGGCTTGCCACGCAGGGCCTGCGCCGGACGCTCGTCCATGGCGATCACTTCGCCGGCGTGATGAACCTGCAGGCGCGCGCGATCGACGCCGGACTGGCGGGCGAGCTGTTCTTCGATAAGGGGAGCTTGACCGACGAGGGTCAGGTGCAGCGAGGGGAACTCGGCCAGCGCGGCAATGCAGGCCGGAACAATGCAGTGGGGACCGAAGTCCCCACCCATTGCATCAATCGCGATGATCGAGGCGGACAAGGATTACTCGTCGGCGCCCTTGTCGATCACTTTGCGACCGCGGTACACGCCTTCCGGAGAAACGTGGTGGCGCAGGTGAACTTCACCAGTGCTCTTCTCTACGGACAGGGTGCTGGCCTCGAGAGCGTCGTGCGAACGACGCATGTCGCGGGCGGAGCGGGATTTTTTGTTCTGCTGAACAGCCATAACTGATTAACTCCTAAACGTTTGGGTCACGCTTTAACTGCGCCAATACACTGAACGGGTTGGACCGCGATACCTCGTCCTCGCCCGGCTCGATCTCGTCGAGACCGTCCGGCTGCTGGCAATCACCTGGGGCGTGAGCAGGAACGATAGGCAGAGCGAGGAGCAACTCGTCCTCGACCAGGCCCAGCAATTCCAGCGGCTCTTCGCCCACCTCCAGCACGTCGTAGCCCTTCGGCAAGGACTGAGTGTTCGCTCCAACCCGAACCACGGCGTATTCGCATTCGCTGCGGATGGGTAGCGCGACCAGCTCCAGACAACGCTGGCAGACCATTTTGACCTCAACCTCGAGCTCGCTGCGGATGACCACAGTTTTCTGCTCGTCACGCGCGAAGTGAAACTTCGCCTGCACCACGCCGACCGTATCGGCAAGCGGGTCGCAGAGACGCGGCAGGCTGGCCAGTTCGAGTTGCCCTTCTAGGGTAACTTCGCGGTCGGCGAGCTTGCGCGGATCAACGTGAGGTGGAATCGGCCCATTCAACATAGGCGCAGCATTCTAGGGATGCACCCTGCCCCTGTCAAAGGAAATTCGGCCTGTCGCGGCACCTGGCGGCTCTTTAGAATGGCCTCCTTATATATAGGAGCCTCATATGCCGCTGCTACTCGCCTCCAGCTCGCCCTATCGCCGCGAACTGCTCGCCCGCCTGCAACTGCCCTTCAGTTGGCAGTCGCCGAGTATCGACGAGGCGCACCGCCCCGACGAGACCGCCACAGAGCTGGTCAAACGCCTGGCCGAGGAGAAGGCCCGCGCTCTCGCCGCCAGCCACCCGAATCACCTGATCATCGGCTCGGATCAGGTCGCCGTGCTGGACGATGGCCAGATTCTCGGTAAACCGCACGACCTGGAGCGCGCCCAGGCGCAACTGCGCGCCGCCAGCGGCAGCAGCGTTACCTTCCTCACCGGCCTGGCCCTGCTCGACAGCGCCAGCGACCGCTGCCAGGTGGACTGCGTGCCCTTCACCGTACACTTTCGCCAGCTCGACGAGGCGCAGATCCTGCGCTACCTGCAGTGCGAGCAACCCTTCGACTGCGCCGGCAGCTTCAAGTCCGAAGGCCTGGGCATCAGCCTGTTTCGCAGTACCGAAGGCGAAGACGCCACCAGCCTGATCGGCCTGCCACTGATTCGCCTGGTCGATATGCTGCTCAACGAGGGCATCGAGATTCCCTGACAGCCACGAAAAAGGCCTGACAAGCAGGCCTTTTCGCACACCGCAGAGAAATCAGCGCAGCGTCGGCCCCTGAAAGCCCATCCACAGCGCGATACGATCGGCCACGCTGGTGCCCAGGCGTTTGGCGAAGCGGTCGAACGGCGTGTCGCGCACGGTGAAGTCGACGATCTCCTTCGCCCCGACCACCTCGCGCGCCACATAGCTGGCACTGCCCAGGGCGTCGACCAACCCCAACTGCAGCGCCTGCTCGCCCGACCACACCAGCCCGGAGAACAACTCGGGGTTCTCCTCGACCTTGAGCCGCTCGCCGCGCCCCTGCTTGACGCTGTCGATAAACTGGCGATGGGTGGTTTCCAGCACGCTCTTCCAGAACTGGGTTTCCTCTTCCTTCGGCGGCTGGAAGGGATCGAGAAACGCCTTGTGCTCGCCCGAGGTGTAGACCCGACGATCCACGCCCAGCTTCTCCATCACCCCGACAAAACCGAAACCCGCCGCCGTGACGCCGATGGAGCCGACCAGACTGGCCTTGTCGGCGTAGATTTCATCCGCCGCACTGGCGATGTAGTAGGCGCCGGATGCCCCCAGGTCGCTGATCACTGCATAGACCTTGGTCTGCGGGTACTCGCCGCGCAGGCGGCGGATCTCGTCATAGATGTAGCCGGACTGCACCGGACTGCCGCCCGGGCTATTGATGCGCAGGATCACGCCCTTGGTATTGGCGTCCTCGAAGGCGGCGCGCAGGCTGCCGACCACCTTGTCGGCACTGGCCGCCTCCTGATCGGCGATCATCCCGCGGATCTCGATCAGCGCGGTATGCGCCCCGGCCGTCGAGGCCTTCTTCAGATCCAGCATCGGCACGAACAAGGCCAGCGCCACGAACAGGTAAAGGAAGGTCAGCAGCTTGAAGAAGATGCCCCAGCGCCGCGAGCGACGCTGCTCCTGCACGCTGGACAGCAGCGCCTTCTCCAGCAATTTCCAGCTCTTGGCATCCTCGGCCTCGGGCGACGCCGATGACTTCCACTCATCCGACATATTCACTCACCTCTATCGAGCGCTTCGCCGCCTGACCATCCAGCCAGGTGCGCAGTTCATTGAATTGGTTGATCGCCAGCCGCGGCGCACATTCGCGCAGCACCGACAATGGCTGAGCGCCGAAACCGACCGCCACCGCATCCATCCCGGCATTGCGCGCCATCAGCAGATCGAAGGTGGAGTCGCCCACCATCAGCGCCTGCGCCGGTTCCATCCGGCAATGTCGCAGAATCTCATGCAGCATGCGCGGGTCGGGCTTGCTCGCGGTCTCGTCGGCGCAGCGGGTGACATCGAAGTAATCCAGCCAGCCCTTGTCCGCCAGCACCCGCTGCAGGCCATGGCGCCCCTTGCCGGTGGCCACCGCCAATCGATACCCCTGTTCGCGAAAAGCTTCGAGCGACTCGCTCACGCCTTCGAACAGCGGCGACGGCTCGGTTTCCAGCGCCAGGTACTGCTCGCTGTAGCAGCGGCGAAAAGCTTCGATGCACGCCGGATCGCGGAGTTCCGGATAGAGCGCCTCGATCGCCCGCCCCAGCTCCAAACCTATGATGCCACGCACCTCGACGTCGCTGCGGCGCGGCACGCCGCCGACATCGGCGGCGCGATGCATGGCCTCGACGATACGCCCGATGGAATCCACCAGGGTGCCGTCCCAATCGAAGATCAGCAGTCGATAGTCAGGCACTCAGACGCTCCAGGGTCTTCGCCCACATCTCGTCCACCGGCGCCTCGAGCTTCAGCACGCCACCATCGGGCAGCGGCACATGCAACTCGTAGGCATGCAGGAACAGACGCTTGCCGCCCAGTTCGCGAATCTCGCGGGTGAAGTCGTCGTCGCCGTACTTGGAGTCACCGGCAATCGAGTGCCCGGCATGCTTGGCATGCACGCGGATCTGGTGGGTACGACCGGTCACCGGCTTGGCCTCGACCAGGGTGGCGAATTCGCCGAAGCGGCGCAGCACGCGAAACAGCGTCAGCGCCTCCTTGCCTTCGCCGTCGACCTCGACCATGCGCTCGCCGGAACGCAGGTTGCTCTTCTGCAGCGGCGCATTGACCTGCTTCTTGGCGGTCGCCCAATGGCCGCGCACCAGCGCCATATAGCGTTTGTCGACGCCGTCGCCGCGCAGCGCCTCGTGCAGGTGGCGCAGCATGCTGCGCTTCTTGGCGATCATCAAAAGGCCGGAGGTGTCGCGATCCAGTCGATGCACCAGTTCCAGATCCTTGGCCTCGGGACGCAACTGGCGGAACGCCTCGATCACGCCGTAGTTGAGGCCGCTGCCGCCATGCACGGCGATGCCGGCCGGCTTGTTCAGCACGATCAGCGCCTTGTCCTCGTAGACGATGGCCGCTTCCAGGCGCTCGAGCAGGCCCTGCGCCAACGGCTCGGGCTCGTCGCGCTCGGCCAGGCGCAGCGGCGGCACGCGCACTATGTCGCCGGCCTGCAGCTTGTACTCGGGCTTGATCCGACCCTTGTTCACCCGCACCTCGCCTTTGCGCAAGATGCGGTAGATCAGGGTCTTGGGCACGCCCTTGAGCTGTGTCCGGAGGAAATTGTCGATGCGTTGGCCGGCGAGTTCCGGTGCAACCTCGATCAGCTGAACGCCGGAGGTTGGAGAGGCGGGAGTAGTCATCGCGCAATCATAACAATTTTTTATGGAATTGAAGCACTTAATCATTGCTGCTATAGTCGCGAACGCCGCCAAAAGCGGCCTGGCTTGCGGATGATCGCCAAACTTGCCATCCCCTGCCCGCGCAACCCATTGAGGACGTGAGGCCGTCCGACGGATTCTTCGGCTTAGAAAGGCCGCAAAAGGCCGCGAAGAGTTCGGAAATAAAGCCTTGAGTATGATGCGCGATTCGCCCGGTCGGGCGGTCGCGGTAACTGACAACCGCTGCGGAATCCGCGCGCGGCACCCGATTTTCAGCGATACGTGTAGGGTGGAGATGTACAACTGTCGGACTGCGTAGCTCATCGCTTGATCAAAGACGCCTCATCTCGTCCGCTACCGCCAGTTGATTCCTCCTCCTGACTGAGTGCTTCTGTCACCACAGCAAGCAGGAGACGTCCGTCGCGACCGCAGCCCGACAATGGCTGGCCGTCGCTAGACAGTGGAACGATTTACGACCGTTTCTGACGCGCCTGACACCGACCCTGAGAGTCGTGTGTGCCTGACGTGGCTTCCGGCAGCCCCGGAACCCATTGGTACCACATGAAAAGAATGCTTATTAACGCGACTCAGCCCGAAGAGTTGCGTGTTGCCCTGGTAGACGGCCAAAAACTCTACGACCTGGACATCGAGTCCGGCGCCCGCGAACAGAAGAAGGCCAACATCTACAAAGGCCGCATCACCCGCGTCGAACCCAGCCTTGAAGCCGCCTTCGTCGATTTCGGCTCCGAACGCCACGGTTTCCTCCCCCTCAAAGAAATCTCCCGCGAATACTTCTCCAAGGCCCCCGAAGGCGGCCGCGTCAACATCAAGGACGTGCTCAAGGAAGGCCAGGAAGTCATCGTCCAGGTCGAGAAGGAAGAACGCGGCAACAAGGGCGCGGCCCTGACCACCTTTATCAGCCTGGCCGGTCGTTACCTGGTGCTGATGCCGAACAACCCGCGTGCCGGCGGCATCAGCCGCCGCATCGAAGGCGAAGAGCGCAACGAACTGCGCGAAGCGCTGAACGGCCTCAACGCCCCGGCCGACATGGGCCTGATCGTGCGCACCGCCGGCCTGGGCCGCTCCAGCGAAGAAATGCAGTGGGATCTCGACTACCTGCTGCAGCTGTGGAGCGCCATCAAGGAAGCCTCCACCAGCCGCCCCGCGCCGTTCCTGATCTACCAGGAATCCAACGTCATCATCCGCGCCATCCGCGACTACCTGCGCCAGGACATCGGCGAGGTGCTGGTCGACAGCGTCGAAGCCCAGGAAGAAGCCCTCTCCTTCATCCAGCAGGTGATGCCGCAGTACGCCAGCAAGATCAAGCTGTACGAGGACAGCGTGCCGCTGTTCAACCGCTTCCAGATCGAAAGCCAGATCGAAACCGCCTTCCAGCGTGAAGTGAAGCTGCCGTCCGGTGGCTCCATCGTCATCGACCCGACCGAAGCCCTGGTATCCATCGACATCAACTCGGCGCGCGCCACCAAGGGCAGCGACATCGAGGAGACCGCGCTGCAGACCAACCTGGAAGCGGCCGAGGAAATCGCCCGCCAGCTGCGCCTGCGCGACATCGGCGGCCTGATCGTCATCGACTTCATCGACATGACCCCGGCGAAGAACCAGCGCGCCGTCGAGGAGAAGGTGCGCGAAGCCCTGGAAGCCGACCGCGCCCGCGTTCAGGTCGGCCGCATCTCGCGCTTCGGCCTGCTGGAAATGTCCCGTCAACGCCTGCGCCCATCCCTGGGCGAAACCAGCGGCATCGTCTGCCCGCGCTGCAACGGTCAGGGCATCATCCGCGACGTCGAATCCCTGTCGCTGGCCATCCTGCGCCTGATCGAAGAAGAAGCACTGAAGGATCGCACCGCCGAAGTCCGCGCCCAGGTACCGATCCCGGTCGCGGCCTTCCTGCTCAACGAGAAGCGCAACTCGATCACCAAGATCGAACTGCGCACCCGCGCGCGCATCGTGATCCTGCCCAACGATCACCTGGAAACCCCGCACTTCGAAGTGCAGCGCCTGCGCGACGACAGCCCGGAAGCGCTGAGCGGCCAGTCCAGCTACGAAATCACCGCCACCGCCGAGAGCGAAGAAGCCCAACCGGCTGCCGCCACCCGCACCCTGGTACGCCAGGAAGCCGCGATCAAGGCCGCCCCGCGCAGCAGCGCACCGGCTGCCGCCGAGCCGGCCGCCGCACCGCTGGCGCCGGCCCCCGCGCCGGAGCCGAGCCTGTTCAAGGGCCTGGTCAAGTCGCTGGTCAGCCTGTTCGCCGGCAAGGAAGAAGAAGCCAAGCCGGCCGTGGTGGAGAAGAAGAGCAGCGAGCGTCCGCCGCGCGAAGAGCGCCGCAACGGTCGCCAGCAGAGCCGCAATCGCGGCGGTCGTCGCGACGAAGAGCGCAAGCCGCGCGAAGAACGCGCCCCGCGTGAAGAGCGCCAGGCCCGCGAGCCGCGCGAAGAGCGTCAACCGCGCGAGGAGCGTGCTCCGCGTGAAGAACGCGCCCCGCGCGAAGGCCAGGAAAACCGCCGCGAGCGCAAGCCGCGCGAAGAACGTGCCCCACGCGAGGAACGCGTGCGCGAACTGCGCGAGCCGCTCGACGGCAACGCCGCAGAAGCCCGTAGCGAAGAGCCGCGTGCCGAGCGCCCGCCGCGCGCCGAGCGTCAGGAGCGTCAACGTCCGCCGCGCGAGGAGCGTCAGCCGCGCGCCGAACAGGCCGAGGCCCTGCAGGATGAAGCCCTGCAAGACGAAGCCCTGCCAAACGAGGAGCAGCTGCAGGACGACGAGCAGGACGGCAACGATGGCGAGCGTCCGCGTCGCCGTTCGCGTGGCCAGCGTCGTCGCAGCAACCGCCGCGAGCGTCAGCGCGATGCCGACGGCAACCTGATCGAAGGCGGCGAAGAAAGCGCCGAAGGCGACGCGCAGAGCGTCCCGGTCGCCGTAGCCGCCGCCACGGCAGCCGCGGTAGTGGCCGCCAGCGGCGACGAACAGCCCGCTGTCGAAGCGCAGGCCGTCGAGCCGGTTGCAGCGCCCGCCGCGCCGGTGGTCAACGAAGAACCCGCCGCGCCGGTAGAGGCCGCTGTCGCCACCGAACCGAGCGAGCCGGTTGCCGAGCAGGCCGCCGAAGTCGTGGTCGAGGCTGCCCCGACTGCCGCAGTCCAGGCCGTCGAAGCGCCGGTAGCCGAACCAGCGGCCGCGCCAGCCGCTGTGCAGGAAGAAGCCCCGGCAGCCGCGCCAGAAGCGCCGCAGGCCGCTGCGCAAGAGCCGCTCGCCGCGGCTCCGCTAAGCAGCGGCGGCCGTGCGCCGAACGATCCGCGCGAAGTGCGCCGTCGTCAGCGTGAAGCCGAGCGCCTGGCCCGCGAAGCAGCCGAAGCAGCCGCCGCCGCTCCGGCAGTGCAAGCCGTTGTTGCCGAAGCCGAGACCGCTCCGGTCGACGCTCAGCCGGCCGTTGCGACCGAGGAAAGCGTCGAAAGCGCCCCGGTTGCCAGCGAGCAGGTAGCGGTCGAGCCAAGTGAAACCACCCAGCAACCGAGCGAAGCGGTCGAACAGCCGAGCGTCGAGCGCGAAGTGGAAAGCGAGAAGGAAGAGGTCAAGCCGCAGGTTTGATGCTCGGCTCGCAATGAAAAAGGGGATGCCTAGGCATCCCCTTTTTTATGTCTGAGCGGAAAGTGCTTTTGGATCGATAAGTTCGCTGCCGTAGGGTGGACATGGCGTAGCCTTGTCCACCATTGGCCATGCCGCCGAACGACCGCAGCGGTGGACAAGCCTTCGGCATGTCCACCCTACAGCGTGTTGCTATCCGCGAATGCGGCCGAACACTGTCGCTCAGAGCACGTTGGGTTCGATTTCCAGCTCGACGCCGAAGCGCGCCTGAATATCCGCCTGGATACGCCGCGCCAGGGCCAGCAGTTGCTCGCCGCTGGCCTGCCCATAGTTGACCAGTACCAGCGCCTGCAGGCGGTGCACCCCGGCATCGCCGTCGCGAAAGCCCTTCCACCCTGCCCGCTCGATCAGCCAGCCGGCGGCCAGCTTGAGCAGCCCCTCGCCCGCCGGGTAGCCGACCAGATCGGCATGCTCGGCGCGAATGCGCTCGGCGACCGCGTTCGACACCAGCGGGTTCTTGAAGAAGCTGCCGGCATTGCCCAGCTCGGCCGGATCCGGCAGCTTCTCGCTGCGGATGGCGCAGATAGCCCGGCTCACATCGCTGGCGGTCGGCGCCTCGATGCCCATCGCGGCCAGGCGCTGGCGCACCGGGCCATAGTCCAGGCGCAACGCCGCCACGCGGCTCAGCTGCAGGCGCACGCGCAGGATCAGCCAGCGCCCCGCCTCGCGCTTGAACAGGCTGTCGCGGTAGGCGAAGGCGCATTCGTCCAGACTGAAGTCGCGCAGCTCGCCGCTCTGCCGATCCAGCGCGGTGAGGCCGACGAACAGGTCCTTGAGCTCGACGCCGTAGGCACCGATGTTCTGCATCGGCGCGGCGCCGACGGTGCCGGGGATCAGACTGAGGTTTTCCAGGCCGTTAAGCCCCTGTTCCAGGCTCCACAGCACGAAGGGATGCCAGGGTTCGCCGGCTTCGGCTTCCACCAGCACCCGCTCGCCGTCGTCTTCGAGGATGCGAATGCCGCGACTGGCCATGCGCAGCACCAGCGCCTCGACATCGCGGGTCAGCAGCAGGTTGCTGCCGCCGCCGATCACCAGCAACGGCAAGCCCCGCTGCCCGGCCAGGCTTAGCGCCTCGCGCACTTCGCCATCGTTATGGGCTTGGGCAAATAGCCGGGCACGCACGTCGACGCCGAAGCTGTTGCAGGCCTTGAGCGAAACCTCGCTCTGCAGATTCAGGCTCACAGGCGCCCCCTGATCTCGGCCAGCAATGCCTCGCTGGCCTGCTCGATCAGGTCCAACACCTGCTCGAAGCCGTCCTCGCCGCCGTAGTAAGGGTCGGGCACTTCATCCAGGGCCAGCTCGTAGCGACGCAGATAGAGATCCAGATCCGCCTGGGCACCTGCCGGACGCAGCGCCTGCAGATTGCGCAGATTGCTCTGATCCATGGCCAGAATCAGGTCGAAGCGCTGAAAGTCGGCCGCCTCGACCTGGCGCGCGCGTTGCGCCGACAGGTCATAGCCGCGGCGCTGCGCGGCGATGCGGGTGCGACTGTCCGGCGCCTTGCCGACATGCCAGTCGCCGGTGCCGGCGGAATCCACCTGCACCCGATCCTCCAGGCCGGCGGCGCGCAGCTTGTGGCGCAAGACGCCCTCGGCCGTGGGCGAGCGGCAGATATTGCCCAGGCAGACAAACAGGACTTTCATCAGGCCCCCAGCAGGCGGCGCACCCGCTCCAGGTCTTCGGCGGTGTCGACACCGGCGGCCGGCGCCTCCAGCGCATCGGCGACATGGATGCGTACGCCGTTGTACAGCGCGCGCAGCTGTTCCAGGCACTCGGTGTCTTCCAGCCAGCACGGGCCCCAGGCGACGAAGTCATGCAGGAAGCCGGCGCGGTAGGCGTAGATGCCGATATGACGGCGATAGGGCACGCCGGCCGGCAGTACGTCGCGACTCTGGGCGAAGGCGTCGCGCGCCCAGGCCAGCGGCGCGCGGCTGAAGGTCAGGGCCAGGCCATTCTTGTCGGCGACCACCTTGACCACATTGGGGTTGAACAACGCCTGGACGTCCTCGATGGGCTCGGCCAGGGTGGCGATAGCGGCCTGCGGATTGGCCGCCAGGTTGGCCGCCACCTGGTCGATGATCGCCGGCGGGATCAGCGGCTCGTCGCCCTGCACGTTGACCACTATGGCATCGTCGGCCAGGCCGAGCTGGCTGGCGACCTCGGCCAGGCGGTCGGTGCCGGAGTTGTGATCCTCGCGGGTCAGCAGCACCTCGGCGCCGAAGGCCTGGCAGGCCTCGACGATGCGCGCATCGTCGGTGGCCACCACCACACGGGCGGCGGAACTCTTCTGCGCCTGCTCCCAGACATGCTGCACCATGGGCTTGCCGGCGATGTCCTGCAGCGGCTTGCCGGGCAGACGGGTGGAGGCGTAACGGGCGGGAATGACGACGGTAAAGGCTGCGCTCATTTACTTGTCCAGGCGCTCGTCGGTATTGAGGGTGCGCGCCTCGCTTTCCAGCATCACCGGGATGCCGTCGCGAATCGGGTAGGCCACGCCGGCGCCCTTGCTGATCAGTTCGGTCTTGTCTTCGGAGAGCTGCAGCGGGCCCTTGCAGATCGGGCAGGCGAGGATATCGAGCAGTTTAGGGTCCATGGCGGAGTCCTTGATGGGGTCATGCAGACCCCGGTATGAGGCGGGCCAGCTCCTTGTCCAACCAGGCGACGAAGGCCGGCGTGGGCACGGCGTCGACGGCCAGGTACCACCAGTCGGCGGCGGCGAAGGCCCGGCATTTCACCGCATCCTTCTCGGTCATCAGCACGGGCAGCGGCGGCTCGAAGCGGAGCTGTGCGGCGTCGTACTGGGCATGGTCGGCGAAAGGGTGCGGAACCGGTCGCCAGTTTAGCGCTTCGAGGGTGGCGAAGAAACGCTGCGGGTTGCCGATGCCGGCTACCGCATGCACGGCCTGGCCGGCGGGGAAATGATCCAGGGGCACGCGCTCGCCGCTGGCCAGGTTGACCAGCGCGCTCGGCTGCAGGCGGAGGGCGTAGCCGTCGGCGCGATCGGCCTCGGCGCCGTTGAACAGCACGGCGTCCACTTCATCCAGACGCTCGGCCGGCTCGCGCAGCGGCCCGGCCGGCAGGCAGCGGCGATTGCCCAGGCCGCGGGCGGCGTCGATCAGCACCAGCTCCAAGTCGCGCGCCAGGCGGTAGTGCTGCAGGCCGTCGTCGCAGAGGATCAGATCCAGCGGCTCCTCAGCCAGCAGCGCACGCACCGCACGGCTTCGATCCGGGTCGATCATCAAGGGCACAGCGGTGCGCTGGACGATCAGCAGCGGCTCGTCGCCGGCCTGCGCCGCCGGCTGCTCCGCGCGCACCCGCCAGGGCAGGCTCGGCGGCGTGGCGCCATAGCCGCGACTGACCACGCCGACCTTGAGGCCGCGGGCGCGGCAGTGCTGGATCAGAAAGAGGATCAGCGGCGTCTTGCCGGTGCCGCCGACGGTGATGTTGCCCACCACCAACACCGGCACGGGGGCGCGGTAGATCTCGCCCTCGCCGGCCAGGAAACGCGCGCGTTTGCCCTGCACCACGCGGCGGTACAGCCACTCCAGCGGGCGCAGCAGCGCCAGCGCCGGATGGCCGCGGTACCAGGCCTCGAGCAGACGGTCGGCGGCGCTCACCTAAGGGCTTTCCTGTGCTTCCACCGTGGTGATGCGCAGGTGCGCGAAGCCCAGCTTGCCGGCCGCGTCCATGGCGGTGATCACCGCCTGGTGCGGGGTCTTGCCGTCGGCGCTGATGATCAGCGGCAGGCTGTTGTCGCCGCCCGATTCCTTCTGCAGCGCCGCCATCAGGTTGCTCAGGTTGCTTTCCAGCAGCGCCTTGCCGTTCACCGAAAAGGCGCCGTCGGTGCCGATCAGGATCTCCAACTGCTTCAGCTCGGTCTGCTCCGGCGGCGTGCCGCTGGCGGCCTCGGGCAGGTCGACCTTGAGCTGGGTTTCGCGGGTGAAGGTGGTGGTGACCACGAAGAACAGCAGCAGGATAAACACCACGTCGATCAGCGAGGCCAGGTTGATCTCGACGTTCTCCCGCGGTTTGCGCCGGAATTTCACGCCTTGCCCTCGCCCAGGTCGACGTCGCGATCACCCTGGACCATTTCCACCAGCTTGATCGCCTCCTGCTCCATGCCCACCACCAGCTCGTCGACGCGGCGCTGCAGGTAGCGATGGAAGAACAGTGCCGGGATCGCCACCATCAGGCCGGCTGCTGTGGTGATCAGCGCCTTGGAGATACCACCGGCGAGCATCGGCGCATTGGCCATGCCCGAGCCCATGAAAGAGCTGAAGATTTCGATCATACCCAGCACGGTGCCGAGCAGGCCGAGCAGCGGGGCGATGCCGGCGATGGTGCCGAGGGCATTGAGGTAGCGCTCCAGCTCATGGATGACGCGGGCGGCGGCCTCTTCGATGCATTCCTTCATGATCTCGCGGCCATGCTTGGAGTTGGCCAGGCCGGCGGCGAGAATCTGCCCCAGCGGCGAATGCTCGCGCAGCTCCTTGAGCTTCTGGTTGTTCAGTTTCTTGTCCTTGATCCAGCGCCACACCTGGGCCAGCAGGTTGGCAGGGGTGACGCGGGCGGGCCGCAGGGTCCACAGGCGCTCGGCGACGATGCCGGCCGCGGCGATGGAACAGAGAATGATCGGCAGCATCATCCAGCCGCCAGCTTTGACCAGTTCCCACACGGTAGAAAATCCCCCTCGAAAAAGTGGCGCCACTCTAGCATAGGGTGCCACCCTCGCCGACCGCCGCCGTTCTCATTTTTCCCGCCAGAAACGTGCCTGGCGTCGCAATGCCTGCGCCTCGCCCTGCTCGCCCAGCAGCAGGCGCAGGGCGCCGCTGGTGGCGCTGTCGTGGACCACCACGCCGGCCGCCCGATAACGCGCCAGCACCTGCGGATGGGGATGGCCGAAGTTGTTGTGACGACCGCGGGCGATCAGCACATGGCGCGGCGCCACCGAGTCGACGAAGGCCTGGCTGGAGGAGCTGCGGCTGCCGTGGTGCGGCGCCAGCAGCCAGTGCGCCGCCAGGGGAAGGTCATCCTGCAGCAGCGCCTGCTCGGCACGCGCATCGATATCGCCGGTCAGCAGCAGGCGCTCGCCGCCCGCCTCCACCAGCAGCACGCAGGAGCTCTGGTTGCCCGGCGCCGCCTGCACCCAGCGCCACAGGCGAAAGTTGACGCCATCCCACTGCCACTGCCGGCCCGACTCGCAGGGCTCGGCCGCAAGCCGCGGCGCCAGGCGTTCGGGCTCGCCGCTAAGCAGGCGCGCCACCGGTAGCCCGGCGATAATGGCGGCGGCGCCGCCGGCGTGGTCGTTGTCGGCATGGCTGAGCAGCAGCAGATCGAGGCGCTGTAGGTTCAGCGCACGCAACGAGGGCAGGACGATGCGCTCGCCGCTGTCGAAATCGCCGAAACGCGGCCCGGCGTCGTACAGCAGGCTGTGCGCGCGGGTGCGCACCAGCACCGCCAGGCCCTGTCCCACGTCCAGCAGCCAGACCTCGGCACGACCTTCTTCCAGAGCCGCAGGCGGCAGAAACAGCGCCGGCAACAGCAGGGCCAGGCCGGGCAGGCGTAGCGGCACCCCGGTCGGCAGCAACAGCAGCAGCGCCCCGCCCAGGGCCAGCAGCCAGGCCCACAGCGGCAGATTGCTCGGCAGCCAGGCCGGCAGCCAGCCAGCGATATACCCGAGCAACAGGAACAACAGCTGCAAGGCGCCGCCGGCCAGCCACAGCAGGCCCTCGCCGAGGCCCGGCACGGGCAGCAACAGGGTGCCGAGCAAGGCCAGCGGCACCACCAGCAAGCCGACCCAGGGCACGGCGATCAGGTTGGCCAACGGCCCGCTGCTGCTGACCGGCAAGCCGAGGATCAGCATCATCGGCAGCAGGCCGATGGCCATGGTCCACTGCGCGCGGGTCAGCCCGCGCCACCAGCCCCACACGCCCAGGCGGCCGCCGAATACCAGAATCAGGATCGCCACCGCGGCGAAGGACAACCAGAAGCCCGGCTGCAGCGAGGCCAGCGGCTCCAGCAGCAACACCGCGAGCAAGGCCAGCAGCAGCGGCCACCAGGCGCCGAGATGACGAAAACGCAGGCGCCACAGCAGCACCAGCGCCACCATCACGCAGGCCCGCCGCACCGGCACCTCGAAACCGGCGAGCAGGCCGTAACCCAGGGCGCCGACCAAGGCCAGGACGCAGGCGGCCGGCAGCCAGGGCCAGCGCCGTGGCCAGGCCCCCACACGTGCCAGGAAGGCCACCAGGCCATAGAGAAAGCCGGCCAGCAGGGCGATGTGCTGACCGGAGATGACCATCAGGTGCACCGTGCCGGTGTGCTGCAGCAGGCGCCAGTCGGCGGTCGTCAGCCCCGAGCCGTCGCCCAGCACCAGGGCGGCGATACCGCCCTCGCGGCCGAAGGCCGGCGCCGCCAGCAAACGCTGGCGCAAGCCGTCGCGCCAGCTGCCCAGGCCACTGGCCGGCGCCAGCCGATGGCCGGCCTTGATCGTCCCGGTGGCGCCGATGCGCTGCGCCAGCAGCCAGGCCTCGTAATCGAAGCTGTGCGGATTGACCAGCCCATGCGGGCGCTTGAGCTTGACCGCCAGGCGCCAGCGCTCGCCGCCACGAATATCCGGCCCGCCATACCAGGCCAGGCGCAGCCGCCGCGGCAGCTCGGCGCGGCGCGAATGGGCGCCCTCCAGCTGGAAACGCACCACGCCCTCGCCCAACTCCGGCAGGCCGACCACCCGCCCCTCCAGCCACAGCGTGCGGCCGTCCAGCGCCGGCGCCAGGCGGTCGTCCAGGGCCCACTGCGCCGAGCAGCAGGCCCAGCCCAGGCCGAGCAGAAAGCAGCCGATGAAATAGAACCGCGAAAGCAACAACAGCAGCCCGGCGCCGGCCAGCAGCGCCAGCAACAACCCCGGCGGCAACTGCGGCAGAAATCGCAGCGACAGCAAGCCCACGGCCAGCGCCAACATCCCTGTGCGCATCCACATTCCCTCGTCCGAAAAGCGCCTGGCGAAGCCTCGCCGGACTCACCCGTTGTCACAATCTTAAGAAAGCGAAGGGTCATGAATCTGTGCATAATACCGGCGCTTCAGCCTGCCCAGAGACTCTTCATGCCGCGTCGTTTATTTAAGCGCTACATGCCCAACCCCGACAGCATCAAGGGCAACAAATCCCTGCGCTTTCTCGGCAGCCTGATCCACGATCCCAACCTCTGGCACCTCAACCGCCATTCGGTGGCCCGCGCCATGGCCATCGGCCTGTTCTGGGCGATGATCCCCATGCCCATGCAGATGCTCGCCGCTGCCGCCGTGGCCATCCCGCTGCGCGCCAACCTGCCGATCTCCATCGGCCTGGTGTGGCTGACCAACCCGATCACCATGCCGCCGGTGTTCTACTGCACCTACAAGCTCGGCGCCTGGATCACCCAGACCCCGGCGATGAAGATGCCCAGCCACCTGAGCCTGGAGTGGATCACCGCCGAACTGGCCATCCTGTGGAAGCCGCTGCTGATCGGCTCGTTCGTCTCCGGCCTGGTGCTCGCCGTTCTGGGCTATGTGCTGACCATGCTCTATTGGCGTTGGTGGGTGCAGCACAACTGGCGCAAGCGCCAGGAAAATCGACGCCAGCGCGAGCAGCGTTGAGCTAGAAAAAAGCCGTCGGATTCGACGGCTTTTTTGCTTTCACTCGTAGCGTAGCGCCTCGGCCGGTTGCACCTGCGCCGCCCGCCAGGAGGGATAGAGGGTGGCGAGAAAGCTGAGGATCAGCGCCGCCGAGCAGATCAGCGCCACGTCGGGCCACTGCAGGTCCGACGGCAGGCTGCTGATGAAGTAGACGTCCGAGCTCAGCACCTGCTGGCCGGCGAAGGATTCCAGCCAGGCCACCAGGGCGCTGACGTTGAGCGCGGCGAGCACGCCGAGCAGGGTGCCGACCAGGGTGCCGACCACGCCGATCACCGTGCCCTGGACCATGAACACCGCCATGATCTGCCGCGGCGTGGCGCCCAAGGTGCGCAGGATGGCGATGTCGCCGCCCTTGTCGGCCACCACCATGATCAGCGTGGCGATGATGTTGAACGCCGCCACCGCGACGATCAGCAGCAGCAGCAGGCCGATCATGGTCTTCTCCATCTTCATCGCGCTGAACAGGCTGCCCTGGGTGTGGGTCCAGTCGTCGGCGCGGTAGCCTGCGCCCAGTTGCGCGGCCAGGGCCTTGGATACCTGCGGCGCCTGGTACAGGTCCTCGAGTGCCAGGCGCACGCCCGGCACGCTGCCCTCCGGCAGGCGCTGCAGCGCGGCGGCGTCGGCGACGTGGATCAGCGCCAGCGAGCTGTCCAGTTCGGCGCCGACCTTGAACACCGCCGCCACGTTCAACCGCTGCATGCGCGGGGTGACGCCGCCGGGGGCACTGCTCAGCTCGGGAATGATCAGGGTCAGCTTGTCGCCCACCTGCAGGCCGAAACGGCGCGCGGTGATGTCGCCAATGACCACGCCGTACTCGCCCGGCTGCAGGTTGTCCAGGCTGCCCTGGCGGATATGCCCGGGCAGGATCGACACCTGGGCCTCCTCGGCCGGGTCGATGCCGTGGATCTGAATCGGCTGCATCACCCCGCGGTGCGAGAGCATGCCCTCCAGTTCGGCGAACGGCGCCGCCGCCCGCACCTGCGGGTTGGCCTTGGCCACGCCTGCCAGGGCGCGCCAGTCGGCGACCGGCTCGGCGCCGTAGAGCGTGGCGTGCGGCACCATGCCGAGGATGCGCGAGCTCATTTCCTTCTGGAAGCCGTTCATCACCGACAGCACCACGATCATCGCCAGTACGCCCAGGCCCAGGCCGATCATCGAGGTCAGCGAGATAAAGGAAATGAAGTGATTGCGGCGCTTGGCCCGAGTGTAGCGGGCGCCGATGAAGAGACTCAGCGGGCGGAACATCAGAGGGCCACCAGCTTGCCGTCCTGCAGGCTCAGCACGCGATCCATCTGCCGCGCCAGCTGCATGTCATGGGTCACCACCAGAAACGCGGTGTTGGAATCGCGGCTGAGCTCGCGCATCAGTTCCTGGATGCCTTCGGCGGTGTGATGGTCGAGGTTGCCGGTGGGCTCGTCGAGTAGCACCAGCCCCGGCCGGTTGACCAGGGCGCGGGCGATGGCCACGCGCTGGCGCTCGCCGCCGGACAGCTCGGCCGGCTTGTGATGGAGGCGATGGCCCAGGCCGACCCGCTCCAGCAGTGCGCTGGCGCGCTGGCGCGCCTCGGCGATCGGCGTCTTGCCGATCAGCAGCGGCATGCAGGCGTTCTCCAGCGCGGTGAATTCGGCCAGCAGGTGATGGAACTGGTAGACGAAGCCCAGCGCGCGGTTGCGCAGCAGGCCGCGGGCCGTTTCGCTCAGCGCCGACAGCTGCTCGCCGGCCAGCCAGACGCTGCCCGCACTGGGCGTATCCAGGCCGCCGAGCATGTTGAGCAGGGTGCTCTTGCCCGAGCCGGAGCTGCCGACGATGGCCACTCGCTCGCCGGCCAGCAGTTCCAGCTCCAGTCCGTCGAGCACCACTACCGACTCGGGGCCCTCGTCGTAGCGCTTGCCCAGGTTGCGGCAGCTGAGCACGGCGGTCTGCTGGTGCATGGCGTTCTCGTTGGTCAGGTCATTCATAACGCAGGGCCTCGGCCGGCTGGGTACACGCGGCGCGCCAGGCCGGGTACAGGGTGGCGAAGAAACTCAGCAGCAGCGCCGCGGTGCAGACCATGACCACGTCGGCCGTCTGCAGCTGCGACGGCAGGTAGTCGATGAAGTACACGTCGGCGTTGAGGAACTTGATCCCCAGCAGCCTTTCCAGGCCGGCGATCAGGCTGCTGATATTGAGCGCGGCGAGGATGCCCAGCGCGGCGCCGATCAGGGTGCCGACCACGCCGATCACCGTGCCCTGGACCATGAAGATGGCCATGATCTGCCGCGGCGTGGCGCCCAGGGTGCGCAGGATGGCGATGTCGGCCTTCTTGTCGGTGACCACCATCACCAGGGTGGAGATGATATTGAACGCGGCCACCGCGACGATCAGCAGCAGCAGCAGGCCGATCATGGTCTTCTCCATGCGGATGGCCTGGTACAGGTTGCCGTGGCTGCGCGTCCAGTCGCGGGCATAGAAGTCGCCATCCAGGGTCTGGGCGATTTCCCAGGCGCTGCGCGGCGCCTGGAACAGGTCGTCGAACTTCAGGCGCAGGCCCTGCACCTGATCCGGGCGCCAGCGCTGCAGGCGCGCCAGGTCGCTGATATTGGCCAGGGCCAGGGCGCCGTCGATCTCGCCGGCGCCGACATGGAAGATGCCGGTGACGGTGAAGCGCTTCAGGCGCGGGAACATGCCGGCCGGGGTGACGGTGACCTCGGGGGCGACGAAGGTGACCTTGTCGCCCAGTTGCAGCCCCAGCTTGGCCGCCGCCTTGTCACCGATGACCATGGCGAATTCGCCCGGCTGCAGGCTGTCGAGGCTACCTTGCTGGAAGAAGTCGTCGATGATCGATACCTTGCGTTCCTGCTCGGGATCGACGGCATTGATCAGCACCTTCTGCACCTTGCCCTGATGGGTCAGCAGGCCCTGCATCTGGCTGAAGGGCGCCAGCGCCTCGACCCGCGGATGCCGCTCGACCTGGCGCGCCAGGGACGGCCAGTCGCTCACCGGGGTGGCCGACTCGACCGTGGCATGGGGAATCATGCCCAGCACCCGGGTACGCATCTCGTGGTCGAAGCCGTTCATCACCGACAGCACCAGAATCATCACCATCACCCCGAGGGTGAGGCCGAGCATGGAGGTCAGGGAGATAAAGGAAACGAAATGGTTGCGGCGCTTGGCCCGCGTGTAGCGCGTACCGATGAATACGAACAGAGGTCTGAACATGTCGGGGAGGATTCGGAGAAAGAGGAACGTCCTTGTGGCGGGGCCCGGTGAGCAGCCTTACACTCAGAACCAATTCAAAGTCTGCTGCGCGTCGGGCCTGCTGCGTTGAAAACCGGCTCGGAATGCTCATTTACTACACGTAAACTGCGCTTCCTCGCCGGTTTTCGCCTTGCATGCCTCTAGCTCGCGAGACTTTCAACTGGTTCTTCGACCACCACTGCTGCCATGGGTTCGCCATGTCGACACACGATGAAGATGATCGCCGCGAATACTATCGTATCGACGACACGATAGCACTGGAATTCAGCCTGCTGTCGGGCGCCGAAGCCCAGGCCAGCGACGCGCTTCACGATGCCTCGCCGCTGTTCAACCTGCTCAGCGACCTGCACCTGATGGACTTCGAGTCGCAGCACCTGCTGCGCCATATCAGCGAGCGCGACCGCACCCTGGCGGGCTACCTCAAGGTGATCAACAAGCGCATCGACCTGCTCGGCCAGGCCGTGGCGCAGAGCCTGTTGCGCGATATCGGCGCGCCGCGCCAGGTATCGCTGTCCGAGGGCGGCATCAGCTTCAACCATGCCCAGGCGCTGGCGCCCGGCAGCCATCTGGCGATCAAGCTGGTGCTGATGCCGCAGGCCCTCGGCCTGCTGCTGCGCGCCCAGGTGGTGCACTGCAGCCAGCGGGAGGATGGCCAGTTCGAGATCGGCACCGAGTTCGAAGCGTTGACCGACGCACAGCGCCAGTTGCTGGCCCGGCATATCCTGCAGAAGCAGGCCCTGGAGCGTCGCCAGGCCCGCGAATGACCGTCGCCAAGGAACCCTCATGTATCGTCTCGCTCTGCTACTCGCCCTGCTCGCCCCCACCGCCCTGCTCGCCGACACCCTGACCATTCCGTTGGGCAACCAGGGCGCCGACCTCGATGCGCGCAACCTGCCGCAAAAAGGCGAGTCCAAGCGCTCGGTGCTGGAGCGCTTCGGCCTGGCCGACGAGGAACACCGGCCGGTCGGCCAGCCGCCGATCACCCGTTGGGACTACCGCGAGTTCAGCGTCTACTTCGAATACGACCACGTGATCAACAGCGTGCGCCACCACCGGCCGCGCCATCTGGACCCCGCCAAGGAGCAACAGTGACCCTTATCTACGGCCATCGCGGCGCCAAGGGCGAAGCCCCGGAAAACACCCTGGCCAGCTTCCAGCGTTGCCTGGAACACGGCGTCGAGCGCTGCGAGCTGGACCTGCACCTGTCGCGCGACGGCGAGCTGATGGTGATCCATGACCCGACCCTCAAGCGCACCACGGGCCTGCGCGGCAAGGTGGTCGAACACGATGCGGCCGAGCTGGCGACCTACGACGCGCGCAAGGGCGGCCCGGGCTGGGTACGTCCCTGCCCAATTCCACGCCTGGAAGAGCTGTTCGAACAGTGCAAGTTCCAGCATTGGCAACTGGAGGTGAAAAGCGCCTCCAAGGTGCGCGCCGCGCGCACCGTGCTGGCCATCGCCGAACTGGCCGAGCGCTTCGGCCTGCGCGAGCAGGTGACCATCACCTCCAGCTCGCGCGAGGTGCTCAAGGCTGCCCGCGAGCTGACCCCGCAGCTGCAGCTGGGCCTGGTGGCCGAATACGCCTGGCTCGACCCGCTCAAGGTGGCCGCCCATTACGGCTGTCACCTGCTCGCGCTGAACTGGACGCTGTGTACCCCGGAGCGCCTGCTCAAGGCGCAGAAACAGGGGCTGCATGTGTCGGTATGGACGGTCAACGACGCCGCGCTGATGCGCCGCCTGGCCGACTTCGGCGCCGACAGCATCATCACCGACTTCCCCGGCCTGGCGGTGCAGACGCTGCGCGGCTGAGCCTTAGCGCCCTCTCCCCCAGCCCCTCTCCCGCCAGCGGGAGAGGGGAGCAGCCAGAGCAGCCCGCCGCGTAGCCCGGATGCAATCCGGGAGCTGGAGAGAGCATTCCCGGATTGCATCCGGGCTACGAACACAACGCCCAACAACGACAAAACCGGCCCCAAGAGCCGGTTTTGTCGTTTGCAGCCGCCTGGTGCGCTAGAAGCTCTCCCGATTCGGCCAGCGCCACTCGGAAGCATCCTCCCAGCCCGTCTCCCCGACCGGCTCAGGCCACCGGCCGGAGCCGCTCAAAAAAGCCGGTTGAGGCCGTCGAACGCCGCCACCCGATAGGCCTCGGCCATGGTCGGGTAGTTGAAGGTGGTGTTGACGAAGTACTTGATGCTGTTCGCCTCGCCCTTCTGGTTCATGATCGCCTGGCCGATATGCACGATCTCCGAGGCCTGGTAGCCGAAGCAGTGCACGCCCAGCACTTCCAGCGTCTCGCGGTGGAACAGGATCTTCAGCATGCCCACCGGCTCCACCGCGATCTGCGCCCGCGCCATGCCCTTGAAGAAGGCCTTGCCCACTTCGTAGGGCACCTTGGCCTGGGTCAGTTCGCGCTCGTTCTTGCCGATCGAGCTGATCTCCGGAATGGTGTAGATGCCGGTCGGCACGTCGTCGACGAAACGCCAGCTGCCGTTGTCGACGATGCTGCCGGCCGCCGAACGGCCCTGGTCGGAGGCGGCGCTGGCCAGGCTCGGCCAGCCGATCACGTCGCCGGCGGCGTAGATGTTGCTGACCTCGGTGCGGTAGTGCTCGTCGACCTGGATCTGCCCGCGGCTATTGACCTTGATGCCGATGTTCTCCAGACCCAGCTGGTCGGTGTTGCCGGTACGACCGTTACACCAGAGCAGCGCGTCGGCCTTGATCTTCTTGCCGGACTTGAGGTGCAGGATCACCCCGTTCTCCACCCCTTCGATGCGCTCGTACTCTTCGTTGTGACGAATCAGCACGTTGTTGTTGCGCAGGTGATAGGAGAGTGCGTCGGAGATCTCGTCGTCGAGGAAGCTGAGCAGCTGCTCGCGGTTGTCGATCAGGTCCACCAGCACGCCCAGCCCGCTGAAGATCGACGCGTATTCGCAGCCGATCACCCCGGCGCCGTAGATGATCAGCCGGCGCGGCGTGTGGGTCAGGCTGAGGATGGTGTCGCTGTCGTAGATGCGCGGATGACGGAAGTCGACGTCGGCCGGGCGGTAGGGGCGCGAGCCGGTGGCCACGACGATCTGCTTGGCCACCAGCTTTTCCACCACGCCATTGAGGCAGACCACTTCGACCGTCTGTTCGTCGGCGAAGCTGGCGGTGCCGAAGTAGGTGTCGATGCGGTTGCGCGCGTAGTAGCCGGTGCGCGAGGTGACCTGCTTGGCGATCACCTTCTCCGCGCTCTTGAGCACGTCGGGGAAGGAGAACCAGCGCGGCTCGCCGATCTGGCGGAACATCGGGTTGGTGTTGAACTGCATGATCTGCCGCACCGAGTGGCGCAGCGCCTTGGACGGGATGGTGCCGAGGTGGGTGCAGTTGCCGCCGACCAGCGGACGGTTGTCCACCACGGCCACCTTGCGCCCGGCCTTGGCCGCGTTCATCGCCGCGCCCTCGCCCGCCGGGCCGGAGCCCAGCACCACCACGTCGTAGTTGTAGACCGCCATGTTTACTCCTTCGCATCAGACCGGGGCGCTTGTGGCGCAGCCGCGGCAGGGCCGGTGCCGCACGGGCGGCACCGGCAATCAATCAAACGGACCGCACTCAGCGCTTGCTCGCGTCGTAGGCCAGGTCGCTATCGGCGGCGTCCTTGTCGCGGTTGACCTCTTCGCACTTCTCGCGGCTACCGCCGCAGATCGAGCATTCCTTCTCGATGCCCAGGTTGGCGATGCCGCCGCAGGAGCCGGCGATCGGCTTACGCCCCATGATCACGCCTACGGCCATCATGCCGACGACCAGCAGCATGGCCAGGAACACTACCAAGAAAGTCATTGTTGCTCTCCCGCAGCGAATAGCTGCTCGAATGCGGCGCTGCTGCGTGTGACGAAGCCTTCGCCCTCACGCGTCACGAAAAACGCCGCGATGCCGTTGCGCTCGGCGAAGGCCAGACCGGCCTCGGGACCGAGCACCATCAATAGGGTAGACAAGCCATCGGCGCGCAAGGTCGATGGATCGGCCACGGTGACCGCCGCCAGCCGGTGGTTGACCGGCATGCCGGTCAGCGGATCGAGCGTATGCGAGTAGCGCTGGCCGTTCTCTTCGAAGTAGTTGCGGTAGTCACCCGAGGTGGAGATACCGTAACCGTCGAGCTGCAGAACGCGCTGGGCCACCCGCTGGTCGTCGCGCGGCGCCTCCAGGCCGACGCGCCAGTGGCTGCCGTCGGGCTTGAGGCCGGCCGCCTTGAGCTCGCCGGTGGCTTCCACCAGGTAGCTGGTGACGCCCAGCTCGGCCAGGCGGGCGACGATCAGATCGACCGCATAGCCGGCGGCGATGCTGTTGAAGTCGACCTGGACGTCGACCGCCTTGCACAGCCGCTCGCCGTCGATACGCAGGTGCCTTTGACCGACCCGCTGGCGCACTTCGGCCAGCTGCGCGGCGCTCGGCACCGCCTCGCCCTGCCCCTTGGGGCCGAAGCCCCAGAGATCGAGCAGCGGCTCCAGCGTCAGGTCGAACGAGCCCTGGCTCTCCTCATGCAGACGGTTGCCGGCGCGCACCAGCTCCAGCACCCCCGGCGGCATGGCCTGGCAGGTGCCGGCCGGCGCGCGGTTGAACTGCTCGATCAGCGAGTCGGCGCGGTAGGTGGACAGTTGCTGGTCGATTTCGGCGAGGATCGCCTCGGTCGCCGCCTTGAGCTCCCCCTGCGCCGCCACGCCTTCGCCGCGCACGTACTTGACCGAATAGGTGCTGCCCATGGTCGGGCCGCCGAACTCTTCGATCCGCTCAGAATGCAAGCAGCCCGTTAGGGCTGCCGCCAGGGCGACAGCGATAACGGGCTGGAGTACCGCAGACCTCATGCTTAGCCGCCGAAGTCGTCGAGGAGGATGTTCTCCGGCTCGACGCCCAGGTCGGTCAGCATCTTGATCACCGCGGCGTTCATCATGGGTGGGCCGCACATGTAGAACTCGCAATCCTCCGGAGCCGGGTGGTCCTTCAGGTAGTTCTCGTACAGCACGTTGTGGATGAAGCCTTTCAAGCCGGTCCAGTTGTCTTCGGGCAGCGGATCGGACAGCGCCAGGTGCCACTGGAAGTTCGGGTTCTCGGCCTGCAGCTGGTCGTACTCTTCGTTGTAGAACGACTCGCGCATGGAGCGCGCGCCGTACCAGAAGCTGATCTTGCGCTTGGATTTGAGGCGCTTGAGCTGGTCGAAGATGTGCGAGCGCATCGGCGCCATGCCGGCGCCGCCACCGATAAAGACCATCTCGGCGTCGGTGTCCTTGGCGAAGAACTCGCCGAAGGGCCCGTACACGGTGATCTTGTCGCCCGGCTTGAGGCTGAACACGTAGGAGGACATCTTGCCCGGCGGCAGGTCGTCCTTGCCCGGGGGCGGCGAGGCGATACGGATGTTGAACTTCACCAGGCCGCGCTCTTCCGGGTAGTTGGCCATGGAGTAGGCGCGAATCACGGTCTCGTCGACCTTGGACACGTACTTCCACTGGTTGAACTTGTCCCAGTCGCCGCGGTACTCCTCCTGGATGTCGAAGTCCTTGTAGTGGACGGTGTGCGGCGGGCACTCCAGCTGCACGTAACCGCCGGCGCGGAAGTCGACGTTCTCGCCTTCCGGCAGCTTGAGCGTCAGCTCCTTGATGAAGGTGGCCACGTTCGGGTTGGACTCGACGGTGCACTCCCACTTCTTCACGCCGAAGACTTCTTCCGGTACCTCGATCTTCATGTCCTGCTTGACCGGGGTCTGGCAGGACAGGCGCCAGCCCTCACGGGCCTCGCGCTTGGTGAAGTGCGATTCTTCGGTGGAGAGCATCTCGCCGCCGCCGCTTTCGACGACGCACTTGCACTGCGCGCAGGTGCCGCCGCCGCCGCAGGCGGAGGAAAGGAAGATGTTGTTGTCGGCCAGGGTCTGCAGCAGCTTGCCGCCTGCCGGTACCACGATGGTTTTTTCGCCGTTGATCTCGATGCTCACGTCACCGCTGGAGACCAGCTTGGCGCGTGCGGCGAGGATGATCAGCACCAGCGCCAGAACGATGGCGGTGAACATGCCGATGGCGAGGAAGATTTCGTAATTCATCTGTTCATCCTTTCCTTACAGCTGCACGCCGGAGAAGGACATGAAGCCCAGCGACATCAGACCGATGGTGATGAAGGTGATGCCCAGACCCTGCAGGCCAGCCGGTACATCGCTGTACTTGAGCTTCTCGCGGATCCCCGCCAGCGCGGCGATGGCCAGCGCCCAGGACACGCCCGCACCGACACCGTAGACGGTGCTCTCGGCCAGGTTGTAGTCACGCTCGACCATGAACAGCGAGCCACCCATGATGGCGCAGTTCACGGTGATCAGCGGCAGGAACACACCGAGGGCGTTGTACAGCGAGGGCACGTACTTATCCAGGGTCATTTCCAGGATCTGCACGATGGCCGCGATCACGCCGATAAAGGTCAGCAGGCCGAGGAAGGACAGGTCCACCTCAGGCAGGCCGGCCCAGGCCAGGGCACCATCCTTGAGGATGTTGGTGTAGATCAGGTTGTTCACCGGCATGGTGATACCGAGCACCACGACCACGGCGATGCCGAGGCCGATGGCGGTTTCCACCTTCTTGGAGATGGCGATAAAGGTGCACATGCCGAGGAAGAACGCCAGCGCCATGTTCTCGACGAACACCGCACGGACGAACAGGCTGATGTAATGCTCCATTAGTAGGCCTCCTTGCTGGATACCTGAGGCGCCATCTTGTAGGCGTTCTTCTCGACCTGATCCTTCTTCCAGGAGCGGATGCCCCAGATGAACAGGCCGATCAGGAAGAAGGCCGAAGGCGGCAGCAACAGCATGCCGTTAGGCTGGTACCAGCCGCCGTCGTTGACCACCGAGAAGATCTCGTAGCCCATCAGCTTGCCCGCGCCGAACAGCTCGCGGATCACGCCCAGGGCGATCAGCATGGCGCTGTAGCCCAGACCGTTGCCGATCCCGTCGAAGAACGACAGCACCGGTGGGTTCTGCATGGCGAACGCCTCGGCACGGCCCATCACGATGCAGTTGGTGATGATCAGACCGACGAACACCGAGAGCTGCTTGGACAGGCTGAAGGCGTAGGCCTTGAGCACCTGATCCACCACGATCACCAAGGACGCGATGATCACCATCTGCACGATCATGCGGATCGAGCTGGGGATCTGGCTGCGGATCAGCGAGATGAACAGGTTGGAGAAACCGGTCACCAGGGTCAGCGCGGCGGACATCACCAGCGCGGTCTGCAGGTTCGAGGTCACCGCCAGGGCCGAGCAGATCCCGAGGATCTGCAGGCCGATGGGGTTGTTGTTGAAGATCGGATTGAGCAGGACTTCTTTAATAGTCGGCTGCGACATGATCAGGCCTCCCCTGCACGCAGGTTAGCGATAAACGGACCGAAGCCGTTCTGGCCGAGCCAGAACTTCAGCAGGTTGTCCACCCCGACGCTGGTCAGGGTGGCGCCGGCCAGGCCGTCGACCTGGTGCACGGCTTGCGGGCTTTGCGGGTCGACGCCGCCCTTGACGATCTGCACGGCCAGCTCGCCGTTGTCGTCGAACAGGGTCTTGCCCGGCCACTGGCCCTTCCACTTCGGGTTGTCCACTTCGCCGCCGAGACCGGGGGTCTCGCCGTGCTGGTAGAAGCCCATGCCGACCACGGTATTGAGGTCGCCCTTGACCGCGATAAAGCCGTGCAGGGTCGACCACAGGCCGTAGCCGCGCACCGGCAGGATCAGGGTTTCCACCTGACCGTCCTTCTCCACCATGTACACGGTGCTGAAGCGCTCCTGGCGCTTGATCCCGGCGATGTCGTCGCTGCCTTTCAGCACGCTGGACAGGCTCGGATCCTTGGACGCCTTGAGCGGATCGAACGTGATCGGATTATGCGCATCGGAGAACTTGCCGCTCTCCAGGTCCACCAGCTTGGCGGTGATGGTGCTGTTGAACAGCTCCTTGACCTTGGCCGCGGACATGCCCGCTTCGCCCAGACCGGCGATGGCCAGGATGCTGCGCTGCTTGTCGAGCAGACGGTTTTCCACCTGGGTCGGCTTCAGGGCAATGGCGGCGCCGGCGACGAACACCGAGCACACCAGGCACACCAGCAGGGCCACCGTCAGGGTGCGGACGGTGGATTCTTTTTGACTAGACATTGCGTGCCAGCCTCCGCTTGATATTGGCTTGAACGACGAAGTGGTCGATCAGCGGTGCAAACAGGTTGGCGAACAGGATCGCCAGCATCATGCCCTCGGGGAAGGCCGGGTTGACCACGCGGATCAACACCACCATCACGCCGATCAGGGCGCCGAAAATCCACTTGCCGGTGTTGGTCATGGACGCCGACACCGGGTCGGTGGCCATGAAGAACATGCCGAAGGCGAAGCCGCCCACCACCAGGTGCCAGTACCAGGGCATGGCGAACATCGGGTTGGTGCTCGAGCCGATGGCGTTGAGCAGCAGGGACAGGCCGATCATGCCCAGCATCACGCCGGCGACGATGCGCCAGGCGGCGATCTTGGTGATCAGCAGGACCAGGCCGCCAATGGCGATGGCCAGGGTGCTGGTCTCGCCGAGCGAGCCGTGAATGGTGCCGACGAAGGCGTCCATCCAGGTGATGCCGTGGTTGATCACGTTCTCCACGCCACCGGAAGCCGCCAGGCTCAGCGAGGTGGCGCCGGCGAAGCCGTCCACCGCGGTCCACACCGCATCGCCGGACATCTGCGCCGGGTAGGCGAAGAACAGGAAGGCACGGCCGGTCAGCGCCGGGTTGAGGAAGTTCTTGCCGGTACCGCCGAACACTTCCTTGCCGATCACCACACCGAAGCTGATGCCCAGGGCCACCTGCCACAGCGGAATGCTCGGCGGCAGGATCAGGGCGAACAGCACCGAGGTGACGAAGAAGCCTTCGTTGACCTCATGCTTGCGGATCGAGGCGAACAGCACTTCCCAGAAGCCGCCGACGATGAAGGTCACCGCATAGACCGGCAGAAACCAGGCAGCGCCCTGGATGAAGTTGTCCCACAGGCTGCCGGGGTCGAAACCGGCCAGCGAGCCGATCAGGGCGAAGCGCCAGCCTTCCTGGCTCGCCAGCAACTCGGGGCTCTGGGCGAAGATCAGGTTGGCCTGGTAACCGGTGTTCCACATGCCGAAGAACATGGCCGGGAAGGTGCACAGCCACACGGTGATCATCATGCGCTTGAGGTCGATGCCGTCACGCACGTGGGCGGTGGTCTTGGTCACGCTGCCGGGGCGGTAGAAGAAGGTGTCGATGGCTTCGTAGAGGGCGTACCACTTCTCGTACTTGCCGCCCTTCTCGAAGTTGTGCTCGATCTTGTCGAGGAATGCACGAATGCCCATGGCTTAACCCTCCTTCTCGATGCGGCTGAGGTTATCCCGCAGGATCGGGCCGTATTCGTACTTGCCGGCACAGACGTAAGTGCACAGCGCCAGGTCTTCTTCGTCGAGTTCCAGGCAACCCAGCTTCTGGGCCATCTCGGTGTCGCCGACGATCAGGTAGCGCAGCAGTTGGGTCGGCAGGATGTCCAGTGGCATCACCGCTTCGTAGTTGCCAACCGGCACCATGGCGCGCGGGCTGCCGTTGGTGGTGGTGGTGAAGTTGAACAGCTTGGAGCCGGCCAGCTTGGAGACGAAGATATTCATCACCGAGTGCTTGTTCACCCCGGCACGCAGGTAATGCATCATCTCGCGATCGTTGCCCTCGCCCAGGCAGGACACCTGGTTGTGGTAACGACCGAGGAAGGCGAAGGCGCCCTGGGCGGTACGCCCGCCGAACACCGAGCCGGAAATCACCCGATTGAAGCCGGGCTTGAGTTCACCGGCGGTCAGTTCTTCCAGGTTGGCGCCCAGGCGGGTACGCAGCAGACGCGGCTGCTCGGCGACCGGGCCGCCGAGGGCGACCACGCGCTCGACGAACAGCTGACCGCTGGTGAACAGCTTGCCCACGGCGATCACGTCCTGATAGCCGATCTGCCACACGCTCTTGCTGGCGCCGACCGGATCGAGGAAATGGATATGAGTGCCCGGCAGGCCGGCCGGATGCGGGCCGGCGAAGGCCTCGCTCTGCACCTTGGCCAGCTTCTCGCCAGGTAGGTTGGCGCCATCGGCCTTGCACAGGAAGACCTTGGCCATATTGCCGAGAACCTTCAGGCCATTTTCGAAATCGGCGGCATGTTCGGCGATCACCACGGCCGGATCGGCGGCCAGCGGATGGGTGTCGACGGCGGTGACGAAGATCGAACTGGGCACGGCGTCGATGGCCGGCACCTTGCTGAACGGCCGCGTACGCAGCGCGGTCCACAGACCGGACTGCTGCAGGTTCTCGCGTACCTGGGCGTCGCTCAGCGCATCGAGTTGAGCGGCCGGGTACTGGGCGAAGCTTTCCTGCTCGTCGCCGTCGATATCGATCACCAGCGACTGCAGCACGCGCTTCTCGCCGCGATGAATGGCGCTGACCACGCCGGCAGCCGGCGCGGTGTAACGCACGCCCGGGGTCTTCTTGTCGGTGAAGAGCAACTGACCGAGTTTGACCCGGTCACCGACCTGCACTTCCATCGTCGGCTTCATCCCGTGATAGTCGAAGCCGATGACGGCGACACTGCGTACGGGCCTGGCGGCCTCTATACGCTGTGCCGGCGCACCCGTTATGGGCAAATCGAGCCCATGCTTTAGTTTGATCATAGGTTTGCCTAACCACTGATTTAGAAAGCTTTTTATAGGACAGGGGCAGCAGCCGAAGGTCTAATAGACCCAACCACGCCGATGCATTATTGGCGTGGATGATGATGCCGAACCTGGGTAAAAAATCCGCTTGATTATAAAGACGCCCCCCGGGACTGGCCACCCAAGCGCTTGCTTTTTTTGACTTTTCGGTAACAGCGCGCAACAGATCGCGACTTGACCCGGATCAGCCTTAGGCGCGATTAAATAGAGCCTTTTCAGCCTGGGGATCGCCGCCATGCCGCGCGCTCTGCTCGCCCTCCTCCTGAGCCTCGCCAGCCCGCTGCTGCTGGCCAACAGCGACCTGCGCCTGCGCGAAGCGGCCTTCGCCCCGCAGGTGGCGCAGCTCGAACGCAAGAACCAGGCGGTGCTCACCTACCTGTGGGCCGACGTCTACGCCGCCGCGCTCTACACCCCCAACGGCATCAGCCCGCGCGAGGCGCTGAACGGCCCGCACGCCAAACGCCTGGAGCTCTACTACTTTCGCAACATCGCGCGCAGCGATGTGATCAAGGCCGCCTGGCTGACCCTCGAACGCCAGCTCGACGCCCAACGCCTGACTGCCCTGCGCGACGAACTGGACGCCCTGCACGCGACCTTCGAGGACATTCGCCCCGGCGACCGCTACGCCCTCGACTACGACCGCGAGCGCGGCCTGCGCCTGCTGCGCAATGGCGAAACCGCCTTTCGCAGCGCCAACCCCGAGCTAGCCGACGCCTACCTGGGCATCTGGCTGGCGCCCGACGGCCTGTCCGACAAACTGCGCGACCAGCTGTTGGCCGGCCAATAAAAAACGGGAGCCGAAGCTCCCGTTTTCCGTTAACCCGGCGCTTAGCGCGGGAAGGCCGGCGGATTGACCCCAGCCATGTCTTCCATCACGCGCACCACCTGGCAGCTGTAGCCGAACTCGTTGTCGTACCAGACATAGAGCACGACGCGGTTGTCGTTGCAGATAGTGGCTTCGGCATCGACCACACCGGCATGGCGCGAGCCGACGAAGTCGGTGGACACCACTTCCTGCGAGCTGACGAAGTCGATCTGCTTCTGCAGGTCCGAGTGCATGGCCATCTGGCGCAGGTACTCGTTGATTTCCTCGCGCGTGGTGGCCTTCTCCAGGTTCAGGTTGAGGATGGCCATCGACACGTTCGGCGTCGGCACGCGAATGGCGTTACCGGTCAGCTTGCCCTTGAGCACCGGCAGCGCCTTGGCGGCGGCGGTGGCGGCACCGGTCTCGGTGATCACCATGTTCAGCGCGGCGCTACGGCCACGGCGGCTGCCCTTGTGGAAGTTGTCGATCAGGTTCTGGTCGTTGGTGTACGAGTGAACCGTTTCGACGTGGCCGTTGACGATGCCGAACTTGTCGTTGACCGCCTTGAGCACCGGCACGATGGCGTTGGTGGTGCAGGAGGCCGCGGAGATGATCTTGTCGTCCGGGCTGATCTCGGCATGATTGATGCCGTGCACGATGTTCTTCAGCGCGCCCTTGCCCGGCGCGGTCAGCACCACGCGGTCAACGCCCGGGCACTTGAGGTGCTGGCCGAGGCCGTCGGCGTCGCGCCATACGCCGGTGTTGTCGACCAGCAGGGCGTTGTTGATGCCGTACTGGGTGTAATCCACCTCGGCCGGCGACTTGGCGTAAATCACCTGGATCAGGTTGCCGTTGGCGGTGAGGGTGTTGTGCTCCTCGTCGATGGTGATGGTGCCATCGAACTTGCCGTGTACCGAGTCGCGGCGCAGCAGGCTGGCGCGCTTGACCAGGTCGTTGTCGGCGCCCTTGCGCACGACGATGGCGCGCAGGCGCAGGCCGTCGCCGCCACCGGTCTTCTCGATCAGGATACGTGCCAGCAGGCGGCCGATGCGGCCGAAGCCGTACAGCACCACGTCGGTGCCTTCGCGACCGGCGCCGTTCTGCTTGCCGACCACGTCGGCCAGCTCGTCCTTGACGAACTGCTCGACGCCGCGCCCGGCGCCCTCGGCCTTGTACTTGGCGACCAGCTTGCCCAGGTCCACCGAGGCGGCGCCCAGCTTGAGCTCGCTCATGGCCTTGAGCATGGGGAAGGTGTCGTGCACCGACAGCTCGGCTTCGTCGGCCAGGCGGTGGCGGGCGAAACGGTGGGCCTTGAGGATATCGATCACCGAGCGGTTGATCAGACCGCGGCCATAGATCGAGGTCACCACATTGTTGTTGCGGTAGAGCTGACCAATCAGCGGAATCATCGCTTCCGCGAGGGCTTCACGATCGATCCATTCACCGAGACACTGGTCGGGCTTCTGAGTCACGGGCAGTACCTTCCACATGTAGGGGCTGAAAAAAGGGGCTACATTATGACGGCGCGCGCGGGCATGAGCAATGCGCGCCTGTCGCGACTGACATTGACCGCCAAGCCCCGCTACAATTCCCGGCCTTTTTGTCACGACCGTGAGCCGCCCGTGTCCGCAACGACCGCGTCCGTACTGCGTCTTCCGTCCCTGCCCGCCAGCGCCGGCAAACAGCAATGGGGCAATCTGCCCGGCGCCGCCCTGCCGCTGGCCATCGCCGAGGCCGCCAGTGCCGCCGGGCGCTTCACCCTGGTGCTCACCGAAGGCAGCCAGAGCGCCGAGCGCCTGCAGGAAGAACTGGCCTTCTTCGCCCCCGATCTTCCGGTGCTGCATTTCCCCGACTGGGAAACCCTGCCCTACGACGTCTTCTCGCCGCACCAGGACATCATCTCGCAGCGCATCGCCGCGCTCTATCGCCTGCCGCAGCTGACCCGCGGCATTCTGGTAGTGCCGATCACCACCGCCCTACACCGTCTGGCGCCGAAGCGCTTTCTGCTCGGCAGCAGCCTGGTGCTGGACGTCGGCCAGAAGCTCGACGTGGAGCAGATGCGCACGCGCCTGGAGGCGGCCGGCTACCGCTGCGTCGACACCGTCTACGAGCACGGCGAGTTCGCCGTGCGCGGCGCGCTGATCGACCTGTTCCCCATGGGCAGCGACACGCCCTACCGCATCGACCTGTTCGACGACGAGATCGAGACCCTGCGCACCTTCGACCCCGAGACCCAGCGCTCGGTGGACAAGGTCGAGTCGATCCGCCTGCTGCCGGCGCGCGAGTTTCCGCTGGAGAAGAAGGCCGTCAGCGACTTTCGCGGCCGCTTTCGCGAGCGCTTCGACGTGGATTTCCGCCGCTGCCCGATCTACCAGGACCTGTCGTCCGGCATCACCCCGGCCGGCATCGAGTACTACCTGCCGCTGTTCTTCGAAGAGACCGACACCTTGTTCGACTACCTGCCGGGCGACACCCAGGTGTTCTCCCTGCCCGGCATCGAGAAGGCCGCCGAGCACTTCTGGACCGACGCGCGCAACCGCTATGAGGATCGCCGCGTCGATCCGGAGCGCCCGCTGCTGCCGCCGGCCGACATCTTCCTGCCGGTGGAGGACTGCTTCGCCCGCCTGAAGAGCTGGCCGCGCATCGTCGCCAACCCCGAGGATATCGAGCCCGGCGTCGGCCAGACTCGCTTCGACGCGCGCGCCCTGCCCGACCTGGCGATCCAGGCCAAGGCCGGCGAACCGCTGGCGGCGCTGCGCCGTTTCATCGAGGAATATCAGGGGCGCGTGCTGTTCTGCGCCGAATCGGCCGGGCGCCGCGAGGTGCTGCTGGAACTGCTCGCCCGGCTCAAGCTCAAGCCGAAGGAAGTCGAGGGCTGGCCGGCCTTCGTCGCCAGCCACGAGCGTTTGGGCATCTGCATCGCCCCGCTGGACGAGGGCCTGCTGCTCGACGACCTGGCGTTGATCGCCGAGAGCCCGCTGTTCGGCCAGCGGGTGATGCAGCGCCGCCGCCGCGAGAAGGGTCGCGACGGCGGCGACAACGTGATCAAGAACCTCACCGAGCTGCGCGAAGGCGCGCCGGTGGTGCATATCGACCACGGCGTCGGCCGCTACCTGGGCCTGGTGACCATGGAGTTCGACGGCCAGGCCGCCGAGTTCCTTGCCCTGATGTACGCCGAGGAAGCCAAGCTCTACGTGCCGGTGGCCAGCCTGCACCTGATCGCCCGCTACACCGGCAGCGACGACGCCCTGGCACCGCTGCACCGCCTCGGTTCGGAGGTGTGGCAGAAGGCCAAGCGCAAGGCCGCCGAGCAGGTGCGCGACGTCGCCGCCGAACTGCTCGACATCTACGCCCGCCGCGCCGCCCGCGAAGGCTTCGCCTTCCAGGACCCGGCACTGGACTACGCCAGCTTCAGCGCCGGTTTCCCCTTCGAGGAAACCCCGGACCAGCAGGCCGCCATTGATGCCGTGCGCGCCGACATGCTGGCTGGCAAGCCGATGGATCGCCTGGTCTGCGGTGACGTCGGCTTCGGCAAGACCGAGGTGGCCATGCGCGCCGCCTTTATCGCCGTGCACAGCGGCAAGCAGGTCGCCGTGCTGGTGCCCACCACCCTGCTCGCCCAGCAGCACTACAACAGCTTCCGCGATCGTTTCGCCGACTGGCCGGTAAAGGTCGAGGTGATGAGCCGCTTCAAGAGCGCCAAGGAAGTCGAAGGCGCGGTGCAACAACTGGCCGAAGGCAAGGTGGATATCGTTATCGGCACCCACAAGCTGCTGCAGGACGACGTCAAGTTCCACAACCTGGGCCTGGTGATCATCGACGAGGAACACCGCTTCGGCGTGCGCCAGAAGGAACAGCTCAAGGCCCTGCGCAGCGAGGTGGATATCCTCACCCTCACCGCCACGCCGATTCCGCGCACCCTGAACATGGCGGTGGCCGGCATGCGCGACCTGTCGATCATCGCTACCCCGCCGGCGCGGCGTCTGTCGGTGCGCACCTTCGTCATGGAAAGCAACCAGCCGACCATCAAGGAAGCCCTGCTGCGCGAACTGCTGCGCGGCGGCCAGGTGTACTACCTGCACAACGACGTGAAGAGCATCGACAAGTGCGCCACCGACCTCGCCGAGCTGGTGCCGGAAGCGCGCATCGGTATCGGCCACGGGCAGATGCGCGAGCGCGAGCTGGAACAGGTGATGAGCGACTTCTACCACAAGCGCTTCAACGTGCTGGTGGCCTCGACCATCATCGAGACCGGTATCGACGTGCCCAGCGCCAACACCATCATCATCGACCGCGCCGACAAGTTCGGCCTGGCCCAGCTGCACCAGTTGCGTGGCCGCGTCGGCCGCAGCCACCACCAAGCCTATGCCTACCTGCTCACCCCGCCACGCAAGCAGATGACCGACGACGCGCAGAAGCGCCTGGAGGCCATCAGCAATGCCCAGGACCTCGGTGCCGGCTTCGTCCTGGCCACCCACGACCTGGAGATCCGCGGCGCCGGCGAGCTGCTCGGCGACGGCCAGAGCGGGCAGATCCAGGCGGTCGGCTTCACCCTCTATATGGAAATGCTCGAACGCGCGGTCAAGGCCATCCAGAAAGGCGAGCAGCCCAACCTCGACCAGCCGCTGGGCGGCGGCCCGGAGATCAACCTGCGCGTACCGGCGCTGATCCCCGAGGACTACCTGCCCGACGTGCACAGCCGCCTGATCCTCTACAAGCGCATCGCCAACGCCACCGACGAAGACGGCCTGAAGGAGCTGCAGGTGGAGATGATCGACCGCTTCGGCCTGCTGCCGGAGCCGACCAAGCACCTGATGCGCCTGACCCTGCTCAAGCTGCAGGCCGACCAGCTGGGCATCGTCAAGATCGACGCCGGGCCGCAGGGCGGGCGCATCGAGTTCGCCGCCGAGACCTGCGTCGACCCGCTGACCCTGATCAAGCTGATCCAGGCGCAGCCCAAACGCTACAAATTCGAAGGCGCCACGCAGTTCAAGATCCAGGTGCCGATGGAGCGCGCCGAAGAGCGCTTCAACACCCTGGAGGCCCTGCTCGAACGCTTGGCCCCGCAAGCCTCATCCACCTGAAGGACAAACCGCCCATGCGCCTCTTGCACCTGATCCCCCTGTTGCTCTGCCTGCTGGCCCCGAGCGCCTTCGCCGAACGCCTCTATCAGGTCGAACTGCTGGTGTTCCGCCAGGCCGGCGACCCCGTCGTCGCGCCCAAGATCGCCCCCGACGACTGGGCCGGCAGCGCCCTGCCGATCGCCGGCAACGAACGCCCCACGGCGCTGGACAACGAGGCGGCCAAGCTCAACCCCGGCAACGGCTACCAGTTGCTGCTGCACAAGGCCTGGAGCCAGAGCATCGGCAGCAGCCCGAGCCGCGTCGCGGTGAGCAGCGGCGAGGCGCAGTTCGGCCACCACCCGGTCGAAGGCACGCTGAGCTTCACCCAGGAACGCTTCGCCGACCTGGAGCTGGAACTGTGGATCAACCAGTTCAGCGCCGACGGCCTGCTCGATGCCAGCGAGCACCTGAAGATCGCCCAGCGCCTGAAGGACAACAGCCTGACCTACCTGGATCACGGCAGCCTTGGGGCACTGATCCGCATCAGCCCGCTCTGAGGGGAACCTCATGCAAAAAGGGCCGCTAAGCGGCCCTTTTCGTTATCCGGGGAATCGGGCTCAGCCCGCCAACACCCGCGCCAGCACCGACTTGACCGTGCCCATGCCCTGCTCCAGCACCCGCTCGATCTCGGCCATGGTGATCAGCGCGCTGGACTTGCCCGCCGCCGGGTTGACCACCAGCGCCAGGCAGGCGTAAGGCAGCGCCAGCTCGCGCGCCAGCACCGCCTCGGGCATGCCGGTCATACCCACCAGGTCGCAACCGTCGCGCTCCATGCGGGCGATTTCCGCGGCCGTCTCCAGGCGCGGGCCCTGGGTGCAGCCATAGACCCCGTGATCGCTGAACGCGGCGCGCTCGGCGCGCAGCGCCGCCACCAGCCGCTCACGCAGCTGAACATCGTAAGGCTGAGTGAAATCGACGTGGGTGACGTGCTCAAGCTCGCCCTCATAGAAGGTGTGGGCGCGCCCCGCGGTGTAATCGATGAGCTGGTGTGGCACGCAGAAATGCCCGGTGGCCATGGCCGCATGGATGCCGCCGACCGCATTGACCGCGAGGATCGCCTTGGCCCCGGCCTGCTTCAGCGCCCACAGGTTGGCGCGGTAGTTGACCTGATGCGGCGGAATACGGTGCGGCTGGCCATGCCGAGCGAGAAACAGCACCTCGCGCCCGGCGTAGTCGCCGCGCAGCACATCGGCCGACGGCGCGCCGTAGGGCGTATCCAGCGGCAATGCTTCGCGGATGGTCAGGCCTTCGAGCTGGGTCAGGCCGGTGCCGCCGATAATCGCGTAGACAGTCATAGGCAGATCCTCAGTCAAGCAACTGGGCGGCTCGCAGGGCCGCCACAGCAGTCAGCCAGCGTGGCGCCTGGCGGTATTCGGTACTGGCGTGTACACGCCCGCGCATCCGCGCCAGGCGCGCCGGCGGCGTCACCTGCCGGCGTTGCAGGGTCGTCAGCGCCATCTCGGCGGCGGCGCGGTCGTTGCACACCAGGCCCATATCGCAACCGGCGCCGAGCGCCGCCTCGATGCGCTGGCCGGCATCGCCGACCACATGGGCACCGGCCATGGACAGGTCGTCGCTGAAGATCACCCCGTCGAAGCCCAGCTCGCCGCGCAGGATGTCCTGCAGCCAGCGCCGCGAGAAGCCGGCCGGCTGCGCGTCGACCTGCGGGTAGATGACGTGCGCCGGCATCACCGCATCCAGCTCGCCGGCCAACAGTTTGAACGGCTGCAGGTCGCAGGCACGAATTTCATCGAGGCTGCGCTCGTCCAGCGGAATCGCCACATGGGAATCGGCCTCGGCCCAGCCGTGCCCGGGAAAATGCTTGCCGGTGGCGGCCATACCGGCCTCGCGCATGCCGCGGATAAAGGCGCCGGCCAGGCGCGCGGCGCGCTGCGGATCGCCCTCGAAGGCGCGACTGCCGACCACCGCGCTACGTTGGTGATCGAGGTCCAGCACTGGGGCGAAACTCAGGTCCAGGCCCACCGCCAACACCTCGGTGGCCATCAACCAGCCGCAGTGCTCGGCCAGAATCTCGGCGTTGTCGTTGTCGGCGATGGCGCGCATCGCCGGCAGACGCAGAAAACCCTGGCGCAGGCGCTGCACCCGACCGCCTTCCTGATCCACCGCCAGCAGCAGATCCGGACGCAGGGCGCGGATGCTCTGGCACAGCTCGCGCACCTGGCGCGGCGATTCGATATTGCGGGCAAAGATGATCAGCCCGCCCACCTCGGGCTGGCGCAGCAGCTGGCGATCCTCGGCGGTCAGCCAGGTGCCGGCGATGTCCAGCATCAGAGAGCCTTGCATGGGTGTCGTCACATAAAATCCTTAGCGAAGATCCGCCCCGGCCCACTGCGGGCAGGGCGCCTCGTCGATCCTGACCGGGCAGTGCGGTGCCACCCGATCGAACAGGGCCAGCATGTCGGCGTTGCGCAGGCGCACGCAGCCATGCGAGAGCGGCACGCCCATGGGTTCGCTGTCGGGCGTGCCATGCAGGTAAATATAGCGGCGAAAACTGTCCACCTGGCCAGAACGATTGCGTCCCGGCTCCAGGCCGCTGAGCCAGAGGATGCGAGTGAGAATCCAGTCGCGCCCGGGAAACTGCTCGTGCAGCGTCGGCGACCAGACCTCGCCGGTCCAGCGCCGGCCGCGCAACACCGCGCCCAGCGGCAGGCCGGCGCCGATCTTCGCCCGCACCTGGTGCAGGCCGCGCGGCGTGCAGCCGGAGCCGTTGCGCTCCCCCGCCCCGTTCAGCGCGGTGGAAACCGGCAGGCGCAGCACCAGCTGTCCCGCACGGAAAGCGTACAGGGCCTGATCGGCGATAGAGATATACAGCAGGTCGAGATCGAACATGGGCGGCTAGCTTAGCCGAAGGCCAAGGCCGCGCCCACCCGCAGACGTCAAACCTTTACCGGCGCGCTCTTGCTGCGCGGCTTGAGCTGCGCGGCAGCCAGCGCCGGGTCGTTGACCCCGGTCTCGGAACGCATGCCGGCGGCGAGGAACGGCACCATCATGCGCATCACCTGCTCGATCGAGGTGTTGACGCCGAAATCGGTCTCGGCCATGGC
This sequence comes from Pseudomonas sp. NPDC077186, assembly GCF_044543505.1. NCBI lineage: Bacteria > Pseudomonadati > Pseudomonadota > Gammaproteobacteria > Pseudomonadales > Pseudomonadaceae > Pseudomonas > Pseudomonas sp. NPDC077186. The sequence goes on from NZ_JBITWE010000001.1 coordinate 695,740, forward strand.
CCGCAGCGCCTTGATCCCGGACATGCTGAAGGCAGCGGCGCCGAGCATGAAATGCACGCGCCAGAACAGCTCCAGCGGCGGGATACGCGGCGCCGCCTCGTGCACCAGCAGCATGTAACGGCGGAACACCTTGCCGTACACCTCTTCCAGGTACTTGCGCAGGTGGCCTTGGCTCTGGCTGAAGGCCAGGCCGAGCAGACGCATGAAGATCGACAGGTCGTTGCCGCTGCGCGGCTTGACCGCCAGGGCCTGCTCGACCAGCAGTTCGAGCAGCTCTTCGAGGCTGGCCGGGGTATCGGCCTTGGCCTGGCGACGATCCAGCTCCTTCTCCAGGCTGGCGCAGAAGGGCCCGAGGAAACGCGAGAAGACCGCCTGGATCAGCGCCTTCTTGGAGCCGAAGTGATAGTTCACCGCCGCCAGGTTGACCCCGGCCTTGCTGGTGATCAGACGCAACGAGGTTTCGGCGAAGCCTTTTTCCGCGAACAGCTGTTCCGCAGCATCGAGAATGCGTTCAACGGTTTCCGACTGGGCCATGAGCTATCACCTGACAAACACTTGTTTGAAACATACGTTTCAGCCCACTGCATTGTCAAGCCGCACGAGCCGTCTTTTGGCCAGCCGGTCACAGCTTACAACAAGCACAGACGCAGGTTGCTCGTCGCAGGTTACAGGGCGGCCGGCGGGTAGGCGAAATTGTGCGTTGCCAAGCCGGCCTTACTGTATATAATCCCAGTCACTGTATAAAAAGACAGAGCGCCGCCATGCTGAAACTGACGCCACGCCAAGCCGAGATTCTCGCCTTCATCAAACGCTGCCTGGAAGACAACGGCTACCCGCCCACCCGCGCGGAAATCGCCCAGGAACTCGGTTTCAAATCGCCCAACGCCGCCGAGGAACACCTCAAGGCCCTGGCTCGCAAGGGCGCCATCGAAATGACCCCGGGTGCCTCGCGCGGCATCCGCATCCCCGGCTTCGAGCCGAGCAACGAGGACGAAGGCCTGCCGGTCATCGGCCGGGTCGCCGCCGGTGCGCCGATTCTCGCCCAGCAGCATGTCGAGGAATCCTGCCAGATCAACCCGGCCTTCTTCCAACCCAAGGCCGACTACCTGCTGCGCGTGCGCGGCATGAGCATGAAGGACATCGGCATCTTCGACGGCGACCTGCTGGCGGTGCACACCACCCGCGAGGCGCGCAACGGCCAGATCGTGGTGGCGCGGCTGGACGACGAAGTCACGGTCAAGCGCTTCAAGCGCGAAGGCAACAAGGTCTGGCTGATCGCCGAGAACCCTGAGTTCGCGCCGATCGAAGTGGATCTGGAACACCAGGATCTGGTCATCGAAGGTTTGAGCGTCGGCGTGATCCGCCGCTAGAGGAGGCTCCATGCAAGTGCAGCAGTCATTCGAGCGCCCGCAACTTCCCCTGTTCGACGTCTTTCTGGCCGGCGCGTCCGCCGACGCGCTGTTGGACGCTGAAATCCCCTCTCCCGCCGAAGAAGAGCGGGCCTTCAGCGAATTGGTCCTGCGCGGCGCCGCCGGTCACTGCTTGCACCTGCTGGCGCCGATCCTGCGCGAGCTGAGCGAGAATCTCGATGCCCGCTGGCTGACCCTGGTGGCGCCGCCGGCCAGCCTGACCCAGTCCTGGCTGCGCGAAGCCGGGTTGAACCGCGAACGCATCCTGCTGTTGCAACCACGCCGCGGCCAGAGCGCCGTGGAGCTGGCCGAGGAGGCGCTCAGGCTGGGCCGCAGCCATACCGTGGTGAGCTGGCTGCACCCGCTCGAACGCGGCACGCGCCGCCGCCTGGCTCAAGCCGCCGAGATCGGCGCAGCGCAGAGCCTGAATATCAGCCTGGGCTAGATCGCAGGGCACCGTTTCCGCAGCCTCGGCGCCAAGCCACCTCGTAGCCCGGATGCAATCCGGGGCCAGATACCGCCATTGGACCCCGGATTACATCCGGGCTACGGCTTGGTGCAGATTGCAACCAACGAAAACGGGGCTCCCTTGGAGCCCCGTTTTGCTTGCCGCGCCGCGGAAAATTCAGTGCAGCACCCGCGGCCCTTCGTCCTCGGCGCTGTAGTCGCCTTCGGCCAGGCGTCCGGCCATCTGCACCCCGACATTGAGCATGGCCTTGGCCACCTCGACGTGCTGGCCCTGCAGGAAGGCCTTGGCATCGGCGGAGAAATCCAGGGTCACCAGGGCCTCCTCGTCTTCCGCACGACGCAGGGCGATACGCCCATCGGGCAGTTCGACGATTTCCAGAAAGGATGTAGGCATGGTTCAGGTTCTCCACGAAAGGCCGGCATTGTACCAGCCGACCGGGCATGACCCCAGCCCGCCGATCCAGATGACGACAGATAAGCCCCAGACGGAGCCGGCGCGACTCAGCACTCGCTGAGCGATTCGCGAAAGCGCAGCACCAGCTCCTTGAGCTGCTGACGCCAGGCCTCGAGGGTTTCCGGCGCCAGCTCGGCCGCCTCGTCCTCGACGCTGAGTGCGGTGATCAACGGCAGGCCGGGATCGACCTTGGCCTTCTTCTCGCCCTGCGGCGGCCGGAACAGCTCGGCATAGGCCGCCAACAGCTGTGCCAGCCAGGTTTCCGGCTGTTGCGCCAACTCCACCAGCTCGGCCAGTTCCGGGCTCGGCGCGCTGTCGAGCACCGCGCGAGTGAGCAGGAGCTCGGCGCGCGGCTGGGCACTATCAGCCATGCGGTAATAGCCGGCAATCTCGTGGCACAGTCCGAGCAACCCGCCGTAGAGGTGGAACAGGGCCGCCTCGCGCTCGGCCTGCACCAGCGCCTGGGCGTTGAACGCACTCTCCGCCTGCGCCTTACGCCAGGCGTCCAGGGCCAGGCCGGCGAAGAAGATCTTCTGGTTGGTGCGGGTATAGAGCTCTTTGGCCATCGGGGCGATCTCCACTGCGGATCGGGCCATGATACGCGCGCCGGCCTCGACCGGCGCGCACCTCGTCAGGACAGGCTCAGCGCTTGTCTTCGACCTTCCACTTGCCGCCGTCGAAGAAGGCGCGCCAGCCGGTGGGCTTGCCGTCCACCTCGGACTGCACGTACTGCTCCTTGGTCTTGCGGCTGTAGCGGATCACCGCCGGACGGCCATCCGGGTCCTTGGCCGGAGCGGCCAGCAGGAAGTGGTACTTGGGATCGATCTCGCTCTTGTGCGGAATCAGCTCCAGCACCAGCGGCGCGCGGGTCTCGCGATTCTTGGGGAAGCCGCTGGCGGCGAGGAACAGGCCGGAGGCGCCGTCGCGCAGCACGTAGGTGTCGTCCACCTTCTCGCACTTGAGCTCGGGCATCTTCACCGGGTCCATCTTCGGCGGCGCCGCCTCGCCGTTCTTCAACAGCTTGCGGGTGTTCTTGCAGCTGGCGTTGGTGCAGCCGAAGAACTTGCCGAAACGGCCGGTCTTGAGCTGCATCTGGCTGCCGCACTTGTCGCACTCCAGGCTCGGCCCTTCGTAGCCCTTGATGCGGTACTGGCCCTGCTCGATCTCGTAACCGGCGCAATCGGGGTTGTTGCCGCAGATATGCAGCTTGCGCGTCTCGTCCAGCAGGTAGGCGTCCATCGCCGTGCTGCAGATCGGGCAGCGGTGCTTGCCGAGCAGCACCAGGGATTCGGATTCGCCCTCGTCGTCCGCGGCGATCTCGTCGCCCGGCACCAGGTTGATGGTGGCCTTGCAACGCTCCTTCGGCGGCAGGCTGTAGCCGGAGCAGCCGAGGAACACGCCGGTGGAGGCGGTACGAATCATCATCGGCCGGCCGCATTCGCGGCAGGGGATGTCGGTGGTGGTCGGCTGGTTGGCGCGCATGCCGCCCTCGCCCGCCTCGGCCACCTCGAGCTTCTTCTTGAAGTCGCCGTAGAACTCGTCGAGCAGATGCTTCCACTCGCGCTCGCCCTGGGCCACGTCGTCGAGATGCTCTTCCATGGCGGCGGTGAAGCCGTAGTCCATCAGGTTGGCGAAGCTCTCGTCGAGGCGCTCGGTGACGATGTCGCCCATCTTCTCGGCATAGAAGCGGCGGTTATGCACCGTGACGTAGCCACGCTCCTGGATGGTGGAGATGATCGCCGCGTAGGTGGACGGGCGGCCGATGCCGCGCTTTTCCAGCTCCTTGACCAGGCTGGCTTCGGAATAGCGCGCCGGCGGCTTGGTGAAGTGCTGGCTGGGGTCGAGCTGGATCAGCTTGAGGCCCTCGCCTTCCTTCATTTCCGGCAGGACGTCGTCCTCGCCCGGCTTGCTCTGCTGCGGCAGCACGCGGGTGTAACCGTCGAACTTGAGGATGCGGCCCTTGGCACGCAGCTCGAAGGCGCCGGCGGCCACGGTGACGCTGGTGGACAGGTATTCGGCCGGCGGCATCTGGCAGGCGACGAACTGGCGCCAGATCAGGTCGTACAGGCGCTCGGCGTCGCGTTCCATACCGGACAGCTGGGTCGGGCGCAGGTTGACGTCGGACGGACGAATCGCTTCGTGCGCCTCCTGAGCGCCTTCCTTGCTCGAATAGAGGTTGGGCTTGCCCGGCAGGTACTTGTCGCCGTACTCGCTGCCAATAAAGCCGCGCACCATCTCCACGGCGTCGGCCGACAGGTTGGTCGAGTCGGTACGCATATAGGTGATGTAGCCGGCCTCGTAGAGACGCTGGGCCATCATCATGGTCTTCTTCACGCCGAAGCCCAGGCGGTTGCTCGCCGCCTGCTGCAGGGTGGAGGTGATAAAGGGCGCCGACGGCTTGCTGCTGGTCGGCCGGTCTTCGCGCTTGACCACGCTGTAGCTGGAGGCCTTGAGCTTGTCCAGCGCGGCCATGGCCTGCGCTTCGTTGACCGGTTTGAAGGCATTGCCGTTCTCGCGCACCACCTCGAAACGCACCTGGGCGTTCTTCGCCGTGCCGAGGTCGGCGTGCACTTCCCAGTATTCTTCCGGGACGAAGGCGCGAATCTCTTTCTCGCGCGCTACCACCAGCTTCACCGCCACCGACTGCACGCGACCGGCGGACAGGCCGCGGGCGATCTTGCTCCACAGCAGCGGCGAGACCATGTAGCCGACCACGCGGTCGAGGAAACGCCGCGCCTGCTGGGCGTTGACGCGGTTGATGTCCAGCTCGCCGGGCTTGGAGAAGGCTTCCTGAATCGCCTTCTTGGTGATTTCGTTGAACACCACGCGCTTGTAGCGAGCGTCGTCGCCGCCGATGGATTCGCGCAGGTGCCAGGCGATGGCCTCCCCTTCGCGGTCCAAGTCGGTTGCGAGATAGATGGTGTCAGCATCCTTGGCCAGGCGGCGCAGTTCCTCGATCACCTTTTCCTTGCCGGGCAGGATCTCGTACTTGGCCTTCCAACCGTGCTCGGGGTCGACGCCCATGCGCGCGAACAGCTGGCGCTTGGCTTTTTCCTTGGGCGACAGCGCAGGCGCCTCACTGGCAGCCTTGCCGCGCTTGGCAGGCTCCTTGGTGGCGCTTGCCGAGCCGCTGGTAGGCAGGTCACGGATGTGGCCGATGCTCGACTTCACCACGTACTGGCTGCCCAGGTACTTGTTGATGGTCTTGGCCTTGGCCGGGGATTCCACGATGACCAGCGATTTGCCCATGGATCAGAAGATTCCTGAATTGCGAAATATAGAAGGCTGGGAGCCTTGAGGCCCCGCTATATATAGTGGCGACCGAGCGAAGGTCAAGCGCAGGGGCTGCGCACTCAGACTGGCGCAGCGCCAATCGGGCTGACTTCGGCCCGAATCAAAGCAAAGCGCGGAACGCGCTTGCCGTCCACCTCGACCTCTTCGCAGAACATGCTCAACGGCCGCACCCACAGGCCGAATTCGCCGTACAGGGCCTGGTAGACCACCACTTCTTCCTCGCTCTCGGAATGGCGCGCCACACCGAATACGCGGTACTGTGGGCCCTTGTAGTGGCGATAGAGTCCTGGCTGCAACTGCATGAGAGGTTCCCGAAATAAAAAGCCGTAAAAAGCAAAACCGGGGCACTGGGCCCCGGTTTCGTGTCCGCTGACGCTTAAACGCGCTCGAAGACGGTGGTGATGCCTTGGCCAAGGCCCACGCACATGGTGGAGACACCGAAGGTGCCGCCGTTCTGCTTCATGACGTTGAGCAGGGTACCGGAGATACGGGCACCGGAACAACCGAAGGGGTGACCCAGGGCGATGGCGCCGCCGTGCAGGTTGACCTTCTCTTCCATCTTGTCGAGCAGCTTGAGGTCCTTCAGCACCGGCAGGGCCTGGGCGGCGAAGGCTTCATTGAGTTCGACGAAATCGATGTCGGCCATGCTCAGGCCAGCGCGCTTGAGCGCCTTCTGGGTGGACGGCACCGGGCCATAACCCATGATCGCCGGATCGACGCCGGCCACGGCCATGGCGCGCACCACGGCCATCGGCTGGATGCCCAGATCCTGAGCACGCTGGGCGCTCATGACGATCATGCAGGAAGCGCCGTCGGTGATCTGCGAGGAAGTACCCGCGGTCACGGTGCCGCCTTTCGGGTTGAACGCCGGCTTCAGCGCAGCCAGGCTCTCCAGGGTGGTTTCCGGACGAATGGTTTCGTCGAAGTCGTACACCTTGAGGAAGCCGTTCTCGTCGTAGCCCTGCATCGGGATGATTTCATCCTTGAACTTGCCTTCGACGGTGGCCTTGTGCGCCAGACGGTGCGAACGCTCACCGAAGGCGTCCTGCTGCTCGCGGCTGATGCCATGCATCTTGCCGAGCATTTCTGCAGTCAGACCCATCATGCCGGACGCCTTGGCGGCATACAGCGACAGGTGCGGGTTCGGGTCGACGCCGTGCATCATGCCGACGTGGCCCATGTGCTCCACACCGCCGACGACGAACACGTCGCCGTTGCCGGTCTGGATCGCCTGCACGGCGGTGTGCAGCGCGCTCATGGACGAACCGCACAGACGGCTGACGGTCTGGCCGGCGCTGGTGTGCGGGATCTGGGTCATCAGCGACGCCATGCGCGCGATGTTCCAGCCCTGCTCCAGGGTCTGGTTGACGCAGCCCCAGATCACGTCCTCGACTTCTGCCGGGTCCAGCTTGGTGTTGCGTGCCAGCACGCCGCTGATCAGGTGCGCCGACATGGTCTCGGCGCGGGTGTTGCGGTGCATGCCGCCCTTGGAACGACCCATCGGGGTACGACCGAAGTCGACGATCACTGCATCTCTAGGATTCAGGCTCATATATTCACTCTCACTCTAGTCGTTGCGCGCTACAGGCTGGTGAAAAACTGACTGCGTTGCCATTGCTGCGTTAGAAACAGGCTCAAAATGCTCATCTACAACACGTAAACTCCGCTTTTTCGCCTGTTTCTGCCTTGCACTGGCTGCCTCGTCCACGTTTTTCAAACAGCCTGTTAACCGAAGAACTTCTGGCCCTTGGCGGCCATTTCGCGAAGCTTGGCGGTCGGGTGGTACAGCGCGCCCAGGTCGGCGTACTTGTCGGCCAGGGCGACGAACTCGGCGACACCGATGGAATCGATGTAACGCAGCGCACCGCCACGGAAGGGAGGGAAGCCGATACCGTAGATCAGGCCCATGTCGGCCTCGGCTGCGGTGTCGACGATGCCGTCTTCCAGGCAACGAACGGTTTCCATGCACAGCGGGATCATCATGAAGTTGATGATGTCCTCGTCGGTGACTTCACGCTCTTCGACCACGATGGACTTGAGCAACTCGTAAGCCGCCGGGTCGGAGACCTTCTTCGGCTTGCCGCGCTTGTCGGTCTCGTAGGCGTAGAAGCCCTTGCCGTTCTTCTGGCCCAGGCGGTTGGCTTCGTACATCACGTCGACGGCGGTCTTGCCTTCCACGGCCATGCGGTCCGGGAAGCCTTCGGCCATCACGTCACGGCCATGATGGCCGGTGTCGATGCCGACCACGTCGGAGAGGTAGGCCGGGCCCATGGGCCAGCCGAACTTCTCCATCACCTTGTCGATGCGCACGAAGTCGACGCCGAAGCCCAGCAGCTTGGAGAAGCCGCCGAAGTACGGGAACAGCACGCGGTTAACCAGAAAGCCCGGGCAGTCGTTGACCACGATCGGGTTCTTGCCCATTTTCTTGGCGTAGGCCACGGTGGTGGCCACGGCCACTTCGCTGGACTTCTCGCCACGGATGACTTCCACCAGCGGCATCATGTGCACCGGGTTGAAGAAGTGCATGCCGACGAAGTTTTCCGGGCGCTTGAGCGCCTGGGCCAGCAGGCTGATGGAGATGGTCGAGGTGTTGGAGGCCAGGATGGCGTCTTCACGCACCGCGTCTTCCACCTCGGCCAGCACGATCTGCTTGACCTTGGGGTTCTCGACCACGGCTTCGACGACGATGTCGACGTTGCCGAAATCGCCGTAGGACATGGTCGGACGGATGGCGTTGAGCGCCTCGGCCATCTTCGCCGGGGTCATGCGACCCTTCTCGACGCGCTTGCCGAGCAGTTTGGAGGCCTCGGTCAAGCCCATCTGGATACCCTCTTCGCGGATATCCTTCATCAGGATCGGGGTGCCCTTGGAGGCCGACTGGTAGGCGATGCCGCCGCCCATGATGCCGGCGCCGAGTACGGCGGCCAGTTTCACGTCGCGGGCGATCTCGTCGTGGTGCTTGGCCTTCTTCTTCAGTTCCTGGTCATTCAGGAACAGGCCGATCAGGCTCTCGGCGACAGAGGTCTTGGCCAGCTTGACGAAGCCGGCGGCCTCGACTTCCAGCGCCTTGTCGCGGCCGAAGTTAGCGGCCTTCTGGATGGTCTTGATCGCCTCGACCGGGGCCGGGTAGTTCGGGCCGGCCTGGCCTGCGACGAAGCCCTTGGCGGTCTCGAAGCACATCATCTGCTCGATGGCGTTGAGCTTGAGCTTTTCCAGCTTGGGCTGACGCTTGGCCTTGTAGTCCAGCTCGCCGGAGATGGCGCGCTTGACCAGGTCCAGCGCGGCGTCGCGAAGCTTGGCGGGCGCGACGACGGCATCGACGGCGCCTACCTTGAGGGCGTCGGCAGCCTTGTTTTCCTTACCGGAGGCGATCCACTCCACGGCGTTGTCGGTACCGATCACGCGCGGCAGGCGCACGGTGCCGCCGAAGCCCGGGTAGATGCCCAGCTTGACTTCCGGCAGACCGATCTTGGCGGTCTCGCTCATCACACGGTAGTCGCCGGCCAGGCACATCTCGAAACCGCCGCCCAGGGCGATGCCGTTGATGGCGACCACGGTGGGAACGGCGAGGTCTTCGAAATCGCTGAAGATCTTGTTGGCTTCCAGGTTGCCAGCCACCAGCTCTGCGTCGGGCAGTTTGAAGTTGTCGACGAATTCGGTGATATCGGCACCGACGATGAACACGTCCTTGCCACTGGTGACAATCACGCCCTTGATCGAACCGTCGGCCTTGATCGCGTCGACGGAGGCGCGCAGCTCGTTGAGGGTAAGACGGTTGAATTTGTTGACGGACTCACCCTTGAGGTCGAAATTCAATTCGACGATGCCGCTCTCAAGAGCCTTAACCGTGATGGCTTTACCTTCGTAAATCATCAACTGATCTCCACGGTATGGAAGCTGAACAGTACACATCGGAGCCAACCGGCAGGCCAGCCCGCGGCAACGCCGCACGAGCATAGCCCCAATCGGTACGACACACCCGCCGACGCGATATTCGGGCTGTCATGGCGCGCCTGACCAGGCAAACGCTCAATTCATACGCCCGTTTGATTTGGGTGTGCACACCTTCGGGGAAAAGCCGGCGCTTGTCAATTGGCCTTCTTGCGCGGCGCGTGCATCCCCAGCGCAAACCCAGGCCTGCCGCGGCCTGCGCCAGCACCGATAAACGCCATAGATAACGCACCATTGCCGCACTTCAAGGTGTCCCGGCGGCCAGCCGCCTGCGCCTAGCCAAATCCTTGCGCGGCAGGTACAGTCGTCTCACTTTCGGCTGGCACAGCGCCATCCGGCTGCATTACAACAACAAATCGAGCCCCACGACGGGCCGCACGGAGTCCCCCAATGTCGAGCCGCCGTCCGCTGGCATTTTCCCTGAGCGCCCTGCTCGTCTTTCTCTTCGCCTTCGTCTCGCCATCCCTGCTGGCCGCACCGACCGACGATCTGCTGCGCCTGCACCAGCTGCGCCTGGCGACGCAGAAGAGCCTCGGCGACTTCTATATGTACAACGGCATGGAAGGCGACCAGCGCTACGCACGGATGATCGGCGAGTCGCTACAGGAGGCCCAGGCCCATCTGGATACCCTCGGCGAGATGCCCGGCGAGGGCGCCAAGGCCCTGCGCAGCCAGTGGCAGGGCGAATGGCAGGGCTACCGCGACGGCCTGCAGGCGCTGATGGAGGCCATGCGCAGCCAGGGCTACACCGACCTGCAGCCGGTCGCCGACCTGGCCGACAGCAACCAGCGGCTGATGGCCATTGCCCAGGAGCTGTACCAGAAAATCCAGCAGGAAAGCGGCTACAGCGTACCGCCCCTGACTCAGCAGAGCCGCGAGCAGAGCCTGCTGATGCAGGGCATCGCCCTGGACTACGCCTCGCGCAGCGCCTCGATCGGCGGCAGTTTCTTCGGCGGCGGCGAGGAGCGCGCCATCGACGAGTTGGTCGGCGAGTTCGCCAGCAAGCTTGACGGGCTCAATCGCGCCCAGCAAAACACCCCGGAGATCAGCGCAGCTCTCGGCAGTATCGGCACCAAATGGCGCTATATCGAGAAATCCCTGCTGAACTACAACGAGAACAGCGTGCCCTTTCTGGTCAGCAAGTATTCCGACAGCATCATCGAAGGCCTGGAAGGCGTAGCCGCCCAGTACGCCGCCAACCAGCACTGATGCCACAGTTTTTCCGGCCTGCCTGGCCCGATTCAGGCCCGGTGCTCGCACCGGGCTTTTCTTTGTCCGCCCTCAGCCGGCACCCTGCCCGCCAGGCAAGGTCGTAACAATAAGCGGCCGCTTATCGGGCGCAATGGGGCCATACTTGCTGCAGAGCCATTCGTACCCTTAAGGAGGAGTTCACCATGCCCTACCAGCATATTCTGGTCGCCGTCGACCTGACCGAGGAATGCGACCCCGTGGTGGTTCGCGCACAGAAGCTGGCCAAGGCCAGCGGCGCCAAGATGTCCCTGGTGCATATAGTCGAGCCGATGGCCATGGCCTTCGGCGGCGACGTGCCGATGGACCTGTCGATGCTGCAGCAGCAGCAATTCGAGCAGGCGCGCGAACGCCTGAACAGCTTTACCGGCAAGTACCCGGAACTGACCGCGGATCAGCGCCATCTGGCCTACGGCCAGCCGCGCCAGGAAATTCATCGTCTGGCCGAGGAACAGGGCTGCGACCTGATCGTGGTCGGCAGCCACGGCCGCCACGGTTTGGCGCTACTGCTCGGCTCCACCGCCAACGACGTGCTGCACGGCGCGCCCTGCGACGTGCTCGCGGTGCGCCTGAAGAAAGGCGAAAAAGGCGCTTAAGCGTAGGGTGCGCCATGCGCACCGGGATTGCCTCGGTTGCGGCGGTGCGCACGGCGCACCCTACGAAGCGCTGCACCCGATAGGGTGCATGCGCCCCCACCCAGACCGCAGGTGCCTTATTCGAACGACTCGCCCGCGCTCATCACCAGTGGGCGGATCTTCTGCAGCTGAGTCTCCAGCGACACCGTCATGCTCGACGACATGGAGAAGAAGGTGAGGAAGGCCTTGAGGTTGGAATCGCCGTCGCAGGTGTCGTGGATGCGCTGCCAGAACGCCTGATTGACCAGCTTGAGCTGCTGGAACAGGCGCACCAGGCCCTTGAGCTCCCAGTCCGCCAGGCGCCCCTCGCGCATGTTGAAGTACTGCCGCGCCAGGTACAGCGACACCGCGCGCAGGATGAACTCCTGGTTGCTGGCGAACGGCAGGTGGTTCTGCGCCATGGGCTTGAGCCGCGCCAGCACCGGGCAGGCGCTGGTGGCCATGATCACCCCGAGCAGCGCGCGCAAGCCCTCTTCCAGGCCGACCTGCTTGGTGTACTCGCGCTCCGGCGTGCGCACCCATACGCTGGCCTTCTTGAACGCCGGCAGGCCGCGGAAATCCTCGATCACCCGGTGCAGGTCGACCGCCGCCGGGCAATGGCTGAACTGCTCGCGACTGAGCGGGCAGTTGCTGCACTGTTGGTGCCCCAAGCGGGTCCAGGCCGGGGCCTGCTGCGCCTGGGCAGGGTCGTATTCGCGGTTCAGCTCGATCCGATAGCTGAACTGATGATTGTCGTCGAGGGTGATGCGGTACTCGATGGCCATGCCTGTGCGTTCCTTCGTTCAGCCTTCCAGCTCTGCCCAGCGCTCGAGCAACTTGTCCAAGTCCTTCTGCAAGTCGTCGAGGCGCGCCAATACTTCCGTGGTGACCTGCACCGGCTGCTGGTAGAAGCCCGGATCGGCGATCCGCTCCTGCAGCCCGGCCATTTCCTGCTCCAGGGCATCGATCTGCCCGGGAATCGCTTCCAGCTCGCGCTGCAGCTTGTAGCTGAGCTTCTTCTTCGTCGGCTCAGCGCTCTCCTGCACCGACGCGACCGCCGCCGGGGCCGGCGCCTCGACTATGGCAGTGGCCAGCTCGGCCTTGCCCGACTTGCTCTCGCCGACGCCGAGCAGACGCGGCGAACCGCCCTGGCGCAGCCAGTCCTGATAGCCGCCGACGTATTCGCGCACCTTGCCTTCGCCCTCGAACACCAGGGTGCTGGTGACCACGTTATCGAGGAAGGCCCGATCGTGGCTGACCATCAGCACGGTGCCGGGGAAGCCCAGCAGCACTTCTTCGAGCAGTTCCAGGGTTTCCACGTCCAGGTCGTTGGTCGGTTCGTCCAGCACCAGCAGGTTGGCCGGCTTGCTGAACAGCTTGGCCAGCAACAGTCGTGCCCGTTCGCCGCCGGACAGCGCCTTGACTGGCGTGCGTGCGCGCTGCGGGCTGAACAGGAAGTCGCCCAGGTAGCTCAACACGTGGCGATTCTGGCCATCGATACTGATGAAATCGCGGCCTTCGGCGACGTTGTCGATCACGGTTTTTTCCGGCTCGAGCTGGTGACGCAATTGGTCGAAATACGCCACTTCCAGTTTGGTGCCGACCTCGATGCTGCCGCTGCTGGGTTGCAGGTCGCCGAGCAGCAGCTTGAGCAGGGTGGTCTTGCCGGTGCCATTGGCGCCAAGCAGGCCGATGCGGTCGCCGCGCTGCAGCACCATGGAGAAATCCTTGACCAGGAAGGGCCCGCCGGCATGGGCGAAACCGACGTTTTCCGCCACCATCACCTGCTTGCCGGACTTGTCGGCGGTTTCCAGGGCGATGCTCGCCTTGCCCTGACGCTCGCGGCGTTCTGCGCGCTCGGCACGCATCGCCTTGAGCGCGCGCACGCGACCCTCGTTGCGGGTGCGACGGGCCTTGATGCCCTGGCGAATCCACACCTCTTCCTGGGCCAGGCGCTTGTCGAACAGCGCGTTGGCGGTCTCTTCGGCCGCCAGTTGCTGCTCCTTGTGCACCAGGAAGCTGGCGTAGTCGCCGTTCCAGTCGATCAGGCCGCCGCGGTCCAGTTCGAGGATGCGCGTGGCCAGGTTCTGCAGGAAGGAACGGTCGTGGGTGATGAACAGCACCGCGCCGCCAAAATCCTTCAGCGCCTCTTCCAACCAGGCGATGGCGCCGATGTCCAGGTGGTTGGTCGGCTCGTCGAGCAGCAGCAGATCCGGCTCGGAAACCAGCGCCTGGGCCAGCAGCACGCGCCGGCGCCAGCCACCGGAGAGTTCGGCCAGGGTCTTGTCGGCCGGCAGTTGCAGGCGGCTCAGGGTGCTGTCGACCAGTTGCTGCAGGCGCCAGCCGTCTTTGGCTTCCAGCTCCTGCTGCACGTGCATCAGTTGCTCGAGATCGTCATCGCCGTGGATGTTCTGCGCCAGATGGTGATAGCGCGCCAGCAGCTCGCCGACCCCGGCCAGGCCCTCGGCCACCACGTCGAACACCGTGCGCTCGTCGGCGCGCGGCAGCTCCTGCGGCAGCTCGCCGATCTTCAGCCCCGGCGCCCGCCAGATTTCGCCGTCGTCGGCCATCTGCTCGCCCTTGACCAGCTTGAGCATGCTCGACTTGCCGGTACCGTTGCGACCGATGATGCACACCCGCTCGCCCCGTGCGATCTGCCAGGACACCCCGTCGAGCAGGGGCATGGCGCCATAGGCGAGGGATACATCGGCGAACTTGAGCAGGGTCATGGGCTTCTCCAGAAACAGGCGGCGCATTCTACCCGAGTTGGCCGGCGCTCTGTTGCCACATATGTCCGCCGAGCGCGCCGGCATTCACCGCGCCCCGGCGAACGGCTAAGCTAGAGCCATGCAACGAACGGAACCCGTTGCCCCCTCACCTGCTTGCCCTGGAAATGCCATGCGCGGTCGTCTTCTTTCTGTAGTTTCCTGCCTGATCCTCACCACTGCCGGCCTGGCCAGCGCCGAAGCCGCCAACCTGGCGCAACAGCGCCAGTACTACGACGAGGCCAAGCGCGCCCTGGCCAAGGGCGACAGCGGTCCCTACCGCCGCTACCAGGCCGCGCTGCGCGACTACCCGCTGACGCCCTACCTGGCCTACGACGAGCTGACTCACCGGCTCAAGTCGGCGAGCAACGCCGAGATCGAGAAATTCCTCGCCGAGCATGGCGACCTGCCCCAGGCCAGCTGGATGAAACTGCGCTGGCTGCGCTGGCTGGCCGAACGCGGCGACTGGCAGCCCTTCCTCGCCCACTACGACCCGGCGCTCAACTTCACCGAGCTGGATTGCCTCTATGGCCAATACCAGCTGAGCCACGGCCTGAGCGCCGAAGGCAATGCCACCGCGGAGAAGTTGTGGCTGGTGGGCAAGTCGCAGCCCAATGCCTGCGACCCGCTGTTCGCGCGCTGGGCGGCAGCCGGCCAGCTCACCGAACAACACCGCTGGCAACGCACCAAGCTGGCGGTGGAAGCCGGCAACTACGGCCTGGCCAACCACCTGAGCAAGAGCATGCCGACCCTCGGCGCGCGCGCCAAGCTGCTGGTCGAGGTGGCGCAGAAGCCGCAGCTGCTCAAGCAGACCGCGCGTTTCGCCCCGGCCGACGCCGCCATGGCCGACGTGGTCGGCCTCGGCCTGCGCCGCCTGGCCCGGCAAAGCCCCGAGGACGCCCTGAACCTGCTCGACAGCTACGCCCAGCGCATGCAGTTCTCCCAGGACGAACAGGTGGCCATCGCCCGGCAGATCGGCCTGACCCTGGCCAAGCGCTTCGACATGCGCGGCCTGCAGGTGATGGCCAAGTACGACCCGGAGCTGCGCGACAACACCGTCAGCGAGTGGCGCGCCCGCCTGCTGCTGCGTCACGGCCGCTGGGACGAGGCTCATCAGCTGACCCAGCGCATGCCGGCCGAGCTGGCCAGCAGCAACCGCTGGCGCTACTGGAACGCGCGCAGCCTGCAGCTGGCACAACCGAACAGCCAGCAGCCGGCCGTGCTCTACCAGGCCCTGGCCAAGGAGCGCGACTTCTACGGTTTCATGGCCGCCGATCAGGTCAAGGCGCCCTACCAGCTGAACAACAAGCCGCTGGCGCTCGATCCGAAGACGGTGCAGAAGGTGCGCAACACCGCCGGCATCCGCCGCGCCCTGGAATTCCACGATCGCGGCCAGATCGTCGACGGCCGCCGCGAGTGGTACCACGTCAGCCGCCTGTTCAGCCGCGACGAACTGGTGGCGCAGGCCCGCCTAGCCTACGAGATGCAGTGGTATTTCCCGGCCATCCGCACCATCAGCCAGGCGCAGTACTGGGACGACCTGGAGGTGCGCTTCCCCATGGCCCACCGCGACCAACTGGTGCGCGAGGCCAAGCGCCGCGAGCTGCATTCGAGCTGGGTGTTCGCCGTCACCCGCCAGGAAAGCGCGTTCATGGCCGACGCCCGCTCCCACGTCGGCGCCATGGGCCTGATGCAACTGATGCCGGCCACCGCCAAGGAAACCGCGCGCAAGTTCGGCATCCCCCTGGCCTCGCCGCAGCAGGCACTCAACCCCGACGTCAATATCCAGCTCGGCGCCGCCTACCTGAGCCAGGTATACGGCCAGTTCAACGGCAACCGCGTGCTCGCCTCGGCCGCCTACAACGCCGGCCCCGGCCGCGTGCGCCAGTGGCTACGCGGCGCCGACCACCTGAGCTACGACGTCTGGGTGGAGAACATCCCGTTCGACGAAACCCGCCAGTACGTGCAGAACGTGCTGTCCTACTCGGTGATCTACGGTCAGAAGCTCGACGCGCCGCACCCGCTGGTAGCCTGGCACGAGCGCTATTTCGACGATCAATGAAGCAGCTGCAAGCTAGAAGCTGCAAGAAGACCACGCGGAGAACTCCGCTCTAGCTTGTAGCTTGTAGCTTGTAGCTTGGCTTGTGGCTTGTGGCTTGTGGCTTGTGGCTTGTGGCTTGTGGCTTGTGGCTTGTGGCTTACTCCAGCACCTCGACCGGCATCCCGACCTGCAATTCGCCGACGCCGCGCGGCAGCAGGTTCTGCCCGAAGTACACCTGGCCGTCGCGCTCGCGGTAGGTCTTCAGCGTGGCCAGCGGCTCGCGGTCGGCGCTGCGCTCGCCGGTCTGCGGATCCACCGTGGTGAGGATGCAACGCGAGCAGCCCTTGGCCACCTCGAATTCCACCGCGCCGATACGGATGCGCTTCCACTCGTCCTCGGCGTAGGCTGCGCTGCCGGTAACCACCAGGTTGGGGCGAAAACGCAGCATCGACAGCGGCCGGCCGACCCGCGCCGCCAGGTCGTCCAGCGACGCCTGGCCGATCAGCAGCAGCGGAAAACCGTCGGCGAAAGCGACCCGGTCGCCCGCCTGGGCGTAGGCGGTGTCGACCTGGCGCGTGCGCGCCTCCGGCACCTGCACCAATCGGCAAGCCCGGCCCAGCAGCGCGCTGAGCCAATCGGCGGCCGCATCGCCGGCATCCGGCACGCGCAGGCTGTCCTTCCAGACCGTCACCCCACGCAGGTCCTGCTCGGGGTCGGGCAGCGCCACGGCCAGGTCGGCGCAGCCCGGCGCGCTCAGGGTGAGGCCGCCGCGGGCGTCGTACAGGGCGCCGAGCTGGCTCATCTGCGGCAGCAGGCGCTGGGTGATAAAGCGCCCGCTCTCAGCTTCGACTACCATCCAGCGACGGTCGCCATGCAGGCCCAGGCCGTCCACGGCGCTGCGCTGCAGCACTTCGCCGCGGCCGGATTTGAGCGGATAGCGGTACAACTGCGAGAGACTCAACATGCGCCAGCTTCCTGTTTCGCAAAACGCCCTTATACGAGTTGCCGGCGGCGCTCACAAGTCCGCCGCCGCGATCCTCCTGGCGGCGGTGCTGGGCGGCTGCAGCGGCAGCCCGTCGAGCGAGCTGGGGGTGCGCGACGGTCGCCTGGCGCCCTGCCCGGCCTCGCCCAACTGCGTCAACAGCCAGGCCAGCGACGAGCAACATGCCATAGCGCCGCTGACGCTGCGCGGCAGCCCGGAGGAAACCCGAAGGCGCCTGCTGCAGCTGTTGGCGGACGAGCCGCGGGTACGCCTGGTGGTGCAGGAGGACGACTATCTGCGCGCGGAATTCACCAGCCGGGTGCTGCGCTTCGTCGACGACGTCGAGTTTCTCATCGAGCCGAAGGCGGTGCAGGTGCGCTCCGCCTCGCGCCTGGGGCATTCGGATCTGGGGGTCAACCGCGAGCGGGTGGAGCATTTGCGCCAGCGCCTGGCGCAACAGCCCTAGAACCTATTCACGATCTGCTGCGCGTCGGCCCTACTGCGTTAAAAACAGGCTCGGACTGCTCATTTACAACTCGTAAACTCCGCGTCCTCGCCTGTTTTTGCCTTGTATGGCTCTAGCTCGCGAGACCGTGCACAGGTTCGTAGGTTTCAGCTCGGCTCGTCCAGCGCCAGGCGCTGGCGGATCACATCCACCAGCTTGTCCGGCTGGAACTTGGAGAGGAAGTTGTCGCAGCCGACCTTCTTCACCATGGCATCGTTGAAGCTGCCCGACAGCGAGGTGTGCAGCACCACGTGAAGGTCGCGCAGGCGCGGGTCGTTGCGGATCTCGCTGGTCAGGCGGTAGCCGTCCATTTCCGGCATTTCCGCGTCGGTGAAGATCATCAGCAGCTTGTCGGTCATCACCTCGCCGCTGTCGGCCCACTTCTTCAGCAGGTTCAGCGCCTTGAGGCCGTCGCTGGCCATATGCATGCGGATGCCCAGCTGCGACAGGGTATCGCGCAGCTGGCTCAGGGCCACGCTGGAGTCGTCCACCAGCAGCACCTCGCGACCGCGGGCCTTCTCCAGCAGCGGGTCGGCGAGCTTCTCGGCGGAGACCCTGGTGCTCATCGGCACGATCTCGGCCAGCACCTTCTCCACGTCGATGACCTCGACGATCTGCTCCTCGACCTTGGTGATGGCGGTCAGGTAGTGCTGGCGCCCGGCGCCACCGGGCGGCGGCTGGATCGACTCCCAGTTGAGGTTGAGGATGCGGTCGACGCTGCCGACCAGGAAGGCCTGCACCGAACGGTTGTACTCGGTGACGATGATGGTGCTGCGCTCGTCCGGCACCAGCGGACGCATACCGATGGCCTGGGACAGGTCGATCACCGGCAGGGTCTGGCCGCGCAGGTTGACCACGCCGCAGACGAAGGGGTGGCGCTGCGGCATCAGGGTCAGCTTGGGCAGCTGCAGCACCTCCTGCACCTTGAACACGTTGATCGCGAACAGCTGGCGCCCGGCCAGGCGGAACATGAGGATTTCCAGGCGGTTCTCACCGACCAGCTGGGTGCGTTGATCTACTGAATCGAGGATGCCGGCCATTGCGCGCTCCTGAGGGGTTAAGGCGAGTCTAGCGTCAGGTTATCGGCCGCGCGCGCTGCCGCTGAAGCGCTGCTGGCGTGGCGCCATCATGCCTGAGCCGCCCCTAGCCGCCAAGCAAGGGCGAATCGGCCGGCAGGTGCAGGCGCAACGCCGCGGCCACCGCACTGAAACGCAGGCCGCGGCTCTCCAGCGGCTCGCCGTCGAGATTGAGGTCGAGCCCTTCGGCCGCCTCCACCTCCAGCCAGGGCACGCGGGCGCCGATGGCCACGCTCTGCAGGCCGTTGATGCCGCCGGACAGCAGCGTGCCGAGGGTGCCGACCACATCCTGCGCCGCCGGTACTATGCACACGTCGAGCAGGCCGTCGTCGGCCAGGGCATCGGGGCACAGCAGGTGGCCGCCGCCGGCCTGCCGACCGTTGCCGATGCCCAGGGCGAGAAAGTCGCCCTCCCAGGCGAAACCCGGCGCCTGGAAACGACCGAAGGCCGAACGCACCTCGGAAAAGCGGCTGAGCCCGGTGAGGAAATAGGCGGCGCCGCCGAGCACCTTCTTCAGCTCCTCCGAGGTATTGGCGGTGACGTTGGAGCCGAAACCGCCGGTCGCCATATTGAGGAAGGCGCGCTCGCCGGCCAGGCCCAGGTCCACCGGACGCGGCTCCCGCTCCAGCAGCGCCAGGGCCTCGGCCGGCGCCAGCGGCACGCCGGCGGCGCGGGCGAAATCGTTGGCGGTGCCCAGCGGCAGCAGCGCCAGGCTGGCAGCGCCACCGGCCCGGTGCAGGGCCTCGGCGACATCGCGCAGGGTGCCGTCGCCACCGCCGGCGATCAGGGTCGGGTAGCCGGCCGCCAGTCCCTCGGCGACCAGACGCTCGCCGTCGCCGCCCTCCCAGGTCAGGCGCACCGCCAGGTCCCAGCCCTGCTCGCGCAGATCGGCCACCGCCGCCCTCACCTCCTCGTTCAACGCCTGCTTGCCATGCAGGATCAACCAGGCCTTGCGCTCGCGCATCGCAGTCCTCCTTGAAAGGGATCGGCAACAGCCTACCGGCTGCCCGCCCCGCAAACACATCCAATAAATAGATGCTTATGCCGCATTTTTTGCACTTTTAAATCGATCAGTTCAAATAGATCATGCCGCCATCGACGTTGCACGGGACTAGGCCCGGGCACTACCGGAGGATTTGCCATGATCGAAGTACGCCCCTTTGCGCAGCTCGGCGCCGCCCAGCACGACTGGCTGAATGCCCGTCACCACTTCTCCTTCGCCGAGTACCACGACCCCGCACGGATGAACTGGGGCCGCCTGCGGGTGTGGAACGACGACGAGATCGCCCCGCAGTCGGGCTTCCCGCCGCACCCGCACCGCGACATGGAGATCATCACCTACGTGCGCCAGGGTGCGATCACCCATCAGGACAACCTGGGCAACCAGGGCCGTACCGAGGCCGGCGACGTGCAGGTGATGAGCGCCGGCACCGGCATCGCCCACAGCGAATACAACCTGGAGGACGAGACCACCAAGATCTTCCAGATCTGGATCCAGCCGAACCAGGCCGGGCTGCCGCCATCCTGGGGCGCCAAGCCGTTCCCCAAGGGCGACCGCTCGGGAGCCTTCGTCACTCTGGCCAGCGGCTACGAGGAAGACGCCGACGCCCTGCGCATCCGC
The DNA here is from genome assembly GCF_044543505.1 of Pseudomonas sp. NPDC077186. Taxonomy (NCBI): domain Bacteria; kingdom Pseudomonadati; phylum Pseudomonadota; class Gammaproteobacteria; order Pseudomonadales; family Pseudomonadaceae; genus Pseudomonas; species Pseudomonas sp. NPDC077186. The sequence continues at coordinate 716,168 of NZ_JBITWE010000001.1, forward strand.
ACCGACGCGCGCCTGGTGGCGGCCACGATCAAGGCCGGAGAAAACGCCGAGTACAGCCTGCAGCCGGGTCGCAAGGCCTATCTGGTGGGCGCCAGCGGTGCCTTCAGGGTCAACGGCGTGGCGGCCCAGGCACGTGACGGCGTGGCCATCGCCGACGAGACGCTGATCCGCGTCGAGGCCCAGGAAGACAGCGAGATCGTGCTGGTGGATGTCGCCTGACACAAACCAACCGCCCTCCGCTGTGGAGGGCGACTTGTTTCTGTGGGAGGGGCTTTAGCCGCGACCGAGCAAGTAGCCCGGATGAAATCCGGGGAGGCCGATACGGGTAGATGTCGCCGCCTGACGCATGCCCAGCCGCCCTTCCACTCCGGAGGGCGGTTTTTTCTGTGGGAGGGGCTTTAGCCGCGACCGTGCGCCGCCCCGGTCGCGGCTAAAGCCCCTCCCACACAGTGCTCGAGGATCCGATCAAGCCGGATAACCGGTGATCTTGCGGATGCGCTGGTACAGCGGTTTGAGCTGGCGGTACATGCGCTGGTAGACCTGCCCGTAGAGCTGGTCGTAGGTGTGCTGCGCGGCCGGGTTGGGCTGGAACACCTGGCCGACGCGAGTCATGGCGGCGATGGCGCTCGGGTAATCCGGGTGCAGGCCCAGGCCCACCGCGCAATTGATCGCCGCGCCCAGGCCGCTGGTCTCGTACAGGTGCGGGCGTTCGGCCGGCAGGCCGAAGATATCGGCGGTCAGCTGCATCGCCGCATCGCTCTGCGAACCGCCGCCGGATACGCGCAGGCGCTCGATACGGGTGCCCGAGCGTTTCTCGATGCGCTCCTTGCCCTGACGCAGGGCGTAGGCCAAGCCCTCCAGAATCGCCCGGTACAGGTGCGCGCGGGTGTGCACGTCGCCGAAACCGATGATCGAACCCTTGGCTTCCAGGCCCGGCTCGCGAATGCCCGGCGTCCAGTACGGCTGCAGCATCAGGCCCATGGAGCCGGGCGGCACGGCGTTGACCAGTTCGTCGAACAGCGCCTCGGGCGGCACGCCGAGGGCCTCGGCGCGTTGCATCTCGCGCAGGCCGAACTCGCGCTTGAACCAGCTGACCATCCAGAAGCCGCGGTAGATCATCACCTCGGTATTGAAGTGATCCGGCAGCGCCGCCGGGTACGGCGGAATCAGCGGGATGGTTTCCAGGTAACGGCGGCGCGTGGTGTTGATGGTCGCCGTGGTGCCGTAGGACAGACAGGCTGTAGTCGCCTCCAGCGCGCCGGAGCCGAGGACTTCACAAGCCTTGTCGGCGCCGGCGGCGATCAGCGGCAGGCCCTCGGGAATGCCGGTATGCAGGCTGGCGGAGGCGCTGATACTGCCCAGGCGCTCGCCCGGCTTGACCAGCTCCGGCAGTTGCTCGCGGCGCACGGCCAGCGCCTGCCATTTCCAGTCGCCCGGCGCGGCCCAGCGCAGGCGCTTGTAGTCGAACGGCAAGTAGGCCACGCAGCTGCTGGTGGAATCGACGAAGCGACCACATAGGCGCTGGGTGAGAAAGCCCGACAGCAGCAGCACCTTGTGCGTGCGCGCGGCGACATCCGGCTGGTGCTGGGCGACCCAGTTGACCTCGGCCTGGGCGCGAAAGTGATCCACCGCCTCCTCGGCCCGCGCCAGCTTGAACAGCCAGCCCCAGGGGCCCTTGATACGTCCCTGTACCTCGGCGCGACGCTGGTCGAGCCAGAGCATCGCCGGGCGCAGCGCTGCGCCCTGCTCGTCGACATGGATGATGCTGCCGCGCTGAGTGGTCACGGCCACGCCCTTGATCAGGCGGCGGTCGATATCCACCTGCTGCCACAGCAGCCGGCAGGCCTCGCCGAGGCTGGCCCAGTAGTATTCCGGGTCCTGCTCGGCCCAGCCGGGGTGGCTGGAGAAGTAGGGGTCGAGCTCCACCTTGCCCTTGGCCAGCAGGTTGCCCCCGGTATCGAACAGCAGCGCGCGCACGCTCTGGGTGCCGTTGTCGATGCTCAGCAGGTAGCTTGGTTCGCTCAAGGTGTGGTCCTTCTTATAGGTGTACGTAGCCCGGATGAAATCCGGGGCTGCTTCCTCGTTCATCCCCGGATTGCATCCGGGCTACAACCGGTAGGCCTGGCCATCGGCGGATTGCTGGTGCGCACACCCTACGGTTCATACGGCAGGCTGTAACAGCGTCGCCACAGCGACAGGTAATGGGTTTCTTCCCGCTGCCAGCGCGCATCGCTCCAGCCCAGGCGCGGCTGGCACAGCGCGCGGATACGCGGCAGTTCGGCGCGCCCGCCGCCCGCCAGCAGCAGGCCCAGGCGGGTGCGGCGCAGCAGCAGGTCGTCCAGATGCAGCACCAGCTCGCCTTCGGCGGCCCAGGCCAGCTCGGCCCAGAGGGTGTCGGTGGCGCCGACGCGGTCGCCGCCGACCTCGTCGAGCAGACGCAGCACCTCGCCCAGCTGGCGGCCATGGCGACCGGCCAGACGGCGCTGCTGCGCCGGGCTCAGGCCGGGCATGGGCGGGATCGACAACGGACGAAACACCGCCGTGCCGCGATCCTCCACCGGCTTGCCGACGAAGGCCGCGCAGGCGCGCAATACCTCCAGCGCCAGCAGGCGGAAGGTGGTCAGCTTGCCGCCGGCCAGGGTCACGCTGCCCGGCTCGACCCACAGCGCATGTTCGCGCTTCTCGTCCGAGGGCTTGAGCCCGGCGCTGCCGTCGCCCACCACCGGGCGCACGCCGGCCCAGGTCGACAGCACATCGCCGCGCGTCACCTGGGCGGTCGGAAATTGCTGGGCGCAGGCGGCCAGCAGGTAATCGACCTCCTCCATGCTGATGGCGGCCTCGGCATCCAGATCGCCGGCATGATCCAGGTCGGTGGTGCCGATCACCGTCGCGCCTTCCCAGGGAAAGACGAATACCGGTCTTCCATCTGCGACGTGCATAAAACTGAAGGCATGCGCCACCGGCAGGCGCCAGCCCGGCAGCAGCAGGTGGCTGCCGCGCAGCGGACGGATGCGACCATTGCCAGGCTGGCGCAGACGGTCGGCCCAGGCGCCGGTGGCCTGGGCCACGACGCGGCTGCGCAGGCGGTACTGGACGCCCGTCTCGACATCTTCGGCCAGTACGCCGACCACCCGCCCCGCCTCATGCAGCAACTCGACCACGCGCATGCCGTTGAGCGCCTCGCCGCCCTCGGCGCGCGCCTCGCCCAGCACGCGCTGGACCAGGCGCGCATCATCGGTCAGCGCATCGAAGAAGCGCGTGCCGCCGAGCAGGCCGTCTTCGCGGATGCCCGGCGCCAGGTAGCGCAGCTGCTGCAGCGGGTAGAACAGGTGGTTGCGCTTGCCGGCCAGGGCGTCGTACAGGCTGAGCAGGCCGCCGAAGACCTTCGGCCCGGGAAAGCCGCCGCGGTAGTGCGGCATCAGGAAACTCAGCGGCTCCACCAGTCCCGGCGCTTCGCCGAGCAGGCGCTGGCGTTCGCGCACCGAGTCGCGGGTCAGCCCGATCTGCCCCTTGGCGACGTAGCGCAGCCCGCCATGGACCATCTTCGACGAGCGGCTGGAGGTGCCCCAGGCGAAGTCGCGTTGTTCCAGCAACAGACAGCGCCAACCGCGCCGCGCAGCCTCACGGAGGATGCCGGCGCCGCAGATGCCGCCGCCGATCACCAGCAAGTCCCAGTCGCGCGCGGCCAGCTCGGGCAGCGCGCGCGTGCGCCAGGCGGCGTTCCACTGCTGCATGTTCAATCCTGCAGCAGCACGCCGGGAGCCAGGCGCTGCTCCGGGTCGAAATGCGCGGCCAGGCTGCGCAGCGTGGCCATGCCCAGCTCGCCCTTCTCTGCCGCCAGGTACGGCGCGTGGTCGCGGCCGACGCCGTGCTGGTGGCTGATGGTGCCGCGGTTCGCGGCGATGGTTCGGCTGGCCGCCGCCTTCAGGCGCTGCCAGCGCGCCATGGCCTCGGCGTAGTCGCTGCCGGGGCGGAACACGTAGCTGGTGTAGATGCTCGAACCCTCGCCGTAGACGTGCGACAGGTGGGTGAAGACGTGCACCCGCTCGCCCTCGCCGGCCAGTTCGTCGCGCAGGCTGGCTTCCACCTGGTTCAGCAGCTTGTCGACGTTCGACCAGTCGGTGGCGGTCTCCAGGGTGTCCACCAGGTAGCCGCGCTCCCACAGGCCGTGGCGCAGATAGGGGAAGCGGAAGCGGTTGTGTTCCCACTTCTTGCCCAGCAGGGTGCCGGTGAATACCCCGCCGAAGCCTTTCAGCAGACGCCGCGCCTGCTTCAGCGAGGCGGCGTTCTGCACGCGGTTGCCGGTGAGGCCGAAGGTCAGCATGCACTTGCCGTCGCGCGCGCCGCGCAGGGCCAGGTATTTCTCCAGCCAGGCGATCTGCTGCGGGTGACCGGCCAGGGCCAGCTGAGTGCGGGTTTCGATGACGTTGGACAGGCGCAGCATGGACAGCGGCACGCGCCCCTGGGCCAGGCTGCGGATGGCGCTCAGCGCCTGCTGCCAGCTGGGCAGGAACACGGCGTAGAAGCGCTCCTGCTCGGCCAGGCGACTGATGCGCACGCGCACCTCGGAGATCACCCCGAAGCGCCCCTCCGAGCCCAGCACCAGTTCGCGCAGGTCGGGGCCCGCCGCCGAGGCCGGGAAGGTGGGAATCTCCAATGTGCCGGCGAAGGTCTCCAGCTTGCCGCCGGCGAATAGCTGCTCGATACGCCCGTAGCGCAGCGACTGCTGGCCGCTGGAGCGGCTGGCGACCCAGCCGCCGAGGGTCGACAACTCCCAGGACTGCGGAAAGTGGCCCAGGGTGTAGCCACGCGCGCGCAGCTGGCTTTCCACCTGCGGGCCGTTGGCGCCGGGGCCGAAGGTGGCGATCAGGCTGTCCTCGTCGATCTCCAGCAGGCGCGTCATGCGCTCCAGCGACAGGGTCAGCACCGGCCGCCCACCCGCCTGCGGGTTGATATGCCCGGCCACCGAAGTGCCGCCGCCGTAGGGAATCAGGGTCACATCATGCTGCTGCGCCCAGACCAGCAGCTCACGGATCTGCGCGGCGCTTTCCGGGCAGGCGACGCCGTCGGGGAACAGACCGAACTCGCCGGAGCGCATGGCCAGCCAGTCCGCCAGGCTCTGCCCGCGGGCATGGCGCACGCGCACCTCGGCATCCTGGCTGATCAGCGGGTGCGGGGCCAGGCGCGAGGCCGGCACGCGCGCCAACACCTCCTGCAGGCTGGCGTCGGCCAGGCGCTGGCCGGGGCCGATCAGCTCGGCGAGAAAGGCCTCGCCATGGGCCGGCAGCTCCACCTCGGTGGCTTCATCACCCCATCCGTTCCAGCGTCGCATCGCATCCCCCATTCCGATCGGTAGTTATGGCTGCCTATACTAGCCAGCCGCCGATTTCCGTCACTGTCGAATCGGGACAGACCATATCGCCAATCAAGACAGGCACCCCAGAACAAGAAGAATCCATGGAAAACCTCGGCTACACCTCGGTTCCCGCCCTGCTCAAATACCTGCGCCAGGCCGAACAACTCGGCCTGGATATCGACCGCGCCCTGCAGGCCGCCGGCATCGAGGCGCAGGAGCTGGCCGACAACGGCAAGCGCATCCCCAGCGAAGTGCACGAGCGCCTGCTGGCGCATCTGCTGGAAGTCTCCGGCGACCCGCTGTTCGGCCTGCATTCGGCGCGTTTCGTGCAGCCCGGTTCCTGGAGCGTGCTCGGCTATATCGCCATGAACTGCGCCACCCTCGGCGAGGCCATGGGCCGCATCGTGCCCTACGAGAAACTGGTCGGCGACATGGGCACCAGCCGCCTGGAAATGGCCGACGACCATGTGCGGCTGATCTGGAGCTGCCGCCACCAGGCGCCGCAGGTGCGCCGGCATATGGTGGAGAACGTGCTCGCCTCCTGGCTGCTGTACGCGCGCTGGATCGCCGACTCCGAGCATTCGCCGCGCGAGGTGTGGTTCGAACACGCGCAGCCGGCCGCCACCCAGCTCGAGGAATACCAGCAGTTGTTCGGCTGCCCGGTGCTGTTCGAGCAGCCCTGCAACGCCCTGCTGGTGCCGCTGGACTACCTGGCCGTGCCGCTGCGCCAGGCCGATGCCAACCTGCTGCGCACCCTGGAGGAACACGCGCTGGCGCTGATGGCCGGGCTGGACGACGACGAGCCGCTGCCGCGGCGGGTGAAGAACGCCCTGCGCCTGCTGCTCAAGGACGGCCTGCCGCGCAAGGAGCGGGTGGCGGAGAAGTTCGACATGACCGTGCGCACCCTGCAGCGCCACCTGCAGCAGGCCGGCACCAGCTACCAGCAGATCCTCGACGAGCTGCGCCAGGAGCTGGCCGAGCACTACCTGCTGCGCAGCGACCTGGCGATCCAGGATATCGCCTGCTACCTGGGCTTCACCGAATCGCGCTCGTTCCACCGCAGTTTCAAGGGCTGGACCGGGCAGACGCCGGGGGAATTTCGCGAGGCCAGGCGCAGAAACGACGGCCTGCCCTGAGCGCAAATCCCGTGGGAGGGGCTTTAGCCGCGACAGATAGTGTCGCCGCTAAAGCGCCTCCCACAGGCTCATCAATGATTGACCGTATGCGCCAGCATCACCGACAGCTGGCATAGCGGCCGGCCGCTCTCGGCGTGCCACTGGTTGAAGGCGGCCTGCACCGCGGCCAACTCCTTCTGGCTGGTCGGCGCCTTGTCGACTATGCCCTGGGCCTTGAGCGCCGCGACCATATCGTCGCTGGGGATGAAGGTATCCTTGCCGACCATGCGCAGCAGGCGCGGCGCCGACATGCCGCCGAGCTGACTGCCGTGCTTGGCCAGGTACTTCCACAGGCCGACGATATCGGTCACCGGCCAGTCGGCGATCAAGCTTCCAAAACTGCCTTTCTCGCGGCGCACGTCGAGAATGAACTGGGCATTGCGCGGCACGCTTTTCAGCTTGCCCAGATGACGGATCAGCCGCGCGTCCTGCATCAGGTTCTCCAGGCGTTCGCCGCCCATCAGCACCACCTTCTCCGGATCGAAGCCGAAGAACACCTCCTCGAACGCCGGCCATTTGGCGTCCACCAGGCTGTGCTTGAGGCCGGCGCGGAAGATGCGCAGGCTGATCGAGGACAGGTAGCGGTCATCGGAGAGCGCGCGCAGCTCGGCGTCGCTGCGCGGCTGCGGCAGCAGCGCTTCCAGCGCGCGGGCCGAGCCGAAACGGTTGAGGCAGTACTCGTGCAGCCATTTGTAATCACGCATCGGATCACACCGTCAACAAATCGAACGCCGAAGCCTGCACGCAGAGGCAGCATCCTCGCAAGCCCGTCGAACACCTATTCCATAGAAGCCCCGCCTCGGGGCGAAGCGGCTGCGGTCATCCAGCCAGACCGACGGGGTAACCAGCATTCGCCGCGAGGCGCGACTCCTACACCCGCGCGCTCCCCCGCAGCCGCTCGGCCGCCTGGCGCAAGGCGTTTTCGGTGCCGCTCCAGCCCAGGCAGCCGTCGGTGATCGACACGCCGTAGCGCAGCTCGCCGCTCAGCGCCTGGCAGCCGTCTTCCAGGTGGCTCTCCAGCATCACCCCGCGCAGGCTGGCGTCGCCGGCCAGGCGCTGCTCGATCACGCTGTCCAGCACCGCTGGCTGGCGCAGCGGGTCCTTGCCGCTGTTGGCGTGGCTGCAGTCGACCAGGATCCGCGGCGCGATGCCCTGGCGCTGCAGCGCCTCGCGTGCGGCCGCCACGCTGGCGGCGTCGTAGTTGGGCGCGCCGTGGCCGCCGCGCAACACCAGGTGGGTATCCGGGTTGCCGGCGGTGTGCAGCAGCGCCGGGTGACCGAGCTCGTCGATGCCGAAATGCCGGTGCGGGTGCGCCGCCGAGCGCATGGCGTCGCAGGCGATACCCAAGCTGCCGTCGGTGCCGTTCTTGAAGCCCACCGGCAGATCCAGGCCGCTGACCATCTCGCGATGCACCTGCGATTCGCTGGTGCGCGCGCCGATGGCCGCCCAGCCGAGCAGGTCGTCGAAGTAACCGGCCGCCAGCGGCTGCAGCAGCTCGGTCGCCAGCGGCAGGCCGCGGGCGAGGATATCCAGCATCAGCTGGCGCGACAGGCGCAGGCCCTCGGCCATGTCGCCACTGCCGTCCAACTGCGGGTCGTACAGCAGGCCCTTCCAGCCCACGGTGGTGCGCGGTTTCTCCACGTAGGCACGCATCACCAGCAGCAGTTGGTCGTCCACCTGCGGCGCCAGCTCGGCCAGGCGCTCGGCGTATTCGAGGGCGCTAGTGCGGTCATGCAGGGAACAGGGGCCGACCACCACCAGCAGGCGCGCATCGCGGCCATCGAGCACGGCGCGGATGGCGGAGCGGTCGACGGCGATACGTTCGGCAAGGGCATTGGCCAGCGGCAGGCGCTGGCGCAGCACGGCGGGGCTGGGCAGCGGCTGGGCGCTGCGGCGGGCGATGGAGCTGACGCTGGAGGCGAGTTGAGCGGAGACGGATGCGTTCATGATCTGGCGGTTCCTTGGCCGGCGCGGTCGATGCCGCGGCGGCGCTAGCTGATTGTTCGTTGCAGGGGTGTCAGGGCGGCGGTGACGCTGCTAAATCGCCAGTCGTAGCGGTAGTTGCGGTAATAACGGTTCATCTGTACATCCTCGATCTGTGGCCGTTTTCGGCCGGAAAAAACAAAACCCCCGGTCGGGTTGCCGACCGGGGGTTTTCTGGAAAACGTCTCTGGTGGCGACCCTGTTGTCTCAGGCCGCCTGTGGGGTATCAGGCGCGCCTGTGGCTAAACCAATACCCAAAGTAATACGCGCCAGCGACCACCGCCTGCGCACGAGCCAGCGCGGCGCGAGCGGCACCGGCGTGGAGCGAGGACAGGAGGTTGTGGCTGGACGACATGATGTTCTCCGAAGCGATGGCCGAACCTTACTCCAGGCCTTTGCGGCCTGGCAAGCGTCGCGGCTAAAGCTCCTCCCACAAACAATGCGAACCGTGGGAGGGGCGTAGGGTGGATGTCGCTTTTTACATCCACCAACCCGCTGCACTGTGGATCGGTGAAGCGTGATCCACCCTACGGCGGCGCCTTACAGACTCATCACGTCGAGGAAGCGCGGCGTAGCGCTGTCGTCGATCTTCAGGCTCTGGAAGTCGAACAGATTGCGGTCGGCCAGTTGCGAGGGGTGCACGTTCTGCAGCGCGCGGAACATGATCTCCACGCGGCCCGGACTCTTGCGCTCCCACTCCTGCAGCATTTCCTTGACCACCTGGCGCTGCAGGTTCTCCTGCGAGCCGCACAGGTTGCAGGGGATGATCGGGAACTGCTTGAGCTGGCTGTAGGCCTCGATATCGGCCTCGGCGCAATAGGCCAGCGGGCGGATCACCACGTTGCGGCCGTCGTCGGACAGCAGCTTGGGCGGCATGGCCTTGAGCGTGCCGCCGTAGAACATGTTGAGGAAGAAGGTTTCCAGGATGTCGTCGCGGTGGTGCCCCAGCGCCATCTTGGTCGCGCCGATCTCGTCGGCGTAGGTGTACAGGGTGCCGCGGCGCAGGCGCGAGCACAGCGAGCAGGTGGTCTTGCCCTCGGGGATCTTCTCTTTCACCACCGAGTAGGTGTCCTTCTCGATGATGTGGTACTGCACGCCGATGGATTCGAGGTAAGCCGGCAGCACGTGCTCGGGGAAGCCCGGCTGCTTCTGATCCATGTTCACCGCGACTATCTCAAACTTGATCGGCGCCACCTTCTGCAGGTACAGCAGCACATCGAGCATGGTGTAGCTGTCTTTTCCTTATAGCTTAAGAAAACATAACTGGACAGCATCAGAATAATCGCAACCTGTTGATTTTAAATGAATTAAATAGAAAGCTGGCTTTACAGAAAAATGCGAAAAAGTAAATTTTGCGTCTTCTTGGCCTCTAAACACCCTCTCCCCCCCCGAAAAATCACCTTGAACCTTTACAAAATCCGAACGACATCAATCCGGCCTTCAACGCTGGATGATGAAACCTCGGCTGCTTCGAATTCGTAGGGCGGTCGGGCATCCGACCTATCAATGGATAGATCTATAAAATTGAAGAGACTACGATCAGCTAACTGGGATGGACTTACGTTTTGTAAGCTGTGAAAGATGTTTTCTACGCAGCCAGGATTTACCGAATCCCACTCCGCAATCATCGACTTGATTTTTTTCCTCTGCAAATTCTCTTGCGAGCCGCAGAGATTGCACGGAATGATTGGATATGCGCTATCGGCAGCGACCTTTGCTATATCTTTCTCGCGACAGTAGGCGAGCGGCCGGATAACTATATTTCTCTTGTCATCGCTAAGAAGCTTAGGAGGCATCCCTTTCATTTGCGCCTGGAAGAACATGTTCAGAAACAAAGTTTCAACCATGTCATCCATATGATGACCGAGTGCCAATTTAGTAGCCCCAATTTCCTCAGCAAAACTATAAAGCGTGCCCCTTCTGAGTCTAGAGCAAAGAGAACAAGTAGTCTTACCCTCCGGGATCTTACTCTTGACAACGGAATAAGTATCCTTGTCAATTATATAGTAATCAATCCCTTTAGCCTCGAAAAACTCAGGCAAGATATGCTCCGGAAAGCCAGGTTGCTTCTGATCAAGATTAACCGCCACAACACTGAATTTTATTTGCGCAACTCTCTGCAAGTGCAGCAAAGCGTCAAGCATAACGAATGAATCTTTGCCACCACTTACGCAGGCCATAATTTTGTCGCCATCTTCGATCATTGCATAATCTACAACAGCCTTGCCCACATTGCCGCGCAGCTTTTTACGACGAAGTTCCGCAGCTTTATTAATCTGAGATGCTTGTTCGCCCATCATCATAAACACTAGCTTCCAATTAAAATATTTACAAACCCAATTTACTATAAAAATATCGCCCACCTTGCAACATCCCGCACCACTTGCGAAGGATTGAGATAGTTAGACACTACCAAAATCGGACACAGGAACAATCCGAAGCAAAGCACTACATTGAGGCTACGCTTTTAATATACAACACAAATTCTTAAGTAAATCTATACGACAGTATCATCTACCGAGCTTGATCCAGGCTATATCATAACAAGATTATGCCTGTGTTTTATAGAAGCTCCTGACCAACGATCCATTCAGCTTGACCGAGTCGCAACAGAGGAGCATGACAGCACGGAACTCTACAAGTCACGCGGAGAGGCCGCCGCAGCCCCAGAAACGCATATGGCTACAGGCAGGCATCAGTCATTTGGGCTGGATTCAGGCGGTGGAGATCAAGCCTTCAGCGAAGCCTCGATCGCGGCAATGTCGATCTTCGTCATGCCATCACGGCCTCGAACGCACGCGTTGCTGCCGCTCGATCGAGGGCTGGGTATGACAGCCGTCAGGATATGCAGGGTGATCTACCACGAAACGCCCCACTCGTTCCTGCACCAGCCATACGAGCTGACCTGGCCCCCATTGTCGATGATCGCACTCCACAAGTGGTCCATCTCAGCCTGATCATCGGTCGCGACCTGGAACGAAAAAGGCTCTTTGTACTGGAACACCGGGTCGTCGTTCAGGCCAAGGCAGGACATGCGCGCTACCCTGAACTCGACCGCGAACACATCGCCCTGCTTGCCGGCTGGATAGTCGTCCGGAGCGGGGGTCGTCCACCCATTCGAACCCAACTGGTTTGCGGTGATGCAGGGCTCGCAGCCATCATTGTGCTACCATTCATGACTTGCAGCTGACGTCAAGAACGTTCGGCATTCATAGTCACTACGGACGAACATGGCATGGATGATCAAACACAAACTCCTCAACCTAATACTGATACAGAGGTTAAAAACTCTGAGGTAAAGTCGCTGGTTGTGTTGAACGCATGTGCCGCGAAATTTTTCAAAAAAACGCTTGGTGGCCTGACTTTCTACGATAGCAACAGAGGCAACGACTGGGATCTCGAATCCCCGGTATGCGTTGACTTTGTAAATCTCATTGGCAAGAAGTTTTCCAGGAGCGGGAGGATCTACGGATACGTAGACCCGAATATGCTCGCTGCTGCCGATAATTTTTCCAAATACTCTACCAATCGCGACTTTAATGCCTTTGTCACCGGCGTTATGGAACGACTGTGCCATGAGGCGAACGACCCGGCCCGCCGCTCTCTCACTGAGGGCTATGTTGTATTTTCACACTACCAAGATTACCGGCAGGTAGACCATCTCTTGATTGTCATGCTAGGCAAAAGAGGTGGATATGATTTTGACGATGACAACAACCTAAACCCAAAAGGGACGGAAAGCCTAAACCTCCAAGATTTCCGTCAGGCCGCCTGTATGGACTTGACGGAATTCAAAAAAGGCTTCCCGCAAAACACAGGTGATTCCTACCTTTACTTTATTAAAGGGAATTCCAAAAGCGAGTTCTTCAACGTCGCACTGGGCTGCTCCGACTCAATACCAGGAAAAGTCTGCGTTGACAACTTGAAAGACGCGCTGGGCGCATATTTTACAGAGGAGGCAAGTACACTTTCCTCGTCAGAGCGACGCACTATTCATAAACGTGTAGTTAGCTATATTGAAGGTAAGGCAGGCGAGCGGATACATCTTTCAGAAATTCAGCACGTGATTAATAAATGCCTGAAAGAAGATTCGCCCCATCTGACGGGCTCATCAAGTTTATCTCGGAAAACTCTGAGCGTTTTAAAGTGAGTGAAGAGTTCCAGCCTTCTGGTGTCACCGCTAAAAACATGGGGTATGTGGATCTTAAGCTACCCTCCGGAGAATTCGCGGGACGTCTGAAACTAGACGCCGTGGCCGTTGGCGACAGCAACGCTGATCTTAGCGTTGATAAGGACTTCGTGTACTTGAAGGTGAAGCTCCCAAGCGACGTATCAAACAGGCTGAAGGGTATAAATGCTGACGATCCATCGTCAGGATCCCAAGATGCTTGATCGAATCTCGCTGGATGATGACCAGCTCATATTTGACACGCAGTCGATGGATATGAAGGACGTCCATGAGTTTCTCAGAGCTTATGGCTGCCACAGCCCCGAAAAACTGGACCTGATTGGGCATGATCTTTTTCTGCTGGAGCCCTTGGCGTGGGATGAAGGCTACGTGCCCTTCTTTGCCAATACTGAGTCAATGTGGCATACGTTAAGGACGCGCAGCAAAAAGCCTGAACACATGCACATCATCGGGATGAATGAGGATCAGCATGCTTCAATTTCACGACTCAGTGACCTGTATTTTTTGCTTAGAGAAACGCTCAAAACGCTTTGCCATAACAACGGCGAAGAAAGCCAGACTCTCAAATACGTGTTCTATAGCTCGAAAGAATCGCTTCTTACAAAATTAGAAGTCTCGTACCTGATAGCATGTGACGAGCTAATGACCATCAATGTCGATGCAGCCGGAATTAAGCACGCTCAAACAATGCATGCAGCAGTGATGGCAGACGAAGACGTTCATTGCGAAGAAAGACGTCACGTTATGCGAGAAACGCTGACGGATTTCTTGAAGGATGAGAAAGACTGCAGCATCCGCGTGATAATGGCGTCCATTTCGAATTTATACAAGAAATACAATGAGCGCTATAAAGTTTATGTAAGCAAATTTTCGGTGAACAAAATTCTCACTGAAATTGAAAGTGATTGCGTTAGTTTTCTGGGTAAGGTCCAAGACGCAATCATGGCCCAGCAAACAAAGGCGTTCGCTATTCCAGGTGGTATCGTAGCGGCTGGTGCCATCTTGAAACCGGCTACCACCGCATGGGACTATCTCGTCATACTCGTGGGGCTAATCATTTCGACTTGGATGATAACTTCATTAAACAACAACGTAGTCGCCCATATCAAACTGCTTGCGGACGAATTCGAGCGCTCCACTAAAAAGTACGACGACATCGTCGTAGGCGTAGAAGAGATTCAAGAAAAAATTGAAGAATCACGAAACAAGCTTTCAACCTCCTCTAGGTTCGCTGAGTCCAGGCTTAATGCGCTAACCCGCGCATGCTGGCTAATACTCATACTTATAAGCCTGATTTTGCTCAAACGCTTTTTGGAATCTTAGTGTCACACTTTTGGTCAATTTACATGCTGAACCGAACATTCTGTTTGCGGCCAAAGCAGACTTAGTTCTGAACAGCCGCTCCTGGCCGAGGCTGTGTAAAAACTCCCGCTGAAGTTCGCGGTTGGCGTCGCTACGCGAAAATTTTTGGAATTTGGCCGGGTTGGGATGCTCAGAATTCGTTAGAAAACGCCGAAATTGATTATAAAATGATCAGCGCTTGGCGCTCAAAACTTTTTTTACACAGCTTCGGCCGACTCCGGCCTTTAGCAACCGACGACTCCCGACCAGGAGCGGACTATCGAGTGATGGCAGTCATCTACCTCTTGGCTGCTCCTGTCTGACTCACGCTATACGAGGAAACCTGTGTGCGGCAGGCCTTACGTCGTATCGCCTTGACGCGCGCACGAGTGAGTGTCAGCTTGACATCATTTCAGCTAGTCATGGAGGGCGTGTGAAGATCACTATCAACGTGTTCTTGCTCAAAAAAGGACGTTCTATCTTCGATGCTCTTTCTGATGAGATCAGGCTGCAGCCTATTCAGTTTTCACTGCGGGACGTGGATTGTCTTTTTTATCATCAAACAAACCCATCCCATCCTAAATGGACTCAACTGTTTAAGGATGTCCCAGAGGTTGCACAGCTTGATCTGACAGGGCGCTCACTCAAAGCTCTACTCGTCATGGCGATTCAGGATCGCGTGTTCTGCTTTACTTTCGGCCATGCTCGGCATCTGATCGACGGGCTAGGAATCGAGCGCTATTTTGGGCTGAGAACCGCACTTAGCCTGACTGATCCACTGCTCATCAAATCAGTTGAGAAGTCGAACATTGATCGAACCCCACTGCGCTCTAAGGCGCAGTCCGCCAAGCATTTATCTATTTCAGAATTCGATTTCAAGTTTGATTCGGAGATACTCAAGTCGCTTACCGGTGTAGTAGAGAGCGACCAAGATGAGGGCGAGTATGTTAGTGGTTCGGACTCACTGGCTTTGCACTCCGATGTCCAGTTGGAAGAGTTTCCAGAGATCGCAGCACGATTATTGGTTGCCTATGAGGATGAGCGTTGCAAGGAAAAGTATCCGTGGATGGATTTCATCGTTCCGGTTCGAGATTCCGCGCTTGTGGGACAGCTTGATGACTTGCTTGTAGTTACGATCAATGCACAAGAGTTTGATCAAGTCCGCGCGGCAGCTCCGATGTTGCTGCCAGACGATATCAGTGGTTTTGGGTATGTGAGGCATCGTGCTCGAACACTGAACGGCCCTGTAATTTCCTTCGATTTGGATCTCCGGCAAGCCCTTCTGGCAAAGCAAATTCTCGGAACAGTTTCGCTACAATCATTAACCGCCGAGAATATTTATCTGTACGGTGCTGACGAGCAGCAATGCGCAAAATGGCCTCTCTACGATTGTCTTGAAGCAGAGATCGAGTTCGAAGAAAAGATCTACCTACTTAGTGAAGGGGATTGG
The DNA here is from genome assembly GCF_044543505.1 of Pseudomonas sp. NPDC077186. Taxonomy (NCBI): domain Bacteria; kingdom Pseudomonadati; phylum Pseudomonadota; class Gammaproteobacteria; order Pseudomonadales; family Pseudomonadaceae; genus Pseudomonas; species Pseudomonas sp. NPDC077186. The sequence goes on from NZ_JBITWE010000001.1 coordinate 731,662, forward strand.
TATCAGATTGATCGTGACTACACCGATCAGGTCAACCGATATTTCGATGCGACTACGATATCCGATCTTGAGTTTCCTCGGTACGGCACCGATCACGAAGGGCCGTACTTAAGACGGATCGCCGACAATACAAATTTTTATCTTCTTGATCAAAAGCTTGTTCGCTTGAGTGGTGCTTCGAGTTCATTCGAGTTCTGCGACCTTCTTACGCCAGATCACCGCATCATCCACGTAAAAAAATATTCTTCATCCAGTGTGCTGAGCCACTTGTTCTCACAGGCATACGTATCCGCCGAAGCACTTATCAATGCACCTGAGGTAGTCGTTCAGGTTAACGAACATTTAGCCCAAAATGGTGATTTTCAATTCGCATTCGATTCTGCTAGGCAGCCCAGAAATAAGATCGTATTCGCCATTATGCAAACCAATGAGCGTCTCCATATGCCTTTTTTCTCGAAGGTTAACTTCCGGCAGTTTGCTCAGCGCTTGATTGCCATGGGGTATCAGGTCGAGCTATGCAGGATCGCAAATTAAGAACACAGGACTGAAACGCCCTTTGATATTTCTGGCTTATCGATAACCTAACCCCTCGTTCCCGCCGACCGCCTTCGGCCAGAAGCGATTCTCGCTCAGGCAGGAGGAGCAAGGAAATTGCGAAGCACGCCGCCTATGGTTTGAAGCGCCTCTTCATTTTTGCTTATCAAATATTCGAAGATCTGTTTCTGCGATGCCAACTTCTTTTGCTGAAGATAGTTGTGGAAGTCCTTGGCGCTTGTGAAATTTTTCCTATCCGTCACAAATGGGAAGTCGTCGTCTGCCTGGCTATATGCGTAGATGGCTTTCTCAACGCTCTCAATGGGTACCATGTGAACACCGGGATGACCGAAGAATTTCTCGTTTTTCTGGTCCCCGTCCAAGATAGCAATTACCTCTTCTGGTGAAGACAAGAACTGCTCATGCACGTTGTGCCCCATTAGTGTGGTTACCTGCGCTCCTCCACCAATGGGGATGATTTTGTAGCGAAAAAAAGTTTGAGGGCAGTATTTTTCTATTACGGCTTGAATAAAACCAAGCAGCACTTGGTCTTCCGTCAGAATGTATTTGTCCCATCCTAAGAATCCGAAAAGGCGCGCTTTCGCGAAGCTGTAGGACGTTGGGCTTATGGAAATATGCCCGCTGCTGTCCTCAATGTAAAATAGCTCGTCCGACCAAAGCTGCTGCATTAGGGCAAGCGAATGTGTTGTAAATAGAATCTTGCGCCCGTACTGACTACAGAAAGTTCTTAGCCACGCCGCTAGATTTGCTTGAGCCGCCGTATCCAGAGAAATATCTATTTCATCAATAACGATGAGCTTTGCAGACCCTTTAATGGTTCGGTAAAGATTTATCAGGAAATATTCACCAGAACTTAGGTAGTCTTCTCGGATGTAGGTTCCGTCGGTCCTGACGACGGCGTAGTAGCTCTTTCCTTTAACGCTCACCTCTACAGTGCTCGAATAACGTGTAGAACCATATATTGCGGCGAGGAAGGAAATTAGCTCCTCGGGATGGGCATGATTGCCAAGTGCAATTGCCCTGCGAATGTCCCGGTCAGCCTCGCTAGCGCTTTTGAAGTAGTTGAAGCGTGTACCGTGGGGCATCGGCAGCTCGGCTGCGATGAGGTCGCGCAGTTCGGGCGGGATAGATCCTCTGCAGTTTAATGATCGAATTTTATCGTCATACGCGAACACTATCTCGACACCGTCTACGGCATAGGTGATACGGCTATTAGGGGAGAACGCGTAGGGTGTTGCAGTCCTGACAAAAGTATCGGCACTAGCTAGGTTGCGCAACGCCCGAACCAAGGTCGTTTTACCAGCGCCGTTTCGCCCTACTAAGCAAACCAGTCCAGGGGTTGATAGATCCAAATCCAATGTGAGACTAGTGACGTGTTGAATCGACTCGAGACTCACTTGGAGGCGATTCATTGAGCAGACCTGTGCAGGAAGCTATCAATGACGGTATTTCCAAACTTCGACCTGAGTTTTTCTAGATAAGCCGGATCGACTGCGTAGGCGTAACTGATAAAGCCACTGAGCCTTTGCAGACCCTCTTCCATTCCCTCGCTTCGCTCCTCTTGGAATATCTTGGCCAATCGGGAGCGGTCTTTTATATAGAAGTAGAGCCAAGACTCCATCTTATTTCTAACGTCACGATCAATGGCAATAGTGCCAGTGGGCAAAATTACAAGCCCTAGTAGCTTCACCTTTCGACCGATTGTAGTCAGCTTGCTTTTGCTCTGATTGAGAATAAAACCATCGCCGAGTTCAGCATTAAGGCAGTTCTCAATTACGTGGCTAGCGTCTTCAATCGCTAGGCGATCTTCCGCTGAGATTATGATGTCATCAGCGTAGCGTGTGTATATCCATTGACGTTCGTTACTAATTACGGCCAGCCGTTTATCGAATCCGAATAAGCAAGCATTACTCAACACGGGGGATGTCGAGTAGCCAATCGGCAGTTTACCGTTGATGGTGAGAAGTCCAATAATGTGCTCAATGTGCTCGGGTAGATCCGAGATAGGGGTTGCGGCTCGATTAAGGACTGACCGTATTAGATCCGAAGTAATGCTGTCGAAGAACCGTTCCAGATCGGTCTGAAAGAAGGCTCGGCTGTGTGCGTGGGGCGCGACAGCTTGTAGAAGCGTTGCTCCTCTACGATAGGCAAACGAGACCGATTGATCGACTGGAAGATAGTCAAGGAGGAAGCCACTGAGAAAGTGGTGGAACTCCTTTAGCGTTGGGGATGGCTTATAAATGGTTCGCCTGTTCCAGCGGACGGGGCTGTAGTGTTCTTCGGGCTTCAGCGCCAAGAACTCTTCGAACCGATACTTCTCGTGATACATGGCATCGAACAGCTGGCGTAGCGGTCGTGGGTTCATGGATCACTTACCTTGAGCTTCTCTTCGCGATTGAGGCGAATCGTAGCCGATTACATCCTGTAAATAGCACATACGAAATGCCCGGTCGGGCGTGAGCCTGCGACCGGGCATGCGTAAGTTGGATAAAACGCCCTACGTACCAGACATTAGACTGGAGCTACTCCTAGTCGCTGGCGTAAAAAAAGCGTATCACGGCTGGGTGTTGATAGGCAAACGACACCTGAGGGTGAAATGCGGCCAGTTAGCTGCATGCCTTAGCGATGGCTCAGGATCATCGGTGTAGTGGATCACAGCCACTGGAGTGGCTAGGCAGACGTACTCCTCCCACAGCAGTTGCAGGGTGACGCCCTTGCGCCGCAGCTCGCGATGTCTGTAAGAACAATCGGGGGCGCGGTAGAGACGGTGGTTACCCACCGCCCCCCGGCAGCATTACCGCATCCGACCGACGATACCAGACTGATAACCAAGGCTGCCTCCAGGGGGCTGGAACTGATCTTCCGGGCCGGCTTTGCATTCAGCAAGGCGGAAATCCTGTTGCTTGATCTGCGCCAGCGTGGCGAGTTCACCGACGACCTGTTCGTCGCGACACCGCCGGTGGCTGCCGAGCGGGTGATGGGGGTGACGGATGCGATCAATGCACGATGGGGGCGTGGAACCATGCGGCCTGCAGGGGTGCCGGCGAATCCGGACTGGGGCATGCGGCGAGAGATGATGAGTCCGAGCTATACGACGCGGATTGATCAGTTATGGACGGTAAAGTAAGAGCTTGAGGCGGCCTACCCTGGAAGATACAGGTGCCGACCAAGAGCTGCCCGAGTGCGAACTGACTCGCTCTAGTCGACTCAAGCGTTCATTGCCCCAGAGCAATCAGCGAGGCTGGACTGACTGGCGGCTGTTGTGGCTCTATGATGAAACCTGCCTGATATCCAACACGACCCAGACCTCATACCCTTTCTCCCGTGCTGCTTTCTCGGCCTCGAGTTGGGCAACGAGAGTACTGATGGAACGGGAGTGGTGCTCGAAGCGGAACGGCGAGCCACCGTTCTTGCGCACGCTCAATTCAACGAGTGTGAAGGTGGAGTGCTGTTTGGGTATGGGCTGCTTCGATTCTGATGGCGCGGGATCGAGACCGAGTGCGCGCCGCATCTCGACTTCAGTGAGTTTTGTGTCAGTCAAGCGAGATCCCTAGACGATTGCGGGGTGACGCCATTGTAGCGAGAAGTCGTGCTGACATGACCTGAGCTCGATGCTGGCGAGCCAGCAACCTCATTTCTACGATACGGCTACGAATCGCCAAAGTAGTCATCACGCTCGACTAGTCCGAATGGGCGTTCCTCGCAGGGCTGCTCATCGCTGAACAGATTCTGGGTGCGGCGCTCCTGCTTCAAAAACGCTAGCGCTGCGAAAAAGCAACTTTCGCATAGATTGACTCGATAGCGTTCGCCATCATGCCCTGCGCCATAGCCCCAGAGCGCCTGGAGCGTCCCGAACTGCTCGCCGTATCCCGGCACCCTCGTAGTGGTAGCGCATACATCGCAAATGGTGTCTTCATGGGGCTCTGTCACCGGGCAGTCCTTGTGCTCGTATAAAGAGGTTAACCGGGGGCACTGCGCAACGGAGCGCCTTCTGCCAATTTTCCAGCCCCGCTGCGTTAGCTAAAGCAGGTCTTCTGTGCCATGCCGGCGGTGGATATGGCAGGTCTTCGACAGATGCGGTTGGCGGTGGTTCGTCATGGTTGTCCGCTGCACGTTTCTTGCGTTGCCGGCGGCGACCACTCCATTCCCTCTTCGAGGATCGGATGGCTTTCACTCACGACGATCAACGGTTTATTCCGATTCACCAGCGCGAACATGGCGATGGAGCCTTCGACATCCGCCACCGGCACCTCTCCCTGTGGGTCAAGCCTGCCAACCCAGACATATTGCCGGGTCTCCAAACATGCAAGGTAATACGAAATACTCATGTTTCCTCCGAATTCGAATCAAGTCTTTTGTTGTGCCAATCCGGAACGGGAGGCGGTACTGCCGCAAACATCAAATATTACCGCCAATGCATTTTTGACCCAGGTGCCGACGCTATTCTGACCCAACCCAGCAGTCTGAAAGCGAAATTCTACAACTCGTTTGGTGATCGAAACTGGATCAATGAAATTCCGGCATGTGGGTGGAAACTGCACCGGCGGCAACAGGTCATGTCAGCTCCAACGCCATGCGCATCCATTTCGGCATTTTGCAGGCCATTAATGTGGTTAGGTCTTCGGGCCTGAGCACCTTCTTGATCGCGGCAATGCATTCCGGGGTCGAGCCGTCTTTACCGAGATAAAATAGTGCGCTGATAGCCGTCCCCACCTCGGTCCCGGCACGCTGCATGACCATTGGCGCCGCATGTACCAGCCGGACCTCACCCTTCCCTATAAAAAATGATCGGCTGGGTCCGCTGGTGTAATAGATCGGAATGAGCGGCATCTGGGTGCTCAGTCCAAACAACCTGACCGCATGAGCGCCATGAATCTGTAGAACATGGCGGTTCTGCCTAGTGATCAAGCTCACTACTTCCCATACATTTGGGCGAACCCGTGCAACGTATCGACTGGATTTCGGGCGCATGTAAATTCCTCGATGCACCCGTTCAAGTTCGCCTTGGCTGACCAGCCGAGCTACCGCCTTGGATATGGCGCCACGCGCTCCAAGCTCCGCAAAGCGGCTGATGCAGAAGGGTTGCCCTTTGGGTAAGCGCTTGACCCGTTGCGCAATGCGGGTGGATACCGACAGAGCAAAATCAGTGCTGGACATTGCGGCTCTCATTTCTATCGCGTGAAGTCCAATGACGAGCTGAACAGCGGCTGATGGAAAGCGATCACCCGCCGTCGATATTCATCATCTGGTGCATCGCTCACCAGGCACTCTTCAAGGCGCCCCAACGAGAGTATCTGGTCGGCCGACGGGTAGTGCCTGAGCAGGCTTTTCGCATAGCTGCGGATATCCTGAGGCAGCTCAGTGTTACGGGCGAGTTCTCGCAGGAACTCTTCGGTCTTGATGACGCTGCGGGTTCTTTCGTGAGGAAGGGTCAATGCGGCTATCTCCTGATTCAGTCAAGCACGTCTGCCGACGCTTGAATTCTGTCCTCCATACAAGCATCAAAAGCAAGCCAGCAACTGTTGCCGGTAGTGCTTGGAAAAGCTGACCAGATGGTTTGGCTCAGCGGCAGAGCCCCCCAGGGATAAGGTGCATGTAGCACCTGCCCCAATTACCTGCGCAATGCCACTTCCATTACTGTCATCCACGACATCGATATTGCCAGCAGCCCCAATCCAGCCAGATATTGAACCTGAAGTGGAGGCTGGCATCCCTATCTCGTTCAGCACTGCCAGGTCATCCGGTAGATCATCTGCAATTCTCTCAGCCAAGCACTGCAGTGTCGGCTCCGCTAACATGAACAGCCACGCCTGATTATCGGGCTCGCCTGTGCGCCGAAGCACTCGCCCCAGCACTTGTCGGAAATGCAGCTCAGTGCGGATGCGACTGAGGTAGCAGCACACCTGGAGTCGAGGAATGTCCGTGCCTTCGCTGATCATTCCAACTGCGATAATCCAACGGCAGGCGCTGTGTCTGAACGCATTGATAACCTGCTGCGCAGCCGGGGTTTTGTTGGTCACGATGCGGCAACCTTCACCCAGGGTTTCCAGGGCTAAGGCAATTTGCTGGGCGTGCTCGATGTCGGTGGCAACCACCAAGCCTGCCGCATCAGGCTTGATCAGGCGAAGCTCATCCAGCTTGCTGCACCCGAGACCGAGTAACTGATCAATCACCTCGTCATGACGCAACAGCTCTTCGTAGGTGACAGGGGACTCCCCCAATAGTTTGGCAATGCTGGGAAACATCCTGACAGTGCTCTCTGTGTCCAGCTCCTCGGTAAGTTTCACCTTCTGGTTGTCGAGCAGGACAATGCGAGGGGAGCGGCACACACCATCAGCAATGGCCTCTTTCAATCCGTAGCGGTAGTCGCAGATCAGGTGCCCCTCGGGCGTCGAGTAGCGGGCCAGGGCAATGGCCCTATCGTCCGAACGCCATGGGGTGCCGGAGAGGGCCAGGGTGAAGGTGGCCCTGTCCTGTACCCGCTGAAGAATCTGTTGGCCCCAGGTGTTGCTCAGGAGTACATCGTGGCCGGCGCAGTGGTGAATCTCGTCAAAAACCGCGAATACACGGTAGTCATCGAGGAGTCGCCAGAACGCCTCATCTCGGTATTCCATGGCTTGATAGGTGAACGCTGCCCCAACTGCGCCGAGTTGGCCATCCAAGCGTCTGCCGAGCACCGCAGCAAAGGACGAGCGAAAGCCCTCGACAACCTGACAGGAGGGAGCGAAGCAGAGCACCAGATCGATCCGGTCCTGCTCAAGCAGCCTGCTGGCCAGCTCTGCCGCCATACGCGTCTTACCGGCACCCGGCGTTGCCTGGCAGAAGAAGTGCGGCGTGGCAGTAAAGTGCTCCAGTGCCGCGTCGATGCAGCGGCGTTGCCAGTTTCGCAGCAGTGTGGTCATCGTGCGGAGGCAAGCGTCTTGAGTGTCTTCTCGATGGCGCGAAGATGGCCCAGCAGGCGCGAGCTTCGGTCTCTAGCTTCCAGGTACTCGCCTTCGACCTTATCCCGGAGATGCGGCATATCATCGAGGAGCAGCTTGTATCGCTCCGCCTCGCCCATCGATGCGAGGAAGTCCAGCCTGATTTCCTTGAGGAGCGCCTCCAGGTGCTGATCCGCATCGACTGATGGTTGCGGCACCGCCGCATTATCGAACGCTGACGGCTCCTGCTCTGGCTCACAAGCAGTCTTATGGCTGTTCTCGAACCCGTTGTCGATCAGCTCCAATTGCAGATGTGCCGGAATCGGCTGCAAGTGGTAGACCTGTCCCCGCGAACGGCGCTCTTCATCGAGCACAACCCAACCCATGCGCAGCATTCGGCGGATCTGCTCATACACATAGCGGCGCACATCACCGATACGGAAAGTCATGCCATCCAGGCGCTTGGCATAGGCATCACGCAGTTCACGCGTCGTGAACCTTGAACGCCCTTCCTCCTGAAGCAGCTCATACAGACGCCTGTCGAAGGTAAACGAGGCCGATTTCATTGAGGCACCAGAAGAAATAGCACGAAAATGCGGATTATAATCCGTGGCCTGTGCGTCCGCAAACGCACGATATTGCCGCCTCAGGTTGAATTGAGACGGTCATGGATAAGTTGGCGAAGGCGTTAGGGGAACGCATCCGAATGCAGAGGAAGGCCTGCCGGATTTCCCAGGACGCATTGGCGCTGGCGTGCAGTCTCGACCGTAGCTATGTAGGCCGGATCGAGCGTGGCGAAGTAAACATCACCGTCGAGAAGCTGTATCGGATCGCAGGCGAGCTCGCTTGCGATCCATCCTGCCTTCTGCCTCAGTTGTCAGAGCTGTAGCTCCGCATCTGATCGAGAGCGGTGTCCAAGAAGGCCTGACCAGATCGGGGCCTAATTTCGCTCTCAGATCAAAACCTGGTCTGCGGCTTTTTCGCACTACAGAAGCGCCTTCCTTTATCATCTCCGGCATCGTGCAGTGGTTAATTTCCCGGTCACTGGCTCAGGGCGCTCGGCTGCCGCTGCCGATTGTATTAGGCATACGTCAATGCTGCTTAGCAGTGCTGAGTTGCCGTTGCAGGCGGCCAACCGACAGAACGGCAGGTACCCGCCGGGATGTAGCCATCACCAAAAATTTAGCGGCTAAAATCGCCGCCTTCGCGCATCCGCGTCTGGATAGTGGTAAACCATGAATGCAGTAGAAATTGAGTCCGCCATTTCGGACCTGGCCCTTGAGCCCTTTGATGCAGCGGAGTTTCCGTTCACCTTCCTGGCTGCATTTGGCAGAAAAGACGCGGAAATCAAACGTCTGCGAGCCGGCAACAACAACGCCTCAGACGTACCCGGCGGCGTACTACTGCGCAATAACATTCATATCGCTGCCTGCGAGCCCGGCACTGTGGGCGAAACGCTCAAGGCGCTGCGCACCAGCTTGGCCACCACAAAAGCCAAAGCCAAGATCATCCTCGCCACCGACGGGCAAACGCTGGAGGCCGAAGAGCTGATCACGGGTGAAACCATCACCTGCAATTACCCGGACCTCCCCAACCACTTCGGTTTCCTGCTGCCGCTGGCCGGTATCTCCACCATCAAGGAGATCAAGGACAACCCCATCGACGTGCGCGCCACCAGCCGCCTGAACAAGCTGTACGTCGAGCTGCTAAACGAGAACCCGGACTGGGCCAAGGCCGAACGCCGCCATGACATGAATCACTTTATGGCGCGGCTGATTTTCTGCTTCTTTGCCGAAGATACCGATATCTTCCGTGGCGATGGTCTGTTTACCAAGACAGTTGAGCAGTTTAGCGAGCGCGACGGTTCAAACACCCACCAGTTGCTGTCGGAAATCTTCCGCGCCATGAACATCAAGCTGGCCGAGCGCGCCACTGCTCAGCCACGCCTGCCCAGCTGGGCCAACACCTTCCCTTATGTGAATGGCGGTTTGTTCTCCGGTAGTACCGAAGTGCCACGCTTCACGCGCATGGCGCGCACTTACCTGCTGCACGCTGGCAAGCTCAACTGGAAAAAAATCAACCCAGACATCTTCGGCAGCATGATCCAGGCCGTAGCCGATGATGAAGAGCGCGGCGCACTGGGCATGCACTACACCAGCGTGCCCAATATCCTCAAGGTGCTGAATCCGCTGTTTCTGGATGACCTTCGGGAGCAACTGGATGCATGCGGTGACAACAAAGCCAAGCTGCTCAATCTGCGCAAGCGTATGGCACGCATCCGCGTATTTGACCCAGCCTGCGGCTCCGGCAACTTTCTAGTCATTGCCTACAAGCAGATGCGTGAGATCGAGGCGGAAATCAATCGTCGCCGGGGCGAAGCCCACAACAAATCCGAAATACCGCTGACTAACTTCCGCGGTATCGAACTCCGCGACTTTCCGGCAGAGATTGCCCGCCTGGCGCTGATCATTGCCGAGTTTCAGTGCGACGTGCTCTATCGAGGCCAGCAGGATGCGTTGGCGGAATTTCTACCGCTGGATGCGCAAAATTGGATCATCTGCGGTAATGCGCTATGGCTGGACTGGCTGAACATCTGTCCTCCTACAGGCACAGCTGTGAAATTACTCGCAGATGACTTGTTCAGTACTCCACTTAATCAGGCGGAGATCGAATTCGCGAACGAAGGTGGAGAAACATATATTTGCGGAAACCCGCCATATGTTGGGACAAAGTACCAAACAAAAGACCAAAAAGACGACATAGCGGCACTATTTAAAAGCGAAGGCATAAATTCCGGAAACCTAGACTACGTTGGCTGCTGGCTCTTAAAGGCGGCGCAGTATGCTTCTAAAGTTGAGAGATTCGCCTTCTCGTTTGTGACAACCTCCAGCTTATTCCAAGGAGAGCAGGCTGAAATAGTCCTCCATACAATCTCTCGCTATAGTCTGAAAATTTACTGGTGTCATCCAAGCTTCATGTGGTCGAACAATGCATCTAATAATGCAGGTGTAACATGCAGTATCGTTGGCTGTGCTCGTGACGGGGCTCGACCTGAGCGATACATATATGGTGATGAGTCTAGGCGCAGAGTTGAGAACATCGGCCCATATCTTGTTCCAATGCCCGACATTGTTGTCTCAAAGCGACAGACTCCATTGTCGCAGGTATCTGCAATGAGTTATGGGAGCATGTCTAACGACAACGGTGAATTCACATTCTCCGATGACAGATACAGAGCCAGCATCAGTGCCAATCCGGAAAATAAGAGTATTTTCAAAGTCGCCGTAGGAGGAGCTGAATTCATCAGGGGGATTGTGCGAAGGAATATATATATCGATGAGGCAACCACATTATCAAGTGCTCAGGAAGAAGAGTTTTCGGGCGTATTTGATCGCGTGCGCAAATATCGCGCAGCAAGCAATCGAGAAGCAACTCGAAAGCTAAGCGCAGTTCCAATGTATTTTGCCGAAAGAAGGCATGCGGCGGCATGTAAGATATTTATACCTCAGGTTCTATCTGAGCGAAGGGAATATGTTACATCGGGGCTGTTAGGTAGTGATGCTCTCGTTATTGCTCCGCACATGCAAATCGTCGGCGGGCACAGTTATGAATTCGCAATTATCAGCAGCAGAATTCATCATGTGTGGATTTCTACAGTATGTGGAAAGCTGAAGACGGACATTCGTTACTCAAACTTGCTCGGCTGGAATACCTTCCCCATACCACTGCTCACCGAGCAGAACAAAATCGATCTGACAGCCTGCGCTGAAGCCATTCTGCTAGCCCGCGAAGCCCATTTTCCCGCCACTATCGCTGACTTGTACGATCCGGACAGCATGCCGGACAACTTGCGTCATGCACACGAACGCAACGATGAAGTGCTGGAGCGTATTTACATTGGTCGTCGCTTCAAAAACGATACCGAGCGACTGGAAAAGCTGTTTGATCTCTACGCCAAGATGACAGCGGGTACATTGGGGGCCGCATCGAAAAAGCCACGAGGGAAAAAGGTATGAGCGATATCCCTGCTAGCCTGACCACCTCCCCTGAAAGCTGCGGCGATTGGTTAGCTGATCTTGAAGGCCGCATCCACAATGCTCAGGCGATGGCACTCTCATGGAGCAAGAATCACAGTGACTAACACTACCAACCCGACCAACAGCTACACAGTGCCGTCGGTATCCATTGCTACCGCGCACACAGGGGCATCCAGCAAGGCCAATCAGCTAGGCATGCGTACCATGCAGGAGCGCGCTTATGCCAAGCGCGGTGAACAGTACTTGCTGATCAAGTCGCCGCCCGCATCTGGCAAGTCCCGCGCCCTGATGTTCATCGCCTTAGACAAGCTCCATAGCCAAGGACTGCAGCAGGCCATCGTCGTAGTGCCGGAGCGCTCCATTGGCGGCAGCTTTGCAGATGAGCCGCTGAGCCAACACGGCTTTTACTGGGACTGGCAAGTAGCCCCACAGTGGAACCTGTGTAATGCACCAGGTATTGATGAACCGCGTGTGGCCAAGTCCAAGGTGGATGCCGTGCGTGCCTTCCTGACCAGCAGCGACAAGGTGCTGGTCTGCACCCATGCCACCTTTCGTTTTGCCGTGGAAGAGTTGGGCATTGACACCTTCGACAACCGCCTAATTGCCATCGACGAGTTCCACCACGTTTCCGCCAACCCGGACAACAAACTGGGTAGCCAACTGAGCGCGTTCATCAGCCGCGACAAGGTGCATCTGGTGGCCATGACCGGCTCGTACTTCCGTGGCGACAGCGAGGCCGTGCTGGCCCCGTCGGACGAGAACAAGTTCGAGACGGTGACATACACCTACTACGAGCAGCTCAACGGCTATCGCTGGCTCAAGTCACTGGATATTGGCTACTTCTTCTACACTGGGAGGTACGTGGATGCGGTCGCTAAGGTGCTGGACCCGGCGCTGAAAACCATCGTCCACATCCCACATCCAGCTGCTCGCGAAAGCCTTAAAGACAAGGAGCGTGAGGTCAATGAGATCATGAGCTCGCTGGGCGATTGGCAGGGTGTCGACTCGGTGACCGGCTTCCACCTGATCAAAGCCAAGGACGGCCGCACGCTGAAAGTGGCCGACCTTGTGGATGACAGCGACCCAGGAAAACGCTCCACAGTGCTAGGCGCACTGAAAGACCCGGCTCAGAAGAACAACCGCGACAACGTGGATGTAATCATCGCCTTGGGCATGGCGAAGGAAGGCTTTGACTGGATCTGGTGTGAGCATGCCCTGACCATCGGCTACCGCTCGAGCCTGACCGAAATCGTGCAGATCATTGGCCGCGCCACGCGCGATGCTGAGGGCAAGGAACGCTCGCGCTTCACCAACCTGATCGCCGAGCCAATGGCTGATCAAGCAGCTGTAGCCGAGGCGGTAAACGATATGCTCAAGGCCATTTCCGCCAGCCTGCTGATGGAACAGGTGCTCGCCCCGCGCTATGAGTTCACCCCGAAAGATACCGGGCCGAAAGAAGGCTTCAATTACGGGCCGGAGGGGTATCAACCCGGTGGCACCAACCTGGGTGTAAATGAAGCCACGGGCCAGTTCCATGTTGAGATTAACGGCCTGACCACACCGCAAAGTACGGAAGCCACGCGCATCTGCAAAGAAGACTTGAACGAAGTGGTGACCAGCTTCCTGCAAGACAAAACCGTCCTGGAGCGCGGCCTGTTCGACAAGGAAAACACCCTGCCGGAAGAGCTGACCCAGCTACGCATGGGCAAGATCGTGCGCGAGCGTTACCCCGACCTGAGCGAGGTTGACCAGGAAGCCATTCGCCAGCACGCCATCGCCGCCATGAACATTACCCAGCAGGCCAAGCTGGCTCTGGCGCAGGCAGATGCAAACGGAAGTGACAACGTGCAGGGCAGTACCGCACTGCTTGATGGCGTGCGCAAGTTCGTAAACGTGCGCGAGCTGGACATAGATCTGATCGACCGTATCAACCCCTTCGATGCGGCCTATGCGGTACTGGCGAAGGCGATGGATGAAAAATCCCTGCGCCAGGTGCAGGCCAGCATTGCGGCCAAGAAGGTGAGCATCCCTGAAGATGAGGCGCGAGAACTGGCTAAGCGTGCCCTGCAGTTTAAGAACGAGCGCGGCCGTCTGCCCGACATCAACTCTGCCGATGCCTGGGAAAAACGCATGGCTGAAGGCGTAGCCGCATTGGCACGCTACCGCGCCCAAGCCAAAGCAGCGCAGGGGGAATCCGCCAATGGCTGATATGAACGATGACGACCTGCTGGATGCGCTGGGGGTAGAAGTTCCCACGCTCAAGACAGCCACTCGAACTCCTCGCGAAGAACGCATCATCGCCGGCTTCGAGGATATTCAGCGTTTCTATCAAACCCACGGCCGCGCCCCACTGCATGGCGAAGGCCGCGACATCTTTGAGCGTTTGTATGCCGTGCGCCTGGATCAGCTGCGCAAGTTGCCGGAGGCGCAAACCCTACTGGCAGGCTGGGATAGTCACGGCCTACTGTCAGGCACTGCGGTCACCACGATTAATGTGGATGACCTGGATGAGGACGCCTTGCTCGCCGAGCTGGGCATCGGCAGTGAGTCCGTCGAGCAGGACGACATCACGGTACTCCGGCATGTGCGCTCCAGTGCGGCAATCAAGGCGGCAGAAGAGATGGCCGCTCGGAACCCCTGTAAAGACTTCGAGAATTTCAAGCCGCTGTTTGATGAAGTGGAAGTAGGCCTCAAGCAAAAGCGCTGGGTGACCAAGCCTTTTGGCAAGAACGCCAGCATTGAGGCTGGAGACTTCTTCATTCTGAGCGGGCTCATTGCCTACGTCGCCGAAGTCGGGGACACCTACAAAACGCCGAATGCGGAGACGAACGGGCGTTTGCGCGTCATCTACTCCAATGAGACGGAAAGTGATCTGTTGCTACGATCCCTACAGCGGGCGCTTTACAAGGACAGTGAGGGGCGTGCCGGATCTCGGCTGATCAAGGTCGACTCAGGCCCACTGTTCAGCGACATCGCCGAGCCGGACGACATAGAAAGCGGCACTATCTATGTGCTGCGCAGCCAGTCTAACCACCCCTTCGTGGCCGAGCACCGCGAGCTGATCCACAAGATCGGCGTGACCGGAGGCCGAGTGGAAACCCGCATCGCAGGCGCAGACAAAGACGCCACCTACCTGCTGGCTGATGTGGAGGTGGTCGCTACTTACAAGCTGCACAACCTGAACCGCACCCGGCTGGAAAACATCTTCCACCGCCTGTTCGGCGCGGCGCAGCTGGACTTGACCATCGAAGACCGCTTCGGCCATCCGGTCAAACCTAGGGAGTGGTTTCTGGTGCCGCTGCATGTGATCAATGAGGCGGTTGAGCGCATTCGAGATGGGTCGATTACCGGTTTTGCGTATGACCCGCAAACAGCTCGCCTAGTCAGCGAAGGGGCAATTAAAGCGTGATGGTCATATCCGGGAGAAAGCAATTCTTCTCTCCTGGATGCCCCCTTGGATTGCACACCAAGCGTGTGCCCAATACGGCATAGTCGAGGAGGTGTACGAATGATTAGCCATTTTGTATCTCTTCAGGTCTTTTCTTGATCAAGGCATAGAGATCAAGGTTGGGAATGGCATTGGCGTTCAAAAGCATCCTCTCAATCATACGCAGTTGCTCTGCATTATTTCTTTTGAGAACCGCAACCTCAGCCTTCAAGTGCTCTATTTGCTCCACAAGCTTTACTTCAGAAGCAGTTATCTTTGTGAGCAGGGAAGGAGTTGTGCCACGAAGTTGAGCTTTTTTATTCTTATAATATGTATTGATACCGACATAAGTGCATAGGGTTTGTCTAGTTGTTTTTATGCCAAGCTCAAGCTCTACCTTAGCGACCAGCGCGTCCCAAGTCAGCTTACCTACCCACTTAGCTAACATAATCTCAATTTTACGCTGTTGCTGAGCTGATATTTTTGGTACTACCACATCACACCTCCCCTTCAGACAGACCGAAAGAGGATAAAAGAGAGCGCAACTCGGGATTAGCATCAGATGCTGTTCTGGCAGTCTTATCTTCAATAATACCCTTCAGGCGAGCCTCAAAATCCGGTAGGGCACACGCGACCTTTGTAATGATCTTGGTATTTAGATCGGTCAAACTGAACTCAGAATTTTTATTTGAGTAACGAATCATCGTTCCGACAGGCTTACTTTTCATCAAATCATTCAGCATGGATAGAATATGGGTATTTCGCGAGTGAATTAGATACCACCGCCTCATCGCCTGGGAGTTTGGTAAGCGTGGATCACACGCTACCGATTCTAATCTCAAAGTTTGAAACGATAAATCTTTCTCAAAAAACTCGATTGTCTTCACATCGCCTGCTATGTGACAAGTCTCCGGACACATGAAGCACTGCGAGACGAAATCGTTCAAATAATTGCAAGGCGTTACATTAAGATTTTGAGTACAAAGACCGGTGGAGGTGACAGATGCCGGCAGGTTGGTGGTTTGTGTAAGTTGATTTTGGGAAACGACTCGAATATCCCGCCTGTCGATATCTGGCGGATTCAATATCGCACTCACACGACTGGCTTTCTCGTCGTGAGTCGTATGAATATAAGTATGGGTTTGCTCGGGATTCTTTCTGCCAGACCAAGCAGTGATAATTTCAACTGGAATGCTACTTAAATCAGCAAGGGTGTTAGATAAGTGCCGCAGACTATGCGGTCGCAGAATTAATTCTGACGAAAATCCGTAATCCTGAAAAATCGATGTCGTGTAGCGCCCCTGGCCGACCAGTCGAGTAAGAACCGAGGCGCCTAGCGAAGCTAATGGCACCACCGCATAGTTTGTCTTTTGAAAAACTTTCCCACCACTTCCGACACTCTCGGGCGCACCATAAAGCCAACTCCCCAAGAAGCAGAACATGGCATCCTTAAGCTTGATACTTGATTCTCCGCTTGAAAATGAGAGTGGAAATTCCGGCAAAATTGATGTCCTATAGAAAGCAATCCACCACTCCTGCACTTCTTCAACCGAAACGACAGACTTATCGGAAAAAACTTTTGGCATATTGGCGTACCCGAACAAGTGGGGTAATCCTGCTAAAGCTGCACTTCTTGTTTGCGACACGGACAACTGATCTTTAGGCCGCAATGAATAAATCGGTTTTTTTTCGAAAAAATGGCCTCTTTGACTTTTATAGGTGGAAGTCAGATCAACTCCTTCCTTAAGGATCGGAACGCAATCATTAGCCCCATAGAACCCTAATGCATAACCCAATGTGAAAAGATTGGGCCGCTGGGCTAAATTTAAATTCCTCTTTAGTTCTGGCGCTATCTCGAACCCACCAAGCAACGCTTTCAAGCTTTGGTCCGGGTTCTCGTAGAATCGACATAGAATTCTCGCTGGCTCGCATGCTTTGTAAAAGAAGTTCATGGCTTTCTTTATCGGATCAGCGAGCACCGCAAGTATGTGGTTCTTGTTGTTCCCGTAGCCTTTACTTCCAATCCAGTCGAGGTAATAAACTGGCTCTCCATTGCTTTCAGAGTAACAATGCAGTCTTTGTTTAGGAAGAACAGGTATTTCCGCAGAAGTTCGATTAGGCGACGCCAGCGACAGCGTTCCAAAAGTCACTACTAAGGCATCATGGATTTTTATCTCTTTACCAGGGCGCAGCGAGCCATGTTCATCCACATACTCAAATACAGTAGAGAAGATGTCGGCTAGCGCAAGCACTGCTTGGATATCTGGAAGTTTCTCCAGCGTATTGTCAAACGTGGCATGTCCCGTCCTGTCTCTGCTGTCGCTGCCCTTCAGGTTGACCTTTCGCATCACCCCCTTTTCAGCGCAGAACGCGAGAAACGGCCGCAAGCGGTCAGCTGAACGCGCCCCCAAATTAAGACTGGTGATTGTGCACTCTGATTGCTCATAGAGATCACCATCCATGAGTGACAACAATTTCCTAGCTACCGACGTCCGAATTTTTTTCTCGTTGACGGAAAGTGGTGTGTTCGTTGTTTCTATGATCCACACTTTTATCAGGTGGTCATAGGGGTAAGGAAGGGCGTATATGGGATGGTTGCCGGCGTTGCCTTTGCCCTTACGCCCATGTACACCACACAAGAATCTGGTTCGGCGGCCAGTATTGGGGTCCACGTGATACCAGACCAAATCATCAAACTCCGCCTTCTTGCCGCCATGTCCTTCAAATTGCGCTAGCTCGGCTTCGCGATATTCGTTGATGAGCCGCTCCAATCGGCCAAGGTATTTGTTAAGCATTGATTGTGCGCTGCCTTGCGAGTTCTTCATCGCAAACCATTATTGTCTGCTTCACCCAAACAATCTGTCTCTCCAGTTTTTCAATACTTCGGGCGTAAATAGGACTAACTAGGGAGTTGCGGTTTGCAGCAAGCTTGCCCTCTGCATCAGCCAATACCGACCTGTGATCAGCTTCTAGCATCGGACGAAAGTTTGGGCACCCATAACACCCCAATGGTCTCCCTAAAACAGTTGAACAGGTCGCGCAGGAATGCTTGTTGAGTGCCCCACCAACAGGGTTGAACTTATTGTCGACAATGACCTCATCGCCTTCCGGAACGACAGTTAAGGTATGGCTAAAAGCCTTCTTTAGAAACTCATTTCCGATATACTTTGTGTCAATCTCTCTCCTAGATACATAATCCAAATCTATGTAATGCCTTGCAGCCGGCACGGTGACACCTGTCATCTTGGCCAATTGAACGGCGGGCAGACCATTTTGAGCACCGCGAGTTAATACGGTGTGACGAATTCTATTGGAAGTAGCCATACATTCGACAGTTCGATCAGAGGCAACCGGAACCCATCTCATGGCGTGTGCAACTGCAGTCTCCGATATGTGGTAGGCAGTAGACTTTGGCGTAAACATGCTTTTGAACAAATCTAAAGAGTCAAATCGCACTTTAAAAAAATCAACCGCTGGAAACATAGGCATATCATTCATGAGGCTCAAGAGTTCAGATTGATCCACTTGAATCTCTGCTGAGTCCATCACTAGTCTGAGCCCTTCCAATACCACCCGTTTATAGTCTATAAGAACCCCTGAGATATATTCGGAAAGATGTATTGGATAGCGCTCGGGCCGCTCCCTTGAGAATTGTGCGCCCTTAGACTTAGCCATGAACACTCTAAGCTGCAATGTTTGCCCCCCTACCGTGCCGATTTCGTCCACAGGAAGAATTCCCGCGTCGCGAAAACTCGCACCCGAGGGGATCAAATCAGACCATTTCAATAGCGCAATTTGAATTGGCCGCCTTACGATGGAGAGCAACAACTTGTTAGTGACTATATTTCTGAGCCGCGCATATAGCCTCGGCGACTGAAAAAACAAAAGATCCCGACTGGCGCCCCAGTCGAACTCTTGTATATTTTCATTGATCTGCCTGGCTAACGAGTCAAACTCAATATCGCTTAGTGCCCCAATGGAAGGATCAAGAGTATTGTCTTTACCCTTGTCCAAATGTGTCCGCGTATACTTGTGATATTCTTCATACCGTGTATTACCTTGCCTAGAGAGCGTCCCAAAGAACTGATTGAGCCCCTTCTTATTGTTTGTCTGCAGCCCACTCCATATAGATTTAACTCTGGCTAAGGACGGAATGCCATTCAACATAAATGGCTTTACATTGCAAACGATACCTGACGCCGTACTCGCAGCCTTGGTTCGCACGTAGTCTACAAATACACTCAGAATTAATTTTTTATCATCATCTGGCATGTTAGACGAATGAACCCAGTCAACGCACAACCGTTTTCCTTTTCCATTATTCGGCAGTAATATCCATACATCCTCCGAGGTATTTACCATCAGGCCAGATTTGGCCGTAATCCATGAGCCTTCATTAGTCAGAGACTTAAAAACTTCCCGCCTCTTCTCGCGAGTCATTTTTGCGGATCCACTCTTTTTTGATGCGCCATTGATATCTCTCTCGTCTTCAGCGCAATTCGCTTTTCATTATATCGTCTGTTCTGAGTCGTATTTTGCGACCAGCCCATGGCATATTTTCTAGCATCCTCAAGCAAAGCCGGATTGACCCCAAGCGACTCCCCTTTCTTATCAAAAATTTCATTCCATTTGTGGCGCAACAAATGAGGATGGACATGAAAGCCCAGCGATCTAGAGAGCTTTTGAAATATTGCATTTATTGCCTTTAAAGAAAGAGGCTGACCCGCAGTGCCTTTAGAGTCATTTTCGCTGACAAACACGAAGTCATGGAATTGCGCACGAGGAAAGACAATACGAACGTTGTCAATATAGAACTTAACCTTTTCCAAAAAACCTGGATCAACCGAGGCGAAGTGTGCTTTTGTCTTTTGATTGGGTTTTTCAGAGCGCGGATCTGTTGGATCATTTGCAGATCGATAAATAGCTAGCTGATCGTTAGTGCCATGAAATAGACAGTCAGAAATCTTCAATTTTGCCAGCGCACCTCTTCTGATGCCGCTTAGGACTAGCAAATTGACGATCAAGTAATTCCTCACCCTAGATGCTTTAAAGGGATTATTAGGAGAGGACGGCATCACCATCTCTAAAAACTTTACGAAAACGTCATCCGGGATCACCGATTCCTCAGGATCGCCGACATGTTGCCCTCCATTCTTGCCAAGGGCATCTTCATCTAACCTAATTTTTGAAATAAGCTCATTAAATTTATTTTTTGTTTTTTCGTCAGCATCTTGCACTTCGTGAAACTCATCGAACAGCCATAAAAGAAATTGTCGAAGTCGTCTGATGCGACCTTGAAAGGTTTCGCTAGCGACCTTTGTCATCCCTTTCTGATTGGCAACAATGATGTTCCTTAGATGTTTATCATTTATATCTAGAAATCTTATATTTATAGCTTCATCACCAGAACCCTTACTTAAGCAGCACCTGTCATAGAACTGCATGTACTCCATCTGGGATATAAAAATGCCCGATGCAACTCGTTCGGGTAGGTCAATATTTTTTTCCGAAAAGTACTGCAGCACGAACAGCAGTTCATTTGCGTACCTAAATCTCGTATTGGCCGATTTAGCAGATAAAGCGCCATTGAGATAGCAGGAAACATACGGATCAATAGGGCAATCCGCTTCGTCCACTATCGACACGAAGGGCAACGAATTGAATTGGTATCGTTTGACTTTCATGATTGACAAAAAAGCTAGTCCAATAACCGATTTAGTTACAGACTAGCCCACAAATGAGTTCTGTCAAACGAGAGGAAAGAACAAACGACAGAAGGCGGGGCTTACAGGCAATGTCTACAGGTTTATAGGCTTTACAAATATTTTTTTGGTTATAATTTGCCGCCGGACAGGCAGACCATCACCTTGTCGCCATCCTCGATCATGTTGAAGTCGGTGATGGCCTCGCCGGCCAGGCGGCGAATGCGCTTCTGCAGTTTGTTCTGGTTGACCGAAAGGGTGCCCATGGTGCGTCGGAATCCGGGGGTAGGAACGAAAGCGCGACATTTTACGCACAATGGGCCTCGCGCCCTACCCCAGCGGCGGCGAAATGCTAGGCTCGGCCGATGAACGATGACCTCGACCCCGCCCTGGATCTGGCCGACCAGGTGCTCGAACTGCTGCTCGCCGCGCCCGACGGCCTGGCCGAATACCAGTTGATCCAGCAACTCAAGCAACGTCACAGCGGGCATATTCCCAACTTGCCGCTGACCGACAAGCTGGTGCTGTTTCGCACCCATTTCCTCCTGTTCAACGCCCTGTATCGCCTGCGCGAGCGGCTCTGGCAGGAGCGCCGTCACCTGCTGCAGATCGCCCCGCTGTGCATCCGCCTGCAGCCCTACCAGGCCGGCAGCGCGGCGCTCAGCGAGCGCGACGGGCTGCGCGACTACTACCTGGACATGAGCAACCTGCGCGATACCGACGAACGCGACGTCGAGCGCCTGCTGGCCAGCTTCTGGACCCGCATGCAGGGCGGCGAGGAAAAACAGGCGGCGCTGGCGCTGTTCGAACTGGACGCTGCCGGCACGCCCCTCGATCTGGCCAGCATCAAGCGGCGCTACCGCCAACTGGTCAGCCAGCACCACCCGGATCGCGGCGGCAGCACAGAGCGGTTGCAGTCGATCAACAAGGCCATGGAAATTCTAGAGCGCTATTACAACTGACCGGCAGAGAGCAATTCGCTCTAAAGCCAGATACCACGCGCCCTTCAGGCCCTGCCTATACTGCGACATACGGTCGCATAGGTTCGGCCTGGCACCCGGTGGCGCTGTACACGCGCGCCGGGCGTCCGCTGGGGGGCGATCGTCATAAAAAGAGGAGGTGTCTGGCATGATCCACCACGTTTGGGGGCTCTTCACCCATCCCGACCAAGAATGGCAAGAAATCCGTGGCGAGGAAGAAACCATCAGCCACATGTACCTGACCCATGTCCTGCTGCTCGCCGCCATCCCGGCGGTCTCGGCCTTTATCGGCACCACCCAGGTGGGCTGGTCGATCGGCGACCGAGCGCCGGTGATGCTCACCGAAGGCAGCGCCCTGAGCATGACCATCATGTCCTACCTGGCGATGCTCGCCGGCGTCGCGGTGATGGGCGCCTTCATCCACTGGATGGCGCGCACCTACGACGCCAACCCGAGCCTGACCCAGTGCGTGGTGTTCGCGGCCTACACCGCCACCCCGCTGTTTATCGGCGGCCTGGCGGCGCTCTACCCGCACCTGTGGCTGGCGATGGTGGTCGGCACGGTGGCCATCTGTTACACGGTGTACCTGCTCTACGTCGGCATCCCGACCTTCATGAACATCCCCGAGGACGAGGGGTTCATGTTCTCCAGTTCGGTGCTGGCGGTAGGCCTGGTGGTGCTGGTGGCGATGATCGCCACCTCGGTGATCCTCTGGGGCCTGGGCGTCGGCCCGGTCTACACCAGCTGAGGGCAATGGCGAATCGACGAAACCACCTGCGGGTGGTTTCGTCGTTTATGGGCTGCCGTAACCCGTGCGGTTAGGCATAATCGCCGCCATGCCCGAACAGCTCCACGCCCGCGTCGAGGCCTGCTACCAGCTGGCCGAAACCTTCTTCAAGCAACGCTTCGCTCGCCCCGAGATCAGCTTCAAGCTGCGTGGGCAGAAGGCCGGCGTCGCCCATCTGACGGAAAACAAGCTGCGCTTCAACCTGCAGCTGTATCGCGACAACCGCGAGGACTTCCTGCAGCAGACCGTGGCCCACGAGGTGGCCCACCTGATCGCCCACCAGCTGTTCGGCCCGCGCATCCAGCCCCACGGCGAGGAATGGCAACTGATCATGCGCGGGGTCTACGAACTGCCGCCGCACCGTTGCCACAACTACGACGTGCAGCGGCGCAAGGTCAGCCGCTTTATCTACCGCTGCAGCTGCCCCGACGGCGAATTCCCCTTCTCCGCCCAGCGCCACGCCCTGGTGGCCAAGGGCCGGCGCTACTACTGCCGACGCTGCAAGGTGACCCTGCAGTTCACCGGCCAGCAGCGGGTGGAGTGATAGGTTGATCGCCAATGCCCGCGTAGGGCGGACATGCCGAAGGCTTGTCCGCCACCTGGCATACAGCGACGGACAAGGGTCCCGGCGCACCCTACGCAAGCAAATCCCGATACCGCGCCAGATCGGCGGCGGAAAAGCAGCAGAACAGCACGCGCTCGATTCTCGGCAGGTGGGCGACTTCCTCGCGTACCGTCGCCACCGCGATGGCGGCCGCCTGCTCGGCGGGATAGCCGTAGATGCCGGTGCTGATGGCCGGAAAGGCGATGCTGCGCAGCTGGTGCTCGGCGGCCAGGCGCAGCGCGTTGCGATAGCAGCTGGCCAATAGCTGCGCCTCGCCCTGGTCGCCGCCGTGCCAGACCGGCCCCACGGTGTGGATCACGCAGCGCGCCGGCAGCGCGAAACCCGGCGTCAGCCGCGCCTCGCCGGTGGGACAACCGCCCAGCGGCCGACAGGCCTCCAGCAGCCGCGGCCCGGAGGCGCGGTGAATGGCGCCGTCCACCCCGCCGCCGCCGAGCAGCGAGCTGTTGGCGGCGTTGACTATGGCGTCGACGTCCAGCGTGGCGATATCGGCCTGGATCGCTTCGAGCGTGGCGGTCATGGGACTGGCCCTCCCGCTTCAGCATAGCCGCGGGCTCCGTAGGGTGCGCCGCGCACACCGGGGCTCACCCCAATGCCTTGGCCGCCCGCAGCGCGGCAATCTGCTCGGCGCTGTAGCCCAGCTCGCCCAGCACCTCGTCGGTATGCGCGCCGACCGCCGCGCCGATATGCCGCGGCGCCGGTAAACCAGCGGAGAACTTCAGTGGGCAGGCCAGTTGCCGCTGCGCCGGCAAGCCATCGCGCGGCACCTCGGTGACCAGGCCGCGCGCCTTGATCTGCGGATGTTCCACCGCCTCGGACAGCGGCAGCACGGGCTCGACGCAGGCGTCCAGGGCGGCGAAGCGCTGGCACCAGTCGGCGAAGTCGCGGCGCTCGAACTCGATCTCGATCTCGCGCTTGAGCGCGCGCTGATCCTCGGGCTTGGGCGACAACCCGCGCGCCGCCAGCTCCGGCCGGCCGATGGCCTGGCAGAACTGCTGCATGAACTGCGGCTCCAGGCTGCCCACCGAGAGCCAGCGGCCGTCGCGGGTGCGGTAGTAGTCGTAGAAGCTGCCGCCGTTGAGCGCCTGGTTCTCCATGTCCGGCTCCACCCCGGCGCCGAGGTAGCCGGCGCCGGCCATGGCGTGCAGGCTGAAGGCGCAGTCGGTCATGCTCACGTCCACCTGCTGGCCCAGGCCTGTGACCTGGCGCTGCACCACCGCGGCGAGCAGGCCGATCACCCCGTGCAGCGAGCCACCGGCGATATCCGCCAGTTGCACGCCCAGCGGCAGCGGGCCGCTGTCGCGGCGGCCGGTGTAGCTGGCGAGGCCGGCCAGCGCCAGGTAGTTGATGTCGTGCCCGGCGCGGTCCTTGTACGGCCCGCTCTGGCCATAGCCGGTGATCGACACGTAGATCAGCCGCGGGTTGATCGCCTTCAGCGCCTCGTAGCCGACGCCCAGCTTGTCCATCACCCCGGGGCGGAACTGCTCCAGCACGATGTCGTACTCGCCCACCAGCTTCTTCACCACCTCCAGCGCCTCGGGGCGCTTGAGATCGAGGGCGATGGCGCGCTTGTTGCGGTTCAGGTAGGCGTGGCTGGTGGAGGTGCCGCCGTCGTGTGGCGGCAGCACGCGCACCAGGTCCATGCGCGTGGGCGACTCCACGCGCAGCACCTCGGCGCCCAGGTCGGCCAGCAGCAGCGAGGCGAAGGGCCCCGGCAACAGGGTGGAGAAGTCGAGGATTTTCAGCGAAGACAGTAGGCCGGACATGGCGACTCCCGATCGGATGATGTGGTATCGGGCAAGAGGCCCTAGCCCCTCTCCCCGGCCCTCTCCCCAGAGGGGCGAGGGGGTGGAACGGTGAAACCCGGGCCAGGGATCAAGGCTCCCAGACGATGGCCTCGCTCGCCGACAGGCCGGCCAGCGCCTCGGCGTAACGCGCCTCCAGCACGTTGCGGCGGATCTTCATGGTCGGCGTCATGCAGCCGTTGTCCACCGTCCAGGCCTCGCGCACCAGGATGAAATGGCTGACGCGCTCGTGCGCCGCCAGGCGCTCGTTGACGGCCTGCAGATGCGCCTGCAGATCCTGGCTGACCGCCGCCTGCGCTTGCTGGCGGGCCGCCGGCGACAGCTCGATCAGCGCCAGCGGCTGATCCAGGTTGCTGCCCATCAGGCACACCTGCTCGACCCAGTGGCTCTTGGCGATCTCGCCCTCGATGGGCGCCGGCGCCACGTACTTGCCCTTGCTGGTCTTGAAGATGTCCTTGACCCGCCCGGTGATGCGCAGGTAGCCGTCTGCATCCACCGCGCCCTTGTCGCCGGTATGCAACCAACCGCCCTCGAGCGTCTCGGCGGTCTTCTCTGGCTCGCGGTAATAGCCCTGCATCAGCGTCTCGCTGCGCAACAGGATCTCGCCGCTGGCGTCGATGCGCAATTGCAGGTGCGGCATGGGCCGGCCCACCGTGCCGAAACGCACCTGCCCCGGCCGGTTGAAACAGCCGTAGGCGAAGTGCTCGGTCATGCCGTAGCCCTCGCAGATGGTCATGCCCAGGCGCCGGTACCAGTCCAGCAGCCCAGTGGAAATCGCCGCCGCGCCGGACACCAGGATGCGCGCACGATCCAGCCCCAGCCCCGCGCGCACCTTGCGCGCCACCAGGCGGCCGAGCAGCGGGATGCGCAGTAGGCGGTCGAGCTTGTGCGCCGGTAGCTGCTCCAGCACGCCCTGCTGAAAGCGCGTCCACAGCCTGGGCACCGAGAAGAACACGGTCGGCCGCACCCGTCGCAGGTCGCTGGCGAAGGTCTCCAGCGACTCGACGAAGGCCACCGGCGCGCCGCAATAGAGGCTGTTGAACTCCACCAGAAAGCGCTCGGCGGCGTGCGACAGCGGCAGGTAGGAGAAGAACTGGTCCTGCGGCGTCATGCCCATCTCCGCCGTGGCGTGCGCCGCGGAAAAGGCCATGGCATGGGCCGAGAGCATCACCCCCTTGGGCTGCCCGGTGGTGCCCGAGGTGTAGAGGATCGACAGCAGCTCGTCACCGCGCTGCTGGCGGCTACCCGCCAGGGGCTCGTGGGCGGCCAGCAGCTCATGCCAGCGGTGCTCGGCCGGCATGCTCGGATAGGGCATGGCGATGCGGGTGATATGCGGGCCGATGCCGGCGGCCAGCTTGTCCGGCTGGTCCAGCTTGCCCACCAGGATCAGCTTGCAGCCGGCGTGCTGCAGCACATAGGCGATCTGCTCGGGCGCCTGCAGCGGATAGAGCGGCACGCTGACCAGCCCGGCGTGCTGGATCGCCAGGTCGCTGATAAACCATTCGGCGCAGTTCTTCGCCAGCAGCGCGACGCGCTCGCCGGGCACGCAGCCCAGCGCCAGCAGCGCGCTGGCCAGGCGTCGCGCCTGCTCGTCGACCTGGCGCCAGGTGAAATCGTGCCAGACGCCGGCCACCGGCTGGCGCAGCCAGACCGCGTCGGGTTGCCGGTCCAGCCAGTGGTTGAAACGTTGCAGCGGCAGTTGCAGGGTCATGGCATGCTCTTCTTGTTATTGATCGCCAGCAAGCTGGCTCCTGCAGGGCCTGGCGAGTCCCTGGTGACGCTGGGCAAACTGCGCGTCGCCCTGCGAACTACAGCTTCATGCCGCGGCTGATGATCTCCTTCATGATCTCCGAGGTGCCGGCGAAGATGCGCTGGATGCGCGCGTTCGCGTACATCTTGCAGATCGGGTACTCCCACATGTAGCCCCAGCCGCCATGTAGCTGCACACCCTCGTCGACCACCTTGCACAGCAGCTCGGTGGTGAACAGTTTGGCCTCTGCGGCGACTTCTGCACTGAGCTTCTTCTGGTTGTGGTCCATCACGCAGCGGTCGGTGAACACCTGGGCCACGTCGATCTGGGTGCGCATCTCCGCCAGCTTGAAGCGGGTGTTCTGGAAATGCGCCACCGGGCGGCCGAAGGCCTGGCGTTCCTTCACATAGTCGATGGTGGTCTGCAGCGCCGCCTCGGCGCCGGCCACCGCGCCGCAGGCGTTGGTCAGACGCTCCTGGGCGAGCATGTTCATCAGGTAGAAGAAGCCGCCCTTGGCATCGCCCAAGAGGTTCTCCTTGGGCACCTTGACGTCGTTGAAGAACAGCTCGGCGGTGTCCTGGCTGTGCATGCCGAGCTTCTTCAGCTTCTTGCCGCGCTCGAAACCTTGCATGCCGCGCTCGACCAGGAACAGGCCCATGGCGTGCTTGTTGGCCGGGTCGGTCTTGGCCGCGACTATCACCAGGTCGGCCAGGTAGCCGTTGGAGATGAACACCTTGGAACCGTTGAGCAGCCAGTGGTCGCCCTGGTCCACCGCCGTGGTGCGCATGCCGGCCAGATCGGAGCCGGCGGCCGGCTCGGTCATGGCCACGGCGAGGATGGTCTCGCCGCGGACGATGCCGGGCAGCCAGCGCGCCTTCTGCTGCGCGTTGCCGTACTCGGCGATATAGGGGCCGCACAGCGCCGAGTGCAGCGGGATCATGAAGCCCGGTTCGTTGATCCGCGCCAGCTCCTCGCACATGATCTGCTCGTAGCGAAAATCCTTGAGCCCGGCGCCGCCGTACTCCTCGTCCGCCCAGGGCAGCAGAAAGCCCATCTCGCCGGCCTTGGCCCATACGCTGCGGTCGACCACCCCGGCGGCCTCCCACTCCTCCTGATGCGGCACCACCTCCTTAGCGAGAAAGGCCGCGAAGGCGTCGCGGAACAGGTTGTGCTCGGTGTCGAAATGGTTGCGCTGCATGGGGCGGTTCCTCCGCTGATTGTTATTCAGCGCAGGTTAGGCGCCGCCCCTGCCCCCCTCAATGACCCATGCGCTCAGCCTCGATTGACCCAATCGCTCGGCTGGCTTGCCCTGCACCACAGCCGCTGCCTACCATCGGCCACCCCGATCACGGAAGCTCGACATGCGCGAACGCACCATCGCCAGCCACTTCGTCCGCGCCGCCCTGCGCGGCGCGCAACGTCGGGGCCTGGCCTGCGAACCGCTGCTGCGCCAGGCCGGCATCCAGCCGGCGGTGCTCATCGAACCGCGCGCGCGCATCGCCCCCGAGCAGTTCGCCCGGCTGATGCAACTGCTGTGGGAAGCGCTGGACGACGAGTACCTGGGCTTCGGCCGCCAACCGAGCAAACGCGGCACCTTCGCCATGATGGGCCACGCCATCATCCACTGCCGCACGCTGGAAAAGGCGCTGAGCCGCGGTGCGCTGTTCTACGGTCTGTTCCCCGATGCGCCGGGCATCCGCCTGCAGCGCGAAGGCGACTGGGCGCGACTGAGCGTGGACGACAGCAGCCTGTGGGACCCGGACCACTTCCTGGTGGAAAGCCTGCTGGTGATCTGGCACCGCCTCGGCAGCTGGCTGATCGGCCAGCGCATCCGCCTGGAAGAAGCCACCTTCGCCTACCCCGAACCGCAGCACGCCGCCGAGTACGAACTGCTGTTTCCCTGCACCCGGCGCTTCTGCGCCGGCGCCACCAGCCTGCTGTTCCACGCCCGCTACCTGGCCATGCCGCTGCTGCAGGACGAACGCACGCTCAAGCAGTTCCTCCAGCACTCCCCCGCCGACCTGCTGGCTCGCCCCGACGGCGGCGACAGCCTGACCAGCCAGATCCGCCGCCTGCTCGGCCGCGACTGCCAGCAATGGCCGGACCTGGAACGGGTCGCCCAGCAGCTGCATATCAGCCCGCAGACCCTGCGCCGCCACCTGCGCGAGGAAGGCACCAGCTTCCAGGAACTCAAGGATCACCTGCGCCGCGACCTCGCCATCTACCACCTCGGCCGCGACGAGCTGGCCATCCAGGACATCGCCGAACAGCTCGGCTTCTCCGAACCCTCGGCCTTCCACCGCGCGTTCAAGAAATGGACCGGGCTGACGCCGGGGGCCTATCGCGCCCAAGAGGGGTAAGACGCGCTGGCGGCGTTGCAACCGCCGCATTCGCTGCCGGCGCAAGCTCCCTGGCGCTGTACATGGACAGAACCGGCAGTCATGCACTAGCTTCTGGCTCAAGCCTGCCGGCATTGCGCCAGACGTGACAAGCTTGCCGTCACCCCTGTCGCGTTTCTCCCTGAGTGCTGTCGCGTTTGCCGCGAGCATCTTCAGGCCAGACAAGGACTTACATGACGACAAGGAAGGTTATGCGAAAGCGGCCGTGGTTAAACGCGACAGCTATGCCGCCTAATTAATAGTCATGCGCTTATTAGGTAGAGAACCATGAGCTGGCTAAACAAAATTAAGAATGATGCAATATCGTCCCGTCTACTTGATGAACAGATATATGCCCAAGTTCTAAGCGAGATTGAAAATGGTCAGCGCAGAAACGGCTTATGGGCGAAAGCCCTAGCTCATAGCGACGGCAGCAATGAAAAAGCAAAATCTCTTTATATAAAATACCGCGCAGATTCTATTAGAGATGAAATTGCTCTAGCAGCCAAGTACAAAGAAACAGAAAAAGACAAGTATCACGCTCAAGAAAACAAGAGCACAGTCACACCTGAGAATTGGAGCGAGAATAGTGAGACTTGGGACAAGTCACATGCTTGGATTAATTTACTAGTATTCTTTATTGGTGCTATTTTCCTTGCATTCATTATCGGCAGCTAAACGCATAGTAATAGCGATTCAAATCGCTCGCTGCGCTCACGGGGACGGGCTAAAGCCCGCCTCTTAACCAAACGTTAGTTTTTTTAAGAAGCATAGGGATATCCGATGAGAAGAGGCCGATATTATCTTGGTCGAGTCGTTAAAATAAATCTTGACCAAGAAAGCTTAATGGATGCAATCACAAACGCCCCTATCATAACGCTTGGCAAATTTGACTGGACCATTACCGACATCGAAGATAATAGGCGCGAAGATTTTCCTTATATTTTTGGAAAACTATCCAAGTATGCAAAGGACGGGCACGCAAAAGTTATTGACGAGGTTAGCAAATCACAAATTAACACTGACGTGCCAAACCTTCTTGAGGCAAGCTCACCCTTCGTGTACTTACCTGAGTGCTCAGGTATAGCTTTTTTGCATGTGTGGAACGGCATTCAAGAAGATGTGTTTCCTCGTCGATTTAAATCAGTAATTGAGGCTGCCTTTAATGGCTTTATGGTTGCCTGTGATGTTGAGCCCATCTCTGATTACCGAGCTTTTACTAGTCGACTGAAAAAACTTAGTAAATTTACTGAGTTTTCGGCAACTGTTTATCCACCAAACCCTCTGTTTGGCAGATTGTGGGGCAGTCTAAATGAATACATTGCCAGTCGAAATGCATCAGAAATAGCAGTCAAAGAGCAAACTTCTAAGCCAGCAGGTCTAAAGTCAAAAATAATTGAGCTTATGGACAGGATTATGGACTCGCCAGACTATGAACCTAATGAAATACCTGCAATTGGTGATGCAGCAATCCTTATGGCTGCAGATGGTTATGGACGAGGCAAAGTAGTCGGCATTGAAAGTGGCGATGAGGTAGTAATAAAAACAAGTGACACCCAGAAAAGTTTCCTCCATGACAAGGAACCGGAGCCCAACGAGCTTGCTGTAAAGGCTAAATCTCAGCTTGATAAAGTCTCAAATGAGAGGGATATGAAGCATTAATGAAAGCACTCTATTACTTAAGAATTTCCCTCATCAGTTATGAGTTTTTATTTCTGGTTTTTTGTGGCGCCATCTACATTTGGTTCGGAGACTCACTTGGAAGATATTTTCTCAAATTCCCCATGAACGAAGATGCATTAAAATGGGCCATGCTATTTCCAATTGGCATTTCTGGATGGACTCTAAAAGATGGAGTTGGCGTCATATTTCCTGATGACCGTACAAGTAGAATTTTACATGAATGGCCTGACTACTGGAGGCTTAAAGCCCATTTCGATGTAGGCATTCTAAATAGCATAATCTATCTTCTGCCGTGTGTAAGCGTCTGGTTTTTTGGTGGACTCGATAAATTTGAAGGGGTTTGGCTATTTTTCATGTTTGCTATAGCTGCGTCGCTAAATGCCTTTTCCTTCTACACAGCAAAAATTTCAGTTCGCAGCGCCCTAATTGGAACAGATGAATAGAAATTCTAAAAATGTATATGGACTCTCCCCACAAGTAGAGAGCAAAGCTTTGCTTTGCAGCTGTCGTCAGCGCAGTTGCATTCGTATATCCGGCCTTGCGTCGGGCATTGCCCGGGGCATTCTGTAGCTCGCACAACAGGGGCCAGCCGGGTCTGCAACGTGGCAAGCCTCATCGTCGCGCTAGTCTGACCACAGCAGCCGACGCGTTTGGCTGCCCCCTAGGCTCAATCCCCAAGGATTTATCCCAATGCCTCAGACGGATAGAAACGCCCAGTTCCAGGCCACCCTACTGCGCCCTCACCTGCCGGCTGGCGAGTCTTCCTGGGCATTCGTGGTGCTGCCGCGGGAGGTCAGCGAGCAGCTGCCGAGGCGCGGCAGGACCAGCGTGGACGGTCGGCTCAATAGGCAGCCGTTCCGCGCCAGGCTCGAGCCGGATGGCCAGTTGAGTCATTGGCTGCGGGTGGATAGCGACCTGCTGCAGGCGGCGGGCGCGACGGTCGGCGATCTGGTCACGCTGGAAATCGAACCGGTGGCGGAGGAACCCGA
Source organism: Pseudomonas sp. NPDC077186 (assembly GCF_044543505.1). Lineage (NCBI taxonomy): Bacteria > Pseudomonadati > Pseudomonadota > Gammaproteobacteria > Pseudomonadales > Pseudomonadaceae > Pseudomonas > Pseudomonas sp. NPDC077186. Next base: position 763,297 of record NZ_JBITWE010000001.1, read on the forward strand.
GCCGCAGGTGCCGGCGGATCTGGCCGCGGCACTGGCCGCCGCACCCGCGGCGCGCAGCGTCTGGGAGGCGACGACGACTATCGCGCGGCTGGACTGGATTCACTGGATCGAGTCGGCCAAGCAGGCCAAGACCCGCGCCAAGCGTATCGCCGACGCCTGCGCCATGCTCGGCGAGGGGAAGAAGCGGGTGTGCTGCTTCGATCAGTCGGGCTACTACAGCAAGGCGTTGCGCGCGCCTGAGGCCGCGGAGTGACAGCATCTAGCTGAATGCCCCTATCAATGGTGCGTAGGCAATCGAGAGGCGCAAGAACCCAACGCATGAATTAGCCTTGGGCCAGTTGCACGCCTCTACGTACTGCACCCAGACCTAATCGCGAGGAACCGCTCTGTGAAGAGCCACGCAGTTTAAGCAGCGCAATCGTATGGGGGTCTACCGAAAACGATCGTTGGGTTAGCATCGGCAGCTTTCATGCAGGGAGCATTCGAAAATGAGCGGAAAGCCGGCGGCTCGCCAATCCGATCCAACCTCCTGCCCGCTGCCTGGGCATGGCACAAACCCCATAGCGACGGGGTCCCCCGACGTTCTCTTCGACAATCTACCAGCAGCACGAATGACCGATACGTCGGCCTGCGGCAGCCCAATTGTCGGAGCAGTCGCCAGCACCGTTTTCATCAACGGTCTGCCGGCGGCGACCCTAGGTAGCACAGGAGGGCATGGCAGTGTGGTTGTTGGCGGCTCGGGTACCGTGATTATTGGGGACTCGGTTGTTACGGCTCCGTTTACTGCGCCGTCTGGAGACTCCGCGACTGCGAGTCCGTCCATACCGACTGTGGCGATTCGAGGCGCTCAAGTACCTGCGATGGGGATGGCGTCGCATTTCGTACAACCCTCCACTCCCATATCGCCCCGAGCTCCTGCTGTACCGCTTGTTGACAGGCTGCACGCGGCGGAACGCCTCATTGACGACTTTGACTGCAGAGCGACACCGACACGTGTCTTCAACGACCGCGACTATCCGCTCGGTTCAGTGGGTGATCCGTTCGAGAAGCAGCACATTCTCGAGCAGTTAAGAGTTCGAATCGCACGAGCGCACGGGCGTTCAATCAATAGCCGGTTATCACTTCCTTCCTATCCCGATCAGGATCGAACATCTCTGTGCGGCCCCGCCGCGTTCTTCTACGCACTGCTGATGGACAGACCCGATCTATATGCTCGCTCCATTCTTGAGCTCTGGGAGAAAGGAGAAACCTCCATTGGCAGCTTGTATATCAAGCCCAGCCGCGGTTGCCGAAACCCCAAGAACTTTAGCAATGCCGCGCCGGGCGATCGAATACCCCCAATCGACTGGATTTCCTTGGCCAGCCTGCGCGACAGCGAAAATGGCCTGCTGAACTACGACTCGCCGGATGACCAGACGGCAGGCATTACCTTTCCTGGCGCTCTTGAGTCTTGGTTCACACGAGCCGGCGCTTCGCTTGTGCATGACAACATTCAACTCCGGAGCGTTAGCCTCGATCGCTTGCTGGACCTCCTCCACTTTATTGGGCCGTCGCACCATGTGGTGTCGCTCGTGAACGCCTCCATGGTCGAAGGCGGTGTAGGCGTGGGGAAAAACCATTGGATCGCGTGGGAGGGCACTCCCGAGACATCCAACGGCGTCGTCACTTCGACCACGTCATTCGAAGAAAAAATTGTCGCTTCCAAGTTCTTCTCATGGGGCATGGTCGGGCATCTGGCAACGCGTAGCTATACGTTGCGGCAACTGCTCAACGACATATACGGCGGCCGGGTATTCAGCCGCATCCCATAGCCCAGAGGAACGTATTTATGAAACTAAGATCGCTCGCTGTCGCTGGGCTGGCTGCTGCGCTGTCCGGCTGCGAAGCCGTCACACTTGGCAATGTTCTGACCGGTTGCGCGACGAGGCCAGAGCCGGAGCTGATGCCCAAGGAGCTACCGACCGCCGGCGCGGGAGAGCCCTATAAGGTGCGGCTGGACGTCATCAACGCCAGTACCCCCGTCAGCAAGCTCCTGGTTGCTCCTGCTCAGCCCTTACCCGATGGCCTCGAATTGATCCATGTGAGGCCAGAAACGCATGGCGTCATTCAGGGCGTTCCGACTCGAGCGGGTAGTTATGAGGTGCGGGTGTACGGCAACACCTTCGGAACCCAGTGCACCGGTCAGGATGTGGAGCGGGTCTATCGGTTGGAGGTGAAGTAGGGGCTAAGGCGGCTCCCGGCCACGTCCATCGATAGAGCCCAAGGGCGCCATCTCAGCATCGACCACTCTACACGCGGCTACCGGCTAGCCTGTGTAGGTAAGAGGCCGGCCACGGCGAGCGGATGGATGGTGCGCGCGGCGCACCCTACGGGCAGTGGCGCTGCGTTGCGTTCCGGATTTGCCTCAATCGTACAGGCGCACCCTGAAACAGGCCCCGCCCAGCGGCGAATCCTCCAGGCTCAGTTCGCCGTCGTAGCTGTCGATGATGTCCTGCACCACGGCGAGGCCGATGCCCTGCCCCGGGTTTTGCGCGTCCAGCCGTTCGCCGCGGCGCAGCACGCGGGCGCGCTGGTCGGCGGGCACGCCGGGACCGTCGTCTTCGATGGTCAGGCGGCAGCCGTCGGGCAGTTCCTCCAAGCTCACGTGCACGCGGTGCAGGCACAGGCGGTAGGCGTTTTCCAGCAGGTTGCCGAGCAGTTCCATCAGCGCGCCGCGCTCCATGCTGATCTGGCTGTGTTCGGCCACCTGCAGGTCCACCTGCACGCGCTTGTCGCGGTAGACCTTGTCCAGCGACAGGCACAGGCCGTCGAGCAGCGGCCAGACGGCCTCGCGGTGGCGCACCAGGCCGCTGCGGCGCAGGCTGGCGCGCTGCAGCTGATAGCCGATCTGCTGGCTCATGCGTTCGATCTGCGCCTGCATCAGTTGCGCCTGGTCGCGGTTGGCCGGCTGGCCGGCGAGGGTTTCGCCGAGGCCCTGGAGCACGCTGAGCGGGGTTTTCAGGCTGTGCGCCAGGTCTTCCAGGGAGTCGCGGTAGCGTTCGCGCTGGCGCCGCTCGCTGTCCAGCAGGCGGTTGAGCGAGCCGGTCAGGCGCAGCAGTTCGCGCGGGTGCTGGTCGCTCAGGTGCTGGCGGGTGCCGGCCTCGACGCCGTCCAGTTCGTCGCTCAGGCCACGCAGGCTGCGAAAGCCCCAGGTCAGGCCGAACCAGAGCAGGCCGAGCAGCGCCAGCAGGGCGATGCCCAGCCACAGCTTGAGGCGCCAGACGAAGCCGTCGAACAGCTTCTGGTACTCGCGGGTGGGCTGCATGGTGACGATGCTGAAGGCGGCGGCGTTGCCGCGCAGCAGGTCGACCTCGATGTCGTAGAGGAAGAATTCCTCGCCGTGCTCGTCGCGCACGCGGGCGAACTCGTGGCCGCGGCCGTCGTAGCGCGGCCGGTAGCCGATCGCCTCGTCCTCGGAGGAGCGCGAACGCCACAGCAGCTGGCCGTCGCGGTCATAGATGAAGCCGAGCAGGTGCGAGTCGAGGTTGTCGAATTCCTCGTCCGGCATCTTCTCCGGCATGCGCAGTTGGCCGTCGTGGATGCGCGCGGCGGAGATCAGCGCGGTGGCGTCGGAGGCCAGGCGCTTTTCCACGGTCTGCTCCAGGGCCTGGTTGAACACGCCCTGCAGCACCGGCAGCAGCACCAGCATGAACAGCACCGCCAGCACGGCGGTGCCGAGCATCAGGCGTAGGCGCAGCGAGCCCAGGCGCGCGCGCAGCCGGCGCAGGTAGGCGCGGCTGCGGCTCACTTGCAGCGCTCGTTGAACAGGTAGCCCTGGCCGCGCACGGTTTCGATCGGCTTGCCGCCGAGGGCCGCCTCCAGCTTGCGGCGCAGGCGCCCGACCAGCACTTCGATGACGTTGGGGTCGCGTTCCTCGTCGCCCGGGTAGAGCTGCTCCATCAGCCGTTCCTTGGCCACCACCTGCTGGTGATGGCGCATCAGGTATTCGAGGATGCGGTACTCGTAGGCGGTCAGCTGCAGCGGCTGCTCGTCCACCGCGGCCTGCTTGCGATTGAGGTCGAGCACCAGGCCGCCGGCCTCGATAGTCGACTTGGTGAAGCCCGAGGAACGCCGCAGCAGGGCGTTCAGGCGCGCCTCCAGTTCCTCGAACTGGAACGGCTTGACCACGTAGTCGTCGGCGCCGCAGGACAGCCCCTCGACCTTGTCCTGCCAGTTGCCGCGGGCGGTGAGGATCAGGATCGGGAAGTGCTTGTCCTGGCTGCGCAGTTGGCGGATCAGGTCGATGCCGCTCATGCCGGGCAGGCCGAGGTCGACCAGGGCCAGGTCGTGGTGGTAGGACTCGGCCCGGTACAGCGCCTCCTCGGCGGTGCGCACGGCGTCGACGACGTGGCCCTGCTCGCTGAGACGGGTGAACAGATGGTGGCGCAGCAGCGCTTCGTCTTCCACCACCAACAATTTCATGACGCATCCCCTATTGGCTGACGGGCTGGGCGAGAGGCCCGGCCCTGACGTTTGGCGCCGATCCCGATGCAGCGCCTGCACCAAGACTACTGCCTCCACCTTGAACCCGCACTGAACGACCGGCAGAGCGCCTACAACCGCCGCACCAGGGCCGCGGCGAGCAGGAACAGGGTCGCCAGCACGGCCAGCAGCGCCAGCCAGCCGGCATGCTCCCAGACGTAGCCGCCGCCGTAGCCGACCAGGCTCGAGCCCAGGTAGTAGGCGCACAGGTACAGCGCCGAGGCCTGCGCCTTGGCGCCCTGGGCATGGGCGCCGACCTGGCCGCTGGCCACCGCATGGGCGGCGAAGAAGCCCAGGGTGAACAGCGCCAGGCCGGCCACCGCGGCGCTCAACCAGGGCGTCGCGCAGAGGGCCACGCCGAGCAGCATCAGCGCGATGCCGCCGAGCAGCACCCGGCGCGCGCCGAAACGCGGCACCAGCCGGCCGGACCAGCCGGCGCTGAAGATGCCCAGCAGGTAGACGGTGAACAGCAGGCCGATCACCGTGGCCGAGAGGTTGAACGGCGCCGCGGCCAGGCGAAAGCCGACGTAGTTGAACAGGGCGACGAAGCCGCCCATCAGCAGGAAGGCCAGGGCGAACAGCAGGCGCAGCCGCGGGTTGCCCAGGTGCAGGGCGAAGTTGCCGAGCAGCCCGCGCAGCGACAGCGGCTGGGCGCGGAAATGCCGCGACGGCGGCAGCAGCCAAAGAAACAGCGCCAGCGCCAGCAGACCGAGGCCGGCGATGCCGCCGAGCGCCCAGGGCCAGCCGCCGAGGTCGCTGAGCAGGCCGGCCAGCAGACGCCCGAGCAGCCCGCCCAGGGCGGTGCCGCCGATATACAGGCCCATGGCCGCGGGCAGCGCATCCGGGTCGAATTCCTCGCCGACGTAGGCCATCGCCAGTGCCGGCAGGCCGCTCAGGGCCAGACCGAGCAAGGCGCGCAGCCACAGCAGGTGGTTCCAGCTGTCGACCAGCGCGCAGGCGATGCCGAGCAGCGCGGCCAGGCCCAGGGCGCCGGCCATCACCGGCTTGCGCCCCCAGCTCTCGGCCAGCGCGCCGGACACCAGCAGGCATAGCGCCAGGCTCAGGGTGGTCAGCGACAGCGCCAGGCTGCTACTGGCCGCCGATACGCGAAAATGCGCCGCCAGCAGCGGCAGCAGTGGCTGCACGCAATAGAGCATGGCGAAGGTGGCGAAACCGGCGCAGAACAGCGCCAGGGTGGCACGCCGGTAGGCGGCGGTGCCGCGGGCGAGATGGGTAGCGGACATGGAACGGACTCACGAAACGGGGCGCTGGAACGGCCGACAAAAAGCTTAGCACGCTACCTATCAACCTGGCTGTGCCGCACCGGCACAAGCGCTGCGCGCCGCGCGGGCGGACGAAAGCCATTTGTCTTGATCCAGCTCAACGGCTTTTGCCCGCACTGCTTATAAGGTCTAGCCTGAAGTCGACACGAGAACGGAGTCGATCGCATGCGCAAAGCCGCCGCCGAAGCCACCCCGAAGGGCAAGGAAACCCGCCTGTTCCTGTTCCTGGTGGTCTGCCTCTTTCCCCTGCTGTCGGTCGCCCTGGTCGGCGGTTACGGCTTCTTCATCTGGTTCATGCAGATGCTGCTGGGGCCGCCCGGCCCGCCCAGCTGACCCCGACTACCCCTGGAGCCACGGAACATGGCCGAAGCCCTGCACATCGCCAGCCTGCTGGTTCACGTCCGCCCCGAACTGTTCGAGGCGGTAAAGGCCAACCTGCGCCGCTTGGGCGGCCTCGAACTGCACCAGGAAAGCCCGCAGGGCAAGCTGGTGGTGGTGCTGGAGGCCGAGCACGAGCGGCAGATTCTCGAACGCATCGAGCAGATCAACGCCCTGCCCGGGGTGCTCAACGCCGCCCTGGTCTATCACGAACTCCTCGCCGCCGAAGGGGACCCACAATGAAGCTTTCCCGCCGTGATTTCGCCAAGGCCAACGCCGCCGCCATCGCCGCGGCCGCCGCCGGCCTGCCGCTCGCCAGCACGGCGAGCAACCTGGTCACCGAGGCGGACATGACCCGCCTGGACTGGAACAAGGCGCCCTGCCGCTTCTGCGGCACCGGCTGCAGCGTGATGGTGGCGACCAAGGACAACCGCGTGGTGGCCACCCACGGCGACGTCAAGGCCGAGGTCAACCGCGGCCTGAACTGCGTCAAGGGCTACTTCCTGTCGAAGATCATGTACGGCGTCGACCGCCTGACCCAGCCGCTGCTGCGCATGCAGGACGGCGCCTACCACAAGCAGGGCGAGTTCCAGCCGGTGAGCTGGGAGCAGGCCTTCGACATCCTGGCGCAGAAGACCAAGCAGGCCATCGCCGAGCACGGCCCCGAGGCGGTCGGCATGTTCGGCTCCGGGCAGTGGACGGTGTGGGAAGGCTACGCCGCCAACAAGCTGATGAAGGCCGGCCTGCGCAGCAACAACATCGACCCCAACGCGCGCCACTGCATGGCCTCGGCGGTGATGGGCTTTATGCGCACTTTTGGCGCCGATGAACCCATGGGTTGCTACGACGATATCGAGGCGGCCGACGCCTTCGTCCTGTGGGGCTCGAACATGGCCGAGATGCACCCGATCCTGTGGAGCCGGGTCACCGACCGCCGCCTCAGCCATCCGCATGTGCAGGTGGCGGTGCTGTCGACCTTCGAGCACCGCAGCTTCGACCTGGCCGACATCCCCATGGTGTTCAGCCCGCAGAGCGACCTGCTGATCCTCAACTACATCGCCAATCACATCATCGAGAGCGGCGCGGTGAACCAGGACTTCGTCGCCCGGCACGCCAGGTTCGCCAAGGGCACCGAGGATATCGGCTACGGCCTGCGCGCCGACCATCCGCTGGAGCAACAGGCCAAGAACGCGGCCAAGGCCAACAGCTGGAGCGACATGTCGTTCGAGGCCTTCGCCGCCTTCGTCAAGCCCTACACCCTGGAGCGCACCGCCAAGGAGAGTGGCGTGCCGGCCGAGCGGCTCAAGGCCCTGGCCGAGCTGTACGCCGACCCCAAGCGCAAGGTCATGTCGTTCTGGACCATGGGTTTCAACCAGCACACCCGCGGGGTGTGGGCCAACAACCTGATCTACAACCTGCACCTGCTCACCGGCAAGATCAGCGAGCCGGGCAACAGCCCCTTCTCGCTCACCGGCCAGCCCTCGGCCTGCGGCACCGCGCGCGAGGTGGGCACCTTCGCCCACCGCCTGCCGGCCGACCTGCTGGTGACCAACCCCAAGCACCGCGAAACCGCCGAGAAGATCTGGAAGCTGCCGCCCGGCACCATCCAGGAGAAGGTCGGCTTCCACGCCGTGGAGCAGAGCCGCAAGCTCAAGGACGGCGTGCTCAAGGTCTACTGGACCCAGGCCAGCAACAACATGCAGGCCGGGCCGAACATCATGCAGGAGGTGCTGCCGGGCTGGCGCAACCCGCAGGCCTTCGTCGTGGTCTCCGACGTCTACCCCACCGTCTCGGCCCAGGCCGCCGACCTGATCCTGCCCAGCGCCATGTGGGTGGAGAAGGAAGGCGCCTACGGCAACGCCGAGCGCCGCACGCAGTTCTGGCACCAGCTGGTCAAGGCGCCGGGCGAAGCGAAGTCCGACCTCTGGCAGTTGGTGGAATTCTCCAAGCGCCTGAGCACCGACGAGGTCTGGCCCGCCGAGTTGCTGGCCAAGGCGCCGGCCTATAAAGGCAAAAGCCTGTACCAGGTGCTGTTCGCCAACGGCCAGGTCGACCAGTTCCCGCGCGAGCAGATCGAGGCCGGCTACGCCAACGACGAGGCTGAGGCCTTCGGCTTCTACCTGCAGAAGGGCCTGTTCGAGGAATACGCCCAGTTCGGCCGCGGTCACGCCCACGACCTGGCGCCGTTCGACACCTACCACGCCGAACGCGGCCTGCGCTGGCCGGTGGTGGACGGCAAGGAGACGCGCTGGCGCTACCGCGAGGGCCTCGATCCCTATGTCGAGAAAGGCAGCGGCGTGCAGTTCTACGGTCACCCGGACAAGCGCGCGATCATCTTCGCCCTGCCCTACGAGCCCCCGGCCGAGGCACCGGACAGCGACTACCCGTTCTGGCTCAGCACCGGCCGGGTGCTGGAGCACTGGCACACCGGCAGCATGACCCAGCGCGTCGAGGAACTGCACGGCGCGGTGCCCGACGCCCTGGTCTACATGCACCCGGACGACGCCAAGACCCTCGGCGCGCGACGCGGCAGCGAGGTCAAGCTGGTCAGCCGGCGCGGCGAGATGCGCGCCCGGGTGGAAACCCGCGGGCGCAACAAGCCGCCGCGCGGTCTGGTGTTCGTGCCCTTCTTCGACGCCAACAAGCTGATCAACAAGGTCACCCTGGACGCCACCGACCCGATCTCCAAGCAGACCGACTACAAGAAGTGTGCGGTGAAGATCGAACTGGTCAGCCTGGCCTGAGGAGCATCGCCATGAGCCTGCGTCATCTGCCCCTGCTACTGCTCGCCGCCTTCGGCCTGGCCGTCGCCGCCGAGCTCGATTACCCCCTCGACGCCCCGGCGCCGGACGGCCGCCGTCCCGGCGGCACCCTCAGCCAGACGCTACCGGCACCGGTGATCGCCAACGAGGAGAACAAGGACCTCAAGCGCGAGCGCAACTACCCCGAGCAGCCGCCGACCATCCCCCACAGCATCCGCGGCTACCAGGTCGACGCCAACGGCAACAAGTGCCTGGCCTGCCATAGCCGCGCCAACAGCGCGCGCAGCCAGGCGCCGATGATCAGCATCACCCACTACATGGATCGCGACGGCCAGGCGCTGGCCGCGGTGTCGCCGCGGCGCTACTTCTGCACCCAGTGCCATGTGCCGCAGAAAGAAGTGCAGCCACTGGTGGGCAACAGCTTCGAGAACATCGACCAGCTGCTGCAGGGCGAAGCGGCCGGCGCGGCGCAGCCCTGAGGAGAATTCATGAAGTCATTACTGGCCCTGCTCAAGGACTATTGGGGCATCCTGCGTCGCCCGAGCGTGCACTACAGCCTGGGCTTTCTCACCCTCGGCGGCTTTATCGCCGGGATCATCTTCTGGGGCGGCTTCAACACCGCGCTGGAGGCGACCAACACCGAGCAGTTCTGCATCTCCTGTCACGAGATGCGCGACAACGTCTACGTCGAGCTGCAGGACACCATCCACTACAGCAACCGCTCCGGAGTGCGCGCCACCTGCCCGGATTGCCACGTGCCGCACCAGTGGACGGACAAGATCGCGCGCAAGATGCAGGCGTCGAAGGAGGTCTGGGGCAAGATCTTCGGCACCATCAACACCCGCGACAAGTTCCTCGCCCACCGCCGCGAGCTGGCCGAGCACGAATGGGCGCGGCTCAAGGCCAACGACTCGCTGGAGTGCCGCAACTGCCACAACTTCGACTTCATGGATTTCACCAAGCAGAGCCCGCGCGCCCGGCAGATGCACTCCAGCGCCCTGGCCGAAGGCTCCGCCACCTGCATCGACTGCCACAAGGGCATCGCCCACCAGCTGCCGGACATGAGCGGGGTGCCGGGTTGGTGAGCGAGTGCATTATTTCGCCGTAGGTTGGGTTGAGGCGCGCAGCGCCGAAGCCCAACGAGTCAGAGATCGTCGAGCGGAGCACTGCGTGCTCCCCGTTGGGCTTCGCTGCGCTCAGCACCAACCTACGACCAGCCGGCCACTGCCTGGGTGTCGCGGCGCGGCGCACACCGAGTCGTAGGTTGGGTTGAGGTGCGTAGCGCCGAAGCCCAACGAATCAGAGATCGTCGAGCGGAGCACTGCGTGCTCCCCGTTGGGCTTCGCTGCGCTCAGCGCCAACCTACGACCAGCCCCCAAGTTGCTTGGGGCAACGCGTCCTTATTCGCCGCGCAAGCGCTCGAGATGCGCCAGCAGCCCGGCGGCGGTCTGCTCGCCAACCAGGCGCTCGCGCAGCTGGCCGTCGGCGTCGACTATATAGGTCACCGGCAGCACGTCGTTGCGCGGCAACTGAAAGCGCGGCGCCGGATCGACGGCGAGCACGCTGAAGGCGATGCCAAAGGCCTCGGAGACGCGCTTGAGATCCTCGCCCTGCAGGCCGTCGAAGTTGACCCCGAGCACCCGCGCCGAGCGCCCCTCGAGCTGCTTGGCCAGGGCGTTGAGTTCGGGAATCTCGGTGCGACAGGGGGCGCACCACTCGGCCCAATAATTAATGACTAGCCACTGGCCATCGACGCTGCCAGCCGTTACCTTTCGTCCATACTGGTCGAGGCCGAAGTCCTCGGCGCAGCCAGCCAGCAGCAGACCGGCGCAGATACCTAAAACAGCCTTGCAGACCATCCGGAGCCGTAAGCCCATGTACTCGATCCTCGTCCACCCGGGGTTGATATGACGCTGGATGCCCTGCGCCTGGAAGTACCCGACATCCGCGAAGACGGCGCCGCCGCGCCGGCAGAAATCGCCGAACAGCTCGCCGCCGCCCGCCACCTGGAGCCCGAACACGGCCTGCAACAGGTGCTCGGCCTGCTGTTCACGCTCAACCGCAGCGGCCTGACCTTACTGGAAAGGCAACGCGCGCTGCAAAATTTCAGCGACGAATACCGCCACTATGCCGCCCTGCTCGGCCGCGGCCACACGCCGAGCGCGCTGTTCGTGCGCCTGTGCGGCGAGCTGGCGATCGGCTTCAAGCGCCTGCTGCTGCAGATCCTCCAGGGTCGCCAGCCGTCGCGCCCGCACCTGGCCTGGTGCCTGTACATGGCCCAGCACTTCCTCGCCCAGCAGCTGCTGCGCCACTTCCAGCTGTACCAGGAACCGCCGCCGGCGCTGTGGCGCGACAGCCACCTGCTGTACTGGATCGGCGAACACCAGCAGTGCCTGGACGAACCGGTCGCCGCCGCCTTCCAGCCCAAGCCGGCCAGCACCCTGCGCGGCCTGTACCAGCAGATGCTGCTGCTGGCCCTGAGCAACCCCTTCCACCTGGCCGAAGGCGAGTGCGCCACCCTGTTCGCCGCCCTCGCCCCAATGGCCGGCCTGGCGCGCCTGCTGCCCTGGGACGAGGAAGACGAGGCCGAGGGGCCGATAGTCGATCTCAGCGAATCGCAGGCCTGCCTGGCGTTCGAGCAGCGCATCGAGGGCGACAAGGCCTACCTGCGCCGCTTCGAGCTGGGCGCCCTGCTGATCGCCCTGCACGAGCCGGCACCGCTGCAGAGCCAGGCCGAGCGCCAGTTGCTCGAACAGGTGCGCCAGCACTGGCTGGGGCGCCAGCAACGCCGCCACGAACGCGCCGAGTTCGACGGCCAGTGCAGCCTGGTGATCGGCCTGCCGGCCATCCACGCCCAGCTGCTGGACAAGCTGCCGCAGCGCACCGAGGCCCATATCCTCGACGCCAGCCCCGGCGGCGCGCGCCTGCTGTGCAATGCCAACGAGGGCGGGCAATTGCTGATCGGCCAACTGGTGCTGCTGCTCACCAACGGCACCCCGACCCTGGCCCTGGTGCGCTGGCGCCACCTCAACAGCGAGGGCCTGCACCTCGGCCTGCGCTACCTCAAGGGCCTGCCGCGCCCGGTCTGGCTGCGCCGCGCGCCCAATGCCCAGACCCACCCCGGCGTGCTGCAGAGCACCCCGGCGCCGGGCAACGGCTGGCACCACGGGGTATGGCTGCCCAACGGCCAGTTCGCCGCCGGCGAGCACCTCTGGCTGCAACTGGCCAGCGTGCACAACCAGGCGATCCTGCCGCTGCCGGCGAGCAACCTGGAGACGCCCTCGGTCAGCCGTCATCCCCTGAAACTGGCCTGATACGCGAAACTGCGAGGCCAGTCACGCCGCCTGTCTGCAGAGTGCACAGTTTCGGCCGCGGCGGCCTGCTTATAATTCCTGGCACTGGTGTTTCATTTAATTCGCTATCAGCCTGGAATCCCGTCATGTCCCAAGCACAAGACAAGCTGATCGGCTCCGTGCCCTCGCGCATCGTCGACGTCGCCCGCCTGCTGGTCACGCCCTACGAGGGCCGGGTGGCCGAATACAACGTCGCGGCCTGGTTGCAGCTGCCGGGCCTGGCCAACCTGCCGGTGTCGCTGCTGGTCAGCTACCGCGACGGCGACAAGCGCCGCGAGGTCAACGTCGACCACGGCAAGGTCAACGCCCAGGGCAAGATCCTGCTGTCGGGCATCGCCCGCATGCTGGTCAGGCAGAAGATCGAGGACATGCAGGTACGCCTGCGCTCGGCGGTACCGGCGCAGAGCCTGGTGGTCGAGGAGTTCTTCGTCCAGGCCGTCGAACTGGCCAGCAGCGAGAGCCGCCAGGCCATGGCCTGAGCGCCTGGCGAGTGGCTGCCGAACCCCGCGCTCAGTCGCGGGGTTTTCGTTTGACTAGGTCTGCGTTCAGTGTTGGGAGTGGGTGCAAAGGCCCGTAGGGTGGGCTTTAGCCCACCAACGGTGGTTGGCGTGGGCTTAAGCGGATCGCCGCCCGTCCCACCCTACAAGGCCCCGAGCCTTCCCTGGAGCACCAGCAACAGCTGACAGGTACATAGCCTTTCGTTTCAGCCGGAGGAAACCCCGGGGCTGGCCGGTAACGGCGACGGCGCCTCGGCCGGCAGCTGCGCATCCTGTTCGGCATGCGCCAGCAGCGACTCCGGCCAACGTGCAAAGTGCAGCCCGGTGATGCGGTTGAGCCGCGTCAGCGCCCCCTGCGGGTCACGCCGATGCAGATGAATTACCTTGTCTTTGCGACCAGTCATTACTGCCAATACCCTTAGCGATCCCTGCCCTGCTGGCAGTTCGATAGCAGCTGATACCGCCTTTGCCAGAAGCGTGCCAGCCCCCTTGTAGCCCCATTGCCTGGCGTCCAGGCCATCGCCATGACCGCGCTGCGGAAGACGGACGCCGCAAACTGACGTTTTTTGTCACCCGCCATCCCTGGCGGTGCCCCTTCGGGCCGTCGCTGCGCGACGTCAAGAATTTCTCCCAGAAATTCTTGGTCACCCCGGCCCTGCCAGCCAGTCAGCCAGGCTGGCGCCGAACAGCTCGGCGCGCTCGGCCTGCAAGTGCTCCAGCGCCTGACGCAACGCCGGGAACCAGGGCTCGTCGAGCTGCGCCGGCAACTGCGCCAGGCGCGGCAGCGGCCAGGGGCTGCGTTCCAGCAGCTGCTGCAGGCTGAAGCGATGCAGGTCGCGGCACAGCACCCAACCGCCACTGGCGCGACAGGCCAGTTGCTCGCGCTCAAGAAAATCCAACACCTCGCCCCACTCGTCTTCCGGCAAGCTCCAGCCGGCGCGTTGCATATCCGCATGGCGCAGCGCCTCGCCGCGTTGCTGGCGCTGCAGCAACAGGCGCAGCACGCCCAGCAGCACCAGGGTGCGCGGCAACGGCTGACGCCGCCAGTGGCGCGGCTGCGACAGCCCGTAGACCAGCTCGGCGCCGAGCAGCACGATCAGCCAGGACAGGTAGATCCACAGCAGAAACAGCGGCACCGTGGCGAAGGCGCCGTAGATCAGCTGGTAGCCGGGAAACAGGCTGACATAGAGGCCGAACAGTGACTTGGCCAGCTCGAACAGCAGCGCGCTGAACAACCCGCCGAGCAGGGCATGACTCAGCGGCACGCGGGTGTTGGGCACCGCCGCATAGAGCAGGGTGAAGGCCGCCACGCTGGACAGCAGCGGCATGAAGCCGAGCAGCGTCTTGGCGCCGAGCAGCGCATCCGGCCCGGAGATCAGCGACAGCGAGGTGATGTAGGTGCTGATCGCGAACCCGGCGCCGAGCAGCAGCGGGCCCAGACTGAGAATCGCCCAATACAGCAGGAAGCTGGACATGCCGCGGCGCGGCTGGCGCACCCGCCAGATGTGGTTGAAGGTCTTCTCGATGGTCACCAGCATGAGGAAGGCGGTCACCGCCAGCAGCGCCACGCCGAGCCAGGTCAACTGCCGCGCCTGCACGGTGAACGCGCGCAGGTACTGCTGCACCGTCTCGCCGGTGGAGGGCACGAAGTTGCGGAAGATGAAACCCTGGATATCCTCGCCGACGTTCTGAAAGGCCGGAACGGCGGAGAGCATGGCGAAGGTCACGGTCATCATCGGCACCACCGCGAACAGCGTGGTATAGGTCAAGGCCGCGGCGCTGCCGGCGCCGCGATTCTGGACGAAACGCCGAGACAGGGTCAGCCAGAACTCCAGCCAATCCTTCACGCGATGGTGCATGCCTGCTCCTTAGCTAACCACGGCCAACCGACCCGGTTAGAATAGCCGCCACTTCAAGCCGGATGCGAGCCACCATGACCGACCTGACCCTCTATCACAACCCGCGCTGCTCGAAATCCCGCGGTGCCCTGGAGCTGCTCGAAGCCCGCGGCCTGCAGCCGACCGTGGTGCGCTACCTGGAAACCCCGCCCAGCGCCGACGAGCTCGAGCGCCTGCTGGGCAAGCTGGGCATCGCCGCGCGCGAGCTGCTGCGCAGCGGCGAGGACGAATACAAGGCCCTGGGCCTGGCCGATGCCAGCCTCAGCGAGGCACAGCTGATCGAGGCCATGGTGCGCCATCCGAAACTGATCGAGCGGCCGATCCTGGTGGCCGGCGACAAGGCGGTGATCGGCCGTCCGCCGGAGAGGGTGCTGGAGCTGCTGGCATGAGCGCGCCCTATATCCTGGTGCTCTACTACAGCCGCCACGGCGCCACCGCGCAGATGGCCCGGCAGATCGCCCGCGGCGTCGAGCTGGCCGGCCTGGAGGCGCGTCTGCGCACGGTGCCGGCGGTGTCCAGCGAATGCGAGGCGGTGGCCCCGGCCGTGCCCGACGAGGGCGCGCCCTATGCGACCCTGGACGACCTGAGGCACTGCGTCGGCCTGGCCCTGGGCAGCCCGACCCGTTTCGGCAACATGGCCGCGCCGCTGAAGTACTTCCTCGACGGCACCAGCAGCCTGTGGCTGACCGGCGAACTGGTGGGCAAGCCGGCCGGCGTATTCACCTCCACCGCCAGCCTGCACGGCGGCCAGGAAACCACCCTGCTGTCGATGCTGCTGCCGCTGCTGCACCACGGCATGCTGGTCTGCGGCCTGCCCTACAGCGAGTCGGCGCTGCTCGATACCCGCGGCGGCGGCACCCCCTACGGCCCCAGCCACCACGCCGGCGGCGACGGCAAGCGGCCGCTGGACGAACATGAGATCGCCCTGTGCCGCGCCCTCGGCCAACGCCTGGCGCAAACCGCCGGCAAACTGGAGAACTGACGTGGCCCGCGCGAAGAAACCATTGCCCAGCCTCGACTGGCTGCAACCCCGGCTGAAGCTCAGCCGCGCCCTCAGCCTGCTGAGCTTTTTCGCCCTGCTGGCCCTGCTGCTGGTGTGGAACCTGGCCTTCGCCGACCTGCACGGCGCCCGCATCGGCGTGGTCCTGGCGATCCAGTTGCTGCCGCTGGCGCTGCTCGCCCCCGGCCTGCTGCTGGGCAACGCCCGCACCCACGCCTGGGCCTGCTTCGTGGTCAACCTCTACTTCATCCAGGGCGTGCTGGCCGCCATCGACCCGGCCCGCGCCCTGTTCGGCGCCCTGGAAGCGGTGATCAGCCTCGGCCTGTTCTGCAGCGCCCTGCTCTACACCCGCTGGCGCT
Source organism: Pseudomonas sp. NPDC077186 (assembly GCF_044543505.1). Taxonomy (NCBI): domain Bacteria; kingdom Pseudomonadati; phylum Pseudomonadota; class Gammaproteobacteria; order Pseudomonadales; family Pseudomonadaceae; genus Pseudomonas; species Pseudomonas sp. NPDC077186. The sequence continues at coordinate 779,348 of NZ_JBITWE010000001.1, forward strand.
TCCAGTACGACCGCAAGCTGGCCGGGGAATAAGAAACAACCCCAAGCGCTCTCGAACGGCTCGCGCTGGCTGGCAACGCCGTTCGATTAAGCGAAGTCGCGGGGTCCATCGGATTGGTGCGCACGGCGCACCCTACATGTTTGCGGCTCAAGCCCTGGGCATCGTAGGGTGCGCCGTGCGCACCGAAGGCCACTCGGGCTCTGAATCGGGCATATGATCGCCCCCGACCGACGCGCACTGGCTTGCGGCTTGAAGCTTGCCGCTACCAGCCCAGGGTTTCCTTGAGGAAGGGAATGGTCAGCTTGCGCTGGGCCTGCAGCGAGGCCTGGTCGAGGCGTTCGAGCAGCTCGAACAGCGCGCTCATGCTGCGCTCGCCGCGGGTGAGGATGAAACGCCCGACCTCGTCGCTCAGTTGCAGGCCGCGGCGCGAGGCGCGCAGTTGCAGGGCGCGCAGCTTGTCCTCGTCGGCCAGCTCGTGCAGCTGGAATACCAGCGCCAGGGTCAACCGCGACTTCAGGTCCGGCAGTTGCACCGGCAGTTCGCGCGGCGACACGGTGCCGGCCAGCAGCAGGCGCCGGCCGCTGTCGCGCAGGCGGTTGAACAGGTGGAACAGACCCTCCTCCCAGTCGCTGCGCCCGGCCACCGCGTCGAGATCGTCGAGGCAGACCAGCTCGCACAGCTCCAGGTTGTCGAGCAACTCGGGCCCGTGCTGCACCACCTCGCCCAGCGGCAGGTAGACCACTGCCTCGCCGCGCTGCTCGAAGCGCAGGCAGGCCGCCTGCAGCAGATGGCTGCGGCCAACGCCCTCGGCGCCCCAGAGGTAGATCAGGCTTTCCGTCCAGCCGGCGTCGGCCTCGCACAGCCGCTCGACATAGCCCAGCGCCGCGGCATTGGCGCCGGGGTAGTAGTTGGCAAAGGTGGCGTCGTCGCGTAGACGCACCCCCAGGGGCAGCTGGATCGGTTTCATGCGGGGCTCGGCGGCTCGTCGGGAGCGCTGGTGGTCTCACCGTAAAGACCGGAAAGTTTATACAAATCATGGGCATGGCGCAGCAGAACCATGATCACCGCCGCCACCGGCAGGGCCAGCAGCACGCCGGTGAAGCCGAACAGCTGGCCGCCGGCGAGGATGGCGAAGATCACCGCCACCGGGTGCAGGCCGATGCGGTCGCCCACCAGCAGCGGGGTCAGCAGCATGCCTTCGAGCAACTGGCCGACCATGAACACGGCGGCGATGCCCAGCAACGGATAGGGCTCCAGGCCGAACTGGAACAGCGCCGCGGTGACCGCCGCGCCGATGCCGACGATAAAGCCCATATAGGGCACGATGCTGGCCAGACCGGCCAGCACGCCGATCAGCAGGCCCAGCTCCAGGCCGACCAGCATCAGCCCGGCGGCGTAGATGACGCTCAGCGCCAGCATCACCAGCAACTGGCCGCGCAGGAAAGCGCCGAGCACTTCGTGGCACTCGCCCACCAGCTTGACCACCAGCGTCTCGCGCTGGCGCGGCAGCAGGCGGCGCAGGCGCTCGACCAGCAGGTCCCAGTCGCGCATCAGGTAGAAGCTCACCACCGGGATCAGCAACAGGTTGCCCAGCCAGGCCAGCAGCGCCAGGCCCGAAGACGTGGCCTGGGCCAGCACCGTCTTGAGCACATCGGTGGTCTTGCCGATGTTGTCGGAAAACACCTGCTTGAGCTGATCGACCTGCAGCAAGCCCTCATCGAGGCCCAGGTGCGACTGCGACCAGGGCAAGGCGGTGCCCTGCAGCCAGTCGATGATTTCCGGCGCCAGCTGGTACAGACGCACCATTTGCCGGCCCAGCATGGGCACCAGCACCAGCAGCAGTATCAGCAGCACCAGGGCGAACAGAGCGAACACCAGCACCACGCCGCCGGTGCGCGACAGGCGCTGCCGTTCGAGGCGGTCGACCAGCGGATCGCCCAGGTAGGCCAGCAGGATGCCGATCAGAAAGGGCGAGAGAATCGGCTGCAGCAGGTACAGCAGCCAGGCGAGCAGGAACAGCCCAGCCATCCATAGCCAGCGGGTGGAATCGGTCATGCTCGCGTCCTCGATGCGAAACGGCGCCCAACCGGCGCCGCGGATAGGGCCCTGGCGCGGCACATGGCCAGGGCGCTGCAGTTTACCAGCGGAAACGCAGTTGGTTGCTGCGCGGCAGCACCTGTGGCGCCGCCTCCGTGCCGGCGTCGGCGCTGTCGGCCGGCGCAGCAGCGCCCTGCGGCTCGGCGACCTCCTGCAACTGGCCCAGGGCCAGTTGCGCACGCAGCTGTTCCGGGCTGGCGTTGACCTGGTAGGTCAGGCGCTGCCCGTCGATCGCCTGCAGGCGCGCGGCGAACGGCTCGAGCAGGCGCTCCAGGGCGGCGAAACGGCTCAGGTCGGCGCCTTCGATCACCAGGGTCAGGCTCTCGGCCGCACCCGGTTTGACCAGAAAACGCGGGGCCAGGCGCTGGCTGACCGCCAGCAGCACGGCATCGGCCAGCGCCGCCGGATCGGCGGCCTCGGCCTTGCCCTGCTCGCGTTCGTCGCCCAGCCACAGGCGCCAGGTCGCCTGCCAGGCGCCGCCGCTCTCGCTCGCCTGCACCGCCAGCAGGGCGTCGGCGGCGTAGCGTTCGGAGGCCTCGCGCAGCGCCTGCGGATCGTTGGCCGCCAGGGTCTCCGGCGTGGCCAGCAGTTGCTCGCTGAGATCCGCCAGCGGCAGGCGCAGCGGCAAGCCGCGGTGCTGGGCGGCGTCGCGCAGCATCGTCGCGGCGCCCTGGCTCTCGCCGATCAACTGGCTGCCCTCGGCCGACTCGCCGAGCCACCAGGTGAGAATCGCCGGGCGATTGGCGCCCCACAGGGCCAGCCCGGCCTGGCGCAGCTGGCGCTCGGTGCTGGCCGGGTCGAACTCCACCAGCAGCACCTCGCCCTCGTAGCCGTAGCGGCTGACGATCTGTTGCGGGTCCTGGCGCAGGCCCTCCAACTTGGCACTCTGCAGCGCCTCGGCATCGCCGGTCAGGCGCTGCACCAGGGTCTGCAGGGCACGCTGCATGGCCGCATCGCGGGTCTCCGGCTGCTGGTCGGCCACCGCCTCGCGCACCTGGTACAGGTCGGCGACCGGCGCGGCCAGGGCCGGCAGGCACAGCAGCGACAGACAGAACAGGATCGGGCGGACGGACAGGCGCATGGCGGGCTCTCGCAGAGGGGTGATGGCACGGAGTCCGTGCGCAAAGGCGTATACCTTAAACAGCCGCTCCAGCCCCGGCAACCTGAGCGCTTGCCCACGACGAAGCGCATGCACGCGAGTGGCCGCTACCGGGCAAGCCTGATAAAATCGCGCGCCTTCGCCAGCCGGTGCATGCGCCGGGCCCCTGCACGGGCCCCGCCACATCGGCGCCTACACGAACTCCCCATCCAAAGGCCCGGATCTATGAGCAAGCAACCCTCCATCAGCTACAAGGACGCAGGCGTCGACATCGATGCCGGCGAGGCCCTGGTCGAACGCATCAAAGGCGTGGCCAAGCGCACCGCGCGTCCGGAAGTCATGGGTGGCCTGGGTGGCTTCGGCGCCCTGTGCGAGATCCCGGCCGGCTACAAGCAGCCGGTGCTGGTGTCCGGCACCGACGGCGTCGGCACCAAGCTGCGCCTGGCGCTGAACCTGAACAAGCACGACAGCATCGGCCAGGACCTGGTCGCCATGTGCGTCAACGACCTGGTGGTGTGCGGCGCCGAGCCGCTGTTCTTCCTCGACTACTACGCCACCGGCAAGCTCAACGTCGACGTGGCCGCCACCGTGGTCACCGGCATCGGCGCCGGCTGCGAGCTGGCCGGCTGCTCCCTGGTCGGTGGTGAAACCGCCGAAATGCCGGGCATGTACGAGGGCGAAGATTACGACCTGGCCGGCTTCTGCGTCGGCGTGGTGGAAAAGAGCGAAATCATCGACGGCTCCAAGGTCGTCACCGGCGACGCGCTGATCGCCCTGCCCTCCTCCGGCCCGCACTCCAATGGCTACTCGCTGATCCGCAAGATCATCGAAGTCTCCGGCGCCGACATCGAGCAGGTGCAACTCGGCGGCAAGGCCCTGGCCGACCTGCTGATGGCGCCGACGCGCATCTACGTCAAACCGCTGCTCAAGCTGATCAAGGACACCGGCGCGGTCAAGGCCATGGCCCACATCACCGGCGGCGGCCTGCTCGACAACATCCCGCGCGTACTGCCGCAAGGCGCCCAGGCGGTGGTCGACGTGGCCAGCTGGCAGCGCCCGGCGGTGTTCGACTGGCTGCAGCAGCAAGGCAACGTCGACGAGCACGAGATGCACCGCGTGCTCAACTGCGGCGTCGGCATGGTCATCTGCGTCGCCCAGGATCAGGTCGAGACTGCCCTGGCCAGCCTGCGCGCCAGCGGCGAAGCGCCCTGGGTGATCGGCCAGATCGCCGCGGCCGGCGAAGGCGCGGCCCAGGTGCAGCTGAACAACCTGAAAGCCCACTGATGCCCTGCAACGTCGTCGTCCTGATCTCCGGATCGGGCAGCAACCTGCAGGCGCTGATCGACAGCAGCGCCGATGACGGCAACCCGGCACGCATCGCCGCGGTGATCTCCAACCGCGCCGATGCCTACGGCCTGCAGCGCGCGCAGGCCGCCGGGATCGCCACCGCGGTACTCGATCACAAGCAGTTCGACGGCCGCGAGGCGTTCGACGCGGCGCTGATCCAGGCCATCGACGCCCACCAGCCCGAGCTGGTGGTGCTGGCCGGCTTTATGCGCATCCTCACTGGCGATTTCGTGCGCCACTACGAAGGCCGCCTGCTGAATATCCACCCCTCGCTGCTGCCCAAGCACAAGGGCCTGCATACCCATCAGCGGGCGCTGGAAGCCGGCGACGCCGAGCACGGCTGCAGCGTGCACTTCGTCACCGAGGAACTCGATGGCGGCCCTCTGGTCGTACAAGCTGTGCTGCCGGTTGCCGCAGACGACAGCGCCGACAGCCTGGCCCAACGCGTGCACCGCCAGGAGCACCAGATCTATCCGCTGGCCGTGCGCTGGTTCGCCGAGGGCCGCTTGCGTCTTGGCGCCCAAGGCGCAATGCTGGATGGCCAGCCGCTGCCCGCCAGCGGCCACCTGATTCGAACCTAGGAGACTCTATGCGTCGCGCCCTGCTGTTCGCCCTGACCCTGCTCAGCCTGCCCGCCCTCGCCAACGAGCTGCAACCCTTCTCCGCCAGCTACACCGCGGACTGGAAGCAGCTGCCGGTCAGCGGCAGCGCCGAGCGCAGCCTCAAGCGCGAGGACGACGGCCGCTGGACCCTCAACTTCGAGGCCTCGATGCTGGTCGCCAGCCTCACCGAACAAAGCACCTTCCGCGTCGACAACCAGGCCCTGCTGCCGCTGACCTACCGCTTCAACCGCAGCGGCCTGGGCAAGGGCAAGACCGTCGAGCAGGACTTCGACTGGGAACAGAAGCAGGTGCTCGGCAACGACCGCGGCGATGCGGTGCGCTTCCCGCTCAACCGCGGCCTGCAGGACAAGTCGACCTACCAGCTCGCCCTGCAGCAGGACGTCGCCGCCGGCAAGCAGAGCATGAGCTACCAGGTGGTGGACGGCGACGAGATCGAGACCTACGACTTCCGCGTGCTCGGCGAGGAAGTGGTGCGCACCAAGGCCGGTCTGATCGACGCGATCAAGGTCGAGCGGGTGCGCGACCCCACCCAGAGCACGCGCAAGACCGTGCTGTGGTTCGCCAAGGACTGGGGCCACCTGCTGGTGCGCCTGCACCAGGTGGAGAAGGACGGCAAGGAATACCAGATCATGCTCAAAGAAGGCACGGTCGACGGCAAGCCGGTCGAAGGCCGCCGCGACTGACTTCTGGCGAGACACCAGAGCCGGGCACCTGCCCGGCTTTTTTCTGTCCGCACGATGGACGCGCCGAAGCGCATCGAGGACAGGCCCGCAGCGCAGCACACCACGCAACCTGCGTATAAGACGGCATTTCGCCCGGCAATGATGCCTGCGTTCTGCCACGCGCGGCCCTAGGCTGGAGGCCCGATCAGCCAACCCAGAGGCCCGCTCCATGCATCGCTATTTCTCCCTTGCCGGGCGTACCGCCCTGGTCACCGGCGGCACCCGCGGCATCGGCCTGATGATCGCCAAGGCCTTCGTCGAGGCCGGCGCCCAGGTCTATATCTGCGCCCGCGACGGCGAGGCCTGCACGCAGACCGCCGCCGAGTTGTCGGCGTTCGGCCACTGCCAGGGCCTCGCCGCCAACCTGGCCAGCGAGGAAGGCGTGCAGGCGCTGGCCCGCGAGCTGGGCGAACGCATCGAGCGCCTGGACATCCTGGTCAACAACGCCGGCACCACCTGGAGCGCTCCGCTGGAGAGCTACCCGGCCAAGGGCTGGGAGAAGGTCATGCAGCTCAACGTCACCTCGGTATTCGGCTGCATCCAGCAGTTGCTGCCGCTGCTGCGCAAGGCCGGCTCGAGCGACTGCCCGGCGCGGGTGATCAATATCGGCTCGGTGGCTGGCCTCAGCGCCATGGGCGAGCAGGCCTACGCCTACGGCCCGAGCAAGGCGGCGCTGCACCAACTGTCGCGGATGCTGGCCAAGGAGCTGGTGGGCGAGCACATCAACGTCAACGTGATCGCCCCCGGCCGCTTCCCGAGCAAGATGACCCGCTTTATCGCCGAGGACCAGGCGGCGCTGGCCGCCGATACCGCGGTCATCCCCATGCAGCGCTGGGGGCGCGAGGACGAGATGGCGGCGCTGGCCCTGAGCCTGGCCGGCAGCGCCGGCGCCTACATGACCGGCGCCATCATCCCCATCGACGGCGGTTTTCATCTGGGTTGAGCCCGCCGGGGTCGGCGCGCGGCGCACCCGACCGCCGCGCCGTCAGCGTGACGGATTGAGCGCCAGCAGGTCGGCCTCGATGGCGTCCTGGCGTTCGATCAGCGGTTCGACCAGCGGCCGGCTGGCGAGAAAATGCGGCGTGCGCATATGCGCCTCGAAGGCCGCCTCGTCGACGTAGACCTCGTACAGCCAGAGCAGATCCGGGTCGCTGCGGTCGCGCAGCACGTCGAAGGTCAGGCAGCCGGGCTCGTCGCGCACCGAGGCGGCGGCGTTGACGCGCATGGCGTCCATGAAGGCATCGAAGCTACCCGGCTTGAGCTGGGTCTTGAGCAGCAGGCAGTACACAGCGAACTCCTTTATGTCTTATATTGACAGACAAATTGTATACATAATGGAGTACCCGCACATGCTCGAACGTCCTTCCCGCCTCAATGGCCTGCGCCACCTGGCGCTGCTGGTGCCCAATCTGGAGGAGTGCGAGCGCTTCTACGTCGATGTACTGGGCATGCAGGTGCTGCACCGCGCCAACCAGGATCTGGTCTACCTGACCTGCGGCAACGACAACCTGTCGCTCGGCCGCGCCTACGCCGAAAGCCATGGCGTGCCGCTGGTCGATCATTACGGTTTCATCGTCGACAGCGTCGAGGAGCTGGACGCCTGGTACCAGTACCTCAAGGCCCGCGGCGCGACCCTGCTGGATCGCCCCTTCGACCATGGCGACGGGGCGCGCAGCTTCCATCTGCTCGATCCGGCCGGCAACAAGGTGCAGCCGCTGTACCACCCGGCGCTGTCCGGGCAGCGCTTCAGCCAGCGGTAACCAGGGACAGCGCTGCGTAGGGTGCGCCGCGCGCACCGCCTCGCTTACCGGCGGTGCGCACAAATCGGGCCACGCCCGCTTCCCCCAGAAACCTGGTGCGCACGGCGCACCCTACGTGCGGAACTGCCGCACCAGCTCCTGCAGCTCCACGCCCAGGCGCGCCAGTTCGGCGCTGGAGGCGGCGGTCTGTTCGCTGGCAGTGGCGCTCTGCTCGCCGATGTCGCGCACCCGGGTCACGCTTTCATTGATCGCCTCGGCCACCGCGCTCTGCTCCTCGGCGGCGGCGGCGATCTGCTGGTTCATCTGCTCGATGGTGCTCACCGCCTGGGTGATGCGGCCGAGGGCATCGCCCGCCTCGCCCGCCAGCTCGACGGTGCGCCGGGTCAGCTCGCGGCTGCTGTCCATCTGCTCCACGGCGCCCTTGGCCATGCGCTGCAGGCCGGCGATCAGGCTCTCGATTTCCTCGGTGCTGTCCTGCGCGCGCTTGGCCAGCGCGCGCACCTCGTCGGCGACCACGGCGAAACCGCGACCCTGCTCGCCGGCGCGGGCGGCTTCGATGGCGGCGTTGAGCGCCAGCAGGTTGGTCTGCTCGGCGACGTTGCGGATCACCTCGAGCACGCTGCCGATGCGCGCGCTTTCCTGATTGAGCGCGGCGATGGCCTCGGCGGACTGCTCCACCTCGCCGGCCAGGCCGTCGATCTGATCCACCGCCTGCTGCACCACGCGGTTGCCCTGCTGCGCCTCCCGGTCGGCGTCGCGCGCCGCCAGCGAGGCCTGCTCGGCGTTCTGCGCCACTTCCTGCACGGTGGCGGCCATCTGGTGCATGGCGGTGGCGGTCTGCTCGGTCTCCAGCTTCTGCGTCTGCACCCCGGCGCTGGTCTGCGCGGTGATGGCCGAGAGCTGTTCGGCGGCGGCGGCGATCTGCCCCACCCCGCCGCCGATGCGGCCGACCAGGTTGCGCAGACTGAGGGTCATGTCCTGCATGGCGGCGAACAGCTGGCCGACCTCGTCGCGGCGCTGCAGGGGAATGTCCTGGCTCAGGTCGCCGGCGGCGATACGCTGGGCGAAGCCCACGCTCTGACGCAGCGGCACGACGATCAGGCGGCTGATCAGCAGCGCGGCGCACAGCCCCAGCACCACCGCGGCGGCGCCCATCAGGCCGAGCAACAGCAGCGAGCGTCGGCTGTCGTCGAGCATGCCCTGCTCCGCGCCGGCCTGGGCGGCCTCGGCCAGGTCCACCACCGAGCGCGCACGCTCGATCATGGCGTTTTCCGTGGCCAGGTTCTGCTCGCGCAGCTGCTGGTAGTAGAGGAAGGAGCGCTGGTACAGGGTCAGCGCCTGCAGCGCGGTCTCGATCGCCGCCTTCTGTTCGTCGTCGAGCCAGATCATCAGGCTGCGGGCCACGGTCTGCAGGTCTTCGCTGACGTACTCCCACTCCTCCAGCGCCTCGGCCGAGCCGTCGATGATGTACAGGCTCTCGTGACCGCGCAGATCGAGCATGCGCTTGCTCAGACCGGAGGCGGTCTCGGCCAGGGTCAGCGGATCGCTGCCGCGCAGCTTGTCGCCCTGCAGGCGCAGTTCGCGCACCGCGTCGTACATGTCCAGCTCGATCACCTCGAACTGATCGCGCGCCTCAGTGGCGGCGTTGCGCATGTCCTGCCGCGCTTCGCGCGCCCGATCCTGCTGCTCGACGTAGTTGTCGAACTGCTTGAGGTACTCGGCGACCGCCTGCTGCATGGTCTGCAGGCGCGTGCCCTCCATCGCGGCGGAGCCCTGCGCCAGGCGCTCCAGCATGCCCTGCACCTGGGTCAGGCTGGCGCGCACCCGCTCGGCGCTCTGCGGGCTCAGCTCGATGGCGAAGCTGCGCTCCAGACGGCGCGCCTGGAGAATCTCCTGATTGACCTGGGCCAGCTGGCCGACCTGAGCATGCCCCTGCAGCACCGCCTGCACGGCGAGAAAGCCGCTGCCGGTCATCGCCGCGGTGAGCAACAGCACCAGACCGAAGCCGATGAGTAATTTCTTGCCGACGGCAAGGTTGGCGAACAGACGTGTGGCAGGCTCGAACATACAGGGCAACTCCAGGTTCTTCTTATTAGGGTCGCACCTCGTGAGCGCGACCTGGTCGATAGCCTAGGCAACCCTTGTGCCAGGCCTGTGACAGCACATCGGCCGACACGGGCAGAGGCTTGAGTGCTGGCATATGGCCAAGAGCTGATTGCCGAGCGGGGCCTGCCGTCGGCGGGCGCCCCGCCCGACTCGGCAATGATCCGCTTATTGACGCCGACTAACTGGCGGTTTTTCGCCAAAGGTCGGCGGAGACGGCAGTTCGCAGAAAGAGCGCCCGGGCATGCCGGGACACTGCAGATGGCTGGTGCGCACGGCGCACCCCACCGCTTTGCCCAGACGCAAAAAGGCGCAGCCCCTTGCGGAGCTGCGCCTCGCTGTGCGCAGAGGACTCAGCGCCCGGCCAGCACCGGCATCACCCGCGGTCGCAGCACCTCGCCGGCCACTGCCAGTAGGCCGATGGCGCCGGCGATCCAGTACCACTGCGCCACCGGGTCGAACAGCAGCCAGCCCAGGGCATGCAGGAACACCACCAGGATCAGCACCGGGCTGACGTAGCGCACCATGAACAGCCACAGCGCGTAGCCGGCCGGCGGCAGGTTCAGCTCGTCGCGCATGATCTCGCCGCGCAGCACATAGCCGGCGAGGATCACCATGCAGATGCCGCCCAAGGGCATCATCCAGCGCGAGGTCAGGTAGTCCAGCCAGTCGAAGAAGTTCTTGCCCAGCGGCGTCCAGCCGGCCAGCAGGTTGAACGAGAGCATCGCCAGCAGGCTGATGACCAGCAGCACCGCGCCGGAAACCACGGCGGCGCGCAGACGGCTGATGCCGTGCTTCTCGTTCAGGTAGGCGACGCTGGCCTCGATCATGGAGATCGCCGAGGTCAGCGCGGCGATCGACACCATGGCGAAGAACAGCACGCCGAAGGCGGTGCCGAACGGCATCTGCTGGAAGGCCAGCGGCAGGCTCATGAAGATCAGCCCCGGCCCGGCGCTCGGGCTCATGCCGTTGGCGAAGATGATCGGGAAGATCGCCAGGCCGGCGAGCAGCGCCACGCAGGTGTCGCAGATCGCCACCATAAAGGTGGTGCGGGCGATGGACTGGCCGTCGGGGATGTAGGAGCCGTAGGTGAGGATGGCGCCCGAGGCCAGGCTGAGGGTGAAGAAGGCATGGCCCAATGCGGCCAGCAGCGCCTCGCCGGTGATCTTCGAGGCGTCGAAGTGGAACAGGAAGTCGAACCCGGCCTGGAAGCTGCCGCTGGTGAAGGCGTAGCCGACCAGCACGATGAGCATCAGCGCCAGGCCCGGCATCATCCAGCGCACCGCGCGCTCGATGCCCTGCTGCACGCCCTTGGCCACGATCCACAGGGTCAGCAGCGCCACCAGCAGGCTCCAGCCACCGAGCTGCCAGGGGTTGGCGTTGTGCGCTTCGAACACGCCGCCGAGCGCCTCGACGCTGCTGGCGGCCAGCGAGCCATCGAGCATCTTCCACGTATAGGCGAAGGCCCAGCCGGCGACCACCACGTAGAAACACAGGATCATGAAGCCGGCCAGCATGGCCATGCCGCCGACCGCCTTCCACAGCGGGTTGCCGCCGTTCTCGCGGACCACCCGGCCGATAGCATCGATGGGGCTGCCGCGGCCGCGGCGGCCGAGGGCGATCTCGGTCATCATCACCGGAATGCCGATGGCCAGGATGCACGCCAGGTACATCAGCACGAAGGCACCGCCGCCGTATTCACCGGTGATGTAGGGGAATTTCCAGATATTGCCCAGGCCGACGGCCGAGCCGGTTGCAGCGAGGATGAAGCCCCAGCGCGAGAGCCAGAGGTTCTTCGGTTTTTCACGGGTCATGCGTCACCTGTTTGTTTTTATCTGTGACGGAATCGGACCCGCCGCGCTTGTGGCGCAGCGGAATGCAAGGCTTGGGTTGAAGCCGAAGGTGTCACTGGGCGTCGACTTGTGCCTCCGGCGCGGCCAGTTGGAAGGCCTCCAGGGGTTCACAGCGCGCCGCCATGGCGACAATGCGTGGGTACGCGGCAAGGTCACAGTTAAAACGCCGCGCATTATACAGCTGCGGAATCAGGCAGGCTTCCAGATATCCAGGCCGCTCGCCGAGCGACAGGCGCCCGTCGAACGCAGCCAGGCCCTCCTCCACGGCGGCCAGACCCAGCGCGACCCAGTGCCGGTACCAGGCGTTTTTCGCCTCATCGGCGACGCCCAGTTCGCTGGACAGGTACTGCAGCACGCGCAGGTTGTTCAGCGGATGCACGTCGCAGGCGATATGCAGCGACAGCGCCCGTACCTGGGCACGCTCGGCTGGATCGGCTGGCAACAGCGCCGGCACCGGGAAGATCTCTTCGAGGTATTCGATGATCGCCAGCGACTGGGCGATGCGTACGCCGCCGCTCTCCTCGTCCACCAGTAGCGGCAGTAGCCCCTGCGGATTCAACGCGCGGTAGTCGGCGCCGTGCTGCTGCCCGCCATCCTTGACCAGGTGCACTGGCACCTGCTGGTAAGCCAGGCCCTTCAGGTTGAGGGCGATACGCACACGGTAGGCAGCGCTGGAGCGCCAGTAGCCATAGAGTTTCAGCATCGATCATCCCCCGTAGCCCGGATGCAATCCGGGGCTGGCCTGGGAATTTCCCGGATTTCATCCGGGCTACTCATACTTTTCCACCACCTGATCGATGGCGCCGAAGAGGCTCTGGCCGGCCGCGTCGAACATCTCGATACGCACCCGGTCGCCGAACTTGAGAAACGGCGTTTTCGCCTCGCCCGACTCGACGATTTCCAGCATGCGCTTTTCCGCCAGGCAGGAAGAACCCGCACTGCGGTCGTAGTTCGACACGGTGCCCGAGCCGATGATGGTGCCGGCGCCCAGCGGACGGGTCTTGGCGGCGTGGGCGACCAGGGTGGGGAAGTTGAAGGTCATGTCCACGCCGGCGTCCGGCTGGCCGAACAGCGCGCCGTTGATATGCGAGACCAGCGGCCGATGCACCTTGCCGTCCTTCCAGCTCTCGCCCAGCTCGTCCGGGGTGATGGCCACCGGCGAGAAGCTCGACGACGGCTTGCTCTGGTAGAAGCCGAAGCCCTTGGCCAGCTCGCCGGGGATCAGGTTGCGCAGCGACACATCGTTGACCAGCAGCAGCAGGCGGATATGCTCGCCGGCCTCGGCCGGCGTGGCGCCCATCGGTACGTCGTCGGTGATCACCGCCAGCTCGGCCTCCAGGTCGATGCCCCAGGCCTCGTCGGCCAGGCGGATCGGGCTGTGCGGCGGGATAAAGCTGTCGGCGCCGCCCTGGTACATCAGCGGGTCGTGCCAGAAGGATTCCGGCATCTCGGCGCCGCGTGCCTTGCGCACCAGCTCGACGTGGTTGACGTAGGCGCTGCCGTCGGCCCAGTGATAGGCGCGTGGCAGCGGGCTGTGGCAGGCGGCCTGGTCGAAGGCGAAGGCGCCCTGCTCCAGGCCGTCGTTGAGGCGCTGGTAGACCGCTTCGAGCTTGGGCCGGGCCACGGCCCAGTCGTCCAGCGCGGCCTGCAAGGTGGCGGCGACTTGCGGCACGCGCACGGCGCGGGACAGGTCGCGGGAAACCACGACGAGTACACCGTCGCGGCCCTGGTTCAGTGATGCGAGTTTCATGGGTTATTCCTGTTCGTTGATGGCCGCACGCCGGCTTGACCTCCCCTCTCCCACCTGTGGGAGAGGGGCCGGGGGAGAGGGTGTGGGCAAGCACAGCCCCTCTCCCCAACCCGCTCCCGTAAACGGGAGAGGGAGTTAAAGAGCACCTGGCGCGCGCCAGGAGTTGACGTACTCGGCCACGTCCACCGCAGCGGCGGCATCGGCCACTTCCAGGGCGCGGCGGGTGTCGATCATCACCGCCACCTCGTCGATGAAGGTGGCCGGGTCCTCCTGGCTCTTCTTCAGCGCCTTGGGATGCGGGCCGTGGGGGAAGCCGCAGGGGTGCAGGGTGACCATGCCGGCCTCGATGTTGTCGCGGCTGAAGAAGTTGCCGCGGTGGTAGAACAGCACTTCGTCGTAGTCGTCGTTGTTGTGGAAGAACGGCACCTTGAGCGCACCGGGGTCGGACTCGACCGGCCGGGGCGTGAAGGTGCAGATCACGAAACCGTTGGCGACGAAGGTGGTGTGCGCCGACGGCGGCAGGTGGTAGCGATGGCTGATCAGCGGGCGAATGTCGCGCCAGTTCAGCCGCACCACCGTGTTGTCGCCATGCCAGCCGACCACGTCCAGCGGGTTGTAGGGGTAGGTCACGGTGCTGATCTGATTGCGCCGCTTGATCCTGATCTGCCAGGCGTTCTCGTCCTGCTGCGCCTTGAAGGCGTCGTCGATATGCGGGTGTTCCAGCACCGCCAGGTCGAAGATCGCCTGCGGGCCGAGCAGGCCCTTGTCCGGCAGCTGGTAGGCGCCGTCGCTGTTCTCGATCAGCAGGAAGTAGCTCGGCGTGCTGGCCTCGATGCGCCAGGCGGTGCCGCGCGGAATCAGCAGGTAGTCGCCGTCGCGATATTCCAAGTGGCCGAAATCGCAGTACAGGTGCCCTGCCCCCTCGTGAACGAACAGCAGCTCGTCGCCGTCGGCGTTGCGCACCAGGTGGCGCATGGCGCCATGGGTGCGCCAGACGCGCAACTTGACGTCGGCGTTGTGCAAGGTCAGCGGCGCCGCCAGCGGGCAGTCGCGCTCGCTGGGGATGTCGTTGAAGTTGAACGCGTGCGGGCGCAGCGGGCCTTCCCAGTCGATCCAGCCGGTCGGCGGATGCTTGTGGTGCAGGTGCGCGGTGGGGCCGAAGAAGCCCTCACGGCCCATCTCGCGCTCATAGGTGCCCTGCGGCAGGTCGCAATGCGCCTGGCGCGAGCACTCGCCTTCACGCAAGGGAAAGCGGATCCATTGACGGCTCATGGCATCACTCCTCGGAGATCACACCGCGACGCAGTTGGTCTTCCTCGATCGACTCGAACAGGGCCTTGAAGTTGCCCTCGCCAAAACCCTGATTGCCCTTGCGCTGGATGATCTCGAAGAAGATCGGGCCGATCACCGTGTTGGTGAAGATCTGCAGCAGGATGCCGTCATCGCCAGGCGCGCCATCGATCAGGATGTTCAGCTCGCGCAATACGTCGGTCGGCTCACCATGCCCGGCGACGCGGGTATCGACCTTCTCGTAGTAAGTGTCCGGGGTGGTCATGAAGTCCACGCCATTGGCGCGCAGTTGGCGCACGGTGGCGTAGATGTCGTCGGTGGACAGCGCGATGTGCTGGATGCCTTCGCCGTGGTATTCGCGGATGAATTCCTCGATCTGCGACTTGTCGTCGGCCGACTCGTTGATCGGAATGCGGATCTTGCCGCAGGGCGCGGTCATGGCGCGGGAGAACAGGCCAGTGAGCTTGCCTTCGATATCGAAGTAGCGGATCTCGCGGAAATTGGCGATACGCTCGTAGAAGCCGGACCAGACATCCATCTGCCCGCGGCGCACGTTGTGGGTCAGGTGATCGATGCACTGCAGGCCGACGGCGTTGTCATTCGGGCTGCGGCCTTCGATGTACTCGAAGTCGACGTCGTAGATGCTCTTGTCGCCGTAACGGTCAACCAGATACAGCAGCGAGCCGCCGATGCCTTCGACGCAGGGAATGTTCAGCTCGCCGAAGTTGGCGTGGCTGCCCACCAGCTTGGCGCCCTGCTGCTCGACGTAGGCAGCGGCCTGAGCGGCGTTCTTCACCCGGAAGGCCATGGCGCAGGCGCTGGGGCCGTGCTTCTCGCCGAAGGCGCGCACGTGGCCGGTGGGGCTGCCGTTGAGCACGATGTTGATGTCGTTCTGCTGGAACAGCCACACCTCTTTCGAGCGGTGCTTGGCGGTTTCGGTGAAGCCCATGGCGGTGAACAGCTGGCGCAGCTGGGCGATGCCTTCGTCGTTGGGCGCGGTGAATTCGACGAACTCGAAGCCGTCGGTACCTATGGGGTTGTGCTGCTCGATCTTGGCCACGGCGGTCATTTCGCCTCCTCGTTGTTGTTGTGGGCTGCGCCGCGAGGCGCGTGTAGATGAACCCATAACAACCCGATGGCAGACGGCGAACAAGGCGGCGCAACCGCCCGGTTGGGGCGATCTCAGCGAGGTATCGGCAAGTTTTCCTTACACCCTGAAAAACCAGGGGATGCGGCCTGGCAAGACCTGTAAATGCGTAAGGTTTTCTTGCCAGAGCGGTTCGCCAGGCTGCCAGACGAGCTGTCGCGGCGCAGGCAAAGAAAAGCCGATCATCGTCGCGAATCGGGTGACGACCTATGTGGGAGGGGCTTCAGCCGCGAACTCGCCGCTAAAGCGCCTCCCACAGATAGCCGCGCCCACAACACCTAGGCTTCGTCGGTTGCATTGCAACTGCATGCAACCCATGAAGCCTTCGAACTGGACACTATTTGCACCCAAAAAATGCTTTTGGCACAAGTAGTTGCAATGCAATCCAGATCAGAGCGGACAACCCGCAGCTTGTCCACCTGGAGTCGAGCACGTCGTCAACGCTGCAGATGCCCGTAGAGCTTGGCGTACAGGCCACCGTCGGCGATCAGCTGCTGGTGGTCGCCGTCCTCGGCGACGCTGCCGCCGTCGAACACCAGCACGCGGTCGGCCTGCTTCACCGCGCTCAGGCGGTGGGCGATGATCAGCGTGGTGCGGCCGTTGAGGAACTGCGCCAGCGCCTCGTGCAGGGCGTATTCGGTGGCGGCGTCGAGCGCCGAGGTGGCCTCGTCGAGGATCACCACCTTGGGCTCGGCCAATACCATGCGGGCAATCGCCAGACGCTGGCGCTGGCCGCCGGACAGGCGCACGCCGCTGCGCCCGACCACGCTGTCCAGGCCCTGCGGCAGCGCCTGGATGGTCGGCGCCAACTGGGCGATCTCCAGTGCGCGCCAGCAGGCCTGGTCGCTGCGCTCGCGGCCCATGCACAGGTTGGCGCGCACCGTATCGTTGAACAGCGCCGGGTGCTGCAGCACCACCGCGACGTTGTCGCGCACGCAGTCCAGGCCGATCTCCTCCTGGCTGCTGCCGCCGAAGCGGATGCTGCCGGCCTGCGGCGTGTAGAGCCCCAGCAACAGCTGCACCAGGGTGCTCTTGCCGCCGCCCGAAGCGCCGACTATGGCCACCTTCTCGCCGGGGGCGATGGACAAATCGAGGCGATCCAGTACCGGCTCCTCGCCGTAGGCGAAGGTCAGCCCGCGCACCTCGATGCCGACGGTGTCGCGGCCCTTGAACGGATCGACGCGGCCCGGGTACTGCGGCTCGTCGCGTCGCGCCAGCAGCTCGTTGATCCGCGTCAGCGCGCCGCCGGCGGCGTAGAAGGCGTACTGCAGGCTGAGCAGCTGCTCCACCGGGCCGATCATGAACCACAGGTAGCTGAACACCGCGAGCATCTGGCCGATGGACAGGTCGGAGAACAGCACGGTGAGCATGGCGGCGGCGCGGAACACGTCGATGCCGAACTGAAACAGCAGGCCGCTGGCGCGGTTCGACGCATCGCTCTTCCACTGCGAGGCCACGGCAAAGTCGCGTACCTCGCGTGCCCGCCCACCGAGGCGGCCGAGGAAATAGCCCTGGCGATTGCCGGCGCGCACCTCCTGGATGGCGTCGAGGGTCTCGGTCAGCGCCTGGGTGAAGCGGCCGGTGCTGTCGTTCTCGAGCTTCTTCAGGTGCTTGACCTGCTTGCCCAGCTGCACCGTGGCGTAGATCACCAGCGGGTTGAACAGCAGGATCAGCAGCGCCAGTTGCCAGTGCATCCAGATCAGGATGGCCGAGGTGCCGACCAGCGTCAGCACCGCCACCAGGAAGCGGCTGAGGGTCTCGCCGACGAACTTGTCCAGGGTGTCCAGGTCGGTGACCAGATGGGTGGTGACCGTGCCGCCGCCGAGGCTCTCGTACTCGCCGAGGGAAATGCGTTTGAGCCGCTCGATCAGGCGCATGCGGATGCGGTAGACGATATCCTTCGACAGCCGCGCGAACAGCCGCGCCTGCAGCACGTTGAAGATCAGCGCCGAGCCGCGCAGCAGCAGGGTCAGCAGCAGCATCAGGCCGATATAACCGGCGGCGGTTTCCCAACTGGCCGGCAGGAAGTTGTCCATCACCTTGAGCGCGGCGTCGCCGTCGTGCAGCAGCACCTCGTCGACCAGCAGCGGCAGCAGCAGCGGGATCGGCACGCTGCACAGGGTGGCGAACACCGCCACCAGGTTGGCCAGGATCAGTGCCTTCTTGTGCTGCAGGGCCAGGCGACGGATTTCTGCCCAGCTCAACCGATCAGGCATGGGCGGCGCGCTCCAGCCAGCGGCCGAGCAGCGGCGCCAGCACCTCCAGCGGTTGATAGCCGTTGGTCAGCAGCGCCAGCTGGCCGTCGCGCTCGGCCAGCAGGGTGGGAAAGCCGGCGATGCCCAGATCCTGCACCCAGCTGAAATCGGCGGCGGTGGCATCAACCATGGCCTGGCTGTCGAAGGCCTCGGCGAACTCGATACGCGGAATGCCGGCGCGCTCGGCCAGCTGCACCAGCACGCCGGCCTGGGTGACGTCGACGCCCTCGGTGTAGAAGGCCTGCTGGATCAGCTTGAGCAGCGGCCAGGCGCTGGCCGCGTCGAGGCTGCGCGCGGTGACCAGGGCGCGGCAGGCCGGCTCGGTGTCGTAGACCAGGCCCTCGGGCAGGCCGCGCTCGAAGTCGAACAGCTGCCCGGTGCTGGCGTTGACCGCCTGCCAGTAGCCCAGGTAACGCACCCGCGCCGCGGCGTCGATGGCCACCTGGTCGCGGCGCAGGCCGCCGACCACCAGTTGCAGCGGCACGCCGGCCGCCGCGGCCTGCCCGGCGAGGGCCTCGGCCACCGGGGCGAAACCCCAGCACCAGGAACACATCGGGTCCATCACGTAGAGCAGGCGGCTTGCCATGGTCAGGCCTCGTTCAGTTGGCGGGGGTCGCGTCCCAGAGGATGCGGCTGGTTGCGCGCGCGCGCCAGCTCGATCTGCTTCTGCCGCTCGCGGGCGCCTTCGCGGGTCTTCTCCGGCAGCGAGTCCCAGCAATGCGGGCAGCTGACCCCGGGGCTGTAACGCTCGGACTGGCGGTCTGCCACGGAAATCGGCGTGCGGCAGGCGTGGCACTGGTCGTAGTCGCCTTCGGTCAGGTCGTGGCGCACGGTCACCCGGTTGTCGAAGACGAAGCAGTCGCCCCGCCACTTGGTCTCTTCCTGCGGCACTTCCTCGAGGTATTTGAGGATGCCGCCCTTGAGGTGGTAGACCTCCTCGAAGCCCTCGCCGAGCATGTAGCTGGAGGCCTTCTCGCAACGGATGCCGCCGGTGCAGAACATCGCCACCTTCTTGTGCTGGCGCGGGTCGAAGTGGGCCTTGATGTACGCGGGAAATTCGCGGAACGACTGGGTCTTGGGGTCGATGGCGCCCTCGAAGGTGCCGATGGCCACCTCGTAGTCGTTGCGGGTATCGATCAGCAGCACCTCGGGGTCGCTGATCAGGGCGTTCCAGTCCTGCGGCTCGACATAGGTGCCGACGCGCTGGTTGGGGTCGACGCCCGGCACGCCGAGGGTGACGATCTCTTTCTTCAGCTTGACCTTGGTGCGATAGAACGGCTGCTCATCGCAGTAGGACTCCTTGTGGTCGATATCGGCCAGACGGGCGTCCTCGGCGAACCAGGCGAGCAGCGCGTCGATGCCGGCGCGGCTGGCGGAGACGGTGCCGTTGATGCCCTCTTCGGCGAGCAGCAGGGTGCCCTTGATGCCATTGTCGAGCAGGGTTTGCAGCAGGGGTTCGCGCAGCGCCTGGTAGTCCGGCAGGGAGACGAATTTATACAACGCCGCGACGACGATCTTGTCGGTCATGAACAGTTCTCTCAGTAGTCGCCCACGTAAAGGGCGGACTGGGGCTCGATCGGCGCGAACCCGCCGAATCGAGAAGCCAAACGAAAGCGCCGGCGTGGGCCGGCGCGAGGCGGATTCTACCGCAGTGCAGCGGGCCGGCGCACCCGGCCTGGATCAGTGGCCGCCGCGGCAGGTCGGCGAGGCCGGCGCCACGCCCTGCGCCGCCCACTCCTCG
The DNA here is from genome assembly GCF_044543505.1 of Pseudomonas sp. NPDC077186. Classification (NCBI taxonomy): domain Bacteria; kingdom Pseudomonadati; phylum Pseudomonadota; class Gammaproteobacteria; order Pseudomonadales; family Pseudomonadaceae; genus Pseudomonas; species Pseudomonas sp. NPDC077186. Next base: position 799,135 of record NZ_JBITWE010000001.1, read on the forward strand.
GGGGTGTAGGTGTGCAGGGCCAGGGCGTGGATCTGCGTCATCAGCTCGCCGACCGTGGCGTAGACCTTCTGATGCCGCTTGACCGCGTTCAGTCCGGCGAACGCCGGGCTGACGATCACCGCCTTGTAGTGGGTCTCCAGGCCGCGGCTGTGCATATGGCTCTCGTCCAGCACCTCAAGGTGCTCGGGCTGCAGATCGGCCAGCGCGGCGACGATCAGGTCTTGCTTGGACATCGTGGGCTCCATCAGGGTTGTTTGGCCACGCCGAGCTCGTCGCTCATCTCGGCCAGCAGCTTGTTCACCTCGGGCACGGCGGTTTCCAGCTTGCTCTGGGTGATCTGTGCGGACTGTGCGGTGAGGGTCGGCATCTTCTGCAGCACCTTCTGCCCCAGCGGCGACTCGTAGAAGGCGATCAGTTGCTTGAGCTCCTGCTCGTCGAAGTTGCCGGTGTAGAGCTTGACCATGTCCGGCTTGAGCTTGTCCCAGCCCACCGCCTTGTCCAGCGCGGCATTGGCCTTGGCCTGATAGCTTTCCAGCAGCGCCTGCTTGCCGTCCGGCGCCTGGGCGAAGCGCTGGGCGAACATCTGCTGCACCTGGCCATACACCGGCACGGTCAGCTTGTCGGCATGCGCCAGCTTGAGGAAACGCTCGGCATCGGCGGCATGGCTGGCGGCATCGGCCAGGGCCAGGGACGCCGAGGCGCTGAGCAGAACGGCGGTGCACAGCTTGAATAGATGAGGCATGGGAAGGCTTCCGGGGTGATGGGTGAGTCTGGGTAGACTGCGCTGGCGGCATTTTGTGCCCAAGCCCGGTTTACCTCAAGTCGCCCGCATCGTGCGCCAGCGCACAGAAACCCTGCACACTGCCGCACCCGCTGGTCGGTTGCCAAAATGCCAGTACTTGCCCATGCTTGAGCGTGCTCGGCATGCTGTGCGCCCCCGATTCGAATGGCGTGCGCACTCCTCGCCCCGGCAATTGATCGCCAGCCTGCGCACACACATGGACGTGCCCGATGACCAGTTTCGCCAGCCCCGCCGAATTTCCCCCCCAGCCGCTGTGCGACAGCAAGGGCCGGCTGCTGGCCGAAGCCATCGGCTGGTCCAGCCGACCGCAGGTGCACTGCGCCCTGCGCGGGCACCTCGGCCGGCGCAAGCGCTGGAACCACTGGTGCATCACCACCCCGCAGTGGATGCTCGCGCTGACCCTGGCCGACCTCGACTACCTGGGCTACGGCGCCGCCTACTTCCTCGACCTGGACAACGGCCAAGCCGTGGCCCATACCCAGCTACGCCCCTTCGCCTTCGGCTGCCAGCTGCCCGACCTGCCGCTGGAGAGCCACGCCTTCAACCACCCGCGCCTGCAACTGCGCATCGACGAGCATCCCGGCCGCCTGCGCCTGACCGCCGCCGCCCCGGATATCGGCGGCCAGCCGCTGCAGGTGGCGCTGGACATTCAGCGCCCCGCCCACCTGCAATCGGTCAACCTGGTGGCGCCGCTGCAGGGCGGCGGCTTCCACGCCACCAGCCGCCAGCTCGGCCTGCCAGCCGCCGGCAGCCTGCAGCTGGGACGCAAGCAGTACAGCTGCGCTCCCGGGCAGAGCTTCGCCGCCCTGGATTTCGGCCGCGGCGTGTGGCCGCTGAACAGCCACTGGCAGCGCGCCGCCTTCGCCGCACCGGGCGGCATCGCCGGCAACTTCGGCTCCGGCTGGCTGGAACACAGCGGCCTGTCGGAGAACGCCCTGTGGTTCGGCGGCGAACTGCAGCGCCTGGACAGCCCGCTGAGCATCGAACAGAGCGCCCAGGCGCCGCTGGCGCCCTGGCGCCTGGACAGCGCGGACGAGCGCGTGGCGCTGCGTTTCAGCCCGCGCCAGCTGCACCGCGCCTGCCCCAAGCTGGGCCCCTTCCATGCCGACACCCAGCAGTGGTTCGGTCGCTACGACGGCGTGCTGCGCGGTCCCAAGGGCGAGCGGGTGCCGGTGGACGGCGCCCTCGGCTGGCTCGGCGCGACCCACGCCCGCTGGTGACAGTCGCGATAGAAAATCCGCGGAACCAGTGCCCGACGACGCGGCCTAAACTGCCAGCCGTCCTACTCCCGGAGATCGCCATGAGCCGCACCGAAACCGACAGCATTGGCCCCATCGAAGTCCCCGACGAGGCCTACTGGGGCGCGCAGACGCAGCGCTCGCTGATCAACTTCGCCATCGGCGCCGAGCGCATGCCGCTGGCGGTGCTGCACGCCCTGGCGCTGATCAAGAAGGCCGCGGCGCGGGTCAACAGCCGCAGCGGCGAGCTGCCGGCGGATATCGCCCGACTGATCGAACAGGCCGCCGACGAGGTGCTCGGCGGCGACCACGACGCGCAGTTCCCCCTGGTGGTGTGGCAGACCGGCAGCGGCACGCAGAGCAACATGAACGTCAACGAGGTAATCGCCGGCCGCGCCAACGAACTGGCCGGCGGCACGCGCGGCGGCAAGAACCCGGTGCATCCCAACGATCACGTCAACCGCGCGCAGAGCTCCAACGACTGCTTCCCCACCGCCATGCACATCGCCGCGGCGCAGGCGGTCAGGCACAGCCTGCTGCCGGCCATCGCCGAGCTGCGCGACGGCCTGCAGGAGCAGGCGCAGCGCCATGCGGGCCTGGTCAAGACAGGGCGCACCCATATGATGGACGCCACCCCCATCACCTTCGGCCAGGAGCTGTCGGCCTTCGTCGCCCAGCTCGGCTACGCCGAGGCGGCCATCCGCGCCGCCCTGCCGGCAGTGTGCGAACTGGCCCAGGGCGGCACGGCGGTGGGCACCGGGCTCAACGCCCCCCCCGGCTTCGCCGAGGCCATCGCCGCCGAGCTGGCGGCACTCTCCGGCCTGCCGCTGACCAGTGCACCGAACAAGTTCGCCGCCCTCGCCGGCCACGAGCCGCTGGTGCAGCTGTCCGGCGCGCTGAAAACCCTCGCCGTGGCGCTGATGAAACTGGCCAACGACCTGCGCCTGCTCGGCTCCGGCCCGCGCGCCGGCCTGGCCGAGGTGCGCCTGCCGGCCAACGAACCGGGCAGTTCGATCATGCCCGGCAAGGTCAACCCGACCCAGTGCGAGGCGCTGTCGATGCTCGCCTGCCAGGTGCTGGGCAACGACGCCACCATCGGCTTTGCCGCCAGCCAGGGCCACCTGCAGCTGAACGTGTTCAAGCCGGTGATCATCCACAACCTGCTGCAGTCGATCCGCCTGCTCGCCGACGGCTGCCGCAACTTCCAGCAGCACTGCGTCGCCGAGCTGCAGCCGGACGCCGTGCAGATGGCCGCGCATCTGGAGAACGGCCTGATGCTGGTCACCGCGCTGAACCCGCATATCGGCTACGACAAGGCCGCCGAGATCGCCAAGAAGGCCTACGCCGAGGGCAGCACCCTGCGCCAGGCGGCGCTGCAGCTGGGCTACCTGAACGACGCCCAGTTCGACCAGTGGGTGCGGCCGCAGGACATGCTCGGAGCCGGCAAGCATGACTGAGGGCAAGAGCGGCGCCACGCCGCTGGAAGGCGACGGCAAACGCATTCTGATGATCTTCGGCACGCCCAAGCGCGAGAGCCTGTGCCACGCCCTCGGCGCCGCCTACGCCCAGGGCGCGCGCGACCAGGGCCATGTGGTGCGCCAGCTGAAGCTGGGCGAGTTGCAGTTCGACCCGATCCTGCGCGACGGCTACGACCAGAGCCAGAACCTGGAGCCCGACCTGCTCGAGGCGCAGCGCCTGATCCACTGGGCCGAGCACCTGGTGTTCGTCTACCCGGTCTGGTGGGGCGGCGTGCCGGCGCTGCTCAAGGGCTTCTTCGATCGGGTGTTCCTGCCGGGCTTCGCCTTCAAGTACCGGGGCCGCTCGCAGCTGTGGGACAAGCTGCTGAGCGGGCGCAGCGCCGACCTGCTGGTGACCCTGGACACCCCGCCCTGGTACTTCCGCTGGATCTACGGCGCGCCGGCGCACCGGCAGATGGTGCGCACCATCCTCGGTTTCTGCGGGATCAAGACCCGCCGCCTGGCCGAATTCGCCCCGGTGCGACCGTCCAGCGAGGAGCAGCGCCAGGCCTGGCTGCGCAAGGCCGAGGCACTGGGCGTCAAGGCCTAGGCAGCGCGTAGCGCTGGCCTGGATTGCCGGTTCGTGGTGCGCGCGATGCCCCCTAGGCCCTGGCCAGCCGCCTTGCCTTGCGCGCGCGCAGCCCGGCCAGCAGCGACGGCCCCAGCGCGGTCAGTGCCGAGCCCAGCACCACCAGCAGGGCGCCGCCGTAGGCGATCCAGTTGATCTGCTCGGGCTGCACGTGATCCGGCCACCAGGAGGCCGCCACAGCCACCGAGGCGAAGGTCACCAACGGCGTGATGGCCAGGGTCGCGCTGACCCGCGAGGCCTCCCAGTGCGCCAGCGCCTCGGCGAAGGCGCCGTAGGCCACCAGGGTATTCAGGCAGCAGGCCAGCAGCAGCCAGCCCTGCAGCGGGCTCAGCTCGAGCGCCTGCAGCGGCTGCGCCCAGGGCGCCAGCAGCAGGGCGCAGGCCAGGTAGATCACCATCATCGCCTGCACCGAGTTCCACAGCGTCAGCAACTGCTTCTGCGCCAGGCCGTAGAAGGTCCAGACGAAGGCCGCCGCCAGCACGATCAGCACCCCGGCGGTGTAGGCGGTGAGCGAGGTCAGCAGCTCGCCCAGGCGCTGGTTGAAGAACAGCACGAAGCCCAGCAGCAGGATCGCCAGGCCGATGCCCTGGCCCAGGCTGAACCGCTCGCGGAAGACGAACAGGCTGCTGACCAGCAGCAAAATCGGCGCCACCTGGATCACCAGCTGCGTGGTGCCGGGGCTGAGCAGATTGAGGCCGACCAGGTACAGCACGTAGTTGGCGGTCAGCCCGCCGATGGCCAGCGCCAGCAGCCAGGCGCCCTTGCGCCCCAGCGGGCGAAAGCGCGGCAGCCGGCGCGACGCGGCCAGGTAGGCGAGCAACAGCGAGCCGGCCACCAGCAGGCGATACCAGGTGACGGTGACCGGGTCCATCACCTGCAGCACTTCTTTCAGCTTGATCGGCAGGATGCCCCAGAGCACGGACGTGGTCAGGGCGAGCAGCAGGCCGTAGAGCCAACGGCCGGAGGAGATATGCATGGCGACCTCGAAACGGGCGACCCGGCAAGTCGCGCGGGCCGCAAAGCGCCATTCTAGGAGGCGGGCCGCAACCGGCACAGTAACAGTTAGGCGGCGTTGCACGGCGCAACTGTACCGGCCACACGCCCGACACTGTCAGGGTTCCGGCGTCAAAATCTGAAAAACTCGACAAAAAGCACCAATCAGACCGACAACCTCGACCACTGGTCGCTTCGCTCGGCAGCGCGCAGGGCGCGCAGTAGACTCAAGTCATCCAGCCCTTTGCAGATGGAGCCCGCGCTATGTTCGGCCAACGCAACCTCGATCCCCAGCCCGGGACCCATTACCGCAGTTCGCGCCTGAGCGCGGTCAACGGCCAGTATTTCTTCGCCACCCGCGAAGGCACCCTGGAAGGGCCCTTCATGTCCCGCCACGACGCCGAACAGAGCATCGCCCGCTACATCGACCGGGTAAACATGGCCGACAAGCTGCTGCGTCACAGCAGCGAACATATCGACAACCTGCAACGCCGCGCGGCGATCAAGCATAACCAGGAACTCTGAGCGCAGCTGCATGCAGGGCCGCCATCCCCCGCGGGCGGCGCCTGTTGACTTGCCCGGGGTGCATGCCCCCGCCCCTAAACTCAAAGCCTTGCCAGCCCCAGATCCTGCCGGTGCGCGGCCAGATGCGGCAGCACCGCGGCCAGCAGCGGCTCCTTGAACGCCTCCTGAAAGCGATGGGCCAGCCCCGGAATCAGCTTGAGTTCGGCGCCCCGGATATGCGCCGCCACGTGCACGCCGTGCATCACCGGCAGCAGCGGATCGGCGGTGCCGTGCACCACCAGGGTCGGCACCCGCAGGCGACCCAGCAGCGCCACCCGGCTCGGCTCGGCGAGGATCGCCAGTAGCTGACGCTGCACACCCTCGGGGTTGAAGGCGCGGTCGTAGGCTAGCTGCGCCTGCTGCAGCAACAGCGCACGGTCGTCGCGCACCGCCGGGCTGCCCAGCGCGGCGAGCAGATCGGCCTGCTGCTGCAGCGCCGCCTCGCGGCTGCCCGCCTCGCGCCGCGCCAGCAGGCGCAGCAGCGACTCGTCCGGTGCTGGCAGGCCCTGGGCGCCGGAGCTGGTCATCACCAGGGTCAGGCTGAGCACCCGCGCAGGCGCCAGGTCGGCCAGGTGCTGGGCGATCATGCCGCCCATGCTCGCCCCCAGCACATGGAAAGCCGCGACGCCCAGAGCGTCCATCAGACCCAGGGCGTCGCCGGCCATGTCGCGCAGCCGGTAAGGCGCGCCCGGCGCCAGACCGAGGCGGTAGCGCAGCACCTCGTAGCCGAGGTTGATGGCCGGCGCCGGCTGCCGCCAGCTGCTCAGGCCGACGTCGCGGTTGTCGAAACGTATCACTCGAAAACCCTGCTGGCACAGGCGCTCGACCACCTCGTCGGGCCAGTGGATCAGCTGCCCGCCCAGGCCCATGACCAGCAGCAACGCCGGGTCGCGCTGGCTGCCGATGCTCTGGTAGGCCAGGCGTACCTCGCCGACGTCCGCGTAACGGGTCGGTTGCTCGAGCTCGCAACGAGTCGCCGCCCAGGACGGCAGGCCGCACAGCAGTGCCGCCAGGAAAATCAATAGACGCATGAAAACACCGGAAACGCAGAACCCCACTGAACCGCGAGTCTGGTGATAGTCGTTCGCGAGCGCTGCCACACAACGATGACAATTTGATGAAGGAGGACGAGCGGTCGCCCTGCCGCTCTCCGTTGGGCTTCGCTGCGCTCAGCGCCAACCTACGTCCGTAGGTTGGGTTGAGGAGCCTGCGACGAAGCCCAGCGAAACGGGAACGACCGCCGAACATTGCCCGGCGCCCTCGGCGTTGGGCTTCGCTGCGCTCAGCGCCAACCTACGCCCGTAGGTTGGGTTGAGGAGCCTGCGACAGAGCCCAGCGAAACGGGAACGACCGCCGAACATTGCCCAGCGCCCTCCGCGTTGGGCTTCGCTGCGCTCAGCGCCAACCTACGACGTAGGTTGGGTTGAGGAGTCTGCGACGAAGCCCAACGCCCCTGGCTCCAATCGCACGGCAAGGCAGGCAAACCCGGCAGGGCAAAGCGCCGATCAGGCCAGCTCGGCGCGCAACTGCCTGGCGGCGGCGACCATATTGACCAGCGCCGCCTCGGTCTCCGGCCAGGCGCGGGTCTTCAGGCCGCAGTCCGGGTTGACCCACAGCCGCTCGACGGGAATGCGCGTGGCCGCCTTGCGCAGCAGTTTGACCATCTCGGCGCTGTCCGGCACCCGCGGCGAGTGGATGTCGTAGACGCCCGGGCCGATCTCGTTGGGATAGGCGAAGCGCTCGAAGGCCTCCAGCAACTGCATGTGCGAACGCGAGGTCTCGATGGTGATGACGTCGGCATCCATCGCCGCGATGGCTTCGATCACGTCGTTGAACTCGCTGTAGCACATGTGGGTATGGATCTGCGTCTCGTCGCGCACGCCGCTGGCGGTCAGGCGGAAGGCCTCGGTGGCCCAGTCCAGATAGCCCTGCCAGGCGGCCCGACGCAGCGGCAGACCCTCGCGGAACGCCGCCTCGTCGATCTGGATGACCTTGACGCCGGCCGCCTCCAGGTCCAGCACCTCGTCGCGGATGGCCAGGGCCAACTGGCGCGCCTGCACCTCGCGCGGCACGTCCTCGCGCGGGAAGGACCACATCAGCATGGTCACCGGCCCGGTCAGCATGCCCTTCATCGGCTTGGCGGTCAGCCCCTGGGCATAGCGAATCCACTCCACCGTCATCGCCTTGGGCCGGCTCAGGTCGCCGACTATCACCGCCGGTTTGACGCAGCGCGAGCCATAGCTCTGCACCCAGCCGAAGCGGGTGAAGGCGTAGCCGTCGAGCTGTTCGGCGAAATACTCGACCATGTCGTTGCGCTCGGCCTCGCCGTGCACCAGCACATCCAGGCCCAGGCGTTCCTGCACCTCGACGGCGTGGCGGATCTCGCCGTGCATGGCCTCGGTGTACTCGGCCGCGCTCAGCTTGCCGGCCTTGAACGCCTGGCGCGCCAGGCGAATGGCGGCGGTCTGCGGGAAGGAGCCGATGCTGGTGGTCGGCAACGGCGGCAGCTGCAGATGCGCGCGCTGCCGCTCGCTGCGCGCGGCGAAGGGCGACTGACGCTGGGCATGACGCGGGCGGATCGCCGCCAGGCGCGCCTGCACCTCGGCCTTGTGGATGCGCGTTGATGCGGCGCGGGCGGCCTGCACCGCACGGCTCTGCGCCAGCGCGGCCTGCACCTCGGCCGCCTGCGGCGTCTCCAGCGCCTGGCCGAGCAACGCCACTTCGCGGCATTTCTGCACGGCGAAGGCCAGCCAGCTTTTCAGCTCGGCGTCCAGCCGATCCTCGCGTTCCAGGTCCACCGGGCTGTGCAGCAGCGAGCAGGACGGCGCCACCCACAGGCGCTCGCCCAGGCGTTCGTGGGCGTGGCGCAGCAGCTCCAGCGCCTGCTCCAGATCGCAGCGCCAGACGTTGCGCCCGTTGACCACGCCGAGCGACAGCACTTTATAAGCCGGCAGGCGGTCGAGAATGGTCGGGTACTGCTCCGGCGCACGCACCAGGTCGATATGCAGGCCGTCCACCGGCAGGTTGGCGGCCAGGCCGAGGTTGTCCTCCAGGCCGCCGAAATAGGTGGCAATCAGCTTCTTGCCCGGCTCGCGCTGCAGCAGGTTGTAGGCGCGCTCGAAGGCGTTCTTCCAGTCCTGCGGCAGATCCAGCGCCAGGATCGGCTCGTCGATCTGCACCCATTCCACGCCCTGGGCAGCCAGGCGCTGGAGCATCTCGCCGTAGACCGGCAGCAGGCGTTCGAGCAGCTCCAGCTTGTCGAAGTCGCTGCCCTTGGCCTTGCCCAGCCACAGGTAGGTCAACGGGCCGATCAGCACCGGCTTGACGGCGTGACCGAGGGCATGGGCCTCGTCCACTTCCTCGAACAACTGCTCCCAGCTCAGGGCGAACTGCTGGTCGACGGCAAACTCCGGCACCAGGTAGTGGTAGTTGGTATCGAACCACTTGGTCAGCTCCTGGGCATGGGCGCCGCCGCAGCAGCTGTGGCTAGCCCCCCGCGCCATGGCGAACAGGGTAGCGAGGCCCGGCTTGCCGGCGGCAGGACGAAAGCGCTCGGGAATCACACCGAAGGCCAGGGAGTGCGCGAGCACCTGGTCGTACCAGGCGAAGTCGCCGACCGGCAGCAGCTCGATGCCGGCGTCCTTCTGCAGTTGCCAGTGCTCGGCGCGCAGGCGTCGGCCGACCGCACGCAGGCCGGCCTCGTCGAGCGTGCCTTGCCAATGGGCTTCGAGGGCCTTCTTCAGTTCGCGGTCGCGACCGATGCGGGGAAAACCGAGGGAATGGGACAGGGCCATGTCAGAACGCTCCATAGGGAAATCGGGATGGCGCTATTCTCGGCAGCCGCATCGAGTGAGACAAACTCAAGATATTTGTATTGATCTATAGAATATTTCATGTAAAGGCCGCGGATTGCATGCCCCCGGAGCAGCAGGCGCGGCTGAGCGAGTAGCTAATATCCGAGCCCCGGAGAACATGCAGCCTAGAGCCAAAGCGCCGCCCTCGAACCGCTTTGATTCTTTGCGATATGCCACGTATCTGAGCTGCCACCCAGCAAAAAAATGGCACTTGGCCTTCACTCCAATTAATCTTCCCTACCTGTTTCATCCCTCCCCCGTCGTGCTTTTTCGGAAGCCTTATCGAGTAAGGAACACTCCATGCGCCTGCGCTTTGCCCGCAAGACCCCGCTCGCCCTTGCCGTTTTCGCCAGTCTCGGCGCCTCTCTCGGCCTTCAGGCACAGACCCAGGACGTCAGCGGCCAGGTGCCCCTGGAATTCACCAGCGATTTGGCCGAATCGCTGACCCTGACAGGGACGGCATCCGCTTCCTCGGACGATCTCATCGAGTTCGGTGGCATCCTGATCCAGGGCGATGTCACCAACCAGGCCGATCTCGACGCCTCGGGCGACTCCAACAGCGCCATCGACGTGGACGGCAGCAGCATTACCGGTACCTTCACCAATAACGGCAACCTGAGCAGTCAGGGCAACCCTGCCACCACACTCAACTAAGGGCTCTGGCAATATCTTGGTGAACTTCGATGGCGGCGAGATTCGAGGCGACCTACTGGGGTTGCAAACCCTGTTCACCTCGGGCGATGCACTATTCAACGGCCAACTCATCCAGAGTCCTCTGCTCGGCGTTTCATCTCTGGAGCTGGGCCAGCCCCATACCCGTCTGGAAGGAAGACTGGAGCTTGCGGGTAACAGTAACCTCGACCTCAACCTGTACAACCAGACCGAGGCCCATCGCGCCATTCTGGAAGTCACCGGCAATGCCTCGTTTGAATTCAATGACCAGATCCGCCTGAAGCCCGCGTCGGAAGATTTCCGCGGGCTGCCGCTACGCGAATATGTGCTGGTCTCCGCCGCCCATATCGACGACCGGGGCGCCGCTTACAATGCTGGTCTTCAGGTCACCAGCCTGTCCGACCTGCTGCAGATCGAAAGCTACGAAGTGACCGACACCCAGGTCACCGCCATGGTCAAAAGCCTGTCCACGAAACAGCTCGGTGACTACCTGAGCGAACATGGCGCCCAGGCCTATCTGCTGCCCGCCTTTACCGCCTTCTACGGCACCACCCTCGGCAGTTTGCGCAACGACGATCCGCTGTTCGAAGCCACGGTAAGCAGCAACGGCGAACAACTGGTGCGCCTGGCGCAGCAGCTCGCGCCTGAGGTCAACGGCGGCGCGACCCAGGCGGTTGTCGGTGGACATCACCTGATCAGCAACAGTCTTAACCGGCGCAGCGCCAGCCTGCGCCGGGGCCTGTCCTCCGGCGACGGGTTGAGCCAGACCGGGGTCTGGACGCAGGTGCTGAGCAGCGACGCCGACCAGGGCACCCGCCACGGCATTCCCGGCTATGACGCCGACAGCCAGGGCATCGCCATTGGCGCCGACGGTAAGCCGACCGCCCAGACCACCCTCGGCCTGGCCTACAGCTACCTGACCAGCGACGTACGCAGCCAGACCGGCAACAAGACCGATATCGAGGGCCATGCCCTGACCCTCTACAGCGGTTTCGAACGAGATGCCTGGTTCGCCGACGCCAGCCTGACCTATGGCCGCAGCGACAACCAGAGCAAGCGCTATATCGCTGGTACCCGCGCCGAGGGCAACTACGACAGCGAACTGTGGGGTCTGAGCCTGCTCGGCGGCTATGGACTTGATATCGGCCAGGGCCTGCTGCTCGAACCGCGTGTGGCCGCTCGGTACAGCAACGTGCGCATCGACAGTTTCCGCGAGAAGGGCTCGTCCGCCGCACTCGCCGTCGCCGGTCAGCGCTACGAAATAGGCGAGCTGGGTGCCGGCGTGCGCCTGGCCGGTCACTTCAGTGCAGGCCAGGGCAGCCTCGAGCCGGAAGTCCGGTTGATGGCCTACCATGACCTCATCGCCGACCAGATCAGCAGCACCAGCGCCTTCCTGGTCGGCGGCACACCCTTCGTCACCAGCGGCGCCAAGCCGGCGCGCGACAGCTATGAAGCCAGCCTTGGCCTCAACTACCGACTTGGTGCGGTCAGCCTCGGAGTCAGCTACGACTACCTGAGCAAGGCCGACTTCTCCAGCGACACCGTACAGGCCAGGGTCCGTTACGATTTCTGATATGACCCGCCTGTACCGGGGCCCGCTGCTGCGGGCCTCATCGTTCCTGCTGGGTTTGGCAGTCGCCCTGTGCGGCTGCGCATCTCCCGGCATCCAGCTGGAAGAACTGGCCCGGCAGCAGAATCACCGGACGGTGACGCTGCAGACGACCGGGTTCGAACTGCGCGCCGTACTGCCGAACGCGGGGCAGCCGGACAGCCGGTTGCGGGTCTATCTGGAAGGCGACGGCCGCGCCTGGATCACCGCCACCCAGCCCAGCCTGGACCCGACCCCGCGTGATCTGCTGGTGGCCCGCCTGGCGCTGGCCGACCCTCGCCCCAGCGTCTATCTGGCCCGGCCCTGCCAGTTCATCCAGTCGCCCGACTGCGGACCACACCACTGGACAGAGGGACGGTTTTCCCAAACGGTACTCGACAGCCTGAGCGAGGCGCTCGATTGGCTGCAGCGGCAACATGGCAATAGCGACTTCGAACTGATTGGCTACTCCGGCGGCGGCGCGCTGGCCCTGCTGCTGGCGGCCGAGCGCGACGACATCGCCCAAGTGCAGACCCTGGCCGGTAATCTGAGCCCGAGGCGCTGGACGCAACTACTCGAACTGGCTCCGCTGCAAGACTCGCTGGAGCCACTGGACCGCGTCGAACGCCTGAGGGGATTGCCCCAACGCCATTTGGCCGGGGTCGAGGACCGGGTGATGCCGGCCAGCCTGCTGGCCGCATACGCCGCGCAGCTGGGCCCAGCCGACTGCCTGGCGCTACACCGGCTGACCGGGGTCAGTCACCAGGCCGGCTGGCTCGAGCGCTGGCCGCAATGGCGTGACCGTCCTGTTGCATGCAATGCCGCAACGGTGCCGGCAGCCACACCGAATGAGACAAACTCAAGATATTTATATTGATCTATAGAATCACTCATGTAGCCTGGATGAGGCTTTACCCATCCACCATCGAGCGGCGCGCGCCGGCGGTGGATACACAGCGTTATCCACCCTAGGTTCCGTGAGTCCGCCATGCTCGAACTACGCCATCTGAAAACCCTGCACGCCCTGCGCGAAACCGACAGCCTGGTGGAGGCCGCCGAGCGCCTGCACCTGACCCAGTCGGCGCTGTCGCACCAGTTCAAGGAGCTGGAGGAACGCCTCGGCCTGCAGTTGTTCGTGCGCAAGACCAAGCCGGTGCGCTTCACCAGCGCCGGCCTGCGCCTGCTGCAGTTGGCCGACGCCACCCTGCCGCTGCTGCGCGGCGCCGAGCGCGACCTGGCGCGCCTGGCCGGTGGTACCGCGGGCCGGCTGCATATGGCCATCGAGTGCCACAGCTGCTTCCAGTGGCTGATGCCGACCATCGACCAGTTCCGCGATGCCTGGCCGGAAGTGGAGCTGGACCTGGCCTCGGGCTTCTCCTTCGCCCCGCTGCCGGCGCTGGCGCGTGGCGACCTGGACCTGGTGGTGACCTCGGATCCCGTCGAGCTGGCCGGCATCACCTACGTGCCGCTGTTCACCTACGAAGCGCTGCTGGCGGTGGCCAACCAACACCGCCTGGCGGCCAAGGCCTATATCCAGCCCGAGGATCTGGCCACGGAAACCCTGATCACCTACCCCATCGAGCGCGACCGCCTGGATATCTTCACCCGCTTCCTCGAACCGGCCGACGTCGAACCGGCGCAGGTGCGCACCTCAGAGCTGACGGTGATGATGATGCAGTTGGTGGCCAGCGGCCGCGGCGTCTGCGGCCTGCCCAACTGGGCGCTGCACGAGTACAGCTCGCGCGGCTACGTCAGCGCCAAGCGCCTGGGCGAGAAGGGCCTGTACTGCACCCTCTACGCGGCCATTCGCAGCGACATGCTGGATGCGCCCTTTATGCGCGACTTCCTGCTGACCGCCAAGGACACCTCCTTCGCCAGCCTGGAAGGGGTCAGCGTGGCGCGCTGAAGACGCCTCAGACCTGCTCGAACGCCAGCTCCGGCGGGTTGCGGCGAAAGCCGCCGGTCAGCCAACCGAGGTAGAGCACGCCGAGCGCCAGCCAGCCGAGGCCCAGGGCGATGGCCAACTGGTCGAGGCTGGCCATCAGCCACAGCGTGGCCAGCAGGCCGATGGCGGGAAACAGCAGAAAGCGCAGCGCATCCGCCGCGCCGCGCTGCGGGCGGCCCAGCCAGTAGTGGAAGATCACCGCCAGGTTGACCAGGGCGAAGGCACTGAAGGCGCCGAAGTTGATGAACGAAGTCGAGGTGGTCACGTCCAGCTTCAGCGCCAGCAGGGCCACCGCGGCGCACAGCAGGATGCTGCCGACCGGGGTGCCGAAACGCGCACCGAGGCGCCCGAACAGCGCCTGCGGCAGCGCGCCGTCGCGGCCCATGGCGAACAACAGGCGCGAGGCGCTGGCCTGGGCCGACAGCCCCGAGGTGAACTGGCCGACGATCAGGCCGATGAGAAACACCGAGACGAACAGATCGCCGCCGATATTGCGAGCGATCTCGTAGGCCGCCGCGTCGGTGCTCTCGAATACCGCGGACGGATGGGCCAGCTGCACGAAGTAGGAGGTGACGATGAAGATCAGCCCGCCGATCAGGGTGATCAGCAGGATCGCCCGCGGGATGGTCTTGCGCGGCTCGCGGGTCTCTTCGCTGAGGGTGCTCACCGCATCGAAGCCGAGGAACGAATAGCAGGCGATCGCCGCGCCGGCCATTACCAGCGGCAGGTTCAGGCCGTTTTGCAGGAACGGCGCCAGCGACCACAGCGGCTTGCTCGCATCGCCCAGCACGTAGTGCACGCACAGCGCGACGAAGGCCAGCAACACCAGGAACTGCACCAGCATCAGCAGCGCGTTGACCGATTTGGCCAGGCGCAGGCCGACCAGGTTGATCGCCGTGGTCACGCCGATAAAGCTCAGCACCCACACCGCCTGCGGCACCGCCGGGAAGGCCGAATGCAGGTAGGCGGCGCCGATCAGCCAGATCGCCATGGGCAGGAACAGGTAATCGAGCAGCACCACCCAGCCGGCGAGAAAACCCAGCTGCGGGTGGATCGCCTTGCGCACGTAGGTATAGGCCGAACCGGCCACCGGGAAGGCGGCGGCCATGCGCGCGTAACTGAAGGCGGTGAACAGCATGGCCAGCGCCGCCGCCACGTAGGCGGCGGGCACCTGGCCCTGGGTGACGTCGGCGAGGATGCCGAAGGTGCCGAGCACGATGATCGGGGTCATGTAGGCGACGCCGAACAGCACCACCGATGACAGTGAAAGCGTACGTTGAAGCTGGGCCATTACTGCTACTCCGAATTATTGATTGTTATGGCAGAGCCGAAGCCGGCAAGCAGGTGCAGCGCGGGCGGCCGACGCAGCCCGCGCGGCGCTCAGGGGATCAGCAGTTCGCGGCGCCCGTCCGGGTATTCGCGCAGTTCGCCGGGCAAGCTCATGCGCCGGTCGTCGAGGTAGCGGTAGTCGCTGCGCGCCGCCTGCAGGCGGCTCATATCCAGCGTCACCTGCTGCCGGCAGGGTTCGCGCCCGGCCTCGCAGAGCAGGTTGCCGAAGGGGTCGACCACCGCGCTGCCGCCGGCGAACACCAGGCCGTCGTCGCCTTCGCCGACGCGATTGACCATCACCGCGAAGGCCTGGTTTTCCATGGCCCGGGCCATGATCGCGGTGCGGTGCACCGGGCCGTAGGGGTCCATATTGCCGTTGGTCACGACGATCAGCTCGGCGCCCAGTTGCGCCAGGGCGCGGGCCGACTCGGGGAACTCGATGTCGAAACAGATCAGCAGGCCGACCCGCACGCCCTGCCACAGCGCCGTGGCGTAGCGGTCGCCGGGGCTGAACACGCCGCGATCCGAGGCCCACAGGTGGGTCTTGCGGTAGCGCAGCGCGACGCCGTCGGGGGTCAGCAGCACGGTGGTGTTGTAGAAACGTCCGCCGTCCGCCTCGGCCAGCCCCAGCACCGCCGCCACGCCGCGTTCGCGCAGCGCGCGCTGCACCGCCTGCAGGCTCGGCCCATGCAGCGGCTCGGCGACCTCGGCCACCGTGGCGGCGGTGGGAAAGCCCATCAGCTGGGTTTCCGGGAAGACCAGCAGATCGCTGTCGGCGGCGCAGTCGGCGATGGCCGCCAGGGTGCGCTGCAGGTTGTAGGCGGTGTCGCCGTCGCGACCGGCCAGTTGCACGAGTTCGACCTTCATGGCTGCTCCTGATTGTTGTGCGGCCGCCCGACCGCGCAGAATGCAGGCTGCGCCGGCAGGCGGGATGGCTCGAGTATCCGCCCGCCGCCGGCACCTGAACATCACGCCCACGTGGTAACCCATCAGGGGTAGACATGAGCCTCAGCCTGCAGGACATCGCCTGGCACCGCAGCGTCGGCCAGCTAATCGACAACCTCGACCAGCCCGGTTTCTGGCTCGCCCTGGTGCGCACCCTGGAGCAGTACCTGGCGTTCGACAGCTGGGTGGTACTGCTCTTCAGCGACGGCCGGCCGCTGGTGTTCGCCGAATGCCCGGGCGCCGACGGCGGCCCCGACCCGCTGTTCCGGGACTACCTGCACGGCCTCTACCAGCTCGACCCCTTCTATATCGCCAGCCGCGAGCAGCGCCGCGCCGGCCTGGTGCGCCTGGCCGAGGTGGCGCCGGAGTGCTTCGAGCAGACCGACTACTACCAGCGCTACTTCCGCCTCAACGTGGTCGCCGACGAGATCCAGCTCAACGTGCCGCTCGACGACGAGCGCACCCTGTGCCTGTCGCTGGGCTCACGGCAACGCTTCGGCCCGGAGCAGATCGCCCTGCTCAGCCTGATCGAACCCTGGCTCGCCGCGCTAATGCGCCAGCGCCCGGCGTTCGAGGCGGAGCTGCTGGCCAACCCGCCGCCAGCACCGAACTGGCGCCTGAGCGCGGCGAGCCTGGAGGCGGTGGACAGCGCCCTGACCCAGCGCGAACAGGAGATCGCCCGACTGATGCTCAGCGGCTGCTCGAGCAAGGAAATCGCGCGCAAGCTGGCGATCTCCGCGGAGACGGTGAAGGTTCACCGCAAGCACATCTACAGCAAGCTGGGGATCAAGGCGCAGTCCGAACTGTTCGCCCTGTTCCTCCAGGCCCAGGGCGGCTGAAGGCTCGACCACGGCCTGTTACAACTCGTCGCTTGCCCAGTCGTGACCAACAGTCATAGCATGACCACCAGTCACAACTCACTGCGAAGCCGCCAATGCGCTACCAGGATCAACTCTTCCAGCAACGCGAAAGCGCCCTGCTCGAAGCCGCCCGCCAACTGTTCCAGAGCCCGTCCTGGGATCGCGTCACCATCGCCGAGGTGGCCCACCAGGCCGGCATCGGCAAGGGCACGGTGTACAAGCATTTCCCCAGCAAGGAGGCGCTCTACGCGCGCCTGGTGCTGGATCGCTCGCGCCAGAACCTGGCCGAGCTGCGTCAGGTCGCGAACGAAGCGCCGGCGCCGCGGGCCATGCGCCGGGTGATTCGTCGCGCCTTCGAACAGCTGCTGGCCGATCCGTTGCAGGCCCAACTGTGTCTGCTGTGCGACCGCCCGGCCTTCCAGGAGCGCCTGGAGCCGCCCTACCGCACGCAGTTCCTCGAACTGGAGGGGCAGTACCTGGCGCTGTTCAACCAGTTGCTGCAGGCCAGCTTCGCCGAGCTCGAGCTGACGCCGGCCGACTGTCAGTACCTGCTGTGGGGCGTCGAGGCCTGCATCAACGGGGTGATGGCGCGCATCGCCTCCGGCGGCTTCGTCCACTGGGCCGAGCCGATTGCCCTGGACGCCTACTTCGAGCGCGTCACCGATTTCATCATCGCCGGCCTGCAGGGTCAGGCCGCCGGGCTGCACCCAGCGCCCGCATTCAGCGAGTAATCCGCCATGTTCGCCCAACTCAGCAAACGCCCCTGGATCATCGCCGTCCTCATCGTCCTGGTGCTGCTGCTCTGGCTGCTCAGCGGCGAGCGCTTCGCCGCCCGCGACCAGGCCACGGCCGAGCAACCGGCCGCGGCCGTCGAGCTGCCGCGGGTCGAGGTACAGTGGCTGCAGGCCGAGCCGATGCAGCGCCAGCACGTGGTGCAGGGGCAGATCGAGGCCTGGCGCCGGGTCGAGCTGCGCGCCCAGGTCAGCGGCAGCGTGCAGCGCCTGGATCAGGACAAGGGCAACCGCGTCGCCGCCGAACAATTGCTGCTGAGCCTGTCGCCGGACGACCGCCCGGCCCAGGTGGCGCGCAGCGAGGCCGAGGTGCGCCAGCGCGAGAGCGACGTGAGCGCGGCCAAGCGCCTGCGCGAACGCAGCCTGATCTCGGCCAACGAGCTGATGCGCCTGGAGAGCGAGCTGGCCAAGGCCCGCGCCGAACTCGACAGCGCCCGCCTGCAACTGCGCAACACGCGGATCAAGGCGCCCTTCGCCGGCATCTACGATCAGCGCCAGGTCGAGCTGGGCGATTTCGTCCAGCCCGGGCAGAGCCTGCTGACCCTGGTGGACATCGATCGCCTCAAGGTCAGCGCGCAGATCGCCCAGCAGCAGGTGACCCAGCTGCAGCTGGGCCAGCCGGTCAAGGTGGAGCTGCTCGACGGCCGCACGCTGGAAGGCGAGCTGCACTTTATCGCCGCCGCCGCCGACCCCGGCTCG
This sequence comes from Pseudomonas sp. NPDC077186, assembly GCF_044543505.1. Taxonomy (NCBI): domain Bacteria; kingdom Pseudomonadati; phylum Pseudomonadota; class Gammaproteobacteria; order Pseudomonadales; family Pseudomonadaceae; genus Pseudomonas; species Pseudomonas sp. NPDC077186. The sequence goes on from NZ_JBITWE010000001.1 coordinate 817,521, forward strand.
CGCAGTTTCCGCATCGAGGTCAAGGTGGACAACCCCGCCGGCCTGCGCCTGGCCGGCGCCAGCGCCACCCTGCATATCCAGACCGGCGAGGCGCTGGCCCATCGCCTGTCCCCGGCCCTGCTCAGCCTCGACCAGACCGGCCGCCACGGGGTCAAGTGGGTCAACGGCGAGCAGCGCGTGGAGTTCACCCAGGTGCAGCTGATCAGCGTCGACAACCAGGGCGCCTGGGTCAGCGGCCTGCCGCCGAAGGTGGCACTGATCACCCTCGGCCAGGGCTTCGTCGAGCCGGGCCAGCAGGTGCGCACGCAACTCGCCGCAGAGGGCAGCTGAGATGCACACCCTGATCGCCGCGGCGCTGGATCGCAGCCGCACCAGCCTGCTGTTTCTGGCCTTCCTGATCCTCGGCGGCCTGGCCGCCTATATCGCCATTCCCAAGGAGTCCAACCCGGACGTGGCGATCCCGATCATCTACGTCTCGGTGACCCTGGAAGGCATCAGCCCGGAAGACGGCGAACGCCTGCTGGTGCGCCCGCTCGAGCAGGAGCTGCGCAGCCTGGAAGGGGTCAAGGAAATGCGCTCGGTGTCCAGTGAAGGACACGCCTCGGTGACCCTGGAGTTCGACGCCGGCTTCGACGCCAAGGTGGCGCTGGCCGACGTGCGCGAGAAGGTCGACACCGCGCGCAGCAAGCTGCCCGAGGAGGCCGACGAGCCGACCGTCAACGAGGTCAACGTGGCGCTGTTCCCGGTGCTGTCGATCGGCCTGTCCGGCCCCATCGCCGAAACTGAGCTGGTGTACATCGCCCGGCGCCTGAAGGAGAACATCGAGGGCATCGCCGAGGTGCTGTCGGTGGAGATCGGCGGCGACCGCGAAGACCTGCTGGAAATCGTCGTCGACCCGCAGGTGCTGGACAGCTACGGCATCGATTACAACGAGCTGTTCAACCTGGTCAGCCGCAACAACCGCCTGGTCGCCGCCGGCAGCCTGGACACCGGCGCCGGGCGCATGAGCATGAAGGTGCCGGGGGTGATCGAGAACCTCGAAGACGTCATGAGCATGCCGATCAAGGTGGTCGGCAATAGCGTGGTCACCTTCGCCGACGTCGCCAGCATCCGCCGCACCTTCAAGGACCCCACCGGCTTCGCCCGCATCAACGGCCAGCCGGCCATCGTGCTGGAGGTGTCCAAGCGCAGCGGCGCCAACATCATCGCCACCATCGAGCAGGTCAAGGCGCTGCTGGAGCAGGCCAAACCGCTGCTGCCGGCGGGCGTGGCAGTCAGCTACATCATGGATCAGTCGCAGGAAGTGCAGAGCATGCTCGGCGACCTGCTCAACAACGTGCTGACCGCCATCGTCCTGGTGCTGATCCTGGTGGTGGCGAGCATGGGCCTGCGTTCGGCGCTGCTGGTCGGCCTGACCATTCCCGGCGCCTTCCTCAGCGGCATCCTGCTGATCTGGATGCTCGGTTTCACCCTCAATATCGTCGTGCTGTTCAGCCTGATCCTGGTCGCCGGCATGCTGGTGGACGGCGCCATCGTCGTCTCCGAGCTGGCCGACCGCTATCTGCACCAGGGCCAGAGCCCACGCCAGGCCTGGGCCAATGCCGCCACGCGGATGGCCTGGCCGGTGATCGCCTCCACCGCCACCACCCTGGTGGTGTTCCTGCCGCTGCTGTTCTGGCCCGGGGTGGTCGGCCAGTTCATGAAGTACCTGCCGGCCACCGTGATCCTCTGCCTGCTGGCCTCGCTGGCCATGGCCCTGGTGTTCCTGCCGGTGCTCGGCGCCGTCACCGGCGGCGCGCCCCAACCGCAGGCGCAGCACGCCAGCCGCGCCGGCAGCGCCTACCGCCGACTGCTGGAAAAGCTGCTGCGGCGCCCCGGCCTGACCCTGCTCGGCATGCTCGCGCTGATCGCGCTGATCTACGTCGGCTACGGCCGCTTCAACCACGGCGTGGAATTCTTCCCCGAGGTCGAGCCGGAAAGCGCGCAGATCTGGCTACGCGCCCGCGGCGACCTGTCGGTGCAGGAGAAGGACACCCTGCTCAAGCAGGTCGAGAAGCAGGTGCTGGGCATGCGCGAGGTCAAGGCGCTATATGCGCGCTCCCTGGCCCAGCCGGACGGCCAGCTCGGCGCCGACGTGATCGGCACCCTGCAGTTCCAGTTCGTCGACTGGTACCAGCGTCGCCCGGCCAAGGACATCCTCGCCGAGATGAGCCGGCGCACGGCGGGCATCCCCGGCGTGCGGCTGGAGTTCCGCAAGCAGGAACAGGGCCCCACCGACGGCAAGCCGGTCAAGCTGCAGATCAGCGCGCTGGACCCGGCGCTGAGCGAGCAGTGGGTCGAGCGTATCCGTGGGGAAATGACGCGGCTCGGCGGCTTCGCCGACATCGAGGACGACCGCGCCCTGCCCGGCATCGAGTGGCGGATCAAGGTCGACCGCGAGGCCGCCGCGCGCTTCGGCGCCGACGTGCTCAGCGTCGGCAACGCGGTGCAGATGATCACCAACGGCCTGAAGCTGGCCACCTACCGCCCCGAGGACGCCACCGACGAGGTGGATATCCGCGTGCGCCTGCCCGGCAACTGGCGCTCGCTCGACCAGCTCGGCCGCCTGACCCTGAGCACGCCGACCGGCCAGGTGCCGCTGAGCAACTTCGTCGACCTGCAACCGGCGCCCAAGGTCGGCACCCTGCGCCGGGTCGACGGCGACCGCACCATCACCCTGCAGGCCGACCTGGCCGAGGGCGCGCGCCTGGACGAACGGCTCAAGGCGCTGCGCGAGGCGCTCGGCGAGGTGCCGGCCGAGGTCGAGGTGCAGTTCGCCGGCGAGGACGCCGACCAGCGCGAGGCCGCCACCTTCCTGATGACCGCCTTCGTCGTCGCCATCTTCCTCATGGCGATCATCCTGGTCACCCAGTTCAACAGCCTCTATCAGGCGGCGCTGGTGCTGTCGGCCATAGTCCTGTCCACCGCCGGGGTGCTGATGGGCCTGCTGGTCAACGGCCAGTCGTTCGGCATCGTCATGGTCGGCATGGGCCTGATCGCCTTGGCCGGCATCGTGGTGAACAACAACATCATCCTGATCGACACCTACAACCAGTTGCGCCGCCAGGGCCTGGAGCCGCGCGAGGCGGCGCTGGAAACCGGCAGCCTGCGCCTGCGTCCGGTGCTGCTGACCGCGGTGACCACCATCCTCGGCCTGATGCCCATGGTGCTCAGCGTCAACGTCGACCTGCTCAGCCCGAGCCTGGGCTTCGGCGCGCCCTCGACCCAATGGTGGACCCAGCTGTCCAGCGCCATCGCCGGCGGCCTGGCCTTCGCCACCGCGCTGACCCTGCTGCTGACGCCCTGCCTGCTGGTGCTCGGCGCCCGCTTCGAACGTCGCCCGCCACCCCTGGAAACCTACGACACCGACCTGCTCGACCTGCCCGAACACCTGATCGCGGCCAAGCCCGACAAGGCGCAGCTGCAGCGCACCGACTGAGCCGAGCGCCCCGCCGCATTGGCGGGGCGCCCAAGCAAAGCCTGGCGCGCGCCACTCGACTGGGTGGTCAGGCGCTTTGCCCCTACACTCGGCGGCTCACTTGCAAGGAGCCGCCATGCGCACCCTCTACCAGTTCCCCATTTCCCACTACTGCGAGAAGACCCGCTGGCACCTGGAGCACAAGGGCCTCGACTACCGGGTCGACAACCTCTTCCCCGGCCTGCACCGGCTCAAGAGCCAACGCCTGGCCGGCATCACCACCCTGCCGATCCTGCAGGACGGCGAGCGCGCCATCGGCGACTCCACCGCCATCGCCCTGTATCTGGAAGAGCGCTACCCCGAGCACGCCCTGCTGCCGAGCGACGCCGAACAACGTCGTCAGGTGCTGGAGCTGGAAGAAGGCTTCGACCGCCTCGGCGTGCACGTGCGCCGCTGGCTGTACGGCCAGATCCGCCAGTGGGACTCGGTGATGCACGCCATGCTCAAGGTCTACCGCCCGCTGCTGGGCCTGCGCGACCTGATGAAGCCGGTGCTGATCAACGGCGTGCAGAAGCTCTACGGGGTAACGCCCGAGCGCGTGGCCAAGTCCCAGGCCGAACTGCTCGCCGGGCTCGAGCTGATCGAACGCCTGACCGACGGCGACCCCGCGCGCTACCTGGTGGGCGAGCGCCTGAGCCTGGCCGATGTCGCCGCCGCGGCGCTGTTCGCCCCGCTGTTCACCCCAGCCGGCACGCCCTGGGCCGACATCGCCGGCCACGACGCCGAGACCCAGGCCCTGCTCGACCAACTGCACGCCCGCCCCGCCGGCCAGTGGGTGCTGCAACGCTATGCCCGCGATCGCCACCGCGACGCCCCACAAAATAATGGCAAAGCGCCAGTTATCGCCTAGGCTAAGCAACAGATAGGACTAAGGGCGGGGATGGAGAGACGGCACGGACGCCTTTTATTCGACGGCCAACGCAACGCGCGCCGCAGCAAAACGACAAAGCCCTCCGAGCGAGGGCTTTGTCTTGTCCGTGCGCCGGCTGCGCACGACGGGAAAATCGAATACCGAGCTAACGAAGTGTATGGGGTCGGCATCCTGCCTGTTGGCCACTTCGTTAGCCCGGTGACCGGAGAGTAGTGCAGACAGTGGCACTGTGCCAACCCTCAGTTGCGCGGTTTGTTTCACAGAAACGGGCAGGCTGACGAATCAGGGCTGGGCGCTGAAAAGCAAAAACCCCTGAGGCTGAAAACTTCAGGGGTTTCATATAAGGAGGCGGTTGCGCTCCGCTCCGGGCCCGCCAAAGCCACTCAACGGCCGCGTTTCAGCATCAGCCCCTTGTCTTAACACGCCTCAAACGTATATACGTTGTAAATACAAACCAGGATTGAAGGTGACTCGCCATGGCCAAAGAAGCCGTTTTCAACCTCAAGCTAGAACCTGAACTGCGGGAAAAATTCATGGAGGCCGCACAAGCCGTTCATCTGCCGGCTTCGCAGGTCATGCGTGATCTCATGCGCGATTTCATTCGCCAGCAGCAACAGGCCAAGGAGCATGACGAGTTCGTGCAACGTAAGGTCGCTGTTGCCAGGGCATCGGTGGAGGCCGGTCGTGGTCGATCCAATGACGATGTAGAAGCTGAATTCGCCGCTCGCCGTGCTAAGGCACTGGGTCACTGATGCAGGTTATTTGGACGCCCGAGGCCCTGCAGGATCATCTGGATATCTGGGAATACATCGCCGCCGACAACCCTCGCGCTGCCGTGCATATGGATGAGCTATTCAGCGCCGCTGCAGCCTCTTTGGCTGACTTTCCCGACAAGGGCAGATTGGGAACGGTTGCCGGTACTCGCGAGCTTGATCCCCCACGAGAACTACCGCCTCGTGTATCAGACTGAGCGTGACGCGGTCTGGATTCTCGCCCTGGTGCACGTCACCAGGATGTGGCCGCCGATCCAGGGCTAGCCTGCAGGCTCAACCCGCTTTCGACACTTCTTCGACACCTTGCATGCCGCAGAAAGCAAAAGCCCCCGAAACTCTAGGAATTTCAGGGGCTTAAGCTTGAGATATGGCGGGAAGATAGGGATTTGAACCCTAGGTGCCATTGCTGACACAACGGATTTCGAATCCGTCCCGTTCGACCACTCCGGCATCTTCCCAAGCGGCGCGCATCATAACAGCTGAATGCGCTTTGGCGAAGCTTATTTTGAAAAATTTTCTTGTGCTATCAGGCGCTTGTGAAAAGGCCGAGCGATGCCCGGCCTTGCTGTAGCGTTCGCCTTGGACCTCAGGCCGTGAGGCGGGTCAGGGCTTCGCGGTATTTGTCGGCGGTCTTCTGCGCCACCTCGGCCGGCACGGCCGGGGCCGGCGGCTGCTTGTTCCAGCCGGTGGATTCCAGCCAGTCGCGCACGAACTGCTTGTCGAAGCTCGGCGGATTCTGGCCTTCGACGTAGCTGTCGGCCGGCCAGAAGCGGCTGGAGTCTGGGGTCAGCGCTTCGTCCATCAAGGTCAGGGTGCCGTCTTCGTCCAAGCCGAATTCGAACTTGGTGTCGGCGATGATGATGCCGCGGGTGGCGGCGTATTCGACGGCTGCGCTGTACAGGGCGATGGCGGTGTCGCGCACCTGGGCCGCCAGCTCGGCGCCGATGATGGCTTCGCACTGGGCGAAGCTGATGTTCTCGTCATGGTCGCCGACGGCGGCCTTGGTCGAGGGGGTGAAGATCGGTTGCGGCAGCTTGGCCGCTTCCTTCAGACCGGCCGGCAGGGCGATGCCGCAGACGGTGCCGCTGTTCTGGTACTCCTTCCAGCCGGAGCCGACGATGTAGCCGCGCACGATGGCCTCGACGGCCACCGGCTTGAGGCGCTTGGCGACCACCGCGCGGCCTTCCACCAGCGGCAGCTCGGCGGCCGCCACCACGTCTTCGACCTTGTCGCCGGTGAAGTGGTTGGGCACCAGGCCGGCCAGCTTGTCGAACCAGAAGTTGGAGATGGCAGTGAGGATCTTGCCCTTCTCCGGAATCGGCTCGGCAAGGATCACGTCGAAGGCCGACAGACGATCGGTGGCCACCATCAGCATGCGCTTGTCGTCGATTTCGTAGAGGTCGCGGACCTTGCCCGAGTAGATCTTCTTCAGGCTCAGGGTGGTGGGTGTGCTCATGTCGGCATTTCCGTTTCTGGCAAACAAAACAGGCGAAACCCCTGGAGGGTTTCGCCTATCGGTTATCGGCAGGTGGCGCGAGCGCCGATCAGCCGAGGTTGTCCTGGATCAGGCTCAGCACGCGGCGCGAGACGTCGGCCGGGGCCACGGTGTTGAGGTCTTTTTCCACGGTGACCTGAACGCCGTCGCCCACCGGGGTCAGGCGCACCTGGTAGCGTTCGGCGCGGGCTTCGAGCTCTTCCTTGCTCGGCTCGCTGCCGAACATGCGGCCGAAGAAGCCGGGCTTCTCCTCGTTGACCTGGGCCCCTTCGGCCAGGTTGATGTAGTACAGGCCGAGGCTGCGGTTGAGGTCGTCGACGCGCACGTCGGCCAGCTCCAGCGAACGGCCGACGCCCGACCAGGCGCGGTCGAAGTCGGCGCCGAGGTTGAGCACCGGGTTGCCGTTGCCGTCTTCGCTGAGGCTGACGCGACTGGGCGCATCGAAATCGCGGGCGGCCAGCAGCGACACCGAGCCGCCCTGCTCCACGCTGCGCGCCATGCTCACCAGCATTTCGTCGAGCAGCGCGGCTTCCAGGCTGGCGTTGCCGCTGCGCGCGGCGAAGGCGACATCGGCAGTGCTGCCGGCCGGACGCTCGGCGCCGGTGACGAAGACTTCGCTGGTGTTGCGCTGCACGCCCGGCTCGATACGCACCCGCACGCGGGTTTCGGCGTCCGGGGCTACGCCGGAGACGCGGCTGCTCAGGCGCCGCGCCATGCTCGCGGAGAGTTCGTCGAAACGCTGCCAGGCGGTGGTGAATTCGCCGGTCTGTGGGCGTTCGTCGGCGATACGGAAACCGTTGTCCTCGAAGAACTGACGGGCCAGCGGCCAGACTTCGGCCGGCACGCGCTGGGCCACCACCCAGCGCGACTCGCCACTGCGCTGCAGGCTGAATTCGCGCTCGTCGGCACGCACCTGCAGGCTCTGCGGGCGCGGCACCTCGAACTTGCCGCTGGCCTCGGAGCTGGCCACCTGCGCCGGCACCGGCAGCAGCGGGTCGAGACGCTTGGCCTGGACATCGGCTGGCAGCTGCATCGGCGCGGTCTGCCGCGCTTCCAGGTAATCGCTGCCGCGGTCGCGGAAGTAGCCTTCTTCACCCCAGAGCCAGCCACAGCCGCTGGTACTGGAGACGATCAGTGCAAGGGCGGACAATCCGGCCAGTCGCTTCATGCGTAAAATCCTTAAATTAAGCCAGTACGCCGCACTGGCGCATGGCCTGGCGCAGCGGTTCGTGACAACGCGGGCTGAGCCAGGTCAGCGGCAGACGAATGCCGTCGCCCATCATGCCCATCTCGTGCAGCGCCCACTTCACCGGAATCGGGTTGGATTCGATGAACAGCGCCTTGTGCAGGGGCATCAGGCGGTCGTTGATGGCGCGGGCGATGGCCGCCTCGCCACGCATGGCGGCGGCGCACAGCTCGCTCATGGCGCGCGGGGCGACGTTGGCGGTGACCGAGATGTTGCCCTTGCCGCCCAGCAGCATCAGCTCCACCGCGGTGGCGTCGTCGCCGGAATAGACGAGGAAGTCCTTGCTCACGCGATCCAGCACGTCCTGGGCGCGCTGCAGGTCGCCGGTGGCTTCCTTGATGCCGATGATGTTGTCGATCTTGGCCAGGCGCTCGACGGTTTCCGGCAGCATGTCGCAGACGGTGCGGCCCGGCACGTTGTAGAGGATCTGCGGGATGGCCACGGCTTCGGCGATGTGGCGGAAATGCAGGTACAGGCCTTCCTGGGTCGGCTTGTTGTAGTAGGGGGTGACCAGCAGGCAGGCGTCGGCGCCGACGTCCTTGGCCGCGCGGGTCAGCTCGACCGATTCGCGGGTGGAGTTGCCGCCGGTGCCGGCGATCACCGGGATGCGCCCGGCAACCTGGTCGACCACGCGCTTGATCACTTCGATGTGCTCGGGCACTTCCAGCGTGGCGGATTCACCCGTGGTGCCGACCGCGACGATGGCATTGGTGCCCTCCTGCAGGTGGAAATCCACCAATTTGCTCAGGGCCTCCCAGTCCAGACCACCCTGCGCATCCATGGGCGTGACCAGTGCCACCATACTGCCCGCAATCATGCAACCGCTCCTGCCGGAAAAATTGAGCCGTAATGGTACTGGCGCCACCAGTCCTGCACAAGCAACGGACAAGGCCGTGCACGGCCGTCTTGCCGCGCGTGGGAAGCGCTTACCGGCATTCCCCTGGGCGGTGCTTTTCGCTAACCTGCTGCCTTTGGTCGACGGCCGTCGCTCGCCGACCGTTCATCGCTTTAGGAAGGCTGCATGTCCACCCCCCCCGTTCGCGAACAATTTCTCCTTATCAGCGCCCTCGGCCCCGATGCCATGGCGCTGACCAACCTGCTGTGCCGCACCTGCCACGAGAACCGTTGCGCGGTGGTCAGCACGCGCCTGAGCCGCCACGGCGAGTTCAGTGCCCTGGTGCTGCAGGTCTCCGGCAGCTGGGACGCGCTGGCGCGCCTGGAGTCGAGCCTGCCGCTGCTGGCGAAGAAGAACGCCTTCTCGGTCAACCTGATCCGCAGCGCCGCCGCCGAGGCGCGCCCGCAGGCCCTGCCCTACGTCGCCTACGTCAGCTCGGCGTACCGTCCGGACATCCTCAACGAGCTGTGCCAGTTCTTCATCGACCACCGCGTCGAGCTGGAAAACCTGACCTGCGACACCTACCAGGCGCCGCAGACCGGCGGCACCATGCTCAACGCCACCCTGACCGTGACCCTGCCGGCCGGCACCCAGATCAGTTGGCTGCGCGACCAGTTCCTCGACTTCGCCGACGCCCTCAACCTGGACGCGCTGATCGAACCCTGGCGCCCGCAGAATCCCTGACCGCCAACCTCAAGGAGCTCCCATGACCGTCGCCATCGACCACGCCGTCGCCGACTTCCAGGCCGAGGCCACCAACGGCAAGCAGGTGAAACTGTCCGACCTCAAGGGGCAACAGGTCGTGCTGTATTTCTACCCCAAGGACGCCACCCCGGGCTGCACCACCGAGGGCCTGGACTTCCGCGCCCGCTTCGAGCAATTCCAGGCGGCCAACACGCAGATCTTCGGCGTGTCGATGGACAGCCTGAAGAAGCACGAAAGCTTCAAGTGCAAGCAGGAGTTCCCCTTCGAGCTGATCAGCGACCCGGATCACCTGCTGTGCGAGCAGTTCGGCGTCTACCAGTTGAAGAAGAACTACGGCAAGGAATACATGGGCATCGTGCGCAGCACCTTCCTCATCGACAAGAACGGCGTGCTGCGCCAGGAGTGGCGTAGCGTCAAGGTCGCCGGGCATGTCGACGAGGTGCTGGTGGCAGCCGAGGCCCTGCACAAGGCCTGACCCTCACCGCTATCGAAAAAGGCCGCAATTGCGGCCTTTTTTCCGTCCGTGCTCTATTTGTCTCTCACTCGGCAGACACCGGCTCGATCCGCGGCCAGGCGTTGAGCACCGCCTTGAACAGGGTCGCCAGCGGGATGGCGAAGAACACTCCCCAGAAGCCCCACAGGCCGCCGAACAGCAGCACCGCGCAGATGATCGCCACCGGGTGCAGGTTGACCGCCTCGGAGAACAGCAGCGGCACCAGCACGTTGCCGTCCAGCGCCTGGATGATGCCGTAGACCACCATCAGGTAGAGGAACTGGTCGCTCCAGCCCCACTGGAACAGGCCGATCAGCGCCACCGGCACCGTCACCACCACTGCGCCGATATAGGGCACCACCACCGACAGGCCGACCAGCAGCGCCAGCAGCGCGGCGTAGTTGAGGCCCAGGTAGGCGAAGGCGATATAGGTGACCACGCCGCAGATGATGATCTCGATGAACTTGCCGCGGATGTAGTTGGCGATCTGCTGGTTCATCTCCTGCGCCACCTGGGTGATCAGCGCGCGCTCGCGCGGCAGGTAGCCACGGAACCACTGGCCGATCTGTTCGCGATCCTTGAGGAAGAAGAACACCAGGATCGGCACCAGCACCAGGTAGATCATGATGCTGACCAGCATCGGCAGGCTGGACAGGGAGAACGACAGTGCCCACTGACCGAACTTGCCGGCCTCGCCGCGCATGCTGTCGATCAACTGGACGATCTGCGCGTCGGTGATCAGGTTCGGGTAGCGTTCCGGCAGCAGCAGGAACACCGACTGCCACTCCGCAGCCATCCGCGGCAGCTCGTTGAACAGGGTGCTCAGCTGCTGCCAGAGCAGCGGCATCAGCACCAGCAGGAATACCGTCAGACCGCCCAGAAACAGGGCGAACACCAGCCACACGGCGAGCACCTGCGGCACCTGCAGGCGCTCCAGGCCGTTGACCAGGCCCTGCATCAGGAAGGCCAGCACCAGGCCGGTCAATACCGGCGCGAGCATGCCGCCGAGGGTCAGCACCACGGCGAAACCGAGCACCAATAGCACCGCCAGCACCACCGCCTGCTCGTCGGAGAAGTAGCGGTGCAGCCAATCGCGTAAAACCTTGACCATCAGAATTCCTTAACCCGGGGAAATGCCGGCTCACTCATAGGCCAGACGCATGAAAAATGACGTGCACGGCCGGCGAACGGCGACAGCGCATATGTTGCAAGCTGCGACAACGAACGCAAAACCTGTTTTAAACCCGGCAGGGCCGACGCGCAGCAGATCATGACCTGGTTCTCAAGCCTTGCGCAGCCAGTAGCGATACACCCCGCCCTCCACCTCTTCGTGCAGCAGGGCATGCCCGGCCAGGCTGGCGAAGGCGCGGAAATCGCGTTGCGAGCCGGCGTCGGTGGCACTGACCTTGAGCACCGCGCCGCTGGCCAGGCGATTGAGCTCGAGCTTGGCCTTGAGCAAGGGCAGCGGGCAGTTCAGCCCGCAGGCGTCCAGTTCGGCATCGAAGGCCGGTACGTCTGTCATCGTCTACTCCATAAAGGCGGCTAGGATACCCAAGGCCGAAGAACCCTGGCCAGCGCCGCAGCTGGCCGGCTACAGTAACGCCTTTGCCGCCCGAGAGCCTTGAGTGCATGACTTTTCTGCGCCCTACCCTGTTGACGCTCGCCTGCCTGTTCGCCGGCCAGATCGGAGCCAGTGACCTGCCGTCGCTGGGCGACGCCAGTTCCTCGATCGTCTCGCCGCAGCAGGAACACCAGCTCGGCCGCGCCTGGCTGGGCCTGCTGCGCGGCCAGGTGGCCCAGCTGGACGACCCGCAGCTCAAGGACTTTGTCGAGACCAGCGTCTATCGCCTGTCGGAAACCAGCCAGCTGCAGGATCGCCGCCTGGAGTTCGTCCTGCTCAACAGCCCACAGCTGAATGCCTTCGCCGCGCCCGGCGGGATCATCGGGGTCAACGGCGGCCTGTTCCTCTACGCGCAGACCGAAGCCGAGTACGCCTCGGTGATGGCGCACGAACTGGCGCACCTGTCGCAGCGCCACTTCGCCCGCGGCGTCGAGGCCCAGCAACGCATGCAGCTGCCGGTGATGGCGGCCATGCTCGCCGGCATAGTCGCGGCGGCGGCCGGCGCCGGCGATGCCGGCATGGCGGCGATCATGTCGACCCAGGCGGCGGCGATTCAGGAGCAGCGGCGCTTCTCCCGGCAGAACGAACAGGAGGCCGACCGTATCGGCCTGCTCAACCTGGAAAAGGCCGGCTACGACCCGCGCGCCATGCCGCTGATGTTCGAGCGGCTGATGCGCCAGTACCGCTACGACGCCAAGCCGCCGGAATTCCTGCTCACCCACCCGGTGTCCGAATCGCGTATCGCCGACACCCGCAACCGCGCCGAGCAGTACCCGGCCCAGGGCCGCGAAGACAGCCTGCGCTACCAGCTGATGCGCGCCCGCGTGCAGCTGACCTACGAGGAAACCCCGGGGGTGGCGGCCAAGCGTTTTCGCGCCATGCTCGACGAGAACCCCGGCCTCGACGCCGCGCGCTACGGCCTGGTATTGGCGCAGATGAAAACCGGCCAGCTCGGCGAAGCCGGGCAGACCCTGGCGCCGCTACTGAGCAAGGCGCCGGAGGATATCGTCTACAACCTGGCGCAGATCGAACTGGACATGGCCGCCAATCGCCTGGACGCCGCGCAAAAGCGCCAGGAACGCATGTTCGCGCTGTACCCCAGCAACTACCCGCTGCAGCAGGCGCATATCGACCTGCTGCTCAAGCAGCAGCGCACCCGCGAGGCCGAACGGGCGCTGGACGAGCTGCTGAAGAACCGCGCCAAGGACCCGGACGTCTGGTACCAGGTCGCCGAGGTGCGCGGCCTGAGCGGCAACACCATCGGCCTGCACCAGGCCCGCGCCGAGTTCTTCGCCCTGGTCGGCGACTACAACCAGGCCATCGAACAGCTCGACTTCGCCAAGCGCCGCGCCAGCAACAACTTCCAGCTGGCCTCGCGCATCGACGCCCGCCAGCGCGAGCTGGCCGAGGAGAAGCGCTTGGTGGAGCAGATGCTGCGCTGAGATTCGCAGTAGGGGCTTTAGTCGCTGACGGCTCGCCGCTAAAGCGCCTCCCACGAGGGCCAGCGTTCGGCGCGGGCGACATCGCCATGAACAAGTGCCTAAGGCTTAATCCTAGGTTGGGTTGAGGCGCGTAGCGCCGAAGCCCAACGAGCCAGAGATCGTCGAGCAGAGCACTGCGTGCCCCCCCGTTGGGCTTCGCTGCGCTCAGCGCCAACCTACAGAAAGCGGCTCGCAGCCTCGACATATGCCCCATGAAAAAGCCCCGCACTGGGGCGGGGCCATTTCATTCAGCTAGCGGCTCAGGCGCTCTGCGCCAGGTCCATCAGCTCGCGGTTGGCCACCGCATACATGGCATAGTCGGTGCCGGTGGCCGCGCGCAGCTCGGCCAGCATCAGCTTCCAGCGCTCGACCAGGCGGTGGTGCTGCTCCAGCCACAGCGCCACCCGCGCCTCGATTTCCTGCGGGCCGTCGGCCATCTGCAGCACCGACACGGTGATGGCGCGCTGCTGCCAGTCCAGGTCGTCGCGGAAGGCTTCGCGAGCCAGCGCCTGCCAGTTGTTCTCCACCGGCAGGCCGGTGATCTGCTGCAGGTACCAGGACAGCTCCAGCGCGCCGCCGACGGCGAAGTAGGCGGTGGCCACCTCGCTGGCGTCCTTGCCGGTGACGTCCGCCGCCTCGATGATCGGCAGCAGGGTGTACAGGTGGCTGGTGCCGGCCACCACGCGGGCCAGTTCCTCCGGCGTGCCCGCCTCGACGAAGCTCTGGTAGCGCGCCAGCCACTGCTCGCGCGCCGGGCCCTCGAGCAGCTCGTCCAGGCGCCCGACCAGCGCCTCGATGCGCGGCGCGAAGTGCGCCACGTCGCGCGCGGCGTCCAGCTCGTTGCGTCGGCTGCGCAGGAACCAGCGCGTGGCGCGGCGGCCCAGGCGCATCAGCTCGTCCATCAGCTGCAGCTGCAGCTCGGCCGGCACCCGGTAGTCCAGCGCCTCGATCTGCGCCCACCAGTGCGGCAGGCGGAACAGGTCGCGGACGATCACATAGGCGCCGGCGACGTTGGCCGCGCTCATGCCGGTGGACTCCTTCAGGCGCTGCACGAAGGTGATGCCCATATGGTTGACCAGGTCGTTGGCGATCTGCGTGCTGACGATCTCGCGCTTGAGGCGATGGCGGCGCATGGCGTCGCCGAACTTCTCGCTGAGCACCGCCGGGAAGGCGGTCTCCATCTCGCGCGCCAGGTAGTCGTCGTCCGGCACCAGGGACTTGAGCAGCGATTCCTTGAGGTCGATCTTGCTGTAGGAAATCAGCACCGACAGCTCCGGCCGGGTCAGGCCGAGGCCGCCTGCGGCACGTTCGTTGAGCGTTTCGTCGCTGGGCAGGAACTCCAGCGCCCGGTCCAGCTTGCCGGCGCCCTCCAGGGCGTTCATCAGGCGCTTGTACTCGCCGAGCCGCTCACGCGCGCGGCGCTCGGCCAGCGACAGCGCCTGGGTCTGCTTGTAGTTGTTGCCCAGCACCAGCTCGGAGACGTCGTCGGTCATCTCCACCAGCAGCTTGTTGCGCTGCTTCTCGGTCATGTCGCCGCCCGAAACGATCTCACCCAGCAGGATCTTGATATTGACCTCATGGTCGGAGCAGTCCACGCCGCCGGCGTTGTCGATGAAGTCGGTGTTGCTCGCCCCGCCGTGCAGGCCGAACTCGACGCGGCCGAGCTGGGTCATGCCCAGGTTGCCGCCCTCGCCCACCACCTTGGCGCGCAGCTCGCAGCCGTCCACGCGCAGGGCGTCGTTGGCCTTGTCGCCGACGTCGGCGTGGCTTTCCTTGCTGGATTTCACGTAGGTGCCGATGCCGCCGTTCCACAGCAGGTCGACCGGCGCCTTGAGCAGCGCGTTGAGCAGCTCGGTGGGCGCCAGCTTGTCGGCGGCGATGTCGAAGCGCGCCTTCATCTGCGGACTGATGGCGATGCTCTTGGCGCTGCGCAGGAAGATGCCGCCGCCCTCGGAGATCAGCCCGGCGTCGTAGTCGGCCCAGCTCGAGCGCGGCAGGTCGAACAGGCGCTGGCGCTCGGCGAAGCTCTTGGCCGCGTCCGGATTGGGGTCGATGAAGATATGCAGGTGGTTGAAGGCCGCCACCAGCTGCAGCTTGTCCGATAGCAGCATGCCGTTGCCGAACACGTCGCCGGCCATGTCGCCGATGCCGATCACCGTGACGTTGTCCTGCTGCACGTCGATGCCGCGCTCGCGGAAGTGGCGCTGCACGCTGACCCAGCCGCCCTTGGCGGTGATGCCCATGCCCTTGTGGTCGTAACCGGCCGAGCCGCCGGAGGCGAAGGCGTCGCCCAGCCAGAAGCCGTACTCGGCGGCGATGCCGTTGGCGATATCGGAGAAGGTCGCGGTGCCCTTGTCCGCCGCCACCACCAGGTAGGGGTCGTCGGCGTCGTGGCGCACCACGTTGGCCGGCGGCAGCACGGCGCCGTCCTTGAGGTTGTCGGTGATGTCGAGCAGGCCGCTGATGAAGATGCGGTAGCAGGCGATGCCCTCGGCCAGCACTTCGTCGCGGCTACCGCCGACCGGCATCTTGCGCGGCACGAAGCCGCCCTTGGCGCCCATCGGCACGATCACCGCGTTCTTCACCTGCTGCGCCTTGACCAGGCCGAGCACCTCGGTGCGGAAGTCTTCCTCGCGATCCGACCAGCGCAGGCCGCCGCGGGCGACGTCGCCGAAGCGCAGGTGCACGCCCTCGACGCGCGGGCTGTAGACGAAGATCTCGAACTTCGGCGTCGGCCGCGGGATGTCCGGAATCGCTCGCGGGTTGAGCTTGAAGCTGAAATAGCTCTTCGGCGCGCCGCTGGCGTCGACCTGGTAGAAGTTGCTGCGCAGAGTGGCCTTGATCAGGTCCAGGTAGCGCCGCAGGATGCGGTCTTCGTTGAGCACCGCGACGTTGTCCAGGGCGGCGAGGATGGCCTGCTCGAGCTTCTGCTGCTTGTCTTCCAGATCCTCCGCGGCGAGTTTGCGCGCCAGGTAGAAACGGGTGCGGAACAGGCGCACCAGCTCCTTGGCGATATCGGCGTGGTTGACCAGGGTGGCGGCGATGTAGCTCAGGTCGAAACCCAGGCGGATCTGCTTGAGGTAGCGCGCATAGGCGCGCAGCAGGGCGACGTCGCGCCAGGGCATGGCGGCGGTCAGCACCAGGCGGTTGAAGGCGTCGTTCTCGGCATTGCCGCCGACGATATGAATGAAGGCGTCCTGCAGGGTGTCGTTGAGCTGCTGGATGTCGACGTTGAGGCCTTCGGCGTAGGTGAAGGCGAAGTCGTGGATCCAGAACTCGCGGCCGTCGGCGCGGCGCAGCTTGTAGGGGAACTCGCCGAGCACGCGCAGGCCGAGGTTCTCCAAGATCGGCAACACGTCCGACAGCGGCAGCGGCGTGTCGGCGTGATACAGCTTGCAGTGCAGCTGCTGGTCGCCCTGCGCCAGCGGCTGGTAGAAGCTCATCACCAGCGGCCGCTCGCTGCTCAGGCTGAGCAGGTGCTGCATGTCCACCACCGCCGAGTGCGGGGCGAAACGCTCGCGGTAGCCGGCCGGGAAGCCGCCGGGGAACTCGGCCAGGACGTTGGTGCCCTGGGCCTCGCCGAGGCTCTCGACCATCAGCCCGACGTAGTCGTCCTTCCACGAACGGCAGGCCTGGATCACTTCCTTCTCCAGGCGCACGGGGTCGATCTGCACCTTGTTCTTCGGGTCGACGCGCAGGATGAACTGCACCCGCGCCAGCACCGACTCGGAGAAGAAGGTCCAGAACTCGCAATCGGTGGCCTGCAGACGCTCCATCAGCACCTGCTGGATCTTCATCCGGGTCTCGGTGGAGTAGACGTCGCGCGGCACATAGGCCAGGCAGTAGCAGAAACGGCCGTAGGGGTCGCGGCGCAGGAACACGCGGATCTTGTTGCGCTCCTGGATCTGCACGATGGCCATGGCGGTACTGAACAGCTCATCCACCGAGGTCTGGAACAGGTCGTCGCGCGGCAGCACTTCCAGTACCTGGGCCAGTTCCTTGCCCAGGTGGGCGCTGCTGCCAAAGCCGGCACGCTGCTCGATTTCATCTACCTTGCGGCGGATGTAGGGGATGTTCCACACGCTCTCGGCGTATACCGCCGAGGTGTACAGGCCCATGAAGCGGCATTCCTTGACCACGTTGCCCTTGGCATCCAGCTCGCGGATCGACACCAGGTCCGGATAGGCCGGGCGGTGCACGCGGCTGGGCACCGCGGCCTTGGCGAACGACAGCAGCTGCGGCTCGCGCAGGTAGGCCACCGCTTCCGGCTCGATATGCAGCTCCTCGGCCTTGAGCCCACTGCGCAGGCGCTTGGACAGGCCGAGCAGGGATTTCTCGTCGTAGACCAGGGTGCCGCCGTCGGCGCTCGGCGTCACGGTGAACTCCTCGTAGCCGAGGAAGGTGAAGTGGTTGTCCAGCAGCCAGCCGAGGAACACCTTGATCTCGTCCAGCTCGGCCTTGTCCACCTTGAGCTTGGCGCGGTCGAGCCAGGCCAGCAGCTCGCGGGCCTTGGCCTTCATCGGCTGGAAGTCGGCGACGCTCATGCGCACGTCGCCGAACACCTCGTGAATGGCCTTCTCCAGGGTCTTCAGTTCGCCGGCGCTGGCGCAGCGGTCGATCTCCAGGAACATCAGCGCTTCTTGCAGCACGCCCTCGCCCTGGCTGCCCTTGGGCAGGATCTCCAGCAGCTCGCCGTTGGCGTCGCGGCGCACGCTGAACACGCTGTTCTGCAGGGTGTGGATGCTGTAGCCGCGACGGTTGAGTTCCATGCGCACCGAGTCGACCAGGAACGGGATGTCGCCATGCAGGATCTCCACCGCGGTATGGGTCGACTGCCAGCCGTGCTTCTCGTAGTCGGGGTTGAACGCGCGCACCTGCGGTTTGCCGTGATCGAAACGCTCCAGCATGCGCCAGGCCGACAGGGTGCAGCCGACCAGGTCGGACAGGCGCCGCTGGGTCAGCTCCTCGAGGGCGATGATGCCGAAGAATTGTTCGGCGAACAGCGCCACTTGTGGCAGCGTCTGCTCGCTCACGTGCTGCGCCAGGGCCGCTTGCAGTTGATGCTGGAAGTCGGCTTTGCTGGCCGCCGTAAAGAACGCCATGGTTGTGCTCCGTTGGGCTGGTGGTTCGACTGGGGGCTATCGCGGGTCTGAATCGCGGCCGCTCGCCGTTAGTTCAACGTTAGTCCATGAAGCGGCAATGACATCCGCCGGCCGCTGGCGGACCGCCGCGACGACAGCGACCGACTGGTCACATATGCCCGGCGAGCTTAACGAGCAAAGCCCCGACCCGGCTTGCGGCGCTGCGACATTTTCTTTCACGGGCGCACCGACAAGGTGCAGGCCTAGCCGCCGCGGCGGCCGCCGGCTGGCAAATCGGCCATAGACAATTGCCTCAAGTTGTACGACAACATGCCGAATTCCAATAACAATCCCGCAGATGGCGAGGCGCAACCGTGCAGTTCTTCCTGTCCTGGCAACAAAAATTCCGAGTCCTTATCGCCCTCACCCTGATCAGCCTGACGCTGATGGCGGCCGCCTCGCTGTGGGCCAGCCAGCGCCTCGACGCCTCGCTGCAGGCCAGGGATAACGCGGCGGCATACGCCAGCGCCAGCACCGCGCTGATGAACCAGTGGTGGCGCGGCAACGCCCAGCGCCAGCAGCTCGACGCGGACAACCGCGAGGCCTTCGGCGCGAGCCTGGACGCACTGCTTGAACTCGTCGGACAACTGCTGACCCAGGCGCAAGCGCTCGACGACGCCGCCACCCTGCAGCACGCGCAGCAAATCCAGGCCGTGCTGCAGGAGGAAGTGGCACAGCAGCGCAGTTGGCTGAGCCTCAACCAGGCCCTCGGCCTGACGCCCTTCGAGGGCCAGCGCAAGACCCTGGCCGACAAGGCCAAGGCGCTGGAGGCGATCACCTTCGGCCTGATCCAGCCGTTCATCGGCAGCGCCCTGAGCAGCCAGCGCGACTACCTGGCGACCTTCGACCCGGCGTTCGCCCAGATCACCCAGGCGGCCATCGCCAAGCTGCAGGCCCAGGTGGCCGACCTCGACTGGCAGGACACGCCGATCGGGCAGAACGTGCAGGCCTTCGCCGAGGCGTTCGCCGCGGCGCAGCGCAGCATCGAGCAGATCGGCGCGAGCAACCAGCGCCTGGCTCAGCTCGGCCAGCAGCTGCAGGCGCGCATCGACGCGCAGGCGCGCGACCTCGCCAGCGGCCTGCTGCTGCGCCGGGCGCAGGCCGCCGAGCAGGCGCGACTGTCCGCGCTGTGGCTAATGGGGCTGAGTTTCGTCGCGGTCGCCGCGCTGCTGTCACTGACCCTGCTGCAGGTCTCGCGCACCCTGGTCGCCCAGCTGCAGCGCATCGCCCAGTTGCTCGGCCAGGTGGCCGCGGGCGACCTCAGCGGCCAGTTGGCGGTCGGCACCAACCCCAAGGACGAGTTCAACCAGCTGGCCGACGCCGCCAACCGCATGATCGCCGGCATCGGCGCGATAGTCGCCCAGGTGGTGCAGGCCAACGCCGAGCTGACCCGCCTGCACCGCCACCTGGGCCAGGCCATGCGCCAACTCGGCGACAACGGCAGCCAGGTGGAACTGCAGACCGAGCAGGCCGCCTGCGCCTCGCAGCAGATCAGCGCCACGCTCAACGAGATGGCGCAGCGCACCGCCGAGGTCGGCAGCGCCACCCACAGCGCCTACGACGCCGCACGCAACGGCGGCGCGGTGATCGCCGCCAGCGTCGACAGCATGAGTCGCCTGGCGCAGCTGATCCAGGCCACCCACGCCCAGGTCGGCGCCCTGCAGCAGAGCAGCGCGCGGGTCAGCGGCATCGTCGAGGTGATCAACGGCCTGGCCGACCAGACCAACCTGCTCGCCCTCAACGCCGCCATCGAGGCCGCCCGCGCCGGCGAGGCCGGGCGCGGTTCCTCGGTGGTGGCCGACGAGGTGCGCTCGCTGGCGCAGAAGACCGTGGCCGCCACCACCGACATCGGCGCCATAGTCGGCGAGTTCCAGCAGCAGACCCGGCACATGCAGCAGTTGATGGGCAACGGCCTGAGCCTGGCCACCGACGGCGAGCGCCACGCCGCCGAGGTGGCCGGCGCGATCGGCGCGATCACCCAGGCCATGGAGCGCCTGAGCGGCGAGATGAGCCAGGTGGTGGTGGCCATCGAGGAGGTCTCCACCAGCACCGAGGACATCGCCGGCAAGATGGACACCATCAACCTGCATACCGAGCAGAGCAAGGACCTGCGCCACTCGCTCGACCGCCACAGCGCCGGCCTGTCGTCCCAGGTCGAGGCGCTCGATCGCAGCGCGCGGCGCTTCCAGCTGGGCGGCGCGACGGCGGCTTTGCCGAGTGGCGCATAGCGGCTGACGCGGCAAATGCATTAAAGTCGGCGATCTGCACGCGAGGCCGGCACAGGCCTCGCCCCTCCGTATTCAAAGAGCCCGACGATGGAACACCGTGAAGCGCTGGTCGCGTTGCGAAACTTTCTTTCCACCCAGATTCTCGGCCAGGAAAAGCTCATCGAACGGCTGCTGATCGCCCTGCTCGCCGACGGCCACCTGCTGGTCGAGGGCGCTCCCGGGCTGGCCAAGACCAAGGCGATCAAGGAGCTGGCCGAAGGCGTCGAGGGCGAGTTCCACCGCATCCAGTTCACCCCTGACCTGCTGCCGGCGGACATCACCGGCACCGAGATCTACCGCCCGGAAACCGGCAGCTTCGTGTTCCAGCAGGGGCCGATCTTCCACAACCTGGTGCTGGCCGACGAGATCAACCGCGCCCCGGCCAAGGTGCAGTCGGCGCTGCTCGAGGCCATGGCCGAGCGCCAGGTCTCGGTGGGCCGCTCGACCTACGACCTGTCGCCGCTGTTTCTAGTGATGGCGACGCAGAACCCCATCGAGCAGGAAGGCACCTACCCGCTGCCCGAAGCCCAGCTCGACCGCTTTTTGATGCACGTGAAGATCGGTTTTCCCGACGCCGCGGTGGAGCGCAAGATCCTCGCCCAGGCCCGCGGCGAGGCGCTGCACGGCGAGACCAAGCCGGAGCACCGGCTCAGCCAGCAGGCGGTGTTCGCCGCACGCAAGGAAATCCTCGGCCTGTACATGGCCGACGCGGTGGAGGAGTACCTGGTGCAGCTGGTGATGGCCAGCCGCACCCCGGCCAAGTTCGACCCCGAGCTGGCCGAGTGGATCGCCTACGGCGCCAGCCCGCGCGGCTCCATCTCCCTGGATCGCTGCGCACGCGCCCACGCCTGGCTGGCCGGCCGCGACTTCGTCAGCCCCGAGGACATCCAGGCGATGCTGTTCGACGTGCTGCGCCACCGCATCATCCTGTCGTTCGAGGCCGAGGCCTCGGGCATCGACCAGGACCGGGTGATCCAGCGCATCCTCGACGTGGTGGCGGTGGCCTGAATGCGCGCGCCTGGCCGCACCGCCGTCGCCCGGATGCCATCCGGGAACGCCGCCTAGACCATGCCCAGCCCCGCTGGCGCCAACGGCATCCACCTCGATCTCGCCGAGCTGATCGAGATGCGCCACCGTGTGCACGAGGTGCCGCTGTTCTCCACCCCGGCGCGGCGCAGCCCGCTGATCGGCCTGCACCACTCCAAGCTGCGCGGGCGCGGCGTCGACTTCGACCAGGTGCGCGTCTACCAGGCCGGCGACGACGTGCGCAACATCGACTGGCGCGTCACCGCGCGCACCCAGGAGCCGCACACCAAGCTGTTCCACGAGGAGCGCGAGCGGCCGATCTTCATCCTCGCCGAACAAAGCCAGCGCCTGTTCTTCGGCTCCGGGCAATGCTTCAAGTCGGTGCTCGCCGCCCGCGCCGCGGCGCTGATCGGCTGGGCCGCGCTGGCGCACAACGACCGCATCGGCGGCCTGGTGTTCGCCGACGCCGAGCACCATGAGGTCAAGCCGCGGCGCAGCAAGCAGAGCCTGCTGCAACTGCTCAACCTGCTGGCCCGCGCCAACCGGGCGCTGGGCCCCGACGCCCCGCCCGGCGCCGCGCGCGACACGCTCGGCCTGGCCCTGCGCCGCGCCCGCGAGGTGCTGCGCCCGGGCAGCCTGGTCATAGTGCTGTGCGACGAACGCGCGCTGAACGACAACGCCGAGCAGCAGCTGGCCCTGCTCGCCCGCCACACCGACCTGCTGCTGCTGCCGCTGTCCGACCCGCTCGACCACGCCCTGCCGGCCGCCGGCCTGCTGCGCTTCACCCAGGGCGGCGCGCAGCTGGAGCTCGACAGCCATAACGGCGACCTGCGCCAGGCCTATCGCGCCCAGGCGCAGGCCCGCGAGGCGCGCTGGCAACGCCTGGCGCAGAAGCTCGGCGTGCCGCTGCTGCCGCTGAGCACCCAGGTCGAGCTGATCGAACAGCTGCAGGAACTGCTCAGCGCCCTGCGCCCGAGGAAGGCGCCATGAATCCGCTCGACCAGCTGCAGCCCTTGATCGACCCGCCGCCGGTGCCCTGGTGGCCGCCGGCGCCCGGCTGGTGGCTGCTGGCCGTGCTGCTGCCGCTGGCCGGCTGGGGCCTGTGGCGCCTGCTGCGGCGCTGGCGCGTCCACCGCCGCCAGGTGCGCGCCGAGGCGCCGCTGGAGCCGCTGCGCCAGGCCGCCCTGGCCGAGCTGGCGCAACTGCGCAAACCCTACGACGGCGCCCCGGCCGGGCCCTGGCTGCAGCAGCTCAACGCCCTGCTCAAGCGCCTGTGCCGCGAACGCTACCCGGACAGCCACAGCCACGTGCTGAGCAGTCGCGCCTGGCTGGCCTTCCTCGACAACCGCTGCCCGGCCGCCGGCCTGACCCGCTGGATGGTGCTGGTCGAGGGCGCCTACAAGCCGCAGTGCACGCTCAGCGACAAGGCCATCGGCGAGCTCGAGCAGGCCGTCGCCATCTGGATTCGCAAGCATGTTTGAGTTCGCCTGGCCCTGGCTCTTCGCCCTCGCCCCGCTGCCCTGGCTGCTGCGCCTGCTGCTGCCAGCCGCCGACAGCGGCGACGCGGCGCTGCGCGTGGCCTTTCTCGACGAGCTGCAGGCGCTCAGCGGCCGCCGCGCCCGCGCCGGTCTGCCGAGCTGGCGCCAGCAGGCGCCGCTGGCCCTGCTCTGGCTCCTGCTGCTGTGCGCCGCGGCCCGCCCGCAGTGGGTCGGCGAGCCGCTGCCGCTGCCGGCCAGCGGCCGCGACCTGCTGCTGGCGGTGGATGTCTCCGGCTCCATGGATTACGCCGACATGCTCTGGGACGACGAGCCGATCAGCCGCCTGGAACTGGTCAAGCGCCTGCTCGGCGACTTCATCGAAGATCGCCGCGGCGATCGCGTCGGCCTGATCCTGTTCGGCAGCCAGGCCTACCTGCAGGCGCCGCTGACCTTCGACCGCCACACCGTGCGCACCTGGCTGGACGAGGCGCTGATCGGCATCGCCGGCAAGAACACCGCCATCGGCGACGCCATCGGCCTGGCCGTCAAGCGCCTGCGCCAGCGCCCGGCGCAGAGCCGCGTGCTGGTACTGATCACCGACGGCGCCAACAACGGCGGCGAGATCGAACCGCTGACCGCCGCGCAACTGGCCGCCGAGGAAGGCGTGCGCATCTACACCATCGGCATCGGCGCCGATCCGCAGCAAAGCGGCGTGCTCGGTGCGCTCGGCTTCAGCACCCTCGACCTGGACGAAACCAGCCTGCGTGCCATCGCCGACGCCACCGGCGGCGAGTACTTCCGCGCGCGCAGCCAGGCCGAGCTGAGCCAGATCGAGCTGACCCTGGACCGCCTCGAACCGGTCGCCCAGCAACCCACCCTGGCCCGCCCAGCCCGGGCGCTGTACGCCTGGCCGCTGGCCCTGGCACTGCTCGGCAGCCTGCTGCTGGCCAGCCGCACGCTCTGGCCGGACCTGCCGCAACGCCTGCGGAGGCGCGCATGAGCCTGCTCTGGCCGCAATGGCTGCGCCCGCTGTGGCTGCTGCTGGTGCCGCTGCTGGTCTGGCTGCTGTGGCGCCTGTGGCACCGCGAGCGGCAGAGCGGACGCTGGCAGCTGCTGCTGCCGGCCGCCTTTCATCAGACGCTGCTGGCGGGCGGCAACGGCCGTGGCAGCCGGCTGCCCTGGCTGGCCCTCGGCCTGGCCTGGCTGCTGGCCGTGCTGGCGCTGCTCGGGCCGAGCTGGCAGCGCGTCGAGCAGAGCAACCAGAAACCGGCCGACCCGCTGCTGGTGCTGCTCGAACTGACGCCGCAGATGCTCGCCGCGGACGGCCCGCCGAACCGCCTGGAACAGGCCCGGCGCAAGCTGCTCGACCTGCTCGAGGCGCGGCGCGACGCGCAGACCGCGATCATCGTCTACGCCGGCAGCGCGCACAGCCTGGTGCCGCTGTCCGACGACCTAGCCACCAGCCGCAACCTGCTCGAAGCGCTCAAGCCCTCGCTGATGCCCGAAGCGGGCCGGCGCGCCGACCTGGCCGTGGCGCGCGGCCTGCAGTTGCTCGAGCAGGCGCAACTGGGCCAGGGCCGCCTGCTGCTGATCACCAGCGCGCTCGACGAGCAGGAACGCAGCGGCATTCGCCAGGCGCTGGAACGCCGCGCCACACCGCTGCTGATCCTCGGCATCGGCAGCCGCGAAGGCGCGCCGGTGGTGCAGGAGGACGGCAGCTTCCTCAAGGACGAGCGCGGCGCCATCCTCATCCCGCGCCTGGACGCGCCCGGCCTGCGCGAGGTCGCCGAGGCCCACGGCGGCCGCTACGCCCAAGCCCGCCTCGACGACGACGACCTGCGCCGCCTCGGCCTGCTCGATGGCCCGCAGGCGCTGCGCGCCGCCGGCGAGCCGACCCAGCTCGAGGCGCGGATCGACCAGGGCTACTGGCTGCTGCTGCCGCTGCTGCTGCTGGCCGCCTGCGCCGGGCGGCGCGGCTGGCTGTTCTGTCTGCCCCTGCTGCTGATGCTGCCGCCGCAGACCAGCCAGGCCGTGACCTTCGACGACCTGTGGCTGCGCCCGGACCAGCAGGGCCAGCGCCTGCTCCAGGCGCAGCGCCCGGCCGAGGCGGCGCAACGCTTCGCCGATCCGCAGTGGCAGGGCAAGGCGCTATACCAGGCCGGCGACTACGCCGCCGCCGCCGAGCGCTTCGCCCAGGGCGACGGCGCCGCCGACCACTACAACCGCGGCAACGCCCTGGCCAAGGGCGGCGAACTGGAGGCGGCGCTGGACGCCTACGAGCAGGCCCTGGAGCGCCAGCCCGAGCTGAGCGCGGCGCAGCACAACAAGGCCCTGGTCGAGGAAGCATTGCGCCAGCGTCAGGCGCAACAGCAGTCCGGCGAACAAGGCCAGGAGCAGCAACCGAGCCAGGAGGCGGACGGCGGCGAGCCCAACGACGCCCCGTCCGGCCAGGCGGCCGAGCCGCCGCCGAGCCAACCGGCGCAACCGAACCGCCCAGACGAAGCCGGCGACAATAGCGAATCACAGCCGGCCGAGAGCGGCGACGACAGCGCCGCCGCAGAGCCGCCGGACGGCGAAGCAGCGGCGGATAGCGGCACCGCCGAAGGGCCGCTGGCGGAAGAACAGCTGGGCTCGGCCGACGAGCGCCAGCAGGCGCTGGAACAATGGCTGCGACAGATCCCGGACGACCCGGCCGAGCTGTTGCGGCGTAAATTCTGGTACGAACAGCAACAGCGTCAGGAACCCTCCCGATGAAGCGTCTAGCCACGCTGCTCCTTCTCCTGCTGGCCAGCCAGGCCAGCGCCGAGGCCTTCTTCGCCAGCGTCGACCGCACTCGCCTGAACGAAGGCGAGACCGTGGTGCTGACCCTCGAGTCCACCGACCCGACCCGTTTCGGCCGGCCGGACCTGAGCCCGCTGGACGAGCACTTCGAAATCCTCGGCAGCCGCCAGGTCAACCGCCTGAGCAACCTCGGCGACACGCCGCGCGCCGCCACGCGCTGGATCCTCACCCTGCAACCCAAACACAGCGGCGAGGTGGTGATCCCGCCGATCCGCCTGGAGGACGCCGAGACCCTGCCCATCACTCTGCAGGTGCAGGCGAGCGGCGAGCCGGGCAACGGCGAGAAGCTGGCGCCGGTGTTCATCGACGCCAGCCTGGATCAGGACAGCGTCTACGTGCAGGCCCAGGCCGTGCTGACCCTGCGCATCTACCACTCGGTGTCGATGTACGACGACAGCAGCCTGACCCCGCTGCAGATGCAGGATGCGCGCATCGAGCAACTGGGCGAGCCGCGCACCTACGAGAAGACCATCGGCGGGGTGCGCCACGGCGTGATCGAGCTGCAGTACGCCATTTACCCGCAGCGCAGCGGCGAGCTGAGCATCCCCGGCCAGGTGTTCAGCGCCACTCTGGTCGACCGCTCGCGCGGCGACGACTTCCTGCCCTTCGGCCCGCGCGCCGGCAAGGTGTCGCGGGTCAAATCGCCGGACATCCCGCTGCAGGTCAAGGCCAAGCCGGCCGAGTACCCGGCCGACGCCCCCTGGCTGCCGGCACGCGCCCTGGGCCTGGCGGAAACCTGGAACCCGCAGCCGGGGCAGAGCCGGGTCGGCGAGTCGCTGACCCGCCGCCTGATCCTCAAGGTCGACGGCCTGTCCAGCGCCCAGCTGCCGCCGCTGCCCGCCACCCAGGTCGACGGCCTGCGCCGTTATCCGGATCAGCCGCAGCTCGGCGACCAGCGCAGCGAAACCGGCATCATCGGCAGTCGCGAAGACCGCGAGGCGCTGGTGCCGAGCCGCAGCGGCAGCTTCGAGCTGCCGGCGCTGGAGGTGCTGTGGTGGAACACCCAGACCGACAGCCTGGAACGCACCGCCCTGCCCGCGCGCACCCTGCAGGTGGCGGAAAACCCGCAGTTGCACAGCGACGAGCCGGCCAGCCCCAGCGTGGTGACCACGCAGGTGCTCGAAGGCCCGCCGCTGTGGCCCTGGCAGCTGGCCTGCGCCCTGCTCGCCGGCACCAGCCTGCTCGGTTTCGGCCTGTGGTGGCACGCCCGGCGCCAGCCGGCGATCCAGCGCGCCGCACAGAGCGGCCCGAGCCCGCGCACCCTGCTCGACGACCTCAAGCGCGCCTGCCTGGCCGGCGACGCCCAGACCACCCGCCACGCCCTCGACGCCTGGGCGCGCCAGCAACCGGAAACCCTGGCCGACATGGCGGCGCGCTACGTGCCGCTGTCCGACGCCCTCGACGGCCTCAACGGCGCGCTGTACAGCGAAACCGGCCAGCAGTGGCAGGGCGAGGAGCTGTGGAAGGCGATCCGCAACCTGCCGGCCGCCGAAGCGAAGCAGGAAAGCGCCCAGGAAGCCAGCCCGCTGCCGCCGCTGTACCCGCGTTGAGGAGTACCTGGCAATGACCCGTCCCGTCCGGACCCGAAGGTCCTCCCCCGCCGCCCAGTTCTGGCGTGACAACGCGTTGCCGTTCATCGAAGCCCGCGGCGTCGAGGACGGACGGCAGCTGTGTTACACGCGGCATGCCCACGAGACCTTTTCCATCGGCGCGATCACGCGAGGGGAAAGCACCTATATCAATCGCGAGGTTCACCTGCGAGTGTGCGAGGGCACCGTGGTGTTGATGAACCCGGGGGACGTGCACGCCTGCAACCCGATCGACGGCCTGCCCTGGTCCTACCTGATGCTGTATGTCGACACGGCTTGGCTGGGTGACCTGCAACGCACGCTGGGGATGTCGGCGCTGCCCGGGTTTCAGCCGCTGAGCAGCATCATGAGCCTCGACCGGGCGCTGTATCAGGGAGTAGTGGAGCTGTACGGCGTGCTCGTCGATGGCAGCCTATCCGCGCCGACCAAGCAGGACGCGGCCACTGCCTTTTTCAGCCACCTCCTGCGGACGCTCGGGGCCGCTCCACCCCCGCAATCCGAGGCCCATGACAAGCTGCGGCGCGCGGCGGCGTTCATCCAGGCGCATTGCGCGCAGGCGCTGAAGATCGAGGATATCTGCGCGGCGGCCGAGCTGTCGCCGTCCTATCTGATCCGCGCCTTCAAGAAGCTGTACGGGATGACCCCGCACGCGTTCTTGCTCAACCAGCGGGTTCAGCTCGCCCGCCAGCTGCTCAAGCGCGGCGAGCCGCTGGCCGAGGTCGCGCTGGCCGCCGGCTTCGCCGATCAGGCGCACTTCCAGCGCGCCTTCAAACAACTGCTGGCGGCCACGCCGGGGCAGTACCGGGGTTAGCCCCACAGCAGATAGAAGGCACTCGCCGCCAGCAACGCGGCCATACCGCGATTGAACAGGCGCACCTTGCCCGGCTCACTCAGGTGCCGGCGCAGAAAGCCGCCGGCAACGGCCCAACTGCCCACCGACAGGTAGCAGATCACGAAGTAGATCAGGGCGAACTGCAGCAGCAGCGGCACGTCCCCGTTGGCGACGAAGGCGCCCATGCCCGCCACCGATGCCAGCCAGGCCTTGGGGTTGAGCCACTGCATCGCCGCGCCCTGCAGGAACGACGGCCCCTTGCCGCCTTCTACCGCCGACAGTTGACCATCGTCCCGCGCCAGCTTGTAGGCCATGTACAGCAGAAAGGCGACGCCACCGAAGCGGATGGCCAGGGTCAGCCCCTGCCAACGCACCAGCACCTCATGCAGACCCAAGCCGACCAGGATCAGCAGCGCCGTGAAGCCGATGGTCGCCCCGCTGACGTGGCGCATGCTGGCCCGGACGCCGTAGCGCGCACCGGCACTCAGGGCCACGATATTGACCGGCCCCGGGGAAATGGACATGGCCAGGGCAAAGGCCGCCATGGATAGGAAAAGACTCATCGATAACCGCTCCGTCACAGAAATGAACGGCTGCACGGTAAGCAATGGCGACCCCGGCGTATTGAAGAAAACACCCCCTTCTGCCGGACAAAAAAAACCGCGACCCAAGGGCCGCGGTTCTTCTGCTGCAGGCCGGGCATCAGCCCTTGGCGCGCAGCTTCTCCGGGTTGATCAGGAAGCGGGCCAGGGCCGGCAGCAGCCAGATCGCGCCGATCATGTTCCAGAGGAACATGAAGGTCAGCATCAGGCCCATGTCGGCCTGGAACTTGATCGCCGAGAAGATCCAGGTCGCCACGCCGATGGCCAGGCACACGCCGGTGAACAGCACCGCCTTGCCGGTGGACTTGAGGGTCTCGTAGTAGGCGTCCTGCAGCGACAGACCCTGACGCAGGTAGGTCTCCATGCGGCTGTAGATGTAGATGCCGTAGTCCACGCCGATGCCCACGCCGAGGGCGATCACCGGCAGGGTGGCGACCTTGACGCCGATGCCCATGTAGGCCATCAGGGCGTTGCCGAGGATCGAGGTCAGCACCAGCGGCAGGATCACGCACAGGGTCGCGGCCAGCGAACGGAAGGTCAGCAGGCACATGATGCTCACCGCCGCGTAGACCGCGATCAGCATGGTGGTCTCGGACGCGGCGATCACCTCGTTGGTGGCCGCCTCGATACCGGCGTTACCGGCCGCCAGCACCACCTGCAGGTCGTCGCTGCTGTGCTGCTTGGCGAACGCCTCGGCGGCGGCCACGGCACGCGACAGGGTCTCGGCCTTGTGGTCCTCGAGGAACACCAGCACCGGCGCCACCGAGCAGTCGGCGTTGTACAGGCCTTCGGCACGGGCGATGGAGTTGTTCAGCACGTCCTGGTTGCGCGACAGGGTTTCCCATTTCAGGTTGCCCTCGTTCATGCCCTTGATCACCTGCTTGGACACGGTGACCATGGAGATGGCCGATTGCACGCCCTGGGTGTTCTCCATCTGCCACATCAGCTCGTCCATGGCGGCCAGGGCCGGATAGGTGGAGCAACCTTCGGTGGCAGTCTTGATCATCACCACCAGCACGTCGGAGCTGGTCGAGTAGTTGCGGATGACGAAGTCGTTGTCCAGGTTGTAGCGCGAGTCCGGATGCAGTTCCGGGGCGCCCTGGTCGAGGTCGCCGATCTTCAGGTTCTGCCCGTACCAGACGCCGCCGGCCAAGGCCACCACGGCGACCACCACGGAGATCGGCGCCACCATCGGGTGGGCGAAGTTGGAGATGGCACGCCACAGCGGATGTTCCTTGGCCGCCTCTTCGCGGCTGATCTTCACCGCCTTCTTGCTGATGCCGATATAGGAAATCATCACCGGCAGCAGGATCAGGTTGGTCAGGATGATCACCGCCACGCCCATCGAGGCGCCGATGGCCAGTTCGCGGATCACGCCGATGTCGATCAGCAGCAGGGTGACGAAGCCCACGGCGTCGGACAGCAGCGCCACCAGGCCGGGGATGAACAGCTGACGGAAGGCCATGCGCGCGGCGGACAGGGCATCGGTCGCCTCGCCCGAGGCCATGGCGATGCCGTTGATCTTCTGCACCCCGTGGGAGATGCCGATGGCGAACACCAGGAAGGGCACCAGCATCGAATAGGGGTCGAGGCCGAAGCCCAGGGTGTGCAGCAGGCCGAGCTGCCAGACCACCGCGATCAGGGTGGTGATGACCACCGCCAGGGTGCTCTTGAAGCAGTGGGTGAACCACAGCAGCAGGACGAAGGTGATGCCGATGGCCACGGCGAAGAACAGCGCCACGCCGACCAGGCCGTCGATCAGGTCGCCGACCTTCTTGGCGAAGCCGATGATGTGCACCTTAACGTCGGGGTTCTGCGCCTGGTACTTCTCGCGAATCTTCTCTTCCAGCTCGTGGGAGAACTTCTGGTAGTCCAGGGACACCAGCTTGCTCTGGTCGTTGGGGTCCGGGTAGGACTCCAGCAGCGGCACGTCGATGATGCTGGACTTGAAGTTGTTCGCCACCAGGCGGCCGATCTGTCCGGACTTGAGGATGTTGCTGCGCAGGTCCTCCAGGCTTTCCACGGAACCGTCGTAGGTCTGCGGAATCACCTCGCCGCCGGCGAAGCCTTCCTCGGTCACTTCGGTCCAGCGCACGCTGGGGCTCCACAGCGACTTGAGGCCGGAACGATCGACGCCGGGGATGTAGAACACCTCGTCGTGGATCTGCCGCAGGGTCTCCATGTATTCCTTGCTGAAGATGTCGCCCTCGGTGGCTTCCACCGAGATACGCACCGTATTGCCCAGGTTGGCCAGGTCGTTACGGTGCTCGAGCATCTTCTGGATATAGGGGTGGCCCAGCGGAATCATCTTCTCGAAGCTGGTCTGCGGGCGTACCTGGGCGGCCTGGTAGAACAGGAACAGGCTGATCAGCAGGCAGATCAGGATCACCGCCGGGCGATTGTTGAAAATCAGCCGCTCGAGGAAAGAGGCAGGCGTTTGTTGATGCTTGGTCATGCAAAGGCTCCCGGCTTGTTATTGTTGGCCCAGATCGGCGCCGGTCGCGGCGGCGAGGTGAACGCCGCCCTGCCCCACCAGGATCAGGTTGCCGTTATCCAGTGCAGTTACCCCGGCCAGCGAGAGGCGGTCGGGACGGTTGATCAGGCTGAAACTCTGCCCATGGTCGGTGCTGCGCAGCACGGTGCCGCCATGGCCGACCACGGCGATGCTGCCGTCGCCCAGCAGGGTGCCATCGGCCAGGCCGAATTCCAGCGGGCCGTTGTTCGGCGTGTTGATGACGATCTGCTGCCAGCTGCTGCCGAAATCGCTGGAGCGGAACAGGTGGCCGCGCAGGCCGTAGGCCAGCAGGGTGCCGGCCTGGTCGGTGCCGAGTACGCCGAACAGCGAGCCATCGTAGGGCTGCTCCTCGATGCGTTCCCAGGTCTGTCCCCAGTCGGCGGAACGGAACATCTGGCCGAGTTCGCCGACGACGAACAGCCCCGTATCCTTCACCGCGGTGATGGCATTGAGGTGGTAGGCATCTTCGTTGTCGAGGCGGTCGCTGACGTCTTCCCAGTTCTGCCCGCCGTCGCTGGTTTCCAGCAGCGCGCCGTAGGCGCCGATGGCGTAGCCGGTTTGCAGGTCCTTGAACCAGATGTCCAGCAGCGGCGCTTCGCGCTCGAGGTCTTCGAACTGCTTGGTCCAGCTCAGCCCACCGTCGCTGGTGGCGAGGATCTGCGCGTCGTGGCCCACGGCCCAGCCATGCTGCGCATCGACGAAGAACAGCGAGGTGAGCATCTGCCGGCTGGGCACCTTGGCCTGCACCCAGCTCTGTCCCTGGTCGTCGGAATAAAGGATATGGCCGCGGTCGCCGACGGCGACCAGGCGCTTGCCGGTGTTAACCACATCGAGCAGCAGGCTGTGCACCGCCTGGGGCGACTCGATGGCATAGCCGGCCTCTGCGGCAGCCGAGGTTTCGGCCTGCAGCGGCGCGGCGGCGAAGCTCAACACGGACAGCACACTGCACAGCGAGAGCGCTTTGGCCAGCGGCGAATGGACACGGAGCGCCGGTTTGCGCGCCAGGATGGACGCCAGACCGGACTGGGTGCGCCGCATGACGGGCTCACTCATATACCTTCCCCCTTTCTTGTTATAGGCGGTACTGCCTTTAGAGCCTGTTCACGATCTGCTGCGCGTCGGCCCTGCTACGTTAAAAACCGGCTCGGAATGCTCATGTACAAAAGTACACTCCGCTTCCTCGCCTGTTTTTGCCTTGCATGGCTCTAGCTCGCGAGATCGTGAATAGGCTCTTAGCAGGCCGCTCATCCTAGCGAGCTTCGGAAAGCCCTGACAATCGGCGCGACGTTATGTTTTGTTAAGGCCGCAGCCGCTTGAGCACGGCCCATTCGCCGAGCTGATACGAAAAGGCCGCTACTACTGTAGCGGCCTTCGCGTGAGACTACACGACTATTAGCGGGTGCCGCGACGACGCAGGGCGGCCGGTTTGAAATAACCGTCGTCCGGAATCGCCTGGCTGAAGTCGATGGTGTTGTTCTCTTCGTTGTCCAGGTTCTGCACGTGGTAGCGACGCGCCTGCAGATCGTGGAACACGTCCAGCGCGGACCAGGTGGTCGGCAGGTCGTAGTAGTTCTTCAGGTAGGCGATGGAGACGCGCCACAGCTCGCCGCGACCGTCGTACTGATCCACCACCGCGGCCTGCCAGCTGTCCTCGTCGAGGAACAGGGTGCGCTTGGAATAGATGTGGCGGGCGCCGGACTTCAGCGTGCCTTCCACCACCCAGACGCGGTGCAGCTCGTTGCGGGTCAGCGCCGGGTTGAGGTGGCCGACCTGCAGCAGATCCTTGTACTTCACGTCCGGGCTGGTGACCTGGTAGTTGTTGTAGGGGATGTAGATTTCCTTCTTGCCCACCAGTTTCCAGTCGTAGCGATCCGGCGCACCGTTGAACATGTCGGTGTCGTCGGCGGTACGCAGGCCGTCGGCGGCAGCGATCGGGGTGTCGTAGGCCAGGTTCGGCGCACGCCGCACGCGACGCTGGCCGGCGTTGTAGCCCCAGGCCTGACGCGGTTCCTTGACCTGGTCGAGGGTCTCGTGAACCAGGGTGGCGCCACCGGCCAGGCGCGCCGGGCTGGTGGTGAACGACAGGTAGTAGAACATGATGTTGTTCAGATCGGCGAAGGAGCCGTTCTGCATGTAGTACTTGAACATCGCCTCCTGCTGCGAGGTCACCAGCGAGTAGGCGCCGTTGCGCTGCACCGCCACTTCCGAGGCGCGGCGCACGATGTAGGTGCCGCGGTAGCGGGCGATGTGGTTCCACAGCGCCTCGACGCCGTTCTGCGGAATCGGGAACGGGATGCCGCCATAGGCATTGCTGAAGCCGTTGCCGCCATCGGCCAGCTTGGCGCTGGTGGCGTTCTTGATGCTGTTGTCGTAGACCCACTGCGGCGCGGAGCCGGAGCGGCGGGTCTGGTAGACCGGCATCTGGTAGGTTTCCGGATAGGCCTTGAACATGGCGATCTGACCCGGGGTCAGGTTGGCCTGGTACTGGCTCAGGTTAGCCGCGGTGATGGTGAACAGCGGCTTGTCTTCCGGGAAGGGGTTGACGTGGTGCTGGCCCGAGCGGGTGTAACCGGCCGGCGCCTGGGTGATGCCGCCGGTCCAAGCCGGGATGGTGCCGGCGGCATTGCCGGCCTTCTCGGCGCCGAAGGGGGTCAGGGTATCGCCGAGCTTGGCGGCTTCCTGCGGGGACACGGCAGCCAGCGCGGTGCCGGCGGAAAACGCCAGTGCAACGGCTACGGCCATCAGCCTGTGCTTGTTCAGCATGGTAATTCTCCGTGAAGAGTCTGGCCGAACGCCCTGCGGCGCCCGGCTGTTTTTCTGGTTATGGGTCTTAGAAGGAGTACTTGACGTTGACGCCGACATTGTCGCGGTCGCGCGAACCGTTGTTCTGCCCGGCGCCGTAGAACTCGGTGTACTGGATCTCGGCTTCCAGGCTGTTCAGGTAGCTGGCGCGCATGCCGAGGGTGTAGGCCATGCGGCCTTCGACGAAGTTGCCGGTCTGGTGCGAGTTGCCTTCGAAGTCGTGCTTGAACACGGCGAAGGGCGACAGGTTGACGCCGGCGTAGACGTCGTTCCAGGTGCCGGACATGACCAGGGTGTAGCCGTAGGCGTTCTTGTTGATCTGGTCGTCGCGGTCATAGCCGGAAACGTAGGAGTTGTTCGGCCGGCCGGCGTAGTAGCGCACGTTGCCCTGGTAATCGACGTACTGCAGGCTGTCGCCGCGCACGTGCTCGGACGCCAGCTCGGCGACGCCGAACAGCGAGTCGAAGCCCAGCGACGGACCGAAGTTGTAGATGGTGCCCAGCGAGGTGTTGAAGGCCTCGACACGGGTGGAGTTGTGGATCTGATCGTCGATATCGACCGTTTGACCGCCGATGTTCACCGGGCGGCCGGCGGACAGGTGGGCGGCCTGGCCGAGCAGGTCGCCGAGCAGGTCGTTGGTGGTGGCGATGCCGATCGGCAGGTTCGGCCGGTAGGACAGTTCGCCGAACACCGAGGCCTCGCCGACCGTGGTGTTGAAGCTCATGCCGTACATGCGGATATCTTCGGCGTACTCGCGGCGGGCGTTGACCTGGTTGGCCACGTCCACGGCGGCGGCGCCGTTGACCAGGCCGAGCACGGTAGCCGCGGCCGGGTTGCTGGCGGCCTGACTGACCAGATCGTCGTAGCTGGTGGCGCTGACGCCCAGCAGGCTGCCCAGGCTGGCCAGCTGATCGATGTTCAGGCCGGCGTAGGTGGAGTTGATATCGGCGTAGATGGTCGGTTCTTTGGCGTGGTAGTTGACGAAGTAGAAGCCGAACTCGGTGGAGTTGAGCTCTTCGGCGATATAACGGAAGGCGACGCCGAACTGGCCATCGTTCTTGGCATTGATGTCGGAGCCGACGCTGGCCACCTTGATCACGCCGTTGCTGTCCAGATAGTTGGTGCCCTGCAAGCCGCCGAAGTTGGCCGGCAGACCGGCGAAACCGCCATTAACCGCGCCGTTGTAAACGGTCTGGAACAGCGGATTGGACAGTGCATCGACCGTGGTGTAAGCGGTATTGCCGCCATCGGCGAACAGATCGGTCTCGGAGAAGTAGGTGCCCACCGGGTCGACCGCGGTTTCCTTCCAGTTCCACTGGTAGAAGGCTTCCATCGACAGATTGTCGGTCAGGCCGAGGTTGAAGCTCAGCGCCTCGACCGGCACCAGCACTTCCTTCACCTCCGAGCCGGGCAGGCGGAACTTGGCGGCGTCGACCGGGTTGGTGGTGTTGATGCCGCCGCGGTAGAACAGGCCTTCGCCCCAGTTGAACACCTGCTTGCCGAGGCGACCGGAGACCGGCATATCGCCCACGTCCCAGTTGCCGTAGACATAGGCGTCGAGGATCTGCGCATCGCGGCCGGCCTTGTGCCGGGTTTCGTAGGTGAAGCTGTCGTCGCGCGGGAAATTCTGGCTCGGCTGGGCCGGATCGTTGGCGCCGTAGTAGTCGTTGCGCTTGTCCATGATCTGGGTGTCGTAGAACGCGGTGCCGCGCACGAACACGCCGTAGTTCTGGTACGAGGCTTCCAGATCGGTGGTGATCTTGAACACTTCGGAAACCAGGCCGGTATCGAAGTTGCGGTTGCCATCGTTGGTGTTGATGTCGTTGTTGCTCTTGTCCTGGCCCTGCACGCGCCACAGCTGGCCGTAGGACAGGGTGGTATCGATGGAACCGGTGACTTCGTTGTCGGCGAAGCTGAACTCCACCGCCTGAACCTGGGCGGCAACCAGCAACGGCAGGACGCCAGCGAACGCGAAGCCGGCGGTGGCCGGGGCAAATCGCAGAACGGGCTTGCGGGACTTAATTTCCATCGAGACTTTACTCCGTGGACAGATCATTCTTTTGGGCGATCCCGCAGACGGGACGGCGATATGCCGTACTGACGACGGCTTTTTTTGGCTTGCGTCAATGCGTTGCAGCGGCCCCTGGCGCAGCGGCGTGGGGTCGAATCCCGTCCTGCACTGCAACCATGGTGCCAATTCAAACGGGCGTATCAGCGCAAAGGCGCTAGTTAGACAATCGGCGGTGTTTCCTTCGGTGACTGATCATTCACTGACCAATCTGTCAGCTATTCGCCTGGCCGGTGGCGCCTTTTGTCCTACGATCCGACGCTTTATGCCGCTTGCTAGAGGTCTTGCGTGGGTTTTCGCACACGCAAGAGCGCCACTCAGTCAAGGGTCAAGACCCTAACTTAAGTGTGCAAATGCATAACAGGCGAAGGGTATATTTCTTTGAGTAACAAAAAAGTGTTACCAGCCAGAGACTGGTAACACTTCTTGTGCCGCAGAACCCGTCTTAGGCCAGGCTTTTGCTCACCACCTCGTAGACGTCGCTGGACAGCTCGCCGGAGGCGAGGATGCGCTGCAGTTCGGCCTGCATTTGCGCCTGACGGGCGGCGCCGTACTTGCGCCAGCGGGTCAGCGGCGCCAGCAGGCGCGAGGCGATCTGCGGGTTGAGGGCGTTGAGGGCGATCACCTGGTCGGCGAGAAAGCGGTAGCCCGCACCGTCGGCGCGGTGAAAGTTGACCAGGTTCTGGTTGGCGAAGGCGCCGATCAGCGCGCGCACCTTGTTCGGATTCTTCAGGGTGAAGGCCTCGTGCTGCATCAGCGCATGCACCCGTTCCAGGCCGCCGGGCAGCGGGCAACCGGCCTGCACGCTGAACCACTGATCCATCACCAGCGGATTGTCCTTGAAGAAGTCGGCGAACATCGCCAGGGCCTTGCCCTGCTCGTCCCGGAACGGCGAGTTGACCAGCACCGCCAGCGCCGCCAGGCGCTCGGTCATGTTGTCGGCGTTCTCGAACTGATCGACGCAGGCGGCCAGCACCTCGTGCCGCTCGCTGAGCATCAGGTAGGACAGGGCGATGTTCTGCAGGCTGCGGCGGGCGAAGTGGGCAGCCTCGGCGACATAGGGGGTGACCTTGGACACTTCGCGGTTGGCCTGGTAGCGCGCCCACAGTGGCTCGAACAGCGCGCTGGCCAGCTCCTTGCGGGCGAACTCGCGGGCGACGTGGATGGCCTCGACGTCGGCCACCTCGCTGATCTCGGTGAGGTAGGCCTCGCCCGGCAGCGAGAGCATCTCGGCGACCATGGATTGATCCAGCGCTTCGTCCTCGAGCAACGTGCGCAGCGCCACGACCAGGCGCCGATCCAGCACCAGCGCCTCGCCACGCTGCTGCTGGCCGATCAGTTCCTGCAGCACCTGCACGGACAGCTGCTGGCCGGCTTCCCAACGATTGAAGCCGTCCGAATCGTGCTGCATGAGGAACATCAGCTGGTCGCGGTCGTAGGGAAAATGCAGCTTGACCGGCGCACTGAAGCCGCGCAGCAACGACGGCAGCGGCCGCTCGGCGATGCCCTCGAAGGTGAAGGTCTGCTCGGCTTCGGTCACCGACAGCACGCGGCTGGTGCCCTGCGCGACAGCCTCGCCCTGCAGGTGCAGCGGCAGCTCATTGCCCTTTGCATCGAGCAGGCCGAGCGCGACGGGGATGACGAAGGGCTGCTTGTCCTTCTGCCCCGGCGTGGCCGGGCAGCTCTGGCGGAAGCTCAGGCTGTAAGTCTGGGCCGTGGCGTCATAAGCCTCGCTAACCTCCAGGCGCGGCGTGCCGGCCTGGGTGTACCAGCGCTTGAACTGGGTCAGGTCGATGCCGCTGGCATCTTCCATGGCCTTGACGAAGTCGTCGCAGGTCACGGCCTGGCCGTCGTGGCGTGCGAAGTACAGGTCGGAACCCTTGCGGAACAGCTCCGGCCCCAGCAGGGTGTGGATCATGCGCAGCACTTCCGAACCCTTTTCATAAATAGTCAGGGTGTAGAAGTTGGAGATTTCCATGTAGGCATCCGGGCGCACCGGATGGGCCATGGGACCGGCGTCCTCGGCGAACTGGTGGGTGCGCAGGTAGGCCACATCCTCGATGCGCTTGACCGTGCGCGAGTGGGTGTCGGCGGAGAACTCGGCGTCGCGGAATACGGTGAAGCCTTCCTTGAGCGACAGCTGGAACCAGTCGCGGCAGGTCACGCGGTTGCCCGACCAGTTGTGGAAGTACTCGTGTGCCACCACCGCCTCGACGCGCTGATGGGCGGCGTCGGTGGCGGTCTCGGCGCGGGCCAGCACGCAACTGGAGTTGAAGATGTTGAGGCCCTTGTTCTCCATGGCGCCCATGTTGAAGTCGTTGACCGCGACGATCATAAAGATGTCCAGGTCGTACTCGCGGCCGTAGACCTGCTCGTCCCACTTCATCGAGCGCTTGAGGCTATCCATGGCGTGCTGCACCTTGTCGATGTTCTCCGGCTCGACGTAGATGCGCAGCGCCACCTCACGCTGGCTCATGGTGGTGAAGCTGTCTTCCACGCACCAGAGGTCGCCGGCGACCAGGGCGAACAGGTAGGCCGGCTTCTTGAACGGGTCCTCCCAGGTGGCCCAGTGGCGACCGCCCTCTTCCGCACCGCTGGCGATCGGGTTGCCGTTGGACAGCAGCACCGGGTAGCTGTGCTGCTCGGCGCTGAGCGTGGTGGTGAACTTGCTCATCACGTCCGGGCGGTCGAGGTAGTAGGTGATCTTGCGAAAGCCCTCGGCCTCGCACTGGGTGCAGAACATGCTGCCGGACTTGTACAGGCCCTCCAGCGCGGTGTTGCTTTCCGGATGGATACGCACCGTGCTGTCGACCACGAAGCGCTCCTGGCTCGGCTGCAGGCTCAGCTGGCTGTCGGTGAGCTGATAATCGCCCTCGCCCAGCTCGCGGTCATCCAGTTTGAGTTCGAGCAATTCCAGCTGCTGGCCGTCGAGTACCAGCTTCGGTAGGCCAGCGCCGGCCTCGGGATTACGGCGCATCACCAGTTGCGCGTGCACCAGGCTATGGTCCTCGAACAGCTCGAAGGTCAGGTGGGTCTCGTCGATCAGGTAGTCGGGGGCCTGATAGTCCTTGAGGTAGATCATCTTCGGTTGTTCGGTGCGCATGGCTCTTGGCCTCTCGTCTGCGGCGCGCCGGGCGCCGGGTGGCAATCGGGGGTCAGGCGGCGATCTCGTGGACGGCCAGCTGGTAGGCGGTGTACTTGCGGATATTGATCACGCCGGTGTCGAACATCAGGTACTGGCCCTTGATGCCGAGCAGGGTGCCCTCGGCCAGGGGCTGCTTGTCCAGGTTGAAGCTGGCGATCTTGGCCGGATAGGCCGCGATGGGGTAGCGGATGTCCAGCACCTCGGCGGCGCCGAGCGGCTGAATGGCCTGCAGGCCGAAACGCTGCTGCAGCTCGGCGATGCCCGCGGCGCAGCTGGCGAACAGCTGCTCGCGAATCGCCGGCAGGTCGACCGGTGCAGCATCGCCCTTGAGCAGCGCACGCCAGTTGGTCTTGTCCGCCACGCGCGAACGCAGCAGGTCTTCGACGAAGCCGGACTGCTGGCGGGTGGCCACGCGCAGAATCGGCAGCGCCTGGGTCGCACCCTGATCGATCCAGCGCGTCGGCACCTGGCTGGCGCGGGTGATGCCGACTTTGACGCCGCTGGAATTGGCCAGGTAGACGATATGGTCGGTCATGCAGAACTGCTCGCCCCAGCTCGGCTCGCGGCAGGTGCCCTGATCGAAGTGGCACCTCTCCGGGCTCATGATGCAGATATCGCACTGCGCCAGCTTCTGCATGCAGGGGTAGCAGTAGCCCTGGCTGAAGCTGGTCTTGGTCTTGCGCCCGCAGTGGCTGCAGTGGATGGCGCCGAGGTACTCCAGGCGCAGGGTCTTGCCCAGCAGCGGGTTGACCGCCACCTCGCTGTCGCCGAGGCGCAAGGCGTACTGCACCGGCGCGTCCAGGCGCGCCGCCATCTTGCTCAGCGAGCCACGTCCCAGCTCGCTCATCAGTGCAGGGTTTCCGAGGACTTGAACAGCAGGTTGGGCACCGGCTCGGACTTGCTGCTGCACTCCTGCGGGCCCATGTAGCCGGTACGCTGATCTTCCGGCAGGTTCTGCTGTTCCCAGGCGATCATCGCTTGCAGGCTCAGCTCCTTCTGCTCCTGGCTCAGCTTGCGGCCATCGGGCCATTTGCCGATCTCCACGGCCAGCTTGAGGCTCTGGTAGATTTCCGGGGTGATGTTGTCGATGGCTTCGAGAAAGGACGACATAAGCGCCTCCAAATGCAAAGTGGCAGTTTACCCAGCCCGGCGCGCCAGCGCACCGCCCAGCAGCCCGGTCAGGCAGCCGCTGAGCAGGCCGCCGAGATGCGCGGCGTTGGCGATGGCGCCGAACTGCAGCAGCTCGAAGATGCCGGTCATGCAGATCAGCAACCAGGCCAGCATCATCGCCAGCACGCCGGGTGGCAGGCGGTAGGCCGGATTGGGCGCCAGGCGCTGGTAGATCCAGCAGTGCCCGAGCAGACCGTAGAGCACGCCGGACAGGCCGCCGAACAGCGACGGCCCGGCCCACCAGTACTGGGCCAGGTTCGACGCCAGGGCGAACAGCAGGGTCAGCCCGAGCAGGCCGATGGCGCCCTGGCGAAATTCGATGCGCCGGCCCAGCTCCCAGTACCACAGGCTGTTCATCGCCAGGTGCAGCCAGCCGAAGTGGATCAGCATGGGCGTCAGCAGACGCCACCACTGGCCGCTGGCGAGCGTCGCCTCCAGGTAGGTCAGGTAGAGGTGCTCGCCGTCGATACGGAAGTCGACGAAACTCAGCCAGCGGATGGCGGCGAAATTCTCCCCGGCCGCGGTCACGGCGAAGACGATGAAAGTCAGCAGCAGCACGGCGCCAGTCAGCGGACTGCAGCGCAACTGCTGCAATACGCCCTCGCGCGCAGGCGCGACGGGATCGGCAACCTCGCCGGCGGCATCGCCGTCCGGGTAGCGCGCGTAGAGCTCGCGCACCTGTTCGGCCAGCTCCTCGCCGGCCACCCAGAGCACCTGCTCGCCGCCCTCCTCGATCACCCGGTGCGGCACCTGCAGACGCCGCAGCAGGGCGACGAAACCGCTCAGATCGGCGGCCAGCGGCAGGCGCAGCACGGCCACGGCGCTCATCGCGGCGCCTCCGCTTGATCCACGTCGACCCAGACGAACTTACCCGCCTCCAGGCGCTGCTCCTGGTCCAGGCGGTAGGCCACCAGCTTGCCGCCGACCACCGCGCTGTAATCCAGGCAGGCCAGGTTGGCGCGGATCGGCGCCGGCTTGCCGCGGCGCCAGTAGTGGCCGACGAACAGCAACGGCTCGTGCGCGCCGTAGCGCAGCAGCTCGTCCTTCTGCAGTTCGGTCAAGGGCGTCTGCGCCGCCAGCTCGGGCAGCGCGTCGGGCTGGAAGACGATGTCGCCGTAGGTCTCGGGATTCTCTTCCCAGAACTTGGTGCGGAAATAGGAGCGGGTGAAGCCGTCGTCGCTGGTCAGGGTCAGGCCGTGCGGCAGGCGCATGTCGGTGCCGCGCAGCAGGCGATCCAGGGCCAGGTTGGCGAAGCTGCCGGGCACTGCCGAGGCCTGGACGAAATGCTCGTCGATGCAACCGTCGGCGAACTGCGCGCGCAGCGGCTCGATCAGGCCGCTGTCCCAGCAGGCATGCACCACGCGAAAACGCCCGGCATCGAGAAACAGCGGCATCTCGTAGAACCAGCGCAGGAACTCGCGCCACTCCTGCGGATAAGCCTCGAACTGCGCCAGGGTCTCGCGCATCAGGCGCTGGTGGCGCGGGCTGTGTTCGCGAACGAACTGCCGGCCGCTGCCGGGTGGCGCCGGCGTGCTCCAGCCCAGGGCGTTGAATTCGTGGTTGCCCATGATGCACAGCGCCTGGCCGGCCGCGACCATGGCCTGCACCAGGTGCAGGGTCTCGCGGATGCCGGGGCCGCGGTCGATCAGGTCGCCGAGGAAGATCGCCTGGCGCGAGGCATGGCGCCACACGCCGCCCTGCCGGCGATAGCCGAGCTGCGCCAGCAGGCGCTCCAGGGTGCGCGCGCAGCCGTGGATATCGCCGATCAGGTCGTAACCACGCTGGGGGTCGAGGGACATTCAGTCGTGCCCCCCGAGGCGGCTGCCCCAGCCCAGCTTGGTGCGGCAGACCTCGTAATAGTTGTGATCCAGCGGGTGGATCAGGCGCAGCTTCTGCGCCTTCTTCGCCACGTGCAGGGTGTCGCCCGGCGCGCAGGTGAAATGGTTCTGGCCGTCGCAGGAGACCTGCGGGTAGATGGTCATGTCCTGCGACACCACTATCTTCAGCTCGCTGTTGCCGTCCACCACGATCGGCCGGCTGGACAGGGTGTGCGGGTACATCGGCACCACCACTATGGCGTCGAGCTTGGGGTGCATGATCGGCCCGCCGGCCGACAGCGCGTAGGCGGTGGAGCCGGTCGGGGTGGCGACGATCAGGCCGTCGGCCTTCTGGCTGCAGACGAACTGGCCGTCGATGAACAGCTCGAACTCGATCATCCGCGTCGACTTGCCCGGGTGCAGCACCACGTCGTTGAGCGCATCGCCCTGGCCGATGGCTTCGCCGTGGCGGCGCACCTCGGCCTCGAGCAGGAAGCGGTTCTCGGTCAGGTACTGGCCTTCGAGCACCTGGGCCACCTTGAACTCCAGCTCGTCGGGGCGAATATCGGTGAGAAAGCCCAGGCTGCCGCGGTTGATCCCCAGCACCGGCACCTTGTGCCGGGCCAGCGCGCGCGCCGCGCCGAGCATGCTGCCGTCGCCGCCGACCACTATCACCAGGTCGCAGACCTCGCCGAGCATCTTGCGCGAGGAGGTCTGCAGGCCGTGGCCGGGCAGCACCTCGGCGATGGTGTCCTCGAGGATCACGTGCAGGTGGCGGTCGATGAGATAACGCTTGAGTCGGCGGACGGTCTCCAGCACCCGCGTGCTGCCGAGGCGCCCGATGATGCCGATATTGCGAAATTGCTCCATGGGATGCCCGCCAGACTCGAGAAGGGAGAGACGGCGATTATCGGTCAAAGGCCGAGGCCGCAGCAAACCGCCCAGCGCACTGGGCTATGCTCGCTTACATGAGCCCGCTCGATGTCCTCCACGATCTGCCCCGCCACCTGCACCGCCCCGCCGTCCGCGACCTGGCCTGGGTGCTGCTGTCGCCGCCGCTGCTCGGGCAGACGCCCAAACCGCAGCGCCACCCGCTGCAGGCCAGCCGCTGGGGCACCCAGCCGGCGCTGCTGGCCGACTGGCTGCGCCGCCTGGACCGCGACGACGGCGAGCTGAGCGCCTGGCTGGCCGGCAACCCGGTGCGCCGCCTGGGCCTGTACTACGAGCGCCTGTGGCAGTTCGCCCTGCATGGCGCGCCGGATATCGAGGTGCTGGCGGCCAACCT
The DNA here is from genome assembly GCF_044543505.1 of Pseudomonas sp. NPDC077186. Lineage (NCBI taxonomy): Bacteria > Pseudomonadati > Pseudomonadota > Gammaproteobacteria > Pseudomonadales > Pseudomonadaceae > Pseudomonas > Pseudomonas sp. NPDC077186. The sequence goes on from NZ_JBITWE010000001.1 coordinate 861,196, forward strand.
GCCGATCCGCCAGAGCGGCCAGACCCTGGGCGAGCTCGACCTGCTGCTGCGCGACGCCGAGGGCGAGCACCACCTGGAACTGGCGGTGAAGTTCTACCTCGGCCCGCCCGCCGAAGACGGCGGCGACGCCGCGCAGTGGCTCGGCCCCGGCAGCCACGACCGCCTCGACCTCAAGCTGGCCCACCTCAGCCAGCGCCAGCTGCCGCTGTCCTCGCGGCGCGAGGCGCGCAGTACGCTCAACGCCCTGCAACTCGGCGACACCCAGGCCGCCCTGTGGCTCGGCGGCTACCTGTTCTATCCCTGGGCGCAGACCTGCGCCGCGCCGCGCGGGGCCTCGCCGCAGCACCTGCGCGGACGCTGGCTGCACCGCCGCGACTGGCCGGCCTTCCTCCGCGAGCAGCCGCCGAGCGTCTGGCAGCCGCTGCCGCGCCTGGCCTGGCTGGCCCCGGCGCGGGTGGACGCCGAGCAACGCTGGCCGGGCGAACGCCTGCAGCAATGGCTGGATGCCCTGCCGGCGCAGGCCGGCGCGCAGTTACTGGTAAGTTTGGAAGAAGCCGCCGACGGCAGCTGGCAGGAAGTGCAGCGGATCTTTCTGGTCGGCGACCACTGGCCGGGCCAGGCCGAGCCCCAGGCGGTCGACAGCCCGTAGCCCGGCTGCAATCCGGGACAGGCTGCAGCCCTCCGCGGATTGCATGCGCGCCGCAACCGCGCCGCCGTCAGCTCAGCGGCTGCGCTCGGTGCGCCCGCCCGAGCGCGCCAGGTAGCCGGCGCCGCTCTCGCACAGCAGGGCGTCGCGCTGCACCGCCGGCAGGCCGTCGAGGCCGTTGCGCAGGGCGTAGACGCCGTAACCCAGCTGGGCGAGGAGGAACACCGCGCTGGCGCTGCGCTTGCCGCTGTCGCAGTAGCACAGGTAGGTGCGCGCCTTGTCCAGCAGACGCGCCTTCAGCCGCAACAGCTGCAGCGGCATGTGCAGGGCCTGCGGCGCATGCGCCTGCTGGTATTCCTCGAGCAGACGCACGTCCAGCCACTGCGCGCCCTGGGCCAGCAGGCGCGCCGCCTCGCCGAGCGACACCTCGGCCACCACCGGCGCCTTGAGCAGGGCGAAGAACTCCTGGCGATCCAGGCGCAGCACGCTGCCGTCCTCGAGCATGGTCACCGTGGCGTTGCGCGGCCGGTCGGCCAGCAGCGCCTCCTCGCCGAAGCAGGCGCCCACCTCCAGCTCGGCCAGCACCTGACTGTCGCCGCCGGCGCCGCGGATCACCTCGGCACGGCCGCTTTCGAGGAAAAAGCAGCAATCGCCCGCCGCGCCCTCCTCCAGTACCCGGCTGCCGGCCGGGAGCTCGACGCGCTGCAGGCGGCCGAGCATGTTCTGCACGTTGGCCGGCGGCACCTTGGCGAACAGCGGGTTGTCCAGCAGGCGCTCCAGCCACTCGACGTCCGCGCCGCTCTGCTGCAGCGCCAGCAGCAGGTCCTGGTAGGCCAGGCGCCAGGTCAGCAGACGGTCCAGGGTGGCGCTGTCGATGGCCAGCACGCTGACGTCGCTCAGCGCGCGCGCCTCGTGCAGGCGCGGCAGGCTGGGCGACAGCGGATGGCAGCTGGCCTCGCTGCCGGCCAGCAGACGCTGCACCTGGCCGTCGGCGCCCTGCAACTGCAGCTCGCCCGCCAGCAGGTAGTAGGTCAGGCGCGCCTGATCGCCCTGGCGGAACAGCAACTGGCCGGCCAGCAGGGGTTGCGGCACCAACTGGCTGCGCAACTCGCGCCACTGCTGGTCGGACAGCACGTTGAGCGGGGTCAGGCCACGCAGTTGTTCGGGGTGGAGAGGTTCGCTCATGGGGGATTCCAGGCTCCGCTGGTCAGACCTCAGTGTAGTCGGCGGCGGCGCCCATCAGTGCGCGCCGCCCCTGCAGACCGCCGGTATGGACGAAGATCAGGCGACTGCCGGGGGCAAGGTAACCGCCCTCGACATACTGGCGCAACGCCATTAATGCCTTGCCGGTGTAGACCGGCTCCAGCAGCAGGCCGCCGGCCCGCTCGCTGCACAGGATAAACTCGCGCAGCTCGTCGTCCAGCCGAGCGAAGCCGCCTCGCGCGGCCTCCACCAGACGATAGCCGTTGTCGTCGCGACCGGCCTGGCGCAGCAGCGCGCTCACCTGCGCGGCCACGCCATGGCTGCCCGGTACCGCCAGGGCGCCGTACACCGGGCAGCGCCCCGCCTCGCCCAGCACCAGGCCGGCCAGGGTGGTGCCGGTGCCGGCGGCCAGCCACCAGCCGTCGCAGTCGTCCCAGCCGAGGCCGGCCAGCTGCGCCCGCGCCATCTGCACCAGGCCGCTGCAGCCCTCGGCCGCGAGCAAGCCCATGCCGCCTTCAGCAACCGGGTGAAAGCCTGGGTAGCGCTGCAGCCAGGGCTGCCAGAAATCCGCCCGATGCCGCGCCCGGTAGCCGCCGTAGCCCAGCCAGTGCAGTTGCATGCCGCAGGCCTGCAGATCGGCGACGGTCGGCGTCCGCTGCGGCTCGCCGCGCAGCAGGCCGACGGTGGCAAAGCCGAAGCGCTTGCCGGCCGCGGCCAGCGCATGCAGGTGATTGGAGTGGGCGCCGCCCAGGCTGATCACTCCGGCTGCGCCGGCGGCAGCCGCGGCCTGCAGGTGCGGGGCGAGCTTGAACCACTTGTTGCCGGACACCAGCGGGTCGATCAACTCCAGACGCAGGCAGGCCAGCTCGATGCCGGCCGCGTCCAGCCAGTCCAGATGCACGGGTTGCAGCGCCGCCTGCGGGCGCCAGTCGGGGAATTGCAGGGCCAAGGTCAGCCGACGGTACGCAGGCGACTACCCGCCTTGTGCCGCGCGCAGCAGTTGGAGTCGCCGGCGTTGAAGCGACTGGGCGAGTCGATCCGGTCGATGGGAATGGCGCAGCGTTCGCCGCTGGGCAGGCTGGCGTCGCAGGTCGGCTGCTGATAATGCGCCAGCCACTGGCGGTACTGCGGCTCGGAGACGAAGCACTTGGCCGCGGCATAGGCCATGGGGTTGTCCTGGTAGCGGGCGACGTCCTGCAGCGGGATGGTCAGGTGGCCGGCGCCCGGGTGGTAGACCACGAACACCACGCCGAGCTTGGCCAGGCGCTCGAGTATCTGGTCGCCGCCCTGGCTGGCGAATTCGTCGCGCTCGCGCTTGAGCCGCTCGTTCTCCCGTTGCAACTGGGCATCCTGCTCGTTGCGGTAGGCCAGCTCGACGTCGCGGATGGCGATCTGCTCCTTGTACTCCACCACGGCCGCGGCGACCTTGGCCTGCAACTCGCCGTCGAACTGCGCGCGGAGGATGTCGCCTTCGGTGCGGCCGTGGCGCTCGAGGGCGCGCAGTTGCTGGGTCATTTCCTCGCGGCTGCTCTGGAAACTCTCGGCCTGAGCGGCCAGTTGCGCCTTGAGGCTGGCGTTGAGCTCCTCCTGCTGGCGCAACGCCTGGTGCAGGCCGTGGATCTGCGCCTGCAGCTGCTTGCTCCGCTCCTCGCTGGCCAGCTTGGCCTTGGCCAGCTCCTCCTCGTGCTGCTGGCTCAGGCTGCTGATGCGCAGGCGCTGCTGCTTGATCAGCTGGGCGGTCTTCAGGCGGTGTTCCTGATCCATCTTGCGCGCCAACTGATCGGCCACCTCCTTGGCCGGATCGGCGGCGTACCACTTGTCCTCGGACGCCATCTGCAGGCGCTCGGCGACCACCGCCTGGGCACTCTCGTCCTCCACCAGCAGCCCGAGCTTATTGCCCTTGACCGCATCGCGCAGCAGCACCAGATCGTTCTGCCCCGGCGCCAGGCTGGGATCCCACAGGTGCATCTGGTGCCAGGACACCGGGCATTGGCTACGGCAGGCCAGGCGGATCGGCCCGGCGCCCAGGTCGGGGCCGCGCCCGGCGCGCTCGGCCAGGTGCTGCAGGGGAATGTTCCAGCCCTTGTCGGGGCTGCCGTCCTCGTCGAAATCCAGGTAGAAGAACACCGCCGCCTTGACCAACAGGCGCGGATTGATGGTGACGAAGGCCACGCGCATCTGCTGGTCGGCGAACTCAGGCATGTTGACCACGCCGTCGAGCAGGGCCTCGAACTCGGGAAACATCATCTGTTTGCAGATACCGCGGTCACTGAAGAACATCACGGCTTCCACCATCTGCGGCTTGTTCTGCATGCTCATCGGGTTCCCTCTGGACCAAACGCGGGTGGCATCTGCGCGCACGGACGGCTGCCGACAAGGCCTTGCCAGGCCTGAGCGGCGGGCGCCGTCCGTTGTTCAGCCAAGTCTAGGGGAAAAACCCGCCGCAGCAATGTGACGGGCTTGGCACTCGACCCGCCGCCCAGCAGAGTGCGACGGGCCGCAAAACAAAACTGTGATGGATTTCAGTGCTTGGCCGCGGCGAGAAAGGGCGCCAGGCGTTGCGCCATCTCCGCACCCAGCGCCTGCAGGCCGCTCATCGGGCGGATCATCACCTCGAACTCGACGATCTTGCCGGTCTCGTCGAAGCGGATCATATCGATGCCCTTAAGGTCCCGGCCAGCGACCCTGGCGCTGAACTCCAGCACCACGCTGAGGCCGTCGGCCGTGGCCAGTTCGCGGTGGTAGGCGAAGTCCTCGAACACCTTGAGCACGGTATTGAGGATCAGGTTGACCGCCTGCGCGCCCGGGTAGGGGCTGTGCGCCATGGGCGAGCGGAACACCGCCTGCGGGTGCAGCAGCTCCGGCAGCGGCCCCAGATCCTTGGCGGCGATAAGCTGGTGCCAGCGTTGCAGACTGGCCGCAACGGCGGGCTGCAGTTGGGCTTCGAGGGACATCGGGCTTCTCCTTATTATTGTCGGCCAGATAGTCGACGCCCCGCGCGAGGCGGGGCGTCTTCTTGCTTAGAGCTCGGCGGCCAGGCGCGAGCCCTGGTTGATCGCGCGCTTGGCGTCCAGTTCGGCGGCGACGTCGGCGCCGCCGATCAGGTGCACGCGCTGGCCGGCGTCCTCCAGCCCCTGCTGCAGCTCGCGCAGCGGATCCTGGCCGGCGCAGACGATCACCGTATCGACCGGCAGCAGCTGCGGCTCGCCACCGGCGATGCGGATATGCAGGCCGGCGTCGTCGACCTTGAGGTACTCGACCGAGTTGAGCATCTGCACCTTCTTGTTCTTCAACCCGGTGCGGTGGATCCAGCCGGTGGTCTTGCCCAGGCCGTCGCCGACCTTGGACTTCTTGCGTTGCAGCAGGAACACCTGGCGCGCCGCCGGGTGCGGCTGAGCCGCGATACCGGCGACACCGCCGCGCGCCTCCAGTTGGCCGTCGATGCCCCACTCCTTCCAGAACGCCTCGCGGTCCAGGCTGGTGGCCTGGCCCTGGTGGGTGATGTATTCGGAAACGTCGAAACCGATGCCGCCGGCGCCGATCACCGCCACCTGCCGGCCGACCGGCTTGCGTTCGAGGATGGCGTCCAGGTAGCTGATCACCTTGGCGTGTTCGATGCCGGGAATCTCCGGGGTGCGCGGGGCGATGCCGGTGGCCAGGACGATCTCGTCGAAACCGCCGCCCGCCAGCTCGTCGACGCCGACGCGGGTATTGAGGCGCAGATCGACGCCGGTGGTTTCCAGCTTGCGCTTGAAGTAGCGCAGGGTCTCGAAGAACTCCTCCTTGCCCGGCACGCGCTTGGCCACGTTGAACTGGCCGCCGATCTCGCCGGCGGCATCGAACAGGGTCACGCTGTGGCCGCGCTCGGCCGCGACTGTCGCCGCCGCCAGGCCGGCCGGGCCGGCGCCGACCACCGCGATCTTCTTGATTTGCTGGGTGGGGATATAGTTCAGCTCGGTCTCGTGGCAGGCGCGCGGGTTGACCAGGCAGCTGGTCAGCTTGCCGCCGAAGGTGTGGTCCAGGCAGGCCTGGTTACAACCGATGCAGGTGTTGATCTCATCGCTGCGGCCTTCGGCGGCCTTGTTGACGAAATCCGGGTCGGCGAGGAAGGGACGGGCCATCGACACCATGTCGGCATCGCCCTCGGCCAGCACCTGCTCGGCCACTTCCGGGGTGTTGATACGGTTGGTGGTGATCAGCGGGATACCCACTTCGCCGCGCAGCTTGGCGGTGACCTTGGTGAAAGCCGCGCGCGGCACCTTGGTGGCGATGGTCGGGATGCGCGCCTCGTGCCAGCCGATGCCGGTGTTGATCAGGGTGGCGCCGGCGGCCTCGATGGCCTTGGCCAGCAGGACGATCTCGTCCCAGGTGCTGCCGCCCTCGACCAGGTCGAGCATGGACAGGCGATAGATGATGATGAAGTTCGGCCCGACCGCCTCACGCACGCGACGCACGATTTCCACCGGCAGGCGCATGCGGTTCTCGTAGCTGCCACCCCAGCGGTCGCTGCGCTGGTTGGTGTGGGCGACCAGGAACTGGTTGATGAAATAACCTTCCGAACCCATCACCTCGACACCGTCGTAGCCCGCCTGCTGGGCCAGCGCGGCGCAATTGACGAAGTCGGCGATCTGCTTCTCGATGCCCTCTTCGTCCAGTTCCTTGGGCTTGAACGGATTGATCGGTGCCTGGATGGCGCTCGGCGCCACGGACTTGGGGCTATAGGCATAACGCCCGGCGTGCAGGATCTGCATGCAGATCTTGCCGCCGGCCTCGTGCACCGCCTGGGTGACGATCTTGTGCTTCTCGGCCTCCTCGACCGTGCTGAGCTTGGCCGCGCCGGCGTACACGCCGCCTTCCTCGTTCGGGCCGATGCCGCCGGTGACCATCAGGCCGACGCCGCCACGGGCGCGCTCGGCGAAGTAGGCCGCCATGCGCTCGAAGCCGCCCGGTTTTTCTTCCAGGCCGGTGTGCATGGAGCCCATCAGGGTGCGGTTGTTCAGCGTGGTGAAGCCGAGGTCGAGCGGGGCCAGCAGGTGCGGGTAGCGAGCAGTCATGGAATTCTCCACATCGCGGTGCAGTTCACGGATTGCCCTGGTCTCATTCGGAACAGGGTCGATGTGGGCACGACGATAGTCAGGCTGCCGCAGCGTCTCAATGACCCAAACTGACAACATACTGATCAAAACTAACAAAGCAGCTTGGCAATGCCGCCGCCAGCTCCTACCCTTGCCCCCATGAAACTTCGTCTATCGCTCTTCGCCCTGCTGCTGCTCGCCCTTACCGGCCTGACCCTGTTCCTCAGCTGGGCCGGCCAGCGCCCGCCCAGCCACTATCTCTCCGACCTGCGCAGCCAGGTGCTCGACAGCCCTCGCCCACCGGCGGCGCAGGCCAACCTGCTGCTAATTCGCCCGCAACTCTACCCGGCCGACTACCAGCACCCGCAGCGCTTGCGCCTGAAGCTGGCCGCCGCCCTCGACCGCGCGCGCCAGGCCGGCCTGCTGCAGGGCGATACCCTGGTGGCCTTGCCCGAGCATATCGGCACCTGGCTGCTGGCGCGCGACGAGAAAGCCGAGTTCTACCAGGCCCGCACCCGCCAGGAGGTGCGCGACTGGCTGCTGCTGGGCAACCCGCTGCTGGCAACCCGCGCGCTGCTGCAGAACCTCGATGCCGCGCGCCTCGACGAAGCCCTGCTGCGCATGAAGGCCAAGCAGATGGCCCGCGACTACCAGCAGCTGTTCGCCGACCTGGCCCGCGACTACCGGGTCACCCTGCTGGCCGGCTCGATCCTGCTGCCCGAGCCGCAGCTGGTCGACGGCCAGCTGCGCAGCGGCGACGGCGCCCTGCGCAACGCCAGCCTGGTGTTCGCCAGCGACGGCGCGGTGCTCGGCGAGCTGTACAGCGAACCCTGGCCCTGGCGCGCGACAAGTGGCCAGACGCAGCGGCTCGAGGTCGGCCCCTGGCGCCTGGAAGTCGAGCGCGACTGGCACGCCGGCCACCCGCAGAGCCGCCTGCGCCTGCTCGACAGCAACCTGCGCAGCCCGCCGCTATATCTGCGCGGCAGGCTGGACTGGCCGATAGGCGGCGCGACGCGGCATATCCGCCTGATTCCCGAGGACGCCACGGACGGCCAAGGCTCGCAGCTGCTCGGTTTCTGGCCGACACCGCCATGAAGCCGCAGCGCGTTCGTCTCGGCGATCTCTCGGTCGGCTTCACCCAGGCGCTGGCCGCGGCCCTGCGCGAGCGGGGTCACGACCCGCAGCCGCTGTTCGCCCAGTTCGGCCTGGACGCCGCGCGCCTGAGCGAGCCGCGCGCGCGCCTATCGATCCCGCGTTTCATGCGCCTGGGTCACAGCGCCATCGCGCTGTGCGGCGACCCGGCGCTGGGCCTGGACATGGGCCGCCTGAGCCGCCTCGGCCAGGTTGGCCTGGCCGGCATCTGCGCCGCCCAGGCGCCCAACCTGGGCGCGGCGGCGCGCGTGCTGACCGATTTCGAGGCGCTGTACGCGGCCAACTACCGCGGCAGTTCGGGCCTGGTCGAGGACGGCCGCGGCGCCTGGCTGCATTTTTATTCCATCAGCCCGTACAACGCCTACAACCGCTTTGTGGTCGACTCGGTGCTGGCCGGCTGGCAGAGCAACCTGAGCCAGGTGATCGGCCGCCCGGCGACCCTGGAGAAGGTCGAGATCGAGTTCCCGGCGCCGGTCTATGCCGAGCGCTACGAGGCGCTGTTCGGCTGCCCGGTGGAGTTCGCCGCCGGCGCCAACCGCCTGCGCCTGAACGCCGCCAGCCTGGCCCAGGACAACCCGGAGCACTGCCCCGGCACCTGGCAGCAACTGCTGGAGCTGTGCGAGCGCGAGCGCGAGCAGCTGACCCGCACCCGCAGCCTGCGCGAACGGGTGATCCAGTTGCTCGGCCCGCTGCTGCACGGCCGCGAGCCGGACCTGGAGGAGCTGGCAAAACGCCTGCAACTGCCGAGCTGGACGCTGCGACGCAAGCTGGCCGAGGAAGGCACGCAGTTTCGCGCCATTCTCAACGACACCCGCCGCGACCTGGCCATGGCCTATATCCGCGACACCGAACTGGCCTTCGGCGAGATCGCCTACCTGCTCGGCTTCGCCTCCGCCGAAGCCTTCCAGCGCGCCTTCAAGCGCTGGCTCGGGCAAACGCCCGGCGACTACCGACGCGCGCAACGCCGAGCGGGCTGATCGCGCACGGCGACCTTGATCGACAAGCTCTCGCAACTTAGAATCCTTTTCATCCGCGTTTGCGGTCGCTTCTTACTCCTTTCATTCCGCGCCGCTCCGCCGCGCGCCAACGACCCCGCGACCATGTCCAAGAAATCCCGCTCCAGACTCTGGTTTCTCGTCCATAGCTGGCTGGCCCTGCCGGTCTGGTTCTTCCTGCTAATCATCTGCGTCACCGGCACCCTGGCCACGGTCAGCCAGGAGATCGTCTGGCTGGCCAACCCGGACGTGCGCGCCAGCAAGCCGTCGGACGACGCCGAGCGGCTCAGCTACGGCCAGGTGCTGGCGGCGATCCAGCGCGCCGAGCCGGAGTTGGTGGTGCAGAGCATCGACCGTCCGGACGAGGATCACTTCGCCCTCACCGCCCGGGTGAGCTATCCGGATGGCAGCTCGCCGACGATCTACGTCAACCCCTACACCGGGGCGATCCAGGGCATCAGCCCGCAGTTCGACTTCCGCCAGTTCACCCGCGCCCTGCACGGCTGGTGGCTGGTGCCCTTCACCAACGGTTTCAGCTGGGGCTGGTACCTGGTGTCGCTGACCGGTATTCCGATGCTGCTGTCGCTGATCACCGGGCTGGTGGTGTACAAGCGCTTCTGGCGCGGCTTCCTGCGTCCGCGCCTGCGTTTCAACCAGGGCGCGCGGATCTTCTGGGGCGATTTCCATCGCCTGTCCGGCATCTGGTCGATCTGGTTCATCGCGGTGATTTCCATCACCGGCATCTGGTTCCTGATCCGCGCCCTGCTGTTCGACTTCCATATTTCCATCTCCACCGAGGGCGTGCCGCCGGTGGTGAGCCGCGAGGAAGTGCCGCTGGCGGCCAGCGCCCGGGAGGTGCCGCGCATCGACCTGGACCGGGCGGTGAGCATCGCCCAGGGCGCGGTGCCCAGCCTGGAGGCCAGCTCCATCGACCTGCCGATCTATGCCTACGGCCATATCACCGTTTCGGGGCGCGGCTGGTATCCGCTGATGTTCCAGTCGGTGACGGTCAATCCCTACAACGGCGAGATCGACGCCACGCGCCTGCTCGACGACCGCTCCGCGCTGGAGTTCGTCACCGAGTCCATGCGCCCGCTGCACGTCGGCGACTTCGGCGGCCTTTGGGTCAAGCTGATCTGGTGCTTCTTCGGCCTGCTGCTGAGCATGATGGTGCTCAGCGGCCTGTTGATCTGGAGCAAACGCACCGTGCAGGCCACCGCCGCGGTGGTCAGACGCGCCCCGCGCCCGCCCCAGGCGGCGCCCATCGCCATCGCCGAAGTCTCGGAGGGTCGTCCATGAGCAAGGCCGCAACCGCCGCCCCGGCGCCTTCTGCCCTGAGCCGCTGGTGGCACAGGTGGCGCTTCCACCTGAATGCGCTGCTGATCCTGATTCCGCTGGGCTTCATGCCCAAGTATTTCCACGACGTGGCGCTGTTTCGCGGCGACAGCGGCCTCGGCGAGCGCGAAATCGGCGAAGTCCAGGTCGGCCCCTGGAGCCTGCGCCTGGCCGAGTTCCGCAACCTGCCGCCGCAACTGGAAGGCCCGGCCGGCTATATGAAGGCGTTCAACGCCGCGCTGTGCCAGGGCTGCGGCGAGCAGGTCAAGGCCACCTACCTGCGCATCGGCAAGCCGCGCAGCCTGCGTGCCGCCGGCGGGCTGTTCTTCGGCAGCCCCTACCGCATGGGCGCGAGCATTCCCGTACCGCCGCGCACCAAGCCCGACGCCGCGCTGTGGATCACCGCCGAAGGCTGGGACGGCACGGTGCACCAGGCATCCATTCCCCTGGCCGAGGCGTCGCCGGCGACCCTCGCCTGGCTCAAGCAACAAGGAGGCAAACCATGACCCCCATCCTGCGTATCGGCCTGTGCGTCCTCGGCGTCGGGCTCGCGCCCCTGGCCCTGGCGCACAACCCGATCTGCCAGTGCGAAGCCGGCGATGGCGAGGAAATCGTCTGCACCGGCGGTTTCTCCGACGGCAGCGGCGCCCCGGGCGTGACCCTCGACGTGATCAGCTACGAGGAAGAGGTGCTGGTGCCCGGCAAGCTCGGCGAGGATTCCCGGCTCAGCTTCAAGCGCCCGGACGGCGAGTTCTACGTGCTGTTCGACGCCGGCCCCGGCCACGTGGTGGAGATCGACCACACGGAAATCGCCGCGCCATGACCACCCAGGTGGTACGCCCGGCCGGCGCCGGGCATGAAAGCCTGCAGGTGCTGCTGCTCAGCCTGGCGATCCTCGCCCTCGCCGCGCTGGTCATCGTCTGGCGCAGCGAGCCGACGCCGCAGCAGGAGGTCGCCGGTCACCAGCTCGACGCCCGTCGCGACCTCAATGCCGCCGAGCAGGGCATCCATACCGATCTCAGCGTGGCGCTCGACGAGATTCGCCTGCTACAGGAAGAACAACAGTCGCTGCCCAGCCCCGAGATGCTGGCGCAAGAGACCTTGCCACCCTTTGCCGACGACAGCAGCGCGCGTACACGCGGCGCCCATCACTGGCAGCTGCTGCAATTGGGTGACCAGGCCGTGTACCTGGGCCTGAGTGGCGATGTCGGTGTGGCCGGCTCCTTCCTGCTGTTCCCAGCTCACGAGGGCCTGGATATCTGGCTCAACCGCAATGCGGATGCCACAGCGCCGACTGACCTGCAGACGACTGCTCTGGCCGATGCCGGCTGGAAGCAGGTGGCCGTTCAATACGACGCCGGGGTTACCCGCGAGCACCGTCACTGATTCTGGAAGACACCTTCATGCCCAATCGCTCCGTATTTTCCCGCCGCCTGCTCGGCGCCGTTTCGCTGTTGCTGAGCGCCTTGCTGCTGCCGGGCCTGGCCAGTGCCGATGAAGCCAAGCGCCTGCGCATCGGCATCACCCTGCACCCCTACTACAGCTACGTCAGCAACATAGTCGGCGACCGCGCCGAGGTGGTGCCGCTGATTCCCGCCGGCTTCAACCCGCACGCCTACGAACCGCGCGCCGAGGACATCAAGCGCATCGGCGGCCTCGACGTGGTGGTGCTCAACGGCGTCGGCCACGACGACTTCGCCGACCGCATGATCGCCGTCAGCGAGAAGCCGCAGGTGCCGGTGATCGAGGCCAACGCCCGCGTGCCGCTGCTGGCCGCCACCGGCCAGGCCGCGCGCGGCGCCGGCAAGGTGGTCAACCCGCACACCTTCCTCTCCATCAGCGCCTCGATCGCGCAGATCAACAACATCGCCCGCGAGCTGGGCAAGCTCGACCCGGACAACGCCAGGTTCTACAGCCACAACGCCCGCGCCTACGGCAAGCGCCTGCGCGGCCTGCGCGCGACGGCGCTGAGCCAGCTCAGCGCCACCTCGAGCAACGAGCTGCGCGTGGCCACCATCCACGGCGCCTACGACTACCTGCTGCGCGAGTTCGGCCTGGAGGTCACCGCGGTGGTCGAGCCGGCCCACGGCATCGAACCGAGCCCCAGCCAGTTGAAGAAGACCATCGACCAGCTCAAGGAACTGGACGTGCAAGTGATCTTCTCCGAGCTGGACTTCCCCTCCAGCTATGTCGACACCATCCAGCGCGAGTCCGGCGTGAAGATCTACCCGCTGACCCATATTTCCTACGGCGAGTACACCGCCAGGAAATACGAAGAGGAAATGGCGCGCAACCTCGACACCGTGGTACGCGCCATTCAGGACGAAGGCGCATGACCGCCCTCGAAACCGCGCCGCCGCGCCTGCAGGGCCCCGGCGTCGAATTCGCCGGTGTCGATCTCAACCTCGGCCGCACGCGGATTCTCGACAAGGTCAGCTTTCAGGTGCGCGCCGGTAGCGTGCACGCCCTGGTCGGCCCCAACGGCGGCGGCAAGAGCTCGCTGATCAAGACCCTGCTCGGGCAGATGCCGCACCAGGGCGAGCTGCGCCTGCACTGGCCGGCCAGCCCCGGCACCATCGGCTACGTGCCGCAGGCGCTGGAGTTCGACCGCGGCCTGCCGATGACGGTGGACGATTTCATGGCTGCCATGTGCCAGCGCCGCCCGGCCTTCCTCGGCCTGTCGCGACGCCACGCCCCGGCCATCGAACAGGCGCTGGCGCGGGTTGGCATGCTCGACAAGCGCAAGCGGCGCATGGGCGCGCTGTCCGGCGGCGAGCGCCAGCGCGTGCTGCTGGCCCAGGGCCTGGTGCCCGAGGCGCAACTGCTGGTGCTCGACGAACCGATGTCGGCACTGGACGAGCCGGGCGTGCAGGTGTTCGAGCAACTGCTGCGCGACTGGCGCCAGGCCGGCACCACGGTGCTGTGGATCGAGCACGACCTGCAGGCCGTCGGCCGCCTCGCCGACCGCGTCACCGGGCTCAACCGCCGCGTGCTGTTCGACGATGCGCCGCAGCAGGTGCTGACCCCCGAACGGCTGCTCGAACTGTTCTCCAGCCATCCGCGCCAGCCAGAGGCCTCGTCATGAGTTTCGAAGACATCCGCCTGGCGATCCAGGCCTGGGCCAGCGCCGGCTATCTGCCCGAGGCCCTGGCCTACGGCTTCGTGGTCAACGCCCTGCTCGCCGGCCTGCTGATCGGCCCGGTGCTCGGCGGCCTCGGCACCCTGGTGGTGGTCAAGCGCTTCGCCTTCTTCTCCGAGGCGGTCGGCCATGCCGCGCTGACCGGCGTGGCCATCGGCATCCTGCTCGGCGAGCCCTACACCGGCCCCTACGGCAGCCTGTTCGGCTACTGCCTGCTGTTCGGCATCCTGCTCAACTACCTGCGCAACCGCACCGGCCTGGCGCCGGACACCCTGATCGGCGTATTCCTCTCGGTGTCGCTGGCGGTCGGCGCCAGCCTGCTGCTGGTGCTCGCCGGCAAGATCAACATCCATATCCTGGAGAACGTGCTGTTCGGCTCGGTGCTGACGGTCAACGCCCAGGATCTGGCGGTGCTGGCGCTGGTCTCGCTGCTGGTGCTGGGCCTGGCGCTGCCGCTGTACAACCGCATCATGCTGGCCAGCTTCAACCCGCAGCTGGCCAGCGTGCGCGGCGTCGCGGTGAAGCCGCTGGACTACCTGTTCGTGATGCTGGTGTCGCTGGTCACCGTGGCCGCGGTCAAGGTCATCGGCGCCATCCTGGTCGGCGCCCTGCTGGTGATCCCGGCGGCCGCCGCGCGGCTGCTCAGCCAGTCGCTGAAGGGCTTTTTCTGGCTGTCGGTGCTGATCGCCACCTGCAGTACCCTGGCCGGCATCTTCCTGCCGATCGCCCTGGAGCTGCCGGTCCCCTCCGGCGCCGCGATCATCATGGTCGCCGGCCTCGCCTTCGCCCTCGCCGCCATCGCCCGCGGCATCCTGCCTAGTCTGAAAGGGAACCTGGGATGAACCTGCAACGCCTGAGCCTCGCCCTCGCCGCCTGCGCCCTGCTCGCCGGCCCGCTGCACGCCGGAACGCAGCCCGTGCGCATTCTCGCCAGCCTGCCGATCACCTACGATCTCGGCGCCAGCCTGCTCGACGGCAGCGCCGTGCAGCTGCAACGCGCCGCCCCGGCCAACCTGCCGGCCAGCCGCCAACCCTCGTACTTCGCCGGCCGCGGCGCGGGCGCGCTGGACAAGGCCGCGCGCGACGCCGACGCGGTGATCGGCCTGCGCTCGCTGTGGCCGGACGACCCGCTCTACCCGCTGGCGCGGCGCAGCAATATCCGCATCGTCGAAGTCGACGGCGCGCGCCCGGTGGACGGCGCCCTGCCCGGCATCGCCCTGCGCAGCGACGGCGGCGACGCCCTGGCCAGCCAACCCTGGCTCAATATCAACAACCTCGGGCGCATGGCCGATGTGATCGCCGCCGACCTGGGCCGCCTGGCGCCGGAGGCCAAGCCGCAGATCGAGGCCAACCTGGCGACGCTCAAGCAGCGCCTACTCCAGCTCAGCGCCGCCAGCGAAAGCCGCCTGGCCGAGCTGGACAACCTCGGCGTGGCCAGCCTGTCGGATCACTTCGATTACCTGATCGGCGGCCTCAACCTCGACCGCATCGAGCTGAGCGTGGCGCAAGACGGCCAATGGACGACCGAGACCCTGGCGCAACTGAGCGCCGAGCTGCGCGGCAACGAGGTCGCCGCCGTGCTCGCCCCACGCCAGCCCTCGGCGGAGCTGGCCAAGGCGATCAGCGACGGCGGCAGCCGCCTGGTGCTGATCGAAGACAACCAGGACGCGCCCATTGCCGGGCTGGAAACGGCCATAGGCCAGGTGCTGGACGCCCTGTCGCCCTGAACGCGGGTAGCCCGGATTGCATCCGGGCCACGAGAGCGAGCCGCCGCCTGACCGGCGCCCCATTGCGGGGCGCCATGGCCCGTTACAGCTCGGTGGCGTCCTCGACGCTATCCACCGCATCCTGCTCCAGGGCGCTCAGTTCCAGCAGTTCTTCCTGATAATCGTCCATCGCTCGCTCCTCCCGCCTGACCCGTTCAACGATAAACAAGAAACATGCCCATCAGGCTAGAACGGCGGGATGAAGACAAGATGACGAAAAGCCGCGGGCAGGAAAAATTGCCGGGCGCCATGGCTGGCGGAAAGAAAGCCCTGCCCCACAGGTAGCGTGGGAGGGGCTTTAGGGAAATTCTGAAAAGCCACTTATCGTCACTCCCGCGCAGGCGGGAGCCCAGGGATTACGCAGGCTCTGGATTATTCCCCTTCGGGCCAGCGCAAGCGCTGTTCAGCGATAAAGCCGCTGTCCCGCCTGCGCGGGAATGACGGCTATTTCAGAGCTTCCTTAGCCGCGACGACAGCCGCGCAAAGCTCGCCGCTTGAGCGCCGCCACCGAGAAGCGGCGCCCAGACGATGGGCAACAAAAAACCCGCTGATCTTGCGATCAGCGGGTTTTCCTATATGGCGCAGCGGACGGGACTCGAACCCGCGACCCCCGGCGTGACAGGCCGGTATTCTAACCGACTGAACTACCGCTGCGTGTCGGTTGGACTTTCGTCCAGAAAACTCTTGAAACTCTGTTGCATCTAATGGCGCCCTTGCGGACTTTGCCATCTCAAACCGATGAAACATCGATCTGGGAAATAATGGCGCAGCGGACGGGACTCGAACCCGCGACCCCCGGCGTGACAGGCCGGTATTCTAACCGACTGAACTACCGCTGCGCGTCGGTGGACTTTCGTCCTTCTCTCTATGGCTATGGTGGGTGATGACGGGATCGAACCGCCGACCCTCTGCTTGTAAGGCAGATGCTCTCCCGGCTGAGCTAATCACCCATGTGCCTTAGCGAGGCGCGCACTTTATGCAGGCGACGACGCTAAGTCAACACCCTGCTTGAATTTTTTCTGAAAAAGGCGGTTTTTCAGCGCCGCCCCGAAGCGCTGCCGCCTCAATCCATTTCCCCACACAGCTCGGCGGCGCGCAGCAGCGCGGCGGTCAGGCCGTGGCGCTCCCAGTCGGCCAGGGCGGCGAAGCGCCGGTTGAACTCCGGCGGCAGCAGCGACGGCGCCTGCTGGATCAACTCGCGCCCGGCGTCGCTGATCAGCAGCCACTGGCGGCGGCGATCCTGGTCGTCGCGCTGACGCTGCAGCAGGCCGCGTTCCTCGAGACGGTCGAGCATGCCGGACAGGGTCGCCGCGGTCAGACTCACCCGCCCGCTGAGGGCGCTGGCGGTCAGGCGCGTCTCACTGGCCAGCACCTGCAGGATCAGCAGCTGCATGGGCGTCAGCCCGCCGAAACGGGCCAGGCGCTTGGCGTGCACCTCGCCCGCCTGCTGCAGCCGTCGCAAGGCCTGGAACAGGGGCATTTCGAAGGCCAGCACGGATGACAAATCTATTTCAGTAGGAACTTTTTTATCGCTCATATACACCTATATATCGCACCATAAGCTTTGACATAAAAGCATTTTTTTGTTTTGGTGTAAAAGGCTCGGCCACCACCGAGCCCCTCCCCAACGGCAATACCGGTAAGGAAAATATGTGCGGAATAGCTGGAGAACTACGTTTTGATCGCCGCCCCGCGGACCTGGCGGCCGTCGAGCGCATCACCCATCACCTGGCCCCTCGCGGCCCCGACGCCCACGGCTTCCACAGCCAGGGCCCCATCGCCCTCGGCCACCGCCGCCTGAAGATCATGGACCTGGCCGAAGCCTCCGGCCAGCCGATGATCGACAGCGACCTGGGCCTGTCCATGGTGTTCAACGGCGCCATCTACAACTACCCCGAGTTGCGTGCCGAGCTGGAGACGCTGGGTTATCGCTTTTTCTCCGGCGGCGACACCGAGGTGCTGCTCAAGGGTTATCACGCCTGGGGCGAAAAACTGCTGCCCAAGCTCAACGGCATGTTCGCCTTCGCCGTGTGGGAGCGCGACAAGCAGAGTCTGTTCATCGCTCGCGACCGCCTGGGGGTCAAACCCCTGTACCTGTCGCGCACCGGCGAGCGCCTGCGCTTCGCCTCGTCGCTGCCCGCCCTGCTGCAGGGCGGCGATATCGCCAGGACGCTGGACGCCGTGGCGCTCAACCATTACCTGAACTTCCACGCCGTGGTGCCGGCGCCGCGCACCATCCTCGCCGGCGTGGAGAAGCTGCCGCCGGCCACCTGGATGCGTATCGACGCCGACGGCAACTGTCAGCAGCAGAGCTGGTGGCAGCTGGAGTTCGGCCCGCAGCGCGAGGAAATCCCCTTCACCCTGGAAGACTGGCGCGAGCGCGTGCTCGATGGCATGCGCGAGGCGGTGTCGATCCGCCAGCGCGCCGCAGTGGACGTCGGCGTGCTGCTGTCCGGCGGGGTCGATTCGAGCCTGCTGGTCGGCCTGCTGCGCGAGGCCGGGGTGGACAACCTGCTGACCTTCTCCATCGGCTTCCAGGATGCCGGCGGCGAGCGTGGCGACGAGTTCCAGTACTCGGACCTGATCGCCGAGCGCTTCGCCACCCGCCACCACCAGCTGCGCATCGACGAGCACGAGATCATCGAGCAGTTGCCGGCGGCCTTCCGCGCCATGAGCGAGCCGATGGTCAGCCACGACTGCATCGCCTTCTACCTGCTGTCGCGCGAGGTGGCCCAGCACTGCAAGGTGGTGCAGAGCGGCCAGGGCGCCGACGAGCTGTTCGCCGGCTACCACTGGTACCCGCAGGTGGATGGCGCCGACGACGCCTTCGCCGCCTACCGCGCGGCCTTCTTCGACCGCGATTACGACGAGTACGCCGCCTGCGTGCAGCCGCAGTGGCTGACCGGCGACCTGGCCGGCGAGTTCGTCCGCCAGCACTTCGCCGCCCCCGGCGCCGCCGCTCCGGTGGACAAGGCGCTGCGCCTGGACAGCACGGTGATGCTGGTCGACGACCCGGTCAAGCGGGTGGACAACATGACCATGGCCTGGGGCCTGGAAGCGCGCACGCCGTTCCTCGACTACCGCCTGGTGGAGCTGTCGGCACGCATCCCGGCCCGTTTCAAGCTGCCGGATGGTGGCAAGCACGTGCTCAAGGAAGCGGCGCGCCAGGTGATCCCCGGCGAGGTGATCGACCGGCCCAAGGGCTACTTCCCGGTGCCCGGCCTCAAGCACCTGGAAGGCGCCACCCTGGGCTGGGTGCGCGACCTGCTGCTCGACCCCAGCCAGGATCGCGGCCTGTTCAACCCGGCCATGCTCGACCAGCTGCTGACCGACCCGCAGGGCCAGCTGACGCCGCTGCGCGGCTCCAAGCTGTGGCAGCTGGCGGCGCTCAACCTGTGGCTGAGCGAGCAAGGCCTGTAACCGCGCAGGGTGGATGCCGTCGGATATGCACAGCGGCATCCGCCCTGCGCCCCGGCACAGCCGTAGCCCGGATGCCATCCGGGGATGTCACGACTCCATTCGCGCCCGGACCCTGTCCGGGCGTTGCAGACAGCAAAGGACCATTCCAATGCGCGCCACTGCCTACAACCAACGCCTGCTGCGCGGCCAGACGCCCTCCTACGAACGCCTGCAGGCGCGTCTGGCCGAAGACCACAACGCCCCGCCCAGCCAGCCACTGGCCGTGCACTGTGGCTGGGGCCGCCTGCTGATCGGCCACACCTACCCGGACGCCACGGCGCTGGCCGAAGCCCTGCTCGACGAACGCCCCGGCGAACGCGATATCGCCCTGTACGTCGCCGCCCCGCACCAGGTGCTGGCGCAGGCGCCGCAGCAGCTGTTCCTCGACCCCTCCGACACCCTGCGCCTGTGGTTCACCGACTACCGCCCGGCGCGCCGCGGCTTTCGCGGCTACCGCATTCGCCGCGCGCAGAACGAGGCCGACTGGCAGGCGATCAACTGCCTGTACCAGATGCGCGGCATGCTGCCGATCGATGCGGAGAAACTCACCCCCTACAACGAGGGCGGACCCACCTACTGGCTGGCCGAGGACGAGGACAGCGGCGCGGTGATAGGCAGCGTCATGGGCCTGAATCACCAGCGCGCCTTCCACGACCCGGAGAACGGCAGCAGCCTCTGGTGCCTGGCGGTGGACCCGCAGTGCAGCCGCCCCGGCGTCGGCGAGGTGCTGGTGCGCCACCTGATCGAGCACTTTATGAGCCGCGGGCTCAGTTATCTCGATCTTTCCGTCCTGCACGACAACCGCCAGGCCAAGCAGCTCTACGCCAAACTGGGCTTTCGCGAACTGCAGACCTTCAGCCTCAAGCGCAAGAACGGCATCAACCAGCCGCTGTTCCTCGGCCCCGGTCCGCAGGCCGAACTCAACCCCTATGCGCGCATCATCGTCGACGAGGCGCTGCGCCGCGGCATCGAGGTGCAGGTGGACGACGCCGAGGCCGGGCTGTTCACCCTCAGCCAGGGCGGCCGGCGCATCCGCTGCCGCGAATCGCTGACCGACCTGACCAGCGCGGTGAGCATGACCCTGTGCCAGGACAAACGCCTGACCCACCGCGCCCTGTCCCGCACAGGCCTCGCCGTGCCGGCGCAGCGCCTGGCCGGCAGCGCCGAGGACAACGCCGCCTTTCTCGCCGAACACGGCGCCCTGGTGGTCAAGCCGGTGGACGGCGAGCAGGGCCAGGGCGTGGCGGTCGACCTGCGCACGCCCGGCGAGGTGCAGGACGCCATCGAGCGGGCGCGGGTGTTCGACCAGCGCGTGCTGCTGGAAAGCTTCCACCCGGGTCTCGACCTGCGCGTGCTGGTGATCGGCTATGAGGTGGTGGCCGCCGCCATCCGCCGCCCGGCCGAGATCATCGGCGACGGCCGCCACAGCGTCGGCGCGCTGATCGACGCCCAGAGCCGCCGGCGCCAGGCCGCCACCGGCGGCGAAAGCCGCATTCCCAGGGACGCCGAGACCCTGCGCACCCTGCACGGCGCCGGCCTCGATTACGCCAGCGTGCTGCCGGCCGGTACCCGCCTGGCCGTGCGCAAGACCGCCAACCTGCACACCGGCGGCACCCTGGAGGACGTAACCGCGATCCTCCACCCGGCCCTGCGCGAGGCGGCGATCAAGGCCGCGCGCGCCCTGGAGATCCCGGTGGTCGGCCTCGACCTGCTGGTGCCGGCCGCCGACCAGCCGCAGCACGTGTTCATCGAGGCCAACGAACGCGCCGGCCTGGCCAACCACGAACCGCAGCCGACCGCCGAACGCTTCGTCGACCTGCTGTTCCCGTTGAGCCAGGTGATCAGCTGAGTGCTGATCGGTAGCCCGGATGCAATCCGGGAACCTCCGTCAACCGCCCCGGATTGCATCCGGGCTACGGGCTGAAGCCAGCCCGAGCTCCAGACCGTAGGGCGGACATGCCGAAGGCTTGTCCGCCATCTCCTAGCCGACGGTGGACAAGGCTACGCCATGGCCACCCTACGCCTGGGCACCCGGGCCGAACACGCCAGAGGAGTCTGCATGAAACAAGCACTACCCGAACCCGACCTCGACTACCTGCAGAAGGTGCTGCTGGAGATGCTCGCCATCCCCAGCCCCACCGGCTTCACCGACACCATAGTGCGCTACGTCGCCGAACGCCTGAACGACCTCGAGATTCCCTTCGAGCTGACCCGTCGCGGTACCATCCGCGCCACCCTCAAGGGCTGCCAGAGCGACTGCGAGCGCTGCGACCGCGCGGTGTCGGCGCACCTCGACACCATCGGCGCCATCGTCCGCGAGGTGCAGGACAACGGCCGCCTCGGCCTGGCCCCGGTGGGCTGTTGGTCGAGCCGCTTCGCCGAGGGCAGCCGGGTCAGCGTATTTACCGACCAGGGCGTGCTGCGCGGCAGCGTGCTGCCGCTGATGGCGTCCGGGCACGCCTTCAACACCGCGGTGGACAGCCTGCCGATCAGCTGGGACCACATCGAGCTGCGCCTCGACGCCTACGCCACCACCCGCGCCGACTGCGAGTCGCTGGGCATCTCGGTGGGCGATTTCGTCGCCTTCGACCCGCTGCCGGAATTCACCGAGAGCGGCCATATCAGCGCCCGCCACCTCGACGACAAGGCCGGCGTCGCCGCCCTGCTGGCTTCGCTGAAGACCATCAAGGAGCATGGCCTACAGCCGGAGATCGACTGTCACCCGCTGTTCACCATCACCGAGGAGGTCGGCTCCGGCGCCGCCGCCGCGCTACCCTGGGACGTCAGCGAGTTCGTCGGCATCGACATCGCCCCGGTGGCGCCCGGCCAGCAGTCCAGCGAACACGCGGTCAGCGTGGCCATGCAGGACTCCGGCGGCCCCTACGACTATCACCTGTCGCGCCAGCTGCTGCGCCTGGGCGCCGAGCAGGAAATCCCGGTGCGCCGCGACCTGTTCCGCTACTACCACAGCGACGCGCAGTCGGCGGTAACCGCCGGCCACGACATCCGCACCGCGCTGTTGGCCTTCGGCTGCGACGCCACCCACGGCTACGAGCGCACCCATATCGACAGCCTCAAGGCGCTCAGCCGCCTGCTCACCGCCTACCTGCTCAGCCCGCCGGTATTCGCCAGCGACGCGCAGCCGGCGCAGGGCTCGCTGGAGCGTTTCAGCCACCAGCTCGAACACGACGCGCAGATGGAAAGCGAGACGCGCGTCCCGCCGGTGGACAGCCTGCTCGGTCAGCACGACAAGGACGCTTGAAGGGGCCCGCGCATCCGGGCAAAGTGGCGCGAAAGAACCAGGGGGCCGCGAGCGCCCCCGCTGCAACCGCCAGGCATCCCTGGCGGTCACCCCTCGGGCCGTCGCGACGCGACGTTAGACATGATTCCCGGCCATTGTTGGTGGCCCACTGAGGTTTCCGGATGCCTCGTCTGTGCCTGGCTTTGCTGCTGTTCTGGCTGACGTCCCCGAGCTGGGCCCTGCCACCCGCGCCGCTGGATAGCGACGACCTGCGCCTTTCCCTCGGCCCCTACACCGGCTATTACGAGGACGTCGGCGGCCAGTTGAGCGTCGACCGGGCGCTGGCACTGGACGACGACGCCTTCCGCCGCATCACGGGCGAGCACGCCAACCAGGGCAAGAACGCCTCGGTGTGGTGGTTCAAGGTGCGTCTGGTCAACGGCCTGACGCGGGAGCTGGGCGGCTACCTGGAGGTCAACTACCCGCTGCTCGACCACCTGCAGGTGTTCCTCGTCGGCCCCGACGGCCGCCGCCTGGAACAGGAAAGCGGCGACCGCTACGCCTTCTCCCAGCGCCCGGTGCAGGTGCGCAACTTCTGGTTCCCGCTGCAGCTGGAGCCCGGCGTCAGCACCCTGCTGGTGCGCGTCGACACCACCAGCACGGTGTTCGTGCCGCTGTTCTTCAGCACCTACGGCGCCAGCGCGGTGGCCCAGGAAAACCTCATGGGCTTCAACGGCGCGTTCTACGGCGTGCTGTTCGCCATGTTCTGCTACAACCTGTTCCTCTACCTGTCGCTGCGCGAAGCCGCCTACCTCTGGTACCTGGCCTACAACCTCAACGTCGGCCTGCTCGCCGCCTGCTTCGACGGCATGCTGTTCAAGTTGCTGCCCGAGCACGTGGCCTTCCAGTCGGTGAGCATCTACATCCTGATGTACCTGCACTGCCTGACCGCCATCCAGTTCAGCCGCCACTTCCTCCACGCGCGCCAGTACTTCCCGCGCCTGGACACCGGCCTGCGCCTGCTGATGCTGGCCTGCGCCGGCATCCTGCTGTCGGCGCCGCTGATCGGCCTTTCCGCCTGGAACATCCTGGCCAGCGTCACCGTCTCGCTGGTGTCGCTGATCCTGTTGCTCACCGGCGTCTACGTCTGGCGCCGGGGCGTGCGCTACGGCTCCTACTACACCCTGGCCTGGGCCATCCTGCTGTTCGCCTTCATCCAGGCCACTACCGGCTCGCTGGGTCTGGAAGTGTTCGGCGTGTTCGGCGCCACGGTGGTGAAGATCGGTGTGACCATCGAGCTGATCACCCTGTCCATCGGCCTGGCCGACCGCATCAACCTGCTCAAGGAGGAAGGCTTCCGCTCGCGCCGCGCCGCCGAGCAGGCCGAGTTCGAGAGCCAGGCCAAGAGTCGCTTCCTGGCCAAGATGAGCCACGAGATCCGCACCCCGCTCAACGGCGTGCTGGGCATGCTGCAGCTGCTGCGCGAGACGCCGCTGGATCGCAGCCAGCGCTTCTACGTCGACACCATCTCCAGCTCCGGCAGCTCGCTGATGGCGGTGATCAACGACATCCTCGACTACGCCCGCATCGAGTCCGGCAAGCTCAGCCTGGAGCAGATCGAATTCGACCTGGAAGACCTGATCTCCGAGACCCTCAGCCTGTTCACCGGCCAGGCCCTGGACAAGCGCCTGCGCCTCTACGTCAGCCTCGAAGGCGGCGTGCCGCGGCGCATCCAGGGCGACCCGACGCGGCTCAAGCAGGTGCTGATGAACCTGCTCAGCAACGCCCTGAAATTCACCGCCGAGGGCCACGTGGCGATCAGCGTCAGCCGCCGTAGCGACAGCCACGGCCAGCCACACCTGGTGTTCGCCGTCAGCGACAGCGGCATCGGCATCAGCGAGCAGGCCCTGGCGCAGCTGTTCGAATCCTTCGCCCAGGGCGACTCCAGCACCACCCGCCGCTACGGCGGCAGCGGCCTGGGCCTGGCCATCAGCAAGGAGCTGGTGGAGATGATGGGCGGCCGCATTGAGGTGCAGAGCACCCCCGGCCAGGGCACCCGCTTCGCCTTCGATATCCCGCTGCTGAGCGAGAGCGAGGCGCCCGACGAACTCGGCCGCCTGCTGGCCGGGCGCACCGCCCTGCTCGCCTCGCTCGACGGCCTCGGCCTGGACGCCACCAGCCGCCTGCTCGGCCGCTGGGGCATGCGCACCGAACGCTGCCAGACCCCGGAGCGCCTGCAGGACTACCTGGAGGACTTCGCCGCGCCGCCGCTGCTGGTGCTGATGGCGCCCTGGCCGGGAAGCGTCAACCACTGGCTCGACTCGCTGCGACCCAAGCTGCAGCCACAGCAGCGCGTGCTGCTGGTCTGTCCGCCCGAAGCCTGCCAGCAGCTGCCGGCCAGCCAGGGCCTGCGCCTGCAGCACCTGGCCCAGCCGATGGCGGTCAACGCCCTGCGCCAGGCGCTGGGCGAACTCTACGAAGAACCCCGTGCACAGGTGTATCAGTTGGTCAGAGAGACACGCAGCAACGACAGCGACACCCCCTGCATCCTGGTGGCCGAAGACAACCCGGTGAACCAGCTGGTGGTCCAGGGGTTCCTGAAGAAACGCGGCTACAGCGTGCGCCTGGTCACCGACGGCCAAGCCGCGGTCGCCGAATACAGCCGCGACCCCGGCGCCATCCAGCTGATCCTGATGGACTGCGAGATGCCGCTGATGGACGGCTTCGAGGCCACCCGGCAGATCCGCCGCCTGGAGCGCAGCCAGCAGCTGGCGGCGGTGCCGATCGTCGCGCTGACCGCGCATATCCTCGACGAACACCGCCAGCACGGCCTGGACGCCGGGATGGACGACTTTCTCGGCAAACCGCTGGACAGCGGCCTGCTCTACAGCACCCTGGAGCGTTTTCTGCGGGTGCACAGTGCCTGACGCGCGCGCTAGCATGGGCGCCGTTTGACTGGAGCCTTCCTGCCGTGCTGATTCCCGCCCACCTGCTGCAAGCCGACACCCTCACCGCGCTGATCGAGGACTTCGTCACCCGCGAGGGCACCGACAACGGCGACGAGACCCCGCTGGAGACCCGCGTGCAGCGGGTGCGCCGCGCCCTCGACAAGGGCGAGGCGGTGATCGTCTTCGACCCCGACAGCCAGCAGTGCCAGCTGGCGCTCAAGCGCGACGTGCCCAAGGAATGGCTGGAGACGTAGGTTGGCGCCGACGCAGCGAAGCCCAACAACCACCGTTCCCGGATTACACCCAGGCTACGGCTGGAGATGTAGGTTGGCGCTAAGCGCAGCGAAGCCCAACAACCACCGTTCCCGGATTACACCCGAGCTACGGCTGGAGATGTAGGTTGGCGCTAAGCGCAGCGAAGCCCAACGATCGCCGTCCCGGATTGCACCCGAGCTACGGCTGGAGATGTAGGTTGGCGCTGAGCGCAGCGAAGCCCAACAACCACCGTTCCCGGATTACATCCGAGCTACGGCTGGAGATGTAGGTTGGCGCTGAGCGCAGCGAAGCCCAACGATCACTGTCCCGGATTACACCCGGGCTAGGCCACGCCGTCCACCCGTGCCCGCTGCTACCGCCGCCAGCGCCGCGCCAGCCAGTAATCCAGGCTCAGCCAGCGCCCCGCCCCGCCGAAGAACAGCGCCAGCAGCATCGCCAGGTAGGTGGCGGCGAACTCGATGCCGTTGTTCAGCACCACGAACTGGCCGCTGCCGGTCAGCCACTGGTAGTTGCCGTGCTCGCGCAGCAGCGCCCGTGCCCGCTCCAGTTTCTCCGCCGCCGCCAGCACCCGCTCGTTGGCGAAGGGCGCGGACGGGTCGGCGATGGCCTGCCAGCCATAGGGCCAGTGCACGGCGAAGATCGCCACCAGCATGGTCACCATCAGCGGAATGCTCACCCAGCGCAGCGCCAGGCCGAACAGCAACAGAATCGCCCCGCCGGCCTCGGTCAGCGCCGCGGCCCAGGCCAGCAGCTCGGGAAACGGCAGGCCCAGGCCCCAGTCCGGGTTGCCGAACCAGGCGGCGGTGGCGTCGATATCCTTGAGCTTTTGCGTACCAGCCATCCAGAACACCGGCACCAGGTACAGGCGCAACAGCAGCGGGGCGAGAAAATCCAGGCGGCGGGTGGCGTCCAGGGCATCCTGGCAGCGATTGAGCACGGCGAGCATGAGGGTCATTCCTCGGCAAAGGGAAACCAGATATCGCGCCGCTGCCAGTCGTCCAGCAGCGCGCGGGCGTTATCGAGGTAGTCGCCGTCGGCGACCAGGCCATGCTCGGCGGCCAGGGCCGCGAGCGCGGCAGCGGGCGCCTCGCCGGCCTGCAGGCGCAGCGCCAGGCGGTAGGCGAACGGCGCCAGCTGCATGAAGCGCACCTTGTCCTGGCCGTCGCGCCAGGCCAGCAGGCAGCTGGGTTCGCCCGGCGGCTGCGCGGGGCTGTACGTGCGGCCGATACGCTGCACCGGCCAGGCATAGGCCAGCGGCCAGGCCAGCGGCGACCAGCCGCGGGCCGGCAGCTCGGCCTCGCTGACGTCCAGCGCCAGCTCCACCCATTCGTAGTGCGCCAGCTCGAGGATGAACGGCGGATCGCCCGCCTGCGCCCGGTAGCCTTGCTGCAGCCAGGCGAGAAACTCCTGGCTGATCTCGAGAAAGTAGGGCGTCGCCGCCCGGTGATCGGCGATAAAGGCGCGCAGCAGCGCCCGCCAGCGCGCCGCGTCGAACAGCGAACGCAGCACCGGGAAGGCGCCGCTGACGAAACCCTCGATATTGTTGAAGAACAGTTCTTCATAGACCGCCATGCGCTCGGCCGCGATGCCGGGCGGCAGGGGCTCGGCATCGGGCTGGCGGATGCGCGCGGCAAAGGCGCGCTGATGGTCGACGCCGTTCATGTGCCGTACCGGCGCGCACCCGCGGCCGCGCCCTGCAGGCGGCGGATCTGCGCCAGCTCGGCGTACAGCTCGGCCAGCGGCGGGAAGTTGAAGTCGCGCTCCAGCAGGGTCGGGCGTACGCCATGCCGCGCGTAGGCATGCGCCAGCAAGGCCCACACCGGGTCGATCACCGGCGCGCCGTGGGTGTCGATCTTGAGATCGGCGGCCTGATCAAAGTGCCCGGCCACGTGCAGGTAGGCGATGCGCTCGCTCGGCAGCGCGGCGATATAGGCCTGGGCATCGAAGTTGAAATTGATGCTGTTGACGTAGAGGTTGTTGACGTCCAGCAGCAGCTGGCAATCGGCGCGCTCCAGCACCGCGCGGACGAAGCTCGCCTCGTCCAGCTCGCCCGGCAACTGCGCATAGGCCGAGACGTTCTCGATGATCAGCGGCCGCTCCAGCACATCCTGGACAATGCGCACGCGCTCGGCGATGCGCACCACCGACTCCTCGGAAAACGGCAGCGGCATCAGGTCGTAGAGCTGGCCGTGGTCGGCGCAGGCCGACAGGTGCTCGCTGTAGCCGAGCACGCCATGGGCATCGAGAAACGCCTTGATGGCCCGCAGTAGATCCAGATCCAGCGGCGCGAAGCCGCCGAGATTGAGGGACAGGCCATGGCAGAGCAGCGGCCGGCGTTCGCTGAGCGCGCGCAGTTGCCTGCCCAGGCGCCCACCGACGCCGATCCAGTTCTCCGGCGCCACTTCGAGAAAGTCCGCACCGCTCGCTCCATCCTCTTGCAAGGCGGCGAGCAGGCCGCGACGCAAGCCGAGGCCGGCGCCACTGACGAAACGAGCCTGCATGATCCGTCCCCCGCCCCTTATTCGCTCTTCTCGGCGCCGCACTTGCCCTCGCCGCATTTGCCTTCGCCGTCGGCCTTCATCTCGCCGCCACACTTGCCTTCGCCGCATTTGCCCTCGCCGTCGGCCTTCATCTCGCCGCCGCACTTGCCTTCGCCGCAGGTGCCCTCATGGCCCTTCTCGTGCGCGGCCAGGCTGTAGCCGCTGGCGAGTTCCTCGGCGGCGAAGGGATTGCCCGCCGCCTGGGCGGTAAAGGCAACGGACGTCAGCAGCGCGGCGCCCAGGGTGGCGGTCAGGGTATTGAGCTGTTTCATGGCAATTCTCCAGAAGTTTTCCTGCGTGGGGCCGGATTGGCCCCCTCGCCGAAATGGACGGGGCAGCCTGCCGGGCGTTACAGCGCCGACGGATCTTTTTTCCGGGCGCACGCACGAACGCCGCTCGCGACAGTCCTGGACTATCGACCCAGCCCTGCACCGACAGGGTGCGCCGCCGCGCGCAGAAAAAATCCACGAACCGTTTATCGATAAATTTACTTCTTATTTTTCAATGGCTTAATTAATTGCCCAGCTAATCATTGGCGTACTTCCTGCTTGCCATCGGTGGCACAGTTGCCTAGGGTAGTCCGCATGTGGTCCCTGATTGCCCCCATCGGCTCGTTGCTGAGCGGGGTCGCGTTGCTCCTGCTCGGCAATGGCCTGCTCAACACCCTACTGACCCTGCGTGGCGTCGCCGAAGGCTACTCCACCACGATGCTCGGCCTGATCATGTCCGGGTACTTCGTCGGGTTCCTCCTCGGCACCTGGCTGGCGACGCCGCTGGTCAGGCGCATCGGGCATATCCGCGCGTTCGCCTGTTGCGCCGCCCTGGCCGCCATCGCCGCCCTGCTCCACCTGCTGCTGATCGATCCGTGGATCTGGCTATGCTTGCGCGTGCTCTACGGCCTGGCCCTGGTGACGCTGTACATGGTGATCGAGAGCTGGCTCAACGCCCAGGCGCCGAACCAGCAGCGCGGCCAGGTGTTCGCCATTTACATGGCGGTCAACCTCGGCGCCCTGGCCCTGGCCCAGCAGCTGCTGCACCTGGCCGACCCGGTGCAGTTCACCCTGTTCGCCCTCGCCGCCATCCTCATCAGCGCGGCGCTGATGCCCATCACCCTGACTCGCCAGGTGCAGCCGAGCCTGCCGCAAACGCCGCCGAGCAACCTGCGCCAGCTGTGGGCCATCGCCCCGCTGGCCATAGTCGCGGCGGGCCTGTCCGGCCTTGCGCTCGGTGCGTTCTGGGGCATGGCGCCGGTGTACGCCAGCCTGGCCGGTTTCGACACGCCCGGCGTCGGCCTGCTGATGACCGCCACCATCCTCGGCGGCGCCCTGCTGCAATGGCCCATCGGCCTCTACTCGGATCGCCACGACCGCCGTCGGGTGCTGCTCTGGGTGGTGCTGCTGGCGATCGGCCTGGCACTGGCGATGAGCCTGCTGCCGGCCGGCCCGCTGCTGCTCGGCGCAATCTTCGTCTGGGGCGGTCTGGCCTTCGCCATCTACCCCATCGCCGTGGCGCAACTGATCGACCAGTTGCACAGCGACGAGATCCTCTCCGGCTCCGCCAGCCTGCTGATGGTCAACGGCATCGGCTCGGTGTGCGGACCGCTGCTGGCCGGGGTGCTGATGGAGCAACTCGGCGCCGGCGCGCTGCAGCTGTACTTCGCCGGCACCCTCGGCCTGCTGGCCGTCTACACCCTGTACCGCCTGCGCCATGTCAGCGATCTGGTCAGCGGCGACGCCGCCCACTTCGTGCCCATGCTGCGCACCAGCCCGACGGTGCTGGAGCTGATGCCCGATGCACCGCCCCATGATTCGACGGAGGAGACGACCCAGTCCTGAAGTCACGCAACCGGCTGTTTCGGCAAGGCCCCGAGCCTACCCCAAGCAGCCAGAACACCGGCGCACGACGCCGCTTCTGGAGAAACAACGATGCTATTAGCCACCGACCTGGATGGAACCTTTCTCGCCGGCGATCCCGAGGATCGCCTGAGCCTCTACCAGACCATCGCCGCCCACCCCGAGATCAAGCTCGCCTACGTCACCGGGCGCAGCCTGGAGGCGGTGCTGCCGCTGCTGGCCGACCCTACGCTGCCGCAGCCGGACTACATCATCGCCGACGTCGGCGCGACCCTGGTGCATGGCGACAGCCTGCAACCGATCCAGCCGCTGCAGAGCGTGGTCGACGCCCGTTGGCCCGGCGAAAGCCAGGTGGCCAGCGCCATCGAGGCCTTCGCCCTGGAGCGCCAGGACGTACCGCAGGCACGCCGCTGCTCCTACTTCTGCACGCCCGAGCAGGCCACCAACCCGGCGCTGCGCGAGATCGCCGACGAGCTGGGTTGCGACCTGCTGTATTCCGCCGAGCTGTATCTCGATTTCCTCCCCAAGGGCGTAAACAAGGGCAGCAGCCTCAAGGCCCTGGCCGACTGGCTGGAGCTGGATCACGACCAGGTGCTGGCCGCCGGCGATACGCTCAACGACCTGTCCATGCTCAGCGCCAGCTTCCACGGCGTCTGCGTCGGCCAGTCGGAAACCGCGCTGCTGGAGGCCACCGCCCACCACTCGCGCACCCTGCACGCCGGTCGGCCGGGCTGCGGCGGCATCCTCGAAGCCTTCGCCCATTTCGGCTTTCTCGGTGAGCACGGTATCGCCGCCGAACGCCGCCAGGCCGCGCAGCCGGGCAAGGCCGAGCTGGTGATGGTCTACCACCGCCTGCCCTACGAGGAATACCGCAATGCCGCCGGCAAGTTGCAGCGCCGCCGCCCGACTTCGCCCAACGGCATCATCCCCACCCTGCTGAGTTTCTTCGGCGACGGCCGCCCCGGCTCCTGGGTCGCCTGGGCCGTGCACGAGGACGACGCCGAGCCGTTCGACAGCCACACCACGGTGGACGCCGAGCGCTACCCCAAGCTCACCGCGGCGCGGGTCAAACTGAGCAAGGAGGAAGTCGACATCTTCTACAAGCGCTTCTCCAAGGAGGCCTTCTGGCCGACCCTGCACACCTTCTGGGAGCGCGCCACCTTCAACGAGGACGACTGGCAGGTGTTCCTCAAGGTCAACCGCGCCTTCGCCGCACGCACCGCGCTGGAGGCCGCCGAAGGCGCCATCGTCTGGCTGCACGACTACAACCTGTGGATGGTGCCGGCCTACCTGCGCGAGCTGCGTCCGGATCTGCGCATCGCCTTCTTCCACCACACCTACTTCCCCTCGGCCGACCTGTTCAACGTGCTGCCCTGGCGCCGGCAGATCGTCGGCAGCCTGCTGCAGTGCGACTACATCGGCTTTCATATCCCGCGCCAGGTGGAGAACTTCGTCGACGTCGCCCGTGGCGTGTTCCCGCTCAAGACCCTGGAGCGGCAGAGCTGTGCGCCGCGCTTCATCACCTACGGCTGCGCCGTGGGCCTGGAGCGCATGACCACCGCGCTGGACTCCGGCACCCGCCAGGTCAGGCTCGGCGCGCACCCGGTCGGGCTGGATATCGAGCGCGTGCGCAGTGCCCTGGAGGCGCCGAAGATCAAGGAGCTGATGGCGCACCTGCGCGAGGAGATGCAGGGGGTCAAGCTGATCCTCTCGGTGGAGCGCCTCGACTACACCAAGGGCATCCTGGAGAAGCTCAACGCCTACGAGCGCCTGCTGGCCGACAACCCGGAGCTGCTGGGCAAGGTCACCCTGGTCACCGTCTGCGTGCCGGCGGCCAAGGAAATGACCATCTACGACGAGCTGCAGACGCAGATCGAACAGGCGGTCGGCCGCATCAACGGGCGCTTCGCCCGCATCGGCTGGACGCCGCTGCAGTTCTTCTTCCGCAGCCTGCCGTTCGAGGAAGTCAGCGCCTGGTACGCCATGGCCGACGTGATGTGGATCACCCCACTGCGCGACGGCCTCAACCTGGTGGCCAAGGAGTTCGTCGCCGCGCAAGGCCTGCTCGGTGGGCGCGGCGTGCTGGTGCTGTCGGAATTCGCCGGCGCCGCGGCCGAACTCAAGGGCGCGCTGCTGACCAACCCGCACGACCCGGCCGACCTGGCGCAGACCTGCTACCTGGCGCTGAACATGCCCGCGAGCGAGGCCCTGGCGCGCCTGCGCGAGCTGTTCGATATCGTCTGCTACAACGATATCCGCCGCTGGGGCGAGGAGTTCCTCGCCGGCGTCGCTGTGGAGCAGGAACCGGAAGCGCTGGTGCTGGCCAGCTAACTGCACGGTGCGCACCGTCTCGTAGCCCGGATGCAATCCGGGGAATCGCCTCGCCCCATTCCCGGATTGCATCCGGGCTACGTGGGCCAGGCGTAGGGTAGATCGCGCTCTATCGATCCACCATTTCTGGTGGATGTGAAAAGCGACATCCACCCTACGCTTCGCCGCCCGCCAACAGTCGCGGGGACGCCGTAAGGGCTAATCAACCCTGCTGGCTATCCACCACGCAGTTGATCATCCAGGACACGCCGAAACGATCGGTGAACATGGCGAAACGGGTGGCCCAGAAGGTGGCCTGCAGCTCCATCTGCACCGAACCACCGGCCGACAGCGCGGCGTACAGGCGCTCGGCCTCCGGCAGGTTGTCCACCTGCAGGGAAACGGAACAGCCCTTGATGCCCTCATAGGGATACTGCGGCAGATTGTCGGAGGCCATCAGCAACTGGTCGCCGACGCTCAGGCACACATGCATGACGCGCTGCCGGTACTCGGCCGGGATTTCCATGTCCTCGGGGCTGTCGGCGTAACGCATCATCTCCAGCTGGCCGCCGAAGACCTCGGCGTAGCGGTTGAAGGCGGCCTCGCACTGGCCGTCGAACATCAGATAGGCATGAATCTTCATCGCAACTCTCCTTAGTTTTCGCTGCTGATGCGCGCGCGAATACGCTCTTCCTGCTCGCGCAGTTCGGGGGTGAACTCTTCGCCGAAATCCTCGGCCTCGAAGATCTGGCGGATCTCGATATCGGAATCGCCAGGCATGGGGTTGGGGCAACGCTTGACCCAGTCGATGCAGGCCTGCAGCGACTCGCACTGAAAGATCCAGAAGCCGGCAACCAGCTCCTTGGTCTCCATGAACGGGCCATCGATCACCGTGCGCTGACTGCCGGAGAAACGCACCCGCGCGCCCTTGCTGCTGGGCTGCAGGCCTTCGCCGGCGAGCATCACCCCGGCCTCCACCAGTTCCTCGTTGTAGCGCCCCATCGCCGCCAGCAGCTCCTCGCTGGGCATCACGCCGGCTTCGGAATCCGCGGTGGCCTTGACTATCACCATAAAACGCATCGCCTTTCTCCTTGTTCGAGTCGAAGTAGCGCAGGGGTCTCCCTACGGCTGACACTGAACCCATGGCTGGGGTTCTGAAGACTAGTCGAGCGGGCGACGGACGAATCGACAGGGCGCGGAAGTTTTTTCAGGTTTTCGCATTTTGTGGGGAAGATCCGCTTGGCACCGGACTGGCAACTAAGTGTGTGCTGCGGACAACTTGGCACTATCCATTAATGCGCCGTCTGGCCTGATGGGTTTCGCCCCTTACGGGCGAGTCACTTTCTCTTGCTTGCCCAAGAGAAAGTAACCAAAGAGAAGGGCACCCCGACATCCGGCCCCGGCTGCGCCGGGGTTCCCTCGCTCCATCACCATTCCAGAGGCCCGCCACGAAGGGCCATCCCTGGCCCATCGTGGCTCTCGCGACATCCATGTCGCTCAACCCCTTCCATGGTGATTCCACTCGGCCTCCTGAAGGGGACTTGGCGTCGTCTGTGAGATCGCAGTTGAAAAGCAGAAGCCAGACGCCGCCGAGTTTAATCTTTCGGAGATTACGCAAGCTCGCGCCCCGGTCCCGTCAGGAGGCCGAGTGGAGGTGTCGCGTAGGGGGACGAGTCGCATGGATGCGGCGAGAGGCTTAAAGGGCCAGGGACGGCCCTTGTAAGCCGCCCCCCGGAGCGGCACCGGAACGAGGGAAGTTTCGCGTAGCGAAACCCGGATGCCGGGTGCCCTTCTTTGGCACACCTTTCTTGGGCAAGCAAGAAAGGTGTGGCGCCCGTAAGGGGCGCAACCCAAACGTTCGGTAGGCGCGGTGATGGATAGTGCTAAGCCGGTAAGCGATGCGCACACAAACTTGCCAGTCTGGTGTCAGCCCACACCCTCCTTAAACTATGCGAAGAACCTTTTTTCAGGCCAGCTGCAAGACGCGCTTCACCGCGGCGAGAAAGGCCTGCGGCTGCTCCAGCATCATCAGATGGCCGCTACCTTCGATCAGCGTCTGGCTGGCGGCGGCCCGCTCGGCCCAGGCCGGTACGTGCCAGCCGCCGCGCGAGCGGGCGCCGGCCAGCAGATGCACGGGATGATCGGCGAAGACCCGGCGCAGGCGATCCCGATAGCTGTCCGGCGCGGTCAGCGCCACCACCGAACGGGCCATGGCCTGCAGCGTGCTGGCCGGCTGCTGGGCCAGCCAGCGCTCGGCGATGCCCAGGCTGCGGGCATCGACGGCGACCCCGGCGCGCGTCAGCCAGGCGGCGGGGTCGGCGCGAAAGCCATCGAGCATTGCCTCGGCTTCGAGCACCGACATGCGCGCCACCGCGGCCGACCAGAAGGCGTCGTCCAGGCTGAAATTGCCCTCCACGCTGACCAGGCTGCGCACCCGCTCGCCATGGGCCTGGGCGAACAGCATGGCGACCGCCCCACCGACCGAATGGCCGAGCAGGTGCACCGCCTCGCCGGGAAACTGCGCCTCGATCACCCGATGCAGATGCGCGACCTGCGCCGGCAGATCGATCGCCTCGGCCGATACCTGGCGCAGCGCACCATAGCCGAGCAGGTCGGGCGCCAGGAAGCGCCCCGGGACAAAGGCGGCGCTTAACTCGGGCAGCTGCAGGGTGCCGATCAGGCCGTGGATAAAGACGACGGGAGCATGCATGGCGAAATCCTTTCCGGGCCGTAGAACGAAGCGCGAGCATAACCTCGTAGGGTGCACCGCACGTACCGCGATGCCAGGGCGGCTGAACTCGAACCTGGTGCAGGAGGATGGCGGCAACGCGCGGGTAAGACCCGGCGGTCGACAGGAGCCATCATCAAGGGCCGGAACCGCCCGATATCATTCGGTCGGCGCGCTCAACAACCTGTCAGATGCGGACATTCGTGATGGAGAATGAATCTGCCCCCTGTTTTCCTGACGGACGGCTGATTCTTGAATTGACATATCGGTAAATCTCGATATTATCGCGCCATGGAACTGATCAATGTATTCAAAGCCCTCTCCAATCCTACGCGCCTTGGAATCCTCAAGGGGCTGAAGGATCCGGCGAAGAACTTTCCTCCACAGGATGAAGGGGACGTTCATACCGTGGGCGTCTGCGTCAGCAGTATTCAGGAAGGCGTCGGTCTGTCGCAGTCGACGGTGTCCGATTACCTCGCAACGTTGCAACGAGTTGGCCTGGTCGAAGTCCGTCGGATCGGACAATGGACCTACTACAAGCGTAATGAAGCCAACATCCGTGCCCTGGCCGAGATCATAGGCAAGGAGCTGTAATTTTTTCACTCAATATATCGATTATTCTCGATATCTCTTTTAGCCGAAACGAGGATTCACGATGGAGAGAGCATAGGCAGCGCCGCGTAAATTTTTCAATTCATTACATCGAAAATTCCCTATATCCCTTTTTCCAGAAACGAGTATCTACAATGAAAGCGCAAATTCTCAAATCCTTTGGCGGCTCGACATCGTTCGAGCTGAGCGACGTGGCCAAACCATTACCCCACGCAGGACAAGTTCTGGTGCGGGTACACGCAACCTCCATCAACCCGCTGGATTTCCAGGTACGACGTGGCGATTACGTCGACTACGTTCCCCTCCCCGCCATTACCGGCCATGACGTATCCGGTGTCGTCGAAGCAGTCGGCCCGGGGGTGACGAGCTTCGTGCCGGGCGACGAAGTCTGGTACACCCCGCAGATCTTTGACGGCCCCGGAAGCTACGCCGAGTACCACGTTGCTGCCGAAAGCATTGTCGGGAAGAAGCCTGCCTCGCTGAGCCATCTCGAGGCGGCCAGCCTGACGCTGGTGGGCGGGACGGCGTGGGAAGCGTTGGTCGTGCGTGCGGCGCTCAGAGTGGGTGAGAGCATCCTGGTGCACGGCGGCGCGGGCGGCGTCGGGCATGTGGCGATCCAGCTGGCAAAAGCCGTGGGCGCCAGGGTATTCACCACCGTGCGCGAAGCAAACTTCGAGTTCGCGAGACGCATGGGCGCCGACGTGGTCATCGACTACGAAAAAGAGGACTACGTGGACGCCATCCTGCGGGAAACCGATGGCCAGGGCGTCGATGTGATCTTCGACACCATCGGCGGCAACACCCTGTCGCGCAGCCCCGACGCGCTCGCACAGCTTGGCCGGGTGGTCTCGATCGTGGACATCGCCCAACCACAAAACCTCATTCAGGCCTGGGGCAAGAACGCCAGTTATCACTTCGTCTTCACCCGACAGAACCGCGGCAAGCTCGATGAACTCAGCGCATTGGTCGAGCGCGGACAGCTGCGGCCGCATGTAGGCGCAGTGTACTCGCTTGCCGACATCCCACTCGCCCATGCCCGACTGGAGAGCCCAAACAATGGCCTCCAGGGAAAAATCGCAATTGCAGTCGAGCCCCAAGCCCACCTGGCCGGTGCGCGCGTTTAACCGCAGAACTTACTCTGGAGGAATGCCCCATGATTTATGAAATCGCACTGCTGCCCGTTCACAGTGAACATATCGAACAGTTCAAACAGGCATTTGCCGAAGTGGCTCCCTTGCTCAAACGCGCCAAGGGTTATGGCGGTCATATGCTCGCGCCAGGAATCGAAAGCCCCGAGACTTTCAACCTGATCGTGCGCTGGCAATCCCTTGAGGACCACGCCCCGGGTTTCGAAGCGAGTGCAGACCATCAGACATTCATGATGGGTTTGGAGAAATTTTTCTCGGAGGAACCGAAGGTCTACCACATTGAAGGGGCAGCGATTACGGGTGAAAACCTTCAAGGCCAGGCCAGCTTCTTTGATATCGCGACACCAACGGCTTAGGCAGTTGCCCGCTGTCGATACGTGACCGTTGCAGCATGCAGACCCAATGTCGCAACCATCCAATGGTCAGGATTTGATCTGGCAGTTTTGAAACATAAGACTGTCAGATCAAATTCAACTGCTCAGCGTAGCTGGCCGTCTCGCTATCAAGCCAAATAACTACCGATCGAAGATCAAGTTGTCTGACTGCTTCTGACCGCAGCCCCCTGACGTTTGCTCCGAGAATCAGTTGGCAGTTCACCCTCCCTTGGGTCCATTCAGCATTCATATAGCCTTTTCGGAGTTCAGATATGACAACTGACACGCCGCTAGGGGCATCCAAGAGGCGCCCTAAATTTTTCCGGATCCATGTTCTGCTGCGGCTCTAGCCACATCCACATTCTCTTTGGATGAACATATTCGCCGTGCCTATCGGGGTATTCCAACTCTGTTCTTTCCCAGCATTCTGAAGTCGCTGGAATATCGCGTCGTTCAACCATAGATCGCCGGCTCGCGGTAATGCCGCGGGCAGGCCTGGCCGTCGGCGCGGAACAGGTGGCACTTGTTGGCCATCAGCCCGGCGGCGAAGGTCTCGCCCACCGCCACGCGGCGATCGCCATCCGCGCGCAGGGTGATGATGTCCTCCACCCCTTCCAGGCTCAGGTAGATCAGGTTGTGATCGCCGAGGCGCTCGGCCACGCTGATCTGCCCGTAGAAGGCGAAGTCGGCCTGCTCGCTGGCGACGAAGTGCTCCGGGCGCACGCCCAGGGTCAGCTGCTCGCCGGGTTCGACGCCGGTGCCGTCGACCAGCACCTGCATGCGGTAGCCGCCGGGCATCTCGATCTCCACCGCCTCGCGGCTGGCGCCGAGCGCGCGCACCTGGAGGAAGTTCATCTGCGGCGAGCCGAGGAAGCCGGCGACGAAGCGGTTGCGCGGGTAGTGGTAGAGCTCCAGCGGCGCGCCGACCTGGGCGATGCGCCCGGCTTCGAGCACGACGATCTTGTCGGCCATGGTCATGGCTTCGACCTGGTCGTGGGTGACGTAGATCATGGTGGACTTCAGCCGCTGGTGCAGGCGCGAGATTTCGATGCGCATCTGCACGCGCAGGAAGGCGTCGAGGTTCGACAGCGGCTCGTCGAACAGGAACACCTTGGGCTCGCGCACCAGGGTGCGGCCGATGGCCACGCGCTGGCGCTGGCCGCCGGAGAGGTCCTTGGGCTTGCGTTCGAGCAGCGCGTCGAGCTGCAGGATACGCGAGACCTCTTCGACCTTGCTGCGGATCTGCGCCTTGCTCACCTTGGCCAGCTTGAGGCCGAAGGCCATGTTCTCCGCCACCGTCATGTGCGGGTAGAGGGCGTAGGACTGGAACACCATGCCCACCGAGCGCTCCATCGGCGGCAGCTCGTTGACCCGCTGGCCGTCGATCAGCAGCTCGCCGGAGCTGATCTCCTCCAGCCCGGCGATCAGCCGCAGCAGGGTGGACTTGCCGCAGCCGGAGGGGCCGACGAAGACCACGAACTCGCCGTCGGCGATGTCCAAGTCGATGTTGCGGGTGATGGCGGTGCCGTCGTAGTGCTTGCAGATGTTGCGCAGGGTAAGGCTGGCCATGGGATGCCTCTCGAACGGGGCCGGGCAGCGATGGACTCGGCCCGGCCGGAAAGCTTGATAAACCTGCAGGAGCCGGGGCTCCTGCAAACGCAGGGGCCCTAGCCCAGCAGGCGGGCGAAGCCGAAGCCGTGGGCCGGCAAGTGTACCCAGCTGCCGAGGAACTCGGCAGTGCTGGCCGGCACGCCCTCCAGCGGCTCGACCATCAGCGGCAGGTCGTAGCGTCGCTCGCGGGCGCCGAGGTTGAACAGGCACAGCCAGGCCTGCTCGCCCAGGCGCCGTTCGAATACCAGCAGATCGTCGTCGTGGTAGCGCACCTGGATATCGCCGTCGATCAGCAGCGGCTGCTCCTGGCGCCAGGCGAGGAAGCGCCGGTAGCTGTTGAGCATCGAGGCCGCGTCGGCCTTCTGCACGTCCACCGCCAGGGCGCGATGGCGCTCGTCCAGCGGCAGCCAGGGCCGCGCACTGGAGAAGCCGGCATGGGCGCCGTCGCGGCTCCAGGGCATCGGCGTGCGGCAGCCGTCGCGACCCTTGAATTCGGGCCAGAAACGGATGCCGTAGGGGTCGACCAGGTCATCAAAGGCCAGCTCGGCCTCCGGCAGGCCCAGCTCCTCGCCCTGGTACAGGCACACGCTGCCGCGCAGCGACAGCAGCAGCGCCATCAGCAGGCGGCCGCGCGCCGGGCTCTCCTCGCCGGCCAGGGCCCAGCGGCTGATCACCCGCACCACGTCGTGGTTGCCCACCGACCAGCAGGGCCAGCCGTCACCCAGTTCGCGCTCGATGCTCTCGATGGTGTGGCGGATAAAGGCCGGGCTGCACTGGGCGGTGAGCAGGTCGAAGGAATAGGCCATGTGCAGGGTGTCGCCGCCGCTGGTGTAGGCGGCCATGGTGCGCAGCGAGTCGTCGCAGCCGATCTCCGCCACCGTGGCGGTGCCGGGGTAGCGCTCCAGCAGCGCGCGCAGGCGGCGCAGGAAGTCGAGGTTCTGCGGCTGGGTCTTGTCGTACAGGTGACGCTGGTAGGCGTAGGGGTTGTCGGCGCGCACGCCGATGCCGCCCTCGCGGATGTCCAGGTTCGGCGGATTGTTGCGCAGCGCCTGGTCGTGGAAGTAGAAGTTGGCGGCGTCCAGACGGAAGCCGTCGACGCCCAGTTGCAGCCAGAACTCCATGTCCTCGAGCAGTTGCTGCTGCACCGCCGCGCAGTGGAAGTTGAGGTCCGGCTGGCTGGCCAGGAAGTTGTGCAGGTAGTACTGCTTGCGCCGGCCGTCCCAGCTCCAGGCCGAACCGCCGAACACCGACAGCCAGTTGTTCGGCGGCGTGCCGTCCGGGTTCGGCTCGGCCCAGACGAACCAGTCCGCCTTGGCGTTGGTGCGGCTGCTGCGGCTCTCCTCGAACCAGGGATGCTGGTCGGAGCAGTGGTTGAGCACCTGGTCGATGATGATGCGCAGGCCGCGCTCGTGGGCGGCCGCCACCAGGGCGCGGAAGTCGTCGAGGGTGCCGAACAGCGGGTCGACGCCGCGGTAGTCGGAGACGTCGTAACCGAAGTCCTTCATCGGCGAGGTGAAGAAGGGCGACAGCCAGATGGCGTCGACGTTGAGGCTGGCGATGTAGTCCAGCTTGGCCAGCACGCCGGGCAGATCGCCGACGCCGTCGTCGTTGCTGTCGAGGAAACTGCGCGGGTAGACCTGGTAGATGACGCCGCCGCGCCACCATTCCTTGCGGATAACAGCCATACAGCAAAGCCTTTTGTTGTTCGTGGTGTGCTTACCACTCTAGGCAAGGGCGTTCGCTGCCACATCCTCCCCGGCGGGGTTTTCGCCGGCGTAGCTTTCGGCCGGTCGGGGGGAGGAGTTTTGCCGGGCGGACCGCCGAACCGCAGGGCGTCGCGGGGACGCCTGGGCCATGCGCAACGGCGCACCCGCGACGCTGTCGCTGTGTGCGTCGTTCCTCGATAGGCACGGCTGGTGCGCGCGGCGCACCCTACCGGCCGGGTGCCCCCTGCCCTACTCGCCCTGAATCTTGCTCAACAGGCTGCGCGCCAGCTGTACCGCCTCGCTGCGCTGGGTGATGGCGAGCTTCTGGTAGAGGCTGCGGATATGGGTCTTGATGGTGGTCGGGGCGACGTTGAGGTGCTCGGCGATCTGCTCGTTGGCCAGCCCGGCGTGGATCAGG
The DNA here is from genome assembly GCF_044543505.1 of Pseudomonas sp. NPDC077186. Classification (NCBI taxonomy): domain Bacteria; kingdom Pseudomonadati; phylum Pseudomonadota; class Gammaproteobacteria; order Pseudomonadales; family Pseudomonadaceae; genus Pseudomonas; species Pseudomonas sp. NPDC077186. Next base: position 901,730 of record NZ_JBITWE010000001.1, read on the forward strand.
CTGAGCACCTGCCATTCGCGCCGGGTCAGCGGCGAATGGCGGATCAGCTCGGGCACGTCGGGGCGGTTGATGATGTCCTGGATCACCGCCTCGTCCAGGGTGATGCGGATCGCCCGGCTGAAGTCGCGCTGCTGCTGGGCCAGCTGGATCAGGCGCTCGGCGCGCTGCTGCTCCAGCTCGTCGAGGCGGCGTTCGTGCTGCAGCGCCTTGAGCATGGCGATCAGCGGCTTGCCCAGGCGCAGGAAGCTGCCGATGGCGCCGGTGCCGCTGGCCAGGGTCAGCGCCTGGTGCAGGTGATCGAGGCTGGGTTGGCGCTCCTCGCGCTGCCAGTGCGCCAGGGCCTGGAGGATATGGTTGCGGTTCTGGTCCATCACCAACTGGTGGCGCTCGGCATCGAGCTGCAGCTGGCGCAGGATTGGCAGCGCGCGCTCGCCCTGGTTCAGCGCCAGGTAGGCGCGTACGTGGTTGCGCGCATTGCCCTGGGCGAAGTGGTTGGCCCCCGGTTTGAGCGGCGGCGCGGTGGCCAGCCACTGACGGATGCTGTCCTTGTCCTGGGTCGAGTCCCAGTAGGTGAGCATCGCCGCATGGGCGTTGGCCTGCCAGTCGATATGGTAGTCGTCGCCGGCCAGCAGGCTCTGCAGCTTGCCGATGTAGTCGGCGCACTGGCTCTGCTGGCCGCGCGCGTGGGCGACGCGGGCGAGCAGCACGTAGCACTGCAGGAACCAGTGGTCGCCCACCGTATCGAGTATCTCCAGGCCCTGCAGGGCGCACTGCTCCGCCGCATCCAGGTGGTGCCATTCGAGCAGCACCTGACCGCGCACGCGGTGGATGAATTCCATGATCGGGGTGACCGGCAACTGCTGTTGCTCGATGTACTGCAGCGCCCGCTCCTGCAGGTTGTAGGCCTTCTGCAGGTGGCCCTGGGCGACGGCGATCTCCGACAGCTGGCCGAGGCTCCACAGCACCGGGTGCGAGGCGTTGATCTGCTGCGCCCGGCGCACGGTCTCCTCGTGCTGCTGCTGGGCCTTGGCCAGCTCGCCCTGGACGAAGTGCGCCTCGGCCAACACCGACATCGCCGCCACCTTGGAGGTGCGCATGGTCAGCGGCTCGAAGGCCAGCGCCTGGCGGGCGAAGGCCATGGCGCGCTGCTGGTCGCCCTGGTTGATCGCCACCTGGGCGCGCACCGCCTGGTAGTCGGCCTCGATGCGCTGCCACTGCTCGGCGCTGTACTGCTCGCGCTGCGCCGCTTCGCCGGCCTGCAGCCACTGCTCGACCTGATCGCTCTGGTACTGGTTCTGCGAGGCCCAGGCCTGCAGCAGGGTGAACAGCGGCGACTCGGCCACGCGGCTCTCCGGCAGCAGCGCCAGACAGCGCTGCAGCAGCTCCAGGCAGCCCTGGCGGTAGAAATGCCGACCATGCGTTTCGAGGATCTGCGCCACCCGCTGCGGGTCGCGCGCCAGCAGGGCATGGCGGGCGGCCTCCTCGGCCATCTTCTCCTCCAGCAGCGCCTCGGCGGCGCGCAGGTGCAGTTCGGCGACGCGCTGCGGCTGGTGGGTGGACAGCTCGTTGCGCAGGAAGCTGGCGAACAGCGGATGGTAGGCGAACCACTGGCGCAGCGGGTCGACGGCCTGGATAAACAGGCCGGCGCGCTCCAGCGCTTCGAGCATCTCGCGGCCGTTGCAGCTGTCGGTCAGGCGGTCGGCCAGCGCCGCGCTGAAGCGCTCGAGCAGGCAGGTGGACTGGAGGAAATCCTGGGTCGCGCCGTCCAGGCCATAGAGCACCTGCTCGCGGAAGTAGTCGCGGATATAGGGATGGCCGAGCTGCAGGGCCTCGAGGAACAGGTCCATGCCGCGCCCGGTCTGCACCTCCTGCAGGGTCAGCTGCAGCGCGCAGGGCCAGCCGCCGATGCGCCGGTTGAGGCGCTCGACCTGCTCGCGGTTGATGGCGATCGGCAGGCCCAGCTCCAGCAGCGCCTGCACCTCGTCCAGTTCGAAGGCCAGCTGGCCGGCGTCCAGCGCCAGCAGCTGGCGCTTGACCCGCAGCTCGGCGACGCCGAGGTCCGGCAGGCCGCGGCTGCACACCAGCAGGGTCAGCCAGTCGGGCGCGTTGCGCAGGAAGAAGCGCAGCGCGGCGATCACCTCGCGGTTGCGCAGCGCCTCGAACTCGTCGAGCACCAGCAGCAGCGGCGGGTGCTCGGCCGGCAGCTCGGCGAGCAGGCGGGTGAGCAGGCCGTCGAGGCCTTCGTCGCCCTGCTCGGCGCGGCCGACGCACTGCGGGCAGCCGCCGTCGAGCTGGCGGTGCAGGGCGTTGAGCAGGTAGCGGCCGAACTGCCGCGGGCTGTTGTCGTTGCCGTCGAGGTTGAGCCAGGCCACGGCGCCGGCGAAGGCCGCCGCCCACTGGCTGGCCAGCACGGTCTTGCCGAAGCCGCTGGGCGCCTGCAGCACGGCCAGGCGCACCTGCGGCAGGCGCAGCAGCCACTCGTCGAAGCGCGGCCGCGGCAGCAGGCCGGGATGCAGGACCGGCGCAGCGAGCTTGGCCGGTATCAGGGGCAGTGGCGGACGGGCCGCTGTGGTCATGATCCTCTCCCGTTATTTATCGTTGTCCGGGTTTAGGCGAAGCTTACATCGGTATAGCGGCGGCGGGTTCCACCCGCCCTACGGCCGGTGTGCCATGCGCACCAACGAACCTAGATCGATGCGCACAAACGTAGGGCGGGTGAAACCCGCCAGGTCGGCAGCGGCGGGTTCCACCCGCCCTACCCTTTTACCCCTCCCGCGGTCAGGCCGCCGACTATCCACTTCTGACAATAGAGGAACACCGCGGTGATCGGCAGGCCGGAGAGCACCGCGGCGGCAGCGAAGTCGCCCCACAGGTAGTTCTGCTCGTAGAGGTACTGCTGGGCGCCGACCGACAGGGTCAGCTTGTCCACGTCCAGCAGCAGCACCGAGGCCATGGGGTATTCGGTGATGCTGGTGATGAAGGCGAGGATGAACACCACGGCGAGGATCGGCACGCTCATCGGCAGCAGGATGTGCACGAAGGCCTGCCAGGTGGTGGCGCCGTCGACGATGGCGGCCTCCTCCAGCGAGGCGTCGATGCTCTCGAAGTAGCCCTTGATGGTCCAGATATGCAGGGCCATGCCGCCCAGCGAGGCGACTATCACCGCCCCGTGGCTGTTCACCCCGAGCCAGCCGGCGTGCTTGCCGAGCTGGTCGAACAGGGCGTAGATGGCCACCAGCGACAGCACCGGCGGGAACATCTGGAAGATCAGCATGCCCTTGAGGATCGGCCCCTTGCCGGCGAAGCGCAGGCGGGCAAAGGCGTAGGCACTGGTGGTCGACAGCAGCAGGATCAGCGCCGAGCTGATGAAGGCGATCTTCACCGAGTTCCACAGCCAGGTCAGCACCGGGAACGGTGGCTGGGTCACCGAGCCGTCGGCATGCTCATAGGGAATGCCGAGGGCCAGCGACCAGTGCTCCAGGGTCGGGTTGTCCGGCAGCAGGCTGCCGGTGGCGAAGTTGCCGTCGCGGAAGCTGATCGACACCACCATCAGCAGCGGGAAGACGATCAACAGGATGAAGCCGAGCAGACCGGCATGGGTCAGCCACAGGCGGTATTTCACGGATTTCGGTTGCACCATCGCCATGGCGGGGTCCTCAGACTTTGACTTTCGACAGTTTCAGGTTGAGCCAGGCCAGCGCGCCCACCACCAGGAAGATCAGCGTGGCGATGGCCGCCGCCAGGGCGAAGTTCTGCCCGGAATCCTGGAAGGCGATGCGGTAGGTGTAGCTCACCAGCAGGTCGGTGGTGCCCGCCGGTGTGGTGGCGCCGATGATGTCCGGGCCGCCGCGGGTCAGCAGGGTGATCAGCACGAAGTTGTTGAAGTTGAAGGCGAAGCTGGCGATCAGCAGCGGCGCCAGCGGCTTGATCAGCAGCGGCAGGGTGATCTTCAGCAGGTTGTCCAGGGGCGTCGCGCCATCCATTGCCGAGGCCTCGTAGAGGTCGCGCGGGATGGACTGCAGCAGGCCCATGCACAGCAGAAGCATGTAGGGGTAGCCGAGCCAGGTGTTGACCACCAGGATCATCGAACGGGCCAGGGTCGGGTCGCTGAACCAGTCCGGGCGCAGGCCGAACAGGCCGTCGAGCAGCAGGTTGATCTCGCCGAAGTTCTGGTTGAACAGGCCGCGGAACACCAGGATGGAGATGAAGGCCGGCACCGCGTAGGGCAGGATCAGCATCAGCCGGTAGAACGCCTTGCCGCGCACCAGATCCCACTGCAGCAGGCTGGCCAGCACCAGGCCGACGGCCAGGGTGAAGAGCACGGTGAGGCCGGCGAAGGCCACGGTCCAGACGAAGATCTCCAGGAACGGCCCGCGGATGCTCGGGTCGGTCAGCACCTTGGCGAAGTTGCTGGTGCCGGCGAACACGGTGAAACCCGGCGCCACCTTGTTGCCGTGGCTGTCGACATAGAAGCCGATGCCGTGGTCGGCCTCCAGGCGCTCGTTGCTGCGGGTGTTGAGCAGGTCACCGTTTTCCAGCAGGCGGTACAGCGGCTTGACCGCCGCCACCTCGCGCAGGCCGTACAGGCGCAGCAGTTCGCCGTCGCTGCTGCGCAGCACCCACTGCTCCAGCTCGGCGCGGCGCTGGATCACCTCGCGCAGCGCCAGCGCCTCGCCCAGCTCGCCGGCCTCGCCCTCGGCCTGCAACGCCAGCGGCTCGCCGCTCGCATCGCCGGCCAAGGGCGGCGAGACGTACACGCCGCGCTCGCCCTTGTCGACGCGCAGGCGCAGCGCGTCGGCCTCGTCGCGGTGCAGGCTGAAGCCATAGCGCTCGCCGGCCAGGTAGGTCTGGCGCAAATGGTAGCGCTGCACCTGCTCGAAGCTGAGCAGGTTGCTGCCGCTGTAGTTGGTGAAGCCGATGCCCACGGTGTACAGCAGCGGGAAGATGACGAACACCAGCATGCCCGCCAGCGCCGGGTAGATGTAGCGATGGGCATAGGCCCGGCGGCTGATGAACACGTAGCTGGCGATGCCGGTGACCACCAGGCCGAGCAGGGCGAAGGCCAGCTGCTGCTGGGCGTAGAGCGCCAGCACCAGGTACAGCGCCAGGGCGTTGAACAGGCCCCACAGGCCCCAGCGCAGGCCGGCATGCAGGGACGGCAGGGAAAACAGCTTCATGGGCGTACTGGCCACGGCAGGAAGGTTCACGACGGACATCTGAGTTATAGCCTCGCAGCGAGGCCGCCGCCGACGCAGGGCGTCGGCCGGCGGCCGGATTTCACTTGGCGATGCGCTTGGCGGCATCGTCCAGCGCATCATCCACGGTCTGACGACCGGAGGTGATGTTGGTCAGCGCCGGCGCCATGGCCGACCAGAAGGCGCCCATCTCCGGCACGTTGGGCATCGGCCGGCCGAGCTGGGCGTTGTCGAAGGTGGCCTTGATCAGCGGGTCGCTGGCCAGCTCGGCCATATAGGCCTTGTTCGGCACCGCGCCGAGCGGCACGTCGGCGCTCATGGTCTTGAGCCCCTCGACCTGCAGCAGATAGTTCTCGAGGAACTCCACGGCCAGCGCCTGGTTGGGGCTGGCGGCGTTCAGCGCCGCGGCCATCACCCCACTGAAGGGCCGACTGGGCGCATCGCCGACGGCGGGAATCGGCGCCACGCCGAGGTCGATGCCGCTCTTCCTGGCGTTGGCCCAGGCCCAGGGACCGCTGATGAACATGGCCGACTCGCCCTTGTTGAAGGCGGCCTCGGCCGAGCTGTAGTCGGCGCCCTTGGGCATCACCCCGGCGTCGATCAGCGCCTTGAGGGTCTGCGCGCCCTGCTTGGCACCTGCGGTGTTGACCCCGGTGCGGCTGGTGTCGTAACCGCCGTCGGCGTCGGCGAACACGTAGCCGCCGTTGGCGGCCAGCAGCGGCCAGGTGAAGTAGGTGTTGTTGTAGTCCCAGAGGATGGCGCGCTTGCCGGACTTGGCCAGCTCGGCGTTGAGCGCCAGCACTTCGTCGAAGTCCTTCGGCGGTGTGGGCACCAGCGCCTTGTTGTAGAGCAGGCCGATGGCCTCGACCGCCATCGGATAGCCCCACAGCTTGCCGCCGTAGGTCACCGCATCCCAGGCAAAATCCTCGATCTCGTCCTGGGTCTTGGCACTGGGGGTGATCGGCGAGATCAACCCGCTCTGCGCCCATTCGCCGAGGCGGTCGTGGGCCCAGATGAAGATGTCCGGGCCGTTGCCGGTGGCGGCGGCCTGCTGGAACTTGTCGGTGGCGCTGTCCGGGTGGGCCACCTCGACGGCGATGCCGGTGTCGGCGGTGAAGCGCTCGCCGACCTTGGCCAGGCCCTTGTAACCCTTGTCGCCGTTGATCCAGATGATCAGCTTGCCTTCTTCGATGGCAGCCTGGGCCGGCAGGGACTGGCCCAGGGTGGCGGCCAGGCTGATAGCGACTGCACTGAGCAGCGTCTTGTTCATGTCTTGTTGTCCTCGTGGCTTCTTGTTGTTGATCCACAACCGCGGCGAGCCGGTGAGCGCTCTGCCAGCCCGGTCATCCTCGGCCGAAAGCGCAAGCGCCACATCCTCCCCGCCCTCCCTCTCGAGGGCGTAGAGGCGGGGGCGTAGTCTGCCTGCGACTCCGGAAAAAAGCATGCGCCCCGGCCCCTTCTGCGCCTGTTGCAGGCGGCGTGGTGCGGGTGTACTGGAGGCTCACCAGTTGCGGGAGAACCCCATGCGCCGCTCTTCGTTGCCGACTTCGCTCACCACCCTGGCCTGCGTCCTGCTCTGCCAGTTTGCCAGCGCCGAGCCACAGCTGCAGGCCTGGCTGGATCAACGGCCAGTGCCGCTGCAATGGAGCAACCCGGCGCCGCAGCGCTACAGCGTCGAGCTGGAGCTGAGCGCCGGCCAGTTGCGTCTGCAGGCACCCAACGCCAGCGGCAGCGCCCAGCCGCTGGCCCTGTACCAGCGTCAGGACTGGCACGCGGGCAGCTCATTCAACCTGCAGATCGGCGCGCCCGGTCGCTATCGCCTGATGTTCCAGGAAGACGCTCAACCCCATCTGCGCCTGCTGCCGCTGCGCGAGAACGCGCCGCGCAGCGTCTGTCGCGCCTGGCAGGGCGAGGCGCTAAGCGTCGCGGTCGGCCAGGTGTTCGCCGACGGCGAGGTGCTGCGCGATGCCTACAGCGGCCAGTTGGCCACGGTGGAGAACGGCCGCGTCGAGCTGACCCCGGCGGCGCATAGCGACGGCCTGCTCTTGCTCGAGCCGGCCGAAGCGAGTACGGAGGTCAAGCACGACTGGCGCAATGCCACGGTGTATTTCGTCATCACCGACCGCTTCGCCAATGGCGATACCAGCAACGACCGCAGCTACGGACGCCAGCCCGACGGCGAGCAGGAGATCGGCACCTTCCATGGCGGCGACCTGCGCGGTCTGACCGGCAAACTCGACTATCTGCAGCAGTTGGGAGTCAATGCGCTGTGGATCAGCGCGCCCTTCGAGCAGATCCATGGCTGGGTCGGCGGCGGCGACAAGGGCGACTTTCGCCATTACGCCTACCACGGCTACTACCCCATGGACTTCACCCGCCTGGACGCCAACATGGGCACTGAAGACGAGCTGCGCGAACTGATCGCCCAGGCCCACGCCCGCGGCATCCGCGTGCTGTTCGACGTGGTGCTCAACCATCCCGGCTACTCGACCCTGGCCGACATGCAGCAGCTCGGCTTCGGCGCCCTGCGCAGCGGCATGGCCCAGCACCTGCCGCCGCGCTGGAGCGACTGGCGGCCGGAGGGCTTCGAGAACCTGCACGCCTACCACAACCTGATCGACTACCAGCATGCCGCCTGGCGCAACTGGTGGGGCAAGGACTGGGTGCGCGCCGGCATCGCCGACTACGATGCCCCGCCCAGCGCACTGGTCGACCCGATCAAGGGCTCGCTGGCCTTCCTCCCCGACTTCAGGACCGAAAACCCGCAGCCGGTGGCGCTGCCGCCTTTCCTGCAGCGCAAGGCCGACACCCGCGCGGTGCCGCGCGAGGGCTACCGGGTACGCGACTACCTGGTGGAGTGGCTGACCTTCTGGGTGCGCGAGTTCGGCGTCGACGGCTTCCGCGGCGATACGGTCAAGCACGTCGAACTGGAAAGCTGGGCGGCGCTGCGCCAGGCCGCCGACCAGGCGCGCGCCGACTGGGCGGCGGCCAACCCCGATGATCCCATGAGCGGCAGCCCGTTCTGGATGGTCGGCGAGGTGTTCGGTCATGGCCCGCAGGTCAACGTCTACCAGGCCAACGGCTTCGACGCGCTGATCAACTTCGACTTTCAGGGCCAGCTCGCCGCCAAGGCCAGCGAGTGCCTGAGCCAGGCCGAAGAGGGCTACCGCGACTATGCCGAACTGCTGGCCAACGACGCGGGGCACAACTTTATGAGCTACGCCTCGTCCCACGACACCTCGCTGTTCTTCGCCGAACAGGGCGAGCAACTGGAGCGCCAGCGCGGCCTGGCCGCCGCCCTGCTGCTGTCCCCCGGTGCGGTGCAGATCTACTACGGCGACGAGAGCGCCCGCCCGCTCGGCCCCAGCGGCTCCGACCCGCAGCAGGGCACGCGCTCGCCGATGAACTGGGCGGCCCAGCAGCAGGCGCCAATCGCCGAACTGCTCGAGCACTGGCGCATCCTCGGCCAGTTCCGCGCACGCCACCCGGCCATCGGCGCCGGCCGCCACCAGCGCCTGTCCAGCCAGCCCTACGCCTTCGCCCGCACCCTCGGCGACGACCGCGTGGTGATAGTTCAGGGACGGTAAAAACCTCGGTGCGCACGGCGCACCCTACGCCAACGCCGCACCATCGGGTGCCCGCCATGCCCCCGAGCAACCGCCAACCCCTAGGGTGTCGCGGGGCCGCCTAGGCCGCGCGCACCACCTGCTACCCGGTACCGTTATGACACCAGAACAACTACGCCGCCAAAGCCAACTGGCCTTCGCCGCCAGCGGCGCCGAACTCGAGGTGGGCTCGCTCGCCGACTGCCCGCTGCCCCTCGACCAACTGCTGGCCACCCGCCCCGGCAGCCCCTGGGTACGTCGCCATTTCGCCGGCGGGCTGACCGCCGAGGTCTACCAGATCGAGGCCGGCGGCCGGCTGTGGACGCTCAAGCGCGCGCGCAACCCGTGCAAGGTACAGAACCCCGACGGCCAGACCTCCTTCCTCAATGAAGTGCAGCGCCGCGGCGAACTGCAGGCGCTCAAGCGCCAGGCGGATTGGCACGGCCCGCTGTCCGGCATCGTCGAGACCCGCTACGCCAGCTACCGCCAGGGCCTGCTGCTGTCGCCCTGGATCGCCGGCGAGGGGATCAGCGAATGGGACGAACGGCGCCTGCTGCAGCTGTTCGACAGCCTCTCGGCGCTGCTGCAGCTGGGCTTCTTCGAATGGGACCTGTGCCCCGGCAACCTGCTCGACGACGGCCGCATCCGCCTGTTCGACTTCGGCTATATGTACCGCTTCGAGCCCTTGCGCGAGTACAACAGCAACGGCCTGCTGACCCCGCAGTGCCACGGCGCCGAACGCTTCGAAACCCGCTGCTACTACGCCCACCTGCTGCGCCTGGAGCGCGAACGCGGGCAGAGCGCCGCCCTGGCCGCGCTGGAACTGGAAAAGCGCATCGCCCTGGATTGCTACCAGCGCCTGCGCAGCCAGCTGATCAAGCGCGGCGCCAGCGGCTCGGTGCTGGGCTGGCTGGGCGGCATCATCGGCCAATGGCGCACGGCGCTGGACGGCGGCCTGGAGGGCCTGTACCTGCGCGAGGCCTGGCGCTCGCACCTGAGCGATCTGGAGGACGACCTCGGCGGCCAGACCTGCACGCCGCTGACCCTGCAGCGCATCGACTGGCTGCAGCAGTGCCTGCACGAGTGCGGCGCCCAGCTGCAGCGCCTGGAACTGCTCGCCGGGCGCACCCCGGACGCCTGGCGCGCCGAGCTGGAACAGGCGCTGCAGCAGGCGCATGAGTGGCAGGTTGGTGAATAGCCGGGAGGTGAATGGGAATTGGTGCGCACGGCCTAGGCGGCCCCGCCCCCCCCCTACAAAGGCATGCCGTGCGCGTTCCCGTAGGGTGCGCTGTGCGCACCGCGGCTACAGCGGTTCTCCCCCATATACCCCGTCTAGCGGCGATAACTCGATGGGGCACCGGAACAACCGCTAGCCTGGCAGATCGGCGGTTAACCCCGGTGCGCACAGCGCACCCTACGGGACACCGCCGGCCGTAGGGTGTCGCGGGGCCGCCTAGGCCGTGCGCACCGTGGCTTGCGCGGTCACTCGCCGAACGCGCCCTTGTCGTCGTCCTCCGCCACCCCGCCCCAATCCGCCGGATACACGCCTGCGCGCACCAGGCGGTGATAGCTCGACCAGGGCCAGTCGGCCACCCGCTCGACCAGGCCGTGGCGCACCGGGTTCCAGTGCAGATAATCCAGGTGCCGGCGGTAATCCTCTTCATCACGGATGCGGTGTTCCCAGAAGCGCCTTTGCCACAGTCCCGCCTCGCGGCGCAGACGCCGGCTCAGGCTGACGCCCTCGGTTTGCGGCAGGGCCTGACTGGTCAGGCGTTTGATCATCGACCAGCGCAGGCCGAACTCGGCATCGCCCGGTGGCAGTTGCCACAGGCAGTGCAGGTGATCGGGCAGCAGCACCCAGCCGTGAATGGCAAAGGGATAACGCTGGCGCACCTGCTCGATGGCCCCGCGCAAGGCCGCGCGCAGCGGTGCCTCGGTGAGCAGCGGCCGGCGCTGGTGGCTGACCTGAGTGAAGAAATAGCAGGCGCCCTGCTCCCAGGCGCGGCGGTAGTCGGACATTCCCTGTCTCCTGGCGCTGATTGCCTGTACAGGATAGCCTCCGGTGCGCGCAGCGCACCCTACCGGGACCGCCGCCCTTGGCACGGTGCTGCATTTCGTAGGGTGTCGCGGGGCCGCCTAGGCCGTGCGCACCGCGGCCGCAGCGGTTTTTTCGACAGCGCCCGCCCGGCACCAACAGCTCGAGCAGACGCGGGAACAACCGCTGGCCTGGCAGATCGGCGGTTAACCCCGGTGCGCACAGCGCACCCTACCGGACCGCCGCCCTCGGCACGATGCAGCACTTCGTAAGGTGCGCCACACCGCGCACCAGGCGCCGATCGCTCAGGTCAGGTAGCGGGCGCACAGCGCCTGCTGCTCGGCCACCATGGCCGCCTGGCGCTCGCTGCTCTCGGTGATACCGACGATGCGCTGCATGTTGTCCTCGGCCACCGCGTGGATGTCGTGCATGCTGCGCGTCACGTCTTCGGCAGCCAGGCGCTGCTGGGCGGTGGCCTGGCTGATCTGCCGCGACATGCCGGCGATGGCGCCGACCTGCTCGTGGATCCGCTGCATCGCCTGGTCGGCCTCGCCGACCTGGGCCAGGTTGGCCTGCATGTGCTGGCGGCTCAGCTCCAGCGACTGTACCGCCGCCTGGATGCCCTGCAGCAGGCCGTCGATATGCGACTGGATCTCGCCGGTGGAGCTGGCCGTGCGCAAGGACAGGCTGCGCACCTCGTCGGCGACCACGGCGAAGCCGCGGCCCTGCTCGCCGGCGCGCGCCGCCTCGATGGCCGCGTTGAGTGCCAGCAGGTTGGTCTGCTCGGCGATGCTGCGGATCACCGCGAGGATCTGGCCGATGCGCTGCCCGCCGGCCTCGACCTCGGCGATCTCGGCCACGCTGCCCTGCAGCTGCTGCGCCAGCGCCTGGGTGCTGCGGATGGTGCCGGCCATGATCTGGCTGCCGCTGTCGACGCAGGCGCCGACGCTGTCGACCCGTACCGCGGTCTGCTCGGCATGCACCGCCACCTCGGCGAAGCTCGACTCCATCTGGGTCAGGCTGGCGGCCAGCGCGCCGATGCTCGAGCGCTGCCGATCCAGGCCCTGACGCGCTTCGGCGCAGGAGCCCGAATTGCTGCGGGCGATGGTGCCCTGCTGGTCGGCGGCGCGACCCAGCTGTGCCAGGGCGTCGCGCAGGTTGCCGGCGACCCGATTGACGTCCGCCGCGACCCGGCCGAACTCGTCCGCCCGCTGGTAATCGCAGCGGCCACGCAGATCGCCCTCGGCCAAGCGGTTCAGCGCGCCTGACACCGCGCCCAGCGCCCGGCGCATGGTGCGGCTGAGCCAAACGCCCATGCTCAGGGCGATGCCGAGCGACAGCGCGGCCAGCCACAGCAGGCGATCGAAGCCACGCCGATAGGTCAGGCGCGCCTGTTCGAGCTGCGCCCGAGCGTCGCGCTCGCTCGCCTCGATCAGTTGCCCGACCTGCTCGCCCACCTGCGCCTGCAACGCCTGCAGCTGGCGCTTGCGCGCCTGGTTAGCCTGCTTGTCGGCGAGCCAGCCGGCGTACTGGGCCAGCGCGCCCTGGCCGTCGAGCAGCAGGTTGCGCTCGATCTCGGCGAATTCGCCACGATAGGTATGCACATAGTCGGTGCGACTGTCCTGGTGGGGCAGCAGGTCGTCCAGCACCCGCCCCAGCTTGTCATGCAGATTGGGCAGACGTTCCCTGACCTTGGCCTCGGCCTGCTGCAGACGCTGCGGCGAGGCGCTGCCAACCGCGTCGAAGACCAGCGCCTCGACCTGCTCCAGCGGAATGATGAACTGCTTGAGCGAGTAGGCGACGTAGTCGTCCTTGGTGACGGCCTGCACCCTGAGCAGGTCCTGCTTGAAGCGCGACAGTTGCAGCTGCAGGTTGCGCAGCGTCACCGCGGTGCGCTCGACCCGCGCCAGCACCTGGCGCTGTGCCTCCAGCAGCTCGCGGCTCTGCGCGTCCAGCTGCGGCAGCAACTGCCCCAGCCGCACCAGCTCGGCCTGTTCGGCGCCGTTCCCCAGGGTCCGCATGACGTCCAGGCGGGCATCGACCCGTTCGGCATGCTGCCCGTGCGCGGTGGCGAAGGCCTCGAGTTCCTCAGCGCGTTCGGCGCCGAGGGCATCGGACAGGTTCTGGGTCAGGCCCTGCAGGGCACTGAAGAAGCTCTGGCTGGCCTGCAGCCGCGCGGCGCTGTGGGCGATGCGTTCGCCCGAGCCCTGCAGCTCGCCGATGGCGCTCAGGCTGCTGCCGCCGAGCAGCACCAGCAGCAGGGCCAGTGCGGCGATCAGCAGGTACAGCCGCGGCAGGAAGCCGAGTTCGAAGGCGGTCAGCCGGTTTACAAGAGGGGACAACATCGATCTCTCCTGTCGATAGAGACCGGGCCGCCGGCAACGGCGCGGCGGCCCGGCAGACTCAGAAGCCGCCGCTGGTAGTGGCCCCGGCCGTAACCGTCAGGCTGTTGTTGCCTCCCGGCTGCCAGGTCTTGACCTGGGTCGGGTCGCTCTCGTTACGGATGATGCATTTCCACTCCACCTGCTGGCCGGCCGGCAGGGCGATGCTGCCCTTCCAGGTCGGGTAGGCGCTGGTGTCGCTCAGGCGCACCGCGCCGGCCGCGCTCCAGTTGCCCAGCTGGGCGACGTTGCCCACCGCATAGACGCTGTCGCCCCACTGGGTTACGCCGTTGTCGCAGCGGAAGTTGACGCTGACCAGCTCGCCCTGTTCCTCATCGTCATCCTGGCCGCTGCGCCAGATACGGATCGCGCCGTTGTCGGTGCTGAGCGCCTGGGTGAAGTCGCCGCTGGCAACCTGGCCGGGCGAGGACAGGTTGGAGTCGAGGGCGATCAGCAGCTGCTGCTGGCTGCCGCTGACCGTCGCCACCAGGCCGGAGAACCCCTCATGGAACTGGATCGCCGAGGCCGCCTTGACCCCCGCCGCACGACGGATCTGGATCAGTTGGCGGATGAAGTCGCCATGACCCCAGTCATACATGTGCGGCCAGTACACCACCGGTGTACCCGGGCTGCTGAGGATGTAGGCGTAGGCCTGCTTCAGCCTCGCGTCCGGCAGCGGCCAGTGATGCTGACCGCCGTGCGGGCCGGGCGAGTAGCCGGTGTCGTGGTTGTCGACGAAGGTCACCGCCACCTCGCGCCAGCGCGCATCGGGGTTGCCGTTGAGGCCGTGGCGCCAGTCGGCGATGCCGCCGTTCTGCATGCGCTCCTTGAGGGCGAAGTCGAACACCGTGCACTTGGCGCGATCAGACCAGTCCTTGAGAATCTGCTGCCAGCTGGCGCCGTTGCGCCAGTCCCAGCTCGGGTACTCGCCCGGCGCCTTCCACAGCTCGCCGAGGCAGAAGCCGTTGTCGTGGGCATCGCTCATCCAGCTGGCAACCCGCTCGCCGGCGTAGCCGCGGACGAAGTCGAAGCGAAAGCCCCCGGCGCCATACTGGCTGCGCAGCCTGGCGAACTCGTCGAGGAACATCGCGTAGTTCTGCGGGTGGCCGGTATTGAGGTCGGCGTCGCCGCCCATGAAACGGTCGCCGTCGTCGCAGTCGTTGGCGTAGTTGCCCGGATCATTGCAGTCGTGGCGCCACAGCCCCTGGCCGGCCGGCAGGTTGATCTCCTTGTCCGGGTAGCCGCGGTTCATGTGGTTGGGCACCACGTCGTAGATGGGTTTGACCCCGGCCGCATTGAGCGCGCCGGCGGCCTGCCTGAGCAGGCTGTCGCTGCCATAGCGACCGTTCTTGTTGAAGTCGTGCCAGAAGTAGCCCTCGCCGCCGCCCGAGGTGCCGTTGCCGGGGTCGCTCCAACTGGAGAAGTCGCGCCAGGGCACCGGCATCCAGATCGCACTGAAACCATCGGCGGCCAGGGTCGGCGCCATGCTGGCCAGCGTCGCGTACCAGTTGCTCGAAGTACGCACGGTATTCCAGTGAAAGCCCTGGAGGATGATCTCGTCGCCGCCGTGGTAGCGCACGCCGCTGGTGGTCTTGCCTGGCGCGTCGGCGGCACGCACCAGATTGCCCCAGGGGTAGGCCAGCGGCGCCAGGGCCAGGGTCAGCGCGGCCAGTCGCAGGTATCGGTTCATCTTGAAGCTCCGTTCTTGTCATTGTTGTGAGCATCCGACTACGGGGGCTGCCCCCGGATGGACTGATCGGGGCCCGCGCGGGCGCCCCGATCACGGCAGCCTGCCGCGCCTGGCCGCGCCGCCAAACCTCCCCCGTGCACTTTCTGCAGGCGTAGGGCGCAGGCGTAGAAATTCCGCCTGCCAGCCATACCCCCCGCCGCTTCGCTACGCCCTGCCGCTCCGCCTCGAAAAAAGCACCCCAGGGAGGATGTGGTGGTGCCTTGCCTTGCCCGACTCTTGCCCACAGCGCCGCCGGCCGACTGCCTGCCCCGGTCGCGCCCAGTCAGTCCAACACCGAATCCAACAAGAAAGAAGGACCCACGATGAACACCAAGCAACCCGTCCAGCTGCTGCGTCCCAGCGCCCTGTTCGCCGCCATGCTGCTGGCCACCCCGGCCCTGGCCGTTGATTTCCACGGTTATATGCGTTCCGGCATCGGCGCCACCGCCGGTGGCGGCGACCAGGCCTGTTTCCAGGCCGCCGGCGCGCCGGCCAAGTACCGACTCGGCAACGAATGCGAGACCTATGCCGAGATCGGCCTCGGCCACGAAGCCTGGAAGGAGGGCGAGCAGAGCTTCTATATCGACAGCATGATCGCCTACAAGTCGGACCAGGCGAACGACTGGGAAGCCACCGACAGCGACGGCGGCAGTGCCTTCAACAACGGCA
Organism: Pseudomonas sp. NPDC077186; assembly: GCF_044543505.1. NCBI lineage: Bacteria > Pseudomonadati > Pseudomonadota > Gammaproteobacteria > Pseudomonadales > Pseudomonadaceae > Pseudomonas > Pseudomonas sp. NPDC077186. The sequence goes on from NZ_JBITWE010000001.1 coordinate 917,344, forward strand.
CCAGCTCGATCCGCCAGTTCAACGTGCAGGCCAAGAACTTCCTGCCGGCCCTGCCCGGCGCCACCCTGTGGGCCGGCAAGCGCTACTACAAGCGCAACGACGTGCACATCAACGATTACTACTACTGGGACGTCTCCGGTCCCGGCGCCGGTATCGAGGACATCGACCTGGGCTTCGCCAAGGCGCACGTGGCCTGGATGCGCAACAACGATGGTGACTACGTCTACGAAGGCACCGGCACCGGTACCAACGTGGCCAACGACACCCTCGATCTGCGCCTGACCGACATCGACTTCAATACCGACGCCAAATTGGAGCTCGGCTACGACTATGGCAAGGCCAACCTGAGCGACCTGCAGGAGAAGGACCCCGGCTACACCGACCAGAAGGGGCATCTGGTCACCGTGCAGCACATCCAGGGCAACTGGTTCGGCGGTTTCAACAAGCTCGCTCTGCAGTACGGCACCGACGGCATCATCGGCAGCACCGGGCGCAACAGCACCGGCAACAGCGACGGCAAGATGCTGCGCCTGGTCAACCAGGGCGTGGTCGGCCTCTCCGACGACATCGAGATGATGTACGTGCAGATCTACGAGGATAAGGACTTCGACAACGACTCCGGCCAGACCTGGACCTCGTTCGGCGTGCGCCCGGTGTACAAATGGACCAACACCATGAGCACCGCGCTGGAGTTCGGCTACGACCATATCGACCCGCAGGCCAAGGGCGAGAAGTCCCGCGACCTGAAGAAAATCACCCTGGCCCAGCAGTGGTCGGCCGGCCGCAGCTTCTGGGCGCGTCCGCAGATCCGTGTGTTCGCCACCTACGCCATGTGGGACGGCGGCAAGTACAACGCCGCCAGCGAGTCCATCGACGCCGGCGACGACAACGGCCTCACCTTCGGCGTCCAGGCCGAAGCCTGGTGGTAAACGGTCAGGCATCCGTTGCATCCGGATGCCTGCCGATGCTGTAACGCTGCTCCTGTGGTCCTTGCCCCGGTTCTGCAATAGGCCGGGGCCTTTTACCAGGCGTGCCCGCTGCCCACATCCGGCGCCTCGCGCCACCTTCTCCCGGCGTGAGAAGACATAGGGGAGACGTCGCTACGCGACTTTCAGACTAATAAGAGGAATAACCCATGCCACCCTTCAAGATCGTCAGCCTCGCGCTGCTCACTCTTCTGATAACCGGCTGCGCCAGCGAACCGCTGCGCCGCATCGACGCCCTGAGCGCCAGCCCCGCACCCCTGCAGACTTCTGCCGGCAGCGCCGAACAGGCCCTGGCCGCCGCCCCCTCGTGCTGCGCCTCGCTGCGCGAGCTGCCCTACCAGCCCATCCCGGTGAATTTCAGTGGCGAGGTGCGCATCGACACCGGCGCCCCGGCCTTCGCCTTCGACAGCGGCAAGAGTTTTTTCCGTGCCTTCCAGTTGCCGGCCGCCAGTAAGTCGTTCGAGATCCGCCTGTACAGCCAGGCCGGTGAGACGGTGCTGGCGCCCAACGCCATGCTGCTCGACAGCCAGTTCCGCGTTACCCGCCTGCTCGGCGCCGAGGACTTCGTCTACGCCCCGGCCTCCGGCTTCAAGGGCGACAGCCTGGACGCGCGCCTGCGCGTCGACCGCCTGTATCCGGACAATCCGGGCAACGAACACTACCTGGTGCTCTACACCAGCGAGGCGCAGATGCGCGGCCAGACCGTCATCGAACACCCGGCCAAGGCCTTCGCCCGCGCCCTCGGCAACGAGGCGCCGAACATCCCCGACCCGGTGGCCAGGCATGCGCCGGTGGGGATGATCAAGATGGTGCTGATCGAGGACAAGGTGGCCGGCCAGCAGGCCAACACCTATGTGCCGCCGTTCAGCATCGGTCGCGAGATGGGCAACCAGCTGCCCAGCGTGCCGGCCCCGGCGGTACTGCCGGAAACCCAGGCCTACTACCGCCAGGCCATCGACGCCGCCCTCGCCAGCAAGGACCTGGAGCGTGCCCTGCGCCTGGCCGACGAAGCCGCGCGGGTCGGCGACGCCAGCGCCAAGGCCTATCTGCTCGAACGCATCCAGATCCGCTGAAACGATCGTCCCGGGGTGACCTGGCCGGCGCCACCGCCGCAGCCGTAGGAGCCCCGCCCCGGGGCGAAGCTGTGCTGGCTCCGGGTTGCCGTCCCGCGCATTCGCCGCGGGGCGCGGCTCCTACAGAGGCGGGCAGGTTGAACGACTGACCGCACAACCAGAGGTCGAGATGAGAACAACAAAAAAGCTCGCGACACTGATTCTGCTGTGCACTGCCACCTGGCCTGCTCTGGCCTTCGAGAAGAACGTGCTGACCGTCTGGATCGGCCAGGACAAGGGCTTCAAGGGCCTTGCCGAGATCGGCCAGCGCTTTACCGCCGACAGCGGCATGCCGGTCAAGGTCGCCACGCCGGACGACCTGGCCGTCCAGTACGACAAGTTCGCCGCCACGGCCAAGGGTCCGGATATCGTCATCTTCGCCCACGACCGCTTCGGCTCGTGGATCAACAACGGCCTGCTCGAAGCGGTCCAGCCCAGCGCAGAGGCCCTTCAGCGCGCCCCCGGGTTCGCCTGGGAAGCGCTGACCGTGGGCACCCAGCGTTTCGGCTATCCCCTGGCCACCGAAGTGGTCAGCCTGATCTACAACCGCAGGCTGCTGGCCAACCCGCCGCGCACCCTCTCCGAGGTCACCGCGCTGGACGGACGCTTGCGCGCCCAGGGCAGGCGCGCCATCGCCTGGGACCATAACAACCTGTATTTCTCCTGGCCGATCATCGCCGGCGCCGGCGGCTACAGCCTGCGCAAGCAGGGCGGCATCTACGACCTGGCCGATGTCGGCGTCGCCACCCCTGGCGCCATCGCCGGTATGCAGGCGCTCAAGCAACTGCTCGACGACGGCGTGCTGGAACCCGGCGACGATTACGCCAGTGCTCTGGAAGGCTTCAAGCAGGGTCGCATCGCCATGATCGTCAATGGCCCCTGGGTGTGGAACGAGCTGCGTGACGCCGGCCTCGACTTCGCCGTCGGCCATGTGCCGGGCATCGACGAGGCGCACCGGGGCCGGCCCTTCGTCGGCATCCTCGCCGCCGCGATCAACGCCAACAGCCCGCACAAGGCCCAGGCGCGACGTTTTCTCGAAGACTACCTGAGCAGCGCCGAGGGCCTGCGCAGCCTCAACGCCGACAGACCGCTGGGCGCGGTGGCCAACCTCGAGGTCATGTCCGAGCTGCGCCACGACCCGCTGATCGAACACAGCTACGAGTCCGCCGCCAGCGGCGAGATCATGCCGGACATCCCGGAGATGAAGCGTTTCTGGGCGCTGTTCAGCTCGCGCCTGGGCGCCATGCTCAAGGGCGACAAGCCAATCGCCGCCACCCTGGAACAGATCGCCCAGCGCCTGCGCGCCGCCGGCGAGGTACAGGCCTGGCGCCGCCGCCACTACCCCATCGCCGACTCCACGGCGGGGCCGCCCTGAGCGCCCCCACTCCCCATCCCCTCCAGGGACATTCGGGCGGCCTCGGCCGCCTTTTTTTCTCCGCTCGGCCGCCGACTCCTCGCCCGCGGCAGGCTCCCAGCAATAACGGGCCCCCTGGTCAGTGAGGGCGGAGCAAAACCTTATCTGCTCGTCACAAGGTTCCTCGCGGGAATCGGGTTGGGCAGGACCGAACGCCGCGGTATGACGGATTCGTGAACAGCCACAAACATACGATTAATCGAATATTACGGTGTGGCAATCAAGCACGCGCGGCCGTCAGGTAGAGCAACAAGCTGGGCGATCCCATGCAGGTGCATAGGGCCATGACGCCTTTACCTTTCATACGGAAATCCATATATTCGCTAAACCATATCTAAACGAGTGTCAGAGATGGCCTACAAGACCCGCGTGCTGTTCGTCTGTACCGCCAACGCCGCCCGCTCGCAGATGGCCGAGGCCCTGCTGCGCCACACCGATTCGGACAACTTCGAGGCGCACAGCGCCGGCAGCCAGCCGGGCGAGGTCGACCCGCGCGCCCTCGCCGCCCTGCAGCACCTCGGCGTGAGCACCGAAGGGCTGCACAGCAAGGGCCTGGACGCCTTCCACTGGAACGACTTCGAGTACGTCATCAGTCTGTGCGACAAGGCCAGCCAGGAATGCCAGCATATCCCCTTCGAGGGCCAGCGCCTGGCCTGGCACTTCGAGGACCCGGTGACCAGCAGCCAGCCCGAGGCCTTCCGCCACTGCCTGCACGAGATCCACGAGCGGATCAAGATGTTCGTGCTGGTCAAGACCAAGCGCTGAGGTAGCCATGGCCGACCTGCTCACCCCCACCACCGTCTTCAAGTGCCTGGCCGACGACACCCGCGTGCGCCTGATGCTGCTGATCGCCCGCGAGGAGGAACTGTGCGTCTGCGAGCTGACCTGCGCCCTCGGCGAGAGCCAGCCCAAGGTCTCGCGCCACCTGGCGCAACTGCGTAGCTGCGGCCTGCTGGCCGATCGCCGCCAGGGCCAGTGGGTCTACTACCGCCTGCACCCGCACCTGCCGGACTGGGTGATCGCCGTGCTCGAGGCCACGCTCGAGGCCAACAGCCACTGGCTGAGCCCGGACAGCAAGCGCCTGGCCGCCATGGGCGAGCGCCCGCAACGCGTCGCCGTGTGCTGCTGACTCCCTCGCCACAGGAAATCCGAATGACCACCCCCGACCTCCCCCAACTCGACGCCGAGCTGGCCGAACGGCCCAGCGCCGAGCGCCTCGACCTCACCCAGCGCCTCGCGCACAAGCCGCGCATCCTGCTGCTGTACGGCTCCAACCGCGAGCGCTCGTTCAGCCGCCTGATGACCGAGGAAGCCGCGCGCCTGCTCGAGCGCTTCGGCGCCGAGACGCGCATCTTCCACCCCGCCGGCCTGCCGCTGCCGGACGACGCGCCGGACAGCCACCCCAAGGTGCAGGAACTGCGCGAGCTGATGCAGTGGTCGGAAGGCCAGGTGTGGTGCTCGCCGGAGCGTCACGGCGCGATGACCGCGGTGTTCAAGGCGCAGATCGACTGGGTGCCGCTGGCCATGGGCGCGGTGCGCCCGACCCAGGGCAAGACCCTGGCGGTGATGCAGGTGTGCGGCGGCTCGCAGTCGTTCAACGTGGTCAACCAGCTGCGCGTGCTCGGGCGCTGGATGCGCATGTTCACCATCCCCAACCAGTCCTCGGTGCCCAAGGCCTTCCTCGAATTCGACGGGCAGGGGCGGATGAAACCCTCGTCCTACTACGACCGCCTGGTGGACGTGATGGAGGAGCTGGTCAAGTTCACCCTGCTGCTGCGCGAGCGCGCCGACTACCTGGTCGACCGCTACTCCGAACGCAAGGAATCCGCCGAACAACTGTCCGCGCGCGTCAACCAGCGCGCCATCTGAATCGAGGAGCGTCCCATGAGTCATCCCTACGACCTGCTGAGCATTCCCGGCCTTGCCGGCCAGTTGCTCTTCACCCCCTGCCCCGGCACCAAGGGCGGCTCGCTCGACGAGGCCCTGGCCACTTTGCAGCAGGCCGGCGCCAGCGCGGTGATCAGCCTGATGCCGCACAGCGAATTGGCCGCCAATGCGGTCGAGGCCATCGACGCGCGCTGCCAGGCCCTGGGCCTGGCCTGGTTCCACCTGCCGGTGGCCGACGAGCAGGTGCCGCTGGACGGCTTCGCCGCGGCCTGGCAGCAGTCCAGCGCCGCCATTGTCGCGCGCCTGCGCGCCGGGCAGCGCCTGGCCCTGCACTGCAAGGGCGGCTCCGGGCGCACCGGGCTGATCGCCGCGCGCCTGCTGATCGAGGCCGGCGTAGCGCGCAGCGAGGCCATCGCCCTGGTCCAGGCGCTACGGCCCAAGGCCATCCAACACCCGGCGCATGTCGACTGGATCAACCAGTTCGACGCCACTCACTGACCCAGCGGAGACCCGCACATGAGCATCAAAGTCGGTATCAACGGATTCGGCCGCATCGGCCGCCTGGCCCTGCGCGCCGCCTGGGACTGGCCGCAGCTGGAATTCGTGCAGATCAACGACCCGGCCGGCGACGCCGCCACCCACGCCCACCTGCTCAACTTCGACTCGGTACACGGCCGCTGGCAGCATGAGGCGGGCAGCGACGGCGACTGCGTGGTGGTGGGCGGCCGGCGCATCCGGGTCACGGCCAACAAGGCCATCGCCGACACCGACTGGAGCGGCTGCGACCTGGTGCTCGAGGCCAGCGGCAAGATGAAGACGGTCGAGGTGCTGCAGGGCTATCTGGATCAGGGGGTCAAACGCGTGGTGGTCTGCGCGCCGGTCAAGCAGGCCGGTGCGCTCAATGTGGTGATGGGGGTCAACCAGCAGCTGTTCGACCCGGCCCGGCACCGCATCGTCACTGCCGCCTCCTGCACCACCAACTGCCTGGCGCCGGTGGTCAAGGTGATCCACGAAAGCCTGGGCATCCGTCACGGCTCGATCACCACCATCCACGACCTGACCAACACCCAGAGCATCCTCGACCAACCGCACAAGGATCTGCGCCGCGCGCGGGCCAGCGGCATGAGCCTGATTCCCACCACCACCGGCTCGGCCACGGCGATCGCCGAGATCTTCCCCGAGCTGCGCGGCAAGCTCAACGGCCATGCGGTGCGCGTGCCGCTGGCCAATGCCTCGCTGACCGACTGCGTGTTCGAGGTCGAGCGCGCGACCACGGCCGAGGAGGTCAACGCCCTGCTCAAGGCCGCCGCCGAAGGGCCGCTCAAGGGCATCCTGGGTTACGAGGAACGCCCGCTGGTGTCCATCGACTACCGCAGCGATCCGCGCTCGTCCATCGTCGATGCGCTGTCGACCCTGGTGGTGGCTGGCACCCAGGTGAAGCTCTACGCCTGGTACGACAACGAATGGGGCTACGCCAACCGCGCGGTGGAGCTGGCGCGCCTGGTCGGCCAGGCCGGCTGATCCGTAGGGTGGACATGGCCAAGCCTTGTCCACCGCTGGCGACCATATGGCGGACAAGCCTATGGCATGTCCACCCTACCCTGCCACAAACGACCGCCGATGGTACGCACCGCCCAGGCGGCCCCACGACACCCCGCACAGGACGCTTGCGATGCACGCCCTCGCCCGGCTTTCCCCCGAAATCCGCCAGTACCTGCTGGTCACCGGCAACTACTGGGCCTTCACCCTCACCGACGGCGCGCTGCGCATGCTGGTGGTGCTGCATTTCCACAGCCTGGGCTACACGCCGCTGCAGATCGCCGCGCTGTTCCTGTTCTACGAGATCTTCGGCGTGGTCACCAACCTGCTGGGCGGCTGGCTGGGCGCGCGCATCGGCTTGAACCGCACCATGAACCTGGGCCTGGCGCTGCAGGTGCTGGCCCTGCTGATGCTCACGGTGCCGGCGGCCATGCTCACGGTACCCTGGGTGATGGGCGCGCAGGCGCTGTCGGGCATCGCCAAGGATCTCAACAAGATGAGCGCCAAGAGCTCGATCAAGCTCTTGGTACCCGGCGAGCAGCAGGCCACCCTGTACGCCTGGGTCGCGCGCCTGACCGGCTCGAAGAACGCGCTCAAGGGCGTCGGTTTCTTCCTCGGCGGCGCCCTGCTCAGCCTGCTCGGCTTCGCCGGCGCGGTGCTGGCCATGGCCCTGGCGCTCGGCGCCATCTGGCTGGCCAGCCTGGTGCTGCTGAAGAAGGACCTGGGCAAGGCCAAGAGCAAACCCAAGTTCCGCGACCTGCTGTCCAAGAGCCGGGCGATCAATATCCTCTCCGCCGCCCGCCTGTTTCTGTTCGGCGCGCGCGACGTGTGGTTCGTGGTGGCCCTGCCGGTGTACCTGGCCACCGTATTCGGCTGGGACTTCTGGTGGGTCGGCGGCTTTCTCGCCGTCTGGATCATCGGCTACGGCATCGTCCAGAGCCTGGCCCCGGCGATCACCGGCAAGCGCAGCGGCCAGGTGCCGGACGGCCGCGCCGCTTTCGTCTGGGCCGCGCTGCTGGCTGGCCTGCCGGCGGCCATCGCCCTCGGCCTGGGCAGCGCGCTACCAGCGCAGGCGGTGCTGATCGGCGGCCTGCTGGCGTTCGGCGTGCTGTTCGCGGTCAACTCCTCGCTGCACAGCTACCTGATCGTCAGCTACGCCCAGGAAGACGGCGTGTCGCTGGACGTCGGCTTCTACTACATGTCCAACGCCCTCGGCCGATTGCTCGGCACCCTGCTCTCCGGCTGGGTGTTCCAGAGCTGGGGCCTGGCGGCCTGCCTGTGGGTGTCGAGCGCCTTCGTGCTGACCGCCGCGCTGATCTCGCTGGGGCTGCCGCGGCATCGCGCCTAGCCGGTCAGGGCGCGCGCACGCCGCGCGCCGCTTCGCTGAGGTGGAACCAGGTCGGCGCATCCAGTTGCAGTTCGGCGCCGGCCAGGGCCTCCTCGATGCGCGCCTCGCGCAGGCTGCCGAGGATCGGCAGCGGCTGCCCCGGCAAACGGCGCAGCCAGGCCAGGGCGACCTGCATCGGCGTGGCCTGCAGTGCCCCGGCGACTTCCTCCAGCGCCTGCTGCAGCGCCGGGGCGAAACGCCCGCCGGCCAGCGGCGACCAGGCCAGCACCTGCAGGCCGTCGGCCTGCAGCGCTTGCAGACGGCCATCCCAGGCCGCCTGTTGAGCATTCAACGACAGCTCGATCTGGTTGCAGCGCAGTGGCAGCTCGCGGCCGAGCACCTGCCAGTGCAGCGGCTCGGCATTGGACAGGCCGAGCCAGCCGACCTTGCCGGCCGCGACCAGCGCCTGCAGCGCCCGCGTCACTTCGTCCAGCTGCAGCAGCGGATCGGGGCGATGCAGCAGGAAGCCGTCCAGCCGCTCGACGCCCAGGCGCTGCAGCGAGGCCTCCACTGCCCGAGTCAGGTAGCGGGCGCTGCTGTCGTAGTGCTTGACCCGCCAGCGCGAGACGTCCTGCGCCGCCGGCACTATATCGGCCTTGCTTATCAGCTGTAGCTGCGCACGCAATTGCGGGCGCAGGCGCAGGGCGGCGCCGAAGCGCGCCTCGCACTCGCCCAGGGCGTAGATATCGGCGTGATCGAAACCGTTGAGGCCGCGCTCCACGCAGCGCTCGACAAAACCGAGCAGCGCCTGCGGCGCGGCCAGCTCGGGATAGTCGAGCAGGCGCATCATGCCCAGCAGCAGCGGCTGCCGGATCGGGTGTGCAGTCATAGGAGGATTAACCCCACATCATCGGTGCGCACGGCGCACCCTACAGATCATCGGCGACGCAGGGTGTCGCGGGGCCGCCCAGGCCCCGCGCACCACCACGCCGCTCGGAGACTTCAGCCCAACAACTGCAACGCCTCGGCGCTGCACTGCTGGATACGCGCCCAGTCGCCCTGCTCGACCCATTCGCGCTGGAACATCCAGGTGCCGCCGACGCACATCACGTTGGGCTGGGCCATGTAGCGCTGCAGGTTGTCCGGGGTGATGCCGCCGGTGGGGCAGAAGCGCACGCCGCCGAACGGCCCGGCCAGCGCCTTGAGCGCGGCAACGCCGCCGCAGACCTCGGCCGGGAACAGCTTGAAGCGGCGGTAGCCGAGGGCGTAGCCGACCATCAGCTCGGAGGCGCTGCTCACCCCCGGCAGCAGCGGCACCGGGCTGTCCAGGGCGGCCAGCAGCAGCTCGCGGGTGCTGCCTGGGGTGACGATAAACTGCGCGCCGGCGGCGACGGCGGCGGCCAGCATCTGCTCGTCGAGCACGGTGCCGGCGCCGACGCACAGCTCGGGGCGCTCGGCGCGCAGGCGGCGGATCGCCTCCAGGCCGTGCTCGGAACGCAAGGTCACCTCCAGCACGCGCAGGCCGCCGGCGGCCAGGGCGTCGGCCAGCGGCAGGATGTCCGCCTCGCGGGCGATGGTGATCACCGGCATGATCCGCGCCTGGGCGCAGATGCGGTCGATCTCGGCGATCTTTTCGGCCATGCGCGCGCGCAGGTCTTCGTTGAGGCTGCTCATGTCAGGGGCACCAGTAGATTTCGAGAGGGGAATGCAGGAAGGCGCGGATCGGCATACTCGCCACCGCGCCGGGCGCCAGCGCCTCGGCCAGGGTGGCCAGCTTGGCCTGGCCCTGGATCGCCAGCAGCGGCAAACGCGCGCTCGCCAGCAGCGGCAGGGTCAGGGTCAGGCGCTGCGCCGGCTGGCTCGGCGCCTGCATCGGCAATACCCGGCGCGGACAATCGGGCTGCAGCGCCAGGTCGAGATTGGGGCTATCGGGGAACAGCGAGGCGGTGTGGCCGTCGTCGCCCATGCCGAGCACCAGCACGTCGATCGGCGGCAGTTCGGCGAACGCCGCATCGGCCAGCTCGGCGGCCTGCTCCAGGCTACCGGCGACCCGATACAGGCCGAGGAATTTCGCCTCGGAGGCCGCACCACGCAGCAGGTGACGGCGCACCAGCGCCTCGTTGCTGCTGGCATGGTTGACCGGCACCCAGCGCTCGTCGGCCAGGCTCACCAGCACCTGGCGCCAGTCCAGGGCTTGCTGCGCCAGGGCGTCGAAGAAGGCCACCGGGCTGCGCCCGCCGGACACCACCAGGGTGGCGCTGCCACGGCTGTCGATGGCCTGGCGCAGCGCCTCGGCCACACGCAGGGCCAGGGCGTCGGCCAACTGCTCGGCGGCGGCGTGGCTGCGGGCGCTGACGCCAGACGGCAGGTCGAGATCAGAGATCGCCATACCAGCTCCTCCCGTCGCGAGTGATCAGCGCCACCGAGGCCATCGGCCCCCAGCTGCCGGCGGTATAGGGTTTGGGCGCCTCGCCGAGCTGCTTCCAGCCGGCGATCAGCTGGTCGCACCACTGCCAGGCGTACTCGATCTCGTCCTTGCGCACGAACAGGTTCTGGTTGCCGCGCATCACCTCCAGCAACAGACGCTCGTAGGCATCGGGGATGCGCGCGCTGCGGTAGGTGTCGGAGAAGCTCAGTTGCAGCGGGCCGCTGCGCAGCTGCATGCCCTTGTCCAGCCCCTGGTCCTTGGTCAGCACCTGCAGGGCGATGCCCTCGTCCGGCTGCAGGCGGATGATCAGCTTGTTGCCGATCAGCTGGCGCTGCTCGGGGGCAAAGATGTAGTGCGGCGGCGCCTTGAAGTGGATGACGATCTGCGACAGCTTCTGCGGCATGCGCTTGCCGGTGCGCAGGTAGAAGGGCACGCCGGCCCAGCGCCAGTTGCGGATGTCGGCGCGCAGGGCGACGAAGGTCTCGGTGTCGCTCTGGGTATTGGAGTTCTCCTCCTCCAGGTAGCCCGGCACCGGCCGGCCGTCGGCGCTGCCGGCCACGTACTGGCCACGTACCACGCGCTGGCCGAGGTGCTCGGCGCTGATCGGCTCCAGGGCCTTGAGCACCTTGACCTTCTCGTCGCGGATGCTGTCGGCGGAGAGGTCGCTAGGCGGGTCCATGGCGATCAGGCAGAGCAGCTGCAGCAGGTGGTTCTGGATCATGTCGCGCAGCTGCCCGGCCTGGTCGAAGTAGCCCCAGCGGCCCTCGATGCCGACCTTCTCGGCCACGGTGATTTCCACATGGGAGATGTGGTTCTGGTTCCACTGGGTCTCGAACAGGCTGTTGGCGAAACGCAGGGCGATCAGGTTCTGCACCGTTTCCTTGCCCAGGTAGTGGTCGATGCGATAGACGCGGTTCTCCGGGAACACCCGCGCCACCGCGTCGTTGACCGCGCGCGAGGAAGCCAGGTCGTGGCCGATGGGTTTTTCCAGCACCACCCGGCTGTGCTCGGCCAGGCCCACCGCCGCCAGGTTGGCGCAGATGCCGCCGTAGACCGACGCCGGGGTGGCGAAGTAGGCGATCAGCTGGTCCTGGCTGCCGGCCAGCTCGGCCAGGGCCAGGTAGTCCTCGGCCTGGAGGAAATCCATGGTCAGGTAGTGCAGGCGCGCCTGGAAACGCGCCAGCACGCCCTCGTCCAACTCCTTGGCCGGCACGTACAGGCGCAACGCCTGCTCGATGGCGGCCAGGTGGCGCTGCGGCTCCCCGGCTTCGCGGGCCAGGGCGAGGACGCGGCTGTCGTCGTGGAGCAAACCGGCGCGATCGAGCTGGTAAAGCGCGGGAAACAGCTTGCGCAGAGCCAGATCGCCGAGGGCGCCGAACAGGGCAAAGGTACAGGATTCGAGTTTTATCGCGGCCATGATGTTTGTTCTTTTATCAAGATGCACTAGAAATACCGGGTAGCAGCGGTTAAAGCAAGAGCAAATGTTGTAATAACAACAACATTTTTCCATTATTCGGATAAGCAGTGGTGGCCGCCTGGCCTCATCAGTAGGATAGGCCAGCCATTTTTCCGCCCGTCGCCAGCGCCTGCAGCGACGGCGCCAAGCCTGTTAGGAGCCCCTATGGACCGCGTGCGCAACCTGCTGGAACAGATCCAGAGCCGCCTCGAAGACCTGAACAAGGCCGAACGCAAGGTGGCCGAGGTGATCCTGCACGACCCGCAGCAGGCCACCCGCCTGAGCATCGCCGCCCTGGCCCAGGCCGCCCAGGTCAGCGAGCCGACGGTCAATCGTTTCTGCCGCTCGTTCGGCGTCAACGGCTACCCCGAGCTGAAGATGCAACTGGCACAGAGCCTGGCCAGCGGCGCCGCCTACGTCAGCCAGGCGGTATCGGCCGACGACGGCCCCGAGGCCTACACCCGCAAGATCTTCGGCAGCGCCATCACCTCGCTGGACAGCGCCTGCCAGTCGCTCGACCCGCAGCTGATCAGTCGCGCCGTCGACCTGCTGATCCAGGCGCGGCAGATCCACTTCTTCGGCCTCGGCGCCTCGGCCTCGGTGGCGCTGGACGCGCAGCACAAGTTCTTCCGCTTCAACCTAGCGGTGTCGGCGCACTCCGACGTGCTGATGCAGCGCATGATCGCCTCGGTGGCGCACACCGGCGACCTGTTCGCGATCATCTCCTACACCGGGCGCACCCGCGAGCTGGTGGAAGTGGCGCGCCTGGCGCGGGAGAACGGCGCCTCGGTGATCGGCCTCACCGCCGCCGGCTCGCCGCTGGCGCAGATCAGCACCCTGAGCCTGGACATCCCGCTGCCGGAGGACACCGACATCTACATGCCGATGACCTCGCGCATCATCCAGCTCACCGTACTCGACGTACTCGCCACCGGGGTGACCCTGCGCCGCGGCGTGGACTTCCAGCCGCACCTGCGCAAGATCAAGGAGAGCCTCACCGCCAGCCGCTACCCGGCGGACGAGGAGCCATGCTAAGGCGCGCGATCCAGCGCTAGCGGGTCGGTGCGCACGGCGCACCCTACGACACGCCCCGTAGGGTGGCCCACCAACTCGCATTGCCCGTAGGGTGCGCCGTGCGCACCAGCCATCCGACCAGCCACGGGCCTACAGGCCCTTAACCGCTCACCAGCAACGACTGCCCCGTCATCTGCGGCGGCAGCGCCAGCCCCATCAGGTCCAGCAGGGTCGGCGCGATGTCGCACAGCCGGCCATCCTTGAGGGCGAACTGCCCGGCGCGGCCGCTGACCAGGATCAGCGGCACCGGATTGAGGGTGTGCGCGGTATGCGCCTGGCCCGACTCGGCGTCGCTCATCTGCTCGACGTTGCCGTGGTCGGCCGTGATCAGGCACTCGCCGCCGGCCGCCAGGGTCGCCTCGACCACCTCGGCCAGGCAGGCATCCAGCGCCTCCACGGCGCGTACCGCCGCGGCGAAGTTGCCGGTATGGCCGACCATGTCGCCGTTGGCGTAGTTGCACACGATCAGGTCGAAACGTTGCTCCCGGATCGCTTCGACCAGCCGCTCGGTCAGCTCGGGCGCGCTCATCTGCGGTTGCAGGTCGTAGGAGGCGACGTCCGGCGAAGGGATCAGGATGCGCTCCTCGCCGGCGAACGGCTGTTCGCGCCCGCCGTTGAAGAAGAAGGTGACGTGGGCGTACTTCTCCGTCTCGGCGATGCGCAGCTGGGTCTTGCCGAGCCCGGCCAGGTATTCGCCCAGGCTGTTGCGCAGGCTTTCCGGCGGGAAGGCACAGGGCCCGTCCAGCTGCTGCGAATAACGGGTCAGGGTCAGCAGCCGGCGCTTGTCGACCAGGCGCGAGTGGGCGAAGCCGGCGAAGGCCGGATCGACCAGCGCCTGGCACAGCTGGCGCGCCCGGTCGGGCCGGAAGTTCATGAAGATCAGCGCATCCTCGTCCGCCACCCGCACCGGCTCGCCGATGCCGGTAGCCTTGACGAACTCGTCCGACTCGCCGCGGCCATAGGCCTGCTGCAGGCCGGACTCGGCCGTGGCCGCCCGGAACTCGGCGTACCCCTCGACGATCAGCCGGTGGGCCGCCTCGATCCGCTCCCAGCGGTTGTCGCGATCCATCGCGTAGTAGCGGCCGATCAGCGAGGCGAAGCGCCCCTTGCCCAGCGCATCCAGCTCGGCCTGCAGCTGCGCGATGAAGGGTCCGGCGCTCTGCGGCGGGGTATCGCGGCCATCGAGGAAGGCATGCACGTAGAAGCGCTCTATGCCGCGCTCGGCCAGCACCCGGCACGCGGCGATGATCTGCTCGCCGTGGCTGTGCACCCCGCCCGGCGACAGCAGGCCGAGCAGGTGCACCGCGCCGCCGCGGCGCCGCGCCCCGTCGAGCAGCTCGACCAGCGCCGGATTGGCGGCGAACTCGCCATCGGCGATGGCCTTGTTGATCCGCGTGAAGTTCTGGTACACCACGCGCCCGGCGCCGAGGTTCATATGGCCGACCTCGGAATTACCCATCTGCCCCTCGGGCAGGCCGACGGCCAGGCCCGAGGTGGCGATGCAGCTGTGCGGGTAGTGAGCAAACAGCGCGTCCAAAGTCGGCGTGCGCGCCGCGGCCAGGGCATTGGCCTCGGCCTCCTGGCGCAGGCCGATGCCGTCGAGAATGATCAGGGTTCGGGTGGTCATCGGCGCCCTCTCAGAAGATGTAGTCGGTGGTCAGGAAGCTCGACTCGCGATTGCGGATGATCTCGCTGACCAGCTCCTTGTTGCCGGCCTGGAACTTGGTCGCCACCAGGGTACGGATGGAGAACACGCGCAGCGCGTCGTGCACCGACAGGGTGCCCTCGGCCGAGTTCTTGCGGCCGTTGAACGGGAAGCTGTCCGGACCGCGCTGGCACTGGGCGTTGATGTTGATCCGCCCCACCTGGTTGGCGAAGGCATCGACCAGCCGGCCGACCTGGGCCGAATCGTTGCCGAAGATGCTCAGCTGCTGGCCGTAGTCGGAGTCGAGCACGTAGTCGATCACCGCCTGCAGGTCGCGGTAGGGCACCACCGGCACCAGCGGGCCGAACTGCTCCTCCTGGTAAACGCGCATGTCGCGACTGACCGGGTAGAGCACGGCCGGATAGAAGAACGACTGGCGCACCTCCCCACCTCCGGCGTTCATCACCCGCGCGCCCTTGGCCAGCGCATCGGCCAGCAGGCCGCCGAGGTAGTCGGCCTTGCCCGGCTCGGGCAGCGGGGTCAGGCTCACGCCGTCCTCCCAAGGCATGCCCGGCTTGAGCGCGGCGAGCTTGGCGGTGAACTTGTCGAGGAAGCTGTCGACCACCTCCTCGTGGACGAAGAGGATCTTCAGCGCGGTGCAGCGCTGGCCATTGAACGACAGCGCGCCGGTCAGCGCCTCGCTCACCGCGTTGTCCAGGTCGACCTCGGGCAGGACGATGCCCGGGTTCTTCGCATCCAGGCCCAGGGCCGCACGCAGGCGGTGCGGACGCGGGTGGAGTTTCTTCAGGTCGCTGGCGCCCTTGTGCGTGCCGATGAAGGCGAACACGTCGACCTTGCCGCTGGCCATCAGCGCGCTGACGGTCTCGCGGCCGCTGCCGTAGATGACGTTGATCACCCCGGCCGGGAAGCTGTCGCGGAATGCCTCGAGCAGCGGGCGGATCAGCAGCACGCCGAACTTGGCCGGCTTGAACACCACGGTGTTGCCCATGATCAGCGCCGGGATCAGGGTGGTGAAGGTCTCGTTCAGCGGGTAGTTGTAGGGTCCCATGCACAGGGTCACGCCGAGCGGCACCCGGCGGATCTGGCCGAGGGTATCCTGCTCCAGCTCGAAGCGGCTGGAGCGCCGGTCCAGCTCCTTGAGCGCCTCGATGGTGTCGACTATGTAGTCGCAGGTGCGGTCGAATTCCTTCTGCGAGTCCTTGAGGTTCTTGCCGATCTCCCACATCAGCAGCTTGACCACTGCCTCGCGCTGCTCGCGCATGCGCGCCAGGAACGCCTCGACGTGCTGGATGCGCTCGGCCACGCGCAGGTTGGGCCAGGCGCCCTGGCCATTGGCGTAGGCGCGCACCGCGGCGTCCAGGGCGGCCAGCGCCGCCTCGGCGTCGAGCAGCGGCGTGCTGCCGAGGATCACCTGCTCATCGCCCTGCGCGGTGGCCAGGAACACCGGGCTGCGCACCGGCGCCAGCGGGCCGCTCCAGGTGCGCAGCTGGCCATCGACCAGGTAGTCGCGCTGCTCGATGGGCGCGCCGGGGCGGTACTGCTCGGGAATCTCGTCCAGGGCCGGGAACAGGCGATCGAGGCGATTTGTGCTCATGGCGTCAGCTCCTCCGGGGGAAGATCGAATCGCTGCAATAGGCGGCGCGGCCTTGCAGCGCCTGCTCGATACGCAGCAGTTGGTTGTACTTGCCGACCCGGTCGCTGCGACACAGCGAACCGGTCTTGATCTGCCCGGCGCAGGTGGCCACCGCCAGGTCGGCAATGGTGGTGTCCTCGGTCTCGCCGGAGCGGTGCGAGATCACCGCGCTGTAGCCGGCATCCTGGGCCATGCGGATGGCGTCGAAGGTCTCGCTGAGGCTGCCGATCTGGTTGAACTTGATCAGGATCGAGTTGCCGATGCCGCGCGCGATGCCCTCCTTGAGAATCTTGGCGTTGGTGACGAACAGGTCGTCGCCGACCAGCTGCACGCGCCCGCCCAGCTTCTCGGTCAGGCAGGCCCAGCCGTCCCAGTCGCTCTCGTCCATGCCATCCTCGATCGAGGCGATCGGGTAGCGCTCGCACAGCCCGGCCAGGTAATCGGCGAAGCCTGCGGAGTCGAAGCTCTTGCCCTCGCCGGCCAGCACGTAGCGGCCGTCGCGGTAGAACTCCGAGGCGGCGCAGTCCAGGGCCAGGCTGATGTCCTTGCCCAGCTCGTAGCCGGCGCGCGCCACCGCCTCGGCAATCACCACCAGCGCCTCCTCGTTGGAGGCCAGCGAGGGGGCGAAGCCGCCTTCATCGCCCACCGCGGTGCTCAGGCCGCGTTCGCCGAGCACCTGCTTGAGGGTATGGAAGACCTCCGCGCCCATGCGCAGCGCCTCGGCGAAGGAGCCGGCGCCGATCGGCTGGATCATGAATTCCTGGATGTCGACGTTGTTGTCGGCGTGCTCGCCGCCGTTGAGGATGTTCATCATCGGCAGCGGCAGGCTGAACCGCCCCGGCTGGCCGTACAGCGCCGCCAGGTGCTCGTACAGCGGCACCTCCTGCGCCGCGGCGGCGGCCTTGGCACTGGCCAGCGACACTGCGAGGATGGCGTTGGCGCCCAGCACGCTTTTGCTCTCGCTGCCGTCCAGGGCGATCATCGCCGCGTCCAGCCCGCGCTGGTCCAGCGCATCCAGGCCGAGCACGCGCTCGCGGATCACGCCGTTGACGTTGGCCACCGCGCGCTGCACGCCTTTGCCCTTATAGCGCTCGCCACCATCGCGCAGCTCCAGCGCCTCGCGGCTGCCGGTGGAAGCGCCGGACGGCACGCTGGCGACGCCAACCGCGCCACCGGCCAGGGTCACCACGGCTTCGACGGTCGGGTTGCCGCGCGAGTCGAGGATCTCGCGGGCGGTCACTTGCTGGATACGGGTGTCAGTCATTGCCTTCGCTCTCGGTGGAAACAGCTGCAGTGGTTGAATCGACGGACGCAGCGGCGAGCAATTCGCGCTGCTCGGCATAGGCTTCGCGAATATCGAAGTCGCGCGGCCACTCGGACTCGCCGGACGGTACGCGGCCAGCGGACTGGATCGGGGTATTCATGGGGCCTCCTAACAAACGTTGTCGCCGACGCGGATCACCCGCAGGCAGTTGGTGCCACCCTGGGCATTGGCGTGGTCGCCGCGCGAGATCAGCACGTGATCGCCGGCGGTCACCACGCCGCGGCGCCGCAGCTCGTCGACCGCACGGGCGTTGACCTCGGCCAAGGGAAAACCGTCGCTGTCGAATGGGATGGTCTGCACCCCGCGGAACAGGGCGACCCGGTTCTGCGTGCGCGGATTGCGCGAGAAGGCGTAGATCGGCAGGTGCGAGCGGATCCGCGACATCAGCCGCGGCGTGTCGCCGCTCTCGGTCATGCAGATGATCGCCTTGACCCCGTGCAGGTGGTTGGCCGCGTACATCGCGGCCATGGCGATCGACTCGTCGATCTTGTGGAATACCTCGTCCATGCGGTGCTTGGAGCGATGCGCCAGCGGGTGCTTCTCTGCCCCGACCACGACCCGGCGCATGGCCTCGACCGTCTCGATCGGGTAGGCGCCGGCCGCAGTCTCGGCCGAGAGCATCACCGCGTCGGTGCCGTCGAGCACGGCGTTGGCCACGTCGAACACCTCGGCGCGGGTCGGCATCGACTGACTGATCATCGACTCCATCATCTGGGTCGCGGTGATCACCACCCGGTTGAGGGTGCGGGCGCGCTCGATGATCATCTTCTGCACCGCCACCAGCTCGGCGTCGCCGATCTCCACGCCGAGGTCGCCACGGGCCACCATCACTCCGTCGGAAGCCTCGATGATCGCGTCGAGCACGCCGAGGTCGTTGACCGTCTCGGCGCGCTCGATCTTGGCGATCAGCCCGGCCTCGCCACCCGCCTCGCGCAGCAGCCGGCGCGCCAGCTGGATATCGGCGGCATCGCGCGGGAAAGACACTGCCAGGTAGTCGACCTGCATTTCGGCGGCGGTGAGAATGTCCTCGCGATCCTTGTCGGTCAGCGCCGCCGCCGACAGGCCGCCGCCCTTGCGGTTGATGCCCTTGTTGTTGGACAGCGGCCCGCCGACCAGCACCTCGCAGAGCAGCCGGCTGGCCTCGACGCCTTTCACCTCGAGCTCGATGCGGCCATCGTCGAGCAGCAGGATGTCGCCGGGGCGGCTGTCGCCGATCAGCTCCTCGTAGTCGATACCCACCGCCTGCTCGTCGCCTGCCTGCTTGTCCAGCGCGGCATCGAGGGCAAAGGCCTGGCCCTTGCGCAACTGCACCCGGCCCTGGGCGAAGCGCGCGATGCGGATCTTCGGCCCCTGCAGATCGCCCAGCACGGCGACGAAACGCCCGTGCTTGCGCGCCATCTCGCGCACCAGGGCGGCGCGGGCGATGTGTTCGGCGGCGCTGCCGTGGGAGAAGTTCAGGCGCACCACATCGACACCGGCCAGCACCAGCCCCTCGATCGCCTCGGGGCTCTCGGTGGCAGGGCCCAGGGTGGCCACTATTTTTGTTCTTCGTTGCACAGTTAAAACCCTCGTAAAGACCCGTTTTCCGCACAGGACAGGGACCGCCATCGGCCTACCCATGTCCCGCCCGCGCGACAGCCGGCACAACCGCCCGACGCCCCTGCATGGCGAACACCTCTCGACCTCGCACACCGGATCGAAACCCGGAAATTGCTGCGCGCAAAGACGAGAAGTTGTTTTACTAAAAATATCAGCTATTGATACTCCTAAAAATTCGAGCGATCAAGGGATTATGTAGTAATAAAACAACATTTCCTCGAGCATGCTTCAAGGACGCCCCGGCGGGTCAAAGCGCCGGCAATGGCCGCACACGAGCGCGAGGAGCTTGCGGACCGGCACCGGCACAGCGTGAGATGGCGGCGACCCCGTCATGGCCGAGACTGCGCGGGTGCGGGAAACCCACGAGCGGCGGATCGCAGGCTCCATCGGCCAGGAGCGCTATCGATCCGATCTTTCAGGAAGTGGGAAGCGGCGCGAGCATCTGTTGCGCTTCAGTCGCGAGACGCCTTGCTGCGAACCAGTGTCGCGCCACGCATAATCTGCCGCTATCGGTGGGACCGGCTGGGTGGCGCTGCGCTGGGCGGCACTCCGCCTGCGCAAGATCAAGGAGAGCCTGACCGCCAGCCGTTGTCCGGCGGATGAGGAGTCGATTCGGGACACGCTGGAGGGTTGGTGCGCGCAGCGCACCCTAGGGTTTGGGCGCTCCGTCAGTGAACGGATGCCTGGCGCGCATAGCGGTCGGCGCAGCCTAGGGTGCGCCGTGCGCACCGCCGATACCCGGGCCCACGGTGGTTAACGGGCCAATCCCGCGCGCAGGCTCAGCACGCCCTCCTCCCCCGGCCGCAGGCATAAACTATCGGGCCCGCAGCTGGCGGCCTCGACGCAGAGAAAGCCCAGGCTCTCGTTCCAGCCGACCTCGGTCAGCGGCCGGCTGCCGGGATGCCAGACCACGCTGTTGGCGCCGCCGCGAGTATCGATGGCCAGGCGCCGCTGCCAGGGCAGGTCCTGCAGCTGCAGCAGGCCGGCGTGGCGGAAGATGCGGTGGCAGCCATCCTCGATGCGCAGCTCACCCTGTTGCTGGCAGTCGGCGCGCGCCAGCAGGTCGTGGCCGGCGGCGCCATCGAGGCCGAGCAGGGCCACCCGCGACACGTCGCTGATGCGCCAGTAGGCGTGCAGGGCATGGCTGAGCCGGCACGGCTCGCTGTCCTGATGGCGGGTCACCAGGCGCAGCGCCAGGGTCTCGCCCAGCTCGGCCTCCAGACGCAGCGTCCAGTCGCACAGCTCAAGTTGCCAGACAAGCTGCACGCCCTGCTCGCCCCAGTCGCAGGCCAGCAGTTGCCAGTCCTCGCTCAACCGCGCCCAGCCGTGGGACGGCCAGCCGCTCTCGCTCGGATGGCGACCGAACCAGGGCCAGCAGATCGGCACCCCGCCGCGAATCGCCGCGCCCTGCGGCCACTGCCCGGCACACCACAACCAGGGCCGCTGGCCGCGCGGCTGAAAGTGCAACAGCTGCGCGCCCTGACGACTGAACGCCGCCTGGAACAGAGGGTGTTCGAGCAGCAGCAGCTCGCGCCCCTGGCGCACCGTCCAGCGCTGACGCGCCTGGCCGGGCTCGGCAAAGAGCCCGGCCAGCGGATGCAGCTCGGCAGCGCCGCTGGCGGCGCCGAGCGGGCGCGAGGCGCTTACCACCAGTGCTCCACCTGCACGCCGAAGTTGTAGCCGTGGCGCGCGCTGTCGAAGGCGCCGCTGTCGGACAGCGCCGAGCCGGCCGCCAACTGGCTGGCCGCCTGCTGCGCCGCGCGGTTCCAGCTGGCGTAGGTGTAGTACAGGCGAAACTCCGGACGCGCCCAGAAGCCCGGGCCGGCCGGCGACCAGGTAGGGGCGATGGTGAACTTGGTCAGCTTGCGCGTGCCATCGGTGGCGTCCACCTGATCGTGGCCCAGTTCGCCAACCAGCTTGAACTGCTCGCTGAAGGCGTAGCTGGTGCGCCCGCCCACCGACAGCCAGTCCTGGTCGTCGCCATCGGGACGGCTGTCCTTCTGGTAGACGAACTGCACCTGGCCGCCGAGACGCGGCGTGGCCTGCCAGTCGAAGAACTCCACCAGGCGCCAGCTGGTGTTGTCGCGATCCAGGCTGACGTCGCCGGTATAGCCCAGGCCGGTGCCGGGGCCGCGGCCGTACTGCAGGGCGAAGGTGTTCTTGCCGCCGAAGAAGTCGCTCTGCTTGTGCTGCGCGGTGACCGCCCAGCCGCTGTGGGCGCCGGTGCTGTCGGGCTTGTCGATGTAGCTGACGCCGAACTCCAGCTCGCCGCCGGGGTTGACCTTGAAGCCGCCGACGTTGAAGTCATGACGGTTGATGTAGGGCTCCTGGAAGTAGCTGTCCTTGCGCGAGAAGGCGTAGCTGTACTTCAGGCCGCCGTATTCGAAGTCCTCAATACCGGCGCCGGTGGCGCTCTGGTTCCAGTAGTAGAAGTCGCTGATATGGATGTCGTTACGCTTGTAGAAGCGCCGTCCGGCCCACAGCGAACCGCCGTTCAGCGCCGGCACCTTGCTCCATTCGGCGTACATCTGGTTCATCCGCGCGAAGCCGTAATCGCCGGTGAACTCCGGGGTGTGGCCGTACTGGTTGTACAACTGGGCCATGCCCTCGATGCTGAAGACCGAACCGTCGTCCAGGGTCAGCAGGTCCTGGCGCAGATCCAGCTCGATGTACTGCTCGCACTCGTTGCCCAGGCGGTACTTGGACTGCGCGCCGGGCAGCTGGAAGCAGGACTGGCTGCCGCCGTTCTCCGAGCCGCCGGCGCCGCTGCGCAGATAGCCGGTGAACTCCAGGGCCTGCGCCTGAGGTGCGGCCAAGGCCAGCGCCAGCAGGCAGGGTGCGCTGCGCGCACCAAGGCGGTGGAAGGCAGCTTGCGGTGTGGTCTTCATCGTTGCTCCTGATTGTTTTTATTGTGTGAAGTACTGCGGTTAACCGCCGCGGTGGCGGATTCTGCTCGGGTAGTTGCTGCGTGTATGGACGAGCTCCTGGGTAGGTTGGCGCTGAGCGTGCGAAGCCCAACAAGGGACCGCACAAGGTTCTGTTGGGCTTCGCGCCTCAACCCAACCTACCGGCTAACCGGCCTTGAACTGAGCCACCTTGCCCTCAGCGGCCTGGCGCTTTCCCGGGCGCAGGCGCTCGCCGCTGGCGGCGTCGAACAGCAGCACGCGCGCCGGATCGAACTGCAGTTCCAGGCTGCTGCCCGCCTGCGCTGCGGCGTCCGGCGCCAGGCGGCAGCATACCTTGGTCTGGTTGAGGCTGACGAACACCAGGGTGTCGGGGCCGGTCGGCTCGACCACCTCGACCTCGGCGCGCAGGCTCGGCTGCGCTGCAGCGGCGCCTGCCAGCTGGATCTGCTCGGGACGCACGCCGAGAATCAGCTCGCGCCCTTGCAGCTCCGCCGCAGCGCCAAGCGGCAACTCGCAGCGCGCCTGCCCCGGAGCGCCGGCCGCGGATTCGAGCAGACCGAAGCACTGGCCATCGCGCACCTGAGTGCGAAGCGGGATGAAGTTCATCGGTGGCGAACCGATGAAGCTGGCGACGAACTGGTTGGCCGGGTCGTTGTAGATTTCCTGCGGGGTGCCGAACTGCTGGATGATGCCGTCCTTCATCACCGCCACCTTGTCGCCCAGGGTCATGGCCTCGATCTGGTCATGGGTGACGTACACCGTGGTGGTCTTCAGGCGCTGGTGCATCAGCTTGATTTCGGTACGCATCTCCACGCGCAGCTTGGCGTCGAGGTTCGACAGCGGCTCGTCGAACAGATAAATCTTTGGTCGCCGCGCCAACGCACGGCCCATGGCCACGCGCTGCTGCTGGCCGCCGGAGAGCTGGCCGGGCTTGCGCGTCAGCAGATGCTCGATCTGCAGCAGCTTGGCCACGCGCGCCACCTCGGCTTCGATCTCGGCCGGCGGTAGCTTGCGCATCTTCAGGCCAAAGGCGATGTTGTCCTTCACCGTCATGGTCGGGTACAGCGCGTAGGACTGGAACACCATGGCGATGTCGCGATCCTTGGGGCTCATGCCGCTGATGTCGGCGCCGTCCACCAGAATCGCCCCGCCGCTGATGTCCTCCAGGCCGGCGATGCAGTTCATCAGGGTGGATTTACCGCAGCCGGAGGGGCCGACCAGGATCAGGAACTCGCCGGAGTCGATGGCCAGTTCGATGTTCTTCAGGGTGTCCGCCAGGCCGCTGCCGTAGGACTTGTTGACGTTGCGCAGTTCGAGGGTAGCCATGTCATTTCTCCAATCTTGAAGGCATCAGCCTTTCACCGAGCCGGCAGTGAGACCGCGTAGAAAATATTTGCCGGCCAGGATGTAGACCAGCAGGGTGGGCAGCCCGGCGATCATCGCGGCGGCCATGTCGACGTTGTATTCCTTGGCCCCGGTGCTGGTGTTGACCAGGTTGTTCAGCGCCACGGTGATCGGCTGGGTATCGCCGCTGGCGAACACCACGCCGAACAGGAAGTCGTTCCAGATCTGGGTGAACTGCCAGATCAGGCAGACCATGATGATCGGCACCGACATCGGCAGCAGGATGCGTCCGAAGATGGTGAAGAAGCCGGCGCCGTCGAGGCGCGCGGCGCGCACCAGCGCCTCGGGAATGCTCACATAGAAGTTGCGAAAGAACAGCGTGGTGAAGGCCAGGCCGTAGACCACATGTACCAGCACCAGGCCTTCGGTGGTATTGGCCAGGCCGAGCTGGCCGAGGGTGAAGGACGCCGGCAGCAGGATCACCTGGAACGGCAGGAAGCAGCCGAACAGCAGCAGGCCGAAGAACAGCTGCGAGCCGCGAAAGCGCCACATGGCCAGCACGTAGCCGTTCAGCGCGCCAAGCAGTGTGGAGATCAGCACCGCCGGGATGGTGATCTTCACCGAGTTCCAGAAGTAGCCGCCGACGCCGTCCCAGGCCTTGATCCAGCCGATCAGGGTGAACACGTCCGGGATCGACAGCAGGTTGCCGCTGCGAATGTCGTCGGGGGTCTTGAAGCTGGTCAGCAACATCACCAGCAGCGGCACCAGATACACCGCACAGGCCAGGATCAGGGTGGCGTGGATGGCCAGGCGGCTGAAGCTGAATGCCTTCCCTCGCGCCAGCGGGCGCGGTGCCATGCGTGCGTCGAGTACAGAATCAGTCATGGCGTTTGCCTCGCAGTTCGGAATACAGATACGGCACCAGGATCGCCAGCACCGCACCGAGCATCAGCATCGCGCTGGCGGCGCCGAGGCCCATCTGGCCACGGGTGAAGGTGTGGGCGTACATGAACATCGCCGGCAGGTCGGAGGCGTAGCCGGGGCCGCCGGCGGTCATCGAGGCGACCAGGTCGAAGCTCTTGATGGCGATATGGGCGAGGATCATCAGCGCACTGAAGAACACCGGGCCCAGGCTCGGCAGGACGATGCGCAGGTAGATGCTCGGCAGGCTGGCGCCGTCGACCTGGGCGGCGCGGATGATCGACTGATCCACCCCGCGCAGCCCGGCCAGGAACAGCGCCATAACGAAGCCCGAGGACTGCCACACCGCGGCCATCACCAGGCAGTAGACGACACGCTCCGGGTCCACCAGCCAGTCGAAGCGAAAGCCTTCCCAGCCCCAGTCGCGCAGCAGCTTGTCCAGGCCCAGGCCGGGGTTGAGCAGCCACTTCCAGGCGGTACCGGTAACGATCATCGACAGCGCCATGGGGTAGAGGAAGATGGTGCGGATAAAGCCTTCGCGGCGGATGCGCTGGTCCAGCAGCACCGCCAGGAACACGCCGATGGCCAGGCTGATGGCGATGAACAGGCCGCCGTAGACCAGCAGATTCTGGCTCGCCACCCACCAGCGGTCGTTGTCCCACAGCCGCGCGTACTGCTGCAGTCCGACGAAGTTGTAGCTGGGCATAAAGCGCGAGTTGGTGAACGACAGCAGGAAGGTCCAGCCGATGTAGCCGTAGAAGCCCACCAGCACTATGACCATGCTCGGCGCCAGCACCAGCTTGGGCAGCCAGCGCTGCAGGGCGTCCAGCGGCGAGGCTTTAGCGAAGACTGCGTTTGAACTCATGGTTGACTCCGTTGTTACGGGTTGCATGGTCGGCCCCCTCTCCCTCGGGAGAGGGTTGGGGTGAGGGGCAGCGGCGCACCGAAAAATCCGAGTTGCCCATATCCCTCACCCCCGGCCCCTCTCCCAAAGGGAGAGGGGAGAAAAGCGCGGCGCGGCCGATCCCGGGGCGCGTGCCTGTGGGCATGCGCCTGGGATAGAAGGCTTGAAAGCGGCGGGCTACACCCGCCTTACGGCAAGGGCCGCCTAAGCGGCCCCAACGCTCACTGCACCGCCTGGATCGCCGCCGCCAGTTGCTGGGCGGCGCGCTTGGGGTCGGCCTTGGGATCGTTGAAGAAGTTGGTCACCACATCGAATACCGCGCCCTGCACGTAGCTGGAGGCGGCCATGCCGTGGGCCAGGCTCGGCTGCAGACCACCATCGGCAGCGGCCTCCTTGAAGTCGGCCATGGACTTCTGCGCGCAGGCGTCGAAGCTGCTCATGTCCTGATCCATGCGCACCGGGATCGAGCCCTTGTTCTGGTTGAAGAACTCCTGGAACTCGTTGCCCATCACCGTGCGCGCCAGGTCTTCCTGGGCCTTGCGGTTGTCGGCGTTGTTCAGCTTGAACATCGCCAGCGAGTCGATATTGAAGGCGAAGCTGCCCTGGGTGCCGGGGAAGGCCAGGCATTCGTAGTCCTTGCCGGCGACCTTGCCGGCGGCGGTCCACTCGCTCTTGGCCCAGTCGCCCATGATCTGCATGCCGGCCTTGCCGTCGATCACCAGGCCGGTGGCGCTGTTCCAGTCACGCCCGGCGGCATCGGCATCGATATAGCCACGCAGCTTTTGCAGGGCGGCGAACACCTCGACCATCTTGTCGCCGGTCAGGGTGGCGCGGTCCTGCTCGACGAAGGCCTTGCGAAAGCCCTCGGGGCCGAGAATGCTGAAGGCCAGGTCTTCGAACACGGTGCCGTCCTGCCAGGGCTGACCGCCATGGGCGATGGCAATGAAGCCGGCCGCCTTGAGCTTGTCGGCGGCAGCGAAGAATTCGTCGAGGGTGGTCGGCGGCGTGGCGCCAGCCTTTTCGAACACTTGCGGGTTGATCCACAACCAGTTGACCCGATGCACGTTGACCGGCACCGCCACGTAGTCGCCCTGGTATTTCATCACCTCGATCACCTGCGGTGGCAGCAGATCATCCCACTTCTGCTCGGCAGCGACGTCGTTGAGGTCGGCGAGCAGGCCCAGCTCGCCCCACTCCTGAATATCCGGGCCCTTGATCTGCGCCGCGGCGGGCGGGTTGCCGGATACGGCGCGGGTCTTCAGCACGGTCATGGCCGCTTCACCACCACCACCGGCAACGGCGAAATCCTTCCATTTGTGGCCCTGGGCTTCGACCAGTTTCTGCAGGGTATCGGCGGCGCGCTTTTCGCCACCGGAGGTCCACCAGTGCAGCACTTCGACTTCACCGGCGGTGGCGGACAGGGGCAGCAGAACAGCGAGGGAGATGGCACAGGACAGGCGAGAGATCGCTTTCATGGGATAAGACACCTTGTTGTTGTTATTCGCGGGCAAGTCGTGGTGCTTGCGCTGGAATCGAGTCTAACCACGGCCTGCGCCGCGGCGGGTAACGAAGGGACGGAGAAAGGTCACCGAATGGTTACATAAGCCGTGGGAAGGGCCTCAAGGAAATCGCCGCTGAAGCGCCTCCCACAAGCGCCGTCGTACCGCACCCGCGACGAGGCTGGTAGGCTTGCCGGCTTTGCACCACTGCCGGGGACCACTTCCATGCATGCACTGATCGCCCTCAGCCGCTTTATCGGCAACAGTTTCGCCCTCTGGGTGCTGCTGTTCGCCGTGCTGGCGTTCTTCCAGCCGAGCTGGTTCCTGCCGGTGACGGCGTGGATAGTACCGCTGCTCGGGCTGATCATGTTCGGCATGGGCCTGACGCTCAAGGGCGCGGACTTCAAGGACGTGGCGCGGCGCCCGCTGGCGGTGCTGCTCGGCGTGCTGGCGCAGTTCAGCATCATGCCGGCGGTGGCCTGGCTGCTGTGCCAGGCCTTCGGCCTGCCGGCGGAAATCGCCGTCGGGGTGATCCTGGTCGGCTGCTGCCCCGGCGGCACCGCCTCCAACGTGATCACCTGGTTCGCCCGCGGCGACCTGGCGCTGTCGGTGTCGATCACCGCGGTGACCACCCTGCTCGCCCCGCTCGTCACCCCGGCGCTGATCTGGCTGCTGGCCTCGGAATGGCTGCCGGTGTCGTTCGGCGCCATGTTCGTCTCGATCCTCAAGATGGTGCTGCTGCCCATCGTCCTCGGCCTGATCGCCCAGCGCCTGCTCGGCGAGCGGGTGAAGACCGCGGTGGAGGTGCTGCCGCTGATCTCGGTGGTGTGCATCGTCGCCATCGTCGCCGCGGTGGTGGCCGCCAGCCAGGGCAAGATCGCCGAATCCGGCCTGCTGATCATGGCGGTGGTGATGCTGCACAACGGCATCGGCCTGGGTCTCGGCTACCTGGCCGGGCGCCTGTTCGGCATGCCGCTGGCGCAGCGCAAGACCCTGTCGATCGAGGTCGGCATGCAGAACTCCGGCCTCGGCGCGGCGCTGGCCAGCGCCCACTTCAGCCCGCTGGCGGCGGTGCCCAGCGCGCTGTTCAGCGTCTGGCACAACCTGTCCGGCCCGCTGCTGGCCACGGTTTATCGTCGGATGAGTCAGGATTCTGATAAAAGCGCCAGCTGAATCAAAAGCTTCCGTTGATCCGGGGCAGCTTGCCCCGGCCTCGAAGATGTGCAGAATACTGCACGACGCGAGGACGACCTCCGCATTGCCGCAACGGCGATGAGTCACCCGGGGACGGCCCCTTCAGTTTGTACTGGAGGTCATCATGTCCTGGATCATTCTGCTGCTCGCCGGCCTGTTCGAGGTCGGCTGGGCCGTCGGCCTGAAATACACCGACGGCTTCACCCGTCCCCTGCCCAGCCTGCTCACCGTCGCCGCCATCGTCATCAGCCTCGGCCTGCTCGGCCTGGCCATGAAGGAATTGCCGCTGGGCACCGCCTACGCCATCTGGACCGGCGTCGGCGCGGTGGGCACGGTGATCGCCGGCATCGTCCTGTTCGGCGAATCGATGGCGCTGCTGCGCCTGGCCAGCGTGGCGCTGATTCTCTGCGGCCTGGTCGGGCTCAAGTTGAGCCATTGAGCACGCCCGCTCCGTGGGAGGCGCTTTAGCGGCGAATCGCGGCTACGACTGCATGGATGCAGGAGGTAGAGCGAAGCAGGATGCCCGAGCCGAAAGCCCCCCCCACACGACCGTTCGCTACCGCCAATCCCCACGCAACTCCGCCACCTGCGCCTGCAACGCCTCGCGCCGCGCCAGCTCCGGCGCCAACGGCGCGCCGGCCACCAGGCACACCCGCGACCACAGGCGCTTGAACAGGCCCTTGCGCGGGTCGCGGCTGAAGAAGCTGCCCCACAGCCCGCGCAGCGCCATGGGAATCACCGGCACCGGGTTCTCCTCGAGGATGCGCTCGATGCCGGCCTTGAACTCGTTGAGCTCGCCGTCGCCGGTCAGCTTGCCCTCGGGGAAGATGCACACCAGCTCGCCATTGCGCAGGTACTCGGCGATCTTCTTGAACGCCGCGTCGTAGATCAGCAGGTCCTCGTTGCGCCCGGCGATCGGCACGGTGCCGGCGGTGCGGAAGATGAAGTTGAGCAGCGGCAGGTCGTAGATCTTGTAGTACATGACGAAGCGCACCGGCCGCCGCACCGCGCCGCCGATCAGCAGCGCATCGACGAAGGACACGTGGTTGCACACCAGCACCGCCGGGCCCTCGTCGGGAATGGCGTCGAGCCCCTTGTGCTCCACCCGGTACATCGAATGGCCGAGCAGCCAGATGAGAAAGCGCATGCTGAACTCGGGGACGATCTTGAAGATGTAGCTGTTGACCGCCACGTTCATCAGCGACACCACCAGAAACAGCTGCGGAATCGACAGCCCGGCGACGCTGAGAAAGAGGATCGCGACTATGGCCGAGGCCACCATGAACAGCGCGTTGAGGATGTTGTTGGCGGCGATCACCCGCGCCCGCTCGTGCTCGGCGGTGCGCGACTGGATCAGCGCGTACAGCGGCACGATATAGAAACCGCCGAACAGGCCAATGCCGAGAATGCAGCCGAGAATCCACCAGGCCTGGCCATGGCCCAGCAGCGCCAGCCAGTCGTGCGGCGCGGCGCCTTCGGGGAAACCGCCGGAGAACCACCACAGCAGCATGCCGAACAGGGTCAGGCCGATGGAGCCGAACGGCACCAGGCCGATCTCCACCTTGTGCCCGCTCATGCGCTCGCAGAGCATCGAACCCAGGCCGATGCCCAGCGAGAACACGGTGAGGATCAGCGTCACCACGCTCTCGTCGCCGTGCAGCCACTGCTTGGCGTAGGCCGGAATCTGCGTCAGGTAGATGGCGCCGAGAAACCAGAACCAGGAGTTACCCACCAGCGAGCGCGACACCGCCGGACGCTGGCCCAGGCCGAGCTTCATGATCAGCCAGGACTGGCGCAGGATGTTCCAGTCCAGCGGCAGCGTCGGCATCGCCGCCGCCGCGCGCGGAATGCCCTGGCTGGCCAGGTAGCCGAGCAGCGCAACGCCGACCACCGAGCCGGCGACTATGGCCGCGTAGCTGCTGCTGGCCATCATCACCCCGGCGCCAATGGTGCCGGCCAGAATCGCCAGGAAGGTGCCCATCTCCACCAGGGCGTTGCCGCCCACCAGTTCCTCTTCCTTCAGGTGCTGCGGCAGGATCGAATACTTCACCGGGCCGAACAGCGCCGACTGGGTGCCCATGGCAAACAGCACGGCGAGCATCAAGGGCAGGCTGTCGAGCAGCACCCCGGCGGCGCCGGCGAGCATGATGAACACCTCGGCCAGCTTGATCTTGCGGATCAGGGCGTCCTTGGCGAACTTCTCGCCAAACTGGCCGCCGAGGGCGGAGAACAGGAAGAACGGCAGGATGAACAGCAGCGCGCAGAGGTTGACCAGCAGGTCGCGGTCGGCGCCGGTGTTGAGCTTGAACAGGATGGCGAGAATCAGCGACTGCTTGAAGATGTTGTCGTTGAAGGCGCCGAGCAGCTGGGTCAGG
This sequence comes from Pseudomonas sp. NPDC077186, assembly GCF_044543505.1. NCBI lineage: Bacteria > Pseudomonadati > Pseudomonadota > Gammaproteobacteria > Pseudomonadales > Pseudomonadaceae > Pseudomonas > Pseudomonas sp. NPDC077186. The sequence goes on from NZ_JBITWE010000001.1 coordinate 947,932, forward strand.
AAGAACGGCAGGAAGCGCTGCTTGCCGAGCAGGGCGAATTGCGATTGTTGGGTCATCGTCCATGGTCCTCGCGGGGCCGGATTGCCCGCACAGGCATTTGACTGCAATTGCCCCGGCGAAAGCCACAGGACTGCAATCACATGACATCGGTGGGAGGGGCTTTAGCCGCGACAAACGCCCTAGAACGCTCGCCGCTAAAGCGCCTCCCACAGCCTACGCGGCGCAAAAAAAACGGCAGCCCAATCGGGCTACCGTTCTCGAACTCGGAGAAAACGTCAGTGCCAGGCACTGACTACAACCTCACCTGCACTCCCTGGGGAATGCCTGGCCAGTCTGACAAAAGCCCCGGGCAGCGTCCGTTTAGCTTTGTTACCCGCCTGCAAAGAAATGTAAACGACGGATGACTGGGCGGTCCGCGCCACGGCACAATCGCGTCATGAACGCCTACCACCCCGCCTGCTGCAGCCCCCTCGACGACCACGACCCGCTGCCCCGCCCGCTGCCCGGCACGCGGCTGATCAGCACCCGCTTCGACCCGGCACGACTGGCCGCGGACGACTTCGCCCGCTGCGCTATCGCCCCGGTGCGCGGCGTGGCCAAGCGCCAGAGCGAATACCTGGCCGGTCGCCTGTGCGCCCGCGAGGCGCTGCGACGGCTGACCGGGGTGGCCGGCGTGCCGGCCGTCGGCACCGACCGCGCGCCGCAGTGGCCGGACGGCGTAACCGGCTCCATCACCCACGGCGACGGCTGGGCCGCGGCGCTGGTCGGCCATGCCCGGCAGTGGCGCGCCATCGGCCTGGACGTGGAGCAGTTGCTGCCCGTCGAGCGCGCCCTGCGCCTGCAGGGCGAGATCCTCACCCCGGCAGAGCTGCAGCGTCTGCAAGGTCTGGATGATGAAGCCCGTGCCCAGCGCATCGGCCTGACCTTCTCGCTCAAGGAAAGCCTGTTCAAGGCGCTCTACCCGCTGACCCTGACCCGCTTCTACTTCCACGACGCCGAGCTGCTCGGCGCCGACCACGACAGCGCGCGCCTGCGCCTGCTGCTCGACCTCGGCCCCGACTGGCGCGCCGGCGCCGAGCTGGACGGCCAGTTCGCCTTGTTCGACGACAAGGTCCTGAGCCTGGTGGCGGTGGCGGCCTGATCAGGGCGCGCACGACCCCGTAGGGTGCGCCGTGCGCACCGCCCCCTCGAAGGATGCCGCCTTTCCCAGCTTCCGAATGCTGGTTCGATAAGCCTTGCTTCACCCGCCCCAAGCGCATCGCCTTATAAATGGTGCGCGCGGCGCACCCTACGGCGAGCATACGCACCTGGCGCCAGCCGCTGCCCTACTCCCCCTGCCGCCGCGGCCACACCAGGCTGAAACGCGCGCCGCCGAGACTGGCGCTGCAACCGATCTGCGCGCGGCCGCCGTGCCAGTAGATGATCCGGCGCACGATGGACAGCCCCAGGCCATGCCCGCCGGAGGCGCGGGTGCGGCTGTCGTCCAGGCGCAGGAAGGGGCTGAACAGCCGTTCCCAGGCCTCCTCGGGCACGCCCGGGCCGTCGTCCTCGACGTCGATGCGGCAGCGCTTGTGGCCCACCTGGCAACTGATCAGCACGCGCGACTCGGCGTAGCGCATGGCGTTGCTCACCAGGTTCTGCAGCGCCCGGTGCAGGTAGCGCGGCTCGGCTTCGACCCAGCAGGCGCCGTCTTCCGCCACGCTGAGGATCGCCCCACGCTCGACCCGCACGCCACCGCGCAGCGGCGCCAGTTCCTCGATCACCTGGTCGATCAGCGCCTGCAGCTCGATGCGCTGGAAGCTCAAGGCGGGCGAGCCCTGCTCCAGGCGCGCGTAGGTGAGCATCTCGTCGACCAGCTTGTCGAGGTCCTGGATATCGCTGTCCATGCCGTCCATGTACTTGCGCCGCGCCGTCTCGCTGCCCGCATCGGCGATCATCTCCAGGCCGAAGCGCAGGCGCGCCACCGGCGTGCGCAGCTCGTGGGACACCGCGCGCACCAGCTCGCGCTGGATGCTCAGCGAGCTCTGCAGGTGCTCGGCCATGGCGTTGAAGCTGCTCGCCAGGCGCCCCACCGAGTCGGCGCCGCGGGCCGGCACGCGGGCGTCCAGGCGGCCGCTGGCGATGCGCGTGGCGGCGCCTTCCAGGCCGCGCAGGCGCTGCTCCAGCGAGCGCACCAGGAGGTAGACGATCAGGCCGATCAGGCTCAGGCCGAGGGCGCCGATCAGCACCAGCAGCTGCGGCGGATAGGGGTTCATCTGGTACAGCGGGCCGATCTCCAGCACCCAGGGCGTGTCGACTATGCCGGAGAACACGTGGATGGAGTCGCCGCCCTTGCCCAGGGCCATCACCGTGTCGCCCTCGTCGATGCGGCGGCGCTGGTCGAGGTCGAGGCCGGCGTCCTGCAGGCGCACCAGGCGCAGGTCGAAGCCGAACTGCTTGGCCGCCTTCAGCTCGGCCAGGCGCCTGGGCTGCTCGTCCACCGGGTGACGGATCAGCTCGTCGATCAGCAGGTAGTTGGTGGCGCGCGCCAGCTGCTCGCTGATCTGCTGGATCTCGCCGGTCAGCAGCAGCGGCTCGTGCTCGCTGAGCCGGCCGTGGACCTTGGCCGAGTGCGGCCCGGTCTGCTGCACCAGGATCTGCCCGTGCCGCAGGCGGTTGCGCTCGCTGCTGTCGAGCTGCGCCTGATCCAGGCTCTGCAGGCTGAGCGGGATGCCGAGCAGGCGCGACCACACCGCCAGGGCGCGCTTGCGCTCCACCTCGTTCATCGGCGCCAGGTTGTCCGCCATCAGGCGGAAGGTGCCGCGTGCCAGCCCCTCGCGGTACTGGTCGGCGCGCACCTCGTTGACCAGGTGCAGGGCGCCGACGCCGAGCAGCGCCACCAGCACCAGGGCGGCCAGCATGCCGCCGTAGATACGCAGGAAGATGGAGTTCATGCCATGGCCTGCGCCGCCTCGGCGACGAACAGGTAGCCCTTGCTGCGCACCGTCTTGATCAGCCGCGGGTGCATCGGGTCGTCGCCGATCTTCGGCCGGATGCGCGAGATGCGCACGTCGATGGAACGATCCTGGCCGTCGTATTCGATGCCGCGCAGGGCATTGAAGATTTCCTCGCGCGAAAGGATGCGCCCGGCGTTGACCGCCAGCAGCCAGAGCAGGTCGAACTCGGCGCTGGTCAGCTCGATGCCCTGCTCGCCCAGCCAGGCCTCGCGCATGGCGTTGTCGATGGCCAGCGGGCCGAACTGCAGGCGCCGCGGCTCGCCCTCGTCGCGCTCGGCCTCGACGCCCTCGCGACGCCGCAGCAGGGCGCGGATGCGCGCCAGCAGCACGCGCGGGCGCACCGGCTTGCACACGTAGTCGTCGGCGCCCATCTCCAGGCCCAGCACCTGATCCATGTCGTCGGTGCGCGCGGTGAGCATCAGGATCGGCCCCGGGTAACCGGCGCGCACCTTGCGGCAGATGCTCAGGCCGTCCTCGCCGGGCAGCATCAGGTCGAGGATCACCAGATCCGGCTGCTCGGCGAGGATGCGCGCCGCCGCCCGGGCGCCGTCGGCCTCGATGGCCACGCGCAGGCCGTTGCCTTCGAGGTATTCGCGGGTCAACTGCGCCAGGCGCTGGTCGTCCTCGACAATCAGGATCTGCCACGCTTCTTGTTCCACGCCCTCACCCTCTCTCGACTGCCGCGACCGGAAAATGTCGGCATTGTAACAACCGCCCTAGCACTGCACAGCTCATGCCATCAAGCTGCAAAAACACTAGATGTAGTGTTAACCTGCGACCCCTTCGGCACCCTCGCAAAACCCGCGAGACGCCCTCGCCGGCAACGACGAACGGTCGGAGCCAGGCAGCATGGGGGCTCGCCCGGATGCCGCGCGATTCACCCACAAAACACCCACAAGTTATCCACAGGATGTTCTTGCCCAGCCGCCTTGCATTGCCGCAAACAGCGCACTATCTTGTATCCCCATCGCTCAGCACCCACCAGATGTTGGGTTAACACGGGCCACCGAACACAACAAGAACGACTCGCGCAAGCCCTTTTCCCAGGCTTGTCCCGGTGTGTCGACCAGCTGTTTATACGCGCGTCCCAGCGTTGCCGGGGGCGCAGCCGCAGAGCCGCCCCCGGTGCCTCTGCGTGCCGGTCAGGCCGCGGCCAACGCCGCAAGCCGACCACTATATCTAGTAGGTGGGGTGCAGCACTGCCCCACCGAGACTTTTGCGCCAGGACGGCACTCGAAGTCGTGCCACTCCTGACCGCTTTGCAAGTCGCCCGCCTCCGGCCCCGTGCCGAGTGCGGTGCAGTTGTTGAAATGGAATGAACGGTGGACATGGCACGGCATCTACTGCTGTGGCGTCCAACAAACAAATTACAGAACACGGAGATCTCCATGCATACCGACACTTCTCGCGAGAACTCGCCGGCCAGCGTGCCGCAGGGCGCCGATTCCAGCCCGGATCTGGCCGCCACCGCGCCCGGCCAGCTGCGCGTGATCAAGCGCAACGGCACCGTCGTCCCCTACACCGACGACAAGATCACCGTGGCCATCACCAAGGCGTTCCTCGCAGTGGAAGGCGGCACCGCCGCCGCCTCGTCGCGTATCCATGACACCGTCGCGCGCCTGACCGAGCAGGTCACCGCCACCTTCAAGCGCCGCATGCCGTCCGGCGGCACCATCCATATCGAAGAGATCCAGGACCAGGTCGAACTGGCCCTGATGCGCGCCGGCGAGCAAAAGGTCGCCCGCGACTACGTGATCTACCGCGAAGCCCAGGCCGCCAAGCGCAAGAACGCCAGCGCCGGCGAGATCGCCCAGCCGCACCCGAGCATCCGCATCACCGCCGCAAGCGGCGAGCTGCAGCCGCTGGACATGGGCCGCCTGCAGACCATCATCCGCGAGGCCTGCGAAGGCCTGGCCGAGGTCGACGGCGCGCTGATCGAGCGCGAAACCCTGAAGAACCTCTACGACGGCGTCGCCGAGAAGGACGTCAACACCGCCCTGGTGATGACCGCCCGTACCCTGGTCGAGCGCGAGCCGAACTACAGCTACGTCACCGCCCGCCTGCTGATGGACAACATCCGCGCCGAAGGCCTGGGCTTCCTCGGCGTGGCCGCCAGCGCCACCCACCACGAAATGGCCGAGCTGTACGCCAAGGCGCTGCCCGCCTACGTGGAAAAGGGCGTGGAATTCGAGCTGATCGACGCCAAGCTCAAGGGCTACGACCTGGCCAAGCTGGGCGCCGCGATCGACCACGAGCGCGACCAGCAGTTCACCTACCTGGGCCTGCAGACCCTGTACGACCGCTACTTCATCCACAAGGACGGCGTGCGTTTCGAACTGCCGCAGATCTTCTTTATGCGCGTGGCCATGGGCCTGGCCATCGAAGAGCCGCAGAAAGAAGAACGCGCCATCGAGTTCTACAACCTGCTGTCCTCGTTCGACTACATGGCCTCGACCCCGACCCTGTTCAACGCCGGCACCCTGCGTCCGCAGCTTTCCAGCTGCTACCTGACCACCGTGCCGGATGACCTCTCGGGCATCTACAGCGCCATCCACGACAACGCCATGCTGAGCAAATTCGCCGGCGGCCTGGGCAACGACTGGACCCCGGTGCGCGCACTGGGCTCCTACATCAAGGGCACCAACGGCAAATCCCAGGGCGTCGTGCCCTTCCTCAAGGTGGTCAACGACACCGCCGTGGCGGTCAACCAGGGCGGCAAGCGTAAGGGCGCCGTGTGCGCCTACCTGGAAACCTGGCACATGGACATCGAGGAATTCCTCGAGCTGCGCAAGAACACCGGTGACGACCGTCGCCGCACCCACGACATGAACACCGCCAACTGGATCCCCGATCTGTTTATGAAGCGCGTGTTCGAAGACGGCAAGTGGACCCTGTTCAGCCCGTCCGAAGTGCCGGACCTGCACGACCTCACCGGCAAGGCCTTCGAGGAGCGCTACGAGTACTACGAAGCCCTCTGCGAGTACGGCAAGATCAAACTGTTCAAGACCATCGCCGCCAAGGACCTGTGGCGCAAGATGCTCTCGATGCTGTTCGAGACCGGCCACCCCTGGCTGACCTTCAAGGACCCGTGCAACCTGCGCAGCCCGCAGCAGCACGTGGGCGTGGTGCACAGCTCCAACCTGTGCACCGAGATCACCCTGAACACCAACGCCGACGAGATCGCCGTGTGCAACCTGGGTTCGGTCAACCTGGTCAACCACATCGTCGACGGCAAGCTGGACACCGCCAAGCTGGCCAAGACCGTCAAGACCGCGGTACGCATGCTCGATAACGTCATCGACATCAACTACTACAGCGTGCCGCAGGCGCAGAACTCCAACCTCAAGCACCGCCCGGTTGGCCTGGGCATCATGGGCTTCCAGGATGCGCTGTACTTGCAGCACATTCCCTACGGCTCCGATGCGGCCGTCGAGTTCGCCGACAAATCCATGGAAGCGGTCAGCTACTACGCCATCCAGGCCTCCTGCGACCTGGCCGACGAGCGCGGCGCCTACTCCACCTTCGACGGCTCGCTGTGGAGCAAGGGCATCCTGCCGCTGGACTCGCAGCAGATCCTGATCGAGCAGCGCGGCGCCAAGTACATCGACGTCGACCTGTCCGAATCCCTGGACTGGGCGCCGCTGCGCGCGCGCGTGCAGAAAGGCATCCGCAACTCCAACATCATGGCCATCGCGCCGACCGCGACCATCGCCAACATCACCGGCGTGTCGCAGTCGATCGAGCCGACCTACCAGAACCTCTACGTGAAGTCGAACCTCTCCGGCGAGTTCACCGTGATCAACCCCTACCTGGTGCGCGACCTGAAGAACCGCGGCCTGTGGGACCCGGTCATGGTCAACGACCTGAAGTACTACGACGGTTCCGTGCAGCAGATCGAGCGCATCCCGCAGGATCTGAAGGATCTGTACGCCACCGCCTTCGAGGTGGAGACCAAGTGGATCGTCGACGCCGCCAGCCGCCGCCAGAAGTGGATCGACCAGGCCCAGTCGCTGAACCTGTACATCGCCGGCGCCAGTGGCAAGAAGCTCGACGTGACCTACCGCATGGCCTGGTACCGTGGCCTGAAGACCACCTACTACCTCCGTGCCCTGGCCGCCACCAGCACCGAGAAGTCCACCATCAACACCGGCAAGCTCAACGCGGTGTCCAGCGGTGGCGACAGCGGCCTTTCCGCCGCCCCGGCCAAGGCCCCGGAGCAAGCCGCCCCGGCGCCGGCCCCGGTACCCAAGGCCTGTGCCATCGACGAGCCGGACTGCGAAGCGTGCCAGTAAGCGCACGCATCTGAGCGGCGTGCGCGTTGTTGCCTGGCAGGTCGGCCCCCATCACGTACATGCGTACGCTCAGGGGCTCCGACCCACCAGGCGCCTAGCGCTCACTCGCTCAGCTACGCGCTCGAAGGTCTGATAAAGCTCTAGAGCTACACAACGTTCAGTCCCCTCTCCCGCTTGCGGGAGAGGGCTAGGGAGAGGGCAAAGCTCTTCCGTAGGAGCGGCTTCAGCCGCGAACCTCGCGGACAAAACCGAGCCCCCTCCCAAACATTCCCGCCCCTCCTCCCCACCGGGTCGAGAGGCACCGGCCAGAACGGCAGGCCACCCGCCGCCGCCCTGACCAGCGGTACCCGTTTTGCCCTTGCGCGCTGTACGCAACGGAACATAATCAAAACATCTGTATATCCATACAGGCCGGCCTTTCACCGGCCCTCACGCAGGAGCCAAGCCATGCTGAGCTGGGATGAATTCGACAAGGACGACGGCGCCGAAGCAGCCGCCGCAAGCAAGCACAACCCGCAGGTCGCGGATCTGAGCTTCGACAAGCTCGACCAGGCCGGCGACGCCGCCGCCCACGAAGCCCGCGCCGTCGCTGCCGACGACAGCGCCGCGGTCGCCCGCGCCAAGGCCGCGCTCGACCAGCTCGACATCCAGGAAGGCCTGGACGAACTGGAAGGCTCCGCCGCCCGCGTGCAGGTCGGCGACAAGCAGATGATCAACGCCCGCGCCGACCTCAACCAACTGGTGCCCTTCAAGTACGACTGGGCCTGGCAGAAATACCTCGACGGCTGCGCCAACCACTGGATGCCGCAAGAGGTCAACATGAACGCCGACATCGCCCTGTGGAAGAGCGCCGACGGCCTCACCGAGGACGAGCGCCGCATCGTCATGCGCAACCTCGGCTTCTTCTCCACCGCCGACTCCCTGGTGGCCAACAACCTGGCCCTGGCCGTGTACCGCCTGATCACCAACCCCGAATGCCGCCAGTACATCCTGCGCCAGGCCTTCGAAGAGGCGATCCACACCCACGCCTACCAGTACTGCATCGAATCCCTGGGCATGGACGAAGGCGAAATCTTCAACATGTACCACGAGATCCCGAGCGTGGCGAAGAAGGCCAGCTGGGGCCTGAAGTACACCCGCGCCATCTCCGACCCGCAGTTCAACACCGGCACCGTGGAAACCGACAAGGAACTGCTGCGCAACCTGATCGCCTACTACTGCGTGCTGGAAGGCATCTTCTTCTACTGCGGCTTCACCCAGATCCTCTCCATGGGCCGCCGCAACAAGATGACCGGCGTCGCCGAGCAGTTCCAGTACATCCTGCGCGACGAGTCCATGCACCTGAACTTCGGCATCGACGTGATCAACCAGATCAAGATCGAGAACCCGCACCTGTGGGACGCCCAGATGAAGGACGAAGCGACCCAGATGATCCTGCAGGGCACCCAGCTGGAGATCGAATACGCCCGCGACACCATGCCGCGCGGCGTACTGGGCATGAATGCGGCGATGATGGAGGACTACCTCAAGTTCATCGCCAACCGCCGTCTGACCCAGATCGGCCTGAAGGAAGAGTACCCGGGCACCAGCAACCCCTTCCCGTGGATGAGCGAGATCATGGACCTGAAGAAGGAGAAGAACTTCTTCGAGACCCGAGTGATCGAGTATCAGACTGGTGGGGCGTTGAGCTGGGATTGATTTCTCACTAACCACTTAGTTAGCGCTCTACCTGAAATGGATGTTTGGGGCAGCGACAAACAAAAGCCCCGCCAAGTGCGGGGCTTTATTTTTTGGACAACAAATGAAACACCAAAAATCTCTCTCCTTTTTAAAAGCACTGCTAGCTGTAATATTAATAATAGCCATAGCATCCATCGCCTCTTACTTTATGAAATTTCATGGCTCGCTATCTAGCAGCCAAGAAACATGGGGCCAATTTGGAGACTTTATTGGAGGAACCCTGAACCCGCTAGTAGCAATAGCAGCCTTAACAGCACTAATTCAGACAATAAAACTACAAGCAACAGAGCTCAGCATCTCGACCGAACAACTAGAAAAGTCAGCAGCCGCACTGACAGCACAAAACTCGGTTCTCACAAAGCAAAGTTTCGAAAACTCATTTTTCAACCTTACTCAAATCTTCAACGAACTAGTTAGAGACCTAAGCTACGACAGCAAATCAGGCAAGGAATGCATAAGAAAAATATACAAAATACTCTCGGAAGATTTTCTATATGAGATCAAACTAGGAAACTTTACCGAACCTCCAAAAGAGGCAATAGAAATTCAATATAAAAACTTTTACAAAAGCTACGGCCACATCATTGGCCATTACTTCAGAACCCTATACAACATAATAAAATTCATAGACCAGTCCAACTTAGACTGGGAGTCAAAGAAATTTTACGCAGAACTTATAAGAGCGCAACTATCGAAATACGAACTCAATTTAATACTATATAACTGCATAAGCAGTTACGGAAACATAAAACTACTCCCCCTCGTAAGCAAATACAACTTACTAAAGCATCTTGAACCGCAATCTCTCTCAGAGGACTTCCATTCAAGTCTGATCAAAAGCTAGTAGATTTAAGGCAACAGAAGTAATAGCGAGGAAAAGAGGAAAAGGAGACAGATTTATTATATCCACTGTCCACTTCTACTGGTTTCGCCCTTACGGCGAGTCACTTGACTCGCTTCGCTCGCCCTTCGGGCCAGCCTGCGGCTGTTACTCCGCTACGCTCCGTTTCTCTTTGCTCGCGCAGAAAGCAACCAAAGAGAAAGCGCGCCCGGCATCCGGGTTTCGCTGCGCGAAACTCGCCTCACTCCGGCGCTGTTCCGAGGGTCGTCGCGAAGGGCCATCCCTGGCCCATCACTCCTCGTTTGGCATCCATGCCAAACGCCCCTCTCCACAGCACCTCCGCTCGGCCTCCTGACGGGATTCGGGATCGCGGTGCCTGAACTTTTTGTGGAAGGCGGAGCAACAAGCAAGAGCAGAGCGTAAAGAGCCAGAGCATTGCGGCCGAAGCCGCAATGCTCTGGCTCTGTTTCTAGAACACCGGTCTCGCAGACGACGCCAAACGCCCCATCAGGAGGCCGAGTGGAATCGTTGCGGAAGGGGTTGAGCGGCATGGATGCCGCGAGAGCCGCGATGGGCCAGGGATGGCCCTTCGCGGCGTGCCCCTGGAGCAATGATGGAGCGAGGGAACCCGACGAAGTCGGGCCGTATGCAAGGGGCAAGACCTTTTGCTTACTTTTGGGGCGTCTGCCAAAAGTGAGCCGCCGTAAGGGCGGAACCGGTAGTCCAGACAATAAAGAAGCGGCGTATGTACGCAAAATCAGCGAGTAGCCCGGATAACCGCTGATGGTGGATGAAAAAAGCGTCATCCACCCTACGCGTTACCAGCCTCCTATCGCCCCAATATGCTCGTAGTGATATTTACTCACCGGGGCAACTGGCTGCTAAATAAATACCAACTTCCCGCAAGATATCCGCTACCGGCACCCGCATGGTTGCCGAGCGATAGGCCTTGAACCCAAACGCTGTCGCCGTGTACACGCAGGGCACGAACTGCTTGCCGTCCAGAATATGCTGCAACTCGTCGGCACTCAGCATGCGAGTGCTACGGCCTTCATTGAGGTTCTCATCGAACATCAGCACGGCAGAGTAAATGAAGTCTTCTCCATCCCGCGCCGGCAGAACAACTGAAACCAAACCGTCAGCAATATATTGATCATCATCATAATTAGCTGACACTTCGTCGACCCCAAGCGAACAGCGGAGCATGCTACCTATCGGTCGCTTCCCCTTTTCGAACACCTCCAGAAGATCAATACCAGATGAAAACCTCACCTTATAAAGATTGGTATCCCGTTCCCGCTCAAGCCCAAGATATCCGAGTTCCGCCGCAGGGGAATTATGCCCTTTCGCACACCCCAGAAAAAACGGCAACACCGCCAGCCATATAAATCTGGATGAGAGAACCTTCGCCCGCGTAACCAACATCAATACCCCTCATCCAGCTCGCGCAAAATATCACTTACAGGCACGGGAAGAACTTCAGAGTAATATGGCTTAAAGCCATAAGCAGTAAATCTGTAAACACAGGGCACTGACTGCCTGACACTCAGAATCTCACGTAACTCTTGCGCTTCCAGGGGACGATGGGTACGCCCACTATTAATACTCTCTGAGAACATAATTGATGAATAAAACACGAAGGGTCCCGAGCTTGATATAGGCTGAACGGCATAAATCAACCCACTTGCCACATACCGCTCAGCCCCATCCTCATTCGCTGCATTATCGCTACTGAGCGAACAGCGTAACAGCCCACCAACCGGAGAATCCTCGGGCTTGAAAACATTCAGAAGGTCGGCATCAGAAGCAAATTTTACCGTATAAAAACTTTCATTTTTCCTCGAAAGCTCAAGATAATCAAGCTTTGCTGGCGGAATATTATGATCTTTGGCGCACCCCAGAAAAAATGGCAATATCGCCAACCATAAATATCTAGGCACGACAACCTCCTTCAATATAACTAACAATAGACTCAAAAAGAATATCGGATGCCGATGCCCCATCGCGAACAGAGTTCTTGAACATACTGAGGGCATCCGCATGATTAATATCCATACGAGCATTGATATCAGGCCCCGTCACAATCTGCCATTGTTCACCAAAATTTGCGACGGAATCAGAGCTATTTGGACGTTTAGGGGCTGCTCGGACATTTATCCAATATCCACTTATAGGCTCAGGCTTGCTGAAATAAATATCAGATCCCAGCCACACCAAGGCTCCCTCGCCAACAGGATCCAAAGTAATCAGCATTTCAACCTTATACCCTTTCTCACTCAGAATTTTGGAAAGGTGCGCCCCATTCCACCCACCAAGACTATGTCCAACAATATAGACAGGGGCCGACTTATCTGGAACTCCCTTATAGACATACTTATCAATATCCCAGTCACCGCGAACATCGCTATACCCAAGATAATGAGAACCATAGAATTCCAGGTAACCGGCATCTCCAATAAGGTCTTTAAAGTAGTCATAAGCCAATTTAATATTATTATAGGCGCCAGCAAAGTAATACGATTCCTTATCCCCCGCTCCACCAATAAAGAACACCACCACCCTGCAATTGCTGGCCTCAACGACTTTGGGCGCTTGATTTTCCGAAGATGTCAGCGTGGGCGACGCTGCCAGGGTTGCCTCTTTTCCGTTCGGAAGTATGACTTTTTGAGCTTCCATGCTCAGTCCTCTATGTAGATTTCGATGGTTTCAGCACGAACAGAATGAGTGACCAGTTTGGTAAATCCGTTTTCGTCTGATTGCCCGTATTCGAAGCGCCCGTCTTCACGCTTGATCACATAGTTCCGGTAGGTCAGTGGCCTGCCGCTACGTTTATCAACCAACTGAAAACGATCATTGAACGCAGCTTGAATATTCAACGGCGCAACTGGGGTAAATGGCGCGCCACCACCGCTATTGCCGATGATGACGGTGCCCGAACCCGCGATGACCACGTTTCCGTGGTTACCAACGGTTCCGATGGTGGTTGCCGGCAGGCCATTGATCAGCACATTCGAGATGACGTTGCCGGCCAGGGCGCTGCCACATGCGGTGCTGTCGGTTTGCCTGGCGGCGCTCAGGCCGTCGAACAGTACGTCCGGCGAGCCGCTGACGATTGGGTTGGTGCCGTGCCCCGGTACTGGGCAGGCGGTTGGATCGCTCACTCGGGCGGCAGGTTTTCCGCTCATGACAATGCTCCTTGAGATGGGATCTTGGTGTGCGGCTCGGGCACATCCTTGTTCGAGTTTCCAAAGCACCAGCGACACTCGATTGCATCGAACAGTGCGAATTGAGAAGGGCTTTCGGAGGAGGGGAAACGGGGCGGCATGACATGCAGGGCTTCATCGGTGTGCCAGCGCATCTCTGCCGCGCAGGCGCCGTCGAATTCATTGAGCAGCGCGTTGTAATTACGCAGCCCTGCCCTGTCGTACAGAGTCTGCAACTGGTGGGACAATTGCTCGCCCCAATTCAGATAGTGCTCTGCCGTCCATTCGACGATATGGGCGTGGGTAAGCCACCCCATGGGGATTAGCCCTTCGCCCGTCTCCAGTAGTTGCTCGTGATTCGCGGCAAATCCACAGCAAATATGCATGGCCAACCAACCCTGATCGGAAAGATAGGGATTGGGATCGAAGAACTGCGAGAGCGGACGGACCTGGTAATCCTCCAGGCCGCAGGCGCGGATGGCGATCTCGGCATCCAGCCGCGATACGAAGGCGCAGATGGCCTGGCTGCCATTGGCGTTATAGGCGACGGAAACCTGGCTCGGCTGACCGCCAACCCCGTCTTTGACCAGGCCGTATAAACGAATGGACGATTTGAATGTAGGTGGGTGAAGCATCCTTACTCCCAGAAACGACCGCTCGGGCAGCGGTCGAATTCCCTTTCCAATCCAGGCGGCAGAGTGTGCTGCACCTGAATCGAATATGTCAGCAGCATTTGTCACAAAAAACCAAGCGCGCCGGAGAATGGCTCGCTCAGGCCAATGCGCCAATGCAGCTCAGTCAGGTTGACCCTCCCCCTTATCGCCCTACTCTGCCACCCGGCGCCTAAGAAACGCCTTCACACAGCGGCCTGACCGCTCCCGAAGCCTTGCGACCAGCGGCGAGCGCGAGCGGATCGCGTCGCCCTCAAAGTCATCGATGCCCCGGCACCGGTTCATGGCATCTATGTGGGCGACACGCATCCTCTGCCGGAAGGCCTGCGAATCGAACATCAGGATCGAGACAACCACGGCCTTATCGTCGGGACGCCAACCCGGGCTGGCGTTTATGAGGTTCAACTATCCGCAGGCACCTATGGCACTCAGTGCACAGGGCTGCGCGCTCGTCGGACTTATAAGTTGCATATCACCAGCGAGTAGCCCGGATAACCGCTGATGGTGGATGAGAAAAGCGTCATCCACCCTACGATCTGAACGCCCGAGCACCGGGTTGCCGTCCGGTAGCCAGTGGCCCTCCACCCTACGCGCTACCAGTGGCATGCTCTTGTTTGTCACTTGGACGGAGCACTCAAGATGCGATCCGCCCGACAAACTCCGCGGCTTCCTGACGGGTAAAGAAGCGCCCAAGACGGACGAATCCAGAAATTATTGTGGCTTTGATCTCAACAACTTCCCCCGCCAAATCCCTATTGGTTATCCATTCATCAGGCAATCCATCAATCAAATGGAAGGGGGCGGGACGGCCATCTCGATATCGGGCTATTGCTACCTGTCCGGTATGAGAGTCCTTGAATGCGGGAACGAAGCGAGCCTGGGCATTGTTTTCGCTCACGCCTCCGGTGCCAGCATATTGCTGGTTCTCTTTCTCCAAAAATGACGGACGTTGTTGGATTAACATCGTGGCCACCTTTCTAAACAGCTCGGTTCCAGACTCCTTACCTGTCGATAAAGCATTCGGTTCCGTTACGGCTTTAACTTAGCGCGCCTACGGCTTTACTGAACTATTCAAATAGATGCAGCAAAACGTCTTTTCGGACTAATACCAATGGAGTAGATATTTTGACGAGCGAGTAGCCCGGACAACCGCTGATGGTGGATGAAAAAAGCGTCATCCACCCTACGATCTGGACGCCCGAACACGGGACTGCGGTCCTGTAGGGTGGACAACGCGAAGCTTGTCCACCGTGATGACCAAACCACCTTCCGCGATAACTGTCGCATTCGGCTTTTACCCATCCACAATCTCGCAGACGACGCCAAGCGCCCCTTCAGGAGGCCGAGCGGAATCGTTGCGCAGGGGGTGAGCCGCATGGATGCGGCGAAAGGCGTAAAGGGCCAGGGACGGCCCTTGTACGCCGCCCCCGGAGTAACGATGGAACGAGGAAACGGAGCGCAGCGGAGTAACAGCCGTAGGCTGGCCCGCAGGGTGAGCGAAGCGAGTCAAGTCTGGCGCAGCCAGACCCGGATGGCGGGGCTAGACCTTTTGGTTACTTTTGGCGGGGCCGGCCATCCGGGCAATGCCAAAAGTAACCCGCCGTAAGGGCGGAACCATTACCCAAGAACACCACATCAGCCAGTAGCACGGATAACCATCTCCCCAATGTTGGATAAAGTAACTGAATATCCCTCGGTGGAAAACGCCTCTCTGTTTTCCAGCCTACTGGCTAGCGATGGACTTCACGTAATATATCCGCCACCGGCACCCGCATGGTTGCCGAGCGATACGCCTTGAATCCAAACGCTGTCGCCGTGTACACGCAGGGCACGAACTGCTTGCCGTCCAGAATATGCTGCAACTCGTCGGCACTCAGCATGCGAGTGCTACGGCCTTCATTGAGGTTCTCATCGAACATCAGCACGGCAGAGTAGATAAAGGTCCCATCCCCCAACGGTTGAGCGCCTGAAACCAAACCGTTAGCCCTATAGGGATCGAGATCATAATTTCGTGAAACTTCATCGATCCCAAGAGCACAGCGCAGCATGCTGCTTATGGGCCGCTTATCCTGTTCGAAGATATTGAAAAAATCGATATTCGATGAAAATCTCACCTCATAACGATTGATGCCTTCTCTCCGCTTGAGCTCAAGATAACCAAGCGTGGTAGCAGGAACACCATGATCCTTTGCACACCCCAGAAATAAGGGCAACACGGCCAGCCATATTAATCTAGACAAGAACCTTGCCTGTTCCGGCACTACTGGCATCATTTATCCATCTCACGCAAAATATCAGCGACGGGAACTTGTAAAATTCCAGAACGATACGGTTTGAAACCGTAAGCTGTAGCCCAATAAACACAAGGTACTGACTGCCTGACACTCAATATCTCCCGTAACTCTGGCGCCTTCAAATCTCGATAGCTACGCCCGTCATTAAGGTTCTCGACGAACATGATTGACGAACTAAATACGAAAGGCACCGTAGTAGACTTAGGCTCAATGGCAGAAATCAGTCCTTTTGCCACATACCGTTCAGAACTGTGCTCATTTGGCACATCACTAACGAGCGAACATCGTAACAGGCCACCAACGGGTGAGTCTTCGGGCTTGAACACATTCAAAAGATCGGCATCAGCAGTAAACATGACTTTATAATGTTCTGAGCCCCCAAAACTCCCGAGATAACCAAGCTCTGCAGGAGGCATGTGATGATCCTTGGCGCACCCCCCCAAAAAAAGCAACACCATTACCCATAAAAACCTAGGCACGACAACCACCTTCAATATAACTAACAACAGACTCAAATAGAATATCGGATGCCGATGCTCCATCGCGAACAGAATTCCTGAACATACTGAGGGCATCCGCATGATTAATATCCATGCGAGCATTGATGTCAGGCCCCGTAACAACCTGCCATTGCTCACCAAAATTCGCTACTGAATCAGAGCTATCTGGGCGTTTGGGGACTGCTCGAATATTTATCCAGTATCCACTGACAGGTTCTGGCTTGCTGAAATAAATATCAGAACCCAGCCATACCAGAGCGCCCTCCCCGACAGGATCAAGGGTAATCAACATCTCCACCTTGTACCCTTTTTCACTCAATATCTTGGAGAGATGAGCACCATTCCACCCACCAAGGCTATGCCCAACAATATAGACAGGGGCCGATTTATCTGGAATGCCTTTGTACACATTTTTATCGATATCCCAACCACCCCGAACATCACTATACCCCAAATAATGGGAAGCATAGAAACCCAAGTAGCCGGCACTCTTAACCCGCCCCTTAAAATAATCATGAGCCAATTCAATATTATGATAGGCCCCAGCAAAGTAGTACGACTCCTTGTCCCCCGCCCCACCAATAAAGAACACCACCACCCTGCAATTGCTGGCCTCAACGACCTTGGGCGCTTGATTGTCCGAGGGCGTCAGCGTGGGCGACGCGGCCAGGGTTGCCTCTTTTCCGTTTGGAAGTATGATTTTTTGAGCTTCCATGCTCAGTCCTCTATGTAGATTTCGATGGTTTCGGCACGAACAGAATGAGTGACCAGTTTGGTAAATCCATTTTCGTCTGACTGGCCGTACTCAAAGCGTCCGTCTTCATGCTTGATTGCATAATTCCGGTAGGTCAGTGGCCTGCCGCTGCGCTTATCAACCAGCTGAAAACGATCATTGAACGCAGCTTGAATATTCAACGGTGCAACCGGAATGAATGGCGCACCGCCACCGCTATTGCCAATAATTACGCTGCCCGAGCCACCAATGATGGTATTGCCATGCCCGCCGACACTGCCCAGCGTCGCGGCGTTCAGGCCATTGATGAAAACCGTCGGGGAGACGTTGGCGGCGATGGGACTGCCGCAAGCCGATGTGTCGCTCATTCGGGCGGCGCTGAGGCCGTCGAACAGCACATCGCCAGAGCCAGTAACGATGGGGTTGGTACCGTGCCCTGGGATTGGGCAAGCGGTGGGGTCGCTAACGCGCGCAGCGGGTTTGCCGCTCATCTGTAACTCCTTGGTCCGAGACCTGCGATAAAAACCGTTCTACTCCGTGTCTGCATTCTATCGAGACGGCGCCCGCCGACGTTGATCGGATGCACAACCCAGATTCGCAGTATGGGTTGAGCGCAACCGCAGCAGGCCGCTAACTCAGCAGCCTACAAGGTACACAACCCTCCCGGCACCGCCATCACCCAATCCCTCACCGCCCGAATGGTCGGATCGTTCCTGCGGCTTTCCGGGTACACCAGAAAGAACGGCTTGCCCTCAATTTCCGGGCCGAAGGGCTGCACCAGGCGCCCTTCCCTCAGCTCGTCCTCGATCAGCTGGCGGCTCATCAGCGCCACGCCCTGGGCGCCGATGGCGGCCGAGACGGCGTGGGTCTCGTCGGAGAACACCAGCCCGGCGTTGACGTCCAGCCCCGGCACCTGGGCCTGCTTCTGCCACAGGGCCCAGTCCAGCGGCGAGGAAACCGCGGCCTGGTTGCGAAAGTGGATCAGCGAATGCCTGGGCAGCTCGGCGGCATCGTGCAGGCCGAGCAGCGGGCTGCAGGTGGGGATGAAGCTGTTGTCGAACAGCTTCTCCGCCACGAGGCCGGGCCAGCGGCCGTCGCCGTAGCGGATGGCGATGTCCGCGGTGACGCCGTCCAGCGCCACCGGCTCGTGCGAGGCGTGGATGCGCAGATCGATGGTCGGGTGGGCCTCGCGCAGCAGGCAGACCCAGGACAGCAGCCAACGCATCGCCACCGCGGGCGTGGTGCTGAGGGTGATGGCCTGGCGACTGGGCACCGCGCTGAGCCGTTCGACCGTGGCGCCGATGCTGTCGAAGGCGGTTTCCAGCACCTGCCGCAGCTCGCGGCCCTGGGCGGTCAGCTCCAGCTGCCTGGGCTTGCGCAGAAACAGCGCGACGCCGAGCGATTCCTCCAGTGTGCGGATCTGGTGGCTGATCGCCGTGGCGGTCACCGAGAGCTCTTCGGCGGCCCGCTTGGCGCTCTCATGGCGCGCGGCCGCCTCGAAGGCCCGCAGGGCCGATAGCGAAGGTAACCAGCGCTGCGCCATACATGAACCTCTCTCATCCATAACGGAAAATAATCGTCGTTTGTCGTCCATACCGGCTGGAACTTAGCCTGAGTCTGCTGCGAAACACAGATGAGTTCAACTTCAGAAAGGAGACGCGACATGCCTCACATCCTGCACCTCGACGCCAGCGCCCGCCCCGGCCTCGCCGGCAAGGACCTGCACGGCTCGCACAGCCGCCACCTCAGCCAGCACTTCGTCGCCCAGTGGCTGGCCCGCCGCCCACAGGACAGCCTCAGCTACCGCGACATCGGCCAGAACCCGCCACCTTTCATCGACCACGACTGGATCGCCGCCGCCTTCACCGCGGAGCCGCAGCGCGAGCCGTGGATGCGCGACACCCTGGCGGAGAGCGACCGGCTGATCGACGAGCTGATCGCCGCGGACGTGCTGGCGATCGGCGCGCCGCTGTACAACTTCAGCATGCCGGCCGCGCTCAAGGCCTGGATCGACCAGATAGTGCGCACCGACAGAACCGTGGCATTCGACGCCAGCAAGCCGCTCGATCCCTATGTACCGCTGCTGGCCGACCGGCCGCGGCACGCGGTGATCCTCAGCGCCCGCGGCGGGGTCGGTTTCGACGCCGGCGGGGCGATGGCGCATATGAACCACCTGGAGTCGAGCCTGATCACCGCCCTCGGCTTTATCGGCATCACCCGCGTGCACCAGATCGCCATCGAGGGCCAGGAAGTGGGCGGCGAGCTGCTGGCCACCTCGGTGGCGCAGGCGCTGAGTCGGGTCGATGCGCTGGTGGTGGAACTGCAGCGGGCGTTGCAGACGGAGCGCACGGCGCAGCCGGCCTGATGCTTCAAGCGCCGCATGAAGCAAAGAAGGGCCAGGCCATGTCGGTAGCCTGTCGCTCCGCAGTCGAGGCACCGGTCATGGCCATGATCGGCGCCTCCCGCGCACGGCAAAAGCCCTGCAGGCGTTCGAGAAACGCAGCATCCACGGCTAGTCTGCAAGAGAGCACAACGACACGGCTGCAACCGTCGTCGCGCGCGGACAGGGCAAGGTAGCGGGAGGGTGGGCATGGTCCAGCAGATCGATCTGGTGATCCGAGGGGATTACCTGCAAGCATTCGCCGCCGATCACACACCCAAGCTATGTCCCGAGCTGCTGGACTACCTGCTGGACGAGGCGAGCTATCACCCGCAACTGAGCCTGCAGATCCACTGCCCGGAAGCGGAGCGAGAGCGCCTGGCCAGGGCCATCGGCAATAGCTGCAGCCACAGGATCGGCCAGCTGAAACAGGACATCCGGGCCTGGCGCCTGCTGGCTCTGCTGCTGATGGCCCTGGCCGTAGGCCTGGTCATGCTGGCGACCTGGCTGGAAGTGGAGGGCACCATCCCCCTGGGCATCGTCACCGTCACCGCCTGGATGCTGGTGTGGCGCACCTCGGAGATCCTGCTGCTGGATATCCGCGGCGGCTATCGGGATATGCGCCGGTATCAGCGCCTGATCGACGCGCCGAAGCAATTTCTCTAGCGGGTAGCGAGCCTCCTGGATGGCCGCGCCCATGGCGGATGAACAGCGCGTCATCCTCCCCACGCCAGGCCGAGCATGATGCGTTTCGTAGGGTGAACCGGGCGCGTAGATTCCAACACTCCGCCGTTGCGGCAGAGTACCTACCACAGCTAGCAGCCCAGATGTCCAAGAGGATAAGCGCTCTGCAGGAGGCCGGCAGTTACGCGCCGTGTATCAAAGCCTGCCCAGCCAGTACTGCGGCCGTCGCCGCTCATGGGCAACGGCCAGCACCTGAAAGCCATCGGGACTTTCTCGGTAGACGATGGATAAGGGAAAACGCTTGAGAGGAACCCTGCGAATATCGGGTTCCAGTTCGATTTGCCAGGCTTTGGGTGACTCGCCAACCAGGGCGGCCAGCGCTTCGAATTCCGTAATAAGGGCACCACCCAATCCGGGAACCTTCGATTCGTAATAACCGACCGACTCCAGGAACTCGGCTTCCGCTGCCGGGTGAAAGGAATACTTCATCTGATCAGGGCTCTGGCCTTGCGCATCACCTCGTCACTGGGCACCGCCTGAACCGAGCCACTATCAAGCTCTTCGGCGCGACGCCGCGCTTCGAGCAACCAGTCTGCGCGCAGCTCTTCATCGGAGGGCGACTCCAGGCTCAGGACCAAGCGCTGAATCAGCTGTGCCCGCTCATCCCTGGGCAGGTGCAGAGCTTCATCCTCAATTTTCTGCAGATCCATGGTTAAGCCTCGTGCGTGTCTACCGTTCAAATCTTGGCATGGATGGCGAGCGGGTGCCATCGCGCGCTGCCGGCTCGTTTCAGCCGCGCCCAGCCGCACAGCGAACAGCGTTGCGGCCAGGAGCCGCGCCTACGGCCGGCGTATCAAAGCCCCGCCGCCCTGGCCCGCGCCGCGTGCAGCTTCTTGTAGCTGTCGATCAGGCGCAGGTGCTTGTCGAGGCCTTCCAGCTGCATGCTGGTCGGGGTCAGGCCATAAAACCGCACGCTGCCGTCGACCGAACCGATGGCCGCGTCCATCCGCTCGTTGCCGAACATGCGGCGGAAGTTGGTCTCGAAATCGGCCAGCTCCAGCTCGTCGTCCAGCTGCACTTCCAGCACCACGTTGAGCGCCTGGTAGAACAGGCCGCGCTCGACGGTGTTGTCGTTGTACTGCAGGAAGGCCTCGGTCAGCTCCTTGGCCTCGTCGAACTTGTTCAGCGCCAGGTAGATCAGCAGCTTGAGTTCGAGGATGGTCAGCTGGCCCCACACGGTGTTGTCGTCGAACTCGATGCCGATCAGGGTGGTGATGTCGGTGTAGTCGTCGCCGTCGTACTGCTCCAGGCTCTTGAGCAGGCTCCTCAGGCGCATGTTGCTCAAGCTGTGCAGGTTGAGGATGTCGGAGCGGAACAGCAGCGCCTTGTTGGTGTTGTCCCAAATCAGGTCCTCGACCGGGTAGATCTCCGAGTAACCCGGCACCAGGATGCGGCAGGCGTTGGCGCCGAGGTCGTCGTACACCGCCATATACACCTCCTTGCCCATGTCTTCGAGGATGCCGAACAGGGTCGCGGCCTCCTGGGCGTTGGAGTCCTCGCCTTTCCCTGCGAAGTCCCACTCGACGAACTCGTAGTCGGCCCTGGCGCTGAAGAAGCGCCAGGACACCACGCCGCTGGAGTCGATGAAGTGCTCGACGAAGTTGTTCGGCTCGGTCAGCGCCTGGCTCTCGAAGGTCGGCTGCGGCAGGTCGTTGAGGCCCTCGAAGCTGCGCCCCTGGAGCAGTTCGGTGAGGCTGCGCTCCAGCGCCACCTCGAAGCTCGGGTGCGCGCCGAAGGAGGCGAATACGCCGCCGGTGCGCGGGTTCATCAGGGTC
Source organism: Pseudomonas sp. NPDC077186 (assembly GCF_044543505.1). Lineage (NCBI taxonomy): Bacteria > Pseudomonadati > Pseudomonadota > Gammaproteobacteria > Pseudomonadales > Pseudomonadaceae > Pseudomonas > Pseudomonas sp. NPDC077186. Next base: position 970,101 of record NZ_JBITWE010000001.1, read on the forward strand.
ACGCACATCACCGGGAACTCGCCGCCGAGCGAGGCGTCCTTGACCAGCACCGGGAAGCCCTGCTCCTCCAGGCCCTGGATGCCGGCGAGGATGGCCGGGTACTTGGCCAGCACCTGCTGCGGCACGTCCGGCAGGGCCAGTTCGTTCTCCAGGATCTCGCGCTTGACCGCGCGCTCGAAGATTTCCGACAGGCACTGCACCTGCGCCTCGACCAGGGTGTTGCCGGCGCTCATGCCGTTGGACAGATACAGGTTCTCGATCAGGTTGGACGGGAAGTACACCGTCTCGCCATCGGACTGGCGCACGAAGGGCAGCGAGCAGATGCCGCGCGCCTTGTTGCCGGAGTTGGTGTCGTACAGGTGCGAGCCGCGCAGCTCGCCGTCCGGGTTGTAGATGGCCAGGCAATGCGCGTCGAGGATCTCTTCCGGCAGCGCGTCCTTGGGGCCGGGCTTGAACCAGCGCTCGTCGGGGTAGTGAACGAAATCGGCATTGGCGATTTCCTCGCCCCAGAACTGGTCGTTGTAGAAGAAGTTGCAGTTCAGCCGCTCGATGAACTCGCCCAGCGCCGAGGCCAGCGCGCTCTCCTTGCTCGCGCCCTTGCCGTTGGTGAAGCACAGCGGCGACTGGGCGTCGCGGATATGCAGCGACCAGACGTTGGGGACGATGTTGCGCCAGGAGGCGATCTCGATCTTCATCCCCAGTTCGGCGAGGATGCCCGACATATTGGCGATGGTCTGCTCCAGCGGCAGGTCCTTGCCGAGGATGCGCGTGCCCGGGCCTTGGGTCAGCGCCGGCATCAGCAGGGCCTGGGCATCGGCGTCGAGGTTGGCCACCTCCTCGATGACGAACTCGGGGCCGGCCTGCACCACCTTCTTCACCGTGCAGCGGTCGATGGAGCGCAGGATGCCCAGGCGATCCTTCTCGGAGATGTCCGCCGGCAGCTCGACCTGGATCTTGAAGATCTGCTGGTAGCGGTTTTCCGGGTCGACGATGTTGTTCTGCGACAGGCGGATATTGTTGGTGGGGATGTCGCGGGTCTGGCAGTACAGCTTGACGAAGTAGGCCGCGCACAGCGCCGAGGAGGCCAGGAAATAGTCGAACGGCCCCGGCGCCGAGCCATCGCCCTTGTAGCGGATGGGCTGGTCGGCAATCACCGTGAAGTCATCGAACTTGGCTTCGAGACGGAGGTTGTCGAGAAAGTTGACCTTGATTTCCATGCGCGGGTACCAGACAGCAGCGAGACGAAATGGCCGCCATTATCCGGCTTTTGCGCGGGAAGTCTTGTCTTGCCGCCGCGCGGGGATCGGCGCAGTGGCTACGCCGGGTAAAACGCGGCGCGGTTTTCCGCCCCGGGGCCTGGCCGCAGCGCGGGATGCAGGGCGCCGCGCCATCAAAGCTTGACGCAGGCGAACAGCGCATTGCCGGAGGCGCCGTCCCAGGGCAGCAGTTTCTGGTAATCGTGCTCCAGCACCTGCACCGCGAAGTACGGCGCCAGCAGCGCCTGCAGCTCGGCGAAGCTCACCGCCACCATGGGGTGTTCGTCGTGCCAGACCTGGGTCGCGTCGGCCAGCGTGCGTTCGATGCGCAACCTCAGCGTCTGCCGCTCGCCCTCGCCCGGGTAGTGCCAGCCGGAGCCGAAACGCAGCTGGCCGCCGGCATGCTCGGCGCTGTGGTAGACGAACGAGGCGTTGTCGATCTTGTGCTTGTCCACCGCGTTGAAGCAGAACAGCCCGCCGGCGGCCAGGGCGCCGTGCACGCTGGCGATGCAGGCCTGCAGCCGCTCGATGCTGGCGCTGTAGTGGATGGAGTAGAGAAAGCAGGTGATCAGATCCAGCGGCTCGTCCGCGCTGAAGCCGCACATGTCCTGCCGGGCAAAGCGCGCCTCCGGGCAGCGCAGGGCGGCTCTATCGAGCATCGGCTGATTGATGTCGAGGCCGCCGCTGGCATAGCCGGCATCGAGAAAATGCCGCACGTGCGGGCCGGTGCCGCAGGCCAGGTCGAGGTGGCGCCTGCCGCCGTTGCCGAACAGCTGCTGCAGGCGCTGCACGCAGTGGCTCTGCGTCTGGTAGTCGATATCGGCGCACAGCAGATCGTAGTAACCCGACAGGTCGGTATAGAGGGCGTTGCCGGGCATGCTGACCTGGGGTTGGACCGGGTGATTTGCGGGCGCGCATCATAGCCCAAGCCGGCCACCGGAAGCACCGGCAGGGCGGCGAGCGGTAGCGCTGGCTGCAAGCCCGAGCGCTACAGGGCCACGGTGGGCCGACCGGCATTGCGCCAGCCGGCGAAGCCGTCGATCAGGTAGCGGGCATCGAGCCCCATCGCTTCGAGGGTGGCGGCGATGCCCTGGCTGATTTCGCGGCCATGGGCGCAATAGAGCACCACCGGCCTGTCCCGCGGCACCGAATCCTTCCAGGCGAGCAGCGTCTCGGGCGCATGCCAGTGCGCGCCGGGGATGGCGGCCGCATCCGCCAGCCGTGCCGCCTCGCGGCGCACATCCAGCAGGGTGAAACTGCGCCGCGCCGCTTGCCACTCGAGCAGTTCGCAACTGCTGATCCGGCCCATGCCACACCTCTACGTTGGCTAAGGAAATTCTGAAAAAGCCATTTATCGTCACTCCAGCGAAGGCGGGAGCCCAGGCACTCCGGAGGTTCTGGATTCCCGCCTGCGCGGGAATGACGACTATTTCAGTTTCCCTAATAGGTGCACCGCCTGCGGCGCGGTCTAGACCCCCCTGGCCAGCACGATATCGAACGTCCCGCGCCGGCCCTGGCCATCCGCCTCCAGGGCGATGACGTTGTCCGGGTGCTGGCTGGCCCAGGGGTCCTCGGCGATATGGGGGTCGCCGGCGAAGTACAGTTGCAGGGTCACCGGCACGTGCAGCGCTTCCATCACCCGGAAGTGGATATGCGCCGGCCGGGTGATCCCGCCGTACTGCTCCAGCCCCGGCAGGTTCGGCGGCACCGGGTAGCGCCCGGGCATCACCGTCTCGATGCGGTAGCGGCCCTGGGCGTCGGTGTAGAGCATGCCGCGCAGGTGAAAGCGGCCCTTGTCGGTGTAGTTGCCCGGCGTCTGGGTGTCGTACAGGCCGGCGCCGTTGGCCTGCCAGACTTCGACCAAGGCGTTGGCGATTGGCGTGCGGCAGTCCGCGCTGAGCACCGTGCCGCTGACCACCAGCCGCTCGCCCGCCTCTTCCGGCCCGGCCAGCTGCGCCAGAAATGGCGCGCCGAAGCGGTAATAGGGGCCGAGGATATCGCCGGCCGTGGGCCGACAGAGCTGCTGCGCCAGGGCCGGCGCGGCCAGCAGGCCACCGCCGAGCACGGCGCCGCCATAGAGAAAGTGACGCCGTGTAAGGCCGGCGCCAGGCCTTTGCCGTTTATCCACCGCCGCCTCCTGGCCGGGAGCGCCCCGGCATCCCGAGCACGGCAGCCCGAGCCCGAATGCAGTCAGTCTAGCTCGCCGTCCGGGGCGTGACGCTGGCGCCAAGCGCCGCTTGTCCAGGCGAGGCCCGCCGGCGACGGGGCCGAGGATGCCTTGTCAGGCCAACGCCTGGGATGTGCCACCGACCATTGCCGGCATCGATAGTTACCATCAGGTCAATGAAGTTCTCTTAAAAATTCACCTGCGTACCATCTGCTCCATACCCAAGCAGCAACCACCCCGGAGCACACCGCCATGAAACGCCAACTCATCCTCAGCTTCGCTTTCTCCGTACTGGCAGCCAACGTATTCGCTGCTTCTTCCGCCCAACCTGTTGTCGCCGAGGGCGGTGCCGATCGCCTGATCGAAAGCCGCATCGCCGAAGGTGGCTCGGACCGCCTGATCGAAAGCCGCGTCGCCGAAGGTGGTTCGGATCGCCTGATCGAGAACCGCGTCGCCGAAGGTGGCTCGGATCGCCTGATCGAGAACCGCGTCGCCGAAGGTGGCTCGGACCGCCTGATCGAGAACCGCGTCGCCGAGGGTGGCTCGGATCGCCTGATCGAGAACCGCGTCGCCGAAGGTGGCTCGGATCGCCTGATCGAGAACCGCGTCGCCGAAGGCGGCTCGGACCGCCTGATCGAAAGCCGCGTCGCCGAAGGCGGCTCGGATCGCCTGATCCAAAGCCGCGCGGCCTGATCCAGCGCCCCTGATGATCGAGACCCGCGCATGACGACAACGCCACTGCAGCCAGAAAAAGACCGGCCCAATCAGCCGGTCTTTTTTTATCCGCCGCCGGCCGGCAGCCACGCCCACGAGGCGCGCCAGGCCGCACGAGGCGCCCCTTGCACTGCGCGGCGGAAAACCCTGCGCGGTTGACCAGCCGTCTTGCCAAGCTCCGGAACTTCGCCTATCCAGAAGGGTCTGTGCTGCGCCGCCGACCCGGCGGTTTCCCCTCAACGGACGGCCCACAAGGCCTGTGAAGCAAGGACTCTTATGAACGCGAATAAACTGCCGCTGCTCGCCCTCGCCTGCGCCCTGCCGCTGGCCGCCTGCGCCGCCACGCCCGAGGCGCTCAAACCCTACCCGGCCGCCGCCGACGGCTACGCCCGCCACGTGATCGAGCTGCCGGCGCAGGCCAACGAGGCCGAGCACAAGGTGGAACTGATCGCCGGCAAGACCCTGGAGGTGGACTGCAACCAGCAGCGCCTCGGCGGCCAGTGGCAGGAGAAGACGGTCGAAGGCTGGGGCTACAACTACTACCAGTTGGGCCAGGTCGGCCCGGCGGTCAGCACCCTGATGGCCTGCCCCGACGGCAGCCGCAAGCCGGCTTTCGTCCAGGTCGGCGGCGAGCCCCTGCTGGTGCGCTACAACAGCAAGCTGCCGCTGGTGATCTACGCCCCGGCAGATGTCGAGGTGCGCTACCGCATCTGGTCGGCCGCAGCCGCCGCCAGCCCGGCGCCGCGCCAGTAAGGCCCCAGGTTTCAGAGCCCGTCGCCATGGCGGGCGCCGCCACCCGGCAGCTCGGCGTGCCCTGCGCCCGGCAGGCGGCTACAATGCGCGCCTTGCCCGTGCCGCCGGATAAAAGAAAACGCCATGTCCCTGCCCAAACACCACCTGGAACTGCTCAGCCCTGCCCGCGATGTGGCCATCGCCCGCGAGGCCATCCTGCATGGCGCCGACGCCATCTATATCGGCGGGCCGAGCTTCGGCGCGCGGCACAACGCCTGCAACGAGGTGAGCGAGATCGCCGAGCTGGTGGAATTCGCCCGCCGCTATCACGCGCGGGTGTTCACCACCCTCAACACCATCCTCCATGACGACGAGCTGGAGCCGGCGCGCAAGCTGATCCACCAGCTCTACGACGCCGGCGTGGATGCGCTGATCGTGCAGGACATGGGGGTGATGGAGCTGGATATTCCGCCGATCGAGCTGCACGCCAGCACCCAGACCGATATCCGCACCCTGGAGCGGGCCAAGTTCCTCGATCAGGCCGGCTTCTCCCAGCTGGTGCTGGCGCGCGAGCTGAACCTGCAGGAAATCCGCACGATCAGCGAGGCCACCGACGCGGCCATCGAGTTCTTTATCCACGGCGCGCTGTGCGTGGCCTTCTCCGGCCAGTGCAACATCTCCCACGCGCAGACCGGGCGCAGCGCCAACCGTGGCGACTGCTCGCAGGCCTGCCGCCTGCCCTACACCCTCAAGGATGAGAAAGGCGGGGTGATCGCCTACGAGAAGCACCTGCTGTCGATGAAGGACAACAACCAGAGCGCCAACCTGCGCGCGCTGGTCGAGGCCGGCGTGCGCTCGTTCAAGATCGAGGGGCGCTACAAGGACATGGGCTACGTGAAGAACATCACCGCCCATTACCGCAAGGAACTCGACGCCATCCTCGAGGATCGCCCGGACCTGGCCCGCGCCTCCAGCGGCCGCACCGCGCACTTCTTCCTGCCCGATCCGGACAAGACCTTCCACCGCGGCAGCACCGACTACTTCGTCACCGAGCGCAAGGTGGACATCGGCGCCTTCGACTCGCCGACCTTTACCGGGCTCTCCGTTGGCCAGGTCGAGAAGGTGGGCAAGCGCGACCTGATCGCCGTCACCCATGAGCCACTGTCCAACGGCGACGGCCTCAACGTGCTGGTCAAGCGCGAGGTGGTGGGTTTTCGCGCCAATATCGCCGAATTAAAAGGTGAGTTCGAGGAAGAAGGCGAGAAGCGCTACCGCTACCGCGTCGAGCCCAACGAGATGCCCGAGGGGCTGTTCCGCCTGCGCCCGAATCACCCGCTGTCGCGCAACCTCGACCACAACTGGCAGCAGGCCCTGCAGAGGACCAGCGCCGAGCGGCGTATCGGCGTCAGCTGGCAGGCCGAGCTGCGCGAGCAGCAGCTGAAACTCACCGCCACCAGCGAGGAAGGCGTCAGCGTCGAGGTCGCCCTGCCCGGTCCGTTCGGCCCGGCGCAAAAGCCTGCACAGGCGCTCGACGGCCTGCGCGATCTGCTGACCCAGCTCGGCACCACCATCTACCACGCCCAGGGCGTGACCCTGGACGCGCCGCAGGCCTTCTTCGTGCCCAACTCGCAGCTCAAGGCGCTGCGCCGCGAGGCCATCGAGGCGCTGACCGCGGCACGCGTCGCCGCCCATCCGCGCGGCAGTCGCAAGGCCGAAGCCATTCCTGCGCCGGTCTATCCGGAGGCGCATTTGAGCTTCCTCTACAACGTCTACAACCAGAAGGCCCGCGACTTCTACCACCGCCACGGCGTGCAGCTGATCGACGCGGCCTACGAGGCGCACGAGGAAGCCGGCGAGGTGCCGGTGATGATCACCAAGCACTGCCTGCGCTTCTCCTTCAACCTCTGCCCCAAGCAGGCCAAGGGCGTCACCGGCGTGAAAACCCGCGTCGCGCCGATGCAGCTGATCCACGGCGACGAGGTGCTGACCCTGAAGTTCGATTGCAAGCCGTGCGAGATGCACGTGGTGGGCAAGATGAAGGGCCATATCCTCGGCCTGCCGCAACCGGGCAGCGCCGCCACCCAGGTGGTCGGCCAGATCAGCCCGGACGACCTGCTCAAGACCATCCGCCAGAAGCCGGGCTATAGCCACTGAGCCCGGCTGTTCGGTGCGCGCCGTCCCGTAGGGTGTCGCGGGGCCGCCTAGGCCATGCGCACCGGGGAGTTCTCGGTTTCGGTGCGCACGGCGCACCCTACGCGGCATTCGCCATTCGTATGAGCCCCTCCGTATGGCGCCGTGCGCACCGGCTGGCCCCTCAGCTAAGCGGACTAAGCACCTCGATCTGGCGAACCTCGAAATCGCGGCGCAGGTAATCCATGCGCTTCTCGTGGAAGGCGCGCATATGCGCCAGCGCCGTGTGCTCGGCGAACGCCTCCGGCGACGCCCAGACCTCGTAGAAGATAAACAGCGTGGGGTCCTGCGCGTCGCGCAGCATGTGGTACTCGATGCAGCCGGGCTCGGCGCGGCTGGGCTCGACATGGGCGCGGAACAGGCGCTCGAAGGCCTCGGCCTGCTCCGGCCTGGTGTGGGCGTGAAGGATAAAGGCGTGCATGCAAGACCTCCTGCAAAAGCGTTGTTTGCCGCACTCTAACGCAGGATAAATCCTGACATTCGTGCCTTTCACTCAACAATCATTTGCCTGACCCGCTCTGTTTCCCGCGCAGGCGCGCCGCTAACCTGCCGCCATTCTTTTGCGGAGACAGCCATGAAAAACATCCTTCTGCTCGACGGCGGCAAGCAGTTCGCCCACTCCAACGGCCAGTACAACGCCACCCTGCACGAGGCCGCCGCGGCCTTCCTCGACCGCGCCGGGTTCGATATCAAGACCACCTTTATCGACGGCGGCTACGACATCGAGGCAGAGGTGGAGAAATTCCTCTGGGCCGACGTGGTGATCTACCAGATGCCCGGCTGGTGGATGGGCGCGCCCTGGACGGTGAAGAAGTACCTCGACGAGGTGTTCACCGCCGGCCACGGCAGCCTCTACGCCAACGACGGCCGCACCCGCTCCGACGCCTCGCAGAAGTACGGCAGCGGCGGCCTAATCCAGGGCAAGCAGTACCTCCTGTCGCTGACCTGGAACGCCCCGCAACAGGCCTTCGACGACCCCAGCGATTTCTTCGAAGGCAAGGGCGTGGACGCCGTGTACTTCCCCTTCCACAAGGCCAACCAGTTCCTCGGCATGACTGCCCTGCCCACCTTCCTCAGCACCGACGTGATGAAGCAGCCGAATATCGAGCGCGACGTGGCCCGCTACCAGCAGCATCTGGCCGAGGTGTTCCAGGTCAAGGGCTGAGTTCAGCGCCCGCCGAACAGCGCCGTCCAGTAGATGCCCGCGTCGCTCTGCGGATCGCTGGCGTAGGCCGCGCCGAGGTCCCGGTACTGCGGGTGCATCAGGTTGGCGCAATGCCCGGGGCTGGCCAGCCAGCCCTCGACCACCTTGGCCGGCGTATCCAGCGCCGCGGCGATGTTCTCGCCAATCTGCCCACCGGCATAGCCGGCCAGTTCGGCGCGGTCGCCGGGGGTGCGGCCGTCGCGGCCCTGATGGGCGAAGAAGTTGCCGTTGGCCATGGCCCGGCTGTGCGCTTCGGCGGCGCTGCCCAGCTCGGCGTTCCAGGCCAGCGGCGCGGCGGCGGCGAAGGCCTGGCCGCCGCACTGGCGCGCCTGGGCGCGGGCGGCGTTGATCTGCTCCAGCAATTTCTGCCCCTCCGCCTGCCAGTCCCCCAGGCGGCCGCTGAGCAGCGGCCGTGCCAGGACGATGCGCCAGTCGCGCTCGGCGCGGCTGACGCCGATATCGACGAACTGCGGGTCGAGCAGCACCCGGCAGAAGCTTTCCGCCAACGCCTGCATCGCCGCCTGCGCATCGCGCGGGCCGGACAGGCTGATGGCCTGCACGTTGACCAGCGGATAGCCCGCCGCACTCAGGGCCTGCTGCAGATCGCCGGTGCCGGCCGCCGGCAGCAGCAGGCGCGCATCGCTGGCCAGCGGCGGCAACGGCTCGGAGGCCTGCACGCCGCAGCGCTGCACCTCGCCGCGATAGGCGTTGATCGCCTCGACCAACGCGCCCTCCTCGGCCGCCTGCGCCGCCGCGGCGAACAGGCCCAGTGCCAGAACCAGTGCAGAAAGGGACAAGCGCATGGAACTCTCCTTAACCAACCGATGGCGCAGATGATGCGCGATTGCCGCCGTCCAGGCCTAGCCCTCGGCGGCGGCGCAGCGCGCTTATAGGCCGCCCCATTACCCTGCGCCGCCAGGGAGCGTATGGTGATAGTTCCATCCCTCACGGAGGAACCGCCATGTTCAAGGTAACCCGCAACGGCGATCAGCGCCTCGATGTGGACTTCGCCGGCAAACTGGACAGCGACGCCATGCGCGCCGCCCTCGACGAGCTGACCCAGGCCGCCGAAGGCATCGAGCACGGGCGCATGCTCTATCGCATCGGCAACTTCGAGTGGCCGACCCTGGGCGCGGTGGGCGTCGAGCTGGCGCGCATCCCGCAGCTGCTGCGTTTTATCCGCCAGTTCGACCGCGTGGCGGTGGTGGCCGATCAGCAGTGGCTGCGCACCGCCAGCCAAATGGAAGGCGCGCTGATTCCCGGCCTGACGATCAAGGCGTTCGACTCGATCCGCGAGGCGGAAGCCGAGGCCTGGCTGCAGCAGTGAAGGTATCGCGCTGCCGGAGGCGATCCGGCAGCGCGGGCCGCGGCGGCATCAGCCGAGCTGGTCGACCATCACCGCGTTGCTGTAGACCAGGCTGCCGTCGCTGGCGCGGTGGCCGACCAGGTGGAACTGGCCGCGGCGGTCTTCGCCACTGAGGTAGACCCGCCACTGGCAATCGGACAGCGGGCCGCATTCGGCCGGGGTGACCAGCTCCATCGCCGCCATGTCGGCATCGACCATCATGTCCTTGCCGCCGCTCTTCTGCAGCTCTTCCTCGGCGCGTTCCAGGCGTAGGTGATCGGCCTCGCTGACGCGGAAGTGAAAGGTGCCGATGGGCGTGGATTTCTGCTCACCGCTGCCTTTACGCCAGCCTTCGATGGTCAAGGTATTCATATCCGGACCTCCTGAAAGTGGGTGCCACAAGCCCGCCGCCCGCGGCTAGGCCATTGGACAACAGTTTAGTCGACTGGCTGCAGACGCAGGACAGGCGGCAACGGCGTTTGCCTGGCCGGCCGATTCGGTTAGGCTCTGCCCCTCAATCCAACGGAGGTATCCCCATGGCCCGCGCCACTGCCCGTCACATCCTGGTTGCCAGCGAAGACAAGTGCAACGAACTGAAAACCGCCATCGAAGGCGGCGCCGACTTCGCCCAGCTGGCGAAGGACAACTCCACCTGCCCGTCCGGCCGCAACGGCGGCGACCTGGGCTCCTTCGGCCCGGGCCAGATGGTCAAGGAATTCGACACCGTGGTGTTCAGCGCGCCGGTCGGCGTGGTCCAGGGCCCGGTGAAGACCCAGTTCGGCTACCACCTGCTGGAAGTCACCAGCCGCCAGGACTGATCCGCGCGGCGCTGGCGTCGGCGCCCGGCCGACGCCGTCACTCCAGCCCCGCCGCCTGCACCCGCCACAGGCGCAGCCGCTCCAGCAGCTTGCCGCCCCACACATTGATCAGCAGCCCGCCCATCACCAGCGCCGCGCCGAGCAGTTGCAGCGCGCCCAGGCGTTCGCCCAGCAGCAGCGCCGCGCAACCGATGCCCACCACCGGCACCAGCAACGAGAACGGCGCCACCTGGCTGGCCGGGTAGCGCGACAGCAGGCGACTCCACAGGCCATAGCCGAGAAGGGTCGCGGCGAACGCCAGGTAGGCCAGCACCAGCAGCGCCTCCACCCCGAAGCCGCGCAGCGCACTTGCGATCGCCGCCGGCCCTTCCAGCCACAGCGACAGCCCCAGAAAAGGCAGCGGCGGCACCAGGCTGCCCCAGACCACCAGGCCGACCAGGTTCACCCGGCCCAGCTTGCGCGTGACGATATTGCCCAGCGCCCACATCGCCGCGGCGCCAATGGTCAGGGCGAAGCCTGCCAGGGTCATCGCCTGGCCGCCCTGCAGGCCGATCAACGCCAGCCCGGCGGCCGCCACCAGCAGGCCCAGCAGGTTGCTCGCGCGCAGGCGCTCGCCCAGCAGCAGCGCGGCGAGCAGCAGGGTGAAGAAGGCCTGCGACTGCAGCACCAGCGAGGCCAGCCCGGCCGGCATGCCCACCTGCATGGCGTAGAACAGGCAGGCGAACTGGCCCAGCGAGATGGTCAGGCCGTAGGCCAGCAGCCAGCGCAGCGGCACCTGCGGGCGGCGCACAAAGAGAATCGCGGGAAAGGCGGCGAGCAGGAAACGCAGCGCGCCGAGCAGCATCGGCGGCATCTCGTGCAGGCCGAGCTTGATCACCACGAAGTTCAGGCCCCAGACGACTATCACCAGCAGCGCCAGCAGCAGATCCTTGGGCGACATGGGGCAATCCTCGCGGTCGGGGAGCGGCCATTAGAGCAAGCGCATAGCCTGCGCGGCAGACACAGTGAGCGCGGAAAAACGCCACACAGTGCGCTGATCGCCCGTCCTGTGCCGCTGGCCGTTCTGCCGCGCCGCGCCCTTTGCTACCCTGCGCCCTCCTTCGCCGCGGCCGCTGCTATGAGCCTGTCCGACTTCCTCCTGTTCGCCCTGCCGGCGATCTTCCTCACCGGGCTGTCCAAGGGCGGCTTCGGCGGCGCCCTGGGCGGCATCGCCGTGCCGTTGCTGGCGCTGGCCACCTCGCCCAAGCAGGCGGTGGCGATCATGCTGCCGATCCTCTGCCTGGCCGATCTGGTGGGGCTGAAGGCCTACTGGGGCAAGTGGGACGCGGCCAACCTCAGGGTGATGCTGCCCGGCGCGCTGATCGGCATCGTCATCGGTGCACTGACCTTCGAGCTGTTCGACGAGCGCAGCATCGGCCTGCTGATCGGGGCGATCGCGGTGAGCTTCGTCGCCCTCGGCCTGCTCGCCGGCAACCAGGCGCCGCGGCCGCTGCACAGGGGCCGCGGCCTGTTGCTGTCGAGCCTGGCCGGCTTCACCAGCTTCGTCGCCCACGCCGGCGGGCCGCCGGTGATGATGCACCTGCTGCCGCAACAGCTGGACAAGCTGCGTTTCGTCGCCACCATCAACCTGTTCTTCCTGCTGACCAACGCGGCCAAGCTGGTGCCCTACGCCGCCCTGGGCCAGTTCAGCCGGGACAATCTGCTGCTGAGCCTGATGCTCGCGCCCATAGTGCCGCTCGGCGTGTGGAGCGGCCTGTGGCTGCAGTCGCGGGTCAACCACCAGTGGTTCTACCGCATCGCCCGGCTGGGCATCCTGCTGGCCGGCGTGCAGCTGATCTGGCGCAATCTGTAGCCCTCATCGCCCCTGCAGGAGCGGCTTTAGCCGCGAAGCTGGCAGCAGAGGGGATTCAGTCCGCAGCCCGCCGCCGTTGGAGCTACAGCCCCAGGATCTCGCGCAACTCGCGCGCCGTCGGCATCCGCGCCGAGATGCCGCTGGCGAAGTCGAAGCGCTTGGCCGTGGCCAGCGGCCCGACCAGCACCGGATCGAAACCGGCATCGGTCACCAGACGCGCCGCCACCTCCAGCGCCGCCTCGTCGTCGCCGGCCAGCGGGATGGCCAGTTTCTCGCCGCTGCGATGGGCCTGGCTGCGCAGGTTGTGGGCGGAAATGGCGTTGAACGCGCGCACCAGGCGCACGCCGGGCAGAAAGCGCTGCGAGGCCAGGCCGGCGCCCAGCTCGCGGGCCTCCTCGGCCATCGGCCCGTCGCGTTCCGGGCGCGGATTGCCGGCATCCAGCAGCACCTTGCCGGCCAGCTCGCCGGCAAGGTCGCGGCCGATCTGCGGGGTGGCGGCGTAGGGCACCGCCAGCAGTATCACCTGGCCGAACTCGGCCGCCTCGCGCGGGGTGCCGACCCGGGCACGCTCACCCAGCTCGAGGGCCAGCGGCTGCAGACGCTCGGGATGACGCGAGGACATCATCACCTCGTGCCCGGCCTCGACCCACAGCCGCGCCAGCGCGCCGCCGATATTGCCGGTGCCGATGATGCCGATGCGCAGGGCGTCCGCGTGCGCCGGGGCGCCGCCCAGCAGCACCAGCAGGCCCAGCGCGGCGGCGCAACGATGCAGGAAAGGGGACATGGCGACCTCCTCGAACGCGTCATGGCGACACAGGCCAAGCATAGAAAAGCCGCACGCGACGACCGTCGCCGATTCGCAACAGGGCGTTGCCCGCCAGCTATGCTTGAAAGGCGATAACGCATTGCAGCCGGCTGCAGGGGCCGAGGAGGTGGCAGTGACCCGAATGCATTTACCCCGTCAATGACCCACTTCCCGGAGACACGACCATGAGCAAGAGCATGGATTCCCACAAAGAAGGCAAGAAGAAGCCGCTGAAAACGGCACACGAGAAACGCATGGCCAAGCGCGAGAAGAAACACGGCCAGACCCTGCTCGGCAGCCACTCGCCCAACGCCTGAGCCCCAGCCTGCCGGCGCAGAACCGCTGCGCCGGCGCTTCCCCCGCCGCAACGCCATCCGGGAAATTGCGCGTGCCGCCGGCGCCGCAAGGCACTAGAATCCGCAGCCTAACCGATCGTCCGGCCGCCCCGCGCCGCGACGCCGTCTCACCTATCGGCCAGGAGACCCCAGATGGGCGCCCAGTGGAAAGCCAAACCCAAAGAAGCCGCCGCCAATGCCCGAGGCAAGATCTTCGGCAAGCTGGTGAAGGAAATCATGATCGCCGCGCGTAACGGCGCCGACCCGGACACCAACGCCAAGCTGCGCCTGGCCGTGCACCAGGCGAAGAAGGCCTCGATGCCCAAGGACACCCTGGAGCGCGCGATCAAGAAAGGCGCCGGCCTGTCCGGCGAGGTGATCAACTACGAGCGCACCCTCTACGAAGGCTTCGCCCCGCATCAGGTGCCGCTGATCGTCGAGTGCCTGACCGACAACGTCAACCGCACCGTGGCCGAGATCCGCGTGCTGTTTCGCAAGGGCCAGCTCGGCGCCTCCGGCTCGGTGAGCTGGGACTTCGACCACGTCGGCCTGATCGAGGCCAACACCGACGACGGCGCCGACCCGGAACTGGCCGCCATCGAAGCCGGCGCCCAGGACTTCGTCCCCGATGACGAGGGCGCGACCCTGTTCATCACCGAGCCGACCGACCTCGACGCCGTGTGCAAGGCGCTGCCGGAGCAGGGCTTCACCGTCAACTCGGCCAAGCTCGGCTACCGCCCGAAGAACCCGGTGAGCAGCCTGACGCCGGAGCAGCTGGAAGAAGTCGAAGCCTTCCTCGAAGCCATCGACGGCCACGACGACGTGCAGAATGTCTACGTCGGCCTGGCCGGCTGACGCTCACTGGGCGCCCTGATCCGGCGCCCATATCAGGCAAGGCTTCCAGCCCCCTGTAGGAGCCCCGCCCCGGGGCGAAGCTTTGCAACTTGCGTTGTCCGGGGCCGCCAGAGACGCAATCAGTTCAGTGCTTGCCCCATGAAAACCACCCTGCATATCGCCGCCGCCTGCCTGTTCGACCAACGGGGCCGCCTGTTGCTGGTGCGCAAGCGCCACACCCGGTTCTTCATGCTGCCTGGCGGCAAGCGCGAAGCCGGCGAGGATGCCCTGGCCGCCCTGCGCCGCGAACTGCATGAAGAATTGGAACTGCAGCTGGACGACGCGGCGCTGCACCCGCTCGGCCAGTTCCAGGCAAGCGCCGCCAACGAGGCCGATACCTGGCTGCAGGCGGAAATCTTCCACGCCGCCCTGCCCCACGCCGTACAACCGGCGGCCGAACTGGAGGAACTGCGCTGGTACGCCGCCGGCCAGCCCTTCGACGGCGAGCTGGCGCCGCTGCTGCGCGAGCAGGTGCTGCCCGCCCTGGCCGCGCGCCTTTATTGATGGCTATGTCCCTGTTAGCTGTCGCTAGGCGCTCCAAGGAAGGCTCGGGGGCCTTGTCGGGTGGGTCGGGCGACGATCCGCAACCACCACTGGTGGGCTAAAGCCCACCCTACGGGCCTTTGCACCCACTCCCAACACTTAACGCAGACATAGCCTTATTGATCCACGGCAAGTCTGGCCACACCGCCAAGCGCTAGGCTGCGCCGATAACCAGAACCCTTAGTTTTGCGTGCAAACCCACAGCAACCCGAGGTTTGCCATGAGTATCAGCTCCGCCCAGATCTGCCAGGCCGCCGACCGGCTGCAAGGCTTCGTCGGCTTCAACGCCAAGACCGGCCGATACCTGCTGCGTTTCTCCGAGGACAGCTTCGGCCTCGACGTGCCGGCCGAGACCATCACCCCGACCTGCGAATACGTCTGGCACGCCGAGGCAGACGGCCTGATGCGCCTGGATCGCCAGCGCCTGGCCTGGCTGCAGGAGCAGCGCATCGACGAGCGGGTCAAGCTCGGCGAGGCGCTGCGCCTCTACCTGCGGCGCAGCGACCTGCCGGAAATCCGCGCGCAGCGGCGACGCCTGACGCCGGCCTGAGGCATGGGGTGCATCGGCAAATTATCGGTGCGCACGGCGCACCTTACGGGACGTACGGCGCCCCGAACCTTAGGGCCATGCGCACCAACCCAGGCGGCGTATTGCCGATGCGAAGGGTGCCCCTCCGGCTCAACCGAGCAGCTGCATCGACGCGGCGCCGAGGCCGGCGCCGACCAACAGCAGCACGACGCCGCCCAGCCATAGCCTGCCGGTACTGGCCGCCGGCGCCGCGGCGGCGGGCGTCGCCTTGGCCTGAGCGGCGCGCAGCGGATTGGCCGCCGCCGGCGCGGCCTTGGCGCTGGCGCGCGGCACCTGCGGTACCGGGGCGATCTGCGTGGCGCCGCTGGCGAGCGCCTTGGGCAAATCGGTCACGCGCATAAACTGGGTGGCATCCTCGTCCGGCGTCTCGCTCAGGCTGACCTTCGGCCCGATCACCAAGAGGCTCACCGAGCCCATCTTCAACTGGTCGCCCGGCTGCAGCACGGCGGTTCTGACCTTCTGCTGGTTGACCGTCACGCCGTTGGCCGAAGCCAGGTCCTTGACCTCCAGCACGTCGTCCTTGAGGAAGAACTCGCAGTGCCGGCGCGACAGCTCCGGGTCGCCGAAGCACAGCTCGCACTTGCTCGAGCGGCCGAAGGTCATCGAGCCGTGGATATGGAACTTGCGTCCCTGGTGCTCGCCCTGGATCACCTGGAGGAACCAGCGCGGCGCGGCGGCCTCGGGACGCGCCGCGCTCTTCGCCGGGTCGACCAGCAGCAGCTCGACGCCACCCAGGCGCACGCGGTCGCCGTCGCGCAGCTGAAAGCGCGTGCCGATGCGCTGGTCGTTGACATGGGTCGCGCCCTGGCTGGCATCGCTCAGGTAGTAGTAACCGTGATCCTGGCGAATCTCGGCATGAAAGCTGGCGATCCCGGCATCGCCGAGCACCAGCTGGTTGCGGCTGTCCTGGCCGATGGTCAGGCGTTCTTCGGTCAGCCAGACCGGCGCTTGGCGGTTATCCAGGAACTGCAATCTGAGCATCTCGGGCGCCTCGGATCAGTCGAAAAGGTTGTTCAGCAAACGTTTGATCGGGTTCTGCTGGGCCGACGGCGCGCTGCGCGGCCGGCTCGCTGCCTGGCGCACGCGCTGCTCATGACCGTCGTAGAGCGCCAGCAGGCGTTCGTTGTCGGGTTCGGCCTTCAGCCCCTGCTTGATCTGCTCCAGCGCCAGGTTGTACTCGCGCCGCGCATAGGCCGCCTCGCTCTGCTCGATGAAGCGCTGCGCCACGCGGTTGATCCCGGCCTGCGCCAGCAGGTTGTCCGGCTCCCAGCCGAGCACCTGGCGGAAGTAGTGCACCGCGCTGTCGTCCTCGGGCAGGATCAGCAGGCCCTCGCCCAGGCGCTGCTCGGCCAGTTCCAGGTACTGCTGGATGCGCGCCTGCAATACCCGCTGCAGGCCGTCGGCGGCCTGGGCGTTATCGGCATCCAGGGCCAGGGCCTGGCGGAAATAGTAGTCGGCGTTGTCCTGCGCCGGGGCGAGCAGTTGGCCTTCGCGCAGGCGCGTTTCACCGAGGGCGAGCAGCCCGGCGATGCGCTGCTGCAGCTGCCAGTAGTAGCCGCCGGCGCTGCCGGCGCCGAGCAGCAGCACACCGAGCAGGGCCCAGGGCAGCCAGCGACGCTTGGCCCTGCGCGGCGCCGGCCCGAGCGCCGGGCTCAGGCGGGTGTGATCCTGCTCGGCGTCCTGCAGTTCGTCGAGGCTGGCCAGCAGCACGTGGCAATCGGCGAAGCGATCCTGCGGGTCCTTGGCCAGCATGCGCTCGAGCAGCCACTGCCACTCGCCCAGCGGCTCGGGCAGGGGCGGCGGTTGCAGCTGCAGCTGGTTCATCAGGGTCTGGGTGTAGTTGGCGCCGCGAAAGGGGTTATGCCCGGTCAGCATCTCCAGCAGGATCACGCCAAGGCTGTAGATGTCGCTGCGCGCATCCAGCGCCTGGCACTGCGCCTGTTCCGGGCTGCTGTAGGCCGGGCTGCCGACGGCGATGCCGGACTGGGTCAGCTCGCTGTCCAGCTGCAGCTGCTTGGCCACGCCGAAGTCGGTGAGCACCGCGGTGCCGTCGTCGCGAAACAGGATATTGCCGGGCTTGATATCGCGGTGCACCAGGCCGCGGTCGTGCACCAGCGCCAGGGCGCTGGCGATCTGCCGGACGATGCGCAGCGCCCGCGCCGGTTCCAGGCGCTGGCCCTTGTACTGGGCCAGGTCGCCGCCGGCCAGGTATTCCATGGCGAGAAAGTGACGACCGTCGGCCAACTGGTCGATGCGGTAGATGGTGATGATCGACGGATGCTGCAGGGAGGCGACGATATGGCCTTCCTGGATGAAGCGCTGGGTGAAGGCCTGGTCCTCGCGGTGCAGCAGCACCTTGAGCGCCACCTGGCGCTGCAGCGCCTGCTCGGTGGCCAGGTAGACCTCGGCCATGCCGCCCTTGCCCAGGCGGCCGTGGATGCTGTAACCGGGTACGCTGATCGGAGGCTGACTCATGCGGCTGGACTGGCGCTCAGGGTTGACGGGGTTTGAACAGTTTGCGCAGCAGGCCGCGGGGCGGCGCTTCGCGCGGTTCGGCAGCCGGGCCGAGACCGAGGACGATGCAGCTGATATTGTCCCTGCCGCCATGGCTATTGGCCAGCCCCACCAGTTGCTCGACCATCGCCTCCAGGGTCTCGGCCTCGGCGCAGCAGCGCTGGATCGCCGCGTCGTCCAGCTCGCCGCTGAGGCCGTCGCTGCACAGCAGCAGCAGTTCGTCGGGCGCCAGCCGGGCGTGCAGCAGGCCCACCTCCGGCGCCTGCTCGCCTTGGCCCAGGCACTGCAGGATCAGGTTGCGCCGCGGGTGCTGGCGCGCCTCCTCGGCGCTCATCTGGCCGGCGTCGACCATAGCTTGCACCCAGCTGTGATCGTGGCTGAGCTGCTCGATGCGCTCGGCGCCGATGCGATAGGCACGGCTGTCGCCGACCCAGGCCAGCTCGAACGCATCGCCCGCCAGGCGCACCGCCACCAGGGTACTGCCCATGCTCGCCTCTCCGGCGCCCGGCCCCGCCGCGTCGGCAATCGCCCGGTGCGCGGCCTGCACCGCCGCGGCCAGCTCGGCGCCCTGCTGCAACGCCTCGATCAGCCCCTGCAGCGCCAGCGCGCTGGCCACCTCGCCGCGCTCGTGGCCGCCCATGCCATCGGCCAGCGCCCACAGGCCGAGCTCGGGGCGACAGGCCAGGGCGTCCTCGTTGTGCGTGCGCACCTGGCCGGCGACGCTTTGCGCGGCGAATACCACGGATGGGGGCGATGACTGGGACACGCGCAGATCCTTGAGCTGATGGCGGGCGGCCCATGATGCGGCGGCGCCGGCGAACTGTCACCGGCCACCCGGCTGCAAATGCGCAGCGGTTAACCAAACCGGCCTCAACCGCTGGAGCGACTCGTCGGCCTGGCGCAAATGCTGGCACTTTGCTCAGGATCTACCCTTGCCATAAGCGGTCAAAGCTCTGCATGCTTGCCGCATAACAACGACAAGAACGCTTATGGCCATCAAGACTGCCCGCTTGCTCAAGCGCCTGCGCGAAGATTTCCAGCTGTCGATCATCACCCTGATGGGCCTGTTCGGCGTCCTGGGCATCTCACCCTACGCCGTGTACCGCCTGCTGCACGGCAACTACCTGGTGGGCATCGCCGACACCATCATCGTGCTCTCCACCCTGTTCGCCGTGCTCTACGCCTGGCGCACCCGCGACACGGTCAAACCCGGCATCTACCTGGCCACGGTGTTCTCCATCGGCTCGACGCTGATCGCCATCAACCTGGGGGTCAACGGCCTGTTCTGGATCTACCCGCTGATCCTCTTCAACTTCTTCATGGTCACCCCCCGCAAGGCCCTGCTGGCCACCGCCCTGGTGCTCGCCTGTCTGGTGGCGCACGCCCTGCTGGTGCCCGGCAGCGTGTTCGACAGCCACTACCAGATGGTCTCCTTCCTGGTCACCGGGATGATGGCCAGCGTGCTCAGCTTCATCTTCGCCGTCCGCACCCGCACCCAGCGCGACCAGTTGCAACTGCTGGCCATCCATGACCCGCTGACCGGCGCGCGCAACCGCCGGGCGATGAACGAGGAACTGAAGATCGCCATGTCCAGCCACCGCCGCCACAGCGACAGCTTCGGCCTGCTGGTGATGGACCTGGACCACTTCAAGCAGATCAACGACCGCTTCGGCCACCACGTCGGCGACCAGGTGCTGGTGGCCTTCGTCGAGCTGGTCAAGCGCTGTTCGCGCAAGGAAGACCGCCTGTTCCGCTTCGGCGGCGAGGAATTTCTCCTGCTGCTGCCCAATACCGAACTCGACGGCCTGCACGCCGCCGCCCAGCACTTGCTGAAGCGCGTCGCGAGCGAACTGGAGAGCCCCGGCGGGCCGGTGACGGTGTCCATCGGCGGCGCCATCCTGCGCAGCGGCGAACACTGGGAAAGCTGGCTGCAACGCGCCGACGAATGCCTCTATCAAGCCAAGAGCGGTGGCCGCAACCGCGTGGTCATCGACCGCAACGACCCCGCACCGCAAGCGAACGCCGCCCACCACGCGGCGGATCGTCGGCGCTGACGCCACGCCCGTCGCGAGGCCGATCGCGCTCAGCGGCTGCGTTGCTGCTGGTAACTGCCGTTGCCGGGTTGCAGCTCCAGACGCAAACCGCCGGGATACTCGATGCTCTGCCGAATGCCCCCGCGAACCTCGCTGGCATGGCTGCCGTAGCGGCTCTCCTCGCGCAGCGGCGCCTGCGGCAGGCGCTGGCCGCCATAGAGATCGTACTGCTGGAAATGCGCCGAACCGGACACGCTGCCGCTGGCGCCGGGGCTGACATAGCTCTTGGGAATCACCCGGATCGGCTGCGTGGCATCGGCCCAGGAAGGCAAGGCCCATGCACAGAACAGGATCGGCAGCAGCTGTCGGAGCAACATGGGCACCTCACAGGCAGAACCAAGGTTCCCGGCATTCTACGCCCGAAAACGCCAAGGGCCTGCATCGCTGCAAGCCCTTGGGTTGGATGGTGCCGGAGACAGGAATCGAACCTGCGACCTTCGCGTTACGAGTGCGCTGCTCTACCGACTGAGCTACACCGGCGGGGAAACGCCGGCATTATGCGAGTTGGCGCGGCGCGACTCAAGCCGCTGGCGGCTCAGCCGTCGAGCAGTTCGATGCGGTCGTCGTGGATGCGGATCAGGCCCTGCTTGTACAGGCCGCCGATGGCCTTCTTGAAGTTGCCCTTGCTGACGCGAAATTGTTCGGCGATCAGCTCGGGCGGGCTCTTGTCGCCCAGCGCCAGGCTGCCGCCCTGGGCGCGCAGGCGTTCGAGGATCTGCTCGCCGAGGCCGCTGGCCGCCTCGCGGCCCACCGGCTGCAGGCTCAGGCTGATCTTGCCGTCGGCGCGCACTTCCTTGATATAACCCTTCTCGCGCATGCCGTTGCGCACGAACTTGAACAATTCGTTCTTGTGGATCAGGCCCCAGTGCTGGCCGTTGATGATGGCCTTGAAGCCCAGGTCGCTGCGCTCGACCACCAGCAGGTCGACCTCCTGGCCCACCTGGTAATTGGCCGGGGTCTTGTCCAGGTAACGATCCAGACGCGCGGTGGCGGTGAGGCGGCGGGTGCGTTTGTCCAGGTAGAGGTAGACCACGCAATAGTCGCCGAGCTGCAGCGGGCGCTTCTCTTCGGAGTGCGGCAGCAGCAGGTCCTTGGCCAGGCCCCAGTCGAGGAACAGGCCGATGCGGTTGATATCCACCACCTTGAGGCTGGCGAACTCGCCGAGCTGGAGCTTGGGCTTCTGCGTGGTGGCGATCAGCTTGTCTTCGCTGTCGAGGTAGAGGAACACGTTGAGCCAGTCGTCCACCTCGCTCGGCGTGTCCTTGGGGATGTAGCGCTTGGGCAGGAGGATTTCGCCGTCCGCACCGCCGTCCAGGTACAGACCGAAGTCGGTGTGCTTGACCACCTGCAAAGAATTCATCCGCCCGATTAAGGCCATCGCGTGCCACCTCGCCAAAACAGCCGGCCATTCTACCCGAGTTCGGCGGCGCCAGGGTTGCCCGCACGGTTAATCGACAGCCGGTCGAAAAGCGCGTTAAGTGTCTGGAAAACAAGCGATTAGCCGGCATCCAGGGCCTCGACGAGCGGCCCCGCCAGAGCGGCCCCAGACGATTAGGCGAGCAGGCGGCGCCCCGATCAGGCACAATGGCCGGCCGCCCATCGTCGAGAGATAAGGTCATGGCCACCCTGCGCGTCAAGTCGTCCACCAGCAAAGTCAGCAAGCCGGCCCCTGCCGTGGAAACCCGCGAGTCCATCGAGGCCCAGGTGGCGGCCTTCCTCCAGGGCGGCGGCGAGATCCAGCAGATCGCCAAGGGCGTCAGCGGCCAGACCTACGGCGGCACCCGGCAGATCACCATCAGCAAGAAGTAATGCCCGCGGGTGCGCAGCGCGCACCCGGCATCTCCCTCCCCCGCGTCACTCGCGCGCCAACCCCAGGCGCAGCAGTCGTCCGTCGCTCGCATCCGTCAGCACGTAGAGAAAGCCGTCCGGCCCCTGGCGCACGTCGCGAATGCGCGCCTTGAGCGGTTGCAGCAGACGCTCCTCGTGCACCACCTTGTCGCCGTCGAGCTGCAGGCGGATCAACGCCTGGCCGGCCAGCGCGCCGATGAACAGGTTGTGCTGCCAGGCCGGGAAACGCTCGGCGTCGTAGAAGGCCATGCCGCTGATGGCCGGCGATTTTTCCCAGACGTGGTGCGGCGGCTCGGTGCCGGCGACGACCTCGCCCTTGGCCTCGGGAATCGGCAGCAGCGAGTAGTTGACCCCGTGGGTCGCCAGCGGCCAGCCGTAGTTCTTGCCGGCGGCGGGGATGTTGATCTCGTCGCCGCCGCGCGGGCCGTGCTCGTGGCTCCACAGGCGGCCGCTCCAGGGATTGAGCGCCGCGCCCTGCTGGTTGCGATGGCCGTAGGACCAGATTTCCGCGCGCGCGCCGGCCTGGCCGACGAAGGGGTTGTCCACCGGAATGCTGCCGTCCGGATGGATGCGCACCAGCTTGCCCTGCAGCTTGTCCAGCGCCTGCGCGGTGGGGCGCTGGTTGTTGTCGCCGAGGGCGATGAACAGGTGGCCGTCGCGGTCGAACACCAGGCGCGAGCCGAAGTGGGTGCCGCTGGACAGCTTGGGCTGCTGGCGGAAGATCACCTCGAAGCCCTCCAGCGCCGTGGCATCGGCGGACAAGCGGCCGCGCCCGACCGCGGTGCCGGCCGCACCGTCGCCGGCCTCGGCGTAGGACAGGTAGACCAGACGGTCGGCGGCGAAATCCGGCGACAGCGCCACGTCGAGCAGGCCGCCCTGGCCGCTGGCGTAGACCTCGGGCACGCCACCCAGCGGCGCCGACAACCCGCCGTCCGGAGCGATCCGGCGCAGGCGCCCGGGGCGCTCGGTCACCAGGTAACCCTGGCCGTCCGGCAGAAAGGCCAGGCCCCAGGGGTTGGCCAGCCCCTCGGCAACGGTATCGATCTGCAGCTGCCCCAGCTCGCTGGGCAGTTGGCGGGACTCGGCCAGGCTCGCCTGGCTGCTCAGCAGCGCCGCCAGAGCAAGGCTGGCAAGCAGGTGTGGACGCAACATCGGGGTTCCTCCATGCGAGTCGCGGAACGAGTCCGCATAGTGCTACAGCGGTACGGCCGAGACAGCCCGGCAAAAGGTTTCGCCAGGTTTCAGTCGCTCAGGTAGCGACGCTCGATCACCTGATAAGCGCCGCTGGCGCGCAACTGGCGCAGGCCCTGGTCGAAGCGCTGGCGCTGCGCCTCCTGGCGAAAGCCGACCCGGTAGGCGGTGGGGGGAAACAGCGGGTACCAGGCCAGCGGCTGGCTGACGTCGACCTGCTCGGCCACCTCGCGATTGAAGTGCTGGATGATCCGCGGATCGCCTATCACCACCTCGACCCGGCCGCTGTAGAGCAGGCGGTTGCGGTTGATCTGCAGGGCCTCCTCGCGGTAACGCGGATTGCCCTCGGCCATGCGCTGGAACTCCGCGCCCAGCAGCAGGCGGGCGCGCTGGAAGGCGCTGACCGAGTAGCCACCCAGGTCGGCGATGCGCTCGATGCGGTAGCCGCGCGCGGCCAGGGCGACGGCGGCGTTGTGGTAGTGGATATAGATGTCCGAGTAGAAGGCCTCGACGCCGCTACGCTCGCTGGTGGTGGTGATGGCGTCGATCTCGCCGCGGCGCAGCATCAGGTGCAGGCGCTCCATGGGCGCGTAGTAGGCCGCCATGGCGAACCCCGCCAGCTGCGCGGCGCGGTCCACCAGTTCGTATTCCAGACCGCGCGGCTCGCCCTCGAACACGTAGGGCGGCTTGTGTGTGCCGAAACCGACGCGCAGCGTCTCGCCGCACGCCCCCGCGGCCAGCCACAGCAACAGCAGCCCCACCCAGCACCGGCCCATGTGCAGTCCCTGATTCGAACGAGCCCTGAGCATAGTCGGCGCCGGCCGCCCATCACCAGAGTGGATGCACGGCGATTCATTCCGCTTTGCCCGCGCGCGGCTAGACTGGCTCCACGCATTTCTGCGCCCGCCCCAGGAGAATCATCATGCTCAAAGCCCAATACCAGCAACGCGGCCCGGTGCCGCAGGACGTGATCGAAGCGGTCGAGCTGCAATTGCCGGCGCCGGCCGCCGGCCAGGTGCGGGTCAAGGTGCTGGCCGCGCCGATCAACCCCTCCGACGTGCTGACCCTGACCGGCGCCTACGGCATGCTGCCGCCGCTGCCGGCCATTGGCGGCAACGAGGGCGTCGGCCGGGTCGAGGCGCTCGGCGAGGGCGTCGGCAACCTCAAGGTCGGCCAGACCGTGCTGCTGCCGGTGGGCTGCGGCACCTGGGTCAGCGCCCTCAACGCGCCGGCGGACAAGCTGATCCCGCTGCCGGACGCCGACCCGCTGCAACTGGCCATGCTCACCGTCAACCCGCCGACCGCCTCGCTGCTGCTCAGCGAGTTCGTCGACCTCAAGCCGGGCGACTGGGTGATCCAGAACGCCGCCAACTCCGGCGTCGGCAGCTACCTGATCCAGTTGGCCAAGCTGCGCGGCTTCAAGACCATCAACGTGGTGCGCCGCGAATCCGCGATTGCCGGCGTCGAGGCCGAAGGCGGCGACCTGGTGCTGGTGGACGGCCCCGAGCTGGCCAAGCGCGTACGCGCGGCCACCGGCGGCGCCGACGTGCGCTTAGGCATCGACGCGGTAGGCGGCGCCAGCACCGACCATATCGCCGCGACCCTGTGCAACGGCGGCGTGCTGGTCAACTACGGCATGATGAGCGGCCAGCCGTGCCTGGTATCGCCGGCCTCCTTCGTGTTCCGCGACGTCACCCTGCGCGGCTTCTGGCTGGCCAAGTGGTTCCAGCAGGCCAGCCCGGCGCAGCAGATGAAGGTGTTCGGCGAACTGGTGCAGCTGATCGCCGGCGGCAAACTGAAGACCCGCGTCGCCGCCACCTACGACCTGGCCCATATCAAGGACGCCGTGGCCGCAGCCGCCAGCGGCGAGCGCGACGGCAAGATCCTGCTGGTGCCCTGAGGTAAGCCACGATTGGTGCGCACGGCGCCCTCTACCTCCGAAGTGCCGACCGTAGGGTGTGCTGCGCGCACCATTCAATGCACGGTGGTGCGCACATGCACACCGTCCATTGGGTGCGCACGGCGCACCCTACGAGGCCGCAATCGCTTCCGGATTTTGCGGACCTAATCCATGCGGTGCGCCACGCACCGCCGCCTATGCCGGCACGGCCTCCGCCAACTCCTCGCGCATACGCAGCGCATCCTGCTGGAAGCAGCGGGCGGCCTGCAGCAGCGCCAGCAGGGTGAGAAACAGCGCCAGCGGAATCAGCAGCATGGCGTCGTGCAGGCCGACGGCCTTGAACGCCTCGCTCATCTCGCTGGCGCCGGCCGCGTGCATGGCCGCCTGGGCGTAGTGATCCGACAGCCAGCCCACCGCCAGTGGGCCGAGGCCGCCGCCGAGCAGGTACAGGCCGGCGAAGAACAGGGCCATGGCGGTGGCCCGCAGGCGCGGCTCGACCACGTCCTGGATCGCCGTGTAGACGCAGGTGTAGAAGTTGTAGGAGAACAGCCAGCCGAGGCTGAACACGCCGACGAACAGCGCCGTGTCGATACGCCCGGCGCTCAGCGCCCAGGCGGTGCAGATACAGGCCGCCAGCATGCTGAAAGCCGCGAACAGCAGGCGGCCATTGGCCCAGCGCTGGTGCACCTGGTCCGCCAGCCAGCCGCCCAGGGTCAGGCCGAGCAGGCCGGTCAGCCCGACTATCACCCCGGTGGCCATCGCCGCATCCTGCAACTGCAGACCGAAGTAGCGCTGCAGCATCGGCACCATAAAGGAGTTGCAGGCGTAGGAGGCGAAGTTGAACGCCAGCCCGGCCAGCACCAGCCACCAGAAGGTACGGATCGCCAGCACCTTGCGCAGCGGCTTGTCCACCGGCGCGCTGCTGACCCGGGTGCTCTCTGCCGCACCGCGCGCCGGCTCGCGGATAAAGAACAGGAACAGGGCGAGGATCAGCCCCGGCACGGCGGCGATCAGGAACGGCGCGCGCCAGCTGTCGAAGGCCTGGACCATGGCGCCGATGGTGAAGAAGGCCAGCAGCAACCCCAGCGGCAGGCCGAGCATGAAGATGCCCATGGCCCGCGCGCGCTTGTGCGCCGGGAACAGGTCGCCGATCAGCGAGTTGGCTGCCGGCGCGTAGCTGGCCTCGCCGATGCCGACGCCCATGCGGATCAGCAGGAAGCTCCAGAAATTCCAGGCCATGCCGTTCAGCGCGGTCAGCCCGCTCCAGGCGGCCAGGCCCCAGCCCATGATCTTGCGCCGCGCGCCGGTGTCGGCCATGCGTCCCAGCGGCACCCCGGCCAGGGCGTAGACGATGGTGAAGGCGGTGCCGATCAGCCCCAGTTGCAGGTCGCTGAGACCCCATTCCAGGCGGATCGGCTCGATGATGATGGCGGGGATGGTGCGGTCGAAGAAGTTGAACAGGTTGGCGAGGAAAAGCAGGAACAGGATGCGCCAGGCGTTGGACGCTTGCTGGTTGGGCTGCATGGCAATGTCTCTTGTTGTTGTCCACGTCGGGCCTACCGCGGTGGCGCCTACCTTGGCAGCACCGGCCGGACGTTGAGTGAGGGGCAATCTAGAGCCTTTGCCGCGGCTTGTCTGCGACTATTCGCTGGATTTATGCACGTCGATGGGGCGCTGACGCCAAAAATCGTTCATATCCGGCTGGAATAACGCGAAGTGCTTTATTCCGTGCTAGAACCAATGGGGCTGGCCATTTCATGGCCAATGGCCAATACCCCACCGACCCGCCGGACTGTCGCCGATGAAAACCAAGAAAGACGCCGTTGCCGCCGCCAAGGAAGCCACCCTGGCCGATCTCGCCGACACCCTGCTGGCGCCGCCCGCGCTGCCGCTGCCCGGCGAAAGCGGCGAGCAGTACCTGTATTTCACCGAACGCGACATCGAGCGCATCCTCGACAACCTCGACGGCCTGCGCAACCTGGTGTTCCCCCTGGGCGAGCCGCTGGACGAGGGCGAGTCGAGCCGCATCCAGCAGTTCCCCTCGGTGTGCCTGATCGGCCTCGGCCGCTGCGGCTCGAACATCGCCCTGGACGTCGCCTCGCTGGTCTACAACGCCCGCCAGTTCTACCTGGAGGAATTCCACAGCGAGGCCACCGCCGCCGCCGAGCAGGCCTCGCGGCCCAGCCGCTGGATTCGCAGCAACCTGCTGCGCGCCCCACACAAGAGCAGCAAGCCGGTGTTCCTGATCGAGCCGCTGGTGATGCTCGGCGACCTGGACAAGGACATCGAGGGCCGCATCCGCTTCTCGCGCAAGGGCGAGATGAGCGGCTTCCTCGACGACTACAGCAAGCTGAAGATCATGGACCTGTCCGAGGTGCACGCCGGCGGCGCCGGCAACGCGCCGATCCTCGGTCAGTACCTGGCCAAGATCATCCTCAACAAGGACACCCAGCGCTTCTCCAACGAAGACTGGAAGTTCATCCACAGCTACCTGATCGATTCCTGCGGGATCAAGGCCAACCAATCGCGCCTGTACTTCTATATCTTCAGCGCCGGCGGCGGCACCGGCTCGGGCATGGCCTCGGAGTTCGGCCTGGCGCAGCAGTTCGCCTACATGAGCAAGACCTTCGACAGCAAGGCCAACGTGGACGACGAGGCGCAGCGCGACCACGGTTTCGTCTTCGAGCCGATCTTCACCAGCGGCATCTGCATCCTGCCGAACATCTCCGACCAGCGCAGCGAGATGTCCGAAGCCCTGCACATCAACGCCGGGCGCCTGCTGTGCAAGTACCTGGCCGAGGAATGGGACTTCTCCTACAACTTCGACAACGAGCAAAGCAGCGCCGAGAGCGTGATGCGCCGCATCCGCCCGTGGAACGCCATGATGCTGATCTCCAACGACATCATGCGTTACGCCGAGGAAAGCGGCGACGGCAGCATCCACAACATCGACGTGACCGCCATGGAGCGCCACGCCAACCAGTACATCTCGCAGCAGATCTTCAACATCCTCACCGCCCAGGCGGTCACCGGCGACTACGACCAGAACTACTTCCGCCGCGCCGGCATCGACATCGGCGAGACCATCCGCCTCGACGCCAACGACCTGTTCATGAGCCTGGCCGGCCCGGTGGCGGTGGCCTACGCCGAATCCGTGGTGCCCGAACAGCCGGCGCAGCTCTCGGAGAAATTCCGCGTGCTGGACAAGGAGCAGCACGCGCCGCGGCTGAACATCGACGACCTGTTCTTCCGCTCCATCGACCTGCCGCACTTCAATAAGGTGACCCAGGCCATCGAGGGCATCAGCCTGCTGCCGATCGAGTCCAAACGCTATCGCCAGGCCCTGGAGCAGTACAAGGCCAGCGGCTACGACGCGGCGCAGCTGAGCGAACTGCACTTCTTCAAGAACTGCTCCTCGGTGGTGTCCATCGTCTCGTTGCCCAAGGACTACAAGCTGTCCTACATGGACCTGAACCGGCTCAAGACCCACCTCAACAACCTCTTCCCCAACACCACGCTCAAGCGCTACGCCCTGGTGATCGGCGCCTCGGCCAACCTGTCGCTGACCACCCTGATCGTCAAGAGCCCGTGCCTGTCGGACGACTTCCTGACCCTGATCGTCGCCTACATCAAGCGCTGCTTCGCCCGCGACCAGTACCGCTTCGACGACAGCCTGGACGACGCCATGCTCGATTTCATCGTCGCCGAGCGCTTCGACGAGGCCAAGCTCGATGCCATGCTCAACGAGCACGAGGACCCGGCGAAGATCCTCGACACCAACTGGTACGCGATCAAGCCGATGTACGAGAAGAAGTACCGCGAGCTGATCCACGACGCCGACAAATTCGTCTCGATCAACGACATCCGCCTGAGCCGCGACAGCGTCAAGCAGGCGATCAAGTACCTGCGCGAGATCTACCGCCACCGCATCGGCAAGACCCGGGTGATCTCGCTCAACGATTACGGCAAAAGCGACTGACCTGGCACGTTTGTGCTTGACTGAGGAGGGCGTCGCGGGCGCACCCTGGGGGTGGCTATGGATGGGTGGTCGATTCGATTTCTCGCGCAGCTGCCCGAGCAGGGCCAGCTGCTGCTGGACTGCAGCCACGATCCCTGGCTGACGGTGCTCGCCTACCTGGTCGCCACGGCCGGCAGCCTGGGCACTCTGGCGATAGTCGAGCACCTCGACCAGGTGCCGCAGCGCGGCATGCGCCTGGCCTGGGGCCTGGTCGGCGGGCTGTGCCTGGCCGGCGGCATCTGGTCGATGCACTTCATCGGCATGCTCGCCTTTCGCGCGCCGCTGGCCATCCATTACGACCTGGCCACCACCCTGCTGTCGTTGCTGGTGGCCCTGGCCGCCGCCCTGCTCGCCCTCTACTGCATGGCCCAGCGCGACGCCGGCCTCGGCCGCCGCGCCCTGGCCGCGGCGATCATCGGCCTGGGCATCGCAGCCATGCACTACAGCGGCATGGCCGCCATGCGCTCGACGGCGCAGGCCTACTACCACGGCGGGCTGTTCGCCCTGTCCATCGTCATTGCCATCGGCGCCAGCCTCGCCGCGCAGCTGCTGGCCCATCATCGGCGCCGCAGCAGCGCGTCCTACCGCCACTGGCTGAAGTACGCGGCCGCGCTGGTGATGGGCGCCGCCATCACCGCCATGCATTTCACCGGCATGGCGGCGCTGCACCTGGTGGTGCCGCAAGGTGCAGTGCTCGAGGTGCAGGGCGCCGACAACAGCCTGCAGCTGGGGCTGAGCGTGGCCGCCATCACCCTGGCAGTGGTCGCCCTGAGCCTGGTGGCGGCCTGGGCCAACCGCAAGCTGGACGACAAGGAGCGCGACCTGCAGCGGGTCAACCACCTGCTGGCGCAGCTCGACCAGGCCAAGGCCTCGCTGGAACAGGCGGCGCACTTCGACCCGCTGACCGAGCTGCTCAACCGCCGCGGCTTCAACCGGGTGTTCGCCGCCACCCTGGAGGAGCACGCCATAGTCGGCCGCGGCCTGGCGGTGATGTTCCTCGATATCGATCACTTCAAGCGCATCAACGACACCCTCGGCCACGCCGCCGGCGACGACCTGCTGCGGGTGGTCGCCCAGCGCATCCGCGGCGCCCTGCGCGAGCGCGACCTGATCGCCCGCTTCGGCGGCGACGAGTTCTGCGTGGTCGCCAGCCTCGACAGCAACGCCGCGCCGCGCGCTCTGGCCCAACGTCTGCTGGAGCAGATGAAGGAACCGATAGAGCTGGCCGGGCGCAAGATCGTGATGACCACCAGCATCGGCATCAGCCTGTTCCCGCGCGACGGCGGCGGCGCCGACGAGCTGCTCAAGCATGCCGACCTGGCGCTGTACCAGTCCAAGGGCAGCGGGCGCAACGTGGTGCACTTCTTCAACCCGCACCTGAAACAGAAGGCCTCGTTCGAGCTGCAACTGGAGGAAGACCTGCGCCTGGCGCTGCAGCAGGACAACGGCCTGACCCTGTTCTACCAGCCGATCGTCGACCTGCGCAGCGGCGCCCTGCACAAGCTGGAGGCGCTGGTGCGCTGGCGCCACCCGCAGCACGGCCTGCTCACCCCGGAGCGCTTCATCGCCATCGCCGAGACCAACGGCTTTATCGATCAGCTCGACGACTGGGTGCTGCGCCGCGCCTGCCACGACTTGCGCGGCCTGGACGGGATGGGCTATGCGGGGCTGAAGGTGGCGGTCAACTGCTCGGCGCTGAACCTGGGCAACGACCAGTTGCCCGGACGCATCGCGCAGATCCTGCACGACAGCCGCTGCCCGGGGCAGAGCCTGGAGCTGGAGGTCACCGAAAGCGCGCTGCTGAGCAACATCAACCGCGCCATCGGCCTGCTGGAGAGCATCCGCGCCCTGGGCGTAAGCCTGTCGATCGACGATTTCGGCACCGGCTATTCGTCCCTGGCCTACCTGCGCCGCCTGCCGCTGGACACCCTCAAGATCGACCGTTCCTTTATCCAGGACCTCGCCGCCTCCGGCCAGGACCGCGAGATCGTCCACGCGATCATCGCCATGGCCCACGCCCTGCGCCTGAAGGTGGTGGCCGAAGGCGTGGAAACCAGCGAGCAACTGGCCTTTCTGCAGGAGCGCGACTGCGATCAGGTGCAGGGCTACCTGTTCAGCAAGCCGCTGCCGCTGGAAGAGATCGTCAGCCTGTTTCCCCCGCACTATCGGCCGCTGGAGCGGGTGGGTACGCGCTTCTAGCGCCAGCGATCCCCGGATTGCATCCGGGCTACGTCCTATCGACCGAAACGCGCCCAGCCAAAAGGCTCGCCGCTAAAGCGCCTCCTACAACCAGCTGTGCAGCCCTTGTGGGAGGGGCTTCAGCCGCGACCAAAGCACGCCTCGCACTCAAGCCCTGAACGCCTGCAACCAACCCAGACTCGCCTGCGTACCCACCTCGCCCGGCTTGTACTCGGCGCCCAGCCAGCCGCTGTAACCGCTGTCACGTAAAGCACCGAGCAGCGCGGGGAACGCCAGTTCGCCGCTGCCCGGCGCACCGCGGCCGGGGCAGTCGGCGAATTGCACGTGGCCGATGCGCCCGGCCAACAGGCGCATGCCGGCGGCCAGGTCCAGCTGCTGACGGGCCATATGGTAGAGGTCGTACTGTGCGGCCAGATTGGGGTGATCCACCGCGCGCAGCAGCTCGTCCAGCTGCTGAGGGGTGTTGATCAGGAACCCCGGCATGTCGATGGGGTTGATCGCCTCCACCAGCACGCGGATGCCGAGCAGGGCGAAGGCCTCGGCGCTCTGGCGCAGGTTGGCGGCCAGGCAATCCAGCGCCTGCTCGCGACTGACGCCCGCGGCCAGGCGCCCGGGCAGCACGTTGACGCAGGCCGGGCGCACCATGGCGGCGTAGGTCAGCGCCTGCTGCAGGGCGGCGTCGAACTCGGCCTGACGCGCCGGCACCGCGGCCAGGCCAGGGCCGCCGCTCATCAGGTCGCCGGCCGGCAGGTTGATCAGCACCAAGGGCAGGCCGGCACGCGCCAGCGCCTCCTGCAGGGCGATGGCCGGCAGCTCGTAGGGAAACTGGATCTCCACGCCGTCGAAACCGGCCGCCGCGGCCGCCTGGATGCGCTCGCGCAGCGGCAGCTCGGTGAACAGCAGCGACAGGTTGGCGGCGATCTTCATGGGCATTGCTCCCGCAGCATTTCCACCAGGGTGGCCGGGTCGCGCTCGAGGTTGCCCTGGCTGCCGTGCAGGCGCATCAGCTGCGCCGCCAGGCCGCTCATCGGCGTGGCGCTGCCCTGCTCGCGCGCCAGCTTGACCGCGGTGTCGAGGTCCTTGAGCAATGTGCGCACGTGCCACTTGACCGGCTCGAAGCGGCTCTCGGCCATCTGCGGGGCGAGGATCTGCAGCGGCTTGGAGTCGGCGAAACCGCCGGCCAGCGCCGGTGCGATCAGGCTGGCGTCGACCCCGGCCTTCTCCGCCAGGGCCACCACCTCGGCGATCACCAGGGCGTTGCAGGCGACGATCATCTGGTTGCACACCTTGGTCACCTGGCCGGCGCCCACCTCGCCCATGCGCGTCAGGCGCTGGCCCAGGTGGGCGAGAATCGGCCGCACCCGCTGCACATCCTCCTCGCGGCCGCCGGCCATGATCGCCAGGCTGCCGGCCTCGGCGCCGGGGGTGCCGCCGGAGACCGGCGCATCGACCCAGCGCATGCCGCTGCGCGCCTGAAGCTCCGCCGCCATCTCGCGGGTGGCGGCCGGCTCCAGACTGGAGAAGTCCACCAGCAGCTGGCCGGGCCGCGCGCCCTCGACTATGCCGCCGGGGCCGAACACCACCTCGCGCACCACCTCGGTATTGGCCAGGCAGAGCATCACCACGTTGGCCTCGCGGCACAGCTCGGCCGGCGTCTCCACCCGGTGCGCGCCCTGCGCCAGCAGTGGCGCGCACTTGTCCGGCGAGCGGTTCCACAGGGTCAGCGGGTAGCCGGCGGCGAGCAGGCGGCGGGTCATCGGCAGGCCCATCAGGCCGATCCCGGCGAAGGCCAGGGCGGGCAGCGTAGCGGTCATCGAGCAGCTCCTGAAACAGGGGAAAAACGCCATCTTAACCACAGAGTCAGGCCGGCGGCAGCGCAAGCCTGCTGCATCCTGGCCCTCGGCTCACTATACTCCGCGCGCTTTCCCCGCTATTGAACCGGAGAACCCGTCATGCTCAAGCACACCCTGGCGCTCGCCGCCGGCCTCGCCCTGTCCGTTTCCGCCGTCTTCGCCCAGGCCGCCGAGGTCCTCAAGGTCTCGGCCATCCCCGACGAAGCCCCCACCGAACTGCTGCGCAAGTTCAAGCCGCTGGGCGCCTACCTCGAACAGCAGCTGGAGATGAAAGTCGAATTCGTCCCGGTGGCCGACTACGCCGCAGTGGTCGAGGCGCTGGCCGCCGACCGCGTCGACATGGCCTGGCTGGGCGGCTTCACCTTCGTCCAGACGCGCCTGAAGACCGGTAACGCCGTGCCCCTGGTGCAGCGCGCCGAGGACGAGCAGTTCACCAGCAAGATCATCAGCGCCGACCCGGCGGTGAAATCGCTGCAGGACCTCAAGGGCAAGACCTTCGCCTTCGGCTCGGTGTCCTCCACCTCCGGCAGCCTGATGCCGCGCTACTTCATGCTCAAGGACGGCATCAAGCCGGAAGACTTCTTCAGCCGCATCGCCTACTCCGGCGCCCACGACGCCACCGCCGCCTGGGTCCAGGCCGGCAAGGCCGACGGCGGCGTGCTCAACGCCAGCGTGTGGGACAAGCTGGTCGCCGCCGGCAAGGTCGACGTCGACAAGGTCAAGGTGATCGCCACCACCCCGCCCTACTACGACTACAACTGGACCGTGCGCGGCAACCTCGACGCCGAGCTGCAAGGCAAGATCAAGGCCGCCTTCCTCGCCCTCGACCCGGCCAACCCCGAGCACAAGGCGATCCTCGAGCTGCAGGCCGCCAGCCGCTTTATCGAGACCAAGGCCGAGAACTACGCCGGCATCGAGGAAGCCGCTCGCGCCGCCGGCCTGCTCAAGTGAGCATCGCCCTGCGCGGCGTGGGCCTGACCCACGCCGACGGCACGCGGGCGCTCGACGGCATCGACCTGAGCCTGGCCCCCGGCGAACGGGTGGCCATCATCGGCCCCTCGGGCGCCGGCAAGACCAGCCTGCTGCGCCTGCTGGCGAGCAACCTGGCGCCCAGCAGCGGCCAGCTCGAACTGCTCGGCGAAGACCCCTGGCGTCTCGGCAACCGCGCCCGCCAGCGCCTGCGCGCGCGCATTGGGCTGATCCACCAGGCGCCGCCGCTGCCGCCGCGGCAACGGGTGGTCACCGCGGTGCTGGCCGGCAAGCTCGGCCAGTGGCCGCTGGCCAAGGGCCTGCTCAACCTGCTGCACCCGCTCGACGCCGCCGGCGCCCAGGCCGCGCTGGCGCGCCTGGATATCGCCGACAAGCTGTTCCAGCGCTGCGACCAGCTGTCCGGCGGCCAGCTGCAACGGGTCGGCATCGCCCGCGTGCTGTACCAGGCGCCGCAGCTGATCCTCGCCGACGAGCCGGTGTCGGCCATGGACCCGGTGCTGGCCGGCCACACCCTGGCGGTGCTCAACCAGGAGGCGGCCAGCCGCGGCATGACCCTGCTGGCCAGCTTGCACGCGGTGGAGCTGGCCCTGGCGCATTTCCCGCGGGTGATCGGCCTGCGCGACGGCCGCATCGTCTTCGACCTGCCGCCGGCGGCCATCGAGCCGGCGGCGCTGGAGGCGCTGTACGCCAACGAACAACTGCAGCCGCTGCCGGCCTCGCTGCCGGTGCAGCCGCTCACGGTACAGATCCCGCGATGCTGAGCCGCTCCCCGCGCGACCCGGCCGCCCTGCCGCGGCTGCTGATCACCCTGCTGGCGCTGTTGCTGTTGTGGCCGGGCCTGCAGCTCAGCGAGCTGGACCTGGGCGTGCTGGTCGACGGCGACAACGCCCGCAGCATGGGTAACTTCCTGGCCGACTTCTGGCCGCCGGCGCACGACGGCGAGTTCCTCGCCCTGCTCGGCCGCGCCACCCTGGAAACCCTGGCCATCGCCACCGCCGGCATGAGCCTGGCGCTGCTGATCGCCGTCCCCGCGGCGCTGCTGGCCAGCCGCGCGCTGTCGCTGTCGGCGCTGCACCGCGGCGGCCGCCCGGCCTGGTGGGCGAATCTCGCGCGCTGGCCGGTGCGCGGCCTGCTGATCTTCCTGCGCAGCGTGCCGGAGATCGTCTGGGCGCTGCTGTTCGTCCGCGCCGTCGGCCTCGGCCCCACTGCCGGGGTGCTGGCCATCGCCATCACCTACGCCGGCATGCTCGGCAAGGTCTACGCGGAAATCTTCGAGTCGGTCGACGCCCGCCCCAGCCGCGCCCTGCTGCTGGCCGGCAGCGGCCGCCTGAGCGCCTTCGCCTACGGCGTGCTGCCCAATGCGGCGGGAGAGATGCTGTCCTACACCGTGTACCGCTGGGAATGCGCGGTCCGCGCCTCGGTGGTGATGGGCTTCGTCGGCGCCGGCGGCCTCGGCCAGCAGATCGACCTGTCGATGCGTATGTTCGCCGGCGGCGAGGTGGCCAGCATGCTGCTGGTGTTCCTCGCCCTGGTGCTGCTGGCCGACCAGCTCAGCCGCCTGCTGCGCGCGAGGCTGACATGAGAGCCGGCAACCTGATTCTGCTCGCCGCCCTGATCGCCGCGGTGATCGCTTCCTTCCTCTACCTGGGCATCGACCTGGCCGGCCTGGTCGGCGGCGACAGCCTGGCGCAGATGGCCAGGTACGCCGGCGGCTTTATGCAGCCGGACTTCTCCGCCACGCACCTGCAGGCCATCGGCCGCGGCGCCCTGGAAACCCTGGCCATGTCCGCCATCGGCACCCTGCTCGCCGCCGTGCTCGGCCTGGCCCTGGCATTGCCGGCCGCCGGGCGCTTCGGCAGCGTTGCCCTGCATGCCACGCGCCTGCTGCTCAACGCCCTGCGCGCCATCCCCGAACTGGTGTGGGCCGCGCTGATGGTGCTGGCCGCCGGCCTCGGCCCCAACGCCGGCACCCTGGCCCTGGCCCTGCACACGGCAGGAGTGTTGGGACGGCTATTTGCCGAGGCGCTGGAAAACACCCCGCGCGAACCGGCCGAAGCCATCCGCCTGAGCGGCGGCGGGCGCATCAATGCCTTCTGCTACGGCACCCTGCCCGGCGTCTGGCCGCAACTGGTGGCCTATACGCTGTACCGCTGGGAGAACAACATCCGCATGGCCAGCGTGCTCGGCTTCGTCGGCGCCGGCGGCCTGGGGCAGATGCTCTACGTGTCGCTCAGCCTGTTCCAGGAAGCCCAGGCGGCCACGGTGATCCTCGCCATGCTGGTGCTGGTGCTGGCGGTCGATGGCTTGAGTGGCTGGGCGCGGCAGAGATGGGTCAGCGCCTGACGCCCCGCGGACAGCGCAGATCGGTCGCACCGGGTCAGCCCCCCACTGCCGTCTAGACTCCTGAGTTTCAACCCACGGTGGGAGACTCAGGATGACCAGCAAGAACACCATCTGCCTCTGGTACGACCGCGACGCGCTGGAGGCTGCGACCTTCTATGCCGAGACCTTTCCCGACAGCGCGGTGCTGGCCGTGCATCACGCCCCCGGCGACTACCCTTCTGGCCAGCAGGGCGATGTGCTGACGGTCGAGTTCAATGTGATGGGCATTCCCTGCCTCGGGCTCAACGGCGGCCCGGCGTTCCAGCACAACGAGGCCTTCTCCTTCCAGGTCGCCACCGACGACCAGGCCGAGACGGATCGCCTGTGGCACGCGATCATCGACCACGGCGGCCAGGCCAGTGAATGCGGCTGGTGCAAGGATAAGTGGGGCATCTCCTGGCAGATCACCCCGCGCCTCCTCAGCGCCGCCATCGCCAGCCCCGATCGCGCGGCGGCCAAGCGCGCCTTCGCGGCCATGATGACCATGAGCAAGATCGATATCGCGCAGATCGAGGCGGCGCTGAAGTCTTGATACTTGCGCACTGCGGCCCCGGCAACGCGACGAGGGCATGGTCTAAGCCAAAGGTTAAAGTTAGGCTTAAACCTGAAATCACCTTGCAGCAAAGGGGCAGCACAGCCATGAAAATCGGCGAACTGGCGCAGCGCACCGGCCTTGCAGCTTCGCGCATTCGCTTCTACGAAAGCATCGGCCTGCTCAGGCTGGTGCAGCGGCAGGCCAACGGTTATCGCAGCTATCCGCAGGAGGCCGTGCTGGTGCTGAACCTGATCACCACGGCGCAGCAGGCCGGCTTCAGCCTCGACGAGCTGCGCACCCTGCTGCCGCAGGATCTGTCGCAGTGGCAGCACGGCAAGCTGCTCGACACGCTGCAGGCCAAGGTGCATGACATCGAGGCGCTTGAACGGCGCCTGGCGCAGAGCAAGACGCACCTGCTGGCGTTGATCGACGAGATCGAAGGCAAACCGGACGACCTCGACTGCGCGGCCAATGCCAAGCGGGTGCTGTCGAAGATGAACCTGGGCGAGATGGATGCAGCCGAAGCGCCCAAAGCCGCGAGCAAGACGAACAAGCGCAGGCCGGCCGTGGGGCGGCGCGGAGCTTCGTAGGGTGCGCCGTGCGCACCGGCCGTGGATTGTCGGCGGTGGTGCGCACCTCGCACCCTAAGCGTTGCGGCGCCGGCGTTGGTGCGCGCGGCGCACCCTACTCCGCTTTCAGCGGCTCGGGCGCATAGAGCGCGCTCTGGAAGTCCGGCACGTATTCGTACTTCATCATCCTGCCCAGCTGCAGCGACTCGATGTAGGTCGACAGGCTGCCATCGCCGAGCTTGAGCTTCACCGAATCCGCGTTCGAGTTGGAGGCATGGCGCAGCTGCCGGGAAACGGCGTAGCCATAGGCCAGCTCGCCGTCGTGGCCGATATTGGTGAAGCTGTTGGTCACCAGTTCGGGTTCGTTGGACAGCTCGGCAAGCTTCTCCACCTCGAAGGCAACGTCGAGTTTGCCGGTTTCGCTGTCGGCGATCTCGAAGACGAGGCGCTGGTCGGTCTCGCGATAATCGATGGCGGTCAGCCACTTCGGCAGGTTGTAGCCGACCACGCCGCGCACCCGCGCCAGTTCGGTATTGACCGGCAGCTTGAGCACGTAGCCCCAGAAGTCCTTGGACAGCGACTGGCCGACCAGGCTGAGCGGTCCCAGGTTGGCGTTGCCGGGCTTGTTGGTGACGATGGACAGGGCGATCTCGTTGTAGCTGTCGTTATCGCAATGGTGATAGGCGTAGGCGGTGAAGGCGACCAGGCCCCTGCCCGGCCAGACCTGCAGCGGCTGCACCTGCTCCAGCACCTGCGCCGGCATTAGCTCGCGCAGCCTGTCGAGGTCGGCGGTGAACACCGCGGTGACGCGGGTGTTGCGGTAATAGAAGTTCGGCGAGTAGGACTCGAAGCCCATGTCCACCTTGGTTTTCTGCAGCCCGCGGAACCAGCTGAGATCGATGTCCGGCGCCTCGGCGGCGATCACCGACAGCGGCGGATTGGAGTGGTAGCGGTCATACAGCCCGCCTGCCAGCACCGGCACGGTGTGGCCGGCGATATCGACCGTGGCGGTGGGCGCGTCGCTCTGCTGCGCCCACAGGGGCATGGCGACGGCATGGAGAATCGCGCCGGCCAGCAGCGCGGTGGGTTGGCGTTTCAGGCGTTTGGTAAGCTCGGCAAGCTGCTTCATGGGGGTTATCCGCGTTGAGGATTCGATCGGTTCCTGCCCGCCGGAAAGCGCTCCGAGGGGCAGACGCGGCAACCCTAAGGTTAAACAGAGCTTTAAGGTCAAGCGGTCGAATCGGCGATTTTGTTTCGCCGCGGTAACAGGGCAAATCGCGTGCAAATGCCCATTGACATTAAAGTGAGCTTAAAGGTTAAGGTCGCCTCACCTTCAGCCGAGGAAGCGCCCCATGAACCTGTTCGATCCCCTTGTCCTGCCCAATGGCTCGATCATCCCCAACCGCATCGCCAAGGCGGCGATGGAGGAGAACATGGCGGACGCCGAGCACGCGCCGTCGGAACCGCTGCTGCGCCTCTACCAGGCCTGGGCCGAGGGCGGCGCCGGCCTGCTGATCAGCGGCAATGTGATGGTCGACAGCCGCGCCATGACCGGCCCGGGCGGCGTGGTGCTGGAAGACGATGCGCAGCTGGCCAGGTTCGAGCACTGGGCGCGAATCGGTCGTGCCCGGGGCGCGCAGTTCTGGCTGCAAATCAACCACCCCGGCCGGCAGATGCAGGCCAACCTCGGCCAGCCGACCTGGGCGCCTTCGGCAGTGGCGCTGGAGCTGGGCACGCTGTCCAAGCGCTTCGCCACCCCGCTGGCGATGAGCCAGGCGATGATCGACGAGGCGATAGCGCGCTTCGCCCGCACCGCGCGCCTCGCCGAACGGGCCGGCTTCAGCGGCGTGCAGATCCACGCGGCGCACGGTTACCTGCTCAGCCAGTTCCTCTCGCCGCTGACCAATCGGCGCAGCGACTCCTGGGGCGGCTCGCTGGAAAACCGCGCGCGCCTGCTGCTGGAGATCGTCAAGGCGGTACGCGCCGAGGTTTCCCCGGGCTTCGCGCTGGCGGTCAAGCTCAACTCGGCGGACTTCCAGCGCGGCGGCTTCAGCGCCGAGGACGCCCAGCAAGTGGTCAGGCTGCTGGGCGAGCTGAAGGTGGACCTGGTCGAACTGTCCGGCGGCAGCTACGAGGCACCGGCGATGCAGGGCCAGGCCCGCGACGGCCGCAGCCTGGCGCGCGAGGCCTATTTCCTGGAGTTCGCCCGCGAGATTCGTGGGGCAGCGAGCATGCCGCTGATGGTCACCGGCGGCATCCGCCGTGCGCCCGTCGCCGAGCAGGTGCTGGCCAGCGGTATCGAGATGGTCGGCATCGGCACGGCCCTGGCCATCGACCCCAACCTGCCGCGCGACTGGCAGCGCGGGCAGGACAACGCGCCGCAGCTGCCGCCGATCACCTGGGGCAACAAGGTGCTGGCGTCGCTGGCCAACATGGCGGTGGTCAAGCACCAGCTGCGCAAGCTGAGTCGGGGCCGGAAAACCCAGCCCGGGGTATCGCCGCTCTGGGCGCTGCTCCAGCAGCAGCTGGGCGATATGCGGCGCTCCCGCCAGTACCGGCGCCGGATGGCGCGCCGCGCGGCGGAGTGAGGCCCGCCCTCCGCGCTCAGAAGCTCAGCACCTCGCCATCCTGCGGTACCAGCAGGGCAACCCCCGCGCCGGCCGCGGCCGCGGCCAGTGTCGCTCGGCGGGTGGGGCAATGGCTGATGGCTTCGAGGTGGTTGGCCAC
Source organism: Pseudomonas sp. NPDC077186 (assembly GCF_044543505.1). Lineage (NCBI taxonomy): Bacteria > Pseudomonadati > Pseudomonadota > Gammaproteobacteria > Pseudomonadales > Pseudomonadaceae > Pseudomonas > Pseudomonas sp. NPDC077186. Next base: position 1,010,364 of record NZ_JBITWE010000001.1, read on the forward strand.
CACGGCCTTGCCGCTCAGGCGGGCGAACTCGAGCACCTCGTCGATGCCCATGATGATGTCGCCGCCCAGGTCGAAGCGCGCGCCGCCTGCCGGCACCACGCTGACCTCGGGCCGATGCTCGCGCACGCAGGCGCGCACCGCTTCGCTGAGCAGGGTGTCGCCGGCCAGGTACAGGCTCGGCTCGCCCGGCATCTCGATCAGATAGCCCACGCCGTGCTCCATCAATCGCCCCACCAGACCGCGGCCATGGGTGCAGCGGATGGTGCGGATGCGTCCACCGAGAAACGCGCCGGGCTGCTCGTGGTCGGCGTGCAGCGGCTGGACCTTGAGGCCGCGCTGCGCCAGGTACTCGGCATCGTGCGGCGTGCAAATCACCGGGATCTGCCGCTCGCGCAGCCACTTGGCGCCGGCACGATCCAGGTGATCGAAATGGCCTTTCTGGCAATGCGTGATCAGGCAGTGAGTGACCGACTGCAGTGCGTCGCGAGCGGCGCCCGGCAGCTCGACCAGCGGGTTGCGTTGCCGTGCGCCGAACAGTCGCAGCGGCGGCAAGGCGCCCTGCCGGGCCAGCATGGGGTCGACCAGCACGCGATGCTGGGCGAATTCGACGATGATGGTGGCGTTGCGCAGTTGCTGGATTTTCATGAACAGCCCTCGGGTTCGGAGGGCTCCATGCTGCCTATCCGGCCTCGAGGCAAAAATGGCAGTATTGGACATCTTCGATTCATTTCAGGCCATCACCCACCATGCGCATTGGTTTGCTGCTGTTTCCCGATTGCATGCCCGCCGGGCTGCTGGCCTTCGCCGACCTGCTGCATGCGGCCAATCGCCGAAGCGGGCGGCAGCTGTTCGAGCTGCGCTACGTCGCCCGGCAAGCCGGGCCGGTGCAGTGCGCCCATGGGGTGAGCCTGGAGGCGAGCGCCGCGCTCGATTCGCGCACCCTGGATGCCCTGCTGGTCCCCGGTTTCTGGGCCGAGTCGGTGGAGCAGGCCGATGCGCTGCTGGCGAACAACGCCGCGCTGATCAAAGCCCTGTCGGTCGTCGGCAAGCGCGTGCAACTGTGGAGCTACTGCACCGGCGTGTGCCTGCTTGCCGCCAGCGGCCGCCTGAACGGTCAGGTGGCGACGGTGACCTGGTGGCTGGCGGACAGCTTGCGCGAGCGCTTCGCCCGGGTGCGCTGGCAGAGCGAGAGCAGTTGCGTATTCGCCCAGGGCGTGGCCACCGCCTCCGGGGTGAACGGCTACCTGCCCATCGCCCAGGGGCTGATCGAACGGCAGGTCAGCCAGGACACGTTCAAGGACCTCAGCCGGCTGATGGTGCTGCCGCGCCCGGCCGTACCGCACAGCGCCTTTCGAGGCGCCAGCCTGATGCAGCAACCGGTCGGGCTGCTGCGACGCCTGCATGCGCTGGTCGAACAGACGCCCGCCGAGCAGTTGCGGGTACCGGCGCTGGCCAGCCGGCTGGCGCTGACCGAGCGCACCCTGGCGCGCCAGGTGCGCGCGGCAACCGGCGAGCCGGTGGCGAGCTACGCCAGGCGCATCAAGCTCTATCAACTCGCCGAGCGTCTGGCCATGACCTCGGCGCCACTCACCACCCTCAGCGCGGAGCTGGGCTTCAGCAGCGCGGCCAATTTGCGGCGCATGTTCAAGGCCTTGACCGGGCTGACCCCGGCCCAGTATCGCCAGCAGTACGGGCGCCCGTGACCGGCGCCAGGCGCGCAGCGGCGACGCCGGGTTATAGTGCAGGCCCTGGTTCCGCACTGGTCGCCATCGCGGCGGCGGAACAATCATGCAGGAGCTAAGGCAGCATGCGCAGGATTCCACCCCTGAACTCGGTTCGGGCATTCGAAGCGGTCGCGCGCCACCGGAGTTTTTCCGCCGCCGCCGATGAGTTGAGCGTGACGGTCGCCGCGGTCAGCCATCAGGTGCGCCAGTTGGAGGATGGGCTGGGCCAGAAGCTCCTGGAGCGCGGCCGCCAGGTGCGCCTGACCCCGGTGGGGAGCCTGCTCTATCCGCAGCTGCGCGACGGCTTCGACCAGATCGCCCAGGCCTTCGCCCTCGTCAAACCACCAGCCCAGGGCGACGCCGTGCAGCTCTCGACCACCCGCGCGTTCGCCGAACGCTGGCTGATGCCGCGCCTGGCGCAGTTCAACGCGCTGCACCCGCACATCGTCGTGCATGTCCACGCCTCGGAAAAACCGGTCGACTTGCGCGCAGAAGCCATCGACCTGGCGATTCGCTACGGCCCTGCCGATGACGCGGGGGCCGAGCGAGCGCTACTGCAGGACCACTTTATCGCGGTCGCCGATACGCGCATCTGCCCGCCGCAACGCGCGGCGACGATCGACGACTTCTACGGGCGCCCGCTGCTGGCATTCAAGTGGAAGAACCTGGGTCTGGCTGCGCCCACCTGGTCGGCCTGGCTGGCGCAGGCGGGGAGCGCGCGCGAGTTCAGCATCTCCTGGTACAGCGAAGAAACGTTGGCCCTGCACGCCGCCGAGCGCGGCCTGGGGCCGCTGCTGTGCAGCAGCCTGCTGGTCGACGAAGCCCTGCGCGACGGACGCATGCAGCGCGTGCAGGGGCCTGCGCTGGCGGGCTTCGCCTACCGCCTGGTCGAGCCCAATGCGTCACAGCCGCGGCGCAGCCTGAGCCTGTTCAAGGACTGGCTGGTGGCGCAAGCGAGCGCCTCGCAACAGCTGACGGCAGAGCCCTGAGCCACGGGGTTCAGGCGGCCAGGCGTTGCCCGAGCAACTGCCCGGCCAGGCTGGCGGCGGCCTCGAACGCCTCGGCGAGCGAGGCCTGATGGCGCGCATCGCCGAATTCCTGGTAGTCGATGGCGATGACGTGGCTGTCGTTTACCCCGAGGTAGTGCGCGCAGGTCTGGATATGCGTCTCCAGGTGGTTCATATGCTCGCGCACGCCGCCGGGGCCGAAACCGAATTCGCCGCGCGACGCCAGGATCACCAGCGTCTTGCCGGCCATGATCGGCGCCAGCGGGTAGTCGCCGCGGGCCAGGTCGAAGCTGAAGGTCTGGTTGACGCGAATCACCTGGTCGAACCAGGCCTTGAGCGCGGCCGGCATGCCGTAGTTGTACATGGGCGTGCCCAGCACTATCACCTCGGCCCGTGCGATCTCGCCGATCAGCTCGTCCGAGATGCGCAGGACTTCGTGCTGCTCAGCCGAGCGCTGCTCGGGCCGGGTGAAGGCGGCGGCGATCCAGGCCTCGTCGATAAAGGGCGGCGGGTTGCGCCCGACGTCCCGCTCGATCACCTGCGTTTGCGCATCGCCCTGCCGCCAGGCCTGGACGAAGGCCCTGGATAGCTTGCGGCTCAATGAACGCTCACCACGAACGCTGGCATCGAGGTGCAGAAGAGTGGTCATGTGGTTTCTCCAATCAAACCCCGGTCACTGCGACCGGGTAACGCGAGCGATTGGGCCACGGCGGCATGCGAGCAGGCCATTGACCTTTACTTGAGCGCCTTCAAGAAAAACTCAACGGCCCGTGCACCTTGGTCAGAGGTCGAGCAGCAGCGGCTGCACGCCCTCCTCGCCCTGCGCCGGCACGGCGCAGCAGATCAGCACGCCGCCATCCTGCGGCAGTTCGGCGGGCGGATTCGGGTAGTGCACCTGGCCGCTGAGCAGGCGCGTCCTGCAGGTGCCGCAGGAACCGCCGCGGCAGCTGAACTCGGGCGCCAGACCGCGGCTTTCCGCCAGCTCCAGCAGGCTGCCGCTGCCTGGCGTCCAGCGCGCCTCCTTGGCCGAGGCGCTGAAGTACACCGGCACCGGCTCGCTCGCCGCTGGCGGCTGCACCAAGGTCGCTACCTGGCCGTCGGTGCGGCGCGCGAGCGTCGAGGGACCGAAGGCCTCGGCGTGGATGCGCGCGTCGGCGACGCTCAGCTCGCGCAGGCCATCGTAGATCGCCTGGGTGAAGGCGGCCGGGCCGCACAGGTAGAAGTCATGGTCGTCGAACGCCAGGGCCGCCTTGATCTGCGCCAGGTCGAGGCGCCCTTGCTGCTCGTAGTCGCGCCCGAGCACGGCATCGCTGCCCGGTGCACTGAGGGCGCGGTGGATGTGGAGCAGGCCATCGGCACGTTGCACCAGCTCGCGCAACTCGGCCTGGAACGGCAGGTCGGCCAGCGTGCGTGCGCCCTGGAAGAAATGGATGCGCCTGCCCTGCCCCAGCGCCACCTGTTCGCGCAGCATCGACAGCAGCGGCGTGATGCCGACGCCGGCGCCGATCAGCACCAGCGGCCGATGGGTGTCGCTGTTGAGGGTGAAGCTGCCCAGCGGCGCACGCACCTCCAGCACATCGCCGACCCGAACCTGCTCGTGCAGATGCCGCGACACCCGGCCCTGCGCCTTGACGCTGATGCGCAGGAAACCATCCGACGGCGCGCTGGACAGGCTGTAGGTGCGCAGCAGGGTGTCGCCCGCGGCGCTGCTGATGCGCACGGGCAGGTGCTGGCCGGCGGCGAAACCCGGTGCGGCGCCCTGCTCCGGCGCCAGCACGAACGAGCGGATATCGCGGCTCTCCTGCTGCAGATTCAGCACCCGCCAGCGCTGCCACTGATTGCGCTGCTCACGCTCGCGCAGGCGCGCGTCGGCTTGCGCCCAGGTACCGGTCATCAGGCTGGTCGGTGCATATTCTTCGAAGGCCCAGCGCAGCGAAGCCGCCGCCGGGCGCAGCACCACCCGCTCGACGTCGAAGGTCCACAGCCGCTCGGCGCCCTCGAAGGCCTGGATCAGCGGGCTGTCGAGGACGATCTCGGCGCGGCCGGCCAGTTGCAGCACGTCGCCCGTGGCGAAGTCGACGAACAGCAGCCCGGCGCGCGGATTGACGCTGAGGTTGCCCAGGGTGTTGAAGTGCAGGTTGCCGGCGTAGTCGGGGATGGTCAGGCGCTTGCCCTCCACCCGCACGAATCCGGCGCGCCCGCCACGGTGGGAAACGTCCACCGAACGACGGCCATCGTCGTGCTCGACGTAGCTGGCGACGAAGAAGGTATCGGCGCCGCCGATCATCGCCGCGCTGCGCGAATCCAGCTCGCTGGCGTCCTGACGCGCGCTGCCGCGCCCCTGCGGCGAGCGGCTGTACTGGCGCTGCTGGATATATTGCGGGCAGTTGCCAAAGGAATGCTCCACATCGATCTCCAGGCGCTGCGCCGAGGCCTGGCGGATATGGCCGTTGATGCGATTGCGCCGCCGCGTATGCAGCTCGATACCGAGCAGGCCGATGGCCTCGCCGACGCCCAGACCGGACGTGGCCGGGTCGAGCGGATCGAGCGGCATGGCGGCGAGATCGAACGCCAGGCGGCGCGGATCGGGCGAGGTGACGAAGCCCTCCTCGCCCTCGATCAGGGTGGCCCAGGGCTGGCCGGCAGCATCCACGGCGCCGGCGATCATAAAGGGCAGTTGCCGGTAGAAGTCGCGATGCTGGTCCGGCATATGGTCGCGGATCACCTTCTGCCCGAGCACTTCCATGCGCTCGGCGACGCCGACCTTTTCCTGCAGTCGCTTTTCACCGGCGTGCCAGGGCGAGTGCCGATGGCTGGGAAGCTGTTGCATGTTCTGCCCTCCACGAGAGGAGCCGCCGGGTAAACCCGGCAGCTGGCGGTGACTCAGGCTTGCAGGCCGGCGGCGGTACGCGGCATCGGCACGAAGCCCGGCAGCGCCTCGATGCGCGCCAGCCAGGCGCGGATGTTCGGATAGGGCTGCAGCGAAACGTTGCCCTCCGGCGCATGGGCGATATAGGAGTAGTTGGCCACGTCGGCGATGCTCGGCTTGTCGCCGGTGAGGAAGGGGGTTTCGCCCAACTCGCCTTCCATCAGGGTGAACAGCGCGTGGGCGCGGTTGATCACTTCCTCGCTGTTGAACGAGTAGCCGAACACCGTGACCAGGCGCGCGGCGGCGGGGCCGAAGGCCACCTGCCCGGCGGCTACCGACAGCCAGCGCTGCACCCGTGCGGCGGCGGCCGGCTCCTGCGGCAGCCAGTCGTCGTTGCCGTAGCGCTTGGCCAGGTAGACCAGGATGGCGTTGGAGTCGGCGACGACGGTGCCGCCGTCATCGATCACCGGCACCTGGCCGAAGGGGTTGAGGGCGAGGAACTCGGGGGTCTTGTGCGCGCCCTTGGCCAGGTCGACGAAGATCAGCTCGGTGGGCAACTGCAGCAGCGACAGCATCAGCTCGGCGCGGTGGGCATGGCCGGAACGGGGAAAGTTGTACAGTTTGATGGCGGGACGGGACATGCGACGACTCCTTCGAGGTTGGCGTGGTTCCGCGCGAGACGACTGGCCTGCGCGACGATGGGGGCCATATTCGCCCCATCCAACCAATAGAAGAATCACCGCATAGAACAATCCACTATTTCACTTTTTGCAATCAACTCAGAGCTGAAAGGCCGGATGGGCGCGCAGACGCGGCACGGCGAAATCGAGAAAGCTGCGCACCCGCGCGGCCGCCCGACGCCCTTCGCGGTAATACAGCTGCACCGGCACCGGTGCGGCGGCGAAGTCCTCCAGCACCGCCACCAGTTGACCGCTGCGCAGTTCCTGGTGGGCCTCGTAGCTCAGGCAGCGGGTCAGCCCGAAGCCGGCGAGTGCGGCGCGGATGGCCGCCTGCGGCGTGCTGCAGATCAGCCGCGGGGCGAGCTTGATCGGGCCGTCGGCGAAGCGCCATTCGCCGGCGTGGCCGGTCGAGGAGGTGGCGATGGTGCGCTGCGCCGGCAGGTCGTGTGGGCTGACCGGCCGCCCCCAGCGCGCCAGGTAGGCCGGAGAGGCACAGACCAGCGGGCGCGCCCACCCCAACGGCACGGCGAAGCCGGACGAACTGGGCAGATGACCGACCGCCACGGCCAGGTCGATGCCCTCCTCCAGCAGCCGGGGCAACTCCTCGCGCGCCAGGGTGGCCAGGCTCATCTCGGCAAAGGCCGCCAGGTAGTCCACGGCAATCGGCGTCAGCACCTGGTGCGTCATCAACAGCGGCAGGGCCAGGGTCAGTTGCCCGGCGGGGCTGGCGTGCAGCCCCGTCACGGAGCGCTCGGCCTCCTCCAGCCGCTGCAGGATGCGCTGGCAGCTGTCGGCGAAAGCCGCACCCACCGGGCTCAGGCTGACGCCGCGCGGACCGCGCACCAGCAGGGTGCTGTCCAACCGGTACTCCAGGGCGGCGACAATGCGCATCACCGTGGCCTGCGACAGCTGCAGCGCCCTGGCGGCCGCCGCCAGGCTGCCGGCCTGCGCCACGGCGAGGAACACCTGCATTGCGCGGTGCTGGCTCATGCTGCGGAGGGTGCGCCGGCCGCGCGCAGGGCCGGGTCGGCGCGAAAGCTGGCGGCGCAGTGGTCGACGAAGGTGCGCACCTTGGCCGAGACCTGGCGCCCGCCCTGGTGAATGACATGCACCGGCAAAGCCGGCGGTTCGAAGGCTTCGAGCACCAGTTCGATCTCGCCGCGCGCCACTGCCTCGGCCACCTGGTAGGACAGCACGCGGGTGTAGCCCCAGCCCAGGCGCGCGGCGCCGATAGCCGCCTGGTTGGAGCTGACGGTAAAGCGTGGACGCGGCATGAAACCGAAAGGCCCGTCGGCGCCGATGAACTGCCAGTGCGACAGCAGGTTGCTGGCGCTGGACATGACGATAGGGGCGTCGCGCAACTCATCCGGGTGGCGCGGGCGGCCGACGCGCTCGAGAAAGGCCGGCGCGGCGCAGACCACCGGGCGGATCTGCCCGACCTGCAGCGCCGGATGATCGCCCTCGGGCAGCGAGCCGATGCGCACGGCGACGTCGATGCCCTCCTCCAGCATGTTCACCACGCGGTCGATCAGCAGCGCATTGACCTCCACGTCCGGGTAGCTGTCGAGGTACTGGGCGATGCGTGGAATCAGGAACAGCTCACCGAACATCACCGGCGCGGTCACGGTCAACCGCCCACGCGGGCGCACGCTGCCACCGGCGGCCAGCTCCTCGGCCTCTTCCAGCTCCAGCAGGATGCGCCGGCAGTCCTCGACATAGCGCTGGCCGGCTTCGGTCAGGCGCAGGCTGCGCGTGGTGCGCGCCAGCAGCAGGGTGCCGAGACGCGCCTCCAGCGCGGCGACCGCGCGGGTCACGCTGGGTGGCGAGATGCCCAGCAGCTTGGCGCCGCCGGCGAAGCTTCCGGCCTCGGTCACCGCCAGCAGCACGCGCATTTCCTGAAACCGGTCCATCGTCACCGCCTGGTTCTTTGCCGCGAGGGCACAGGATAGCGCTTCAGCGTCGACTCAAGGCCAGGCGCGCGGCGAACAGCACGAAGATCAGCCCGGTGCTGCGATCCAGCCACTTGATCACCGCCGCGCGGCGTAGCCAGTGCGCCAGCGGCTGGGTGGCACCGATCAGCGCCAGCGCCCAGATCAGGCCGAGCGCCAGGTGGATGCCGACCAGGCCGAAGGTCCAGGCGACCGGGGGCTGGCCCGGCGGGATGAACTGCGGCAGGAAGGACACATAGAAGATCCCCACCTTGGGGTTGAGCAGGTTGCCCAGCAGGCCGCGCAGCAACCAGTTGGCGCCCGCCTGGCTGCTCGCCTGCGCGGGGGCCAGCGAGCGGCGCGGGCGCAGCAGCAGGTTCAGCCCGAGCCAGGCCAGATAGGCCGCGCCGCAATACTTGAGCAGGTTGTAGGCGAACTCGGACACCGCCAGCAGCGCGCCCAGGCCGAAGGCCACCGCCGCGCCCCACAGCAGGCAGCCGGCGTTGATACCGAGGGCGGCGCGCAACGCCTGCCGGCGCCCCTCGACCGCGGCGGTACGCAGCACCAGGGCGGTGTCGATGCCCGGCGTCAGGGTCAGCAGCGTGGCGGCGAGGGTGAAGGCGATCAGGTTCTCGGTCATGGGCTATGGCTGCGGGTATTGGCTGGCGGGCGCCCCGGTGGCCGGGGCGGCAATCTCGTGCGGGCTCAGAGCCCGTCCTGCTCCAGATGATCGAGGTTCACCGCCTCGCCCGGCTTGGCGTGCAGCTTGCTGCGGATGTCCTCGAAGATCGCGTCGTATTCCTTGTGCGCGCGCATGATCGGGCTGGCGTTGGCGTGCAGGCCGTGCTTGACCGCCAGTCGGGAGATCACGCTGGCGAAGTTGAAGGCGGTGTCGCGGTGCATCTCGAACACTTCTTCGAAGGCCTTGCCGTCGATCTCGCCGACCAGGCGACCGTGCAGCATGGCGCCTTCCTTGGGGTCCTGGCGCACCTCGTAATAGAAGTCGATGGAATAGCTCGGTTGCCCGACCATACCGGGCGGGTTGCTGCGATGCAGGTGACCGGGTTCGAACATGGCACCACTCCTTAGTAACGGGTCTGAGCGTTCCGCGCGGGAACGCCGAGACAGTCTAGACCGGCTATCGCACCGCTGCAGCGCGCCGTTTCAGTGCACGCTGGCGGCCGTCGCCCGCTCCTGCACCAGCACCCAGGGCGCCACCACCACCGCCCACAGTTGCGGGTCGCGCGTCAGCAGATCCTCGGCGCGGGCATCCTCCAGTTTGCCCAGCAGGCCCCGGGCCATCCACTCGGCGACCCGCGCCTGGTCGTTGCCGGCAACCGCCTTGGCGACCGCCACCAGATCCTCGCCGCCCTCGACCCAGAGCAGTGCGCCACGGGCGAAAAAGGGTTGCAGTTCCTGCCAGCGAATCGGCGCGGTTTCGCCAAGCAGCTTGGCATAGAGGGTGCTAGATTGATCCGTCATGGTGTGCCCCGTGTCGATGGCGATGAGTGCAGGCGCGCAATGATAGCGCCGGCAACTCTTCAGGCAACCGCGGGACGCTCGCTGAGCGACTGGGGGCACGCCGTTTTTCTGTACATACCTTGCAATTTAGCGACACCCCCGCGATTCGCCTCCAGCTGCCGGCTTTTCAAGGCGCAAATCCGCGCTCTACACTGTTCCGGTACAGTTGCCGGGGGCATGACCGGGGTAACGGACCCGGTTCTGCAGCTTCGGCCGCAAGAACTACAACAACGAAAAACATAAGAGTGGAGCACTCATGAACAAGGCTACTAAGCAGATTTCCAAACTGTTTGCGGCAATGGCTCTGGCGGGGGCGGCCAGCTATTCGATGGCGGCGGACACCATCAAGATCGGCCTGGCCGGTCCGGTGACCGGTGCCGTGGCGCAGTACGGCGAGATGCAATTCATCGGCGCCAAGATGGCCATCGAGCAGATCAACAAGGCCGGCGGGGTGAACGGCGCGCAGCTCGAAGGCGTGGTCTACGACGATGCCTGCGACCCGAAACAGGCCGTCGCCGTGGCCAACAAGATCGTCAACGACGGCATCTCCTACGTGGTCGGCCACCTCTGCTCCAGCTCCACTCAACCGGCCTCCGACATCTACGAAGACGAAGGCATCCTGATGATCACCGCGGCCTCCACCAGCCCGGACATCACCGCGCGCGGCTACGAACTGGTGTTCCGCACCATCGGCCTGGACAGCCTGCAGGGCCCGACCGCCGGCAACTTCATCGCCGACAGCATCAAGCCGAAGAACGTCGCGGTGATTCACGACAAGCAGCAGTACGGCGAAGGCATCGCCACCGCGGTCAAGCAGACCCTGGAAGGCAAGGGTATCAAGGTCGGCCTGTTCGAAGGCATCAACGCCGGCGACAAGGACTTCTCCGCGATGATCGCCAAGCTCAAGCAAGCCGGCGTCGACTTCGTCTACTACGGCGGCTACCACCCGGAACTGGGCCTGCTGCTGCGCCAGTCGAAGGAAAAGGGTCTGGACGTCAAGTTCATGGGCCCGGAAGGCGTGGGTAACAAGGAAATCTCGGCCATCGCCGGCCCGGCCTCCGAAGGCCTGCTGGTGACCCTGCCGAAGTCCTTCGACCAGGATCCGAAGAACCAGGCGCTGGTCGAGGCCTTCAAGGCCAAGAACGAAGACCCGAGCGGCCCGTTCGTATTCCCGGCCTATGCCGCCGTGCAGGTGATTGCCGAAGGCATCGAGAAAGCCGGCAGCACCGACACCGCCGAAGTGGCCGCAGCCCTGCGCGCCAACAGCTTCGACACCCCGACCGGTAGCCTGGCCTTCGACGAGAAGGGCGACCTCAAGGACTTCAGCTTCGTGGTCTACGAATGGCACCAGGACGGCACCAAGTCCGAAGCCAAGTAACAGTCCCGCCTGAACCCAAAGCCCACTGCAGCCGCAGTGGGCTTTGTTTATTAGAAGAATTCCGGTCTTGCGCTGCGTCACAAGCGCCGCTTTACGCAGGGCCCAGGAGTTAGGCAATGCCTGATCTTTACCACTACCTTCAACAGCTGATCAATGGACTCACCATTGGCAGTACCTATGCCCTGATCGCCATCGGCTACACCATGGTCTACGGCATCATCGGCATGATCAACTTCGCCCATGGCGAGGTTTACATGATTGGCTCGTACGTAGCCTTCATCGTCATCGCCGGACTCGCCATGTTCGGTCTCGACAGCCTGCCCATCGTGATGATCGCGGCGTTCTCCGCCAGCATCATCGTCGCCAGCGCCTACGGCTACAGCATCGAACGGGTGGCCTACCGCCCCTTGCGCGGCGGCAACCGCCTGATCCCGCTGATCTCCGCGATCGGCATGTCGATCTTCCTGCAGAACGAGGTGTTGCTGGCCCAGGACTCCAAGGACAAGGCCATTCCCAACCTGCTGCCGGGCAACTTCATCTTCGGTGAAAGCGCCATGAACGGCGTGGTCATCTCCTACATGCAGGTGCTGATCTTCGTCGTCACCTTCGTAGTGATGGTCGGCCTGAGCATGTTCATCTCCCGCTCGCGCCTCGGCCGCGCCTGCCGCGCCTGCGCCGAAGACCTGAAGATGGCCAACCTGCTGGGCATCAACACCAACAACATCATCGCCCTGACCTTCGTCATCGGCGCCACCCTGGCCGCCGTGGCCGCGGTGCTGCTGGGCATGCAATACGGCGTGATCAACCCGCACCTGGGCTTCCTCGCCGGGATCAAGGCGTTCACCGCCGCGGTGCTCGGCGGCATCGGCAGCATCCCCGGCGCCGTGCTCGGCGGCCTGGTGCTGGGCGTGGCCGAAGCCTTCGGCGCCGATATCTTCGGCGACCAGTACAAGGACGTGGTGGCCTTCAGCCTGCTGGTGCTGGTGCTGCTGTTCCGCCCGACCGGCATCCTCGGCCGTCCGGAGGTTGAAAAAGTATGAGTGCGCCCTCCATGAGCAATCGCCTCAAGACCGCCTTCTTCAGCGCCCTGCTGGTGCTGGCCGTGGCCTACCCGGTGCTCGGCCTGAAACTGACCACCGTCGGCATCAAGCTGGAAGTACACGGCGCCAGCCCGGCCGTGCTGTGGACCATCGCCGGTTGCGCCATCGCCATGTTCTTCTGGCAGCTGTTCCGTAGCCAGCTCGGCGCCGCCTGGGCCCACGCGCCCAAGCTGCCGAGCATGCCGAGCAAGGCGAGCAACTTCCTCACCCTGCCCTCGACCCAGCGCTGGGCGATCATGGGGCTGATCCTGGTCGCTCTGGCCTGGCCGTTCTTCGGCTCGCGCGGCGCGGTGGACATCGCCACGCTGATCCTCATCTACGTGATGCTCGGCCTCGGCCTGAACATAGTCGTGGGTCTGGCCGGTCTGCTCGACCTGGGTTACGTCGGCTTCTACGCCGTCGGCGCCTACAGCTACGCGCTGCTGTCGCACTACTACGGCCTGGGCTTCTGGGTGTGCCTGCCGATCGCCGGCCTGATGGCGGCGTTCTTCGGCTTCATCCTCGGCTTCCCGGTGCTGCGCCTGCGCGGCGACTACCTGGCCATCGTCACCCTCGGTTTCGGCGAGATCATCCGTCTGCTGCTGCGCAACATGACCGAGCTCACCGGCGGCCCCAACGGCATCAGCGGCATCGACAAGCCGACCCTGTTCGGCCTGTCCTTCGACCGCCGCGCCGCCGAGGGCATGCAGACCTTCCACGAGTACTTCGGCGTGGCCTACAACTCGGTGAACAAGGTGATCTTCCTCTACCTGATCGCCCTGCTGCTGGTGCTGCTGACCCTGTTCGTGATCAACCGTCTGCTGCGCATGCCGATCGGCCGCGCCTGGGAAGCGCTGCGCGAGGACGAGATCGCCTGCCGCGCGCTGGGCATGAACCCCACGGTGATCAAGCTCTCGGCCTTCACCATCGGCGCCAGCTTCGCCGGTTTCGCCGGCAGCTTCTTCGCCGCGCGCCAGGGCCTGGTGTCGCCGGAGTCGTTCACCTTCATCGAGTCGGCGATCATCCTCGCCATCGTGGTGCTCGGCGGCATGGGTTCGCAGTTGGGGATCATCCTCGCGGCCATCGTCATGATCCTGCTGCCGGAGCTGGCGCGGGAGTTCAACGAGTACCGCATGCTGATGTTCGGCGCCCTGATGGTGCTGATGATGATCTGGCGTCCGCAGGGCCTGTTGCCCATGCAGCGTCCCCACCTGGAGTTGAAGCAATGAGCCGCGCGATTCTCGAAGTAAGCGGCCTCACCATGCGCTTCGGCGGCCTGCTGGCCGTCAACGAGGTGGGCCTGAGCGTCAAGGAAAAACAGGTGGTCTCGATGATCGGCCCGAACGGCGCCGGCAAGACCACGGTATTCAACTGCCTGACCGGTTTCTACCAGCCCACCGGCGGCAGCATCCGCCTCGACGGCGAGCAGATCGAGGGCCTGCCGGGCCACAAGATCGCGCGCAAGGGCGTGGTGCGCACCTTCCAGAACGTGCGTCTGTTCAAGGACATGACCGCGGTGGAGAACCTGCTGGTGGCCCAGCATCGCCACCTCAACACCAACTACCTGTCCGGCCTGTTCAAGACCCCGGCGTTCCGCAAGAGCGAGCGCGAGGCGATGGACTTCGCCGCGCACTGGCTGGAGCGGGTCAACCTCACCGAGTTCGCCAACCGCCCGGCCGGCACCCTGGCCTACGGTCAGCAGCGCCGCCTGGAAATCGCCCGCTGCATGATGACCCGCCCGCGCCTGCTGATGCTCGACGAGCCGGCCGCCGGCCTCAACCCGCGCGAAACCGAGAACCTCAAGCAGCTGATCGGCGTGCTGCGCGACGAGCATGGCGTCACCGTGCTGCTGATCGAGCACGACATGAAGCTGGTGATGAGCATTTCCGACCACATCTACGTGATCAACCAGGGCACCCCCCTGGCCGACGGTACGCCGGAGCAGATCCGCAACAATCCGGACGTGATCAAAGCCTACCTGGGGGAAGCCTAACCATGCTCAGTTTCAACAAGGTCTCCACCTTCTACGGCAAGATCCAGGCCCTGCACGAGGTCAGCATCGAGGTACAGAAAGGCGAGATCGTTACCCTGATCGGCGCCAACGGCGCCGGCAAGTCGACCCTGCTGATGACCCTGTGCGGCAGCCCGCGCGCCACCAGCGGCAGCATCCGCTACATGGGCGAGGAGCTGGTCGGCATGGACACGCCGGACATCATGCGCAAGAGCATCGCGGTGGTGCCGGAAGGCCGCCGCGTGTTCGCCCGCCTGACCGTCGAGGAAAACCTGGCCATGGGCGGCTTCTTCGGCAGCAAGGGCGACAACCAGGAGCAACTGGACAAGGTCCTGCAGCTGTTCCCGCGCCTGCAGGAACGCTTCGCCCAGCGCGCCGGCACCATGAGCGGCGGCGAGCAGCAGATGCTCGCCATCGGCCGGGCGCTGATGAGCAAGCCCAAGCTGCTGCTGCTCGACGAACCGTCGCTGGGTCTGGCGCCGATCATCATCCAGCAGATCTTCGACATCATCGAACAGCTGCGCAAAGACGGCGTGACCATCTTCCTGGTCGAGCAGAACGCCAACCAGGCGCTGAAGCTGGCCGACCGCGGCTATGTGCTGGAGAACGGCCATATCGTCATGCAGGGCAGCGGCAGCGACCTGCTCAGCGATCCCAAGGTGCGCGACGCCTACCTCGGCGGCTAAGCCCGGCCGCTGCAAACGGAACCGCCCTTCGGGGCGGTTTTTTATTCTGTAGGGTGCGCCGTGCGCACCAGCCATTCGGCGCCCCTCGCGGGCGCACGCCCGCCTAAGTCTTAAGCGGATATTTCCGCCCTCTTGCGCCCGGCCCGCCTGGCAGTAGGCTCAAGATCTCCGCCCTCGAGAGAGCACGCTCATGTCGCTGCGCAAGCCCCTGCTTCTGCTGCTGGCCTTGGCCCTGCTGCTCGGCGCCTGCAGCCGGATCGACCTGGCCTACCGCAATCTGGACTGGCTGATCCGGTGGAAGCTGGACGACTACCTGGCGCTCGACGAGCGACAGCGCGCCTGGCTCAAGCCGCAACTGCAGCAGCACCTGGCCTGGCATTGCCGCGTCGAGCTGCCGCGCTACCTCGACTGGCTGGAGGCCAACCAGGCGCTGCTGGACGCCCCCGACAGCGAGGCGCTGGCCGCGCAGCTGCAGGCCTTCGACCAGGCCCTGCAGCGCATCGCCGTGGCAATCACCCCGAGCAGCGTGCAGCTGCTGCGCGGTCTCAGCCCGCGCCAGGTCGAGCAACTGTTCGAGGCGCTGGACGAGCAGAACGCCAAGCTGCGCGAAGAGTTTGTCGAACCGCCGCTGGCGCAGCAGATCGCCCAGCGCGCCGAGCGCATGAACCAACGCCTGCAGCCCTGGTTCGGCAACTTGAGCACCACGCAGAGCGCCCGCGTCGAGGCCTGGGCCGCCAGCCTGGGGGCGCAGAACCGGGTCTGGCTGGACAACCGCCTGGCCTGGCAACAGGCGCTGCGCGAAGCACTCGAGGTACGCCGCGGCGACGACTTCGAGGCGCGTATGCGCGCGCTGCTGCAGGAGCGCGAGCGCCATTACACTGAGGCCTACCAGGCCAGCTACGCGGCCAATCGCCGGGCGCTGGCCGAGCTGTTCGGCGACCTGCTCGCCCAGGCCGACGAGCCCCAGCTCAGCCGCCTGCGGCAGCGCCTGAACGGCCTGCACGCCGACCTGGCAAAGCAGCAGTGCCAGGCCCGCGAGTCCGTGGTCGTTCGCTGAACCTACAGCAATCCGAAGGGTGCACCGCGCGCACTAGAAATGTGGAATCGGTGCGCGCGGCGCACCCTACTCCCACGCCAACCGCAGCGGGGCCGGACCAACGAGGCCGGCGTCATTCGCATGCCCCCACCTGGCGACGCGATCCCGGCTAGAGCGCCGGCAAGCGCCAGTCGATGGGGGTCATGCCGTTCTGGCTGAGAAACTGGTTGCAGCGGCTGAAATGACCATTGCCGATAAAGCCGCGGTGCGCCGACAGCGGCGAGGGGTGCGGCGAGCGCAGCACCAGGTGCTTGGTCGGGTCGATCAGGCGCTGCTTGCTCTGCGCATGGCTGCCCCAGAGCAGGAACACCAGCTTGGGCCGCTGCTGGCTGACCACCTCGATCACCCGGTCGGTGAACAGCTGCCAGCCCTTGTTCGCGTGGGAGCCGGCGTTGCCGCGCTCCACGGTCAGCGAGGTGTTGAGCAGCAGCACGCCCTGCTCGGCCCAGCTCTGCAGATGGCCGTGGGCGGGGATATCGAGGTTCAGGTCGCGCTTGAGTTCCTTGTAGATGTTGAGCAGCGACGGCGGCGTCGGCACCCCCGGCTGCACCGAGAAGCACAGGCCGTGGGCCTGGCCGGGACCGTGGTAGGGGTCCTGACCGATGATCACCACCTTGACCTGCGCAAGCGGGGTGGAGTTGAGCGCATTGAAGATCAGCGGGCCCGGCGGGTAGATCTCCTTGCCGGCCGCCTTCTCGGCTCGGAGGAACTCGCCCAGCTCGCTCATATAGGGCTTGTCGAACTCCTCGCGCAGCGCCTCTTTCCAGCTGGCGTCGAGTTTGATGCGGTCGTCGGTCATCCCGGGTGTTCCTGCGCTGAAAACGAAAACGGCACGCTAGGCAAGGCACGGGGGCAAGTCAAGGCATCGCACGGGATAACGCGGCGCCGACTGCTGCCTGCCCATCACGCCGCTGGATGCGCGTTGCCACGCCGCCCTCCCCGGCCAAGACTCAAGCGGCCTATCCCGAGGAGCAGCGCGGCATGAACACCGCGACCGCTATCAGCCGCGAACGCCTGGAACAGGCGATGAGGCTCGGGCGGATCTTGCGAAACGGCCGTAGGTTGGGTTGAGGTGCGCAGCGCCGAAGCCCAACGGGTCAGGTCGAGGACTGTTGGGCTTCGCTGCGCTCGGCGCCAAGCTACCGGCGGGTGCCGCCCTATCCCTGGCGCAGAGCCCGGTAATGGCTGGGCGCCATGCCCACCACCTTGCGAAACAGGCCGTAGGTTGGGTTGAGGTGCGCAGCGCGGAAGCCCAACGGATCAGGTCGCGGATGTTGGGCTTCGCTACGCTCAGCACCAACCTACCGGCGGGTGCCGCTCTATCCCTGGTGCAAGGCCCGGTAATGGCTGGGCGCCATGCCCACCACCTTGCGAAACGGCCGTAGGTCGGGTTGAGGTGCGCAGCGCCGAAGCCCAACGGGTCAGGTCGCGGATGTTGGGCTTCGCTACGCTCGGCACCAACCTACCGGCGGGTGCCGCTCTATCCCTGGTGCAAGGCCCGGTAATGGCTGGGCGCCATGCCCACCACCTTGCGAAACAGGCCGTAGGTTGGGTTGAGGTGCGCAGCGCCGAAGCCCAACGGATCAGGTCGCGGACGTTGGGCTTCGCTACGCTCAGCACCAACTTACCGGCGGGTGCCGCCCTAGCCCTGGTGCAAGGCCCGGTAATGGCTGGGCGCCATGCCCACCACCTTGCGAAACAGTCGCGAGAAATAATAGGGATCGTCGTAGCCCAGTTGCTCGGCGATCTGCCGCACCTCGGCGTCGCCCTGGTCGAGCAGGCGGCAGGCCTGGGCCATCTTCAGCTGGATGAAGTCCTGAATCGGCGCGTGGCCGGTCAGGGCGCGGTAGGTCTTGGCGAAGTGGAAGCGCGACAGCTTGAACTGCGCCGCCAGCTCGTCGAGGTTGAGGCTGCCGTGCAGGTGGCTGCGCATCACCGCCTGCACCGCGTCGACGTCCAGCACCCGCCCGGACTTGAGGTTGGCCCGCGCCGGCAGCACCGCCAGCGAGCTGAGCAGCGCCTGCAGTTGATGGGCGGCGTGGATGAAGGGCACTGGGTTGAGACCCTGGCGCTGCAAGCCCAGCAACGCCTCGAAATCCGCCAGCAGACGCGGCTGCACGCCGATGCGGCGCACCCGCCGCGGCCCCAGCAGACGCAGGAAATCCTCGGCCAGGCTGCCGTCGAAATGCACCCAGTACAGCGTCCAGGGCCGTGCGGCGTCGGCGCCGTAGCGGTGGGCGAGGCCCTTGGGCAGCAGCAGCAGATCGCCGCCGCCGACCTCGAATCGTCCATCCGCCGTCTCCAGCCAGCCGCGCCCGGCGCGGCAGTAGATCAGCAGGTGATCCTCCGGCTGACTGCGCTGCATCAGGTGCCCGGCCGCTTCCGGGTAGAACCCCAGCGCCAGCGGGTAGCAGCCGCAGCTCAGCGGCTGACGGGCCAGCAGGCGACGCAGGCGCGGCGGGGTGATGAAGCGCTGGCCGTTGGCGGGCAGCGGCCAGCTGGATATTTCCACTCGTGCGCTCATCGGCGCGCCCGCCTCGCTGGGGGATGGTAATGCCAAGATCGTCCATCCAAAGACCAAGATCGTCAATCCACAAGCGGCCGGACACTGACTATAAAGAGAGCACAGAAGAACAACAGGAGGCCCGACCATGCCCCGCACCCTGCCCCAGCTGATCGACGGTCAGTGGCTCGCGAGCCAGGCCCGCGAACTGATCGAAGTCACCGACCCGGCCACCCAGCAGGTGCTGGCGCTGGCGCCCAAGGCCACCCACGAGGAGATCGAGGCTGCCGTGGCCGGCGCCAAGGCCGCCTTCCAGACCTGGCGCGAGGTGCCGGTGCCGGAGCGGGCGCGGCTGATGCTGCGCTACCAGCACCTGCTCAAGGAGCACCACGACGAGCTGGCCGAGATTCTCGCGCAGGAGACCGGCAAGACCTTCGCCGATGCCAAGGGCGATGTCTGGCGCGGCATCGAGGTGGCCGAACATGCCGCCAACGTGGCCAGTCTGATGATGGGCGAGACAGTGGAGAACGTCGCCCGCGAGATCGACACCGCCAGCTGGATCCAGCCGCTGGGCGTATGCGTCGGCATCACCCCGTTCAACTTCCCGGCGATGATCCCGCTGTGGATGTTCCCGCTGGCCATCGCCTGCGGCAACAGCTTCATCCTCAAGCCCTCCGAGCAGGACCCGATGACCCCCAACCGCCTGGCCGAGCTGTTCCTCGAGGCCGGCGCGCCGCCCGGGGTACTGCAGCTGCTGCACGGCGGGCGCGAGCAGGTCGACGCGCTGCTGGTGCACCCGGACGTGCGCGCGATTTCCTTCGTCGGCTCGGTGCCGGTGGGCCAGCATATCTACCGCACCGGCACCCAGCACCTGAAGCGGGTGCAGGCCTTCGCCGGGGCCAAGAACCATATGGTGATCATGCCCGACGCGCCCAAGGATCAGGTCATCAGCAACCTGGTCGGCGCCAGTTGCGGCGCCGCCGGCCAGCGCTGCATGGCGATCAGCGTGGCGGTGTTCGTCGGCGAGTCGCGACAGTGGATTCCCGAGCTGGCCGCGCAGATGGCCGAGCTGCGCCCCGGCCACTGGCGCGACAGCGGCGCCGCGTTCGGCCCGCTGATCAGCCAGCAGGCACGCCAGCGCGTGCTGCGCCTGATCGCCGAGGGCAAGGCCGAGGGCGCCGAGTGCCTGCTGGACGGCTCACAGTGCAGGGTCGAGGGCTACCCCGAGGGCAACTGGCTGGGGCCGACGCTGTTTCGCCAGGTCACGCCGAAAATGTCCATCTACCGCGAGGAAATCTTCGGCCCGGTGCTGGTGTGCCTGGAGGTC
Organism: Pseudomonas sp. NPDC077186; assembly: GCF_044543505.1. NCBI lineage: Bacteria > Pseudomonadati > Pseudomonadota > Gammaproteobacteria > Pseudomonadales > Pseudomonadaceae > Pseudomonas > Pseudomonas sp. NPDC077186. The sequence goes on from NZ_JBITWE010000001.1 coordinate 1,030,173, forward strand.
GCGAGCCTGGAAGAGGCCATCGAGCTGGTCAACGCCAGCCCCTACGGCAACGGCACCAGCATCTTCACCCGCTCCGGCGGCGCCGCGCGCCACTACCAGCATGCGGTGCAAGTCGGCCAGGTGGGCATCAACGTGCCGATCCCGGTGCCGCTGCCGTTCTTCTCCTTCACCGGCTGGAAGGGCTCCTTCTATGGCGACCTGCACGCCTACGGCAAGCAGGCGGTGCGCTTCTACAGCGAGACCAAGACCGTCACCAGCCGCTGGTTCGACGATTCGTCCGTGAGTGGGCCGAATATGACCATTCAATTGAAATGAGAACGGAGTAGGCCTTTGTTAGAACCTGCTCAAAGCCTCGCGAGCTAGAGCTATGCAAGGCAAAAACAGGCGAAGAAGCGCAGTTTACTCGTGGTAAATGAGCATTCTGAGCCTGTTTTTAACGCAGCAGAGCCGACGCGCAGCAGGCTTTGTGCAGGTTCTTAGACCAATAGACGATCACTGCAACTAGACGAGCGGCGTAAAACAGTCTCCTGCAGCACAACAACAAGGAGAACTGCAATGCGCCACCTGACTGCCACCCTGGCCCTGTGGGCCGGGATCACCGCCTGTGCGCAGGCCGCCGAGCCCATCACCCTGGGCCTCAACTACCCGCGCACCGGCCCATACAAGGAGGAGGGATTGGCGCAGATGCGTGGAGCCCTGCTGGCCATCGACGAGCTCAACGCCGCAGGCGGCGTGCTGGGCCGGCCCTTGCGCTTGTCCAGCAAGGACACCGCCTCACGTCCGGCCAAGGCGGTGAAGAACGTCGACAAGCTGGCCGCCGAGGGCGCGGCGATGCTGTTCGGCGGCTCCTCCAGCGCGGTGGCCATCGCCGCCGGCAAGCGCGCCCGCGAACACGGCCTGCTGTACTTCGGCACCCTCACCTATTCCAACGACACCACCGGCAAGGACGGCCACCGCTACCTGTTCCGCGAGTGCAACAACGCCTGGATGAGCGCCCAGGTACTCGGCCAGTACCTGAGCAAGAACCTGCCGGACAAGCGCTACTTCTACGTCACCTCCGACTACACCTGGGGCCACACCACCGAGGCCTCGCTGCGCCAGGCCACCGCCAGCGACGACGTCGGCCAGCACGCCAGCGTGCGCGTGCCCTTCCCCGGCGCGCGCCTGGCCGACTACCAGGATGCCCTGACCCAGGCCGCCGCGAGCGATGCCGAGATCCTCGCCCTGGTGCTGTTCGGCGAGGACCTGGTGCGCGCCATGCGCATCGCCAAGGACCTGGGCCTGACCGAGCGCATGCAGATCATCGCGCCGAACCTGACCCAGAGCATGGTCGAGCAGGCCGGCCCCGACCTGATGCAGGGCGTGATCGGCACCGAACCCTGGACCTGGCGCGTGCCGGCGCTGGAGAAGTCCGCCCGCGGCGAAGCCTTCGTCGCCGCCTTCAAGGCGCGCTACCAGATGTACCCCTCGAGTTCCGCCGCCTCGGCCTACAGCATCGTCCAGCAGTGGGCCGACGCCGCCAAGCGCGCCGGCAGCCTGAGCAGCGAGGCGCTGATCAAGGCGTTGGAAGGCCACCGCTACAGCCTGCTGAAGGACCAGCAGCAGTGGCGCGCCTTCGATCACCAGAACCTGCAGACCGTCTATGCGGTGCGGGTCAAGCCGCGCGACGAGGTGCTCAAGGACCCGCTCAAGCAGGACTACTTCGAAATCGTCGACCGCCTCGACGCCGACGCCGCGCTGCCCAACCTGGCGCAGTGGCAGGCCGAGCGGCGCGCCGGCGGCCAACCCCTGACATTGCAATGAGGCGCCATGGACTTCGAACTCAGTGACGAACAACGCCTGCTCACCGACAGCGCCCGCGCCTTCGCCGCGCGGGAGCTGGCGCCGCACGCCGGCGACTGGGACCGCGACCACCACTTCCCGCTGGCGGTGATCCGCCGCGCCGCCGAGCAGGGCTACCTGGCCCTGTACCTCGAGGAGGCGGACGGCGGCCTGGGCCTCTCCAGGCTGTCCAGTTCGCTGATCTTCGAACAGCTGGCCGCCGGCTGCGTGGCCACCACCGCCTACCTGACCATCCACAATATGGCCTCGTGGATGTTGGCAAGCTTCGCCGACGACGCCCTGAAGGCGCAGTACCTGCCCGGGCTGATCGACGGCCGCCTGCTGGCCTCCTACTGCCTGACCGAGCCGGACGCCGGCTCCGACGCCGCCCACCTGCGTACCCGCGCGCGGCGCGACGGCGACTATTACGTGCTCGACGGCAGCAAGTGCTTTATCTCCGGCGCAGGCAGTACGCAGGTCTTGATCGTTATGGCGCGCACCGGCGCGGACGGCGCCAAGGGCATCTCCTGCTTCCTGGTGCCGGCCGACGCCGCCGGCATCCGCTACGGACGCAACGAGGACAAGATGGGCTGGCGCGCCCAGCCGACCCGTACCATCGCCTTCGACGGCGTACGCATCCCCGCCGGCAACCGCATCGGCCCGGAGGGCCAGGGCTTCGTCTACGCCATGCAGGGCCTCGACGGCGGCCGCCTGAACATCGCCAGCTGCTCGCTCGGCGCGGCCCAGGCGGCGTTGCAGCAGAGCCTGCACTACGTGGAGGAGCGCAAGCAGTTCGGCAAGCCACTGGCCGAATTCCAGGCGCTGCAGTTCAAGCTGGCCGATATGCTCACCGGGCTGACCGCCAGCCGGCAGATGGTGCGCCTGGCCGCGGACAAGCTGGACCGGCGCCACGCCGAGGCCAGCCTGTACTGCGCCATGGCCAAGCGCTTCGCCACCGACCAGTGTTTCGCCATCTGCAACGAGGCGCTGCAGCTGCACGGCGGCTACGGTTACCTGAGCGACTATCCGCTGGAGCGCTGGGTGCGCGACAGCCGCGTACACCAGATACTGGAAGGCACCAACGAAATCATGCGGGTGATCGTCGCCCGCCGCCTGCTGCAGCAGGGCGGCATGCTCGATCGCCTGTTGTAGGGTGCGCGGGGCCGCCTAGGCCGTGCGCACTATCCGCTTGGTGCGCACGGCGCACCCTACGCGCAGCCAATGACACGAGGATCTGTATGAGCACCGCCATCGAAGCCTACAAACCCGGCATCTTCGACCTGACCCACAAGCTCACCGTGGAAAAGCACGGCCACACCGCGCTGATCACCATCAACCACCCGCCGGCCAACACCTGGGACCGCGACTCGCTGATCGGCCTCAAGCAGCTGGTCGAGCACCTCAACCGCGACGACGACATCTACGCCCTGGTGGTGACCGGCCAGGGGCCGAAGTTCTTTTCCGCCGGCGCCGACCTGAACATGTTCGCCGACGGCGACAAGGCGCGCGCCCGCGAGATGGCGCGGCGCTTCGGCGAGGCCTTCGAGACCCTGCGCGACTTCCGCGGGGTGTCGATCGCCGCGATCAACGGCTACGCCATGGGCGGCGGCCTGGAATGCGCACTGGCCTGCGATATCCGCATCGCCGAGCGCCAGGCGCAGATGGCCCTGCCCGAGGCCGCGGTGGGCCTGCTGCCCTGCGCCGGCGGCACCCAGGCGCTGCCCTGGCTGGTGGGCGAAGGCTGGGCCAAGCGCATGATCCTCTGCGGCGAGCGTATCGACGCCGAAACCGCCCTGCGCATCGGCCTGGTCGAACAGCTGGTCGATAGCGGCGAGGCCCGTGGCCATGCCCTGCTGCTGGCGGCCAAGGTGGCGCGACAGAGTCCGGTGGCGGTGCGCACCATCAAGCCGCTGATCCAGGGCGCGCGCGAACGTGGGCCGAACGGCTGGCTGGCGGAGGAACGCGAGCGCTTCGTCGACCTGTTCGACGCCGACGACACCCGCGAAGGGGTCAACGCCTTCCTCGAGAAACGCGACCCGCAGTGGCGCAACAAATAACTCGCGGCTTCGCTCCGCCCGTAGGGTGCGCCGTGCGCACCGAGAATCCGATGATGAATGTCACCTTCGAAGAACGCCCCAGCCTGCACGGCTACCGCATCGGCATCGCCAGCCTTGACGCGGAGAAGAGCCTCAACGCCCTGTCGCTGCCGATGATCGAGGCGCTGGACGCGCGCCTGAAGGCCTGGGCCAGCGATCCCGAGATCGCCTGCGTGCTGCTGCGCGGCAACGGTACCAAGGCCTTCTGCGCCGGCGGCGACGTGGTGCAACTGGTGCAGCAGTGCCGCGAACATCCCGGCCAGGTGCCGCCGCTGGCGCGGCGCTTCTTCGCCGACGAGTACCGCCTCGACCACCGCATCCACAGCTATCCCAAGCCGCTGATCTGCTGGGCTCACGGCCATGTGCTGGGCGGCGGCATGGGCCTGATGCAGGGCGCGGCGATCCGCATCGTCACCCCCAGCAGCCGCCTGGGCATGCCGGAAATCAATATCGGCCTGTACCCGGACGTCGGCGGCAGCTGGTTCCTCGCCCGCCTGCCGGGCAGGCTCGGCCTGTTCCTCGGCCTCAGCGCCGCCAGCATCAACGCCCGCGACGCGCTGGACCTGAACCTGGCCGACCGTTTCCTGCGCGACGAGCAGCAGGACGCGCTGATCGAAGGCCTGGTGCAACTCAACTGGCGCGAGCACGCGGCGCAGCAGCTGCACAGCCTGCTGCGCGCACTGGAACGCGAGGCGCGCGGCGAGCTGCCGCAGGCGCAGTGGCTGCCGCGCCGCGAACGCCTCGACGCGTTGCTCGACGTGGCCGACCTGCCGGCCGCGGTACAGGCCATCACCGGCCTGCACGGCGACGCCGACCTGCTGCTGGCGCGTGCGGCCAAGACCCTGGCCGGCGGCTGCCCGCTGACCGCGCACCTGGTCTGGGAGCAGATCCGCCGCGCTCGTTACCTGTCGCTGGCCGAGGTGTTCCGCATGGAGTACGCCATGAGCCTGAACTGCTGCCGCCACCCGGAGTTTGCCGAGGGCGTGCGCGCCCGCCTGATCGACAAGGACCAGACGCCGCGCTGGCACTGGCCGGACGTGGCGGCCATCCCGCCGGCGGTGATCGAGGCGCACTTCGCCCCGGCCTGGGACGGCGAACATCCATTGGCGGATCTGTAGGCCTTCGGCAGGAGCCGGCTTGCTGGCGATCAGTCGCCATGGATCGCCAGCCCCGTGGCCCGGATGCAATCCGGCAAGGCCGACCAGTTGCCCCCCGGACTCGATCCGGAGCGCGGCACATCCCACGACCATAGGTGCGCACGGCGCACCCTACACCAAGGAGAGCACCCATGACCCAGATCGCCTTTATCGGCCTCGGCCATATGGGCCTGCCCATGGCCCGCAACCTGCTCAAGGCCGGCTACCCGCTCAAGGTCTTCGACCTGGTGCGCAGCGCCGTGGACGAACTGGCCGGCGAAGGCGCCCTGGCGGCGGACAGCGCCGCCGAGGCGGTCGACCAGGCCAAGGTGGTGATCAGCATGCTGCCGGCCAGCCGCCATGTCGAAGGCCTGTACCTGGGCGACGCCGGCCTGCTGGCGCAACTGCCGGCCGGCACCCTGGTGCTGGAATGCTCGACCATCGCCCCGGAGTCGGCGCGCAAGGTGCACGCCGCCGCCCGTGAGCGCGGCGTCGCCCTGCTCGATGCGCCGGTGTCCGGCGGCACCGCCGGCGCCGCGGCCGCCACCCTGACCTTTATGGTCGGCGGCGAGGCCGACGCCCTGGACAAGGCGCGGCCGATCCTCGCCGCCATGGGCAAGAACATCTTCCACGCCGGCCCGGACGGCGCCGGCCAGGTGGCCAAGGTGTGCAACAACCAGGTGCTGGCGGTGCAGATGATCGCCACCGCCGAGGCCATGGCCCTGGGCGTGGCCAACGGCCTGGAGCCGGCGACCCTGGCCGAGATCATGCGGCAGAGCTCCGGCGGCAACTGGACGCTGGAAAAGTACAACCCCTGGCCCGGGGTGATGGAGAACGCGCCGGCCTCCAAGGGCTACAGCGGCGGCTTTATGGCCGAGCTGATGGCCAAGGACCTGGGCCTGGCCCAGGAAACTGCCAGCCACAGCGGCAACAGCACGCCGATGGGCGCCCTGGCGCTGCAGCTGTACCGTCTGCTGCTCAAGCAGGGCAAGGGCAAGCAGGATTTCTCGGTGGTGCAGCAGCTGTTCGTGGAGTAGGCCTTCTCCACCTATCCCGTAGATCCTGTGTTCATGGGCAAGCGATTTGCTTTGTCCATGCACGGCCTGCTCCCTCTCCCATTCATGGGAGAGGGCTGGGGAGAGGGTGGGATCAGGCAACTCGGCGTCGCTGGATAGGCCCTCTCCCCCAGCCCCTCTCCCGCAAGCGGGAGAGGGGAGACAAGCGCTAAGCCCGAACGAAGTCCGGGGAATGCACGCGCCATCACCCCGGATTGCATCCGGGCTACCGGCATTCAGCGCAGCGTCTGCAGATGCAGCAGGCCGAACAGCAGCACCTGCAGGCGCTGCCGCCACAGCCCCGGCCGGCCGTGCAGACGCGCGCGAAACAGCAGCAGCTCGAAGGCATGGGCCAACAGCAGCGCCAACGCGGTCCAGTTGACCCAGCCGTCCAGCGGCGCGGCGAAGGGGTAGAACAGATTGAGCAGCGCCACCAGCCAGAACATGGCCAGGGCGCCCTTGGCGAACGACAGCAGTTTCATCGCGATCCTCCGGTTGAGCGATCGCCGCAGTGTGCCGGGCCAAGCCGCCTACGACCGCCCTTCTTTTGACTGGCACGCCATGTAGGAGCCGCGCCCCGCGGCGAATCGCCAGGGCAACGTCGATATCTCGGCATGCCCACAATCGCTTCGCGCCGGGGCGGCGCTCCTACCTGGCTAGCGCAGGGTCAGACCGAAGGCCTCGTCGGCGAAGTCGAAGCAGGCGAGGAAGCGGCGAATCTCCAGCAGATTGCCCTCGACCTTGACGTCGCCCAACAGCGCGCCCTTGACCAGGCCGCCCTCGCCGGTCAACAGGGTTTCCATGAAACGCTTGTCCATGCTCAGCTGCAGCTTGGTGCCCGCGGGAATGCCCTTGTGCAACTGGGCCACGCCGCGGCGCACTTCCAGCGCCCACTCCTCGTCCACATCGGGGAAGCGAAAACCCAGGGTCAGTTCGAGGTCGCCGGCCTGCTGCGGGTCGATGCGCGTCACCCAGTTCTGCAGGAAGGCCTGCGGGGTGAAGCTGCGCACCATGTCCGGGGAGAGGAACACCTTGCGCATCTCCTGCGAGCGCTGGCGGATGGCCTCGCCGTCGAGCTGGCCTTCCAGCTCCATGGCGCTCATCAGGTACCAGTTGCGCCAGTTGATGTTCATGCTGGCGTAACCCAGCTTGCGCAGGCTGCGCGCCTTGATCTCGCGCGCCAATTGATCCTCGTGGTCGACGCGGATGGCATGGCCGGCCAGCTCGGCGGCCCACTGGTAGTCGCCCTTGAGGTAGGCGTTGCCGGCCTCCAGCAGCAGTTTTTCCCGGCCGCCCGCCAGGGCGATCAGCCGCTCGGCCTGCTGCCGTGGCGGGGTCGGGTCGAGCGCCACCGGGTCGCCCTGGAACCAGCCCAGGTAGCCGTTGTAGATCTGCCGCACGCTGTGCTTGACCGTGCCGTAGTACTCGCGCAGGTAGGGCGTGTAGCCGGCCAGGTGCGGCGGCAGTTTGACCTTCTCCACCAGCTCGTCCGGGGTCAGGCCCTTGTTCATCCAGCGCACGCTCTGGTCGTGGATATAGGCGATGCCGTCGCGGGTCATGCGCAGCACCTCCTCGACCCGCTCCTGGCCGCTGACCGGCCGGCCGTGCAGCGGCACCATATGCTCGGCGCGGTATTCGCGCAGCTTGTCCAGGCTGGCGACCCACTGCACCGGGTCGCGGAACTTGGTGCCGCGCAGGGTATGGATATTCGGCAGGGTCGGCCCCTGCTCCACCTCGGCGCTGATCAGCACGCGGTTGTCCGGCAGGTACAGGGTGATTTCGTCCGGCGCCTCGCTGGGCACGTGCAGCAGCTGCACGTCGAGGCCGGCGATGCGGGTGTCCAGGCGTTCGGCGAAGGTCACGGTCGGCGCGATAAAGGACGACGGCTCGGGCTTGGCCAGCGGGCCGATGCCGGCGTTCATGCCCTGCAGGTCGCTCGCCGGCAGGAAGGAGCCGAAGCTGTAGGCCGAGCGCACGCCGAGAATCGGCCCGACCAGCGCGCCCTGCGCCACCACGTTGGCCAGCAGGCTGTCGTGGGCGTAGATCTGCACCTCGCCGCGTTCCACCTGCTCGCGGCTGACGAAGGCCTGCACGCCGTTGATATGGTCCGGGTGGAAGTGGGTGTAGACCACCGCCTTGACCGGCTTGTCGCTGAGCTTGCGGAACTCGGCCATGATCTTGCGCGATTCGCCGACCGACTCGCCGGTGTCGACGATGATCAGCCCCTCGGGCGCCTCGATCATCACCACGTTGCCCAGTTGCCAGCCGACGGCGGAATAGACGTTGTCGGCGACGCGGTAGAGCTGCTGGGCGAAGTGCTTGGTGTGCGCCGCCAGCTCGGCGTGGATGCTCGGTTCGATACGCTCGGCCGGCAGCTCAGCCTGCGCGTTCAGGGGCAAGGCGGCGGCCAGCAGCAGGCCGCCAAGGCGAGAGAAGGTGCTCATGGCGATGGGACGTCTTGTTGTGGAAGTGCTGGCAGGTTGGCAAAGGCCACCTGATAATTCCAATGCATTCGAATCAACAAACCAATGCAGGTAGCGCATGAACGACCTACGCCAGCTCCGCCACTTCGCCGCCCTCGCCGAACACGGCCACTTCGCCCGCGCCGCCGAGGCCGTGCACCTCAGCCAGCCGGCGCTGAGCCGCAGCATCCAGGCCCTGGAGGCGCAGCTCGGCTGCAGCCTGGTGGATCGCCACAGCCGCGGCATCAGCCTCACCGCCCACGGCCAGCTGGTGCTGGAACACGCCCGCCGCCTGCTGGCCGGCAGCCAGGCGCTGAGCAACGCGGTCAGCCAGCTGGACAACCTGGAGGCCGGCGAGCTGCGCCTGGGCGCCGGCCCCTACCCGGCCGCGCGGCTGGTGCCGCAGGCGGTAGGCAGGCTGCTGCAACGCTATCCGCGGGTGCAGGTGAGGCTGGAGATCGGCAACTGGCTGGAGCTGCGCGAGCGCCTGCTGGAGGCCAACGTCGAACTGTTCGTCGCCGATGTGCGCGAACTGCAGGACGACCCGCAACTGCAGATCGAGGCGCTACAGGCGCATGCCGGCGTGCTGTTCTGCCGCCCCGGCCATCCGCTGCTACAACGCCGCGAGCTGCGCCTGGCCGACCTGCTCGACTTCCCCCTGGCCGGTACCCAGTTGCCGCAGACGGTCGAGCGCAGCCTCGGCGCGGCCAGCGGCCGGCCGCAACCCTTGAGCGTGCAGTGCGACAACTTCCTGGTGCTCAAGCGCCTGGTGGCCGACAGCGAGGTGCTGAGCATGGCGCCCTGGGACGTGATCGCCGAAGAGGTGGCGGCCGGCCAACTGAGCCTGCTGCCGCTGGCCCCGGCGAGCCTGCAGCAGCAGTCGGCCTACGGCCTGGTCAGCCGCGCCGGGCACAGCCTGTCGCCGGCGGCGCAGGCGCTGGTGGAGGAGATTCGCCGGGTGGACGGCCAGCCGCTGCCGCCACGGCGCTAAACGCCGCTAGTTGCGCCGCCATTCGCCGCTGCGCCGCTGCTCGCCGCGCGAGTGACGGTCGTCGCGGGAGTAGCGCTGCTGCACCTGCTGCTGGCGGTTGCCCTCCCAGCGCTTGCCGGAGGGCGCACTCTGATACTGCTTGTGCTGCTGCCGACCATCGTGACGGCGGCCATCGTCGCGCCGGCCGTCGTGGCGCGAGTAGCCGTCGTGGCGCTTGTGGTCGCGCTGGTAGAAACCCTGCTGGCGCGGCGGCGGCGCCGGCACGTAGCGCTTGGAATCGTGGCGATGGCGGTCGTGGCGGCGCTCGTCGTAATGGTAGTAACGCGGCGTGACATGGACCGGCGGCGAGTAATCGCGGCGGTAGCCGTTGTAATAGTGGTGCGAGTGATGATGATCGCGATAGCCACGGTCGTAGTCGTAGCCGTCGCCATACACGGCGCAGCCGCTGAGCGGGATGAACAGTAAGGCAGCAAGCAGGGTTCTGTAGGACATGGAAGCCTCCGCAGGGGAAGCGGGGGACGCGCACTGCGCCCCCGAGGGAAGAGGCCGGGCCGCGAGGCCCGGGACTGGATCAGCAGCGACCTTTCTTGGCCTGCCCCGGCGGGCAGTGGGGCGGACCGCCGCCGCCATCGCCGATATCGATGCCGATACCCGGCAGCCTCAGGCTGCAGCCGGACAGACCGAACGCCAGACTCATCGCCAGCAACAACGCGCCGAAGGTTTTCATCAGCAGCGCCCCTGCATGCGCAGCCCCGGCGGGCAGAAGTGGCCGCCGCCGTGGTAGCCGCGGCCACCCAGGTCGACATGAATCACATCGGGATCGCCGACCCGGGCATGCACGCCCGGGGCACTGAAACTGCAGCCGCCCAGCAACAACGCCAGCGCCATCACAGTCAAACCACGCATATTGGAATACTCCTCGAATTTCCAGGGGCTGCTAGATGCCCGGCAACGGTAGCGGGCACAGCTCTATCAGCATGCTCGTTCGACAATCTGCACTGGATCACGTTCCGTGCAGCCGAGTGACGGCCATCACAGGCTCGCCACGGCCGCTGGCACGCTCCTCGCTTGGCAAGGCGCCGCAGCGGGAAGGCGAACAGCGCTGCGTGCAGACAATGGCCGACTAGGGTTCCGGCCCGCCTGAGCAGGCGGGTGGCTGGTCCGAGAGTGGGCGACCTCAGACAGCGGCGGGAAGCCGCGGGGTTACACGGCGGGATAAAAGCCCGGGAGAACGCGCAGCACGACTGCCCGCCTTCCCGCCTCCGTTCCCTGCCGCCGAGGTCACCATGTCATTGCGTACCCTGCTTACCGCCCTGCTCTGCACCGCCCTGCTGGCCGCTCCCGCCGCCCAGGCCGCGCCCAAGACCTTCAAACTGTGCTGGTCGATCTTCGCCGGCTGGATGCCCTGGGGCTACGCCGCCGAGCAGGGCATCGTGAAGAAATGGGCGGACAAATACGGCATCGACATCCAGGTGCAGGAGGTGCCGGATTACGTCGGCTCCATCGAGCAATACGCCGCCGGCCAGTTCGACGCCTGCACCATGACCAATATGGACGCCCTGACCATTCCCGCGGCCGGTGGCGTGGACAGCACCGCGCTGATCATCGGCGACTTCTCCAATGGTGCCGACGCCCTGCTGCTGCGCGGCGCCGGCCAGAGCATCCGCGATCTCAAGGGCAAGACCGTGCTGCTGGTGGAGAACTCGGTGTCGCACTACCTGCTCAGCCGCGCGCTGGAATGGGCGCTGCTGGAGGAAAGCGAGGTGAGCATCGAGCATGTCTCCGACAGCGAGATCGCCGCCGCCTTCCTCGCCGGCCGCGGCGATGCGGTGATCACCTGGAACCCGATCCTCGCCGAGATCAAACGCCAGGCCGAGGTCAGCCAGGTGTTCAGCTCCAACCTGATTCCCGGCGAGATCCTCGACCTCACCGTGGTCAACAGCCAGACCCTGACCCAGCACCCGGAACTGGGCCGCGCGCTGACCGGCGCCTGGTTCGAGACCCAGCGCCTGCTCGGCCTGCCCACCGCCGCCGGGCGCGAGGCCAGGGCGAAGATGGCGGCCGCCGCGCACACCAGCGCCGAGGACTTCGAGGCCCAGTTGAACACCCTGCGTTCCTTTTATGCCCCGCGTTATGCGCTGAACTTCGCCCAGACCGGCAAATTGCCGGACCTGATGCAGCGCGTCGCCCGCTTCGCCGACGGCCAGGGCCTGCTCGGCCAGAGCGGCCACGGCCTGACCGACCTGGGCATCGCCTTCAGCGGTGAGGCGACTTTGGGCAACCCGCAACGCATCCTGCTGCGCTTCGACCATCGCTATATGCAACTGGCCAGCGACGGGGCGTTATAACGCCCCAGCAAGTGGCACGCACGGCCCGGAACGCACCAGCAATGCGCATATTCCGCCCGCGACAGCGGCGAAAGGCCCGTAATAGCCACCGCGGGCAGCTGGCACGATGTTCGCTATAGACCCTGCGTGCAGGAACAACCCGGTTCGCCGGGATCGCGGCACCACAATTTGCAATGGCCGACTAGGGTTCCGGCGCGCCGACAACGGCGCGCGACTGGTCCGAGAGTTGGCGACCTCCTTCGAGGTTACACGGCGGGACAAAAGCCCGGGAGAACGCGCCCCAGCGATGGGAAACCGCCGCGCACTCCTGCCCGCCCCTTACTCGAACTGGAGGTTCCCCATGCGTAAACCCCGTCTGTTCTCCGTTCTCGCCGCCGCCGGCCTTGGCGCCGCGCTCAGCTTCTCGGCCCAGGCCGCGCCGAAAAGCGACTTCAGCGTCTGCTGGACCATCTACGCCGGCTGGATGCCCTGGGAATACGGCGCCGCGCAGGGCATCGTCGACAAGTGGGCGAAAAAGTACGACATCAGCATCGACGTGGTGCAGATCAACGACTACGTCGAGTCGATCAACCAGTACAGCGCCGGCCAGTTCGACGGCTGCACCATGACCAACATGGACGCCCTGACCATTCCCGCGGCCGGCGGCGTCGACAGCACCGCGCTGATCATCGGCGACTTCTCCAACGGCAACGACGGTATCGTGCTCAAGGGCGAAGGCAAGACCCTGGCCGACCTCAAGGGCCTGGACGTCAATCTGGTGGAGCTGTCGGTCTCCCACTACCTGCTGGCGCGCGGCCTGGAACGCGCCCAGCTGAGCGAGCGCGACCTCAAGGTGGTCAACACCTCCGACGCCGACCTGGTCGCCGCCTTCGCCACGCCCGGCGTGCAGGCCGTGGCCACCTGGAACCCGCTGCTGGCCGAGATCGAGGCCACGCCGCAGGTGAGCAAGGTGTTCGACTCCAGCCAGATTCCCGGCGAGATCATCGACCTGATGGTGATCAATAGCCAGACCCTCGCGGACAACCCGGCCCTGGGCAAGGCGCTGACCGGCGCCTGGTACGAAATCATGGCGACCATGAGCGCCGACAGCGACGCCGGCAAGGCCGCCCGCGAGCATATGGCCAAGGCCTCCGGCACCGACCTGTCCGGCTACGAGGCGCAGCTGGCGGCGACCAGGATGTTCTATTCGGCGGCCGACGCCCTGGCCTTCGCCACCAGCCCCAAGCTGCCGGCGACCATGACCAAGGTGGCCGAGTTCTCCTTCGCCCACGGCCTGCTCGGCGAGGGCGCGCAGAGCAGCGATGCCATCGGCATGAGCTTCGCCAAGGGCATCACCACCGGCGATACGAGCAACCTCAAGCTGCGCTTCGACCCCAGCTATATGCAGCTGGCCGCCGACGGCAAGCTCTGAGCCCGTAGGGTGCGCCGCGCGCACCAGCCAACCCCGCGAGTACCGTTGGTGCGCACGGCGCACCCTACGCAGAGATAACCCATGCGCCTGATCAACCGACACCCGGATCGCGGCAGTCGCCTGCTGCTGATCCTGCTGCCCTTCGCCCTGCTGCTGTTTCTCTACTTCAGCAGCTCGACCGCGCGGCTGGCGGACAACCCCAACGACAAGCTGCTGCCCAGCGCCAGCCAGATGGCCGCCGCCCTCGACCGTCTGGCCTTCAGCGAGGACAAGCGCACGGGCCAGTACCTGTTCTGGGTCGACAGCGCCGCCAGCCTGCAGCGCCTCGGCATCGGCCTGGGCGTCGCCGCGCTGGCCGGCCTGGCCCTGGGCATCGCCGCCGGCAGCCTGCCGCTGTTCGGCGCGCCGCTGTCGCCGCTCTTGACCGTGCTGTCGATGATCCCGCCGCTGGCGATACTGCCGATCCTGTTTATCGTCTTCGGCCTGGGGGAATTGTCCAAGGTGATGCTGATCGTGATCGGCATCACCCCCTGCATCGCCCGCGATATCGAGCAGCGCGCCCGGGAGATCCCGCGCGAGCTGCTGATCAAGGCGCAGACCCTCGGCGCCAGCACCTGGACGCTGATCCTGCGCCTGGTGCTGCCGCAACTGCTGCCGCGCCTGCTGATCTCGCTGCGCCTGATGCTCGGCTCGGCCTGGCTGTTCCTGATCGCCGCCGAGGCCATCGCGTCGACCGACGGCCTGGGCTACCGCATCTTCCTCGTGCGCCGCTATATGGCCATGGACGTGATCCTGCCCTACGTGGCCTGGATCACCCTGCTGGCCTGGCTGATGGACCTGGGTCTGCGCCGGCTGACCCGGCTGTGCTTCCCCTGGTACGAGGGGGCCAAGCCATGAGCTCGACAAAAAGCAGCGCCTTCATCGAGGTGAACAACGTCTGGCAGGAATATGGCGATCAGGTCGTGCTCGAACGCCTCAACCTGTCGATCGACGAAGGCGAGTTCTGCACCCTGGTGGGTGCCTCCGGCTGCGGCAAGTCGACCTTCCTGCGCCTGCTGCTCGGCCAGGAACGCCCCAGCCGCGGGCAGCTCCTGCTGGCCGGCGAACCCTTGGCCGCCGAGCCGGATGCCAGCCGTGGCGTGGTGTTCCAGCGCTACTCGGTGTTCCCGCATCTAAGCGTGCTGGACAACGTCGCCCTCGGCCTGGAGCTGCCGCAGTCGAAGCTGCTCGGCCGCCTGTTCGGCGCCGCCAAGCGCCAGGCGCGCGAACGCGCCGCCGAGATTCTGCACAAGGTCGGCCTCGGCCACGCCCTGGACAAATACCCCAGCGCGCTGTCCGGCGGCATGCAGCAGCGCCTGGCCATCGCCCAGGCGCTGATCATGCAGCCGCGCGTGCTGCTGCTCGACGAGCCCTTCGGCGCCCTCGACCCCGGCATCCGCAAGGACATGCACGCGCTGCTGCTCGAGCTGTGGCACGAAACCAAGCTCACCGTCTTCATGGTCACCCACGACCTGAGCGAGGGCTTCAGCCTCGGCACGCGCATCCTGGTGTTCGACAAGCCGCGCCACGACCCGCATGCCCCCGGCGCCTACGGCGCGCGGGTGACCTACGACATTCCCCTCAACGAAAGCCGCCGCAGCCAGCGCGCCGCGGCCGAGCTGCTGCCGGCCCAGTTGGCCGGCGTTCAAGGAGCCCGAGCATGACCGCCTCTCTCGCCCTGCGCCCGACCCTGTACGAGGAGACCGTCCCCGGCGGCGGCCACACTTCCTTCGTCCTCAAACGCGGCCAGTTGCTGCGCATCACCGATCTCGAAGGCGGCGCCAACGTCAGCCTGCTGCTGTTCTCTGCCGCCGAGAAAAGCGAGCGGTTGAACCTGCCCGACACCCTCAAGTGCCAGCACACCGCCAAGCTCACGGCCGGCCACTGCCTGTACTCGGACATGGGCAAGGTGCTCGCCGCCATCACCGCGGATACCTGCGGCTGGCACGACAGCTTCGGCGGCGTACTGAATGCCGAGGAGGTGCTGGAGAAATATGGCCAGGGCCGCTACCAGGAACTGCGCAACGGCTTCTTCCGCAACGGCATGGACAACCTGCTGGTGGAAATGGGCAAGTGGGACCTGGGCCTTGCGGACCTGTTGATGAACCTCAACCTGTTCAGCCGCGTGGAGGTCGACGCCGATGGTGCCTTCCAGTTCCGGCCGAACAACTCCAAGGCCGGCGACCATATCGAGCTGTACGCGCCGATGGACTGCCTGGTGGTGCTCACCGCCCTGCAACACCCCATGGACCCCAACCCGCAGTACGCGCCCAAGCCGGTGCAGCTCACCTGGAGCAAGGCCTGTAGCGACGGCATCACCCTGCTCTGCCGCACCTCGCGCCCGGAGAACGGCCGCGGCTTTCACAACACCGAACGCCAGTACCTTTGAATGGGTGACTCGCTGCGCTCGCCCTTCGGCCCGCCCTGAAGGGCGTTCGGCGCAAGCACCGTCCCGCCTGCGCGGGACGCCGAACTCGTCACTCCCGCGAAGGCGGGAGCCCAGTAACTGCGATTGAGGACACTCCGATGAGCCTTACTGCCAGCGACCTGACATCCAGTAACCTGCATCCCGAAACCGCCGTATTCCGCCACACCATCCCGGCGGGCGAACCCTATCTGTTCGAGGTCAAGGCCGGGCAGACCCTGCGCCTGCTCGACCTGGAGGGCAACCAGGCGGTCGACACCCTGTTCTTCGCCGCGCGTAACCCGCGCGAGCGCTTCGACCCGCAGCGCACCCTGCGCAAGCAGAACAAGGTCTACCTGACCACCGGCACGGTGCTCTATTCCAACCTCGGCAAGCCGCTGCTGACCATAGTCGCCGACACCTGCGGCCGCCACGACACCCTCGGCGGCGCCTGCGCGCAGGAGAGCAATACGGTCAGGTACGCCCTCGACAAGCGCCATATGCACAGCTGCCGCGACAACTTCCTGCGCGCCAGCCTGCACGACGGTCGCCTCTCCAAGCGCGACCTCGGCGCCAATATCAACTTCTTTATGAACGTTCCCGTAACGCCCGAGGGCGGCCTGACCTTCGAGGACGGCCTCTCCGCGCCCGGCAAGTATGTCGAGCTGCGCGCCGAGACCGACGTCATCGTGCTGATCTCCAACTGCCCGCAGTTGAACAACCCCTGCAACGGCTGGAACCCGACGCCCGCCGAGGTCTTGGTTTGGGATTGACCGTTTCCCCGTGGGAGGGGCTTTAGCCGCGACAGGCAAGCAAAGCTCGCGGCTAAAGCCCCTCCCACACGAGCCAATAGCCCGCGTGAAAGCTGGGAAATACACCCAACCGGGCTACGCAATTGCGACCACGGACGACCGTGGCACATGACGAATGACGGCGGGACGGCCCGCCATGCCCTTCGAGGGTCAATGAAGATGTTCGACAAACTGCTGATCGCCAACCGCGGCGCCATCGCCTGCCGCATCCTGCGCACCCTGCGTGAGCTGAACGTCGGCGGCGTGGCCGTGTACTCCGAAGCCGACGCCGCCAGCCTGCATATCCAGCAGGCCGACGAGGCCTTCTCCCTCGGCGACGGCCCGGCCGCACAGACCTACCTGCTGGTCGACAAGATTCTTGCCGCCGCCAATACCAGCGGCGCCCAGGCCATTCACCCCGGCTACGGCTTCCTCTCCGAGAACGCGGCGTTTGCCGAAGCCTGCGAGGCCGTCGGCATCGCCTTCGTCGGCCCGACCCCGGAGCAACTGCGCGTATTCGGCCTCAAGCACACGGCCAGGGCGCTGGCCAAGCAGCAGGGCGTGCCGATGCTCGAAGGCACCGAGCTGCTGGAAAATCTCGATGCGGCGCTGGCCGCCGGTGAACAGGTCGGCTATCCGCTGATGCTGAAAAGCACCGCCGGCGGCGGCGGCATCGGCATGCGCGTCTGCCGCTCGGCCGCGGAACTGAGCGAAGCCTTCGAGGCGGTCAAGCGCCTGGGGCAGAACAACTTCAGCGACAGCGGCGTATTTATCGAAAAATACATCCAGCGCGCCCGCCACCTGGAGGTACAGGTATTCGGCGACGGTAAAGGCGAGGTACTCGCCCTGGGCGTGCGCGACTGCTCGGTGCAGCGGCGCAACCAGAAGGTGCTGGAGGAAACCCCGGCGCCGAACCTGCCGGACGGCATGGCCGAGGAACTCTGCGCCGCGGCGATCAAGCTGGCCAAGGCGGTCAATTACCGCAGTGCCGGTACCGTGGAATTCGTCTACGACGGCGAGGCTGAGCGTTTCTACTTCCTCGAAGTGAACACCCGCCTGCAGGTCGAGCACGGCGTCACCGAACAGGTGTGGGGCGTCGACCTGGTGCGCTGGATGATCGAACTGGCGGCCGGCGACCTGCCGCCGCTCAGCGAACTGGCCAGGACGCTCAAACCGTCCGGCCACGCCATCCAGGCGCGGCTGTACGCCGAAGACCCGGGCCGGGATTTTCAGCCCAGCCCCGGCCTGCTCACCGCCGTGGCCTTCCCCGAAGCCGATGGCAAAGCCCTGCGCATCGACACCTGGGTCGAAGCCGGCTGCGAGATTCCGCCCTACTTCGACCCGATGATCGCCAAGCTGATCGCCTGGCAGCCAACCCGCGAACAGGCCAGCGCCGCGCTGGACAAAGCCCTGGCCGACTCCGTGCTGTACGGCGTGGAATGCAACCGCGACTACCTGCGCCAGATCCTCAGCGATGCACCCTTCGCCAGCGGCAAACCCTGGACCCGCTGCCTGGAGAACCTGGTCTACCGGGCCAGCACCTTCGAGGTACTCAGCGCCGGCACCCAGACCACGGTACAGGACTTCCCCGGCCGCCTCGGCTACTGGGCCGTGGGCGTACCGCCGTCCGGGCCGATGGACGACCGCGCGCTGCGCCTGGGCAATCGCCTGCTGGGCAATGAGGAAGGCGCTGCCGGCCTGGAAATCACCATGAGCGGCCCAACCCTGCGCTTTAACACCGACGCGGTGGTGGCGGTGACCGGCGCGGAAATCCCCGTGACCCTGGACGGCGTGGCTCAGCCGCTTAGTACCGCCCTGCCGGTCAAGGCCGGCAGCACCCTCAGCCTCGGCACCATCGCCGGCTCAGGCGCGCGCGCTTATCTCACCCTGCGCGGCGGCTTGCAGCTGCCCGAGTATCTGGGCAGCAAAAGCACCTTTACCCTCGGCCAGTTCGGCGGCCATGGCGGTCGCGCCCTGCGTGCCGGCGATGTGCTGCACCTGCTGCCGCTCGCCGATACCAGCAGCGGCGCACAACTGCCTGCCGCGCTGTGCGGCGAACTGCCGGCCGTGCGCGAGATCCGCGTGATCTACGGCCCGCACGGCGCCCCGGAATACTTCACCCCGGCCTATATCGAGACCTTCTTCGCCACCGCCTGGGAAGTGCACTTCAACTCCAGCCGCACCGGCGTGCGCCTGATCGGCCCCAAGCCCGAGTGGGTACGCGACAGCGGCGGCGAAGCCGGCCTGCACCCCTCCAACATCCACGACAACCCCTATGCCATCGGCGCGGTGGATTTTACCGGCGATATGCCGGTGATCCTCGGCCCGGACGGCCCGAGCCTGGGCGGCTTCGTCTGCCCGGTGACCATCATCGAGGCCGACCTGTGGCAGCTCGGCCAGCTCAAGGCCGGCGACAAGCTGCGCTTCGTGCCGGTGGATATCGCCACCGCGCGGGAGCTGGCCACGGCGCGCAATGAAGAAGTCCGCGATCTCGTAGCCCGGATGCAATCCGGGGACGCCGCGGCGAACAGCCCCCGGATTGCATCCGGGCTACAAAGCCCTGTCGTCCTCGACATCGGCGAAGGCGACACCCGCCTGGTCGCGCGCCTGTCCGGCGATACCCACCTGCTGCTGGAAATCGGTGCGCCGGAGCTGGACCTGGTGCTGCGCTTTCGTGGCCACGCGCTGATGCAGGCGCTGGAGGCACTGAACCTCGACGGCGTGATCGACCTCACCCCCGGCATCCGCTCGCTGCAAATCCACTACCAGCCGGAAACCCTGCCGCTGCAGACGCTGCTCGATACCATCGCCGGCGAATGGGACGCGGTGTGCAACGCCCAGGACCTCAAGGTGCCGTCGCGTATCGTCCACTTGCCGCTGTCCTGGGACGACCCGGCTTGCCAGCTGGCCATCGACAAGTACATGACCACCGTGCGCAAGGATGCGCCCTGGTGCCCGAGCAACCTGGAATTTATCCGCCGGATCAACGACCTGCCCAACCTCGACGAGGTGTATAGAACGGTCTTTGAGGCCAGCTATCTGGTGATGGGCCTGGGCGACGTCTACCTCGGCGCGCCGGTGGCCACCCCGCTCGACCCGCGCCATCGCCTGGTGACCACCAAGTACAACCCGGCGCGCACCTGGACGGCGGAGAACTCGGTGGGCATCGGCGGCGCCTATATGTGCGTGTACGGCATGGAAGGCCCCGGTGGCTACCAGTTCGTCGGCCGCACCCTGCAGATGTGGAACCGCTACCGCGCGGTCGCAGCCTTCGACGGCAAGCCCTGGCTGCTGCGCTTCTTCGACCAGATCCGCTTCTACCCGGTCAGTGCCGAAGAACTGCTGCGCATCCGCCGCGATTTCCCCCTGGGCCGCTACGAGCTGCGCATCGAACACAGCGGGCTGCACCTGGCCGACTACCAGGCCTTCCTCGACCGCGAGGCCGAGGGCATCGCCGCCTTCCGCGGCCAGCAGCGCGCGGCCTTCGATGCCGAGCGCCAGCGTTGGATCGACAGCGGCCAGGCGCACTTCGAGGTCGAGGAAGTGGCCGCCGAACTCGGCGACGACGCCCCGCTCGGCGCTGGCCAGCACGGCATCGACAGCCATATCGCCGGCAACCTCTGGCAGGTGCAGGTGGAGCAAGGCGCACGGGTCGAGGCCGGCGACGTGCTGGTGATCCTCGAGTCGATGAAGATGGAAATCCCCCTCACCGCCCCGGTGGCCGGTACGGTGCGCGAGGTGCGCGTGCAGCCCGGCTCGCCGGTGCGCGCCGGGCAGCGCGTGGTGGTGCTGGAAGAAGCGTGAAAAACTCGCGGCTGCAGCCCCTCCCACGGCGCCCAGCAGGGTCCTGGTGGGAGGGGCTTTAGCCGCGACCGACAGCGTGCCAAGCCCCTGCTGCAGGCGCGAATTCATTCGCGATCAGGTCGCGAATGTCGCGGATAAATCCGCTCCTACAGACATAGCCAGCATCGATACCCCGCCCCCGGCCCGCGCCAACTGGCGCTGCGCCGCCAGGCCGGGCTAGCATGGCGCCATCAATGCCGCGCCACCGGACGCCTTCATGCCGCTGCCCCCAACCCGCAACACCCAAGTCTCGCTGGTTCTGCTGTTGCTGTTCTTGCTCGGCAGCGGCTTTCTCACCACCTCGTTGCTGAGCTACCACGCCTCGCGCGAGTCGATCCGCGACAGCATCGTCAACACCGAGCTGCCGCTGACCTCCGACACCGTCTACTCGGAAATCCAGAAGGACCTGGTGCGGCCCATCCTGATCTCCTCAATGATGGCCCGCGACACCTTCCTGCGCGACTGGGTGCTGGCCGGCGAGCAGGACGCGCAGCAGATGACTCGCTACCTGCGCGAGGTGCAGGAACACTACGGCGCCTTCACCAGCTTCTTCGTCTCCGACAAGAGCCTGACCTACTACCAGGCCAAGGGCGTGCTCAAGCAGGTGCGCGCGGACGAGCCGCGCGACGTCTGGTACTACCGCGTGCGCGAGATGCAGGAACCCTACGAGATCAACGTCGACGTCGACATGGCCAACGCCGACCGCCTGACCTTCTTCATCAACTACAAGGTGTTCGACTACGCCGGCAACTTCATCGGCGCCACCGGCGTCGGCCTCACCGTGGATGCGGTGGTCAAGCTGATCGACACCTACCAGCAGCGCTACGAGCGCAGCGTCTACTTCGTCGATACCCAGGGCAAGCTCAGCCTCACCGGCGCCCAGGGCGGCCCCATGGGCGCGCGGGTCGGCCAGTCGCTGGGCGAGATCGACGGCCTCGACGGCCTGATGGACAAGCTGCCGACGCCGCAGAGCGGCCAGTTCGAGTACCAGGAGCACGGCCGCGAGCACTTCCTCAACGTGCGCTACATCCCCGAACTGGAGTGGTACCTGTTCGTCGACAAGCACGACAGCGCCCTGGCCAGCATCCGCCAGGGGCTCTACCTCAACCTGCTGGTGTGCCTGCTGGTCACCGCCATCGTGCTGGTGCTGGTCAGCCTGGCGATCCGTCGCTACCAGCGGCGCATCGCTGCCCTGGCCACCACCGACAGCCTCACCGAACTGCCCAACCGCCGCGGCTTCGATATCCTCGCCGCGCAGGCGCTGCAGGAAGCCCAGCGCGACAGCAGCCCGCTGTGCGCCGTGCTGCTCGACCTGGACCACTTCAAGGCGCTCAACGACAGCCACGGCCACCTGGCCGGCGACGAGGTGCTGCGCGGCTTCGCCAGCCAGCTGCGCGGCACGCTGCGCCAGGCCGACATCCTCTGCCGCTGGGGCGGCGAGGAATTCATCCTGCTGCTGAAGAACACCGACCGCCACGCAGCCTTCGAGCTGGCCGAGAAGCTGCGCCAGCACTGCGCGCAGCAGCGCTATGCGGTCGCCGGGGACAGCCTGCAGATCAGCGTCAGCCTCGGCCTCAGCCAGTGGCACCCCGGCGAGACCCTGCACAGCCTGCTGGCGCGCGCCGACCGCGCGCTGTACCGGGCCAAGCAGGGCGGACGCAATCGCGTCTGCGAGGCAACCCGGGACGACACGCCGTGAACCCCGCTCAGCGCTGCCCGCTGTGCGGCCAGGGCAACGCTTGCGCCCTGGCCGAGGGCGCAGCGGATATCCAGGCCTGCTGGTGCTTCGCCGCCCGCATCGACCCCGCCGCGCTCGAGCGGCTGACGCCCGAGCAGCGCGACCAGGCCTGCCTGTGCCCGGCCTGCGCCGGTGTGCGCGATGCCAGTGAACGCGGCGAGCAGGACTGAGCCATGCGCCTGGATCGCTTCCTCAGCAACTTCCCGCGCTTCAGTCGCCAGGACAGCCGCCTGCTGATCAGCGCCGGGCGCCTGCGCGTGGACGGCGCGGTGGTTCACGACCCGCGCGTCGAGGTGCGCGACTTCCAGCGCGTCGAGCTGGACGACGAACTGCTCCAGGCCGGCCGCAGCGCCCAGTACTGGATGCTGCACAAGCCGGTCGGCGTGGTCAGCGCCACCGCGCACGACGCACACCGCACCGTGCTCGACCTACTCGATGAGCCGGACAAGCACGACCTGCACCTGGCCGGCCGCCTGGATCTGAATACCAGCGGCCTGCTGCTGATCACCAACGACGGCCGCTGGTCGCGGCGCATCACCCAGCCGCAGCAACGCAAGCCCAAGGTCTATCTGGTCGGCACCGAGCAACCGATCACCGCCGAGTACGCCGAAGTCTTCGCCCGCGGCCTGTACTTCGCCTATGAAGACCTCACCACCCTGCCCGCCCGGCTCGAACTGCTCGACAGCCACAGCGCTCGCCTGACCCTGTTCGAGGGCCGCTACCACCAGGTCAAGCGCATGTTCGGCCACTTCCGCAATCGGGTCGTCGCCCTGCACCGCGAAAGCATGGGCGAGATCCACCTCGACCCGCAGTTGGCGCCCGGCCAGTACCGCCCACTGACCGCCGCGGAAATCGCCAGCGTTTGAGAAACGCTGGCAACGCCGGCAATCGTTCGCAAGCTAACCGACCAACGGCAGCAGCAATATGCGATAAAGCTGTGACTCGCTCTTGCATGGCTGCAAGGGCGCTGCTTAAATCGAACCATAAGTCTCGACGTGACCAACGAGTCACAGCGGACATCTAAGCGTTCCATCGGTTGCTTGCGCCCTGCGCGAACTGGATTCCTGCCTGGTAACACCGCCCTCGCTCCCGGCCTTTAAAAGGCTTGGGCAGTCGCTCTGTTTCGATCCTAACTGATTGAAAATCAAAGAATTATAAAATCCTCCAGCCTGACATTAGGTTGTCATGTCCAGGCGTTTATCTGACTGCCCAAAAGCTCGCGAACGGCCCACCGCTCGCCACGTCAAACCTGCGCCAGGAGGAAACGACATGAGGCCACAGACCGCAGTCGTCGAGATCAACAGGAAGCACAAGGTCCACACGGAGTTCTACGGCAACCCGGCCGCGAGCAAGACCATCATCCTGGTCAACGGCTCCCTGGCCACCACCGCCTCGTTCGCGCAGACCATCAAGTACCTGCAACCGCAGTTCAACGTGGTGGCCTTCGATTTGCCGTACGCCGGCCAGTCCAAGCCGTTCAACAGCGACTTCACGCCCATCAGCAAGGAAGACGAGGCCGCGATCCTGCTCGAGCTGATCGACCATTACGGCGCCAACTACCTGATGTCCTTTTCCTGGGGCGGCGTCGCCTCCATGCTCGCCCTGGCCCAGCGCCCGGCCAGCCTGGAGAAGGCGGCGATCTGCTCCTTCTCGCCGATCCTCAACGTGCCGATGCTCGACTACCTGCACAAGGGCCTGCGCTTTCTCAACGCGGTGGATCGCGACAACATCGCCCTGCTGGTCAACAGCACCATCGGCAAGCACCTGCCGTCGCTGTTCAAGCGCTTCAACCACAAGCACGTCAGCACCCTCGACGAGCACGAGTACCGGCAGATGTACGCCCACATCAAACAGGTGCTCAGCCTGGAAGCGCACTGCCGCAAGGACTGCCTGCAGGCCATCGACATCCCGCTGTTGTTCGTCAACGGCGACCGCGACGAATACACCTCGGTGGAGGATGCCTGCCTGTTCGCCCAGCACCTCGACAACGCCCAGTTCGCCGTGATCGACGACGCCGGCCACTTCCTCGACATGGAACACAAGGCCGCCTGGCTGCAGACCCAGCGCGTGCTGCTGGACTTCTTCAACGCCCCGAGCAAGCGCCTGCAACTGCCGAGCCGCGGCGAACCGCAGGAACTGCAGGCCATCGCCGTATGAGCAGGCCCAGCGGCGAACCGGATGCACCACCGGCACCGGTTCGCCCTTCATTTCCCCGCCGAGTTCCGGTATAAAGGCACCCGCCGCGGGCGTCGTATAATGGCATTACCTGAGCTTCCCAAGCTCATGACGAGGGTTCGATTCCCTTCGCCCGCTCCAAATTCAGCAAGTTAAAGCCCTGTTTTTACAGGGCTTTTTCGTTTCCGGCGTTCGCTGGTGTCGAAGAAGTGTCGAAATCGACCAGCCATGCAGACGGGCTTAGGCGGACAGTGCCAGGATGACTGTCGGACAAGCACATGATTACCGGACGGATCAGGCTCGCGGGAGACGGCAGCAGGATCAGCGACGAAGAGGTGCTCGCCTACATGCAGCGCCAGCTCGGGTCAGGCCGCGCCAAATCGGCGGTGCTGGTGGAGCTGACGCAGCAGGCCTTCCCGGAGGTTTCCCGGGCACGCATCGTGCACTGCTTCCAGCAACTCGACTCGCCGCTGCTCAAGCGCTGAAGCAGCCCCCTACCCGAAACGATTCAGCACCAGGACTGGTGCGGCCCCAAGTGCTCCATGCCGACCGAGATCGGGCTACCGCCGGTCGGCAGGACTGTGCAAAAAACGAACAACCCGCACATTTCACGCTCTGACTTACCCAGTGAGTCATCGAGCCTCCCGCCTCGTTTCCCTCAAACCCCCTGGAGCAAGACCCGCCCATGTGCCGAGCCGCGCAGGGGGTAGTTCATGCCCAAGAATTGGAGGACGGCAATGTCCAGTCATTCGTTTCAGAGCATCGAGCGCATGCCCGTCAGCGTCCATCCCCTGCGCCAGGCGCAGCAACTGCCCTTCTGGCGCCGCCTGATCGGCATCGCCGCGCCGCCCTCGCACAGCTGGCGCGGTGGCATCAAACTCAAGGGCTACAAACAGTTGTCCAACGCCACGCCGATCATCCGGCTGCCGGCCGACCGCCTGCTGCTGAGCATCCCGCTCGAGCGCGGTCGTCGCTGCGCCCAGCCCTGCGTCGAGCCGGGCCAGTATGTGCGCAAGGGCGAGGTGATCGGCCGCGGCGATGCCAGTACGCCCTGGGTCCATGCCAGCACCTCCGGCACCGTACAAGAGATCGGCCCGGCCTTCGCCGCCGACTCCGCCAAACCGGTACTGGCGGTGACGCTGCGCGCCGATGGCCTGGATGCATGGGCCGAACGGCCCCCGCTGGCGCCGCCGCAAAGCACCGAGGCGCTGATCGAACGAGCCCTGCAGATGGGCATCGTCGGCCTGGGCGGCGCGGGTTTCCCCACGGCGCTGAAGCTGGCCGGCGCCGAGCAGCCCGACCTGCTGCTGATCAACGGTGCCGAGTGCGAGCCCTTCCTGACCTGCGACGACCGCCTCATGCGCGAGCGCGCCCGAGCGCTGATCGAGAGCGCCGACTACCTGGCTCACCTGCTCGGCATCAGCCAGACCCGCTTCGGCGTCGAGACCAACAAGCCCGAAGCGATGGCCGCCCTGCGCGAGGCCGCCATTCAGGCGCGCACCTCGGTGCAGATCCGTCCGTTGCCGACGCGCTACCCGGCCGGCGGCCAGCCGTTGATGATCAAGAGCCTCAGCGGCCGTATCCTGGCCCCCGGTGCGCGGCCCGCCGAGATCGGCGTGCTGGCGCTGAATGTCGCCACCCTCTATGCCCTCGGTCGCGCCGCGCTGCACGGCGAACCGCTGATCTCGCGCGTACTGACCCTGACCGGCGACTGCAAGCGCCCCGGCAACGTCGAGGTGCCGATCGGCTATCCGGTCGCCGCCCTGCGCGCGGTGGCCGGTGCCTGTGCCGACGGCCAGCTGACCCAGGTCGGCGGTCCGATGATGGGCCAGCCGCTGCCGGACCCCAGCGCAGTCGTCAGCAAGACCAGTAGCTGCCTGATCTTCGCTGCCGAGCGCTACCTGCCGGCGGCCAAGCCCGCTGCCAGCTGTATCCGCTGCACGCGCTGCGTGGACGTCTGCCCGATGTCGCTCAGGCCACTGGACCTCTACAGCGCCGCGCAGAACCAGGATCACGCCAGCCTGCAGGCGTTGCGCCTCGATGCCTGCATCGAATGCGGCAGCTGCAGCAGCACCTGCCCGAGCAACCTGCCGCTACGCGACAGCTTTCGCCAGAGCAAGATGGAGATGCGCCGATGAGCCTGGTCAAGTCCCCAACCCCGCAGCGCCTCAGCACCTTGATGCTGCTGGTCAGCCTGTGCCTGCTGCCCGGCACCGTGCTGTATGCCTGGCAGTTCGGCAGCGTGGTCTGGCTGCAGACCTTCTGGTGCGTGATCCTCGCCTTTGCCTTCGAAGCCGGGCTGTTGCGCCTGCGCGGGCAGGATGTGGCGCAGGGCCTGAGCGACCTGAGCTGGCTGGTGTTCGGCCTGATCCTGGCGCGCGCCCTGCCGCTGCTGGTGCCGCTGTGGATGATGGCGCTGGCCTGCTTCGCCGGCCTCGCCCTGTGCAAGCACGCCAGTGGCGGCCTCGGCCGCAACCGCCTCAACCCGGCCATGGTGGGCCTGGGGATCATCGCCATCTGTTTCTACCAGCAACTCCACCCGGCGCCCGCCAACCAGGGCGCCTGGACCCTCGGCCTGGACGCCCGCGAAGTGCTGATGCAGCAACTGCACCTGGCGCCGCGCCTCAACCTCGACTCCTTCGCCGGCGCCACCCAGCTGGCCCTCGACGAGTTCAACCCGATCACCCCCAACCTGTCCGGCTACGGCTACGTGGCAGGCGGTCTGATCCTGGCGGCGCTGCGAGTAATCCGCATCGAGATCCCGCTGGCGATGCTCGGCAGCCAGGCCTTGCTGTGCATGGCCGCCGGGCACAGCCTGCAGGAAAGCCTGTACAGCCTGAGCCTCGGCGGCTGCCTGTTCACCGCCTTCTTCATTGCCACCGACCCGGTGACCAGCCCCGACAGCCGCGCCGGGCGCATCCTGTTCGGCGCCACCATCGGCGTGCTGACCGAGTTGATTCGCGAGTTCGGCCTGTACGCCGATGGCCTGTGCTTCGCGGTACTGGCCGCCAACCTGCTGGTGCCGCAGATCAACAGCCTGGTGCAACGCGTGCAGCGTCCCTGGTACCAGCAACCGGTGCCGGCCCTGGCCGGCTGACCGGCCGGGCCCGGGCGAGGACTAGCTGCCGTAGACCTTCTGTGCCGGCACGGCCTGCTCGACCAGCTGCGCCACCGCCGCACCGATCTCCTCGGGCTGCCAGCGCCCGCCCTTGTCCACCTGCGGGCCGCGGCGCCAGCCAGCGGCGATGGACAGCTTGCCGCCCTCCACCTCGAACATGCGCCCGGTCACCCCGCTGGAGGCCTCGGAGCCGAGCCAGACCAGCAAGGGCGCAACGTTCTCCGGGGCGAAGTAATCGAAGCCCTCGTCCGGTTTCTTCATGGTGTCGGCAAACACCTGCTCGGTCATGCCGGTGCGCGCGGCCGGGGCGAGGGCGTTGGCGCTGATGCCGTAGCGCGCCAGCTCGGCGGCCTGCACCAGGGTCAGGGCGGCGATGCCGCCCTTGGCTGCGGCGTAATTGGACTGGCCGATGGAGCCCTGCAGGCCGGCGCCGGAGCTGGTGTTGATGATGCGCGCCTGCGGCGCCTTGCCGCCCTTGGCCTGCTCGCGCCAGTACTTCACCGCATGGCTGCTGATGCAGAAGTGGCCCTTCAGATGCACGGCCATCACCGCGTCCCAGTCGGCCTCCTCCAGGCTGGCGAACATGCGGTCGCGGCAGATGCCGGCGTTGTTCACCACCACGTGCAGGTCGCCGAACTGCTCGATGGCGGCGCGCACGATGCCGGCGGCGGCGGCGTAGTCGGTGATATCGCCGTTGTTGGCGGCAGCCTGGCCGCCGGCGGCGCGGATCTCGCCGGCCACCGCCTCGGCGGCCGGCAGGTTGATGTCGTTGACCAGCACCTTGGCCCCGGCCGCGGCGAAGGCCAGGGCATAGGCCCGACCCAACCCGCCGCCGGCGCCGGTGATGATGACGACACGATCTTGGCAAAGGGACATTGCTACTTCTCCAAATGGGTAGCCCGGATGCAGTCCGGGAGCGGTTTCCCCGGATTGCATCCGGGCTACGTTGCTCGATGGGGCCTTTCCACCCTCTCCCCGGCCCTCTCCCTCAAGGGAGAGAGAGGGCCAGACTCACAGGCGTTCGATGATCGTCACGTTGGCCTGACCACCGCCTTCGCACATGGTCTGCAGGCCGTAGCGGCCGCCACTGCGTTCCAGCTCATGCAGCAGGCTGCACATCAGGCGGGTGCCGGTGGCGCCCAGCGGGTGGCCGAGGGCGATGGCGCCGCCGTTGACGTTGGTGCGCTCGTGCGGGTAGCCGGTCTCCTTGAGCCAGGCCATGGCCACCGAGGCGAAGGCCTCGTTGATCTCCACCCGGTCGATGTCTTCCAGCTGCATCCCGGCCTTCTTCAGCGCGTGGGCGGTGGCCGGGATCGGCGCGGTGAGCATCCAGATCGGGTCGGCGGCGCGCACGCTGAGGTGCTGGATGCGCGCGCGGGGTCAGGTTGTAGCGTTTCAGTGCCGCCTCGGAGACCACCAGCAGCGCGCTGGCACTGTCGCAGGTCTGGCTGGACACGCCGGCAGTGACGCGGTCGCAACCGAACAGGGCTTCCAGCTCGGCCATCTTCTCCAGGCTGGTCTGGCGTGGCGTCTCGTCGTGCTCGACGCCGGCCAGCGGCACGATCTCGCGGGCGAAGCGGCCCTCGGCGATGGCCTGCAGGGCGCGGCGGTGCGACTCCAGCGAGTAGGCCTCCAGTTCGGCGCGGCTCAGACCCCACTTCTCGGCGATCATCTGCGCCGAACGGAACTGGGTCGGCGGCACCGCGCCGTAGCGTTTCACCCAGCCCTCGGAGCCGCTGAAGGGGTCGCGAAAACCCAACGGCTCGGCGGCGGTCATGGCCGAGGAAATCGGGATCTGCGTCATGGTCTGCACGCCACCGGCGATCACCACGTCCTGGGTGCCGCTCATCACCGCCTGGGCGGCGAAATGCACGGCCTGCTGCGAGGAACCGCACTGGCGGTCGATGGTGGTGCCGGGCACGCCCTGGTCGAGGCCGGCGGCCAGCCAGCAGGTGCGGGCGATGTCGCCGGCCAGCGGGCCGATGGTGTCGACGCAGCCGAAGATCACATCGTCGTAGTCGGCGTCGGGAATGCCGTTGCGCTCGACCAGCGCGCGCAACACATGGGCGCCGAGGTCGGCGGCGTGAATCTGGCTGAGGCCACCCTTACGCCGCCCGGTGGGGGTGCGCAGGGCGTCGACTATGTAGGCTTCGGGCATGGGATACGCTCAGTTGAATGGTTGAACCGTTAGCCCTCTCCCCCTGCCTGTAAGCGCGCGCCGGATTTGGCACTGCCGCGCGGTGGATTTGGCACAACGCCAACGGCGCCGCTCCGCAGAATCTAGCGCCGGGTTTGGCACTTAGCCGACCTGCGGTTGGGACGTCGACAGTAACGCGACTGTGAGCCCCAGCTCCCCGGCAGGAACCTCGGGGGTCGCAATCCTGAACAGGTACACCCGCAAGATGTGGTCATAGCCCATCGGCACCTTAAGTTCGCCATCCGCGAAGACGGCACCGTCTGGCTCAGGGCCAATGAAGCTCGACCAACCGAGTGCCTCGCCACCGGGCCCGCGAAGGATCAGGTGGTTACTCTCATGGATCGCCCAGCTAATGACGTCGAAGGCTCGGCTAGCGCCCACAGGAACCGCTGGCAATTGCAGGTTGAAGGGTGCCCCGGCCAGCACCGTGCCTGTGCCGAACACCTCGACAATGGAGTGCCAGGGCTGCATCGCAAAGGTGCCGCCTTCGCCCCCAAACTCGGCATAGCCCTGGCGCACCAGCGGCGGCCCCCAGTCCTCAGGGGCGCTGGTGCCGTGGGCTTGGTACTGATCGCCGGTCAGCGTATCTGTGTAGTGCGCGCCGATGCTCGGCGGTGCCGCCGAGGGTGCTCCGGCGCCGGATAAGGTGTGTTGTACGTCTGCCATAGTGGTTCTCCTGATTCAGGCCCAGTTGATAGGGAGGGTCGCGGGGTAGTCCGTCACGGCCTCCCCGGTGCGTGAGTTGTACGAGCCGCGCAGGCTGCTGTCGGGGAAGCCGTTCAGGGTCTGCTCGGTGCCGGGCTTGACGCCGGTGGGGCAGTACGCGGCGCGCACGTCCGCCACGAACGGCACGCCATCTGCCCCGACCCATGTCGCTGCGAGCTTGTTTGAGTAGCGATGCACGCCGGCATAGAAGCGCCCGTCGACGCCGCGCAGGGCCAAGTAGCCAACCGGCGACACCTGCACGTCGCTGAGGCTGCCAGCGAAGGTCGCCGGGTAGCCGAAGCCGCTCAGCAGTGCGGAGTCGATCTGCTCAGGGGCGGGGGCTGTACTGCCGCTGCTGACGGTTCCTTGCACGGTGGCCGATGCCCGCTGCTCAGCGTCGATAAAGACCTGGGCGCTCATCTGCGCGCGGTAGACGAGGTTCGATAGCTCATTCAACGTCGTGTCGCCGCGCAGCTCGAAAGGCACGTCCGGGTTAGTCGAGACGAGGGGGCTGCCGCTGGTGGCCAGCTGCAGCTCCCGACGCAGCTGGGCGCTGTCGACCTCGGCGCCGTTGACCTTTAGCGAGCAGGTAACGGTCTCGCGGGTCGTGCGGGTGTAGCCGAACGACAGCTCACCCGTCAGGTACTCGGCGTTCTCCCAGGCCTGGTCGGCCGGCGCCGGCAAGGCCCCGCTCTGGCCGTCCGCGTAATACGGCGTGCCGTTCGCTATGAGGACGTTCCCGGACGCCGAAACGTCGAACAACGTCGTGGCTGTCAGCTCGTACTGGGTCGATTGTTCAACCAGCTCAATGGTGCCGTCGTCAGCGAACCAGGCGGTGACGGCCTGGCTGCCCAAGTCCCAGCGCACCTCGCCATCCTGCGCCCTGACTTTGATTGGCCACAGCACCACCTCCGGGTGGCTCTGCGGAGTGGCAATGACCGCTGCGTAGGTCACTCGCGGGGTCAATAGGGCACGGCCCTGATACTCCGAGAAATACTCAGGCTCCTCGCCGCCGTTCCAGAACCAGGCCCCGGCCAGCACCTCGGTGCTCACCGCCTGCAGCGCAATACCGGCCTGGAGCGTGTTCCAGTCCACCGAGTAGCCGGTACGCACTGCGCTGGTCGGCCCGCCGATGTACTCCAGCTCGGCCGCCCACGCCTCGCTGGAGCGAGACAAGCGCAACACGAACAGGTGCGGGCCATAGCCATTGGCCCGGAATATCGCCGCGTCACCTTGGCGGGAGACGTCCGCCAGTTGCAGGTGGTCGGGCAGCATGTCGCCAGTAACGCCGCCGGGGGTCTCCGGGTAGAGGGTGATCGGGGCCGCATCGGCCGGCGCCTGCAGCGGCACAATCGACACCTCCAGTCGGCGCCCGGCCGGGCCACCTTCGACGCCCTGGAGGCCTACCAGCCAGCACTGGCCTGGCGCCTCGGCATAAATGAAGCGGGCAATCTGCGGCAGCTGCAGGGCCACCTTCGACACCTTCTGCCACTCGACGCCATGCACGTAGCCGCCTGGCCAGCACAGAATATCTACGGGCCAGCTCCAGCCGCGTGCCTCGTCGGCCAGCGCCTCGTCGGGGGAGCGAACGGCGCCAGGCGCTCCCGGCACGGCCAGCAACCAGTTATCGCCGTTCTGCGGGAGGCTGACTTCCACGGGGCTGCCGTTGGGCAGCGTGAGCTGCGCCCCCGTTACCAGGCCATGGCAGGGGAAGCCAAAGACCCGGTAGTCGGGTAGCGCGAGGTCGACGTCAATCATGGTTCGCCGCCCTCGACTGGGCGCTCAGCGAAGCGAATCTCGCCGACCTCGCCATTGGCGTCGTGCATGGTGATGGCGGCGAGCTGCGGCAGCTCCAGCGCGACGAGCCCGTCCGTCGTCACCAATACGGTTGAGCTGCCGTGGTACGTCCTGGCGTACTCGGCGGTGTCGCCCGTGCCGCTGCCCTCGACCAACGGCCAGGAAATGCCGGCCCCGGACGGCGGCGCGACATAGGGCACGCTGACCCGCTTGCCGGCCCTTGCGCCGCGCCGCGTGGCGACGGGCAAACCCTCACGGCGCTCAGGCTGCAGCAGCCCTTGCAGATCGTTGATCAGGCGCTGATAGCTCATGCCGCCTCCAGCAGCAGCAAGTCGCCCGGCAGCCCCACCGCATAGCTCTGCTCGCGGGTCGCCTCGGCCGGGTCGCGGTGCTCGGCGGCAATATCCGGCGTGGTGATCTGCAGGCGGCGGGGGTGGGACTCCGAGCTGGGCGTCTCCCAGCCGTAGTTGCCGGCGAAGCCGTCGAGGTCTTCGTCATACTCGGGCGATGTGGGCCGGCCACCGAGTTGGGTTGCCAGTTGGGCGATGGACTCGGGCGGCTCGCCGAAGTCGAACACCGGCCGGGCCGGCAGGGTGAACCCGGCGCCGGCCGCAACCTGGCCAACGCGGGCCAGCGCCAGCTCCAGCTCGGCCACGGCCTCGCCGCTGTCGTGATCCCAGCGCACGGCCCCGCGCACTACCTTGCCTCTGGCGCGCATGCCGAGCGCCTCGACCTGGGCGGTATGCACCAGGTCGAACACCTCGTCGGTGACTGGCGTCTGGAAGGCCAGGCGGCTCAGGCGGTGGCTGGCGTGCATGCGCGTGCGCTCGACGGCAAATGCGGTACGCAGCAGGTTCTCGCGGCGGGCCGGCTCGTCCTCGTCGATGATCCAGTCGCCCAGCTCGTCCTGCGTCGCCGTCTCGGGGCGCGGGCCTTCTTCGTCTTCCCAGGCGCCGCCGTCGAACTCGACCTCGTCGGCGTGACGCGCCGAACCGCCCCGCACGCCGTAGGCTGCCACGGAGCCGGGCACCTCCAGGGTCAGCTTGTAGGTTTCGGTCAGCGTCTGCGCCACGCGGGCGCCCACGCGCGCATTGAACGCCAGCAGGTGCGGGTCGGCAGTAAAACGGTTGCCCCAGGAGCCGCCGTTGCCGCATGGGTTGGGCATCGAGGGCGGCAGCGCCTCATAGGTAAGGCCCAGCGTCGTCCAGTTCGCTTGATCGAGCGCCCCGGTCAGCATGCTCAGGGTCGGCAGCTCGGTGTCGTCGCCCAGCCAGACGCAGAACGACCCGGCCGGGTGCTCCCAGGCGAAGGTGTACTCACGGTGGCGCAGGCGCTGGTAGCGGTACTCGACAGTCAGCTCCACGCGGTTGAGCAACTGATCGGCAGTGGCCAGCTTGAGCTGCAGCGAACCGTCGATGATCTCGTCGGCGGTGAAGCTGTAGTGTGCGACCGGGGCGGCCTCCCAGGCCGTCAGCCGGAACTGGCCGTCGGCGCCACAATCGAGCGACAGTGCGCGGGTGCTGAGCAGGTCGGCGGCGTAGCGTTCGGGGTCGTCGATTTCGCCGAACACGCCCACGGCATAGTCGCCTGGCACAAGGGCGGCGATCTGCTCCGGAGTCATGGCAGCCAGGCGCCGCTGGCGCTGGCAAGTGGCGGTCACGGTGAGCACCTGGCTGGAAATGTCGAGGCTCGGTTGCATCGCCTCGCCGGTAAACCACAGCGCCTGCGCGGCGACCAAGTCACCCTCAAGGCGTTGGTGGTAGAAGGTCACCTGCTGCCCGGTGAAGGCGTCCGGCTCGAATACGCCCGGCTCGGGCAACAGGCGCAGCGTGCAAAGCCGGCTGCCCGATTCTTCAAATTCGATACTCGCCACGCCGGTCAGCCTGGCAGACACGTCCTCGCCGCCGATCTGCACGCGCAGGCGCCAGACCTGGCTGTCGGGCACGGTCACCGCCTGGCCGACCAATGCCGGCAAGGTATTGACCGGGGCGGTGTTGAGGGCGCCGAGGCCGAGCATGCTTAGCCCCCCACCAGCGCATTGCCGGCCTGATCGACCAGCTGGTTGCCGGCCGCGTCAGTCAACGCACCGTCCGGCCCCGGCTCGGGATCGGTGCCGCCGCCTTGCTCCAAGGCCTCGACCCTGGCCGTCAGCGCCGCGATCTGGCTGGCCAGGTCGTGCAAGGCGCCTGCGGTCAGCTCGATGAATACCGCGCTACCGGCCGGCCACTCGGCGGCGGTCGTCCCTTCCTGGGCGCGGTCGATGGTCAGCACGCCAGCCGCCTGCGCCGTCACCGTGACGATTTCCCAGGCGCTGCGGGCCGCATTGGTCAGCGTCGCCTTGTACCAGGCGCCGGCTGCAAAGCTCAGCAGGCCGGCCGCTGCGACAGGCACCGTCATCTGCCCAGCACCAGGCGCCAGGGTTGCGCTCAGCGCGGTTTGCCAGTGGTTGATAAAACGCTGCATCACGCCTCCCGCGCGTCCATAGACCAATCGATCAGCTCGCGGCTGTCGTCTGTTTCGGTAACCGGCCCATCGGTGAGCACCATCAGCCGGGGCAACCAGCCGACCCGATAGGCACGGGCGCCGGGGATCGGTGCCACGGTAGCCACGTCGCCATCGAGCACCAGGCTGGTATCGACCCAGCCGCCACCGACAGCGGCGAGGGCCCAGGGCTGCTCGTCCGGGCGGCGGTGCTGTGCGGACGGCAGCTCGTACACCAGCCCCGTACCGCCCACCCACTTGGGGGCTACGCACAGCAGCTCCAGCGGGCGGCTGTAGTCGAGCGACTCCAGGGCCGGGTCGAGGTGGCCGGTGGCGCTGATCGAGGTCGCCGTCTTGCGCCAGTGGGTTTGCTTGACGCCTCGGCCGCTGGCCATGCGCAGCTCGCGGCTGCCGCCAAAGGATTCGTAGCGCTGCCGGATCGGCCCGGAGTGCGGCAGTATCTCGATGCCGCCCAGTACCAGCGGGACGATGTGCTCGGTCATGGCCGGCGCCCTCCCACCGTGCCGTGCATCAACCGCGCGCGCTCCAGATCATCCTGGAAGCGCTTGACCTCGGCCGGCGCGCCCTCCAGGGCGTAACTGCCGCCCCAGGGCATGGCCAGGTTGAGCGGCTGGCGCTCACCCATGCGGTCGAGGCTCTGCGGG
This sequence comes from Pseudomonas sp. NPDC077186, assembly GCF_044543505.1. NCBI lineage: Bacteria > Pseudomonadati > Pseudomonadota > Gammaproteobacteria > Pseudomonadales > Pseudomonadaceae > Pseudomonas > Pseudomonas sp. NPDC077186. The sequence goes on from NZ_JBITWE010000001.1 coordinate 1,065,446, forward strand.
AAGTCGGGGAAGTCCGGCATCAGCGGTTCACGCTGCGGCAACTGGCCGGTGCTGTTCATGTAGGCCAGGTTGGCGGCGCCCAGGCGCTGGGCGGCCCAGGCCTTGAGCATGAACTCACCGCGCGAGCCGGCCACCAGCACGCTGTCGCTGGTCGGGCTGCCGGGGCCTTCGATCCAACCGCCGCCAGCGCGCTTGAGCGGCTGGCCGTTGATCAGGTTGCCCGCGTTCTCGTTTGCCGCCGTGGCCGCCTGGGCGGCGTCCGCACCGGCGCCGATGTAGTTGACCGGGATCACCATGTACTGCTTGAGGCGCTCGGCCAGCTCCTTGGCTTGCTGCTCCAGCGCGGCCGCAGACTGCTCAAAGCCGTTGAACTCAATGTCGATGCGCTTAAAGGCCTCGGCCTGGGCCAGCAGGTCGTCCATGCCTTGCTTGATTTCGTCCACGCGCGCCTGGGCGTCGATGCGCTCGACGTCGGCCTGCAGCTCGTCGAGGCGCGCGGCCTCGTCGGCCAGTTGTGCCAACTCCGCCGCAAGGCCGACAAAGCCGTAGGTGTTCGCGCCGCTCTCTTTCAGCTCGCGCAGCACCTCGCCCGCCTCGCGGGCCTGGCGGATCGCCTCGGCCGAGTCGCCGCGCTGCAGCGATTCACGGGCGCCGGCCTTGAGCGCGGTCACGTCGCCGAACGTCGCCGGGCCTTCGTCGGCCGGGGCGCGCATGTCCTTGACCAGCTGATCGAACTCTTTAGCCAGGTCGGCGCGGGCCTTCATCGCGTCCTGGGCTTTCTTGTTCGCGGCCTCCAGCTGCTTATTGGCGGCGTCATAGGCCTGGATTTCCTTGCCCAGGGCGTCCTGGATGCGCTTGAGGTTGTCGGCCTTGATCTTGGCCATGGTCTCGCCATGGCGGCGTTCGGCGGCCTCGCGCTCGGCCTGCTCGCCCTTCATCGCGGTCAGCGCCTTGCGGAACTCGCTGGCACGGCGCTGGCTGGCCAGGGCGTCCTGGTTGATTTCGTTGCTGGTGTCCTGGCGGCTGAGTAGCTCGCCCTGGGCGCGGTAGTGTTCCTCGGCCAGGCGCAGGCGCTCGGCGTAGGTGCGGCGTTCTTCCTCGGTCATGCGGGCCAGGGTCTCGGCGGGCAGGATCGCCGCACCGGCATACTCGGCCGTCTTGTTGATGGTCGCCTGCAGGCTGGCCTGGTAGTCGGCCTGGCTTTTCTCCAGGTCGCGGATGGCCTGGATCGACTCGTACAGCTCGGCCAGGTTGGCGCCCGTCCAGGCGACCACGCCCAGGGCCAAGCCGCCCTTGGCCAGTTTGGCCACGTCGGCCAGGGTGCGCAGCTGGGGAATCAGCGAGCTGGCCGCTGTGCCTACGGTGCTCATGCCCGAGGCGGCACCTGCAGCCGCTGCGGGGGTGGAACTCATGTGGGCCAGGAACAGGCCGAAGGGATTGCGCACCGCCAGTACCGCAGCCCTCACGGCAACCGTAGCTGCCGCGCCCGCAAGTAGGACAGCCGCTAAATTTCGCACCGGCTCGGGTAGCGCGTTAAAGGTCGTAATTGCGTCACGCCCTAGCTCGATCAACGGCAGAAAAGCCGTAGCTGCCTCGCCCAGCTGCAGTTTCAGTTCCCCCCAAGTGGCATTGAACTTATCCAGCTCGGCCTGCGGGGTGTTGGCCATCTTGGCGTAGGCGGCATCGAGCGCGCCGCTGGCGTTGCCCATGGCCTCGACCTCGGCCTTGAGACCGGCCATGTTCTGCGTCAGGGCCAGCACCGCGGTGCGCGCTTCCACGTCTGGCAGAATTTCGCTCAGGGCGGCCAGGCCCAGGTTACGGCCGGCGATATCCTCCAGGGTGGCGGTCAGGCCCCGCCATTCGATGCCCAGTTCTTCCATGGCGCCTTTCGCGGCATTGCCCGGCGCGACCAAGGCGTTGATCGCGCCCTTGATCGCGGTGGTGGCCTGCGGCGTGCGGATACCAGCCTTGGTCATCAGGGCAATGGCCGCAGCCACCTCGGCGAACTCGACGCCGGCCGCCTTGGCGGTGGGTAGGGTGTCGCCGATGTAGTTGGCCAGCTCGGGGAAGGTGGTCACGCCGTCGCGCACAGCCAGGAACAACTGGTCGTAGCGCAGGCCGAGGTTGTCGATGCCTTCGCCGTAGGCGTTGACCACGGCCAGGCCGCCGCGCACGGCAGTGGCGGTATCGGTCACACCGGCCACGGCCGCGCGGGTGGCCAGCTCCAGGGTCTGGATGCTGTTGTCCGGGCTGACGCCCGAGGAAAGAATGTCGTACAGCGCCGCCGCCGACTGCGCCGCCTCTTTGCCCATGGCCTGGCTGAGCTGGCGCACGTCTGTGCTTAGTGCCTGGAACTCGGCCTGGCTCAGGTCGGTGATGCTGTTCACCTCGCCCATGCGCTGGGCGAACTGGGCGTAGAAGCTCAACAGGTTGGCGCCCGCGTAGACCATGGCCCCCATGCCGGCTGCCGCCGCGCCTACCTGCAGGCGCACCTGGCCGAGACTTTGTGCCCAGCCGTTGGTGCCTTGCTCCAGCTCGGCCACGCGCTCGCGCAGGCGCACCTTGGCCTGCGCTAGCTCGGCGCTGGTCAGTTGCCCGGTGCGGGCCAGCATCTGGTACTGGCGCTGCAGCTGGACGATCTCACCGCGAATCTCCCGGTGCGGGCGCACGCCCAAGGCGTCACGGGCGCCGGCTATCCGCGCCTGCTGGTCTGCCGCGCGGCTGGCCTGTGCCATATCCGCCGCCAAGCGCTTCTGTTCGTTGCTCAGTTGGTTGGTATCGACGCCTGCGCTTTTCAGCGCGGCAGACAGTTGGGCCAGCTGGCCCTTCTGGCCGGCGATGGCCTGCTCCAGGCTGCGCGCCTCGGCCGTAGCCGCGCGGTAGGCCTGCTGCTGGTCGCGGGTCGGCTTCTCGGCGCGAATCAGTTCGTCGCGCAGTTCCCGCACCCGCTCGCGGGTCGCATTGAGCTGGGCTTCGTTCTGGACTAGGCTTGCCTGCAGGTCGCGGAACGCGCCGAGCTGCCCCAGCGGCTGGCGCAACTGCTCAACCAGGGCCTTATAGCCGGCCTGGAATGCCTGCATGTTGCGCCGGCCTTGGTCGGCATCGACGGATACTGAGAGACGGACATCAGTCATGAAACTTGCTCACCTTGTATTACTCGCCCTGATCGTTGTGGCTCTGGTAATGCCCAAACTGGCCTGGTGGCTCGTCGGTGCCGGTTTCTTAGTCGCGCTCGTTATGCTGTTGGTCTCAGGCCCTGCGTATGTCGCCAGCCTGTTCCTCCCGCGCCCGCCTAAGCGCTAGCCCCGTGAAGGCTCTCCCGCTGTTCGGCCTGCTGCTCTGCCTGGCCCTGTTCCCGCGTTTCACCGCCTCGGCCCTGGCGCTCACCGTGCTGGCCGCCCTGGCCATCTGCCTCGGGGCGCTGTTTCTCAGCGCCCTTTTCGCGCCGCCTCGGCCGCGCTAGTCGCTTCCTCCAACGCCGCCAGGAACGTGCCCCAGGGGTATGTCCATACCTGGGCATGCCCGTGCCGGGTCAGGGCGCTGGCGTTTCGCTCGAGCCTTCCGAGAGCCTTGCGAGGATCTGGCGCCCGGCGCTTTCGATCCGATCCCGCAGGCCGAAAAAATCCGGGTTCACCTCCCGGCAGCCCTCGAACACCCGGCGCAACTGGCTAGGCGTCAGGCCTTCGGCCTGCTCGGGTTCCAGGTCGGTCATGCTGCACAGGTCGGCCAGGCTGATTTCCTGCAGCAGGGTGTCGTCGACGGGGTCGTGGCCGCCTTCGGCTATGCGCTTCATCCAGGCGCGAATCTCGCCCACGGTCAGCTCGCGGACGGTCACCGCCAGGCCGGGCAGGTTGATGGTCTTGGTCAGGGTCATGCTCATGCGTGCGGACTCCAAGGCCGGGCCATTGCGGCCCGGCGTGGTTGTGGGTGGTTACAGCAAGGTGATGCGGTAGAACGGCGACTCGCCGGCCGGCACGTCCGGGTTGGCCAGCACCTCGCCCTTGGAGAGCAACTTGCCGGGGTTCTCCGCATCGATCAGCGCCAGTTCCTCGGCGGGCGGCGCCTTCCAGCGGTAGAACTCGACGATGCAGGGGCGGTTGCTCTCGGCTTCGTTGAGGCCGTCGAGCACCAGGCGGTATTCCTCACCGGCCTCCACCAGCGGCTCGATGCGTTTGGCGGCGGTGCTGACGTAGGCGATGGTCGCCGGGGTCGGCGCGGTGATCTCCGTGCTGTCTTCCGGCACGCGCACACCGGCCGGCGAGACGGTCACCGCCGACAGCGGAATGTCGCTGCTGTCGCTGGTCTTGGTCAGCACGATGCTGGTCGGGCCGGGGTACTGGGTCACGCACAGCGAGCCGGGCTGCAGCACGATGGCCTCGGCGCTCACGGTCTCGGCCGGCAGCTCCACGACCTTGCCCTGCAGGGTCATGGCCATGTTTTCGTCCGTCCATTCCTGCATCTGTACGTCGAGGCTCACGCCGTCCGGGGTGTCCAGGGTGGCCAGGTTGCCGCCGCCCGGCTTGCGGTGCTGCTTCCATACCAGCTGGTTATTGCGGTGGGCGATCTTGAGCTGCTCGACGTCGCCGAGGTCGCGCATGGGCGCGTCGGGAACACTGAGGCGCTGGGCATGCACGATGCCGACGCCCTTGAATACCTTGGGTGCTGCCATGGGTTATTCCCCCTTCACACGTTCGCCGACCTTGAGGCGGTCGACGATGATTGCGGCGTCACGCTCGGAGACGCTGATAACTGCGTCCTTGGCGTGCAGGTCGCCGGCATGGCGGTGGCCTTCCTTGCGGGTGATCTTCACCTGCACCTTGGTGGCCGGTTTGGTGCCCGCATCGGCGGGCGCGGCGGTCTTGCTCATGTGTCCTCCTAGCGGACTCGTGGGTGGTGAAACTTCACCGGCCAGGTAATCACCCAGCCGGCCGTGCCTGCGGTATCCAGCGCGGCGCTGTACAGGTTGGCGCTGCGCACGTCCTTGGCGTTGATGCTGTCCTGCAGTTCTAGGCCGCAGCGGCTGGCCGGCAACGCGGCCTGCAGCACGCTGGCCACCTGCAGCACGTTGAGGGCGCGGGTGTCTTTCCTGCCGTTGTCGCCGGCCAGCAGCACCACCACGGCTTGGCCAGTGGCGATCAGCTCGCCTCGGCCCGTCACCTCAAAGCGCACACCCTCCAGGGCAATGCGGCAGGCGCGGCCGGCCGTGGCATAGCGCTTGAGGTCGGCCGGGGTGAACCGGCCGCCGTGCAGGGCTACCTCCACTTTCGGGCTAGCGGCCTGGTAGAGCTGCTCGGCCCATTCCTGGATGCCTTGCAGCACCTGGTCGGCGGTGTACTCAGTCATTGGTCATTTGCTCCAGGTAGTCCTCTACCAGCCCCACCACGTCGTCCAGGTCGTCGCCCTCCAGGCCGAGGAACTGGCGCTGCTCGATGCCGCGCTCGTCGTCGCCGAACTGGTGGGTGGCGGCGTAGACCAGCGGGCTGCCGATCAACACGCTGTTGCCGTCAACCTGGTGGGTGATGCTGTCCAGCAGGTGGCCCACGCCCTGCAGCAGGCTTTGCCCGCTGTGCCGGGTGGTGGCGTAGTCGGCCGACCACTCCGGCCAGGGAACCCCGGCCGGGCTGGCCTTGTCGACGGCGATCCGGCGCCGCGTCTGGCTCTCGACCTCGGCGCCGATGGCATCCAGCAGCGGCTCGGTGTCGAGCTGGGCCAACCGCTCCAGGCGTCCAGCCAGGCGCGGGTCGGCGAACAGGTCGGCACGAATACCGGCGCCGCTCACAGCAGGTCACCAAAGCGCTTGGGCTGGCTTTCAAACCAGGCCTCGCCGCTGGTTTCCTGCTCGGGCGGGGTCGGCATGCCGAGGGACACGCTGCCGCCCGCAATGCGGATCAGCAGCGAAACGGCGTCCTCGTAACGCTTGCGCTTTTCCTCGGTCAGCACGCCGCCATCGGACGACATGCGGTAGAGGGCAACGTCGCAGCACAGGCGCTCCAGCACAGGCGGCACGGCCGGTAGCGGCAGGCGGTGCTTGGCGCCGACGTAGGTGTCGATTTCGGCCGTGGCATCGGCCAGGGCCTTCTCCACCACGTCGGCGTCAATGTCGCCGTCCTGGTCGCGGTCGGCGACCAGCAGCACGGCGTCCAGGCCGTACTGCTCGATCAGCGCTTCAAGGGTTGCGTAGGCCATGGCTTATGCCTCGCCGCCCTGCTGCTCGGCCCCTTGCTCGCCGGTCTGCTCATCCTGAGCGCCAGACGTGTCAGCAGGCGCGGCCGGGGCTGCAGGTTTAGCCGCAGGCTTGGCCGCTTTTTTCGCAGCGGGTTTGGCACTGGCCTTGTCCACCTTCGGCTTGGCCAGGGCTGGTTTGGCACCGGCCTGGCCGGCATTGCTGCCGGTGTCACCAGACTCAGAGTCGCCACCTTGGCCACTGCTCTCGGGGGCCGGGCCAGGCAGCTCGCCATCGATCAGCTCGACGGTGAGCACCGGGTCGGCCTGCAGCTTCTCCAGCATGCCGTCGGTAAAGCGCTCGGCCGGGTGGTCGGTGGCAAGCCGGGGGTGGCTGATGCCACAGCGCCGGTAGCCGTCCCGCTTGGACTTGATACGAACGATCATGGCGGCGCCCCCTTAAACCAGCTCGTCGCATACGAACAGCTCGGCCGTGCCGGCCCATTCGTTGCCACCGTTCTCGTCCTTGACCAGGAGCTTGCGGGCCTGCGCTTCCAGTTGCGGCGGCACTACCAGGAGCGTCGGCTTGATCTTCATTGGCCGGCCGCCGTCGGCGACGAAGCCCTGCATGGCCGCACGGGCGTTGCCGTAGTGCTCGCCAGTCAGCGGCTGCTGAGAGGCGTAGGCCATCTGCCAGAAGCCAAAGCCGGCATTGCAGCGGTAGCGCACGCCATGCACGTACTCGTCATGGGTGAACACATGGTCGCTGTTGTTCGGATCGGTCTTGCTGGTGATCTCCGGCTTGGTGCGCTCCTGGAAGATCAGCGGCTTGATCGCACGGGTGGTGTCCAGCAGGAACCAGGCCGGGCCGGGGTCTACGGCCGGCACGTCCATGTTGCTGACCGAGGTCACGGCGCCAGTGCCATCGGCGTTCGCGTAAACCGGGTGCTCGTCGTCGAAGAAGTTCTGGCCGTCATAGCAGGCGGTGGTAAAGCCTGCCTTGAGCAGCTCAAACACCAGCGACTCGGGGTGGTACGCGGCGGCGCGGCCCATCTCGGTGAACATCGGCATGAACACGCCGGCCAGGTCGTCCTCGACCTTGTCGCGCTCGATGGTGACGGTGCCCTCGAACTTGCGGTTTTTGATGGCGTAGCCGTGCGCGGCCATGTCCTTGAGCACGCGCGCGCCGATCCACTCGCGCAGGGTCGGGAACTGGCCCAGCCAGGGGTAAATGTTCTCGCTGGTGGAGCTGGGCACTAGGGTGGCCACCTTGGCCCACTGGGTGGTTTGCTGGGCGGCCGCCAGGGCCTTCTGGTACTCGGCGCGATAGCCGGCGAACAGCGCGGCCAGCAACGCGGGGGTAATGGACACTGCCATGTTATTTAGCCTCGCTGATGTGTTTGAGGTATTGGTCGTCGCTCATACCGAACATCCGCGCGGCCTGCTGCTGCTCGGCGTTGAGCGCGGTTTTGTTCTGCTCGTCCACCTTGCCTTCGGGCACGACCGTGGCCGTCACCGAGGGTGCCGCCTTGACGAACTCGCGGAAGCGCTCCAGGCCGCCGCTCTCCTGGCAGGCCGCCAGGTGGTAGCCCTTGGTCGCCGGGGTGATCTTCCCGGCCTTGAGGGCCGCCTCGATCTCGGCGTTGATGGCCTTGTCCATATCGGCCTTGTCGCGGTCGGCCAGCTTCTGCTCGGCATTGGCGGCGCGTTGCTCCAGGGCGTTGTAGTCGCCGCGCGGCACGTACTTCTCCAGCGACGGGGCTTTTTCGCTGTTGAGGGCCGTTTCCTTGGCCTCCTTCAGCGCCTTGATGGCGGCGACGGCGTCGTCTTCCGTCGCGGTTTCGGACAAGCCGAGGGCTGCCCGGATGGCTGCTGCGAGCATCGGGTGGTTCTCCGTGGTGGGTTGTTCGGCGTTGAGCGCCTTGATCAGCAGGTTGGGCTTGTTGGTCAGGCCGAAGCTGCTAAAGCGGTGGATGCGACCGGCGTCGTCGTAGATGAACACCGGCGACAGGTAGCGGTATTCGCGCTCGGCGATGGCGTTGCGGGCCTTGGCCGTCCACTCCACGCGGGCCTCGATGGCGCCGCGTTCGTTGAGGCGGTACTCGCGCGCCCAGCCGGACGCCGGGGCGTCGTCGCCTTGCGGGGCTTTCAGTTCGGTGGCGTGCAGGTAGTCGAACGGCAGGTCAGCGCCAGCAGCGTGAGCCTTGGTGGCGGCCAGCACCTGGGCCGGGTCATACGTCCAGGTGCGGCCATCGCGGCCGGTCACGGTCGGGCCGGGCGGCAGCACCTCGACCCATTCGGGCACGTCGGCGCTCAGCTCGAAACAGAGGGCTGTGGAAGTGGTGCGATTGAGTGCGGCGGTTTGAGTGTTCATGCCGCCATGGTCGGCGGCATGAGGGGGGAGGGATTAGGGGATGGGGTTCAGTAACTAGGTGCCTATGTTGATGGCACCCTTGATAAGGCCAACCGCCAGCTCCTTGATGACTTCAAACGATAAGGCACCGCCCTTGTCGACAGCCTTCGCCTGAATCTGGTTCCAGACTTGCTCATTCCGGATAGCGTCCAAGAACTCATGTCCCCGCCAGGTCAACCTGGTCGGGCGGATGACCCGAAACTCATGTCCGGCATGGTTGCTTAGTGGATATCGCCCACCGTCTACCCCTTCGACCAACCCCGCTTCAACGAGCAGAGCAACATGCTCGTAGTGCTTGAAGAAGCGCGCTTTATCACCTTCGGAGGTCCCGCGTTGAAGCCCACCAGGTAGATTCTCTGGATGGTATGCCGAAGAAACAACATCCAGTTCCTCGACCCCAAACAGAATGCTCCTAACCAACTCCCAGTCTCTACGCATAATGGCCCCATTGCTTACATTCGACCCCTGAGTTTGCGCCGATCCGGTAGATGTTGGCCAGGCTTCGGAAATGGCAGCGGCGCCTTCTTGAACCTGGCCCGCCAGCTCGGCTTGATCAGGTAGATATAGCGAAACTGTAAAAGGCTCCGCTTGATCGCCCGGTGCTTGTTGGCACGCAGGAACTCCCCGCGCTTGCTGGCCTTCTTGTGAGCAGTCAGCAGCATGGGGTGGTAGGCCTGCCCATCCAGCTCATAGAAGCTGGTGCGGTGGTGGCCCAAGTAAAGGAAGTTCGCCGCCTGGTACACCACACCCCAGCCGCCGCAGCGTTCGTCCGCGAAGCTCTGCACCCAGGCCACGCGCGGGCAGGCCCGCTTGATGAACTTGAAGGCATACGACAGGGCGCGACTCTCGCTGTTGCGCGGTGCCACGTCGTCCAGCCACATGCGGTTAAGCTCCAGGTACTGGTCGACCTGGGTGCCGGCCACGAACTTCTGCGCACCGGCCACCGGATTCAGGGCATAACCGAACTGCAGTGCACCGCGCAGCACTCCGCCGATCCAGACACCCAGGTGGATATAGCTGTTGTTCACGATGCGCCCGGAGTAGTGGTTGGCGATGATCATGCGATTGGCTTCGGCGCGTGGAAGCTGCGCCACGTAGAAACTGCGGGAGCCGAAGCCGGCCAGGGCTTCGCTCCCGTGCAGGTATCCCACCTGGTCAGTGGTAGGTGGGGTGAACAGTCCCGGTGCTGCGGGGTGGTGGGCTTTCTTTGCCATGAGCTACCTCAACGGATCGAGGCGCTCCCTGGCGCTCTGGATTCGGGTAGCTCGTGGCTATCTGGTTCATCGCCCGGCAACGCGGGCACTTGATCTGCAACTGGGTGAAACTGGCGGCTTTGGCCAGGAGCCGGCTACAGCCGCCGCAGCGGATTTCGGTGTATTGCTGGAGATGCATGGGCAAGCCTTTACTGTATAAATAGCCAGCTGTTAAGGTGCCCGCGCTTCGTCGACGAAGTGGGGGCCTTTGCTGGGCTTGCAGGCTTGCTCTGCGGGTTTGGCGGCCGGTCGGGGTGCTGGAACACTACGGCCGGTCGGCCCTTTTTATGATGATTCCATATGCAGGATGGCGTGCTGCGCGAAGCCTAGTTAGTCGACGGGTGTCAGTGGCGTTAGTTCCAGGCTATTGAGCTGCTGGCAGCATTTGGCCATTATCCGGAGGGTGTGCCCGGCGCTCGGCTCATAGGCACGCTCATGCGCCTGTCCCGCAGGTGCCCACACACGCTGCTTTGCCCAAGGAAGAAAGCATATGGAATGGCTCCTATCTATTGCACTTATCGTTGCCGTGCTGCTGTGTGTGAAGCTCTTTCAGGCATCGCGGGCCGTTCGTAAAGTCCATACCGGCGAGCTGGCCTTGAGGGATTTGCGAATCCATGAGCAGGAACAGCTAATCGCTCAGCAAACCGCGCAGATCAAGCTGCTGCAGCTGGAAATTTCCCTACTGACCGAACAGCGCGACGGCCTACTGCAGCGGGTCGAGGCACTCAGCAAATACACACATATCGAGGATGTGGAAACAGCGGCTAAGGCCATCATGGCCGACGCGCAGCGCTTGCTGGAGCAGGCCACGCTGGATGCCCGCAATTTGCGCCAGGAAGCTGAGAAGGCGGCCAAGAGTACGGCTGAACAAGCGAACCTGAAGTCCAGGGACGCGCTTGAACAGGCAGAACGCCGGATCGAGGTTGCTGGACAAGAGGCAGAGAGGATTATCACTACTGCCCATCTGCGAGCTGAGGAAATTGCCGGCGATGCCTACGCGGCGATGAACCGTGCCAAAGAGTTCGCCAATACCGCTCAGGCGATGAAAAACATCATCGAAGGCTATGGCGATGCTTACATTGTGCCCACCTACAACCTGCTCGATGACCTGGCCGACGAGTTCAGTTTTACCGAGGCCGGGCAGAAGCTCAAAGACGCCCGTGACACTAGCCGCATGATGGTCAAGAACGGGCTGGCAGCGACTTGTGACTATGTGGAGGCGAACCGCAAGGAAACGGCCATTCGCTTCGTTGTCGATGCTTTCAATGGCAAGGTCGACTCCATTCTTTCGCGCAGCAAGAGCGATAACCACGGCAAGCTGGAGCAGGAAATCCGCGATGCCTTCTCGCTGGTTAACCATAACGGTGCGGCCTTCCGCAGTGCGCGGATCACTGACAGCTATCTGGCTGTGCGCCTCGAAGAACTGAAGTGGGCGGTAACCGCCAAAGCCTTGAAAGACGAGGAGAAGGAAGAGCAGCGCCGGTTACGTGAACAAATCCGGGAAGAGGAGAAGGCCCGCCGCGAATACGAGCGCGCCATCAAGGATGCGGCCAAGGAAGAAGACGCGCTGCGTAAAGCGATGGAGAAGGTGCAGAAGCAGGTGGATGCCGCCAATGAGGCGCAGCGTGCTGAGTTTGAGGCCAAGCTAATGGAGCTTGAGACAAAGTTGCGCGAGGCCGAAGAAAAGAACCAGCGGGCATTGTCCATGGCACAGCAAACACGCTCTGGGCATGTCTATGTGATTTCCAATATCGGATCGTTTGGCGAGGAAGTGTTCAAGATTGGCATGACGCGCCGCCTGGAACCGCAGGATCGTATTCGCGAACTAGGGGATGCCAGCGTGCCGTTTGAGTTCGACGTGCATGCCATGATCTTTAGCGACGATGCGCCGGGGCTTGAAAAAAGCCTGCATCGGCACTTCCTGCGGCAGCAGGTGAACAAGGTTAACCCGCGCAAAGAGTTCTTCCGCTTGGGGCTAGAGGATATTCGCCAGGAACTGGAGGCGTTGGGGGTCGAGACACATTGGACGATGACCGCCAAGGCTCACGAATATCGGGAGAGTCTGCGTATTGAGCAGCAGATTCTGGAGAACCCGGAAGTCGAGCGCGAATGGACACGGCATCAGTTGGAGGTTGAGACCGCTCTTGAGGAAGAGGAAGTTGAGGCGGCCAGCTGATTTTTGTGGTTAACGGAGGATGGCAATGAACATCAATATCACGGCTATTGAGCGTTATATCCGGCTATTTGGGCTGCCGGCATTTTTGATGATTTTAGGCCTGGTAGGGATGGCGTTTTTTTCAAGTAAAGCCCCGGCGACTGATATTGCCTCTGCTGTTTTTGCCAGCGTGGTGCGGTTGCTGTTCCCGGCAAGTGCTGGCTTGACGATTGCCGCGGCGCTCTGGCTAGCCTGGAATTGCTGGCAGCTCCACCGCTGGGAATGCGGCGACCTGCAAGGTGGTTGTGATCGCTGCGGTGGGGTCATGTCCCACAAAGACGGGCGCTACGGCGCTTACAGTGTTTGCAAGATGTGCGGCGGCAAGCGTGAGGGGTGGCATTAGCCCTGAACCGATTGTCAGCGCCGCCCCCTGCTTATACCCCCGCTCAGGGCGCGTTAGACCTGCGTTAGAAACTGTTTTCGATCCTCTCCCCTAGCCGTGGTAGCCACGCACGCTATTCCTTGCGTAGCGGGCCGTTTTGGCCGGCTCAAGTTTCGGCCTGCGCAGCAGCTTCTTTCTCGTCCAGCAGTTGCTGCGCCTTGGCCAGCCTCGACACCTGGCCGGGGTTGTAGGCCCAGCCCGGTTCGATACCGACCGGTACGCTAACGACCTGGCCGGTGCGCTGGTTGGCGTACTCGCGCTGGCCCAGGTCGGGCGCCATGCTGATGTACTTGCCCGTGGCCAGCAGGCGCTCGGCCTCGCGGCGGCTGACCTGGCGCACCCAGCATCTGCAGCCCCAGCCATTCGGCGGGAAGTGCGTCTGCCACCACGGGTCGTCCGCAGGCAGCAGGATGCCGGCCCAGCCCACGTGTTCCGGCCGGTGCTCGCGGCTCGGACCGAGTTGGTAGAGCAAGTAAGGGTGTGTCGTCCTGGTGCGCTCGATGCGCTGCCACTGGCCGGCCGCATGGGCCTGGCGCAGATTCACGTCATAGATGGTGCGCAGGCGGCGCGGGCTGCCCAGCTGTACCTCGCGCGTCTCGCCGGTCAGTGGGTCGAGCAGTTCGCCACGGCCCCACCAGCCCAGCTTTTCCAGCAGCGGCTGCAGCTCGCGCTTGAACGCGGCGAAGGCCTGGCCGCCCGCGATGGCCTCGTCCACGGCCGCGCGGATCGCCTCCAGGATGTCCAGGCGCATGGCCTTGGCCACCGTCCAGGACGTGGCGTGTTCTTCCTGCCACACGTCGCGGTGATCGAAGCCGACCCGGTAGCCTTTGGCGCGCAAGTAGTCGAGCGCCTCCTTTGGCACCGGTACGGGAAACGGTTCGCGGGTCGGGCCGCTCATAGCTGGTCGCTCACGTCGCCCAGGGCGCGGGCCTTGAACGCGGCCAGGGCCAGGCGCTCGATCAGCGCGCTGTCGTCCATCTGCTCAAGCAGGCCGGCCAAGCCGGCCTTGAACTCGTCGAATGTCTCAGCCTTCTGTGCCAGCTGCTGCACGGGATCGAGTACGGGTTTCATCACCGGCACCCAGTCGGCCAGCTCGTCGGCTGTCAGTTCGTCCAGGGCGTCGCGGCGTTGTTCGGCGTTGAGCGCCTTGCGTTCGCCGCAGGCCGGGCAGGCGCACGCCGCTTGCTGGTGATTCAGGGCTGGCAATGGCTGCATGCCACCTTGCGGGCGCAGCACTATGGCGCCAGCGTCGGGGGCGGACAGGCCGAACTTGTCCAGGATGGCCGAGGCCTCCACCGGCAGGCCTCGGTCGATGAACGGCCCCAGGGCATCGGCCAGGGCCTTCAAGTCCTCGGGCTCGGTCACCTGCAGGACGATGCGCGGGTAATTCTCCTGCGGGCCGTAGTTCAGGTCGATAAAGGTGCGCACCAGGTCGCGGTTCAGCGTCGCAGCCAGTTGCTTGGCGTCGGCGCGCAGAATGTCCAGGCGCACTTCGTTATGCACGTTGGCCTGGCTCTGGCTCGACCCGTCGTCGGTGGTCATGGTCTGGCCGAGCACGCCCTTGCTGATCTGCTTGTCCAGCCACTCGGCCAGGCGCTCGAACAGCTCGGCGCCGCCTGCGGCGTTGGCGATCTCCTGAAACTCGATCTTCATCCCGTCCGGCATCACGGCGGCGGCATCGGCGGCCAGCTGCGCCACGGCGCGGCGCAGCACGGCAATGTCGTCCGGCTTCGCGCCGGGGCCATAGCGGCCAATACGCAGCGGCATGCCGAACAGTTCGGCGTAGCGCATCCAGTCCTTGAGGCTGAACGCCTTACACATGAACGACACGGCCACCAGGCGCGCCACGCCCCCACGGATCGGCAGGCCCGACTTCAAGCGCGGCTTGTGGACGATCAGCTTGCCGGCCGGAATCTCCAGCCCGTCGCCGCCCTCGTTACGCAACTGCAGGCGCTGGCCGGTCACCTTGTCGAACTGGAACCAGCGCGGGTCGCGGTGCTCATAGCGGGTCGGCCAGAGCTGGCCACCAACTAATTGCCAGATGGGCTCTGCTACCGAGTAGCCCTTGCCGATGGCGTCCAGCAGGTCGTCGAGCATGTCGCTGAACTCGGGCGCCTCGACCAGCTCGCGCACGGCGTCAGCCAGTTGCTCGTCGCGCTCGTCCTCGCTGGCAGCCTCTACGGTGACGGGCAGCCCGGAGACGGCCCGCTTGCGCGTGCCCAGCACGGCGGCATAGTGCGGGTCTTTCTCCTCCATTTCCTCGGCCAGGGTCAGGTACGAGTAATGGTCGCCAGTTGCCGCCGCCTGCAGGATCGAGCGCAGGCGCGCGGGGTCGAGAGACGCCGAGACGGACTCGGCCGTCCACGCCTGGTACACGCCCGTGGTGCTGGCCTGCACCAGCTCCTGGAGCAATTCCGCCTTGTGGATCGGCCGGCCCTGGGCGTCAACGATCACGGATTCAGCCATTACCACACACCTCCCACGTCGCGCCCGTTGCGGAACGTGTCGTCGTCATCGAAAGAATCGTTGTTGCTCGGCCGCACGGCTTCATAGCCGTACTGCTCTATTTCCATGCGGCTGGCGAAGCGGGCCAGGACGGCGGCAATGCCGGCATCGCCGTGGCGCTTGGCGCCGCCTTTCTCGCTGGTGCGGGTCTCGGGAATGCGGGCCACGCCCTTGACCATGCGGAAGGCGCGCAGGTCGGCGATCACGTCGCGGTCGGCCGGCAGGTCGTAGAGGGTGCCGTCCTCGAGGTCAGCCTTGAAACCGGGCATGTTGTCCCGATACCAGCCCTCGGTGAGCATCACCTGGCTTATCCGGTTGTGGCCGTACTTCACCGCCGCCGCCTCGGCTAGCGCCTGGCCGTTGCCGCGCGCATCGTTGGCGCCGGCCATGAAATTGGGCAGGCGGTCGACGATGTAGAACAGGATCTGTTCCTGCTGCTTGAAGGGCACGTTGCGCAGCTCGACCAGGAAGGGCGGCCGCTTGCGGCTGTCCTGTTCCTGCAGCAGCGGTACGATTACCGACAGGTCGCCGCTACGGGCGAAGTCCATGCCGTAGAAGCTCCAGGCGCCGGGCGGCAGTTGTGCCAAAAGCGGCGCCAGCTCGCGCTCGCACCAGCCCAGGCTGTCGGCCAGGCGCAGCGGCTCGGCGATGACCTCGTAGCCCACCGGGTAGGCCAGGCGCAGCACTGGCACGCCGGCCCGGCTGCGTTGCTCCAGCAGCGCCAGGCTGAGGTAGGTGCCGCCGCCTTGGCTGGGCACGCAGTCCAGCTCTTCCTCGGCGGCGTCGCTGTAGTAGTCGTATACGTCCTGCACCCACTCCAGTTCCTCGGCTTCGTCCCAGGCGATGCCCTTGCGCAGGCAAACGCGCCGGTACAGCCCATCGGCCACGGCTTCCTTGAAGGTGCAACGGAAAAGCTCGCCCTTACGCTTGCCGGCCCGTATTTCCTCGATCAGCTCATTGAACGGGTTGTCGGTGCCGTTGTGGGTGCTGATCACATGCACCTCGCCGCCCCAGATCAGTAGCGCCAGGGCCGCCTTGAGCAGCTCGGCCAGGTCGGAGTGGAACGCGGCCTCGTCGATCACCACCACGCCCTGGCGGCCGCGCAGGTTGGACGGCCGGCTGGTCAGGGCAACGATGCGATAGCCCGAGGGGAAAGTGATGGTGTAGGTCTTGATGTGCTTGTCGACGTCCTGGTCGTGCCAGATGCCTTCCTCGATCTCGCCCGCCGCATAGTTGAACGCCCGCGCCCACATGGCGCAGGCCTGGATGTATTCGACGGTCATGTCCTGGTTGTAGCCCAGGTAATAGACGTTCATGCCCCCGGCCACGGTGGCGCTGGCGGCGACCAGCACGTTGTCCGAGGCCTCGGCCCAAGTCAGGCCGATACGGCGGCTTTTCTCGCCCACCTTGAGCGGCGCGCGCAGGCCGACCCAGCGTTGCTGGTAGGGCAGCAGTACGACGGGCACGCCCGGCGCCTGGCCGCCTGAAAGGGCCTGGTGCAGGGGGCTTAGCTTGCTCGGGGCCGGTGTCATACGGCCGCCCCAACAGTGCTACGCTCGCGGTGCCAAATACCTTGCAAGGGAGCGCGTTTATGTTCGAGTGGTTTGCAGGTGCCGTCGCCAGTGCGAATGCGGCCAAAGACATTAGCCAGAGCCTGATGACTCTGCGTGATGGGGAGATGATCCGAAGCCGTGTGTTTGATCTGACCCAGAACCTGATGGACCTGCAACAGCAGTTGATGACCGCTCAGATGGAACAGATGCAGCTTGTCGACAAGATCAGCAAGTTGGAGCAACAGAACGCACAGTTGCAAAAGCAGGCCGATCTGGATGGCCGGTACGAGCTCCATCAGTTTGAGACGGGCGCTTTTTGCTACAGGCTGAAGCCTGAGCTGCAGAACGATCAGCCTGAACACTTCTTGTGCAGCAAATGCTTTGAGCGTGGTATTCGCTCGACCATGCATCAAAGCAAAGGCAGCTATCACGCTACTCTTGGTTGCCCGGAATGCAAGCAGGTCATTGATTACGAGCCCAGGAAGCCAAGACCAAGGATCCGGACGGTTTCCAGAAGGATCGCGGACTATTAGCCGCACTCTCATGCCGCCACCCCCAGTATCTCGCGCCGGATCGCGTCCACGGTCTCGGCATTAAGGCCGCCTTTCTTTGCGATCTTCTCGACCTGGGCGGCGGCGGCCTCGGCCTTGGCGCGCACCTCGCTCTGCCACTTCTTCTGCACGACCGAGGCCCGACCCAGCTCGGCCACGGCCTTGGCTACCTTGGGTAGGTCGAACTTGCCGTCTTCGGCCAGCAGCAGCTTGAACAGGTGCTCCTGCACCAGGCGCATGAGCGCCTCGTTTACCGCGCCTTCCTCGTCCGGCGCGGCCGCCACCACGGCCTTGGCCTGCTCGCTGGCCATCTTGAGCGCGGATAGACGCCCCTCGAAGTCCTGGCCGTAGGCGTGCAGCGCTGACTTGCCGATGCTGTATCCGCGCTCGGTCAACTCGGCCGACAGCAGCTCATAGCCGGAGAAGTTGTTCTCGACCAATGCCTGATCCAGCCAGGCCTTTACCTCGGGCGGCAGCTGGCCGACCTTGCTACGCGGCGGCATGGCTTAGCCCCGTACCGGGCGAGCGATGCCCGGATTGCAGGGGATGGTGTACTCGGCGATATCGACGCCGTAGTGGGTCAGGCCGCACACCCATACACCGTCCGGGCGCTTGTCCAGCGTCACCAGGCTGCGGTCGGCCAGGTAGTCCAGCTCGCGGCGCACCTCGTGCTGGCTGGCGTCGGTGTAGATGGCCTGGATAGTCGACACCACCAGCGTTTCGTGCGGGTCGACCGGGCGCGCGTTGTTGAGGGTGAGCAGGATGTACCAGCGCATCGACTCGCGGCGAATCTTGGCGGCATCAATCATGTTTGGCTCCTTTCATCTGGACGACTTCTAGCTTGTCCCGCAGCCCGTCCAGCTTGGCTTCGATAACGGTTTGGTTGCGCACGTAGTCGCTGCGGTGGACGTACTGCAGGGGCAGCTCGGCCTGGAAGCGCAGGAAGTCCCGCTCCAGCTCGGCCAGCTTGGCGATCTCCTTGTCCTGGGAGGCGAAACGCTCACCTAGGCGTTTCTCCAGCTGGCCCAGCAGCAGCTTGACCAGGCCGAACACCAGGGTGGTGAAGATGCCCAGCAGCGAGATGGCCCAGCCCACGGCCTCGGTAAAGTCCATTTGCATCAGTGGCCTCCTACGGCGTCGATCAGAGCATCCAGCTGCGCCGCTGTGCTGCGGCACTGCTCGGCATAGCGGACGTGGTGGGCCAGGACAGCACTCTGGCTGAGGCCTGAATCGAGTTGCTCAGCGGCTCGGCCGGCTTCGGCTTGCGCAGCAGCTCGGCCGGAATCTGCGGCGGCGGGCACTGCGGTTCGGGCGCCGGTTGCTTCGTCATAAACGCGCACCCAGCCAGCAGTGAACACGCAAGCAGGCAGAGGCTTAGGCGGCGCGTCGAGCGCCTCCCGATAGAGGTCGTTGACACGGGCTATCTCCCCTGTGAGGCGGTCGGTGGTTTTGCGGTGTTGGCGTTGCTGCTCGGCCAGGTCGGCGGCCAGCTTGTCGTTGCGGGCCTGTTCGTCCTGCAGGCGTTTTGCGGCGGCTTTGGCACTCGCCTCGGCGGTGATGGCGCGGGCCAGTTCCTGTTCCTGGTACTCGCTCCTAAGCTCGGCCAAGGCAAGGTCGCCCGCTGCCTTTGCCGCGCTGTGGCCGGCCTGATAGGCCGCCTGTTCCAGCTGATCTATCAGCAGGTAAATGGCCGCCAGTGCGCCCACCAGGAGGGCTACAGGTAGCAGGGGGCGCAGGAAGCTAAGCCACTTCATTGCAGGCCCACCTCGCACAATTCCCGCTCGGCGGCACGACGCTTGACCAGGCCGGCGAGTTGGCGTCCCTTCGCATACACCCAGCGGCTCAGCTCGGCGCAGGCACCGGCCACGTCGCCACCGTTGAGCTTGCGCAGCAGCGTCGAGCGCTCGAAAGCTCCGGCGCCGACGTTGTAGACGAACGAACCCAACGCGGCGCGGCGGGTGTCGGGTTGAGGCTGTTTAGCCAGGCGGTCAACGGTGCTAATTGCCTGCCCCAGCTCGGCGGCCAACAGGGCATCGCACTCGGCGTCGGTCTTGGTCTGGCCTAGCTGCACGTCCTGAGTAATGCCGTCGCAGATGGTCGGAATGCCTACCGGGTCGAGGTAGGCGACCAGGCTGCGGCCTTCGTAGTAGCCCACCAACGGCAGCGCGATGGCCAAGGCGCCGCCCAGGATGCGATTGCGCAAGCTCATGCAGCCCCCTTGCCGATGGCGTCGCGCAGTTTGGCGATAGCCGCATTACCGACCTCGGGAGCCGAGCGGGTTACGTGGCGTGGTTTGGGAGTGGCATCGCGGCGTTGTGCGGCCGGTGGCTTCTCGCGCGCCTGTTCTTCCCGGCCGGCCTTGTGGCGGCGGTAGGCGGCGACTTTCGGAAAGGCGCTCTTGACGTGTTCCTCTACCTGGGCGCGCCACTCGACCGGGCAGCGCTCCATCAGCCACTGGCGGCGATCAAGCGACGCCTCGGCCAGTACGGCGGCGGCGTAGGCGCGGGGGCTGGTAAGGGTGCTGGGGTCTAGAGCGTTCATGCCGCCATGGTCGGCGGCAGGAGCGGATGGGGACAGGGGATGGGGTTCAGTTGCTGCGGCTGCCACCCGGATGGTCAAGGCATAGCGATTTAACCTTTAATACGCTCTCTCCGTTGCCGGTTGCCTGCTCAATGAAGACACCGAACCGACTCTATCGTTACCGACCACTTAGCGACCGCGACAATCTGCTGGAGCGGGAGCTGAGTGCTCTGCGAGACAGTTATCTGTATGCCCCTTTATTCGAGCAAATGAACGATCCCATGGAGGCATTCATGCCGATGGGGGGCGACAGTGACCATATTTTCGATGAAGTAGTAAAGCCTTTAGGTTTAAAAACTGAGGACTATTACGACGGCATTCGGCTCTTGATCCAGCAGTTTGGTCTTGTATCGTTTTCCAGTACGCATAATTACCTGCCGATGTGGGCCTACTACGCAAGCGGCTTTGAAGGTATGTGCCTAGAGTTTGATTCAGAGAGGCTGGCTGTTGGTGACTTTCAGAATGAGCATTTGTCCAAAGTCGTCTATAAGCGTGAGGCTCTACCTCCCTTAACCATTGAAAGTGTGCTTCGAGTCCCTGAAGACCCGCATGTTAAGGGTGAGCTTTTGAAGAGACTGAATCGTAAGCGTATCGAGTGGAAGCATGAAAAAGAATGGCGCTATGTGACCGGGGCATCTGGGAAGAAACACTACCTAGATGACGCACTGACCCGTGTCTACCTAGGGCCTCGTGTAAAGCCCGATCATGCGACGCTGGTCTGTGAGGTATTGAAGAACCGTCCGGTCGAGGTGATGCAGGGAGAGATTCGAGGTTTTGAGCTGCACTTCGAGACGTTGCAACCTGCTGCGCCGTTGGCTGAATGTGAGCGGGTAGGCAGTGGGCACTTTGACCCACTGAAAGACCTTGACCCGGATGGCTCACTGAAGGCGTTTATGGGTGAGCACTACGAGCACTTGCTTAATGAGTGCAACGCGACGGCTTTGCGCCCGAACATGGATGGCTTTGCTGGTGCTGGCGTTTCACCAGCTAACCAGCGGTTAATGTTTCTCTGGTCGCAGTTCAAGCTGAGAAGCGGGCGGGTGGTTTATCACAAACGCTACTTTGATCGGCGATTTTGCTTGGCCAAGGCCCCGGCTAACTAAATAGGTCTGGTGTGGGGTTGGTAGGTAGTGCCTTGAGAATCCGCCATACACGCCGGTCACTAAGGGTATAGGCCCTGGCCAGCTCTGCGACCACGGTGTTAGCCGTCACCCCTTCGCGTACAGCCTGCTCAAACTGCCGATGTATCTCTAGGTCGCGCTGTTGGCGAAGTGCTGCGGCGCACCTGGGGATATAGATTTTCTCTCCCCCCAAGTGTTGGGTCAGAAGGGACGCCGCTTCCTCTCCGAGAATTTCCGCCAACGCTGCTACGCGAATGCTGCCATTACGGTTGGCCCCCTTGGCAAACTCCCAGGTAGTGCCCCCCAGCTCCTGTACCAAGCGCAGGGCGCCGGGTAGGCCGATAACCTGGGCAATCTCGTGGATTTGCTGCGGCAGCAGCGCTTGCACCTGTTCCAGCTGCATTACAAAGCCCTCCCGTGGCGCTCAGCATCCTTGGCTAGCGCGGTGATGATGCCGCCCAGTTGCTTGCTATCGCACCACTCTAGGCGCTCGACCTGATACATGCGCTTGGCCAGGCTGTCGGCGTATTCCCACGGGCGACCGGCTTCGGCCAATTGCGCTTCGATCTTGCCGACCAGCTTCGCCCGCTCGGCGGCCGGCTTCGGCTTGGCGCGGCCGGTGGACGCCTTTGGCTTGAAACCCAGGCGCTCCAGCTCGACCAGGACGCGGCCAACCTGGCGCGGTGTCAGGTCTTTCGAGGACTCGACTCCGGCCGTGCGCTTGAGGATGGCGCGATAGGTGTCATCGTCCAGGCCGAGCTGGCGGCGGGCGATCTGGATTTTCGTCTTGCCTGTGCTCATGCCGGGTTCCTCGGGTTCATGGCTTCAAGGAAGGCGGCCGGGTCACGGCGCGCCAAGCCAGCCAGGTAACGCACGGCCAGAGTGATGACCTCGGCCGGTTCCTCGTAGCCGCCCACCGCCTGCATCAGCGCCAGGTCGGCGCGGGTGCCCCGGTAGGTGGTCAACTTCATCGTCTCGGCGCCGACACGCTCCAGGTGCTGGGCATCCCGGTCGCGCTTGGCCTGCTGGCGGGCGGTGTCCTGCTTACGCACTGCGTCTGTTCTCGGTTTCTTCTTGCTCATCTGTGGTTGCTCATCAGTACCGGGCCACCACGCCCGGCAGACCATCCCCGGCCAGGCCGGGGCGGTTTCGCTCAATGGAGGGTGTTGGAGGCTGGGTGCCGGTAGCAGGCCGGCACACGGTCGAGCAAAACCTGCTGCATCGCCACGCTGTACAGGTCGTTGGCGAGACGGCCGGCCCTGGTGTTGCGGGTGGATTCGCGCAGGTCTAGCGTCAAACACACTTCGCCGCCTTGCTCTTCCAGGGTGAAGGTCACCTTGTTGCTCATGCTTAAACCCCCAGTGCTCGAAAGCCCGGCACGTCGCGCTCGCCCAGCAGCTGGATATAGCGGGCGATGGCGCCGAGGTTGGCGCGGTCTTCGGCGCCGTCGACCACGCCTGGCACTCGGCTGGCGATGCTGCCGCGAGGCGCCGGGGTCGGTTCTGCGGTTTCGCGGATCACCCGGCGCACCACCTCCAGCTCGCCCACGGCCAGGGCGAGCTGGCCCTCGTCGGGCGCCTGTTCGGTGAGGCGGATCAGGCCGCTGATGGTGCAGGTTGCGTAGACCTTGCTCATATCAATGCACCCCCGGCGCCGGTTGCTGGGTCGGCTCGGCCGGCAGAGCAATCGCGGCAATGTCGAGACTGATCGGGCGGTACAGCTCGCTGTCGCCAATGCGCTCGTAGATACGCAGGTATTCCTTGGAGCTGGTCACCTGGCAGGCTTCGCCAATGGCTTTCATCGCGCGCTGCCAGCGCGTGTCGGCGATTTCCAGGCGGCGCAGGGCCAGCACGCGGGCGGTGCGGATTTCGCCCTTGGTGTCGGTGCGGAAGGCGTCATTGACCAGGGTGACGACTTCCGGCCGGGCGCCCTCCGTCCACTCGGCCAGGCATTCGTCGATCAGGGCGCGGGCGGCCTGCAGGCGCTCGTCGAAGCTGATCGAGTCCTGCACGGCAATCTGCAGCTTGTAACGCCCGTCGAAGCTAAGCAGGGTGACGTTGCCCTTCTTGCCGCCGAACTTGGCGCCGTATTCCTCAAAGCTCATTTCGATAAAGGCGCGCACGTCGCCAAAGGCGGCGGCCTTGTAGTCAGCCAACTGGCTGTTGAGTTCGCTGGCGCGGTCGACCAGGTGGCGTACCAAGCGGTCGCGTTCCTGGTCAATGGGCTTGATCATGCTCTCGGGGATCAGGCGCCCCTGGGCGTCCTTCTGGTAGCCGGCCGGGATGGTCTGTTGTGCGGTCATGTGCGGTTCCTCAGTGGATGGTCTTTTGAAAGTCGCGGTAGCTGATGGTCTTGCGCCATTCGAGGGTTACGCCCTCAAACAGCACGGTGATGCGGTCGCTGCCCGCCGAGGCGTGGCGCTGGTAGCCCTCGGTCAAGCGCTCGCGTTGCAGGCGCTCGCCGTCTTCCGGGCTGATCACCAGGCGGTTCTCGGTCGGCGCGATCTGTAGCAACCGCACGCCCTTGGCCTGCAAGTGGCGGGCGGCCGCGTTGAAGTCGCGCAGGCTGGTTGCCAGCGCAGGGGTCAGGACTTTCATCGGGCGCGGCTCAGTGGTGGCCATGACGTTGCTCCTTTGCTGCACAGCGAGGGTTCTGCGGGCAGTGCTGGCAGGCGCGCCAGTGCTGCATCGCGTGTGGGTTGTGGGTTGGGGCCGGTTTTTCGCGGTGTGTTTGGCACTGCTCAGTGGTGATCACTTCCCCCAGGGCCACGCAGTCAATGCGGCCGAGGGTGTCCATCACGCGGCGCTCTACGCGGTCAGTGCTGGGCGACGGGTAGCGGTTCTGCAGCAGCAGGGTGACGGCGGTGCGGCTCATGCCGATGCGGTCGGCCGCTTTGGTGCGGTTGCTCTGCTCGACTTCGCGGGCCAGCAGGGTCACGAATAGCGGCGGCTGTTCACCCCAGGCGGACAGGTCTACTCGGGTGGCCTGGTTCATTCCTCAACCTCCGGCTCCGGCTGGCGGTAAACGACTTTGCCCAGGTTCGGGTCGAACACCTGGCCGACCCGCTGAATCATCGGCGGGCGCGGGCCGCTGTAGCGCTGGGGTATGAGTCGATAGCGGGCGGGCTTGCCCGGTGCGCCCTTGCTCACGATCTGGACGTAACCGGCATGTACCAGCCACTGGAGATAGCGCTGCGCTGTGGTTCGGGTGGTGGGGGCTGCAATCGAGGCCTGCTTCGCCAGTTCCTCGGCGTCCAGCTCGCCCAGGATGCGCAGCGTGCGCCACATGGCCTCGGTGCCTGCACCGGCCTTGCTTGGCTGGCCGTCGCGGGTCACGGCGGGCGCCTCGGCGCCGACGTCATTGGCCAGGGCGAAGGTCTGCTCCTCAAAACGGCCGCCACTGAGCACCGTTACATAGCCGCCTTTTATCAGCCCATGCAGGTAGGTGCGGACGGTGGCTTGGTCGACCTTTGCCTGCCGCGACACCTTGTAGCTGGTGAAGCTTTCAGCTGCTGAGCGGATGGCTTCCCACACCCGCTGCCGGTTGCTTTTGCCGCCGCGCATTTCCAGGTGAATCTGCTTACGCCCGGTCGCCATCAAGCAACCCTCCGCGCAGGAGCGGCGCCCGTGAACCAACCACGTTTGCCCCAGGTGGGCAGGTCGACTGCCTCCAGGCCGGACGCGGTGGCTTCACTGTTCACCCGGTGCAGGTTGACCGCCACCCGGCGCAGGCAGCCTTTAACGGCGCTGTTCAGGTCTTGCAGCAGGTCATCGGCCAGGCGCAGGTTCGGGTAGCTGGCGGCGGCCAGGCGCTTGACGTCCGCCAGGTTGGCCGACTGGGCGGGCACCCACTCCAGCACGCGGTTGTGCAGACGCTCCAGCTTGACCAGGCTGGTGGCCACGCCTTCCTCGCCGATCAATATGATGGTGCCTTGGCTGGCGTTGTAGAGGTCGGTCAGGACGTTGGCCGCTGCCTTCTCGAGCAGGTATTGCACGTCATCGACGATCAGCGGTCGGCCGCTCAGGCTGAGCTGCTCGGCGATCTGGTCAACCATCTCGCTGAGGGTGCGGGCGGGGGTGATCGCCATCTCGCGCAGGATGGCGAGCAGGAATGCCTTCTTAGTCCAGCTATCCCGGCATTCCACGTAGTAGGCGCGGTGTTGATTGGCGGCACAGGCGGCAGCCACGGACTTGCCGAAGCCGCTAGGCCCGTACATGACCACCAGTCCAGGCAGGCCCTGGGGGCGCTGCAGGGCGCGGTCAATGGCGCTGGCCAGCAGGCCGACATTGGTCAACGGGACGATCTTGGAAACGCTCATAGGTGTTACTCCCCTGGTCAAGCGCGGGCCGTTGCAGGCTCCGCGAATTGGTCATACATGCGCTGAATCGAGGCGAAGTCCGGGTGGGCCGGGTAGCGCTCATGCCAGCGGGCTTCGTCATCGGTGAGGGTTTCGCCGGCCAAGTGGCGGGCGTTGAGTTGCTGCCACAGGTCGTAGCGGGCCATCGGGTCACCCGGCACGGTGAAGGCGGCCGCCTGGGCGTCCAGAGCCAGGGCGGCGTACTGCTGCGCGCTGGCCAGTTGCGCCGGCTCCAGGTTGGCGCTCGGCGCGCTGGTCGGGGCTAGCAGCTCGACGCGCTTGCCCGTGGTGGTTTCCAGCTTGTCGATGGCGCGCTTCATCTGGCCCAGCTCGCGGCGCTCCTGGGCTTGCTCGATCATGCTGCGCGGCATGTAGTCGCTGGCGTTGCCGTCGAGCAGTGCCTCGCCCAGCAGGTGGCCCTTCAGGGTGCGAACCCACACACGGGAGGCGTCGCGTACGTCGTAGGCCACCCGCACTTCCTCGCCATGGAAGTCGCGCAGGCTATTGAGGAAGTAACGCTGGCCGGCCCAGGCGATTTCGCCGCGACGGGTCGGGCGGATCACCTGCGGGCGCATCAGGTCTTCGACCAGCTCGGCCGGCGCCAGCATTGGTTCCCAGCCGCTGTCGAGGGCGGCTTGCCAGGCTTCGTTGGGGCTCATGTGGCGCAGGGCGCCGGTCTGCGGGTCGCGGACTTTCGCCAGGCCCCGGTGCGGCCGGTTGTTGTAGGCCTCCAGCTCGTACTCGACGCCGGCAATGAACTCGGCGAAGGTCGGAATCAGCGGGGTGCTGCCGGTCTCGCGCAGCTGCTTGCGGCTGATCCGATGCACAGCGGTGCCCGCGTGCTTGTCCATGGCGGCGCCGATGTAGCTCGGCAGCTTCTTGGCGGCGGTCACCCAAATGGACTGGTGGGCGCGCTCGATCAGACCACGTGCCTGGCTGTTGTAGGGCAGCGCGTGGGTCATGGTGCCGCCGAGGCGGTCGACCACTTCGCGCACGGTGTCGTTAGCGAAGCCAGAGCCGTTGTCGACGTAGAACACGGCGAACATGCCGCCACGCTTTACCGCGTCGCGCAGGGCATCGAGCACGCCCACGGTCGACTCGGCTTCGCCGATGGAGTAGCCCAGCGCGCGGCGGGTGCCTACGTCCAGCACGGTGGTGGTTTCCGGGCGGTACGGCTTGCCGGTGCGCGGGTTCAGTACCTCGGCGTCGAACTTGTGGCCGTCGGCCGTGTAGACGTCGCCGGGCATGATGTTGCGGGTGTCGCGGCGCTTGAACGGCTGTAGGGCTTTCAGCTCTTGCGGGCTGCGGCGGCCACGCTCGCGGGCCTCGGGGCTGAGCTTGTTCAGGAAACGGCGCACCTGGTGAATGCTGGGACGGTCGCCCGTGCATTTCGCGGCGTATTCGGCATAGGCCGCTTCCGCGCTGGGCTTGGTCGGGCGCTGGTAGTGGCGCAAGAAGTCAGGCGCCCAGGCCGGCACGCCCATGTCGGCGGGGGGGCGCACTGGCGCCAGGCCGGCTTCGCCTTCGCGGCGGTAGTCGGCAAGCCATCGCTTGAGCGTGCGCTCGGACAAACTGCGGTCGGCCGTCTTGCGGTCGTTAGCGCGCACCACGCGGTCGGCCAGGTAGGGGCTGAGCTGGTTGTCACGGGCCAGACCGACCAGGGTCATGATGGCGCGCTGCTGGGTGACGGCGGCGCTCATGCGCTCGATTTCGCGCACGAAGGCCAGGCGCGCCTGCATCACCGAGCGCTGTGATTCGCTAAAGCGTGACGCCGAAAGCGCGTCACGCTTTGCCGTTTCCGGTTCGGCGGCAGGCTCGGGCTGCGGCTCGGCTTGGTTGACCAGGCGGGCCAGCAGGGCGGCCTGGGTCTCGGGCGGCAGGACGGCGAAGCTGTACTCGATGGCCTTGGAGCCAAGGCGGCGCTGGCCTTCCCAGCCTTCGCGGTCGGCGACCTTGCGCACGCCGCGTTCGGTGCCGGGCATTCCGGCAAGGCCGGCCAGTTCGGCGGCGGTGAACCACTTACGCATTGGACACCTCACCTTTGCGGGCCAGGTGGGTGCCGAGGTTGAGCGCGGCACTGCGTAGCCATTCCTCGGCATCGCGCCAAGCGCCGGTGCTGACGCAGTCATGGCCGGCTTTGCTTTCTATAACGACGCAGTCATAGAACTCGGTAGCCAGGCGCAGATCGTCCAGGAGGTTTTGCGGGATGCTGGTCATGTCCGGTCTCCCAGGAGCTTTTTCAGCTCGCGTGCCTTGCGGGTGGCTTCTGCGGCCTCGCGCTCCAGACGGCCCAGCTCGGCATCCAGTGCCTCGCGGCCATAGGCGACCCGGCCACCACGTTGGGCAACCTGCCAGTCGGTCAGCAGATGGCAGTCGCAGGCCTGCTCCAGGAGCACGGCGCGGTAGAAAGGCAGGTTGTGATCCTGGCGGGCCGGACTGGCCCAGGCGTCGAGCATGAACTTGCTCACGTCATCGCCCGACAGGCGCGACATATGCGCGGCGACCTGATGGCGATCCTGGCCCTTGAGAAGTTGGCCAACCATGAGGCTGACCTCGGCGGCGTAGTTGCCCTCGCCAGGCACTGCCAGCTTCGGCTGGGGAACATCGAAGATGTCTAGGGTGCGGTCATCTTTTCCGTGGCGCATGTTCATGCCTCCGTGCCCGTTTTACGGTGCGAAACAGGAACGTAACGGCTATTCTTGGCGGTGCTGCGCGGAAAGGTTTCGGCCCGGTTAGGCCGCTGGCGGCGCGGGGTGCCGTCCAGGTTCCAGCGCTCTGGCCAGAGTTCAATCGGCTGTACGTCCAGTTGTTCAGCGATGGCGCGCTCGATGCGCGGGTATGGCGCGTGCTTCACCGCACGCACTGCCCGGTCGGTAACGGCGAGCTGGCGAGCCAGCTCAGCGGGCGAGCAGCCGTGGATACGCAGTTGGTATTTGATCCACTCCCAGCGCTGGGCTGGGTCGTGTGGCATCTCTGCAATGTTCATCAGCAACAACCATCTTGGCGGGTGGTTTTTTTAGGCCGTCTAACAGCCTGTTGCGGATAAACATAGCTAACCAGCTTTGTCATATCAAGCGAAAAAGCTAGTTCCGAATGAACTTTTAGCTAATCGCGTATAGTGAGAAAGATAAATCCAATGAAATCAGGCGGTTACGTGAAATCGGAACAATCGGAACCAAATGGGTCGGCTGTTCCTTTTAGCCCTGAGTCAATCGGAACGCGAATCGAGGAGCTGGCTGCTCGCGTTGGAGGCAAGCGCGAACTAGCTAACCTGTCAGGCATTCACGAAACGCAGCTGTACAAGTACATCAAAGGTGCTAACGCCCCCAGCATTGCCGTTGCGGTTGCCCTGGCACAGGCCGGCAATGAGAGCCTTGACTGGCTGCTACTGGGCAAGAAGGGGGAGCCAGCGGGGCCGGTAGGCGAGCAGGACGACGCCTATGCTTTCGTTCCTCTCTATGACGCCCGCTGTAGCGCCGGTAGTGGCGCCTGGAATGAGCGCTCGCGTGTTCTGGTAGAGCTGTCCTTTACCCGCTACAGCTTGCGCAAGAAGGGCCTAAGTCCGGCCGATCTGGCGTGCCTTCGTGTGGATGGCGACTCGATGCTCGGTCTGCTGGATGATGGCGACACGGTCATGATCGACCAGAGCCGCAACACGCTTGAGGGTGAGGGTGTCTATGTGGTGTTGCTGGATGACCACCTGTATGCCAAGCGACTGCAGCGGCAGTTCGATGGCTCGGTGCTGATCATCAGCCACAACAAGGATTACCAGCCGATGACGGTGCCCAAGGAGCGCCTGGCCGAGTTGCAGATAATCGGCCGTGTGGTGTGGGCTGGCGGCTGGATGGTTTAACCCTGCCGCGCTTCGGCGCGGTGCCAAACCTCCCGCAAAATCAGGCTAGCCCACCTAACTCTGGGGCGCTCCCCGCCTCGCGCCCCTTTGGCACTGCCCAGCTCGCCGAGCCCCGCACCATCCGGGGCTTTCCGGTTTGTTCCGGCTTCTTCCGCCATCCTCCGACCCTGTGCCAAACATCTCACCCCCTCACACTGCCCCTCTCCCGTGAACGGGAAAGGGGAGACAAGCAATGCCGGCGTACTCGACTCATGCACGGCCTGCCCCCTCTCCCGCTTGCGGGAGAGGGTTGGGAAGAGGGAGAAATCAGAAGGTATGGCCGGCCCCCGGCTGGATGGCCCCGCCGAACAGCGCCGCGCGGATGCGCGCCTTGTGCGCGGCTGCATCGCCCCAAACCTTGTCCAGCGCCCAGGCGCGCTTCATGAACAGGTGCAGATCGACTTCCCAGGTGTAACCCATGGCGCCGTGTGCCTGGATGGCGTTCTTCGCCGCCAGCAGCGCCGCCTCGGCGCACGCCAGCTTGGCGTGGGACACGCGCACCCCGGCCAGTGCCTGGCCCTCAGCGACGGCGTAGGCGGCGTGGTACAGCGGGCCCTTGGCGAACTCGATCTGTACCGCGACGTTGGCCATCAGGTGCTTGACCGCCTGGAACGAGCCGACCGGTTTGCCGAACTGCTTGCGCTCGAAGCTGTAGTCCACCGCCAGGTCGACCATGCGCTTGGCCAGGCCGAGCAGCTGCGCGGCGCTGCCGAGGGCGGCGCGATCGCGGGCCGCGGCCCACAGCGCGCGGCCCTGCTCACCGCTGGCCACGCGTGTCTGCGCGCTGGGCGTCCAGTCGACGTGGAACAGCTGGCGACTGGGATCGACCGACTCGTTGCGCACCAGCTGCACGTCAGCACGCGGCACGGCATACACCTCATCGTCATGGGCCAACAGCAACAGGTCGGCAACGTGGGCGTCGGCCACCAGCGCCGCGCCGGGTTCGCCCACCGCCAGGCGCGCCTCGCCGGCGGCGACCCGCGCCAGCCAGCCGTCGCGCCGCTCGGTGTGGGCAGCGTCCAGCGCGGCCAGCAGCGGCACGCCGACCAGCGCGGTATCCACCAGCGGTTCGGGCAGGCCGGCGTAGCCGGCTTCCTGGGCGATCAGCACGAAATCCAGAGGACTCAGGCCCATGCCGCCCTGCGCTTCCGGCACGCAGAAGGCCGGCAGGCCAAGTTCGACCAGCTCGCCCCAGAGCTGGTCGCAACGTCCGCTGTCGCGCTGCCACAACTCGCGGATGCGCTCGGGGGTCACCTCGTTGGTGAAGTAGTTGCGCACGCTGGCCTGAAACTGCAGCTGGTCTTCGCTAAAGCTGAAATTCATGGTCGGCTCCTCAGGCGCGCGGCATGCCGAGCATGCGTTCGGCGATGATGTTGCGTTGGATCTCGTTGGTACCGGCGTAGATCGGCCCGGCCTGGGCGAACAGGAAACCATCCAGCCAGCGCCCTACTTCACCGGCATGCGGCGCATGCGGCTGCAGCTCGGCGCGCGCACCGAGGATCGACAGCGCGGTGGCGTGCATGCGCTGGTCCAGCTCGGACCAGAAGATCTTGTTGGTCGACGACTCCGGGCCGATCTTCTCGCCACGCGCCAGGCGCGAGGCGGTCTGGTAGGTCACCTGGGTGTAGGCCTCGGCGTCCAGCCAGGCGCGCATCACCGCGTCACCGACACAGGGATCGCGATCGGCCTCGGCGCGATTGGCCTGGTACAGCTCGACCAGGCGCCGCGCGGTTTCCTGGAAACGCGCCGGCGAACGCAGCAGCAGGCCGCGCTCGAAGCCGGCGGTGGACATCGCCACGTGCCAGCCCATGCCCTCGCCACCGAGGGCGTTGGCCACCGGCACGCGCACGTCGTCGAAGAAGATCTCGGCGAAACCCGGCAGGCCGTCGAGCTGCGGGATCGGCCGCACGGTGATGCCCGGGCTGTTCAGCGGTACCAGGATGAAGGTCAGGCCATGGTGGCGGCTGGAGTTGGGGTCGGTGCGGAAGATGCAGAAGGCCCAGTCGGCCCAGACCGCGCGGGTCGACCAGGTCTTCTGGCCATTGAGCACGTAGTGGTCGCCGTCGTGAGTGGCCTTGGCGCGGATCGCCGCGAGATCGGAACCGGCACCCGGCTCCGACCAGCCCTGGGCCCAGATCTCCTCGCCGGTGGCCATCTTCGGCAGGAAGCGCGCCTTCTGCTCGTCGCTGCCGTACTCCATCAGGGTCGGGCCGAGCAGGAAGATGCCGTTCTGGTTGACCCGCAGCGGCGCGCCAGCACGGTAGTACTCCTCCTCGAAGATCAGCCACTCGATCAGGTCGCAACCGCGCCCGCCCAGCGCGGTCGGCCAGGTCACCATGCCCCAGCGACCCTCGTTGAGCTTGGCCTCCCAGGCGCGGTGCTGGGCGAAGCCCTCGGCGGTGTCGAAGGAGGCCAGTGGCGTGGCCGGCACATTGGCCTCAAGCCAGGCGCGCGCCTCGGCGCGCAGGGCTTGCTGGGCGGGGGTATAGGTCAGGTCCATGGGCGCCTCCATTCAACCGCTGAACTGCGCCGAGCGCTTCTCGACGAAGGCATCGCGCGCTTCCTGGGAGTCCGCCACGCGGTAGGCTTCCAGGGTGAAGCCCTGCTCCCAGCGGTATTTGTCTTCGAGGTTGCCGTCCTCGATGCCGGTCAGCGCCTCCTTGGCCAGGCCAATCATGGCCGGGCTCTTGGCGGCGATCTTGCGGGCGATCTGCAGGGCCGCGTCGCGCAGTCCGGCGCGCGCCACCACGCGTTCGATGGCCCCCAGGCGATAGGCCTCGGCGGCATCGATCATCTCGCCGGTGAAGTACATGTGGCGCACCTTCTGCACCGGAAACAGGCGCTGCAGGTGGGCGCCGCCGCCCATGGCGCCGCGGTCCACCTCGGGCACGCCGAAGCGCGCGCAGTCGCTGGCCACCAGGATGTCGGCGGCGCCGCTGAGGCCGATGCCGCCGCCGAGGACGAAGCCGTGCACGGCGAGGATCACCGGCTTGGGATTGCGGTGTACCGCCTTGAAGCTGTCGTAGTTGCCCTTGTTCACCGCGACGATGCGCTCGGGGTGGTTGGCCAGTTCCTTGATGTCGACGCCGGCGCAGAAGCCGCGACCCTCGGCGCGCACGACGATGACGCGCACCGCGGCATCGGCGCCGAGGCGCTCCAGCTCGGCGGCGATGGCGGCCCAGCCGTGGCTGTCGAAGGCGTTGACCGGCGGATGGTCGAACACCAGCTCGGCGATGCCGTCCTGCAGGTGGGTGTGAAATGGCTGGCTCATCAGTGTTCCCCCATGACCGCGGCGGGTCGTTGTGCGCTGGCCGCCGCGCGCTGGCCGAGCTCGGCCAGGCAGCGTTCGGCCTGGGTGACTATGGATTCGATCAGTTCGGCGCAGCCCGGCAGCGCATCGATGCTGGCGGCGATCTGCCCGGCCGGCAGCACGCCCTCGGCGGGCAGGCCGTCGACCATGGCCTTCTGGATCACCATGGGCGCGTTGGCCGCCATCAGCGTCTGCGCCGACGTCAGGCCATCGCCGCCGCGCATCTTCAGGGCGCTGCCCAGCAGCTGACCGAGGCTGGCGCCGCTGTGGCGGCGATAGGCCAGGGCGCAGCGCAGCGCCAGCAGCAGGCGCGCCAGGCCGCCGGAGCGTTCCAGGCGGTCGAGCAGTTCGTTGCGGATCATGCGTTGCGGCATGCCGTCGATGGCGCGACTGACGATCACCGCCGCCGGGTCGCGGACCTGCAGGTAGCGCTGCAGGGTGGCGCTCGGCACCGGGCTGTCGGCGCTCATCAGAAAACGCGTGCCCATGGCGATGCCCGACGCGCCCAGGGCCAGGGCGGCGACCAGGCCGCGACCGTCCTTGAAGCCGCCGGCGGCGACCACCGGCACGTCCACCGCCTCGACCACCTGGCCGAGGAGGATCGCGGTCGGCACCGAACCGGTGTGCCCACCGCCCTCGCCGCCCTGCACGGTGACCACGTCGGCGCCCATCTCCACGGCCTTGACCGCGTGCTTGAGGGCGCCGACCGTGGGCATGCAGACCACCCCGGCATCCTTCAGGCGGGCGACCATGGCCTTGCCCGGCGAACGGCTGTAGCTGACCGCGCGCACCCGGTGCTTGAGCACCAGCTCGACGATCTCGCCGGCGTTGGCCTGGTACATGTGGAAGTTGACGCCGAACGGCGCGTCGGTCAGGCGCCGGGTTTCGAGGATCGCCGCCTCCATCAGGTGCGGCTCGATGGTCGCCCCGGCGAGGAAGCCGAAGCCGCCGGCATTGCCGGTGGCGGCCACCAGTTTCGCGTCGGCGACCCAGCCCATGGCGGTCTGCACGATGGGATAGCGGCAGCCGAGCAGCGCCGTCAGGCGGGTATCCAGGCAGCCGCTCATCAACTCTCTCCCTTGCGCTGCGAGGCGGCCATGGCCTTGGCGTCGTAGCCGCCCAGGCGGTCGCCGCTGACCAGTTCGTTGTGCGCGTGGGCGAAGTGGTGCAGGCCGAACACCATGTCCATGGTGGCGCGCTTGCCCATCAGGTCCTCGGCGTTGTTCACCGCCTGCTTGGCCAGCGCCAGGCCCAGGCGCGGCATCTGCGCGATGCGCCGGGCCAGGTCCAGGGTCACGTCCTCCAGCACGTCGCGCGGCACCACCTTGTTGACCATGCCCATCTGCCGGGCACGCTCGGCCGGCATGGCTTCGCCGAGGAAGAGGAATTCCTTGGCGATGCGCGGATTGAGTTCGTGCACATGGGCGAAGTACTCGACCCCGGGGATGCCCATGCGCACCACCGGGTCGCGGAAGTAGGCGTCCTCGCTGGCGACGATCAGGTCGCAGACCCAGGCCAGCATCAGGCCGCCGGCGATGCAGGCGCCCTGGACCATGGCGATGGTCGGCTTGGGGATGTCGCGCCAGCGCCGGCACATGCCGAGGTAGACCTCCTGCTCACGGGCATAGAGGAACTCGCCGCCGGGCTTGTTCACATGGTCGTACCACAGGTGCTTGCGCTCGAAGCTCTGCTCGACGTCGCGACCCGGGGTGCCGATGTCATGGCCGGCGGAGAAGTGCTTGCCGGCGCCGCGCAGGACGATGACCTTGACCGTATCGTCATCCACCGCACGGCGGAAGGCGGCGTCCAGCGCATAGGTCATCTTCGAGTTCTGCGCGTTGTGGTACTCGGGGCGGTGCATGGTCACCAGGGCGATGCCGTCCCGGACCTCGTACAGCACCACCTCGTCGAGGGCTTCGGCCTGGCTCATGGGCGGGCCTCCTGGCGCACGCCGGGCGGGTTGTCCTTGAGCTGGGCGGCGCGCAGGTTGTGCGGGTCGAGCTGCTGGATCAGCATCAGCTGCTCGACGCTCGGCGCGGCGGTGACCGGCACTTCGGCCGGCACATGCAGCGGGAAGCCGGTGTTGTCGAGTACCTCGGCCAGGCTCACCCCCGGGTGCAGCGAGCGCAGGCGAGCCTGATGCTGCGGGCCCTGGAAGTCGAGCACGCAGAGGTCGCTGACGATCAGGCGGATATCGATGTCGTCCAGGCGCCAGCCGCGCGCCAGGCGTGCCGGGTTGTAGCCGACCGAGGCGACCATGTCGACCTCGCCCTCGACGAACACCCGGCGGTTGTGGCTGGGCACGAAGAAGGAGTTGGCGTGGCTGATCGAGTTGCCGGGAAAGCCGCGCACGCCGAGCATCTGCACCTTGGGCTTGCGGTACTCGCCGCCGACGCAGGAAATGTTGGCCTGGCCGAAGCGGTCGATCTGGGTCGGGCCCACCAGCGCGTGGCGCTTGCCGCCCCAGACGTTGTCGAAGATGCGCGAGAAACCCATCCAGCTGTCGAGTTTCGGCTGGTAACCGTTGCGTGCGCCGAGCGGCACCGGCTCGCCGACCATGAAGGCCTCGGAGTCGGTCATCAGCAGTGCCGGGTTGCTGCTCAGCATGCTCAGCGAGGCGGCCAGGCGCGGGATCACGCCGATGCCGGTGGCGAGCACCTCGCCGTCGTCGCGCCAGGCCTCGGAAGCGGCGCAGATCAGCAGCTCGGCCAGGCTGTAGGAAGTGGCGGTCATGTGGACTCCTCAGAACACCGGCAGCGGAAGTTGGCGAATCGCGTCCAGGCCGCCGACCCGGGTCAGGTACTCGGCTTCGCCGCAGTCGATATAGCGCTCGCGATACTGCTGCCAGCCGTCGACCTGGCTGGCCGAGGCGCTGTAGGCCTTGAAGTGCGCCACATCGAAGCCGTACAGCGGCGCGCAGGACGACGGATGGGCGCCGCCCGGCAGGTGCACCACGGCACTAGTCAGGTTGCGCTCCCAGAACACCTGCCGACTGGCCTCGGGGTGGGTATGGAACCAGGCGCTGTCGACCAGCTCGTCGCAGCTGACGTAGGTCTGCGCGGCGGTGCGGGCGAACAGGTCGTCCATGTAGTGATCGGGCCCGGCGATCTGGCATACGCCCCGGACATCGGCGCGGTCGACATGCAGCAGCGCGGCGTCCAGCCTGAGCGCCGGCATCGCCAGCCAGTCGCGGTCGTCGGCGTAGGGCGAGGCGACCAGCTTGATCTCGGGGTTGTGGGTCAGCACGTCGGTACCCAG
This sequence comes from Pseudomonas sp. NPDC077186, assembly GCF_044543505.1. NCBI lineage: Bacteria > Pseudomonadati > Pseudomonadota > Gammaproteobacteria > Pseudomonadales > Pseudomonadaceae > Pseudomonas > Pseudomonas sp. NPDC077186. The sequence goes on from NZ_JBITWE010000001.1 coordinate 1,100,998, forward strand.
GCCCACCGCGGTGGGAATGAAGGGCACCTTCATCGCCGCCGCCTTGAGGCCGAGCAGCAGCATGCCTTCGTCGATCTCCATGACCTCCAGCGCACCGTTCTGCCGGGCCTGGCGGAAATAGGGTTCGAGCGGGATGAAGTCCAGCGAGACGAAGGCGAACACCAGCTTCCGGACCTTGCCGGCGGCGCACAGCATGCCGACATCGGCGCCACCGTAGGCGACCACTGTGAGGTCCTTGAGGTCGGAACGGAGAATTTCGCGGATCAGCGCCATCGGTTTGCGCCGCGGGCCCCAGCCGCCGATGCCGATGGTCATGCCGTCGCGCAGCTGGCCGACGATCTCGGCCGCGGTCTTGCGTTTGTCCATGCTCATGCCCTCACTGCCGGCCGACGCTGAAATCGTGGCCCCAGTGGCTGACCACGGTGCTCTCGAAGGGGGTGTGGCGCTGCCAGTCCATGACCTTGCCGCCGCAGCCGTACTCCAGCTCGAAGCCGCCCGGGGTCTGCATGTAGAAGCTGGTCATCTCGTCGTTGACGTGGCGACCGAGGGTGGCCGACAGCTTGACGCCCTGGGCGTGCATGCGGTCCAGCGCGCGGCCGACGTCGTCGAGCTGCTGCACTTCCACCATCAGGTGCACGCAGCCGGAGGGAATCGGGCACTCGAACAAAGCCAGCGAGTGATGGCGGGCGTTGCCGCAGTGGAGGAAGTGGATGCGTTTTTCCGGCTCGGCCGGATCGGGGGTGAAGCGCACCTTCATCAGGTCGGACAGGCCGAAGCCCAGCACGTCACGGTAGAAGGCCAGGCAGCTGTCGAAGTTCGGCGCCGGCAGCACGGCGTGGCCCATGCCCAGCTCGCCGGTGACGAAACCGCTGACACCGGCCGGCGAGACGAAGGGGGCGAAGTCCATGCGCGGGCCCCAGAACAGCTCGTGGCGATTGCCATGCGGGTCGCTGAAGCAGGCCAGCGCCTGCACCTGGCGCTGGCCGGCCTCGGCGGTACTGGCACGGCGCACCTGCACGTCGGCCTGCTGCAGCTCGGCGATGGCCTGCTCGAAGGCGGCCTCGCCGGCCACTTCCCAGCCGCAGGCGCCGTAGCCGTCGCGCTCGGCGCGCTCGACCAGCAGGCGATAGGGCCGCTCGTCCATCTTCAGCAGCAGGGCATCGCCCTGCTCGGCCACCATCATGCCCAGTACGTCGGTGGCGTAGCGCCGCCACTGGTCCAGGTCGCTCGAGAGTACGGTGACGTACCCCAGGCCACGGATATCCATGCTTGCCTCCTCATAGTCCAGCCACCGCCACGGTTACTGCCGAAGCGGGCTATGGGAGGGGATTTAATCGGCTCGCCTGGGGGGCAACATCGTCCGTTGGGACTAGCGAGAAAAACCACCCGGATAGGTTGCCGGACAAAGCCCGCCTGCCAGCCATGCCGATCAAGGCCTAAGCGGACAGCGCCTGGATGACGTGCTTCGCACGTAGCAGCGCCTTGGCCGGGCCGGTAGGTTCACGCCGACCCTGTTCCCAGTTGCGCAGCGTGCCGAGCTGAACATCGATCATGGCCGCGAACTTGGCCTGGGTCAGACCGGTGGCCTTGCGGATTTCTTCACCTGCAGCGCATCGACGGTGAACTCCCGCGAGGGCTGAGGTTCGCCACGGTGGATTTCATCCATCTGCTGGACGCTTTCCAGCAGGTCTTCAAAGAATTTGCCCATGGCGATTACCTCCACCGCCGTCTGCCAGCAGCCTACTGCCCGGCTTTGACACGGCCCAATGCCATCATCTAAGCATTTGAAAAACAGAGACTTTTTTCTTCACACCGGCAGCGGTGACGGCTACCCTGGCGCCCCATGATTCGATGCCTTATCCCCCTGCTCTGCTGTCTCGCCAGTTTCACCCTCAACGCCGCACCCGCCAGCTTCGCCGAGGCCAAGCGTCTGGCCTGGCCGCTGTATGCACAGCAGTCCACCGAGTTCTACTGCGGCTGCAAGTACAGCGGCAATCGGGTCGACTTGCGTTCCTGCGGCTACAACCCGCGCAAGAACGCGGGCCGCGCCCAGCGTATCGAGTGGGAGCATATAGTCCCGGCCTGGGTGATCGGCCATCAGCGCCAGTGCTGGCAAAAAGGCGGGCGCAAGAACTGCGCGGCCAAGGATGCGCAGTTCCGCAAGGCCGAGGCCGACCTGCACAACCTGGTGCCGAGCATCGGCGAGGTGAACGGCGACCGCAGCAACTACAGCTTCGCCTGGCTGCCGCAGCAGCCGCATCAGTACGGCCAGTGCCAGACGGTGGTGGATTTCAAGGCGCGCAAGGTGATGCCGCGCCCGGCCATCCGCGGGATGATCGCGCGCACCTATTTCTATATGGCCGAGCGTTACCAGCTGCGTCTGTCGAAGCAGGATCGCCAGCTCTACCAGGCCTGGGACAAGGCCTACCCGGTCAAACCCTGGGAGCAGCAGCGCAACCAGCAGGTGGCCTGCGTGATGGGCTGGGGCAACCCGCATGTGGGTAAGGTGGATATGAGCCGATGCGCCCGCGGTCGCGGCTAAAGCCCCTCCCACGGTGTGAGCCGGTGCGCACGGCGCACCCTACTTGGACAGGCGCTGCAACTCGCGGCGCACCATATTGGCGAACTGCGGCGGGCTGAGCCGGTACAGCTCCTGCGTCACCCAGGGCAGCCAGCGCCCTTGCAGTTCGGCCTTGCGTGCCAGCAGGCGCTGGGCCTCGGCTTCGGCGCGGGCCTGGTGCTGGCGGTGGTAGTCGGCGCGGCTCGGTTTTTCCGCTGTCACTTCGTTCCCCTTTTCCCGTAATGCGCCGCCGCAGGGCATAATTCGCAGCCTGTTCGCCCGCTTCGGCCTAGACCATGCGCATCCACGTCAGCTTTATCGACCGCGTCGGCATCACCCAGGAAGTCCTGGCGCTGCTCGGCGGGCGCAATCTGAACCTGGACGCGGTGGAGATGGTACCGCCAAACGTCTATATCGATGCACCGACGCTGAGCGCCGAGGTGCTCGACGAGCTGCGCGACGCGCTGTTGCAGGTGCATGGCGTGCAGAGCGTGCAGGTGGTCGACATCCTGCCCGGCCAGCGCCGCCGCCTGCAGCTCGATGCGCTGCTCGCCGCCATGCCCGACCCGGTGCTGGCGGTGGACGATCGCGCCACCGTGCTGCTGGCCAACCCGGCGCTGGTCGAGCTGTGCGGCAGCGCCCCGGCCGGGCAGAGCATCGCCGCGCTGTTCGCCGACGAGGAGCTGCAGCAGTCGCTGCTGGCCGCCGGGTTTCACCAGCCGCTGCGCGAGGTGCATTTCGCCGGCCAGCCGCTGCTGCTCGACGCCCAGCCGATCACCGAGGAGGGTCGCCTGACCGGCGGCCTGCTCACGCTCTACGCGCCGAGCCGCATGGGCGAGCGCCTGGCCGCGCTGCATCACGACCATGCCGAGGGTTTCGACTCGCTGCTCGGTGAGTCGGCGCCGATCCGTGCGCTGAAGGCGCGCGCCCTGCGCGTGGCCTCGCTCGATGCGCCGCTGCTGATCCAGGGCGAGACCGGCACCGGCAAGGAGCTGGTGGCGCGCGCCTGCCACGCGGTCAGCGCGCGGCGCAGTGCGCCATTCCTGGCGCTGAACTGCGCGGCGCTGCCGGAGAACCTGGCCGAGAGCGAGCTGTTCGGCTACGCCCCCGGCGCTTTCACCGGCGCCCAGCGCGGCGGCAAGCCGGGACTGCTGGAGCTGGCCAACCAGGGCACGGTATTTCTCGACGAGATCGGCGAGATGTCGCCCTACCTGCAGGCCAAGCTGCTGCGCTTTTTGAGCGACGGCAGCTTCCGCCGCGTCGGCGGCGACCGCGAGGTGAAGGTGGACGTGCGCATCCTCAGCGCCACCCACCGCGACCTGGAGCGGATGGTCGCCGAGGGCAGCTTCCGTGAGGACCTGTTCTACCGCCTCAACGTGCTCAACCTGGAAGTGCCGCCGCTGCGCGAACGCGGCCAGGACATCCTCCTGCTGGCCCAGCATTTCATGGCCCAGGCCTGCGCGCAGATCCAGCGCCTGCCCTGCCGCCTGGCGCCGGCCACCTTCCCCGCGCTGCTGGCCGGACGCTGGCCGGGCAACGTGCGCCAGCTGCAGAACGTGATCTTCCGCGCCGCCGCCATCTGCGACAGCAACTGGGTGGAGATGGACGATCTGGATATCGCCGGCACCGAGGTGGCGCCGCGCCTGAATGGCGAGGTGGGCAGCCTGGAACAGGCCATGGACGATTACGAGAAGGCGCTGCTGGAAAAGCTCTACGCCAGCCACCCCTCCAGTCGCCAGCTGGCTACGCGCCTGGGCACCTCGCACACCGCCATCGCCAAACGCCTGCGCAAGTATGGGATCGGCAAGGCTTAGCGCCCCCACCGTCCAGCAACCAATCGCCGGGGCATACGGCACAACGACATCCGCGGCCAGTCTCACGGCCCTGTGCAAACCAGGCACGGCGCGGCTTTCAGCGACATCGTAAGCGAATCGATCCAGCGTAACGATTTCGCAACAATCAGCCGAAAGCCCCATGCCTGCTGGTGCGACCTCGACTTTGCCAAAAACGACGCAAGCATTCGTAGCGATATCGTTCCACTGGACTGTACACAACCCTCGGATACACATTTAAGTTATTGTTTTTATTGACTATTTTTATATTGGCACCGGCATTGCTACGGGTTTACCCAATCCTGCCCGCTGAGCGTGGGCGCCCTTATTGCCCGCCGCCTAGAAGCGGGCACTCTTGCCCTTGAGGAGTTGACATGAGCGAGTTGCGTTTCACCGCCGATCACGAATGGCTGCGTCTGGACAACGATGGCCTGGTGACCGTCGGCATCACCCATTACGCCCAGGACGCGCTCGGCGACGTGGTCTACGTGCAACTGCCGCAAACCCAGGCCTACGCCCAGGGCGAGGAAGTGGCCGTGCTGGAGTCGGTCAAGGCCGCCAGCAACATCGCCATGCCGCTGGACGGCGAGATCGTCGAAATCAACGCCGAGCTGGAAGGCAGCCCGGAACTGGTCAACGAGTCGCCGCTGGACAAGGCCTGGTTCTTCCGTATGCGCCTGGCCGACAACGCCGTGCTGGCCGACCTGCTGGACAAGGCCGGCTATGATCGTCTGTTGAACGCCAACGCCGACGCCTGAGTGACCGCCATGACCAAGCTCGATACCCAGAACGAATTCATCGCCCGCCACATCGGCCCACGCGATGCCGACACCGCCGCCATGCTCGAACTGCTCGGCTATGACTCGGTGGACGCGCTGACCAATGCCGTGATCCCCGAAAGCATCAAGGGCACCAGCATCCTCGGCGAGCAGCCGGGCCTGTCGGAAGCCGACGCCCTGGCCAAGATCAAGGCCATCGCCGCCAAAAACCTGCAGTTCAAGAACCATATCGGCCAGGGTTACTACGGCACGCACACGCCGAGCCCGATCCTGCGCAACCTGCTGGAAAACCCGGCCTGGTACACCGCCTACACCCCGTACCAGCCGGAGATTTCCCAGGGCCGCCTGGAAGCGCTGCTGAACTTCCAGACCCTGATCAGCGACCTCACCGGCATGCAGATCGCCAACGCATCCTTGCTCGACGAAGCCACCGCTGCCGCCGAAGCCATGACCTTCTGCAAGCGACTGTCAAAGAACAAGGCTGCCAACACCTTCTTCGTTTCCCAGCACTGCCACCCGCAGACCCTCGACGTGCTGCGCACCCGTGCCGAGCCGCTGGGCATCGATATCCAAGTCGGCGACGAAGCCGCCATCACCGACGCCAGCGCCTACTTCGGCGCCCTGCTGCAGTACCCGGCGAGCAACGGTGACATCTTCGACTACCGCGCCCTGGTCGAGCGCCTCCACGCCGCCAATGCCCTGGTTGCCGTCGCTGCCGACCTGCTGGCCCTGACCCTGCTCACTCCGCCGGGCGAGTTCGGTGCCGACGTCGCCCTGGGCAGCGCCCAGCGCTTCGGTGTGCCGCTGGGTTTCGGTGGCCCGCACGCGGCCTACTTCGCCACCCGCGACGCGTTCAAGCGCGACATGCCGGGCCGCCTGGTCGGCATGTCGGTGGACCGCTTCGGCAAGCCGGCCCTGCGCCTGGCCATGCAGACCCGCGAGCAGCACATCCGCCGCGAGAAGGCCACCAGCAACATCTGCACCGCGCAGGTGCTGCTGGCCAACATCGCCAGCATGTACGCCGTGTACCACGGCCCGAAAGGCCTGACCGAGATCGCGCAGCGCGTGCACAGCTTCACCGCCATCCTCGCCCTGGGCCTGACCAAGCTGGGCCACAGCGTCGAACAGCAGCACTTCTTCGACACCCTGAGCATCAAGACCGGCGCCAAGACCGCCGAGCTGCATGCCAAGGCCCGTGCCGCCGGCATCAACCTGCGCGAGATCGACGCCGAGCGTCTGGGTCTGTCGCTGGACGAAACCACCGACCAGGCCGCCGTCGAGGCGCTGCTGGCACTGTTCGCCGGCGATCAGGCCGCCCCTGCCGTCAGCGACCTGGCCGCGCAAGTCGCCAGCCGCCTGCCGCAGAATCTGCTGCGCCAGTCGGCGATCCTGCAGCACGAAGTGTTCAACCGCTACCACAGCGAAACCGAGCTGATGCGCTACCTGCGCAAGCTGGCCGACAAGGACCTGGCCCTGGATCGCAGCATGATCCCGCTGGGCTCCTGCACCATGAAGCTCAACGCCGCCAGCGAGATGATCCCGGTGACCTGGCCGGAATTCGGCAACCTGCACCCCTTCGCTCCAGTCGAGCAGGCCGCCGGTTACACCCAGCTGACCACTGAGCTGGAAGCCATGCTCTGCGCCGCCACCGGTTACGACGCCGTGTCGCTGCAGCCCAACGCGGGCTCCCAGGGCGAGTACGCGGGCCTGCTGGCCATCCGCGCCTATCACCTGAGCCGTGGCGACGATCAGCGCGACATCTGCCTGATCCCGCAATCGGCCCACGGCACCAACCCGGCGACCGCCTCCATGGCCGGCATGCGCGTGGTGGTCACCGCCTGTGACGCACGCGGCAACGTCGACATCGCCGATCTGAAGGCCAAGGCCGAAGAGCACAAGGATCGCCTGGCCGCGATCATGATCACCTACCCGTCCACCCACGGTGTGTTCGAGGAAGGCATCCGCGAGATCTGCCAGATCATCCACGACAACGGCGGCCAGGTGTACATCGACGGCGCCAACATGAACGCCATGGTCGGTCTGTGCGCGCCGGGCCAGTTCGGCGGCGACGTCTCGCACCTGAACCTGCACAAGACCTTCTGCATCCCGCACGGCGGCGGCGGCCCGGGCGTCGGCCCGATTGGCGTCAAGTCGCACCTGGCGCCGTTCCTGCCGGGCCATGGCCACATGGCACGCAAGGAAGGTGCAGTGAGCGCCGCACCGTTCGGCAGCGCCAGCATCCTGCCGATCACCTGGATGTACATCAGCATGATGGGCGGCGAGGGCCTCAAGCGCGCGTCGCAGATGGCGATTCTCAACGCCAACTACATCGCCCGTCGCCTGGAAGAGCACTACCCGGTGCTGTACTCCGGCGAAGGCGGCCTGGTGGCGCACGAGTGCATCCTCGACATCCGTCCGCTCAAGGACAGCAGCGGCATCAGCGTCGACGACGTGGCCAAGCGCCTGATCGACTTCGGCTTCCACGCCCCGACCATGTCCTTCCCGGTAGCCGGCACCCTGATGATCGAGCCGACCGAGAGTGAGTCCAAGGAAGAGCTGGATCGCTTCTGCGACGCCATGATCGCCATCCGCGAGGAAATCCGCGCGGTCGAGCAGGGCCGTCTGGACAAGGACGACAACCCGCTGAAGAACGCCCCGCACACCGCCCTGGAACTGGTCGGCGAATGGCACCACGCCTACAGCCGCGAGCAGGCCGTGTACCCGGTGGCGAGCCTGATCGAGGCCAAGTACTGGCCGCCGGTTGGCCGCGTGGACAACGTCTACGGCGACCGCAACCTGGTCTGCGCCTGCCCGTCCATCGAGGCGTATCAGGACGCGTAAGCGCCAAGCCGTAGCCCGGATGAAATCCGGGAGCTTTCAACAGCTTCCCCGGATTGCATCCGGGCTACATCCACCCCGATTCCTTTCGGCTCCCCTCACCGGGGCGGGCCGACTGCATCCCGAGAAAAACGATAAAGAGGGCCTCACCATGTTCAGCAAGCACGACCAACTGCAGGGCTATGACGACGCCCTGCTCGCGGCGATCCAGGCCGAGCAGCAGCGCCAGGAAGACCATATCGAGCTGATCGCCTCGGAGAACTACTGCAGCCAGCGCGTGATGCAGGCGCAAGGCAGCGGTCTGACCAACAAGTACGCCGAAGGCTATCCGGGCAAGCGCTACTACGGTGGTTGCGAGCATGTGGACAAGGTCGAAGCACTGGCCATCGAGCGCGCCAAACAGCTGTTCGGCGCCGACTACGCCAACGTCCAGCCACACTCCGGCTCCTCGGCCAACAGCGCCGTGTACCTCGCACTGCTCAACTCCGGCGATACCATCCTCGGCATGAGCCTGGCCCACGGCGGCCACCTGACCCACGGCGCCAAGGTGTCGTCTTCGGGCAAGCTGTACAACGCCGTGCAGTACGGCATCGACGAGAACGGCCTGATCGATTACGCCGAGGTCGAGCGCCTGGCCATCGAACATAAGCCGAAGATGATCGTCGCCGGTTTCTCCGCCTACTCGCGCGTGCTGGACTTCGCCCGCTTCCGCGCCATCGCCGACAAAGTCGGCGCGCTGCTGTTCGTCGATATGGCCCACGTGGCGGGTCTGGTGGCCGCCGGCCTGTACCCGAACCCGGTTCCCTTCGCCGATGTGGTCACCACCACCACGCACAAGACCCTGCGCGGCCCGCGTGGCGGCCTAATCCTGGCCAAGGCCAACGAAGAGATCGAGAAGAAGCTCAACTCCGCCGTGTTCCCCGGCGCCCAGGGCGGCCCGCTGATGCATGTCATCGCGGCCAAGGCGGTGTGCTTCAAGGAAGCACTGGAGCCGGGCTTCAAGGCCTACCAGCAGCAGGTGATCGCCAACGCCCGGGCCATGGCGGCAGTGTTCGTCGAGCGCGGCTATGACGTGGTCTCCGGCGGCACCGACAATCACCTGATGCTGATCAGCCTGGTCAAACAGGGCCTGACCGGCAAGGCGGCCGACGCGGCGCTGGGCGATGCCCACATCACCGTCAACAAGAACGCCGTGCCGAACGACCCGCAGTCGCCGTTCGTCACCTCGGGCATCCGCATCGGTACCCCGGCGGTGACCACTCGCGGCTTCAAGGAAGGCGAATGCCGCACCCTGGCCGGCTGGATCTGCGACATCCTCGACGACCTGGAAAATCCGGCCGTGCTCGAGCGCGTGCGCGGCCAGGTCGCCGACCTGTGCGCCACCTTCCCGGTCTACGCTGACTGATAAGGCGGGCGCCGGCCCTCCCCTCTCTCCGGGGAGGGACCAACCGGCGCCGCCAGGAGTACGACATGTCACTGAGCGTTTTCGACCTGTTCAAGATAGGCATCGGGCCTTCCAGCTCGCATACCGTCGGCCCCATGCGCGCCGCCGCGCGCTTCGTCGAGGGGCTCAAGCGCGACGGCCTGCTGGCCGCCACCGACTCGGTCAGGGTCGAGCTGTACGGCTCGCTCGGCGCCACCGGCAAGGGCCACGGCAGCGACAAGGCGGTGCTGCTCGGCCTGGAGGGCGAGCAGCCCGACACCGTCGACACCAGCCGCATCGCCGAGCGCCTGGCCGCCATCCGCGCCGCCGGAGAAATCCGCCTGCTCGGCGAAAAGACCATCGCCTTCGTCGAGAAGCAGCACCTGGCGATGATCCGCAAGCCGCTGGACTTCCACCCCAACGGCATGATCTTCCGCGCCTTCGACGCCGCCGGCCTGCAGCTGCGCGCCCGCGAGTACTACTCGGTGGGCGGCGGCTTCGTGGTCGACGAACAGGCCGCCGGCGCCGACCGCATAGTCGAGGACAGCACCGCCCTGCAGTATCCCTTTACCACCGGCAAGCAGCTGCTGGCGCTGTGCGCCGAACACAAGCTGTCGATCAGCCAGCTGATGCTGGCCAACGAGGCGGCCTGGCGTCCGGAGGCCGAGACCCGCGCCGGCCTGCTGAATATCTGGCAGGTGATGCAGGACTGCGTCACCGCCGGCTGTCGCAACGAGGGCATCATGCCCGGCGGGCTCAAGGTCAAGCGTCGCGCCGCCGCGCTGCACCGCCAGCTCAGCGAGCACCCCGAAGCCTGCCTGCGCGACACCCTCAGCGTGCTCGACTGGGTCAACCTCTATGCCCTGGCGGTGAACGAGGAAAACGCCAGCGGCGGCCGCGTGGTCACCGCCCCCACCAACGGCGCGGCTGGCATAGTGCCGGCGGTGCTGCACTACTACGCCCGCTTCGTGCCCGGCGCCAACGAGGACGGCGTGGTGCGCTTTTTGCTCACCGCCGCCGCCATCGGCATCCTCTACAAGGAAAACGCCTCGATTTCCGGCGCCGAAGTCGGCTGCCAGGGCGAGGTCGGCGTGGCCTGCTCGATGGCCGCCGGCGCCCTGTGCGAAGTGCTCGGCGGCAGCGTCAACCAGGTGGAGAACGCCGCCGAGATCGGCATGGAGCACAACCTCGGGCTGACCTGCGACCCCATCGGCGGCCTGGTCCAGGTGCCCTGCATCGAGCGCAACGCCATGGGCTCGGTCAAGGCGATCAACGCCGCACGCATGGCCCTGCGCGGCGACGGCCAGCACTTCGTCTCGCTGGACAAGGTGATCCGCACCATGCGCCAGACCGGCGCCGACATGAAGAGCAAGTACAAGGAAACCGCCCGCGGCGGCCTGGCCGTCAATATCATCGAATGCTGATCCGTCGGGTGTGCGGGGCCGCCTAGGCCGCGCGCAGCAATGCCCCACCCGACACACGCATTGCTCACGACCCGGTGCGCGCGGCGCACCCTACAGGAAATCGAAATGACCACTGAGACCCTCGCGAAAACCCCGCTACATGCCCTGCATCTGGAACTCGGCGCGCGCATGGTGCCGTTCGCCGGCTTTGAGATGCCCGTGCAGTACCCGCTGGGCGTGATGAAGGAACACCTGCACTGCCGCGACGCCGCCGGCCTGTTCGACGTCTCGCACATGGGCCAGATCCTGCTGCGCGGCGAGCACGCCGCGCGCGCCCTGGAATCCCTGGTGCCGGTGGACATCATCGACCTGCCGGTGGGCCTGCAGCGCTACGCCATGTTCACCGACGAGCACGGCGGCATCCTCGACGACCTGATGGTCGCCAACCTCGGCGACGACACCCTGTACCTGGTGGTCAACGCCGCCTGCAAGGAGCAGGACCTGGCCCACCTCGAGCAGCAGATCGGCGAGCAGTGCCAGATCGAATGCCTGTTCGAAGAGCGCGCCCTGCTCGCCCTGCAAGGGCCGAAAGCGGTGGACGTGCTGGCCCGCCTGGCGCCCGAGGTGAGCCAGATGACCTTCATGCAGGTCGCCCGCGTGCGCCTGCTGGGCAGCGAGTGCATCGTCAGCCGCAGCGGCTACACCGGCGAAGACGGCTTCGAGATCTCGGTGCCGGTGGAACAGGCCGAAACCCTGGCGCGCAGCCTGCTGGCGGAAGCGGAAGTGGAGGCCATCGGCCTCGGCGCGCGCGACTCGCTGCGCCTGGAAGCCGGTCTGTGCCTGTACGGCCACGACATGAGCAGCGCCACCACGCCGATCGAAGCCAGCCTGCTGCGGGCCATATCCAAGGTACGTCGCCTCGACGGCCTGCGCGCCGGCAACTTCCCCGGCGCCGGGCGCATCTTCGAACAGCAGCGCGACGGCGTGGCGGAAAAGCGCGTCGGCCTGCTGCCGCAGGAGCGCGTGCCGGTACGCGAAGGCGCCGAGATCGTCGACGCCGAGGGCGCCGTGATCGGCCGGGTGTGCAGCGGCGGCTTCGGCCCGACCCTCGGCGCGCCGGTGGCCATGGGCTACCTCAAGGCCAGCCACGCCGCCGTGGACAGCGAAGTCTGGGCCGTCGTACGCGGCAAGCGTGTGGCGATGAAAGTGGCCAAGACCCCCTTCGTGCCGCAGCGCTACTACCGCGGTTAAGCGCTCTCGTAGCCCGGATGCAATCCGGGGGCGTTGTCGCCCCGCCCCGGATTGCATCCGGGCTACGTCGTTAGTGCCATTGTTCTCGCCCTACCGGCTGCCGTTAAAGGCCTCGCCGGCCAGCCGGCGCCTACGCAGCGTTCTCAGCTCGGCTCGGTAAAGATCAGGCGATTGCCGAACGGATCGCTCAGCGCCATATCGCGTCCCCAGGGCTGCGCGACGATGGCAGGTCGGGCGAAGTCGTAGTCCTTGCCGCGCAGTTCGTTCAGCAGCCCATCCAGATCGTCGCAGGCGATACGCAGCGCCGCGCCTGGGCAGCAGTCGCCATGGTGCTCGGACAAGTGCAGCACGCAGGCGCCCCGCGACAGCTGCAGGTACAACGGCAGCTTCGGTTCGAAGCGGTGCGCCCAATCCTCGGCAAAACCCAGGTAATCGATATAGAAGGCCCGTGCGCGCAACTCGTCGAAGCTGCGCAGAATGGGAATGGGGGCAGCCAGCTGCATGTTCTTCTCCGGTCAATGGCAACCGGCACAGCTTCAGCAAATCGCCGCCTGCCCGCAAGCCTCGATACCTGGCAGGAGCCCCTACCCCCGAACCCGCTCATAAACCACCCGCTCGCGCCCAGCGCGCAGGGTTTGCGCCCACCAGTTCAGTTGCACCAGCAGGTGCGCCATGGCCGAGTTGGCGTGACGCGGTTCGCGCAACCGGCCGCGCTCGTCGAACTGCTCCCAGGCATTGGCGAAACTCACCGAACTGCGTACCGTCATGCCGTGCATTTCCACCAGCACCTGGCGCAGCTGCTCCACCGCGCGCAGCCCGCCGGACACCCCGCCATAACTGACGAAGCCCACCGGGCGCGCCTCCCAGGAGGCCGGCACCTCGTCGATGAACTGCTTGAGCGCCGCCGGGTAGCCATGGTTGTACTCCGGGGTGACGATCAGGAAGGCATCGGCGCGCAGCAACTGCTGCAACGCCTGGTGCCGCGCCTCGCCCGCCCCGGGCGCCTCGCCGGGCTGGCGGAACATCGCGGCCGGGTCGACCAGGCTCAGCTCGAATTCGCTGCGTTGGGCGATCTGTTCGCACGCCCAGGCCACCACGCGGTCGCAGAAGCGACCCTCGCGCACACTGCCGTAGATCAGTACCAGTCGAACTCTGTCCTGCATGGAAATGCCCTCGGGGTTGTCAGTCGAGGTGGCCGAGGGTAAAACCTCAACTTAGCTTGAGGTCAAGAGGGAATTTTCATGTCGACCTGCAACCCGTGTCTCGAGCGGCCCCTGAGCGTCGGCCAGGTGGCCGAACGCAGCGGGGTGGCGATCTCCACCCTGCACTTCTATGAATCCAAGGGCCTGATCCACAGCCAGCGCAACGCCGGCAACCAGCGCCGCTACCCGCGCGAGGTGCTGCGCCGGGTGGCGATCATCAAGGTGGCGCAGCGCCTGGGCATTCCCCTGGCCGACATCGGCGCCGCGCTGGCCAGCCTGCCTGCCGACCACACGCCCACGGCGGCCGACTGGCAACGCCTGTCCGCGCAGTGGCAGCGCGACCTGGATGCGCGCATCGAACAACTGGCCCGCTTGCGCGATCTGCTCACCGGCTGCATCGGCTGCGGCTGCCTGTCGATGCAGGACTGTCCGCTGCGCAACCCCCAGGATCAGCTCGGCGAGCAGGGGGCAGGGCCGCGCCTGCTCGAACCCGGCTAATCGTCCAGGCAATTGCGTCGGTTGCTAAAGCTTTCCCGCCGAATATCGCGCACATCCAGGGAAATCGCCGGCACCTGCGGCAGCCGTTCGACCAGTGCGCGCACCACGCGGCGCGACAGGGCGCGCTTGTCCTCGTCGCTGCGGCCGGCCAGCACATAGAAGATCAGATGGACGAAGTCGCCCGGCTCGCCGCCGACGCAGTGGTGCTGGTACAGGCTCAGACGCACCTTGACCTCGCCCGGCTGAAACAGGCCGCTATCCGCGGCGCTGTCGTGCACCAGGCGCACCAGCTCCTGCGGTTCGATCAGACGACTCAGCTCGTGGGCGGCTTCGATCAGGCAATGGGGCATGGCGTCTCCGGGCGATGACTGGAAATTGTCATACGTTATCACACAACACCAAGGATACCAGCCGCCCAGCAGCCGACGGCAAGAGGCCCAGCCCAGAGCCTCTTACCCACCATAAGTCCAGCTAAAACGGCAACTTCAGACGAGCAGCGCCTGCGACTTTGGTCTAGGCATGCGTTGACAAGCGCGGGAAAGGCTGTCGATAATCCGCCAAGTTGTATGACGACGTATAACACCAATAACAACAAGAACCAGGGCCAGACCATGACCACCCTCGTCTTCTCCCCAGCGCAGCAACGCCTCGCCCGCACGGCATCCATCGCCGCCAGACGCCATCGAACCGGATTCGCCGGAGGCTGACCCCAGCCCCTGGCAATGACCGGCCATGACGGCCGGTCTGCCGCCCCGCCGGGGCACCCACCACCCTCCCACCATGCGGGCCCCGAGCAGGCCGGCAGGGGGACGGTTTGTTCAAAAACTGGGAGCACAACAACAATGACCGCACGCAACGCCCTTCCTCTGGCCCTGATCGGCAGCACGGCGCTGGCCCTCGTCCTGCCCACCGCCACCCACGCCGCCGGCTTCGTCGAAGACGCCAAGGTCACCCTCGGCCTGCGCAACTACTACTTCAACCGCAACTACCTCAACGGCACCGACCCGATGGTCAACGGCGAGCGCCAAGGCCAGGCCGAAGGCTGGACCCAGAGCTTCATCCTCGACGCCCGCTCCGGCTTCACCCAAGGCACCGTCGGCTTCGGCCTCGACGTACTCGGCCTGTACAGCGTCAAGCTGGACGGCAACCGCGGCGCCGCCAACACCAACCTGATGCCGATTCACGACGACGGCCAGGCCGCCGACGACTTCGGCCGCACCGCGGTGGCCGCCAAGGCCAAGCTGTCGAAGACCGAGCTGAAGGTCGGCGAATGGTTCGCCGTGCTGCCGATCCTGCGTGCCGACGACGGCCGTTCGCTGCCGCAGACCTTCCAGGGCGCCCAGCTGACCTCCAACGAGATCGACGGCCTGACCCTGTACGGCGGCCAGTTCTGGAAGAACAGCCAGCGTCACGATGCCAGCCGCGAAGAAATGACCTTCGGCGGCGTCGAGGGCGACGACTTCAACTTCGGCGGCGGCGAATACCGCTTCAACGGCAACAACACCATGGTCGGCGTCTGGCACGCCCGCCTGGAAGACGTCTACCAGCAGAGCTTCCTGCAACTGACCCACAGCCAGCCGGTCGGCGACTGGGTGCTGGGCGCCAACCTCGGCTACTTCGACGGCAAGGACGAAGGCGCGGCCAAGGCCGGCGATCTGGACAACAAGGTCTACCAAGGCGCGCTGTCGGCCAAGAAGGGCAACCACGGCTTCATGGTCACCTACCAGAAGCTCAGCGGCGACACCAAGTTTCTGCGCATCGACGGTGCCAGCGGCGGCTCGTTGGTCAACGACGGCTTCACCAACGCCTTCGACGCCCCCGAGGAGCGCTCCTGGCAGATCCGTCACGACTACAACTTCGCCGGCCTCGGCATCCCCGGCCTGACCCTGATGAACCGCTACACCAGCGGCTCCAACATCCACGCCGGCGGCCGCACCGACGCCGAGGAATGGGGTCGCGAGTCCGAACTGGCCTACACCGTCCAGGAAGGCAGCCTGAAGAACCTCAGCGTGCGCTGGCGCAACTCCGACCTGCGTCGCGACGTCGGCCAGGACCTGCACGAGAATCGCCTGATCATCAACTACCCGCTGTCGATCCTGTAACGCCCGACGCGCCAGCGCGTCCGATTGTCTCCATGTGTTTACGGCACTTTCCGCCCGTCCTCGCGACGGGCTTTTTTTGCCTGCAGATCCAACGGCTTGCCGCTGCCCCCTACTCCCCCCTTCAGCGCAGCTGGCCCACCATCTGCGCCAGCACCGTCAGCACATCCGCCCCCAGGCGCTTGGAGCGCGCACCGTTCCAGCCGGTGCGTGGCTGCGGGTTGTCGTCGTGGTCCTTGAACGGCATCTCGATGGTGAACGACAGGCAGTCGAAGGCCTGGCCCACGGCGTTGCAAGCCAGGGTCAGATTGGCCTGGCCGGGTTCGTCGCGCGGGTAGCCGAAGCGGGTCTGGAATTCGGCGCCGATGCCCACCAGGCGCTGGCGGAAGTCCTCCTCCAGCGCGGCCAGGCGCGGCGTATAGCCGGGGTTGCCCTCGCAGCCAGCGGTGAACACCTGGGGAATTTCCTCGTCGCCGTGGATATCCAGGAACAGGTCGACGCCGCTGCGCCGCATCTGTTCCAGCACGAACAGCACTTCCGGACTGCGCTCGGCGCTGGCCGACTGCCAGGCGCGATTGAGATCCTGACCCGCATAGTTGGTGCGCAGGTGGCCGCGAAAGGCGCCGTCGGGGTTCATGTTCGGCACCAGGTACAGCTCGGCCTGAGCCAGCAGCGTATTCAACTCGGCATCCTGCGGGTCCTGCAGGCGTTCGATCAGCCCCTCCATAAACCACTCGGCCATATGCTCGCCGGGATGCTGCTGGGCGATGATCCACAGCTTGCGCGGCGCCTGCGCCTGGCGCGCGATGCGCAGCAGCTGGATATCGCGCCCTTCCAGACTCTTGCCGCAAGCCAGCAGCTCGGCGCCGGCCTTGCTCAGCGCCTGCTCGATCAGCGCGTCGTGGCGCACCCGCGGATAGGGCTCGAAATAGGCGAACCAGGCCTGCGCATGCTCGGCCTGCAACTCGAAGTGCAGCTGGCCGTCCGCGAAGCGGGTGGGCAGGCGAAACCAGTCTTGCCGGTCGTAGCTGGCCACGGCCTGGTAGCCGTCCCAGGCGCGGTTGTAGGCCGACTGGCCGGCGTTGGTCAGGCTGAAGGCGTGGCGCTGCCCCGGCTGCATCTCGTCCACCCGAAAGTGAAACCACTGGAAATGATGGCTGTTGAGGTCCGCACGCATGGCCAGCAGCACGCGCTGCGGGTCGCTGGCGTCGATGACCTGGATATTGCCGCTGTCGAAATCCGCGCTGATCTTCATGCATGCCTCGTGAGCCGAAATCAGTCGTCAGGATTGCAGCTCGCCGCACCGCTGTGAAGGCAGACAGCGCGGCGGCGGCGAACTAAGGTAAGCAGGGCCGGCCTAAGAACCTGTTTACGATCTCGCGAGCTAGAGCCTTACAAGGCGAAAACAGGCGAGGAAGCGGAGTTTACTGGTGTAAATGAGCATTCCGAGCCTGTTTTTAACGCAGGAAGGCCGACGCGCAGCAGATCGTAAACAGGTTCTAACAGCCTGAGCCGACTCAACCAGAGAATCCCGCCATGCCCAGCCCCATCCCCCTGCGCCACAGCCTCGCCGCCCTGCTCGCCCTGACGCTGCTGGCCGGCTGCGCCGCCCGCGAGCCCAGCCCGGCGAGCCCGCCGACGCAGCCGCAACCGCAGCAACAGACGCCGCAGGACCCACTGCGCGAGCTGCGCCAGCAGGCCCAGCGCGGCGATCTGGAGAGCCAGTTCCAACTCGGCAGCAGCTACTTCGTCGGCCAGCCGGAGAAGAACCTCAAGCAGGCCGAATACTGGTGGAAACAGGCCGCCGACAAGGGTCACGCCATGGCCGCGGTGAGCCTGGCCTATCTTTACACCGGGCGCGACGCGCCGGAATTCGCCAACCAGCGGGGCATGCTCAAGTACCTCAACCAGTCGGCGGCCGCCGGCAACCCCATGGCCCAGCATATTCTCGGCAACCTCTACCGCCGTGGCGAAGGCGGCGTGCCGCGCGACCCGGACCAAGCGCGGCGCCTGTACCAGAGTGCCTGCCAGCAGCGCTACCAAGCCTCCTGCGCGGCGCTGGGTCAGCAGTGACGGGCTCGGCTCGTCCAGCTGCATCCGCGTCGCCTCGCCATCGGTCGTGCGCCACCTCGCGATCCGCCGCAACGGCTACGCTTGCGACTGCGGACATCACGAAAGGAGGCACGGCATGTCACAGGCGGAAGCGAATATCCTCGTCACCTGGGGCCGTCATTGGTTCGCCAACATGTGGATCGGCAACCAGCAGGACAAACGCGACGAACTCATCGCCCACGTCAACAGCGAACTGGCTGGCCTGGGCTTCAAGTTGGGGCGCGGCTGGCAGAACTACGACCCGGTGATTCGCCGCACGGGCGGCCGCCCTTCCAGCTACGCGCAAATCGCCGCCTGGGCGGCGCGGCAAGCGAACCAGGGCCGCGCCGTCGCCCAGCAATTTCTCGACTGGGCGACCGGCGATGAAGTCGGCCTGCTGGATTTACCGGTCGAGCTGCAGGACCTGGCCATCATCACCCACCTGGCCGAGGTCGGACGCGGTTACGTATCGGCCCTGGAAGGGTCGCTCTATCCGCTGATGCAGGACATCGCCAACGGCCAGCGCAACTGGAGCGACTACCGCGACTACGCGCCCGCGCTCAAGTACGCCGAAGACAGCGCCACGGACTGGGCGTCCTGAGCGGCGCTCAGGGCTGCAGATCGAACAGCGCCTTGCCGCTTGCCATGTCGCAGGGCGCGGAGAAGTGCTCGTGGAAGATCAGCCAGCGCCCGCCTTGGCGGCGCAGGCACTGGGTCACGCGCATCCAGCAGGTCTCCAGCTCGCCCTTGTCGTTGCTGCCGCCACAGTGCAGCAGGTAATGGGTCACGCCGAGATCGCCGGCGGCGGTGAAGGTCGGCTCGTGCGGCTCGAACATCCCCGGGCCGCTGCACATTTCCATGCAGGCCTGCCAATGTGCCTGGTACGCCGGGCGCCCCTGAAAGCGCAAGGGGCCTACGGCGTCGTAGGCCACCAGCTCCTCGACGTAGTGGCTGATGATACGTGCCACGTCCTTGCTGCGGCAGGCTTCGGTCCAGCTGTCCAGGGCTTCTTGCAATTCGTGCCGACTCATATCGAATCTCCCTCTTTCTTTTAATTCAGGCCTTTTGGGCGCAGCAGTCATGGGCGGGCGCCGCCTGTTGGTACTCGTCGTGCAGGCGCGTCCAGTTGAGCCCCTTGCCGTCCAGATCGGGCATGCCGTCCCAGCCCTCGCCGCGGCCGAAGGGGGTGAAGTCGAGGAAATGGAAGCTGCTCATCAGCATCTCCAGGCCGCGCGCATAGCAGGAATAGGTGTGGAACACCTGCCCACCGTCACGCAGGAACACGCTGACGCCGGGTTGCTCGCCCTGGATGTGATAGGTCAGCCCCAGACGTTCCAGCTCCTCCTTGTCGCGGTAGTTGTATTCGACCGGCGCGACCTGCTCGTCGGTGGTGGCGTGGTAGTCGTAGTTGAAGCGGCTGCCGTAGGAGCTGTACCAGGGCAGGGTCCAGCCCATGCGCCGCTTGAAGGCCTCGAGATCGGCCAGGGGCGCGCGCGAGACCAGCACCAGGTTGGTGTCGCGGGCATGCAGGTGGGATGTATGGCCGATGTTGTCGACCAGGCAGGAACAGCCGTCGCAACCCTCACCACGCTCCATGTGGTACATGAAGTGGTAGACGATCAGCTGGCTGCGCCCCTCGAACAGCGCCTCCAGCCCCACCTCGCCCTGCGGGCCGTCGAAGCGGTAGTCCTCCTCCACCAGCACCATGGGTAGCGCACGACGCGCACGGTTGATCGCGTCGCGCTGGCGGGTCAGTGCCTTCTCCTGCTCGAGCAGGGCCTTGCGCGCCGCCAGCCACTGCTCGCGGCTGGCGACCTCGGGAATATAACGGCGGTCCATAGCGATTCTCCCTATTGATCGAGCCTTGCCGGCTCAGTGTCGACCGGCCTGCAACTGCGCCGGCTGGATATCCAGCTCGCGCACCGGACGCACCTCCACGCAGCCGACGCGGGCGGCGGGAATGTGCCCGGCGAGCTGGATGGCCTCGTTGAGATCGCGCGCCTCCACCAGGTAGAAGCCGGCCAGTTGCTCCTTGGTTTCGGCGAAGGGGCCGTCGGTGATCGCCAGCTTGCCGCCGCGCATGCGCACGGTGGTGGCGCTCTGCACCGACTGCAACGCCTCGGCGGCGAGCATGCGCCCGCTCTCCTGCACGGCGTTGGCGTAGGCGAGGCACTCGCTGTCATGCGGACTGTCGGGGGAGCTGTGCAGCTCCTGTTCGTTGGCGTAGACGAGGCAGAGGTATTTCATGGCGTGCTCCTGTTCCTTGGCGGGTGGGTACTGGATAGTCGAACGCGGCGAGCGCATTTCGACATTGGCCGCAAAAACATCACAGAAGCCGACGAACGGTAGGGTGCGCCGTGCGCACCGGCCTCCCCGGATTACCCCCAACCCTCCTTGCGCACTGGCGAGTCGAAGTCTGCCGGCAGCCTCGGTGCGCGCGGCGCACTCTACTCGGGGACTTCGACGCTGACGTGGATGGCGTCGTGGCGCCAGAACTCCAGATCGCAGTCGATGATGCGCCCGTGTTGGTCGCGGTTGACCCGGGTGATGCGCAGCGCCGGGCTGCCGGGCGCCACCTTGAGGCTGGCCGCGGCTTCGGCGTGCAGCGCGGTGGGCACCATGTCGAAACGCACGCGGCCATAGTGGATGCCGTATTCACTGGCATACAGGTCGGTCAGCGAGCGGGTCAGGTCGAACTCGAGAATGCCGGGGAAGTAGGCCGGGTTCAGGTAGTGCTCGACGTACAGCACCAGGCGCCCGTCGATGCGCCGCGCGCGGCACACCTGGTAGACGCTGGACAGCGCCGGCAGCTCCAGCACCTGGCAGATCTGCGCACTGGCCGGCATCAGCCGCGCGCTGAGGACTTCGGTGGCCGGCACTCGCCCCTGGCCGGCGACCATGGCGTGGAAGTGGGTACGCACCAGCGGGTTGTAGGCCACCCGCGCCGGCGAGACGAACCAGCCGCGGCGCTCCTCGCGGTAGACCAGGCCCTGCGCCTCCAACTGGCCGAGCGCCTCGCGCAGGGTGATGCGGGTGGTGTCGAACAGTTCGCTGAGCTTGCGTTCGGCCGGCAGCTTGCTACCGGAGGGCAGCAGGCCGCGGTCGATCTGCTCCTGCAACGCGCGGCAGATGAGGGTGACGGCCCGCGGCGCTTCTTCGCGCATCACTTCTTCCCCTTATGGACTAGTCCAGCCCCATCGCAGGGCAAAAGTCGGTCGGTCAGACGGGTTACAAGCCTAGACAGTCTAGATGACCGGCAGATGACAGCCCGACTACAAGCATGCCGCATGCCACCGCCGCCAAGGCCCACAGGCCGCGAAATCAGTTAGTTAGCCATGGTCTACGCTTGTTGAGCGCGCCAGCCGGTCAAGCTTAGACATCCGCCCCCGGCGACCCGACATAAAACTGTCATTGAAGGCGCCTAGATTGGCTCAGGTCTTGCTGATCTAGACCAACACTCTCATGCAAAGGAGTTTCCGATGAAACAACTGCTGCTGGCTTCACTGATGGGTTCGGCCATCGCCCTGGCGACCTCGGCCATGGCCGAAGGCACCGACTTGCAGGCACTGGAACAGGCTGCACGCGCCGAGGGCGCGGTGAATAGCGTGGGTATGCCCGACAGCTGGGCCAACTGGAAAGACACCTGGGCGGACCTGGCGCGCCTCTACGGCCTCAAGCACCAGGACACCGACATGAGCTCGGCGCAGGAAATCGCCAAGTTCGCCGCCGAGAAGGAAAACGCCACCGCCGATATCGGTGACGTCGGCGCCGCCTTCGGCCCCATCGCCGTGCAGCAGGGCGTGACCCAGCCGTACAAGCCGAGCACCTGGGCGCAGATTCCGGATTGGGCCAAGGACCAGGACGGTCACTGGATGCTGGCCTACACCGGCTCCATCGCTTTCATCGTCAACAAGCAGTTGGTCAAGGACATTCCGCGTTCCTGGGCCGACCTCAAGACCGGCACCTACAAGGTCTCTGCCGGTGACGTCAGCACCGCTGCGCAAGCGGTCAACGGCGTACTGGCCGCGGCCATTGCCATGGGCGGCAACGAGAGCAACGTGCAGCCGGCGCTGGACTTCTACGGCGAACTGGCCAAGCAGCGTCGCCTGTCGCTGGCCAACCCGACCATCCAGACCCTGGAAAAGGGCGAGGTGGAAGTCGGCATCGTCTGGGACTTCAACGGCCTGTCCTACCGCGACCAGATCGACCCCGAGCGCTTCGAGGTGCTGATCCCGTCCGACGGTTCGGTGATCTCCGGCTACAGCACCATCATCAACAAATGGGCGAAGAACCCCAACGCCGCCAAGCTGGCCCGCGAATACATCTTGAGCGACGCCGGGCAGATCAACCTGGCCAAGGGCAACGCCCGGCCGATCCGCGCCGAGCACATCGAGCTGCCGGCCGAGGTGCAGGCCAAGCTGCTGCCGCAGGAGCAGTACGCCAAGGTCCAGCCGATCAAGGACGCCGCTGCCTGGGAGGCCACTTCCAAGGCCCTGCCGCGCCTGTGGCAGGAGCACGTGATCATCAATATGAATTGATGCGGCCGCGACACCATTGATCCGTAGCCCGGATGAAATCCGGGGCAATCGTCAAGTACGCCCCCGGATTGCATCCGGGCTACGAGCGAAAGAGAGAACCCCATGAAGCACAACGTCATCCTGGTGGTACTGGATGGCCTGAGCTATCAGGTGGCTCAGCATGCGCTGGGCCACCTGCTGGCTTACTGCCAGGCCGGGCGCGCCGCGCTGTACAAGCTGGACTGCGCACTGCCGGCACTGTCCCGCCCGCTCTACGAATGCATCCTCACCGGCGTAGCGCCCATCGATAGCGGCATCGTGCACAACGATGTGGTGCGCCTGTCGAATCAGCGCAGCATCTTCCACTACGCCCGTGACGCCGGCCTGAGCACCGCCGCCGCGGCCTATCACTGGGTCAGCGAGCTGTATAACCGCGCGCCCTTCCAGGCCGCGCGCGACCGTCACACCAGCGATGAGTCGCTACCGATCCAGCACGGCCACTTCTATTACGCCGACCATTATCCGGATTCGCACCTGCTGGCCGATGCCGACAGCCTGCGCCAGCGCCATCAGCCGAACCTGCTGCTGGTGCACCCGATGAACATCGACGATGCCGGCCACAAGCACGGCCTTGACAGTTCGCAGTACCGCAACGCCGCGCGCATGGCCGACGTGCTGCTGGCCGAATATATCCAGACCTGGCTCGACGCCGGTTACCAGATCCTGGTGACCGCCGACCACGGCATGAACGCCGACCGCAGCCATAACGGCGTGCTGCCGGAAGAACGCGAAGTGCCGCTGATCGTCCTCGGCAGCGCCTTCAGCCTCGATCCTGCAGCCCGCCCGCAACAGACCGAGTTATGCGGCACCATCTGCCAGTTGCTCGGCGTGGCCCACGACAAACCCTGGTACAGGGAGCTGCTTGCATGAAGTCGACCATTTCCAGCAAGGGGTGGGCACTGCTGTGCCTGCTGCCCTTCGCCCTGTTCTTCTTCGCCTTCCAGATCGCACCGCTGGTCTGGGTCGCGAGCAACAGCCTGAACACCGCCGAAGGCTGGGGCCTGGGCAATTTCCAGCAGGCGTTTTCCTCGGCCTTCTACCGCCAGGCCATGCGCCACAGCCTGGAAGTCGCCTTCTGGTCGAGTCTGTTCGGCATCGTCATCGCCATCATCGGCAGCTACTCGCTGCGCCAGGTCAGCAGCCGCCTGCGCGATTTCGTCATGGCGTTTTCCAATATGACCAGCAACTTCTCCGGGGTGCCGCTGGCCTTCGCCTTCATCATCCTGCTTGGCTTCAACGGCGCGCTGACCATCCTGCTCAAGCAGATGGGGGTGATCGAGGACTTCAACCTCTACTCCAAGACCGGCCTGATCGTGCTTTACACCTACTTCCAGATTCCCCTCGGCGTATTGCTGCTCTACCCGGCCTTCGACGCCCTGCGCGAAGACTGGCGCGAGTCGGCCGAACTGCTCGGCGCCAGCACCTGGCAGTTCTGGCGGCATATCGGCCTGCCGGTGCTGACCCCGGCGTTGCTCGGCACCTTCGTCATCCTCCTGGCCAACGCCCTGGGCGCCTATGCCACGGTGTATGCGCTGACCACCGGCAACTTCAACATCCTGCCGATCCGTATCGCGGCGATGGTCTCCGGCGACATCTTCCTCGACCCGAACATGGCCAGCGCGCTGGCGATGGTGCTGGTCGGCCTGATGACCCTGATCACCATCGTCCACCAATGGCTGCTGCGCCGGAGCTACCATGTCGCCCGCTGAAAAACGCTCGCCGCTGTTCCACCAACTGGTGGTCTACCTGCTGTTTCTGATCCTGCTGCTGCCGCTGCTCGGCACCCTGGTGTACTCGCTGTCCACCAGTTGGTCGGCGACCATCCTGCCCAGCGGCTTCACCTTCAAGTGGTACCTGGCGCTGTGGAGCGATGCGCGCTTTCTCGCCGCCTTCGGCCGCTCGCTGCTGGTGTGCATCGCTGCCCTGGCGCTGGCGCTGCTGCTGATCCTGCCGCTGCTGTTCGTGGTCAACTACCACTTCCCCAAGCTCGACGCCGTGATGAACGTGCTGATCCTGCTGCCCTTCGCCATCCCGCCGGTGGTGTCCTCGGTGGGCCTGATGCAGCTGTTCGCCGCCGGCCCGCTGCCGATCCTCGGCACGCCGTGGATCCTGATCGGCTGCTTCTTCACCATCGCCCTGCCCTTTATGTACCGGGCGATCACCAACAATTTGCAGGCGATCAATCTGCGCGACCTGATGGACGCCGCCCACCTGCTCGGCGCCAGCACCTGGCGTGCGGCCTTGATGGTGGTGCTGCCGAATCTGCGCAAGGGTTTGATGGTGTCGGTGTTCCTGTCCTTCAGCTTCCTGTTCGGCGAATTCGTCTTCGCCAACCTGCTGGTGGGCAGCCGCTACGAGACGCTGCAGGTGTACCTGTACAACATGCGTAACGACAGCGGCCACTTCACCAGTGCCCTGGTGATCTCCTATTTCCTGTTCGTGCTGCTGATGACCTGGGCGGCCAACCGCCTGAACAAGGACAAATCGTAGGCTGGGTTGAGCGTGCGAAACCCAGATTGCTTGATAAGGAACGACCAATGAGTTTTCTGAATATCCACGGCCTGCATAAAAGCTACGGCGCCACGCCGATCTTCACCGACATCAATATCGAGATCGGCCAGGGCCAGTTCATCACCCTGCTCGGCCCGTCCGGCTGCGGCAAGTCCACCCTGCTGCGCTGCATCGCCGGCCTGACCGCGGTCGATGGCGGACAGATCCTGCTGGGCGGCGAGGACCTGGTACCCGTGGCGCCGCAGAAACGCGGCATCGGCATGGTGTTCCAGAGCTATGCGCTGTTTCCCAATATGACCGTGCAACAGAACGTCGCCTTCGGCTTGCGCATGCAGAAAGTCCCAGCCGCCGAGGCCAGCCAGCGCGTCGCCGAGGTGCTGGAGCTGGTGGAACTCAGCGACTACGCCGGGCGCTACCCGCAGCAACTGTCCGGCGGCCAGTGCCAGCGCGTGGCCCTGGCCCGTTCGCTGGTCACCCGCCCGCGCCTGCTGCTGCTCGACGAGCCGTTGTCGGCGCTGGATGCGCGCATCCGCAAACACCTGCGCGAACAGATACGCGCCATCCAGCGCGAGCTGGGCCTGACCACCATCTTCGTCACCCACGATCAGGAAGAGGCGCTGGTCTTGTCCGACCGAATCGTGCTGATGAACGGCGGCCAGATCGTCCAGAGCGGCGACGCCGAAACCCTCTACACCGCACCGGCCGATGCCTTCGCCGCCGGTTTTATCGGCAACTACAACCTGCTCGATGCCGACGCCGCCAGCCGCCTGCTCGGCCAGCCGATCGGCAGCCGCGTGGCGATCCGTCCGGAAGCCATCCACTTCGCCGACGGCGGCATCGAGGCGCAGATTCGCAGCCACAGCCTGCTCGGCAACGTCATCCGCTACCGCGTCGAAGCGCGCGGCGTGGAATTGCTGGTGGATGTGCTCAACCGCTCTGCTGCAGACCTGCACCACGACGGCCAAAGCGTCAGCCTGGCCATTGGCGCCGATGCGATCCGGGAGGTGGCATGATGGCCCTGGCGATTTTCGATCTCGACGAAACCCTGATCCATGGCGACTGCGCCAGCCTGTGGACCCAGGAAATGGTGAAGATCGGCTGGGCCGATGGCGACTCCTTCATCGCCCACGAACAGGAGCTGATGCGCCAGTACGCCGCCGGCACCCTGGCCATGGAGGACTATATGGCCTTCACCCTGTCGCCGCTGGTCGGCCGCACGCCCGAGGAGGTCGCCCATGTGGTCAAACCCTTCGTCGAAGACGTGATCGAACCGATCTTCTACAGCGACGCCAGCCGCACCCTGGCCACGCACCGCGCCGCTGGCGATCGCCTGCTGGTGATCTCCGCCTCGGCGCACTTTCTGGTCAGCGCCATCGCCGAGCGCTTCGGCATCGACGAAGTGCTGGCCATCGACCTAGAGCTGCAGCACGGCTTCTACAGCGGGCGTACCCAAGGCGTGCTGACCTACCGCGAGGGCAAGGTGATCCGCCTGGAGAGCTGGCTGATCGAACAGGGCGAAAGCCTGGCCGGCGCCAGCTTCTATTCCGACTCGCGCAACGACCTGCCGCTGCTGCAACTGGTGGACAAGCCCTTCACCGTCAACCCCGACCCGACCCTGCGCGCCCATGCCGAACAGGCTGGCTGGCCGATTCTAAGCTGGCGCTGATCCGCCGTAGGGTGCGCTGTGCGCACCAACCTGGGCAGGGAAATTTGGTGCGCACAACCTGGGCGGCCCCGCGACACCCTACTTGCTCATGATGCCTTCGCACGCCTCGATCAACGCCGCCGCCAGCTCTCGCGCGTAACCGGGCAACTGGTTGCGCGCATGCAGGGCCACTTCCACCGGCGCCACCGGGGCGAAACCTTCGGCCTCGCCCAGTTCGCGGTGCGCGGCAGTAATCAACCGGCGCGGCAACAGGGTCAGACCCAGCCCGCCTTCGGCAGCGGCGCTGACGCCGGGCAGACTGCTGCTGACATAGGCGATGCGCCAGGGCTTGCCCATGGCGTCCAGCGCGTGAGTCATCTCCAGACGGTACAGGCCATTGGGCGGGAACACCGCCAGCGGCACCGGGTTGCGCGCCAGCACCGGGCGCGTTCGGCTGTCGAGCCAGGCCAGTGGTTCGGCCCAACTGGCCAGGCCCTTGGCGCTGCCGGCGCGCTGCTTGATCAGTGCCAGATCCAGCTCGCCGGCATTGAACGCACGCCACACGTCATGACTGAGGCCGCTGGTGATCTCCAGGCGAATACCCGGATGGGCATCGGCAAAATCGGCCAGGTAGGGCGTCAGGCTGTTGGCGGCGAAATCGTCCGGCACGCCGAGGCGCACTTCGCCTTCCACCGCACTTTGCCCCAGCGCCAGCATGGCTTCGTCCATCAGTGCGACGATGCGGTTGGCATAACCCAGCAGGCGTTCGCCCTCGGTGGTGGTCACCACGTAGCGGCCACTGCGGTCGAGCAGCTCGGCGCCAAGCTGCTCCTCCAGGCGCCGCACCTGCTGACTGACTGTGGACTGGGTCAGGTGCAAACTGGCAGCCGCGCGGGTGAAACCACCGGTCTGCACCACGGTGAGAAAACTGCGTAACAGCACCGGATCGAGCATATTGCCACCCATCACGAAGTCCACTGACAGGCATTCTACTATTTAATTTCAGAATCGAGCTGCGACTTTCTATAGTGCACGGGAGTCAAATTTCCGCACGGGGACAGAACCCCGCGCCATTCTCCCGCCGAGGCACCTTCTCGATGAGCAAAACGCCCTACTACTACGCCCCGCATGGCGGCCATCCCGGTCAGGAACAACTGCTGACCGACCGCGCCATGTTCACCGAAGCCTATGCCGTGATCCCCAAAGGCGTGATGCGTGACATCGTCACCAGCCACCTGCCGTTCTGGGACAACATGCGCATGTGGGTCATCGCCCGCCCGCTGACCGGCTTCGCCGAAACCTTCTCGCAGTACATCGTCGAAGTCGGCCCGAACGGCGGCAGCGACAAGCCTGAGCTCGACGCCACCGCCGAAGGCGTGATCTTCGTCGTCGAAGGCACCTGCGACCTGACCCTCAACGGCACCCAACACGCCCTGCGTCCGGGCAGCTACGCCTTCATCCCGCCGCAGAGCGATTGGTCGCTGCGCAACAACAGCAGCCAAGCCGTACGCTTCCACTGGCTGCGCAAGGCCTATCAACCGGTCGAAGGCGTGCCTTACCCGGAAGCCTTCGTCACCAACGAGCAGGACATCGAGCCGATCGTCATGCCCGGCACCGAGGGCCGCTGGAGCACCACGCGCTTCGTCGAGATCAGCGACATGCGCCATGACATGCACGTCAACATCGTCAATTTCGAGCCGGGCGGCGTGATCCCCTTCGCCGAAACCCACGTCATGGAACACGGCCTGTACGTGCTCGAAGGCAAGGCGGTGTACCGCCTGAACCAGGACTGGGTCGAGGTCGAGGCCGGCGACTTCATGTGGCTGCGCGCCTTCTGCCCGCAGGCCTGCTACGCCGGCGGCCCGAGCCGCTTCCGCTACTTGCTGTACAAGGATGTGAACCGCCAGATGCCGCTGACCCTGGGCGGTCTTAAGCGCTGAGTGATACCCCACTCGTAGGGTGCGCCGTGCGCACCAGCAGAACCGAGGCATCGGTGCGCGCAGCGCACCCTACGAAGCGGCTCCTGGGTAGAGATAAAAAAGAAAGGCCACCCCGAGGGGTGGCCTTCTTCATTCATGCAACGCCCGATCAGCTATGGCGGATCAGATGGTCGAAGGCGGACAGCGATGCCTTCGCCCCCTCGCCCATGGCGATGACGATCTGCTTGTACGGCACGGTGGTCACGTCACCGGCGGCGAACACGCCAGGGATATTGGTCGCGCCCTTGGCATCGACGATGATCTCGCCGAAGCGGTTGAGCTCCACGGTGCCCTTGAGCCAGTCGCTGTTGGGCAACAGGCCGATCTGCACGAAGATGCCTTCCAGCTCGACGGTGTGCAGCTCTTCGGTGGTGCGGTCCTTGTACACCAGGCCGGTGACTTTCTGGCCGTCGCCCTTGACCTCGGTGGTCTGTGCGCTCTTGATCACGGTGACGTTGGGCAGACTGTAGAGTTTCTTCTGCAGCACGGCGTCAGCACGCAGGGTGTCGGCGAATTCCAGCAGGGTCACGTGGGCGACGATGCCAGCCAGGTCGATGGCTGCCTCGACGCCGGAATTACCGCCGCCGATCACCGCCACACGCTTGCCCTTGAACAGCGGGCCGTCGCAGTGCGGGCAGAAGCACACGCCCTTGGCCTTGTATTCCTGCTCGCCGGGCACCCCCATCTCGCGCCAGCGTGCGCCGGTGGAGAGGATCACGGTCTTGGCCTTGAGCGACGCGCCGTTCTCGAACTTCACTTCGTGCAGGCCGCCTTCGCTGCTGGCCGGCACCAGAGCCGAAGCACGCTGCAGGTTCATCACGTCGACTTCGTATTCCTTGACGTGTTCTTCCAGAGCGCGCACCAGTTTCGGGCCTTCGGTTTCCTTGACGGAGATGAAGTTCTCGATGGCCATGGTGTCCAGCACCTGACCACCGAAGCGCTCGGCGGCGATGGCGGCGCGGATGCCCTTGCGCGCGGCGTAGATGGCAGCCGCAGCGCCGGCCGGGCCACCGCCGACCACCAGCACGTCGAAGGCCTGCTTGGCGCTCATCTTCTCGGCATCGCGGTTGGCGGCGCCGGTGTCGATCTTGGCGAGGATTTCCTTCACTTCCATGCGCCCGGAAGCGAACACCTCACCGTTCAGGTAGATGCTCGGCACGGCCATGATCTGGCGACGCTCGACTTCTTCCTGGAACAGCGCACCGTCGATGGAGACGTTGCGGATATTGGGGTTGAGCACGGCCATCAGGTTCAGCGCCTGAACCACGTCCGGGCAGTTCTGGCAGGACAGCGAGAAATAGGTCTCGAACTCGAACTTGCCTTCGATGCTCTTGATCTGCGCGATGGTGTCGGCATCCAGCTTCGATGGATGACCGCCCACTTGCAGCAGCGCCAGCACCAGCGAGGTGAACTCGTGGCCCATGGGGATACCGGCGAAGGCAACGCCGGTGTCTTCACCCGGACGATTCAGGGCGAAGGACGGACGGCGGGCATCGTTGCCGTCGGTCTTGAGAGTGATCTTGTCGGTCAGGCCGACGATGTCCTGGAGCAGGCCCAGCAGCTCCTGAGATTTCGCGCTGTCATCGAGGGACGCGACGATCTCGAACGGCAGGGTGACCTTCTCCAGGTAGGCCTTCAACTGGGCTTTAAGATTGGCGTCCAACATGGCGGAAATTCCTCAAATACGAAAATTCGGGCAATAAAATGCCCGGACGGATCGCGCCCGGGCATCGGGCACCACAAGGGCCGGTTGCTGGCCCTAACAGCGCAGAGTGGGTCCTTTCCGGCCGGTGACAGGCCGGAAAGGGAGCTGGCAGATTTAGATCTTGCCAACCAGGTCCAGCGACGGCGCCAGAGTGGCTTCGCCTTCTTTCCACTTGGCCGGGCAAACCTGACCCGGGTTAGCGGCGGTGTACTGAGCGGCCTTCAGCTTGCGCAGGGTCTCGGAGACGTCGCGAGCGATTTCGTTGGAGTGGATCTCAACGGTCTTGATCACGCCTTGCGGGTTGATCACGAAGGTGCCACGCAGCGCCAGACCTTCTTCGGCGATGTGCACGCCGAAAGCGTTGGTCAGCTGGTGAGTCGGGTCGCCGATCAGCGGGAACTGCGCCTTGCCAACGGCCGGCGAAGTTTCGTGCCAGACCTTGTGCGAGAAGTGGGTGTCGGTGGTGACGATGTAGACCTCGGCACCGGCCTTCTGGAACTCGGCGTAGTTGTTGGCAGCGTCTTCGATTTCGGTCGGGCAGTTGAAGGTGAAGGCGGCCGGCATGAAGATCAGCACGGACCACTTGCCCTGCAGGCTCTGCTCGGTGACTTCGACGAACTCGCCGGCGTGGAAAGCGTTGGCCTTGAACGGCTGTACCTGAGTGTTGATGAGGGACATCTCTGACTCCTTCTGAGGTTTCTGTGAGGGTTGAAAATTTACAGGGCGTATCTTAGCGGCCTAACGAAAAAAAGCTTATTGATTACGGCCATGATATTGATTGAATCAGCCAATCGTTGGCCGAGCCCGCGCCGGACGCGGGCTGCAGCCCTGGCTCAAACCAGGCTGGGCTCGATAAGCAGCGCGATTTTACCCGCCACCTGGTTACCGGCGAGTGTCTCGAACGCCGCTTCGCTGTCTTTGAGCGCAAAACTGCGCTCCAGTTGCGGCTTCAACCTGCCCTCGACGAACAGCGGCCAGACCTGCTGCTGCAGGTCGCGCAACAGGTCGGCCTTGAACTGGTCGTCGCGGCCCCGCAAGGTCGAGCCGATCAGCTGGATGCGCTTGCCCAGCACTTGGGCCAAATCCAGCTTGGCTTCGCGCCCGCCCATCAGGCCGATATTGATCCAGCGCCCATCGCGCGCCAGCAGTTCCAGATTGAGCGTCGCATACTGACCGCCGACCGGATCGAGAATCACATCGAAGGGGCCGAAATCGCGCAGGCCCTGCAGGTCGTCGCCGCGCAGCACCCCGCCCTGGGCGCCGAGCCCCTCGCAATAGGCCAGCCGCTCGGGCGAACCGACGCTGACCCAGCAGGGGCTGCCGAACGCCTTGCACAGCTGGATGGCTGCCGAGCCGACGCCGCTGGCGCCGGCGTGCAGCAGCACCTTCTCGCCCGGCTTCAGCGCGCCGAGCTGAAACAAGTTGAGCCAGGCCGTGGCATAGACCTCCGGCAACACCGCCGCCTCGACCAAGCTCAAGCCTTCTGGCACCGGCAGGGCGTGACGGGCATCGACCACCACTTCCTCGGCCATGCCGCCGCCGGCCAGCAGGCAGCAGACGCGGTCGCCCACCTGCCAGGCGCTACCCGGCCCCACCTCGCTGACCACCCCGGCGCATTCCAGGCCCAGCGCCTCGCTGGCGCCGGGCGGCGGCGGATAGAGACCGGCGCGCTGCAGCAGGTCGGCGCGGTTGAGACCGGCGGCGGCCACCCTGACCCGAATCTGCCCCGCGTCGCACGCCTGCGCCGGCTGTTCCAGCCACTGGGCCCGCCCTTCGACGCCTTGCAATGCCTTCATGCTGCCTCCATAGTGCAAATGAAACCGGGCCCGGCGCAGACCGCCGGGCTTCCGCCTAGCGCCAACGGAACCTGGCGCCCTCAATTACGGCCTAATATGCGTTATCACCTGCCACTACGTCGAATCAGCATGAAGCGCTCTCTCGCAAGCACCGCCCTCGCCCTCGTCCTCGGCCTCAGTGCCCTGCCGCTGGCGGCCAAGACCACCAGCGCCGCCGACTGGGACTACCTGCAGCCGGATCGCGAGCAGGTGATTGCTAGCCTCAACGTGGTGGAACTGCTCAGGCGCCACCACTACAACAAGCCGCCGCTGAACGACGAGCGTTCGCTGCAGATCTACGACAACTACCTGAAGTTGCTCGACCCGGCGCGCAGCTACTTCACCGCCGCCGATATCGCCGAGTTCAACCAGTGGCGCAACAAGTTCGACGACCTGCTGAAAAGCGGCGACCTCGAACCTGGCTTCGCCATCTACCGCCGCCACCTGGTGCGCCTGCAGGAGCGCCTGGAATTCGCCCTGGCCGAGCTGGCCAAGGGCGTCGACAAGATCGACTTCGGCGTCGACGAGAGCCTCGAAGTGGACCGCGAGAAGGCGCCCTGGGCGGCGAACCGCGCCGAGCTCGACGAGCTGTGGCGCAAGCGGGTCAAGGACGAGGTGCTGCGTCTGAAGATCGCCGGCAAGGACGGCAAGGACATCCAGGAACTG
This sequence comes from Pseudomonas sp. NPDC077186, assembly GCF_044543505.1. Lineage (NCBI taxonomy): Bacteria > Pseudomonadati > Pseudomonadota > Gammaproteobacteria > Pseudomonadales > Pseudomonadaceae > Pseudomonas > Pseudomonas sp. NPDC077186. The sequence continues at coordinate 1,133,892 of NZ_JBITWE010000001.1, forward strand.
CTGACCAAGCGCTACAACAACCAGTTGGCGCGACTCAAGCAGACCCGCGGCGAGGACGTGTTCCAGGCCTATATCAATGCCTTCGCCACCACCTACGACCCGCACACCACCTACCTGTCGCCGGACAACGCGGAAAACTTCGACATCAACATGAGCCTGTCGCTGGAAGGCATCGGCGCGGTGTTGCAGAGCGACAACGAGCACGTCAAGGTGGTGCGCCTGGTGCCGGCCGGCCCGGCGGAGAAGAGCAAGCAGATCGCTCCGGCGGACAAGATAGTCGGCGTCGCCCAGGGCAACGGCGAGATGGTCGACGTGATCGGCTGGCGCCTGGACGAGGTGGTCAAGCTGATCCGCGGACCGAAGGGCTCCACCGTGCGCCTGGAGGTGATCCCGGCGAGCAACGCGCCCAGCGACCAGACCAGCAAGGTGGTCACCATCACTCGCGAGGCGGTCAAGCTCGAGGAGCAGGCGGCGAAGAAGAAGGTCCTCGAACTGGCCCACGAAGGGCGCAACTACAAGCTCGGGGTCATCGAGATCCCGGCCTTCTACCTAGACTTCAAGGCCTTCCGCGCCGGCGACCCGAACTACAAGAGCACCACCCGCGACGTCAAACGCCTGCTCAGCGAGCTGAAGGCGGAGAAGGTCGACGGCGTGGTCATCGACCTGCGCAACAACGGCGGCGGCTCGCTGCAGGAAGCCACCGAACTGACCGGCCTGTTCATCGAACAGGGCCCCACCGTGCTGGTGCGCAACGCCGACGGCCGCGTCGACGTGCTCGCCGACGAGAACACCGGCAGCTACTACACCGGCCCGCTGGCGGTGCTGGTCAACCGCCTGTCCGCCTCGGCATCGGAAATCTTCGCCGGCGCCATGCAGGACTACCACCGCGCGCTGATCCTCGGTGGCCAGACCTTCGGCAAGGGCACGGTGCAGACCATCCAGCCGCTCAATCACGGCGAACTGAAACTGACCCTGGCCAAGTTCTACCGCGTCTCCGGACAGAGCACCCAGCACCAGGGGGTGATCCCCGACATCCTCTACCCGGACGTGATGGACACCAAGGACATCGGCGAGAGCGCCCTGCCCGCCGCCTTGCCGTGGGACAGCATCCGTCCGGCGATCAAACCCGAGTTGGATCCGATCAAGCCCTTCCTCGCCGAGCTGACCACCCGGCATGACCGGCGCACCGCCAACGACCCGGACTTCGTCTTCACCCGCGACCGCCTGACCCTGGCCAAGCAGCTGATGGCCGAGACCCGCGTCAGCCTCAACGAGCACACCCGTCGTGCACGCCAGGCCGAGGTCGAGGCCAAGCAGCTGAAGCTGGAGAACAACCGTCGCCAGGCCAAGGGCGAGGAACCGCTCAAGGAACTGCAGAAGGAAGACGAGGACGCCCTGCCGCTGGAAGACGACAAGAGCACCCCGGAGGACGACGCCTACCTGGCCGAATCCGGACGCATCCTGCTCGACTATCTGGGACTCAACCCGTCACTCGCATTGCACTGAGAGCAAATCATCTAACGTCATCAAAGCGTCATCGAACTGTCGTGAAATGCGAGGGCCGGCCCAAAACCGGCCCTTTCGTTTTTTCGCCAGATCGAGACCATCATGACCGTCACCGAGCAGTTGAGCGCACTGGGGATCATCCTCGCTCACGGCGACCTCAACAGCCTGTTCCAGCCCATCGTCTCGCTGTCCGAGCAGCGCATCCTCGGCTACGAGGCGCTGACCCGCGGCCCCTCCAACAGCCCGCTGCACTCGCCGCTGACGCTGTTCGCCGTGGCCCGCCACGCCGGCCGCCTGAGCGAACTGGAGATGGCCTGCCGCAAGAGCGCCTGCCAACGCTTCAGCGCCCAGGGCCTGGAGGGCAAGCTGTTTCTCAACGTCTCGCCGGAATCCCTGCTCGATCCCAGCCACCAGCCGGGGCGCACCCTCAAGCTGCTGCAGGCCTTCGGCATTCCGCCGAGCCAGGTGGTGATCGAACTCACCGAACAGTCGCCCACCGAAGACTTCGCCCTGCTCGACAACGCCCTGCACCACTACCGCGCCATGGGCTTTTCCATCGCCCTCGACGACCTCGGCGCCGGCTACTCCAGCCTGCGCCTGTGGTCGGAGCTGCGCCCGGACTACGTGAAGATCGACCGCCACTTCATCGACGGCATCCACCTGGACACGGTCAAGCGCGAGTTCGTCGGCTCGATCCTGAAGATGGCCGAGGCCTCGCGCGCCCAGGTGATCGCCGAAGGCATCGAGCTGGCCGAGGAACTGGCGGTGCTGGCCGAGATGGGCGTCGACCTGGTGCAGGGCTACCTGCTCAGCCGCCCGCAGGAAAAGCCGCCGCGCGAAGCCCGCCAGCTGCTGCCGCGCCTGCAGGGCGGCCAGGTCGGCCTGGGCGAGGAAGGTCGCGACCTCGGCGCACTGCTCAACGAACAGCCGGCGGTCGACCAGCACACCGCCATCGCCGAGGTGCTGGAAGCCTTTCGCGCCCAGGCCAACCTCAACTCGCTGGCAGTGCTCGACGCACAGCGCCAACCGGTCGGTATCGTCCATCGCCATTCGCTCTCCGAAGCGCTGCTCAAGCCCTTCGCCACCGACCTGTTCGCGCGCAAGCCGATCAGCCGGCTGATGAGCCAGGACTTTCTCGCCGTGGAACTGGCGCAATCGCTGCAGAAGGTCAGCCGCCTGCTCACCAGCCGCGCCCGCCAGCGCATCGAGGAAGACTTCATCATCACCCAGAACGGCCGCTACCTCGGCCTGGGCCGGGTGATCGACGTGCTCAAGCTGATCACCGAACAGAAGCTGCAGCAGGCGCGCCACGCCAACCCGCTGACCCTGCTGCCGGGCAACGTGCCGATCCAGCAGTGCCTGACCCGCCTGCTGCAACAGGGGCGCACGGCGGCGATCTGCTACGTCGACATCGACAGCTTCAAGCCGTTCAACGACCTCTACGGTTACGCCAAGGGCGACGAGGTGCTGCTGTGTCTGGCGCAGTGCCTGAACGAGCGGGTCGACCCGGCGCGCGACTTCGTCGGCCATATCGGCGGCGACGACTTCCTCCTGGTGCTCGGCTCGGCCGACTGGCGCGACCGGCTCGGCCGCCTGATCGAAGATTTCCAGAGCCAGTGCCGACGCTTCTACCGCGAAGAACACCTGCAGGCCGGCTGCTTCAGCGCGCGCAACCGCCAGGGCCAGCGCCAGGAATTCGCCCTGCTGTCGCTCTCCATCGGCGTGGTACGCCTGCAGGCCGAGGATTGCCCGGAGCTGGACGCGGCGCAGCTGGCCGAACTGGCCTCGGAGGCCAAGCGCCAGGCCAAGGCGGTGCCGGGCTACAGCCTGCATATCCTCGAGCGGCTATCGGCCTGAGTCGCTCGCCTCGCCGGGCGCGGCATAGTGCGCGGCCAGCTCAGGGTCGGCCGCCAGGCCGGGCGCACCGTCGCGGTACAGGCGGTGCAGACGAGCGGCGGCCAGCGGATGGCCGGCGGCGACCGCCAACGCCCACCAGTGGGCCGCGGCCCGAGCGTCCGGAGCCTGGCGGGCATCGCCCTGCAGCGCCTGCACGCCCAACTGGTAAGCGGCCTTGCCGTCGCCGCCTTCGGCCGCCAGGCGCAGCAGGCGTAGCCCCTCCTCGCGCGCGCCGAGGCCCTGACCACGAAACAGCAGGATATGCCCGTAGAAGCTTTGCGCCGGCACGTCGCCCAGCATGGCCTGGCGCGCGTACTGCCCCTGCAGCCACTGCCAGGCCCGCGGCTGGCGCAGCAGCCAGGGCCAATGGAACAGGCGCCGGGCCAGCCAGTAGCCGAGGCCTGCACGCAACCGCCAGAGCAGCCTAGACATCCGCGGGATAATCGAACTCGAACACCCGCACCACTTCGGCGGCATGCCAGGAGGCCGCGGCGACGCCGTCGGGGGCGCCGCTGAAGCGGCCCAAACGGGTCACGCAGTCGAAGAAACCGGTACGCGGCAGGCGACTGGCGCCCTGGCTGATCACCAGGGCGCTGCGCAGCGGGCGCTCGGCGCGGGCATCCAGCGCGGCCAGATGCTCCAGCGCGGCGGTGAGGGTCTGCATGGCCGGCGTAGGCAGCTCCAGGCGCTCGATCAGCGCCCGGTAGGTCAGCAGGTGGCGCTGGCGGCGGGCGTCGTCCAGCTCGTCGAGCAGGGCCTGCCAGTGCTGGCGGCTGATGCGTACGCTCAAGACCAACCCTCCAGTTCCAGCGCCCAGGCCAGCGCGCGCAGGATGGCGGCGTCGGGCTGACGCTCGCCGCGCTCGATCATGGCCAGGTAATGCGGGCTGATGCCCACGCTGCGCGCCAGCGCCTCGGCGCTCAGGCCCTTGGCTTCGCGCAGGGCCTGCAACTGCGCCAGCGCCGGCCGCGCCCCCTGGCTCGGCCCGACCGCCTGAACCGGCTCGGCGCCGCCCTGACGCCCGGCCGCCAGCAGCAGCGCCTGATAGTCGGCCCAGGGCAGCACGGCGTACTCCGGCTCGCCGTCGCGGGCAATGATTTGCACTGTCATGAAGCTCTCCATTAAAAAACAGCGCCGTTGGAAAGCAGCACCGACGACCTCGGCACCTTCCTTGCGAGCGGCCATCTTAACAGGCGGCCGCCGCCAGGGGCGTGATCTATACTGCTTTGGCATTAGAGCCCGCTGGGCGGGGGAGTTTCTTTTGCGCAGACTCTACGCTTTGCTTTGCGGCCTGCTGGTGCTGCCCTGCAGCGCCGACAGCCTGCGCTGGGGTTATGGCCCGGCCGACGCCATGCCCTATGTCGGCGTGGAGCAGCAGCGCCTGCAGCGCGGCCTGGCCCACCGCCTCGGCCTGGAACTGGCGCTGCGCCTGGATCTGCCGGTGGAGTTCATCGAAACGCCGAACAACCGCCTGGAAACCTACCTGCAGCAGGGCCGCCTGCACCTGATCTGCAACGCCAACCCCGAGTGGGTCGGCGAGCCGCAGCGCTATCACTGGTCGCCGCCGCTGTATGAGGAGGAAGACGTGCTGCTGCAGCACCGCGACCGGCCGCCGCTGACCAGCCTGCAAAGCCTCGACGGCAAGGTGCTCGGCACCAGCCTCGGTTATGTCTACAGCGCGCCGCTGATGACAGCCTTCGCCGACCAGCGCATCCTGCGTCAGGACGTGCGCGACCTCGACACCAGCCTGCAGATGCTCGACAAGCAGCGCCTGGACGCGGTGATCGACATGCGCCGCAACCTGGCCTACAAGCTCGCCCAGCACCCGCAACTGCGCCTGGCTTTCAGCCCCTGGGTGGTGCAGCGCTATCAGGTGCATTGCGCCTACGGGCCGCACCTGCCGGTGGCGGCCGAACGCCTGGACGCGCTGCTGCTGGAGCTGCGCGACCAGGGGCGGATCGCGCAATGGCTGGAGGAGGCGCTCAGGAGCGCTGCGGACTCGCCGGCGGCGCAGGCGGCAAGCGCTCGATAAGCGCCAACTGCTCGGGCGTCTGCGCCGCCCGCCAGGCCTTGAAGGCGTCCAGCTCGCCGCGCCAGGTACGCAGCACCCAGGCCAGCACGGCCAGATCGTCGATGAAACCCAGCCCCACCAGCCAATCGGGTATGGCGTCCAGCGGGGAGAGGAAGTACAGCAAGGCGGCCACCACCATCAGCAGCGCCTGGCTGCTGATCTGCCGGTAATCGCCCTTCAGCCAGGCCAGGCACAGCGCACGCAACAGACGCAGATCCTCGCGCAGCCCGGCGAAGCGGGCACCCTGCGGCGTGCGCTTGTCGCCCAGGGCGCGGAGCAGTTCCGGCAGGCGCCCCTCGCGCAGGAAACGCGCCGCGATGGGCAGGTAACGCGCCAGTTTCCACGGAGTTTTCATCGGCCCTCCTCGTAACCCAGGCGCCGCCTGGGCTGGCTCGGCTTATCCACCGAAGCTGTGGATAAAGCTGTTAACAGACGTTCGACAAGCTTATCAAAGCCCCGCGGCATGCGGCCTGCGGACAGATCGGGCATTTTTTGTCCAGCGCACAAAAACCAATAAAATCAATCACTTGAAAATTGACTTAGCGAGCCTGCCGGTGTAACGGAGCCTTGTTGGGAACGTTTCCCATAATGTGCATAAGCGTAACACCTGCGGCCGCGCACAAGCCCCGTTGGTCGCTTTCTCGACCGTCAAAAACGGCAACGCCCCGTCGAGACGGGGCGTTGCGTCGAACTGCCGGGTGTTACTCCGCGGCAGCCTGTTCCTTGATGCCGATCAGCTCCAGGTCGAACACCAACACCGAGTTGGCCGGGATCGCCGGCGACGGGCTCTGCTCGCCGTAGGCCAGTTCGCTGGGGATGTACAGCTTGTACTTCTCGCCGACGTGCATCAGCTGCAGGCCTTCGACCCAGCCCGGAATCACCCCGCCCACCGGCAGGTCGATGGGGCTGCCGCGCGCGACCGAGCTGTCGAACACGCTGCCGTCGGTCAGCTTGCCTTCGTAGTGCACGGTCACCACGTCGGTTGCCTTGGGCTGGGCGCCGTCGGTCTTCTTCACCACTTCGTACTGCAGGCCGGATTCGGTGGTGACCACGCCTTCGCGCTTGCCATTTTCCTCGAGGAACTTCTTGCCGGCTTCGGCCGCTTCCTTGTTCAGCGCCGCCATGCGCTCTTCGGCACGGGTCTGCAGGAAGGAGAAGGCCTCGATCATGTCCTCGTCCTTGATGCGCGGCTCTTTCTTCGCCAGCGCATCCTCGATGCCCTGAGCGACGGCGTGAGAGTCCAGATCGTCCATGCCTTCCTCGGACAGGCTGCGGCCCATGTTCAGGCCGATGCCATAGGAGGCTTTCTGCGCCGGGGTCTTGAGTTCGACTTCGCTGGTTTGCGAATCGCAACCGGCGAGCACCAGGCCCACCAGGGCAACCGCCGCCGCCAAACGATGCTGTTTCATGCTTGTTCCTTGTAGATGCGCCCAAAGGCCGTCGTGTGAAAGCGCGAGCTTAGCAGTCCGCCGCGATCACTGGCTACGGCATAGGAGCCGAGCACTGCGCATAAGTTCAAGCAAACAAAGGAATTTTCTGAGATTTTCGGCGAATGCCGAAGAGGCGTCACAGGAGGGGATGGAGCGAGGAGAAGAATGGCGCAGCGGACGGGACTCGAACCCGCGACCCCCGGCGTGACAGGCCGGTATTCTAACCGACTGAACTACCGCTGCGCGTAACTGCGAGATTGGTGGGTGATGACGGGATCGAACCGCCGACCCTCTGCTTGTAAGGCAGATGCTCTCCCGGCTGAGCTAATCACCCTTCACTCTCGAAGTGGGGCGCATTCTAGAGAGCGACCGGCACCTTGGCAAGCCCCGATGCAAAAAAATTCTATCGCTCCAGCAAGAACTTAGGCGAGGCCCGGGAATTTTCCCGCTGGCCCGATGCCAGGGTTGGCCTGAGCCCGCGAGGGGAGAATAATGCGCGCTTTGCGCTGGCGGCCAGGCCGCGATCTCGCGACCACCCCCGCCCCCTTCCCGTCGCGGCGCGCCACCTGCTGCCCGAGCGCCGCCCCGCGACCATCACGCCAATGGAGAGTCACCCGCTCATGTGGTTTCGTAACCTGCTGGTCTACCGCCTCACCCAGGACATCCCCTTCGACGCCGAGGCGCTGGAAACCGCGCTGGCGAGCAAGCCGGCGCGCCCCTGCGCCAGCCAGGAGCTGACCACCTACGGTTTCAGCGCGCCCTTCGGCAAGGGCGCCGACGCGCCGCTGGTGCATGTCAGCGGCGACTTCCTGCTGATCGGCACGCGCAAGGAAGAGCGCATCCTGCCCGGCTCGGTGGTGCGCGACGCGCTGAAGGAGAAGGTCGACGAGATCGAGAACAGCCAGATGCGCAAGGTGTACAAGAAGGAGCGCGACCAGATTAAGGACGAGATCGTCCAGGCCTTCCTGCCGCGCGCCTTTATCCGCAAGTCCGGCACCTTCGCCGCCATCGCGCCGAAGCAGGGCCTGATCCTGGTCGACAGCGCCAGCGCCAAGAAAGCCGAAGACCTGCTCTCCACCCTGCGCGAGGCCATGGGTTCGCTGCCGGTGCGCCCGCTGTCGGTGAAGATCGCGCCGACCGCCACCCTCACCGACTGGCTGAAGACGCAGAAGGCCGCCGAGGGCTTCTACGTGCTCGACGAGTGCGAGCTGCGCGACACCCACGAGGACGGCGGCGTAGTGCGCTGCAAGCGCCAGGACCTGACCAGCGAGGAAATCCAGCTGCACCTGTCCACCGGCAAGCAGGTCACCCAGCTGTCGCTGGCCTGGCAGGACAAGCTGTCGTTCGTGCTCGACGACAAGCTGGTGATCAAGCGCCTGCGCTTCGAGGACATCCTCCAGGAGCAGGCCGAGCAGGACGGCGGCGAAGATGCCCTGGCCCAGCAAGACGCCAGCTTCACCCTGATGATGATGACCCTGGTGGAGTTCCTCCCCGAGCTGTTCAGCGCCCTCGGCGGCGAAGAAATTCCCCAGGGGATCTGAGCCGCGGCGTCTGTTGCTTCAGTCGCCCGCAGAAGTTTCGCTACTGAAGCGCAGCGCCACCCGAATATTGGTGCGCGCAGCGCACCCTACGGAGCCAGGGGCTCCCCAACCTACCTGGGCAGGCTCAGGGTCACCCGCAGGCCGCCCTCGCGCAGGTTGCGCAGGCTCAGTTCGCCGCCATGGCTGTGGGCGATATTGCGCGCGATGCCCAGGCCCAGGCCGTAACCCTGCTGCTGGCCGGCCAGGCGGAAATGCGGCTCGAACACCTGCTCCAGGCGCTGTTCCGGCACCCCCGGACCTTCGTCGTCGACATGCAGGACGAAGGCCTGGCCGTCGTCCTCGATCTGCAGGTGGGCGCGCTCGCCGTACTTCAGCGCGTTGTCCACCAGGTTGCCGATGCAGCGCTTGAGCGCCAGCGGCTTGCCCGGATAAGGCGCCAGCGCCCTGCCTTCGACCGTCACCCGACCGTTACCCAGGTAGGGCTCGACCACCCCGTGCAACAGGTGATTGAGGTCGACCGGCTCGATGTTCTCGTGGATGTCGGTGTCCTTGACGCACTGCAGCGCGCCCTTGACCAGCATCTCCAGCTCGTCCAGGTCGCGGCCGAACTTGGCCTGCAGCGCCTCGTCATCGAGCAGCTCGACGCGCAGGCGCAGGCGGGTGATCGGCGTGCGCAAATCGTGGGAGATGGCGCTGAACAGCTGGCTGCGCTCGTTGAGGTAACGGCCGATGCGCTCGCGCATGGCGTTGAAGGCGCGGCTGACCTCGACCACCTCGCTGCCGCCGGCCTCGGCCAGCGGCTCGACTTCGCTGCCCAGCGACATTTCCCGCGCCGCCCGCGCCAGGCGTTTGAGCGGACGGCTCTGCCAGTGCACCAGAAGGCCGATGAACAGCAGCAAAAAACTGCTGGTGAGAATGATGAACCACAGCTGCTGCGCCGGCAGGCCCTGCTGCTCCAGGCCGACATAGGGCTCGGGCAGCAAGGACGCCAGGTACAGCCATTCGCCCTCGGCGATGCGGATCTGCGTCACCAGCACCGGCGGATTCAGCGGCTCCAGGCTCAGCGCGTAGTGCGCCCAGGAACGCGGCAGCTCGTCGAGCTTCAGGCCGCTGTTGAAGATGCGCAGGTCCTCCGGGCCGACGAACTGCAGGGAAATGTCCAGGCCGCTGCCCAGGCGTTCGCGCAAAGTGGCCTCGACCGCCTCGAGCACCGCGCGCTTGCGCGGCGTCGGCGGCAGCACCTGCATCTGCAGTGGCTTGTCGTTGAGCGAGACGAAGAAGCGCGTGCCGCCCATGTTGCGCAACTGATCGAGCACCAGCGGCCGGTAGCCGATCGGCAGCGAGCGGAAGTAGCTGACGCTGGCGGCCATCGACTGCGCCAGGCTGCGCGCACTGGTGAGCAGGCCCTCCATCTGGCTGGCGCGCAACTGCGAGACCCAGATGAAACTGGACAGCGCCTGCGCCAGCAGCACCACCAGCAGGGTCAGCAGCAGCATGCGCCCGAGCAGCGAGCGCGGCACCGGCAACCAGCGCCGCCAGCTAGCCATGCTGCGCCGTCACCTGGGCCGCCAGCAGGTAGCCGCTGCCGCGCACGGTGCGGATCAGCCGCGGCGGCTTGTCGGTGTCGCGCAGGCGCTGGCGCAGGCGGCTGACCGCCATGTCGACGATGCGCTCGAGCGGCATCACCTCGCGGCCGCGGGTGGCGTTGCCGATGGTGTCGCGGTCGAGGATCTGCTGCGGGTGATCGAGAAACAGCTTGAGCAGGGCGAAGTCGGCGCCGGAGAGGATCACCTCCTCGCCGTCGGCGTGGAACAGGCGGTGGCTGACCATGTCCAGGCGCCACTGGTCGAAGGCCAGCACCTCGCCGCCCGCCACCTGACTGAACTGCGCGCGACGCAGCAGCGCCTTGATCCGCGCCTGCAGCTCGCGCGGGCTGAACGGCTTGCCCAGGTAGTCGTCGGCGCCCAGCTCCAGGCCGATCACCCGGTCGGCCTCGTCGGAGCTGGCGGTGAGCATGATGATCGGCACCAGGGCAAAGCGCTGGTGCTCGCGCACCCAGCGGCACAGGCTGAAGCCGTCCTCGTCGGGCAGCATCACGTCGAGAATCACCAGGTCGGCCGGCTCGGCGCACAGCGCCTGGCGAAAGCCGGCGCCGTCGCAGGCGGCGCGCACGGCGAAGCCGGCGCGGCTCAGGTAGGTCTGCAGCAGGTCGCGAATCTCCGCGTCGTCATCGACCAGGAGAATGGATTTTCCGGGCTGGCTCATGGTCCGCCGTCCTTATTGTCGTAGGGTGCGCCGTGCGCACCAGATCGCAGAAGCGGTGCGCACGGCGCACCCTACGCCATCGCCTGCTGCAGCGCCACGCCAGCCCCCATCAGGCCGGGGTATTCGGCGGTCACCAGCCAGGCCGGGATGCCGTCGAAATACTGGTTCATGCAGCCCTTGTCGCGCAGCGCCGCGGCGAAGCCGCTGGCCAGAAACAGCTCGGCGAAACGCGGCACCACGCCGCCGACCACATAGACCCCGCCGCGCGCGCCGAGGCTGAGCACCAGGTTGCCGGCGGCGCGACCGAGCCAGACGCTGAACTGCTCGATCACCGCGCCGGCCAGCGCATCGCCGGCCAGCGCCGCCGCCGTCACCTCGGCCGGCGAGGCCAAACGCGGCTCGGCGCCGTCCAGCTGACACAGCGCCCGGTACAGCAGCAGCAGGCCGCCGCCGCTGAGCACGTCCTCGGCGCGCACATGGCCGAGCTGGCGATACATCAGCTGCCACAGCTCGGCCTCGCGCGGCGTGGCGATCGGCAGGTCGACGTGCCCGCCCTCCCCCGGCAGCGCCTGCCAGCCGCCGCCGGCCGTGGCCAGCAGGGTGCCGACGCCGAGGCCGGTGCCGGGGCCGATCACCACGCAGGGACGGTCGGCCTGCGCCTGGCCGGGGCAGATCGGCCGGCGCTCGTCCTCGCGCAGGCGGGTCATGCCCAGGGCCATGGCGGAGAAGTCGTTGATCAGCAGCAGCTCGCGCACCTGCAAGTCGCGGCAGAAGGCGCTGCGGCTGAGGCGCCAGTGATTGTTGGTGAAGCGGAATTCGTCGCCGCCGACCGGCCCGGCGCAGGCCAGGCACACCGAGTCCACCGCGCCCAGCGGCAGCTCCAGGCCTTGCAGATAGGCCAGGATCGCCGCTTCGGGAGTTGGGTAGTCAGCTGTAGCCAGCACCCGCACGCTATCGAGCTGCTCGTCGCGCCACAGGGCGAAGCGCGCGTTGGTGCCGCCGATATCGCCTACCAGCGCCAGCTTCACGTCAGCGACTCCAGGCTGGCGGTGAAGGCGCTGGCGCCCTGCTCGGCCGTGCTGAAGTTGTGCCGCATAAAGGCGAACAGCTCGCGCCCGCAGCCCGCTGCCGGCGCCGGCGTGGCGGCCAGTTCGCGCGCCGCCAGCTCGGCCGCATCGACCTTCAGCAGCAGATCGCCGCTGTGGCCGTCGAGGCGAATGATGTCGCCGTCGCGCACCCGCGCCAGCGGGCCGCCGTCGAAAGCCTCGGGGCAGACATGGATGGCCGCCGGGATCTTGCCCGAGGCGCCGGACATGCGCCCGTCGGTGACCAGCGCCACCTTGAAGCCGCGGTCCTGCAGCACGCCGAGATAGGGGGTCATCTTGTGCAGCTCGGGCATGCCGTTGCTGCGCGGGCCCTGAAAGCGCACCACGGCGACGAAATCGCGTTCCAGCTGGCCGGCCTTGAACGCCTCGACCAGTTCCAGCTGATCCTCGAACACCAGCGCCGGCGCTTCCACCAGCTGATGCTCGGGGGCCACCGCGGAGACCTTCATCACCCCGCGGCCGAGGTTGCCCTGCATCAGGCGCAGGCCGCCCTCCGGCGAGAACGGCCGCGCCACCGGGCGCAGCACGCTCTCCTCCAGGCTCTTGCCGGGGCCGTCGCGCCAGACCAACTGGCCGTCGTCGAGGAAGGGCTCGCGGGTATAGCGCGACAGGCCGCGGCCGGCCACGGTGTTGACCTCTTCGTGCAGCAGGCCGGCGTCGAGCAGCTCGCGAATCAGCAGGGCCATGCCGCCGGCGGCCTGGAAGTGGTTGATGTCGGCCTTGCCGTTGGGATAGACGTGGGCCAGGGTCGGCACCACCTCGGAGAGCTCGGCCATGTCCTGCCAGGTCAGCAGGATGCCGGCGGCGCGGGCGATGGCCGGCATATGCAAGGTGTGGTTGGTCGAACCGCCGGTGGCGTGCAGGGCGACGATGGAATTGACCAGGCAGCGCTCGTCGACGATCTCGCCGATGGGCATGAACTGGCCGCTCTGCCTGGTCAGGCGGGTGACCTGGCGCGCCGCCTCGCGGGTCAGCGCCTCGCGCAACGGCGTGCCGGGGTTGATGAAGGAGGCGCCCGGCAGGTGCAGGCCCATCACCTCCATCAGCAGCTGGTTGGTGTTGGCGGTGCCGTAGAAGGTGCAGGTGCCCGGGCCGTGGTAGGCGGCCATCTCCGCCGCCAGCAGCTCGTCGCGGCTGGCCTTGCCCTCGGCGTAGCGCTGGCGCACGTCGGCCTTTTCCTTGTTGGACAGGCCCGAGGTCATGGGCCCGGCCGGGACGAACAGCGACGGCAGATGGCCGAAGCGCAACGCGCCCATCAGCAGGCCGGGGACGATCTTGTCGCACACGCCCAGGTACAGCGCGGCATCGAACATGTTGTGCGACAGCGCCACGGCGGTGGACATGGCGATCACCTCGCGGCTGGCGATGCCCAGCTCCATGCCCGGCTCGCCCTGGGTGACGCCGTCGCACATGGCCGGCACGCCGCCGGCGAACTGGCCCACCGAGCCGAGCTCGCGCAGGGCCTGCTTAATCTGTTCGGGGAACTGCTCGTAGGGCTGGTGCGCCGAGAGCATGTCGTTATAAGCAGAAACTATGGCCACGTTGGCCGCGTCCATCAGGCGCAGGGTCTGCTTGTCGTGGCCGCTGCAACCGGCCACGCCATGGGCGAAATTGGCGCACTGCAGCTTGCCGCGCTGCGGCCCTTCGCTGGCAGCCGCGCGGATCATCGCCAGGTAACGCTGGCGGGTGGCGCGGCTGCGCTCGATCAGGCGGTCGGTGACTTCAACAACGCGGGGATGCATGGGGTTCTCCAGGCTAGCAGCTAGCGTCTGTTTGTAGTTTTAACAAAATACTGCCACTCAAAAGGCTTGATTTCTAGTCCCATGCGAATAATCTTGTAATTCCAACAACAAAATTACGAGAACCCTCACCATGACCCTGCGAATCGCCATCAATGGTTTTGGCCGCATCGGCCGCAACGTACTGCGCGCACTCTATACCCAGGATTATCGCCAGCATTTGCAGGTGGTGGCGATCAACGATCTCGGCGACAGCGCCATGAATGCCCACCTGCTGCGCCACGACAGCGTACACGGCCCGTTCGCCGGCGAGGTGGTGGCCGACGGCGAGAGCCTGTGGGTCAACGGCGACCGCATCGCCGTCAGCGCCATCCGCAACCCGGCCGAACTGCCCTGGAAGGCCCACCAGGTCGACGTGGTGTTCGAATGCACCGGGCTGTTCACCGACCGCGACAAGGCCGCCGCCCACCTGACCGCCGGTGCGCGCAAGGTGCTGATCTCGGCGCCGGCCAAGGGCGCCGACGCCACCCTGGTCTACGGGGTCAACGAAGGCGTGCTGACGCCGGCCATGCAGATCCTCTCCAACGCCTCCTGCACCACCAACTGCCTGGCACCGGTGGCGCAGGTGCTGCATCGCGAGCTGGGCATCGAGCAGGGGCTGATGACCACCATCCACGCCTACACCAACGACCAGAACCTCTCCGACGTCTACCACAGCGACCCCTACCGCGCGCGCTCGGCCACCCAGTCGATGATCCCGACCAAGACCGGCGCCGCCGAGGCGGTCGGCCTGGTGCTGCCGGAGCTGGCCGGCAAGCTCACCGGCATGGCCGTGCGGGTGCCGGTGATCAACGTGTCGCTGGTCGACCTGACCCTGCAGCTCAAGCGCGAGACCAGCGCCGAGGAAGTCAACGCCCTGCTCAAGGCCGCCAGCGAGCAGTCGCCGGTGCTGGGCTACAACACCCTGCCGCTGGTGTCCTGCGACTTCAACCATAACCCGCTGTCGTCGATCTTCGACGCCAACCACACCAAGGCCAGCGGCAAGCTGCTCAAGGTGATGGCCTGGTACGACAACGAATGGGGCTTCTCCAACCGCATGCTGGACAACTGCCTGGCCCTGTCGCGCCTGATGTGAGCGAGGAATGTCGATGAGCCGTATCAGCTTCACCAGCGCCAGCCTGCCGGCGCGCAAACGCATCGCCCTGGTGGCCCACGACCACTGCAAGGGTTTCCTGCTCGACTGGTGCGAGCGCCAGCGCGAACGGCTGGCCAAGCACCAGTTGCTCGCCACCGGCACCACCGGCCTGCTGCTGAGCAAGCGCCTGGGGCTGCCGGTGGAAAGCATGATCAGCGGCCCGCTGGGCGGCGACCAGCAACTCGGCGCGCGCATCGCCGAGCAGCGCGTGGACATCCTGGTGTTCTTCTGGGACCCCTTCGAGCCGCAGCCGCACGACCCGGACATCAAGGCGCTGCTGCGGGTCGCCGCGGTGTGGAACATCCCGGTGGCGTGCAACGAGAGCAGCGCCGACTATCTGCTCAGCAGCGCCCTGCTGGAGCAGCAGCACGAGTACCGCATTCCCGACTACCAGGCCTATCTGGCGGCGCGCGGGTAGGGTGACGCGGGGCAGCCCAGGTCGTGCGCACCAAGGAGAGCGGCGTCGCCCGTTAAGGTGCGCACGGCGCACCCTACGTAAAGCCGTTACCCGCCGTGGCACCTGACTCCGCTAGAAATCTACCCTGCCACGCCCGGCCTTGATCGCCCCACGCTTGCTCTTGCCGTCCAGGCGGCGCTGTTTCGAGCCCAGGGTCGGCTTGGTCGGGCGGCGCTTCTTCTCGGTCTTGCCGGCGCTGCGAATCAGCTCGGCCAGGCGCTCGAGGGCGTCCATGCGGTTCTGCTCCTGGGTGCGGTACTGCTGCGCCTTGATGATCACCACGCCCTCCGCGGTGATACGGCTGTCGGCGAGCGCCAGCAGGCGCTCCTTGTAGAACGGCGGCAAGGACGAGGCCTGGCTGTCGAAGCGCAGGTGCACGGCGCTGGACACCTTGTTGACGTTCTGCCCGCCGGCGCCCTGGGCACGAATGGCGCTCAGCTCGATTTCCTCGAGCGGCAGGTGGACGGCGTTGGAGACGATCAGCATGGCGTGGATCCGCGAGACTCAGGCCGCCAGGATAGCCGCTGACGCTGTAACCTTTGCTTGAAATTTCTCCGCGGCATTCGGCCACGGCCTCGGCTAACGTAGCGACCTGCCCTCACGCGAGCTCAATTGATGGATTCGATCACCCAAGCCGTACTCGGCGCCAGCATCCAGGGCGCCCTGCTCGGCCGCTGGCAGGGGCGCAAGGCGCTGCTGTACGGCGCCATGCTCGGCACCCTGCCGGATCTCGACGTGGTCATCGACTACGGCGACGCCGTGGCGGACATGACCTACCACCGCGGCTTCAGCCATTCGCTGTTCGTCCTCAGCGCCCTGGCCCTGCTGCTGGCCTGGCTGGCCCGGCGCTTCCGGCCGCATCCCGGCTATTCGGCCAATCGCCTGCTGCTCACCCTCTGGCTGGTGCTGATCACCCATCCGCTGCTGGACGCCCTGACCAGCTACGGCACCCAGCTGTTCTGGCCGCTGATGCCGATTCCCACCGCCTGGTCCAGCCTGTTTATCATCGACCCGCTGTTTACCCTGCCGTTGATAGTCGCCGTAGCGCTCGGCCTGCTCGGCGGGCTGCGCGAACAGGCCTGGCGGGTGCCGGCCGTGGCCCTGGCGCTGTCCACGCTCTATATCGGCTTCAGCCTGGCCGGCAAATACATGGCCGAGCAGCGCGTGGAGGCCGAGCTGGCGCGCCAGGGCATCGTCGCCGAGCAGCTGTTCGTCACCCCGACGCCGCTCAACAGCCTGCTGTGGCGAGTCATAGTGCTGGACGGCGAGCACTATCACGAGGCGCTGGTCGGCTGGTTCGACGACGCACCGCCGCAGCTGCAACGCCTGCCGCGCGGCACGCAGCTGCGCGAGCAGTTGCTCGACTCGCCCGCGCACCAGCGCCTGGCCTGGTTCACCGACGGCGTGCTGCGCTACGACCAGATCGGCGATCGCCTGATCGTCACCGACCTGCGCCTGGGCATGACCGGCTTCCACCCCTTCCGCTTCGACTTCGCCCGCCTGCAGGACGGCCAGTGGCGGGTGCACCGACACATCGACCGCCTGCCCTTCGAGCGCGGCGACCCGACGCACCTCAAGCTCCTGCTGCGGCGCATCTGGCAACCGGATCTGCAGGTGCCGCTGCTGGCCTGGGCCGGCGAGCTGGAGAAACCCCTGCTAAGCGAGACGCGCTCGCGCTAACATCGGCATCCACTCCCCGAGGCAGGATGCCTGAGATGCTGTTCCGCCGTTTCGAGTCGCTGATCGACGCCTTCCAAGCCAGCCCGGACGTGCAGCCGCCCGCCGGGCTGGTGCGCTTCTACCTGCACTACCTGCGCCAGGTCTGGCCGCTGATGCTGGCCCTGCTGGTAATGGGCTTCTTCGCCGCGGTGATCGAGGTGGCGCTGTTCGAGTTCCTCGGCCGCCTGATCGACATGGCGCAGCGCACGCCGAGCGCCGAGTTCTTCCAGCAGTACCGCGGCGAGCTGCTGTGGATGCTGCTGGTGGCGCTGATCCTGCGCCCGCTGGTGTTCGGCCTGCACGACCTGCTGGCCAACCAGGCGGTCAATCCGGGGCTGACCAACCTGATCCGCTGGCAGAACCACCGCTACGTGCTCAAGCAGAGCCTGAGCTTCTTCCAGAACGACTTCGCCGGGCGTATCGCCCAGCGCATCATGCAGACCGGGCCGAGCCTGCGCGAGTCGGCCATGCAGCTGGTCGACGCGCTGTGGTTCGTGGTGGTCTACGCCGGCAGCGCGCTGTACCTGTTCGCCGCCGCGGACCTGCGCCTGATCCTGCCGCTGCTGGCCTGGATCGTCGGCTACTGCCTGCTGCTCTGGTATTTCGTGCCGCGCATCCAGCAGCGCTCGGCCGCCGCCTCGGCGGCGCGCTCGAAGGTCATGGGCCGGGTGGTGGACGGCTACAGCAACGTCACGACGCTCAAGCTGTTCGCCCACACCCGCGAGGAAGAAAGCTACGCCCGCGAGGCCATGCAGGAGCTGCTGGACAGGGTGCACCAGCAGACCCGCACCGTGACCCTGCTCGACGTCAGCATCACCAGCCTCAACGGCGTGCTGATCGTCGCCACCGGCGCCCTGGCGCTGTGGCTGTGGAGCCTGGGGTCGATCAGCACCGGCGCCATCGCCCTGGCGCTGGGCCTGGTGCTGCGCATCAACAACATGGCCGAGTGGGTGATGTGGGTGGTCAACGGCATCTTCGAGAACGTCGGCACGGTGCAGGACGGCATGCGCACCATCGTCCAGCCGCGCCAGGTGCTCGACCGCGAGGACGCCCAGCCGCTACGCGTGGAGCGCGGCGAGGTGCGTTTCGAGGACATCCACTTCCACTACGGCAAGGCCGGCGGGGTGATCGCCGGGCTCAGCCTGAACGTGCGCGCGGGCGAGAAGATCGGCCTGGTCGGGCCGTCCGGCGCCGGCAAGTCGACCCTGGTCAACCTGCTGCTGCGCCTGTACGACCTGGAGAGCGGACGCATCCTGGTCGATGGCCAGGACATCGCCGCGGTGAGCCAGGAGAGCCTGCGCGCGCAGATCGGCATGGTCACCCAGGACACCGCCCTGCTGCACCGCTCGATCCGCGACAACCTGCGCTACGGCCGCCCGGACGCCAGCGAGGCGCAGTTGCTGGAGGCGGCGCGCAAGGCCCGCGCCGACGCCTTCATCCCGCTGCTGGACGACGGCCAGGGCGGCTACGGCATGGACGCCCAGGTCGGCGAACGCGGGGTCAAGCTGTCCGGCGGCCAACGCCAGCGCATCGCCATCGCCCGGGTGCTGCTCAAGGACGCGCCGATCCTGGTGCTGGACGAAGCCACCTCGGCGCTGGATTCGGAAGTCGAGGCGGCGATCCAGGACAGCCTGGACGAGCTGATGCAGGGCAAGACGGTGATCGCCATCGCCCACCGCCTGTCGACCATCGCGCGCATGGACCGCCTGGTGGTGATCGACCAGGGCCGCATCGTCGAGAGCGGCAGCCACGCCGAACTGGTCGCCCGCGGCGGCCTGTACGCGCGCCTGTGGCAGCACCAGACCGGCGGCTTCGTCGGGGTGGATTGACGAGCCCCTGTGGGAGGTGATGCTGTTCACTTAAGGATGCGCGCGTTCTGCTCCCCTCTCCCATTTATGGGAGAGGGGTTGGGGGGAGGGTCGAAAACACCGCGAAACTGCCGGTTTCCCCCTCTCCGAACGCGGCCCGCCCTAACCCTCCCCCCAGAGGGGACTGATCGCGTCCGGCCGACGATTAAGTGAGCAGCATTACCCTGCGAGAGGGGCTTTAGCCGCGACCGCCAGAGCAACGTAGCCCGGATTTCATCCGGGCTACGGGTCAGTCAGCCGGTTCGATCACTCCGCCGCCGGCTTCTTGCGCTTGAGCGGCGCCAGGCCGTCCTCGCTGACCAGCGCCGAGGGTTTGCCGGCCGGGCGCGGGCCGGTCTTGCGCTTGGGCGCGGCCTTCTTGGCGTCCTTGTCGGTCTTTTTCTTCTTGCTGCCGGCGGCCTTGCCCGAGGCCTTGAGGTTCTTCGGGCCCTGGTAGACGCCCTTGAGTTCCTTGATGGTGCGGCGCTCGAAACGCTGTTTGAGGTAGCGCTCGATGCTCGACATCAGGTTCCAGTCGCCGTGGCAGATCAGCGATACCGCCAGGCCTTCGCCACCGGCGCGGCCGGTACGGCCGATGCGGTGCACGTACTCGTCGCCGGAGCGCGGCATGTCGAAGTTGATCACCAGGTCCAGACCCTCGACGTCCAGGCCGCGGGCGGCCACGTCGGTGGCCACCAGGACCTTGACCGCGCCCTGGCGCAGGCGCTCGATGGCCAGCTTGCGATCCTTCTGGTCCTTCTCGCCGTGCAGCACGAAGGCCTTGACCCCGGCCGCCACCAGCTTGCCGTAAAGGCGGTCGGCCTGCACCCGGGTGTTGGTGAAGACGATGGCCTTGTCGTAGCTCTCGTTGGCCAGCAGCCAGTCGACCAGCTGCTCCTTGTGGTAATTGTGGTCGGCGGTGACGATCTGCTGACGGGTGCCCTCGTTGAGCTGGCTGACGCTGTTGAGCATCAGGTGCTGCGGTGCCTTGAGCACCTTGGCGACCATCTCGCGCAGGCCGTTGCCGCCGGTGGTGGCGGAAAACAGCAGGGTCTGGTGCGGCCCGCAGGCTTCGGCCAGGCGCTGGGCGTCCTCGGCAAAGCCCATGTCGAGCATGCGGTCGGCCTCGTCGAACACCAGCACCTCGACCTCGTTCAGCGGCAGGTTGCCGGCGTTGGCGTGCTCGATCAGACGGCCCGGGGTGCCGATCAGGATGTCGATCTTGCGCATGTTCGCCGCCTGCACCTTGAAGTCCTCGCCGCCGGTGACCAGGCCGGCCTTGAGGAAGGTGAACTGGGCGAAGCGCTCGACTTCCTTGAGGGTCTGCTGGGCCAGCTCGCGGGTCGGCAGCAGGATCAGCGCGCGGATGCTCAGGCGCTGCTGCGAGTTGCCGTCACCGAGCAGGCGATTGAGCAACGGCAGGACGAAGGCGGCGGTCTTGCCGCTGCCGGTCTGGGCGATCACCCGCAGGTCCTTGCCCTCCAGCGCCGGCGGAATCGCTGCCGCCTGCACCGGGGTGGGCTCGACGAAATTAAGCTCGGCCACGGCTTTCAGCAGGCGTTCATGCAGGGCGAATTGGGCAAACACGGGGGCACTACCTCGAAAAATCGACAAAACGGTGCATAGCCTAACGGTTTCCGCCGCCGCGGCCGAATTTCTTTGCACCGCGGCGCCGCCTGGGTTGCGAACCCATGCCATGAGGATGGTCTAATTGGCCCCTTCCCGAGCATCGACAGGTCATTTTCGCCCATGGATACGGATCAGCTGCTGAGCCAGGCCGAGCAACTCTGGAACCACTTCGACCAGTACCCCTGGCTGGGCGCCATCGCCGGCCTGCTGGTGCTGCTGCTGGTGGCGCTGCTGGCCGGACGCCTGGCACGCTTTCTGATCCTGCATGCAAGCAAGCTGCTGGCGCGCCAGCCGGCGCTGTTCTGGCTGGAGGACCTGCGCCACAACAAGGTGTTCAACCGCCTGGCGCAGATGGTGCCGTCGCTGCTGGTGCAGTTCGGCCTGGTGCTGGTGCCGGAGCTGAGCGACAAGGCCGAGCACTTCCTGCGCAACCTGGCCCTGGCTTTCACCCTGCTGTCGCTGACCCTGGCCGTCAGCGCCCTGCTCAACGCCCTGCTCGACCTCTACGCGCGCACCCCGCACGCGCGCACCCGCTCGATCAAGGGCTACGTGCAGTTGGCCAAGATGCTGCTGTACGTGTTCGCCGCCATCGTCATAGTCGCCACCCTGATCGACCGCTCGCCGCTGCTGCTGCTGTCCGGCCTCGGCGCCATGTCGGCGGTGATCCTGCTGGTGTACAAGGACACCCTGCTGTCCTTCGTCGCCGGTGTGCAGCTGACCAGCAACGACTCGCTGCGCGTCGGCGACTGGATCGAGATGCCCCAGGTCGGCGCCGACGGCGACGTGGTGGACATCAGCCTGCACACGGTCAAGGTGCAGAATTTCGACAAGACCATCGTCTCCATCCCCACCTGGCGGCTGATGGCCGAGTCGTTCAAGAACTGGCGCGGCATGACCCAGGCCGGCGGCCGGCGGATCAAGCGCAGCCTGCACCTGGACGCCGGCCTGGTGCGCTTTCTCGACGCCGCCGAGGAACAGCGCCTGGCCGGCGTGCGCCTGCTCACCGATTATCTCGGCCACAAGCAGGCCGAACTGCGCCAGTGGAACGCCGAGCACAAGGTCGAGAACGGACCCTCGGCCAACCGCCGGCGCATGACCAATATCGGTACCTTCCGCGCCTACGCCGAGGCCTACCTGAAGAACCACCCGCAGATCCGCCAGGACATGACCCGCATGGTGCGCCAGCTGCAACCCGGCGCCGAAGGCATCCCGCTGGAGATCTACTGCTTCACCGGCACCACCAACTGGCTGGAATACGAACGCATCCAGAGCGACATCTTCGACTACCTGCTGGCCCTGCTGCCGGAGTTCGACCTGGCGCTGTACCAGCAGCCGGCCGGCAACGACCTGCGCCAGGGCCTGCAGGCGCTGAGCCAAAGGCTGCCGTCACAATCGTCAGCGGCGCCGACGCCGGAAGCTTGAACCGCCCCGGCCGCGGCGTTCTAATCGGCATACCCCTTCGCTGGAGCCCCGCCCATGCCTGCCATATCCCGAACGCCCCTCGCCCTCGGTCTCAGCCTGCTGCTGGTCGCCTCGCCATTGCTGGCCAGCCCGCCGCCGGGCAAGGGCAAGCATGGCGGCGGCCACGACGAGGTGCAGATCGACCTGCGCGGCCCGACCGTGGATATCGGCCAGGTGCGCATCGTGCTCGGCGACAACCGCCAGCTGATCGGCCCGACCTCCGCCCTGCCGCCCGGCATCGCCAAGAACCTGGCCCGCGGCAAGCCGCTGCCGCCGGGCATCGCCAAGAACTTCGACAGCCGTCTGTCGGCGCGCCTACCCTATTACGAGGGTTACCAGTGGAAACAGGTGGGCCGCGACGTGGTGCTGGTGGCAATCGCCAGCGGGATCGTCTATGAGATATTGAGGAACGTGCTGGACTAAACCAGAGCCCCGGGCGCCGCCGACCAGCGGTCGCCGCGCCCGCCGAACTTGTCGCCTACGCATCGCTCCAACGCTCAGATGACTCGTTGCGGAGGCATGATGAACCCCTCGCTGATCTACCACGTCACCTCAAGCCTCGATGGCTATATCGCCCGCCCCGATGGTCGCCTCGACTGGTTCGAAGCCCAGCGCCAGCCGGACGAGGAATACAGCTTCCAATACTTCTACTCCAGCGTCGACGCCCTACTGATGGGCCGCGGCACCTACGAGGCGCTGCTCAACCGCGGCGGGCCCTGGCCCTATCCGGGCAAGCCCTGCGTGGTGCTCACCCGCTCCCAGTTACCGCGCGCGGCGACCGAGGTGCAGCTGACCCATTGCACGCCGGGGCAGGCCGTGGCGGCGTTGAAGGAAGCCAAGTTCCAGCGCATCTGGCTGGTCGGCGGCAGCTCCCTGGCGGGCACCTGCTACACCGCCGGCCTGCTCGACGAAGTGGTGATCAACCTGGTACCGCACCTGCTCGGCGCCGGCATTCCGCTGCTGGCCAGCGGCATGGAGCGCAGCCTGGTGCTGAGCGACCAAAGGCGCTTCAACAGCGGCACGGTGCAGCTGCACTACCAGGTGAAGAAGCAGGCCAGCCAGCCGACGCAGATTCCCATGCCGCGCATCAGCGCCGCCTGATCAGTGCCCGCGCTGCTGCTTGCGCAGCAGCCGGGCGCTGTCCCAACCGACCAGCAGCACCGCCAGCCAGATCGGCAGGTAGGTCAGCCATTGCCCGGCATCGAAGGACTCGCCGAGCACCAGCAGGGCCACGCCGAACAGCAGCACCGGCTCGACGTAACTGAGAATGCCGAACAACCCCAGCGGCAGCAGGCGGCTGGAGGCCATCATCGCGGCGAAGGCCAGGGTACCGATCAACGCCATGCCGGGCACCAGCAGCCAGAGCGCGGCCCGCTCCTCGAAGGCACCCACCGGCGCGTAAGCGACGATCAGCCAGATCGCCAGCGGCGCCAGCATCAACATCTCCAGCACGAAGCCCGACAGCGCATCCAGACGCATCCAGCGGCGCAGCATGAAGTAAGGCGGATAACCCAGCGCGGTGACCAGGGTCAGCCAGGAGAACGCCTGGCTGCGCCATAGCTCGTGCGCCACGCCGAGCACGGCGCAGGCCACCGCCAGCTGCTGCAGCGGGCGCAGGCGTTCGTCGTAGAACAGCCGCCCGGCCAGTACCATGGCCAGCGGCAGCAGGAAGTAGCCCAGCGACACCTCGAGCATGCGCCCGGCCAGCGGCGCCCAGAGAAACAGCCCCCACTGCACGCCGATCAGCACCGCCGCCAGCGGCCAGGCGGCCAGCAGCAACGGCTCGCGGCGCAGACGGGCGAAGGTCTCGCGCAGCAGTGCTCCCTGGCGGGTCAGCAGAACCAGCAACAGCACCAGCGGAATCGACCAGAGCACGCGCTGGGCGAAGATCTGAATGCCGTCCAGCGGCGCCAGCAGTTGCACGTAACCCGGCAACACGGCGAACAACAGCGAAGCCCCCACCGACAGCGCCAACCCACGTCCGGACAGCTGCATCAGGCCGTCCTACCCTGTAGCGGGCGCCTGCGACCTAGGCCGGCCAGCGGCAGCGACACGACGATCACCGCACCGCCCAGGGCCAGGCGCAGCAGATCGGCGTCCTGGTTCCAGAGCAGCAGATTGACCAGCAGCCCGGCCGGCACCAACGCATTGTTCATCACCGCCAGGGTGCCGCCGTCGACCAGGCTGGCGCCCTGGTTCCACCAGTACAGCCCCAGCCCCGAGGCCATCACACCGAGCCAGGCGAGCACAGTCCACTGCAACGGGGTGCTCGGCAGACGCTCGGCATTGCCCAGCAGCAGGAAGGCCGGCAGCGCCACCAGCAGCGCGCCCAGGTAGAAGAAGCCGAAACGCCGGTACTGCGGCTCGCTCGAGGGATGGCGTAGCAGCAGGTGCTTGTACAGCACCTGGCCGGCGGCGAAGGTGAAATTGGCCAACTGCAGCAGCAGGAAGCCGAGCAGGAACCCCTGACTGACGCCGTCGTAGCGGATGATCCCGGCACCCAGCACCGCCACCAGCGCGGCGAGCAGCGCCCAGGGGTTGAAGCGGCGATTGAGGGCGTCCTCGATCAGGGTCACGTGCAGCGGCGTGAGGATGGTGAACAGCAGCACCTCGGGCACCGTCAGCAGGTTGAAGCTGAGGTACAGGCAGACGTAGGTGACGCCGAACTGCAGCGCACCGATCAGCAGCATGCCGCGCACGAAGGCCGGCGCCTGGCCGCGCCAGCGGGTCAGCGGGACGAACAGCAGGCCGGCGATGAGAATGCGGCTGAGCACGGCGAAATAGCTGTCGACCGCCCCGGCCAGGTACTCGCCGATCAGGCTGAAGGAGAAGGCCCACAGCAGGGTCACAATCAGCAGGTAACGCACGGCGAGCTCCAGGTAACGAAGGCGGCGACCTTAGCGCGTTCGCTACTGGCGGACAATCCGTAGCAGCGGCGTAAGCCGCGAACAGGGTGGGGCCCGGTCGCAATCCGGACGGATCCGCGTGAAGATCTGCGGCTATGCGCCGGACCAAAGAAAAAACCGGCCGCCCCTTGTCGAGGCGACCGGCACAAGCGCCCGCGAGCGGGCGACTCAGGAGAGTGAAGGCGCGATCAGGCCACTGCGGCCAGCTTGGCCTTGGCCTGGGCCAGGCCCTTTTCGCTGAACTCGCCGCCCATGTTCAGGCCTTCGGCATGGATGAACTGCACCTCGTGGATGCCGATAAAGGCCAGCGCCTGGCGCAGGTAGGGCTCCTGGTGATCCAGGCCGCTGCCGGCGTAGATGCCGCCGCGAGCGGTGAGGACGAAGGCGCGCTTGCCGCTGAGCAGGCCCTGCGGGCCGGTTTCGCTGTACTTGAAGGTGACCCCGGCGCGCAGCACGTGGTCCAGCCAGGCCTTGAGGGTGCTGGGGATGGCGAAGTTGTACATCGGCGCGGCCAGCACCAGCACGTCGGCCGCCAGCAGCTCGTCGGTGAGCTGGTTGGAACGCGCCAGCGCGGCCTGCTCCGCCTCGCTCTGCTGCTCGGCCGGGGTCATCCAGCCGCCCAGCAGGGTGGCGTCCAGGTGCGGCACCGGCTCGGCGGCCAGGTCGCGGATCTGCACCTGGTCGGCGGGATGGGCGGCCTGCCAGTTGGCGATGAACTGCTGGGTCAGCTCGCGGGACACCGAGCCTTGTTGACGGGCGCTGCTTTCGATTACCAGAACACGGGACATGTTTGAGACTCCATCGAGGTGGGTGAAGGTCGATGGAGCAGAGATTAGAGTCGCAACTATCGATTAAAAAGCGCAAAAATCCGCTTACATATATCGACAAAGTTGATTTATCTATGACCCGGCACTAGGCTCTGCTTACTTGAGGCCACAGGTCAGGCTGACCCGCAGACGAATCACGCTGCGGGTGAACTTGACCGTCAGATTGGTGTTCGCCCCCGGCGCCAGCACGGCGCGACGGGTACGCGGCGCCTCGGGGCCGTTGCGAAACACCGCGCTGCATTCGGCCTCGCTCTGACCATAGTTGTAGAGCATCAGCGCCGCCATGTTGTGGTCGATCTCCTGGGTGCTGGCGGACACCTCGGCGCCGTTGAGCTGCTTGGCCAGCTCGATGGGGTAGGCATGGGCGCCCAGCGGCAGCAGGGCGAACAGCAGGCAGCAGAGTTTTTTCATCGGCGCTCTCCAACGGGGGAGCGCCAGTGTAGGTCGGGATCGTCGGCGATAAAACCCGCCGCGCGGCAATAAACAGGACGGTGCGATGAAGGCTCCCCGCGTAACCCTGGATCAGTGGCGCACCCTGCAGGCGGTGGTCGACCAGGGCGGCTTCGCCCAGGCCGCCGAGGTGCTGCACCGCTCGCAGTCCTCGGTCAGCTACACCGTGGCGCGCATGCAGGAACAGCTCGGCGTGCCGCTGCTACGCATCGACGGGCGCAAGGCGGTGCTCACCGAAGCCGGCGACGTGCTGCTGCGCCGCTCGCGGCAACTGGTCAAGCAGGCCAGCCAGCTGGAAGACCTGGCCCACCATATGGAGCAAGGCTGGGAGGCCGAGGTGCGCCTGGTGGTGGACGCCGCCTACCCCACCGCCAATATCGTCCGCGCGCTGTCGGCCTTCATGCCGCAGAGCCGCGGCTGCCGCGTGCGCCTGCGCGAGGAGGTGTTGTCCGGGGTCGAGGAGGTGCTGCACGAAGGCTCCGCCGACCTGGCCATCAGCGCCCTCAACATCACCGGCTACCTGCCGCAGGAACTGGGCGAGGTGGAGTTTATCGCCGTGGCCCATCCGGAACATGCCCTGCACCGCCTGCAGCGCGAGCTGAGCTTCCAGGACCTGGAAACCCAGATGCAGGTGGTGATCCGCGACAGCGGCCGGGTGCAGCCGCGCGACAGCGGCTGGCTCGGCGCCGAACAACGCTGGACCGTCGGCAGCCTGCCCACCGCGCGCACCTTCGTCGGCAGCGGCCTGGGTTTTGCCTGGCTGCCGCGCCACCTGATCGCCCGCGAGCTGGACGAGGGCCTGCTCAAGCCGCTGCCGCTGGCCCAGGGCGGCACGCGCAAGCCGCGCTTCTTCCTCTACAGCAACAAGGAGCGCGTGCTCGGCCCGGCCACGCAGATCCTCATCGAGCTGATCAAGAACTTCGACGCCGCCCCCCTGGATGCCGCCTTCGCCGCCCCGCAGTCGCCCAACTGAGACCCCGGCCATGCCCTACTTCGACAACGACGGTTGCCAGCTGCACTACGAGGACTACGGCCACGGCGCGCCGCTGCTGCTGGTGCACGGCCTGGGTTCGAGCACCCGCGACTGGGAGTACCAGATTCCCGTGCTCAGCCAGCACTACCGCGTGCTGGCGCTCGACGTGCGTGGCCACGGCCGCTCGGACAAACCGCGCGAGGCCTATCGCATCGCCGATTTCGCCGATGACGTGGCCGCGCTGATCGAGCACCTGCAGCTGCCACCAGTGCACCTGGTGGGCATCTCCATGGGCGGCATGATCGGCTTCCAGCTCGGCGTCGACCGCCCGGAGCTGCTGCGCAGCCTGACCATAGTCAACAGCGGCCCGGAGGTGAAGGCGAAGAGCCCGCGCGACTGGCTGGAAATCGGCAAGCGCTGGAGCCTGTCGCGCCTGCTCAGCCTGGAGACCATCGCCAAGGCGCTGGGCAAGCTGCTGTTTCCCAAGCCGGAGCAGGCCGAGCTGCGGCGCAAGATCGAAGAGCGCTGGCCGCAGAACGACAAGCGCGCTTACCTGGCCAGTCTCGACGCCATCATCGGCTGGGGCGTGCGGGAACGCCTGCACCGCATCGCCTGTCCTACCCTGGTGATCACGGCCGACCGCGACTACACCCCGGTCGAGCGCAAGCGCGAGTACGTCGCCGAAATGCCCGACGCGCGCCTGCTGGTGATCGAAAATTCGCGCCACGCCACCCCGCTGGATCAACCCGAACGCTTCAACAGCGCCCTGCTCGCCTTTCTCGAAGAAACCGCCAACAAGGAAAACTGACCATCATGCTCAAGCAACTCGCCTTCGCCGCCTGCTCCCTGCTGCTGTCCACCAGCCTGCTGGCGGCGGACAATCCCAAGGTACTGCTGACCACCAGCCTCGGCGAGATCGAGGTGGAGCTGGCCGCCGACAAGGCGCCGATCAGCACCGCCAACTTCCTCAAATACGTCGACAGCGGCTTCTACGCCGGCACCCAGTTCCACCGGGTGATCCCCGGCTTCATGGTCCAGGGCGGCGGCTTCGATGCGCAGATGCAGCAGAAGGACACCGACGCGCCGATCAAGAACGAGGCCGACAACGGCCTGCACAACGTGCGCGGCACCCTGGCCATGGCCCGTACCCAGGTGCGCGACTCGGCCACCAGCCAGTTCTTCATCAACCACAAGGACAACGCCTTCCTCGACCACGGCTCGCGCGACTTCGGCTACGCGGTGTTCGCCAAGGTGACCCGCGGCATGGAGGTGGTGGACAAGATCGCCCAGGTGCCCACCGCCAACCGCGGCATGCACCAGAACGTGCCGCGCGAGCCGGTGCTGATTATCGAGGCCAAGCGTTTATAAGACTTGCCCCTCCGTAGGGTGGACATGCCGAAGACTTGTCCACCTAATCGGCGGCGACGGCGGACCAGTCTGGCGCCATGTCCACCCCGGCCCCACTGGTTCCATTCCATAAACGAAGAAGCCGCCCCAGTGGGCGGCTTCTTCGTTTGACGGACTGGCCTACTTCTCGACGAAGGCGCGCTCGATCAGATAGTCGCCCGGCTCGCGCATACGCTGGGAGATCTTCAGGCCGAAGCTGTCGAGCACGGCACTGGTCTCGTCGAGCATGCTCGGGCTGCCGCAGATCATCGCGCGGTCGTCCTGCGGATTGATCGGCGGCAGGCCGATGTCGGCGAACAGCTTGCCGCTGCGCATCAGGTCGGTCAGACGGCCCTGGTTCTCGAACGGCTCACGGGTCACGGTCGGGTAGTAGATCAGCTTGTCACGCAGGGACTCGCCGAAGAACTCGTTCTGCGGCAGGTGCTCGGTGATGAACTCGCGGTAGGCCACTTCGTTCACGTAGCGCACGCCGTGCACCAGGATCACTTTCTCGAAACGCTCATAGGTTTCCGGGTCCTGGATCACGCTCATGAACGGCGCCAGGCCGGTGCCGGTGGACAGCAGGTAGAGATGCTTGCCGGGGTTGAGATCATCGAGCACCAGGGTACCGGTGGGCTTCTTGCTGATGATGATCTCGTCGCCCTCCCTGAGGTGCTGCAACTGCGAGGTCAGCGGACCGTCCGGCACCTTGATGCTGAAGAACTCCAGATGCTCTTCCCAGTTCGGGCTGGCGATGGAGTAGGCGCGCATCAGCGGACGACCGTTGGGCTGCTGCAGGCCGATCATGACGAACTGGCCGTTCTCGAAGCGCAGGCCCGGATCGCGGGTGCACTTGAAGCTGAACAGGGTGTCGTTCCAGTGGTGGACGCTGAGCACACGCTCGACGTTCATATTGCTCATGCGGACTTCCTCGCGCAGACGGCAACCAAAAAAGACGAATTGCGCGGCATTCTAGGCGGGCGCAGAATATCTGTTAAGTGGATTATCAAGATATAGGTTATCGGTTATATCGATATGCGATTTACTCTCAGACAACTCCAGGTCTTCGTCGCCGTGGCCCAGCAGGAAAGCGTCTCGCGCGCGGCCGAGTCGCTGGCCCTGTCGCAATCGGCTACCAGCACCTCGCTGACGGAACTGGAGCGCCACTCCGACTGCCAGCTGTTCGACCGCGCCGGCAAGCGCCTGGCGCTCAACGCCCTGGGCCGACAGTTGCTGCCGCAGGCGGTGGCGCTGCTCGACCAGGCGCGCGAGATCGAACGCCTGCTCGGCGGCAAGAGCGGCTTCGGCTCGCTCAACGTCGGCGCCACCCTCACCGTGGGCAACTACCTGGCCACCCTGCTGATCGGCAGTTTCATGCAGCGCCATCCCGAATGCCGGGTGAAGCTGCAGGTGCACAACACCGCGCACGTGGTGCAGCAGATCGCCCACTACGAGCTGGACCTGGGCCTGATCGAAGGCGACTGCCAGCATCCGGACATCGAGGTGCAGCCCTGGGTCGAGGACGAACTGGTGGTGTTTTGCGCGCCGCAGCATGCGCTGGCCGCGCGCGGCACGGCGACGCTGGAGGAACTCACGCAAGAGGCCTGGATTCTCCGCGAACAGGGCTCGGGCACCCGCCTGACCTTCGACCAGGCCATGCGCCATCACCCGCGCAGCCTGAATATCCGCCTGGAGCTGGAACACACCGAGGCGATCAAACGCGCCGTGGAATCGGGCCTGGGCATCGGCTGCATCTCGCGCCTGGCGCTGCGCGACGCCTTCCGCCGCGGCAGCCTGGTGGCGGTAGAGACGCCGCAGCTGGATCTGCGCCGGCAGTTCTATTTCATCTGGCACAAGCAGAAGTACCAGACCGCGGCCATGCGCGAGTTTCTCGAGCAGTGCCGCGCGCTCACCGTCGGGGTGGCGCGCAGCGATCAGATCGTCTTGCCGTCGATTGCCTAGGGTGGACAGGCCGCAGGCTTGTCCACCGTCCTACACGGCGAACGCTTGCGTCCGCGCGGGCCATTAACCCGGAATCGACTCCATCTGCTGCAGCAGCAGCGCCGCCTGGGTGCGGGTGCGCACCCCGAGCTTGCGGAAGATGGCGGTGACATGGGCCTTGACCGTGGCCTCGGAGACGCTCAGCTCGTAGGCGATCTGCTTGTTCAGCAGGCCTTCGCAGACCATGGTCAGCACGCGGAACTGCTGCGGGGTCAGACTGGCCAGGCCGGCGCTGGCGGCCTTGGCCTCGGCCGACACCGGCGCGCCCTCCTCGGCCAGCGGCGGCCACCAGGTGTCGCCGTCGAGCACCTGGCGCACGGCCTGCTGGATGGTTTCCAGCGGGCTGGACTTGGGGATAAAGCCGCTGGCGCCGAACTCGCGGGAGCGGTTGACCACCGAGGCCTCCTCCTGCGCGGAGATCATCACCACGGGAATCTGCGGGTATTGCCCGCGCAGCAGCACCAGGCCGGAGAAGCCGTAGGCGCCGGGCATGTTGAGGTCGAGCAGAACCAGGTCCCAGTCGCTCTTGGCGGCCAGGTGGCCTTCCAGTTCGGCGATGCTGGCGGCTTCCACCAGCCGCACCTCGGGCCCCAGACCCAGGGTCAGGGCTTGCTGCAGGGCGCTGCGAAACAACGGATGGTCGTCGGCAATCAGGATTTCGTAGGCGGCCATTGGCGGATCCTGTTCTTGTTATGAGTGCACTGCGCTGAGTATGGCAGTGCCTGGCGCCGGACGACCCGCTCAAGCCTGCGCGCTCGGCGCGACAGGCTCCCCATACGGAGCGACGGCGGCGCCCAGCATGCCGAGCCGTGACGGGGTGGTCAAGCGCCGCGCTTTGCGGCACGATTCGCCGCTTTGCCCGCCGAGACACCGCCATGCCAAGCCAAGCCCTGCGCGCCGACCTGTTGATGCTGATCACCGCGATGATCTGGGGCAGCGCCTTCGTCGCCCAGCGCCTGGGCATGGACAGCATCGGCCCCTTCCTCTACACCGGCCTGCGTTTCGCCCTGGCCTGCCTGGTGCTGCTGCCGCTGCTGGCCCTGCTGCAACGCCGCAGCCGACGCCCGGCGGCGCCGCTGAGCCGCGGCCTGCTGCTCGGCGGCGTGGTGATGGGCCTGGCGCTGTCGCTGGGGATCAACCTGCAGCAGGTCGGCCTGCTGTTCACCACGGTGACCAACTCCGGCTTCATCACCGGGCTGTACGTCATAGTCGTGCCGATCCTCGGCCTGCTGATCGGCCAGCGCAGCGGCCTGGGCATCTGGCTGGGCGCCAGCCTGGCGGTGTTCGGCATGTTCCTGCTCAGCGTCGGCGAAGGCTTCAGCGTCGCCTCCGGCGACTGGCTGCAGCTGGCCGGCGCCTTCGTCTGGGGCGTGCACGTGCTGCTGGTGGGCTTCTTCGCCAGCCGCCACGATCCGCTGCGCCTGGCCTTCATCCAGTTCGCCACCTGCGCCGCGATCAGCCTGCTGCTGGCGCTGATCTTCGAGACGGCGACCCTGGACGGCATTATCAAAGCCGGCCCGGCGATTCTCTACGGCGGCCTGTTCGGCGTGGCCATCGGTTTCACCCTGCAGGTGGTGGCGCAGCAGCACGCGATCGCCTCGCACGCGGCGATCATCCTCTCGCTGGAGGCGGTGTTCGCCGCCATCGCCGGCGCCCTGCTGCTCGGCGAGGTGCTGGCGCTGCGCGGCTACCTGGGCTGCGCGCTGATGTTCGCCGGCATGCTGCTGGCCCAGCTGTGGCCCAAGCCGCTGCCGGCCGCGCTCAGCGCAATGCCTGCAGGCGCCGATGCAGCGCGTCGGAAAGATCCAGCGGCAGGCGCCGCTTGGCCGCCAGGTAGTGCTGACTGAAGACATCCAGGTAGCAGTCCAGCGCCTCGCTGGCGCGGGCGTCGCCGGCCAGCTCCAGGCACATGGCCGCCACCTCGGCGGTGCACAGGTGCTCGCCGCGGCTGGAGCGGCGCAGGCGGTAGCGCGACAGCTGCGCCGGGGTCAGGCTGAGCACCGGCAGCGCGTCCAGATAGGGGCTCTTGCGAAACATCTTGCGCGCCTCGGTCCAGGTCGCATCCAGCAGCACGAACAGCGGGCGCTTGCCCGGCGCCAGATGCACCTCGTCCACCACCCGCTCGGGCGCGGCGTACTCGCCGGGGAACACCAGGTAGGGCTGCCACTGCGGCTCGGCGAGCAGCGCCGGCAGCGCCGGATCGACCGCAGTGCGCGTCCAGCCGAAGGCGTGGGTGTCGGCCACCACGTCGGCGATCAGCCAGCCGGTGTTGCTCGGCTTGAGCGCCTCGATATCGTGCATCACCAGGCACATGCCGGCATCCGCCGCGACCCGCGGGCGCCAGGCGCACAGGCAGTAGTCCGGCTGCACCCGGCAGGCCGGGCAGCGCTCGGCGCGCGAGCCGCGGGCGACGAAGGGTTTCACGCTGCGCGCCAGGCGCTCGGCGCGCAGCCGGGCGACGGCATGCGGGGGATGGGACTGGTCCACGAACAAGGCTCGGCAGAAAAAACGCGGCAGTTTAACAAAGCCGGGCAGGCTATGATGCGCCAGGCGCTGAACCCGGCCACGCCTGGCGGGTCAAAGCCCGCACTCGTTCAGGAGAATCCGCATGTCCCGCGTTACCGCCCTCGTCCTCGCCCTGGCCCTGCCCGTCGCCGCCCAGGCCGCCTCGCTCAAGGAGCTCGAACTGACCCGCGCCCTCGAGCAGGTCGCCCGGCAAAGCAGCGAGGGCACGCCGCGGGCGATCAACGAGGACATTCTCGATCAGGGCTACACCGTCGAAGGCCACACCCTGGTCAACCACCTCAGCGTCCGGCCGGCCCACGCCGCGCAGATGCGCGGCAATCCGGACACGGTGCGCGCCCAGTTGGCCGCCAGCGTATGCCGCAACCCGGGCTATCGCCAGCTGCTGGCCCAGGGCGCGCAGCTGCGCTACCAGTTCAGCGAGTACCGCAGCAACCGCCCGGTCACCACCGAGCAGTTCGACCGGGCCGACTGCGGCCTGTAAGCCTTCAGCCCTTCTCGGCCCGGCGCTGCGCATCGTCGGCGCGCAGCTCGGCGAGCAGCGCCTCCATATAGCGCGAACGGCGCACGCCGCCCTCCAGGCGACGCAGGCATTCGTCTTCCAGGCTCAACTGATTGGTACGCGCCGCCTGCTGCAGCAGGCGGTACAAATCCACATCTATCTCCAGAATCAACTTGGGCATGCCTGCCCCTCCCTTTCCTCTGCGTGCACCTGCGCCAGACGACGCGCCCTCACCCCTCCAGTAAATCAGACGACGCGCCATGGCCGGCTCGCCCGGACGAACGGCGCGCCAGCGACCATACTGACCTGCATCAACGGCATCGTCCGCGCGGCTCGGCAAGATGGGCCGTCGCCTACTGGAGATGAGGATCATGGCACTACTGAGCTTTCTCGGCGCCATTCGCCAAGTCACCGGCTCCTGCTACCTGGTGGAGAGCCGCGACGGCGCCAAGGTGCTGCTCGAATGCGGCATGCACCAAGGCCGCCGCGAGGAGGAGGAGCACAACCGCAGCGCCTTCCCCTTCGACCCGCGCAGCCTGGATGCGGTGGTGGTGTCCCACGCCCACCTCGACCACAGCGGCCTGCTGCCGCGCCTGGTGGCCGAGGGTTACCGCGGCGCTATCCATGTCACCGAGGCCAGCGGCGAGCTGCTCGAACTGATGCTGCTGGATGCCGCCTTTCTCCAGGAGAAGGACGCCGAGTGGGAGAACCGCTGGCGCGCGCGCCAGGGCAAGCCGGCGGTCAAGCCACTGTACACCCTGGCCAACGCCGAGCAGGCGCTCGGCCAGCGCCGCACCCACGCCTACGGCACGCCGGTGGAGGTGGCCAAGGGGGTGCAGATGACCTTCCACAACGCCGGACATATCCTCGGCGCGGCCATCGTCGAGATGAAGATCGAGGACCACCACCTGCACCGCCACCTGGTGTTTTCCGGCGACCTGGGCAATACCTGCTCGCCGCTGATGCAGGCGCCGGCGACCCTGAGCCAGGCCGACGTGCTGCTGATGGAGTCGACCTACGGCGACCGCGACCACCGCCGTAGCGAGGACACTCTGGAGGAGCTGGCGGCGATCCTGCAGCAGGCCCACCGCGAGGGCGGCAACGTGCTGATTCCCTCCTTCGCCGTCGGCCGCACCCAGGACCTGATCTACTACCTGGGGCGCTTCTACCAGGAGGGCCGCCTGCCGCAACAGGCGGTATTCCTCGACAGCCCCATGGCGATCCGCGCCAACGCCATCTACAGCCGCTTCCACGACCAGTTCGCCGCCGAGGATCGTGCCGCACTGGCCGCCAAGGGGGTCAAGCGGGTCGAGGACTGGCTGCCGATCCTACGCTGTACGCCCAGCGCCGAGGAGTCGATGGCGATCAACCGGATCAACAGCGGCGCGATCATCATCGCCGGCGCCGGCATGTGCAACGGCGGGCGCATCGTCCATCACTTCAAGCACAACCTCTGGCGCGAGAACTGCCACCTGGTGTTCCCCGGCTTCCAGGCCAAGGGCACTCTCGGCCGCCTGATAGTCGACGGCGCCAGTACGGTGAAGGTGCTGCACCAGCGCATCGCGGTGAAGGCCAAGGTGCACACCCTGGGCGGCTTCTCGGCGCATGCCGGGCAAGCGCAGCTGCTCGACTGGGCCAGCCATTTCGAGCACCACCCCGAGCTGTACCTGGTGCATGGCGAGCTGGAGAAGATGCAGGCGCTGCAGCAGGCCCTGCGCCAGCGGCTGAACTGGATCGCCAACATCCCCGAGCCGGGCGAGCAGATCGCCATCTGAGCGGCGCCGCCAGCGGCGCTCGCGCCCGCTGCGCCTTCCGCCATCGTCCGCAGACGTCCATACTCTGAAAAGGCTCGGGCTTTCAGGGACTTGGAGGTGCCGAGCGGACTCGATCAAGGAGACGCTGCATGCCCTACGAACCGGACGATTACCTGTCACGCCACTTCCAGACCAGTGGCATCGACCTGGCCAGCAAAGTGGACGAGCTGCTCGCCCTCTCCGCCCCCGGCAACAGCCCGAACCTGCCGCTGTACCGCGACATGCTCACCACCGTGATCCGCATGGCCCAGGCCGACCGCAACCGCTGGGACGCCAAGATCATGCTGCAAACCCTGCGCGAGATGGAGCACGCCTTCAGCACCCTGGAGCAGTTCAAGCGCCGGCGCAAGGTCACCGTGTTCGGCTCGGCGCGCACGCCGGCCGAGCACCCGGTCTACGCCCTGGCCCGCGAGCTGGGCGCGACCCTGGCGCGCTACGACCTGATGGTGATCACCGGCGCCGGCGGCGGCATCATGGCTGCCGCCCACGAAGGCGCCGGACGCGAGAACAGCCTGGGCTTCAACATCACCCTGCCGTTCGAGCAGAACGCCAACGCCACCATGCAGGGCAGCGAGCATCTGCTGTCGTTTCACTTCTTCTTCCTGCGCAAGCTGTTCTTCGTCAAGGAGGCCGACGCTCTGGTGCTCTGCCCCGGCGGTTTCGGCACCCTGGACGAGGCGCTGGAAGTGCTCACCCTGATCCAGACCGGCAAGAGCCCGCTGGTGCCGGTGGTGCTGCTGGATCAGCCGGGCGGCAGCTACTGGCAGCGCGCCATCGAATTCCTCCAGCAAGAACTGGCGGACAAGGGCTATATCCTGCCCAGCGACCTCAACCTGATGCGCCTGGTGCACAGCGCCGAAGACGCCGCCGAGGAAATCGCCCAGTTCTACCGCAACTTCCACTCCAGCCGCTGGCTCAAGGACAGCTTCGTCCTGCGCCTCAACCACCCGCTCAGCGACGCCGCGCTGCAGCAGCTGCAGAAGGAGTTCGCCGGTCTGTGCAAACAGGGCGGTTTCAGCCAGCAGCCCTACTGCGAGCAGGAACGCGACGAGCCCGAGCTGTGCCACCTGACCCGCCTGGCCTTCGCCTTCAACGGCCGCGACCACGGCCGGCTGCGCGAGCTG
The DNA here is from genome assembly GCF_044543505.1 of Pseudomonas sp. NPDC077186. Taxonomy (NCBI): domain Bacteria; kingdom Pseudomonadati; phylum Pseudomonadota; class Gammaproteobacteria; order Pseudomonadales; family Pseudomonadaceae; genus Pseudomonas; species Pseudomonas sp. NPDC077186. The sequence continues at coordinate 1,170,260 of NZ_JBITWE010000001.1, forward strand.
CTGAATTTCGTCAACCTGCCGGGCAACTGGGCGGCCTGAACATGGCCCGGCATATTCCGTAATGCCGTTCACTTAAGATCACGCGCGCCGTGCTCCCCTCTCCCATTTATGGGAGAGGGGCTGGGGGAGAGGGACGAAATAACTGCGAAACAGCCAGTTTTCCCCTCTCCCTAACCCTCTCCCCGAAGGGGCGAGGGGACTGATCGCGTCCAACCAATGCTTAAATGCCGTAGCCCGGATGTAATCCGGGGCAATGCCCGCCCTCCCATTCCCGGATTGCATCCGGGCTACGCAAAGCACGAAGCCCAGCATTTGCTGGGCTTCGTTTTGACCACATCCCCCTCAGGCGTTGCCCGCCACCTTCAGCCTGGCGGCCTGGGTGAAATCGAGCATGCGCTTGAGCGGCTTGATCGCCTTGGGAATCAGCGCCGGGTCGACCTGGATTTCGCCACTGCCTTCGCGCAGGCCGGTGAGCACCCGCTCCAGGGTGTTCATCGCCATCCACGGGCAGTGCGCGCAGCTGCGGCAGGCCGCGCCGTTGCCGGCGGTGGGCGCCTCGATAAAGGTCTTGTCCGGGCACAGCTGCTGCATCTTGTAGAAGATGCCGCGGTCGGTGGCGACGATAAAGGTGGAATTGGGCAGGGTCTGCGCCGCCTTGATCAACTGGCTGGTGGAGCCCACCGCGTCGGCCAGCTCGACCACGTTCTGCGGCGACTCCGGGTGCACCAGGATGGCGGCGTCCGGGTACAGCGCCTTCATGTCCAGCAGCTGCTTGGACTTGAATTCCTCGTGGACGATGCAGGCGCCGTCCCACAGCAGCATGTCGGCGCCGGTCTCGCGCTGGATGTAGTTGCCCAGGTGCTTGTCCGGCGCCCAGATAATGGTTTCGCCGTTGTCCATCAGGCTCTCGACGATTTCCAGCGCGCAGCTGGAGGTCACCACCCAGTCGGCCCGCGCCTTGACCGCCGCCGAGGTGTTGGCATACACCACCACGGTGCGCTCGGGATGCTGGTCGCAGAAGGCCGAGAACTCATCCACCGGGCAGCCCAGGTCGAGCGAGCAGGTCGCCTCCAGGGTCGGCATCAGCACGCGCTTTTCCGGGTTGAGGATCTTCGCCGTTTCGCCCATGAACTTGACCCCGGCCACCACCACGGTCTGCGCCGGGTGCTGATTGCCGAAGCGGGCCATTTCCAGGGAGTCGGAGACGCAGCCGCCGGTTTCCTCGGCCAGCGCCTGGATCACCGGGTCGCAGTAATAGTGCGCCACCAGCACGGCGTTCTGCTTCTTCAGCTCGGCGGCAATCTCGCGACGGTAGAAGGCCTCCTCCTCGGCCGTCAGCGGCTTGGGCTGCTTGGCATCGAGGTGGGCTTGAACCAGAAGGCGTTCGGAAATCTGCGTCATATCATCGAACCTGCGGCGCTCTTAAGCGAGCTGCGAGTATACCCCCTGGCCGCCCATCGCCACAGGCGGGCAGCATCGGCCAGAAGGCTTTTCCGAGAGCAAAAAAAAGCCAGTCTGGCGACTGGCTTTTGCGATCTGGTGGGTCGTGTAGGATTCGAACCTACGACCAATTGGTTAAAAGCCAACTGCTCTACCAACTGAGCTAACGACCCAACGCGAGGCGCATGATACTGATTTAATTCAGGAAATCAACACTTCACGAAAACTTTTTCAAATATAGCGGGTGGCGTCGGCGACACCGGCGGCGGCAAAGCCGGCCGCGCGCAGACGACAGCTGTCGCACTTGCCGCAGGCGCGGCCGTCGTCGGCCTGGTAGCAGGACACGGTCAGCGCGTAATCCACGCCCAGGCGCATGCCGGCCTGGATGATCTCGCCCTTGCTTAGCTGCTGTAGCGGCGCGCGAATGCGAAAGCCCTGCCCTTGCACCCCGGCCTTGGTCGCCAGGTTGGCCATGCGCTCGAAAGCCTCGATAAATTCCGGCCGGCAGTCGGGATAGCCCGAATAGTCCACCGCGTTGACCCCGATAAAGATATCGCGAGCGCCCAGCACTTCCGCCCAGCCCAGCGCCAGAGACAGGAACACCGTGTTGCGCGCCGGCACGTAGGTCACCGGAATGCCCTCGCCAGGGGTTTCCGGCACGGCGATGGAGGCGTCGGTCAACGCCGAGCCGCCGATGCCGTTGAGGTCGAGACCAATCACCTTGTGCTCGACCACCCCCAGTTGCCGGGCAACGCGCTCGGCGGCCTGCAGCTCGGCGCGATGACGCTGGCCGTAGTCGAAGCTCATGCTGTAGCAGGCGTAGCCCTCAGCCTTGGCCATGGCCACCACGGTGGCCGAGTCCAGGCCGCCAGAGAGAAGAATCAGCGCTTTCTTGTCGTTCATGCTCAGTGTCCCGGCTCGTCGTTCCAGAGAATCTTGTGCAGCTGCAGCTGCAGGCGTACCGGCAGGTTGTCCGCCACTATCCAGTCGGCCAGCGCGCGCGCGTCCAGCTGCTGGTGGCTGGGCGAGAACAACACCTCACCGGCGCGCGCCTCGAGGCGATACTGGATCAGCTTGGACACCGCCCAGTCGTAGTCCTCGCGCGAGCAGATGACGAACTTGACCTGGTCGTTGGCGCTCAGCCAGTCGATGTTCTCGTAGCGATTGCGCTGCACCTCGGCCGAGCCCGGGGTCTTCAGGTCGAGCACCTTGCTCACCCGCGGATCGACGGCCGATACGTCGAGCGCGCCGCTGGTCTCCAGCGACACCTCGTAGCCGGCGTCGCACAGGAGCTCGAGCAGGGCAATGCAATTGGGCTGGGCCAGCGGCTCGCCGCCGGTGACGCAGACGTAGCGCGGCTTGTAGGCCGCCACCTGGTCGAGGATGGCGTCCAGCGCAATCAGCTCGCCGCCGCTAAAGGCGTAGGCGGTGTCGCAGTACTGACAACGCAGGGGACAGCCGGTCAGGCGCACGAATACCGTCGGCAAGCCGGCGGTACGCGTCTCGCCCTGCAGCGAGTAGAAGATCTCGGTGATGCGCAGGGTTGTTTGCATAGTGGCCACGGGCGTGATGACGAAACAGGCCATCCGCCTCCGTTGCGTTGAATCGGGATGCTTGCCGCAAGCAGCGGCAGCGATCGGTTACCCGCACGGCGAAGGCATCAGCCGAGCTGAAACTTCGCCCCCGTTGCGGGGCTGGCGATTCTAAACGAAAAACCGCCTGGCCGATATTTCACCCTGCCATCGACCCATGGGGCGCGCCCTGCACACAGCCATTGCTCGGCCGTAGGGGAGGTATCGGTGCGCGCGGCACACCCTACGAGATGGCCAGCCACAAAAAACCCGCGACGTGCGCGGGTTCTTCGCAGGCTGTGGGGCCGTTACGGCAGGCGCTGCAGGTCGCGCTGGGCCAGTTGCGCGGCCGAACTGCCGGGAAACTGAGCGATGACCTGCTGGAGGATGCCGCGGGCCTTGTCGTTGTTACCCAGGCGCTTCTCCACGTCGGCCAGTTTGAACAGCGAATCCGGCACCTTGGCATGGCTCGGGTAAGCCTGGCTGACCTTGGCGAAGGCCTGGCCGGCACCCTGCAGGTCGCCCTTGGCCAGATTGACCTCGCCCAGCCAGTACTGCGCGTTGCCGGCGTACTGGCTGTTCGGATAGCGGTTGAGGAAGGCGGTGAAGGCCTGCGACGCCTTGTCGAAATCCTTGGCCTTGATCAGGTCGAAGGCGGCGTCGTAATAGAGCTTTTCCTTGGCCGGATCACCCGGCTCGGCGCTGGCCTGCTGCTGGGCGGCAGGTGGCGTCGGGGTACCGTTGGCGTTGATCGCGCCAGCGGCGGAATTCTGTGCGGGAGCAGCGGAGCCAGCACCGGAAGACAGGCGTTGGTCCAGATCCTGATAGCGCTCGAGGCTCTCCTGCTTGAGGCGCTGGATTTCGTTCTGCTGTTCTTCGAGCATGCCGCGCAGCTGGGCGATTTCCTGCTGCATCTGCTCGAGCTGATTGAACAGCATACCCTGCGCCGAGGCCGGGGCTTGCGCCCCGCCCCCGGCGTAGGAGCCGGCCGTGCCATAACCCGCCGGTGGATAGCTGCTGCCTTGCGGCATGGAGCTGCTTTCCAGTACGGGAACTTCCGCCATCGCCGCGAGCGGCAGGGCGAGCGTCAGAAGGGTCAGGGTACGGCGGCAATTACGCATGGCAGCTTACTTGCGCAGCTCTACGCGACGGTTCTGAGCCCAGGACTGCTCGTCGTTGCCCATGGCAACCGGACGCTCTTCACCGTAGGAAACCAGTTCCAGCTGAGCCGGGGAAACGCCCTGCAGTACCAGGTAGCGCTGAACGGCCTTGGCACGACGCTCGCCCAGAGCCATGTTGTACTCGCGGGTACCGCGCTCGTCGGCGTGGCCTTCCAGAACGACGCGAGCGCCATTGCCTTTCAGGTCCTTGGCGTGTACGTCCAGAGCGCGCATGGCTTCGGCCTTCAGGTCGGAGCTGTCGTACTCGAAGTAGAAGGTGGTGATAGCGCGCAGGGCGGCTTCTTCGCTCAGGCTGCCGTCGACGGCACCAGTGTTGGCACCGTAACCGGCGTTCGGGTCGACCGCGCCTTCACCGGCAGCGTCACCGCCTTTGGAGGAACAACCAACAGCGACGGCGAGAGCCAGGGACAGTGCAGCGAACTTACCGAATTTCAGCATTTCCATCATGTAACTCCTAATGAACCCCAGTTGTGTTAAGCAATAAAGGTGTAGCGCCGCATCAGTTCAGGTAAGGGGACCAAGAAGGCTCTCGAACTTCGCCTTGAGCGGTAGGAAGAGGGAGCCTCACGCGCCCATTGGTGGACGCTAACATCAAGACTCCCCGGCCCTGCTGGCGGGTGGCGTAGATTAGCATGGCGCCATTGGGCGCAACAGTGGGCGACTCGTCCAAACTGGTGTCGGAGAGGATGCGCAGGCGGTTGGTTTCCAGGTCCTGCGCGGCCACCTTGAACACGGTGAAACCGTCCTGGCGATGAATCATCACCAGGGTCTTCTCGTCGGCTGACAACTTCGGGTTGGCGTTGTAGTTGCCGACGAAGGTCACGCGCTCCACCGCTCCGTTATTGATGTTGGTCTTGTAGATCTGCGGCTTGCCGGCACGATCCGAGGTGAAGTACAGGGTCTGACCGTCCTTGCCCCAGAAGGGTTCGGTGTCGATGGCGTAATGGTTGGTGATACGGCGCATCTGCCGACTGCCCATGTCCATCACGTAGATTTCCGGGTTACCGTCGCGCGACAGCACGAAGGCCAGGCGATTGCCGTCCGGCGACCAGGCCGGGGCGCCATTGAGGCCTTCGAAATTGGTGATCTGCTCGCGGCGGCCGGTGTCGATATGCTGGACGAAGATGCGCGGACGGCGCTGTTCGAACGACACGTAGGCGATACGGCGACCATCAGGCGCGAAGGACGGCGACAGGATCGGCTCGCGCGACTGCAGCAGGGTCACCGCACGGGCGCCGTCGTAGTCGGAACGCTGCAGGGTGTAGCGGGTGTTGTTGGCACCGAAACGCTCGGCGGTGACGTACAGCAGGCGGGTGGAGAACGCGCCCTTGACCCCGGTGAGCTTCTCGAACGACTGATCGGCGATATGGTGCGCCATGTCGCGCAGTTGATCGGTGCCGCCACCGACGCTGCCGGTCATCACCTGCTGTTCGGTGCTGACGTTGAACAGCGCGTACTGCACCTGCAGGCGACCGGCGTTCGGCACCAGGCTGCCGACCAGCACGTACTGGGCACCGAGGGCCTTCCAGTCGCGGTAGATGACTTCGCTGGCCTGGGTCGGCAGGCTGATCATGTTCTGCCGCGGAATCGGCTCGAAGTAGCCGGAATTGCGCAGGTCGTTGCCGATGATCTCGGCCATGTCCTCGGGCAGTACCGAGCCGCCCTGCCAGCCGAAGGGCACCACGGCGATCGGCGTGGCCCGGTCGGCGCCATGGGAGATCACCAGCGGATCGGCCGCCTGCACGCTGCCGACCAGCATGACCAGCCCCAGCAGGGCCATACGAATCAGGGTTTTCACAGCGCTCAATCCTCCGGTTTGAAAATAACGCGACGCTGCCTGTACAGGGAGTCAAAGGTAGCGCGATCCAATTGTTGCACTTCGGGAATACGGCCGACGTTGCGCACCGCGGCCACGGCGGAGCTGTCGAACGGCGCATCGCCGCTGGAGCGCGACACGCTGGCGTTGGCGATGGTGCCATCGGGCAGCATCTGAATCAGCAGTTCGACGCTCATGCCGCGGCGCGCCGACATCGGCCGCTGCCAGTTCTCAGTGATCAGTTTGATGATCAGGTCGTCGAGGTTGCCCGCCACCTGGTCGCCATGGGTCTCGGCCAGCGCCTGCTGGTTCTGCACGTTGTCCGACAGCAGCTCGGCCAGTGCCGCCGCCTTCTGATCCTCGGCCGCCTTGCGCCGCGCCTCTTCGGCCTTGCGCTTGGCGTCCTCGGCCGCTTTCTTCTTGGCCGCCTCGGCGGCTGCCTTCTTCTTCGCTTCTTCGGCCGCGGCCTTCTTCTTGGCCTCTTCGGCAGCTTTCTTCTTCGCCTCTTCCTCGGCGCGTTTCTTGGCGATGTCGGCCTGACGCTTCTGCTCGGCGGCCTTCTTCTCGGCCTCCGCCTTCTTCGCCGCCTCGGCCTTGGCCGCTTCCGCCTTTCGAGCCTCCTCGGCTTTCTTTTGTTCCGCTGCCTTGGCCGCAGCGAGCTTCTGCTGCTCGGCCTTCTTCTGCTCCAGACGCTCGGTCTCGAACTGCGGCGCCGAGGTCTTCTGCGCCTCGCCCGCCACCTTCTGGGTGGTCTGGGTGGTGGCCTGGCTCTGCGATTTCAATTGATACAGGGTGGCCTGCACCACCGGGCGTGCCGGCGGCAGCTCGGGGCTGAAGGCGAAGCTGACGAACAGCATGGCAAACATCAGGACGTGCAGACCCACGGCCCAGACCACGGGCCAGAAGTAGCTTTCCGAGGGCGAACGCTCGCTGTGCTGCATCAGGGCGCCTCGGTAATCAATCCGACGTTGCCCACGTCGGCCTGCTGCAGGCCGCCCATGGCGGCCATCACCGTGCCGTAGTCGACCGACTTGTCGCCGCGCACGAACACCTGCACCGGCTTACCCTGACGACGGTTCTCGGCAATGATCGCCGACACCGCCTGGGTCATCTGTTCCAGGGTCGAGGCACGCTCCTGCTCGGTGTCGACGTCCACCTCGCTGCCCATGTTCCAGTAGTAGGTCTTGTCGGCCTTGATGGAAATGGTCAGCACCTGGGCGTCGTTGTCCTGCGGCAGCGCCTCGCTGCTGACCTTGGGCAGGTCGACCTTGACCCCCTGGTTGAGCATGGGCGCGGTGACCATGAAGATGACCAGCAGCACCAGCATCACGTCGATGTAGGGCACCACGTTCATCTCGGCGACCGGTTTGCGTCTGTTGCGAATTCTCGCCATGGCTAACACCTATCCTCTGCGCGCGCGTTATTCGTCCGAGGTATGCACCTTGCGGTGCAGGATGGCCTGGAACTCGTCGGCGAAGGTGTAGTAACGGCCGATCAGCATTTCGCCGCGGGCGGCGAAGCGGTTGTAGGCGATCACCGCCGGAATCGCGGCGAACAGGCCGATGGCGGTGGCGATCAGCGCCTCGGCGATGCCCGGGGCGACGGTGGCCAGGGTGGCCTGCTGCACCTGGGCCAGGCCGCGAAAGGAGTTCATGATGCCCCATACGGTGCCGAACAGGCCGATGTAGGGGCTGGTGGAGCCGACGGTGGCGAGGAACGGCAGCGCGGTTTCCAGCTTCTCTTCTTCGCGCGAGATGGCCACGCGCATGGCGCGCGACACGCCGTCCATCACTGCATCCGGGTCGACGCCCTGCTGCTGGCGCAGGCGGGAGAACTCCTTGAAGCCGGCGCGGAAGATCTGCTCCAGACCGGAATCCGGATCGGGGTTGCTGCCGGCCTGGCGATACAGCTTGGACAGGTCGATACCGGACCAGAAGCGATCCTCGAAGGCGTCCAGGGCGCGCTTGGCGGCGCGGATGGCATTGCTGCGCTGGAAGATCATCACCCAGGAAATGACCGAGGCGGCCACCAGGGTGAGCATCACCAACTGCACCACCAGGCTGGCGTTACTGATCAGACTCCACATCGACATATGGTCAACGGCGTTGGCGTTGGCTTCCACGCTTACTCTCCTGCTGCAATTAGGCCCGGCGCCTGCACCCCGGCGAACTCATGGCGCAGGGATTCGGGGATGGCCCGGGGTTTCAAGTTGTCGGCGCGCACACAGGCCACCAGGAACTGCCCTTCGCAGAGCAGCACAGCATCCGCGGCCCGCCTGACCTGTTGACGAAAACGCAGGCTGGCACGGTTCAATTCGATCACCTCGGCGCTGATGCACAGCTCGTCGTCCAACCGCGCCGGCGCGTGATAGCGCGCCTCGGCCGAATGCACGACGAACAACAGGCCCTCACCGGCCAGCGCCGACTGGGCATAACCCAGTTCACGCAGACGCTCGGTGCGAGCCCGCTCCATGAATTTGAGGTAGTTGACGTAGTAGACGATACCGCCGGCGTCGGTGTCCTCGTAGTAGACCCGGCAACGGTGGCTGAACGGCTGGACTCCGTTTTGCGCGCGCATACTCTAGTCCCCACCCTGTCGCTTGCCAATCCGGCTTGGTAACAATTTTTTCGTCATTCGTCGCCCACCGCGAAGAGGTCCGCACCCGGCTGCTCGCCGAGGCGCTTGGGAAGGTTCAGGCCGAAGTGCAGGTAGGCGTGACGGGTCACCACGCGCCCACGTGGCGTGCGCATCATGTAGCCCTGCTGGATCAGGTAGGGCTCGAGCACATCCTCGATGGTTCCGCGCTCCTCACCGATGGCCGCGGCCAGGTTGTCGATGCCGACCGGGCCGCCGTCGAACTTGTCGATCATGGCCAGCAACAAACGGCGATCCTGGTGATCGAAGCCATGCTCGTCGACATCCAGCATATTCAGCGCCTGATCGGCGATGTCGCGGGTGATATGGCCGCGCCCGCGCACCTCGGCGAAGTCGCGCACCCGGCGCAACAGGCGGTTGGCGATACGCGGCGTGCCGCGGGCGCGACGGGCAATCTCGTAGGCGCCCTGGTCTTCAGTGGGCAGGCCGAGGATACCGGCAGAACGAGCGACGATGGTCGCCAGGTCGTCGACACCGTAGAACTCCAGGCGCTGGACGATGCCGAAACGGTCGCGCAGCGGGTTGGTCAGCATGCCGGCGCGGGTGGTGGCGCCGACCAGGGTGAAGGGTGGCAGATCGAGCTTGATCGAGCGCGCGGCCGGCCCTTCGCCGATCATGATGTCGAGCTGGAAGTCCTCCATCGCCGGATACAGCACCTCTTCGACTATGGGCGAGAGGCGATGGATCTCGTCGATGAACAGTACGTCGCCGGCTTCCAGGTTGGTCAACAGCGCCGCCAGATCGCCCGGCCGCTCCAGCACCGGGCCGGAGGTGCTCTTGATCGACACGCCCATTTCCTGGGCGATGATATTGGCCAGAGTGGTCTTGCCCAGACCCGGCGGGCCGAAGATCAGGGTGTGGTCGAGGGCTTCCGCCCTGCCCTTGGCAGCCTGGATAAACAGCGCCATCTGCTCGCGCACGCCGGGCTGGCCGATGTACTCGGCCAGCTTCAGCGGGCGGATGGCGCGATCCTGCTGCTCTTCGCGCTCGCGCGGGCTGGCGGTGATCAGGCGATCGGCTTCGATCATCGAGGGTTTTCCACTAAGAGTCCGTTGAACTGCAATCTAGGGTGGAAAACCGCGCAGCGTTTTCCACCCGAAAGCCGGTGGATGAGAAAAGCGTCATCCACCCTACGCCATGCCGCGCAAGGCGCGGCGGATCAAATCTTCGCTGCTCAAACCATCCTCCTTGACAGCCGCCACGGCCCGGCTGGCCTCCTGCGGCTTGTAACCCAGGGAAATCAGGGCGCTCACCGCGTCGTTCTCCGCGCTTGAGACTGCCACCCCGGCGCGAGGTTCAACCACCAGGGTGGCGATGGCCGGCAGGCTTTCCCAGGCCTTGAACCTATCCTTGAGTTCCACCAGCAGGCGCTCGGCGGTCTTCTTGCCGACGCCCGGCACCTTGGTCAGCGCCGCGGCGTCCTGGGCCTGCACGCAGCGTACCAGCTCGTCCACCTCCAGCCCGGACATCAGCGCCAGGGCCAGCTTGGGGCCGACGCCGTTGAGCCGGATCAGCTCGCGGAACAGCTCGCGCTCGCGCTTCTCGAAGAAGCCGTAGAGCAGCTGGGCATCCTCGCGCACCACCTGGTGGGTGTGCAGGCACAGCGGCTCGCCCACCGAGGGCAGACGATATAGGGTGGTCATCGGCACTTCCAGCTCATAACCGACGCCATTTACATCCAGAAGCAAATGCGGCGGCTGCTTTTCCGCCAGGGTGCCGCGCAAACGTCCGATCACCGCTGCTGTCCTTTAATCAGATTACAAACGAAGGCGCCCGCCACGCCGCTTGGCGCCGGCCAGGCCGTGGGGAATCAGGCTCTGCCGATGGTGGGCATGGCACAGGGCGATGCCGAGGGCGTCGGAGGCGTCGATCTGCGGCTTCTGCGTCAGCTTGAGCAGGTGCATGACCATCATCTGCACCTGCTGCTTGTCCGCCGCGCCGGTGCCGACCACCGCCTGCTTGACCTGGGTGGCGGTGTACTCGGCCACCTCCAGCCCGGCTTCGACCGCCGCGACTATGGCGGCGCCGCGCGCCTGGCCGAGCTTGAGCGCCGAATCGGCATTGCGCGCCATGAACACCTGTTCGATGCCCATGGTCACCGGCCCGTAGCTGCGGATCACCTCGCCGACGCCGCGAAAGACCACCTGCAGGCGCTCGGCCAGGGGCCCGTCGCCGGTGCGAATGCAGCCGCTGGCGACGTACTCGCAGCCGCGGCCGGTATCGCGCACCACGCCGTAGCCGGTGATGCGCGAGCCGGGATCTATCCCCAGAATCAGCGTCATGCCTGTTATCCATCGATGACGCACCAGGCGTCACACTGTCTATTTATCCAGGGCGCGAGTATAGGGGCGCCGACAGGCCGCCGTCATCCAGTAGCGGATGCCCGGCGTCTGGATATGAAAAAGCCGGAAGCGCTCGCGGCGACTTCCGGCTCTCGGCTTGCCCTATGGCTCAGCCCAGTTGATCCATGATCTCGTCGGGGATTTCCGCGTTGTGGTAGACGTTCTGCACGTCGTCGAGGTCTTCCAGCATGTCGATCAGCTTGATCACCTTCTGCGCGGTTTCCAGATCGCCGATCGGCGCGCTGATCGAGGGGATCATGGCGATTTCCGCCTCGTCGGCCTTGAAGCCGGCGGCCGCCAGCGCCTCGTTGACCGCATGGAAGTCGCTGAAGCTGGTCGACACCAGCGCCGAGCCGTCCTCGCCCATGTCCACATCGTCGGCGCCGGCTTCCAGCGCCGCTTCCATCAGGGTGTCCTCATCCACGCCGGGAGCGAAGCTGAGCTGGCCCTTGCGCTCGAACATATAGGCCACCGAACCGTCGGTGCCGAGGTTGCCGCCGCACTTGCTGAAGGCATGGCGCACTTCGGCGGCGGTGCGGTTACGGTTGTCGGTCATCACCTCGACGATGATCGCCACGCCGCTCGGCGCGTAGCCCTCGTAGCTGAACTCGACGACGTTGTCGGCTTCGTTGTTGCCGGCGCCGCGGGCGATGGCGCGGTCGATGACGTCGCGCGACATGTTGGCGGTCAACGCCTTGTCCACCGCCAGGCGCAGGCGCGGGTTATCCGCCGGGATCGGGCCGCCGTGCTTGGCCGCCACCGTCAGCTCACGGATCAGCTTGGTGAAGATCTTGCCGCGCTTGGCGTCCTGACGACCCTTGCGGTGCTTGATATTGGCCCATTTGGAATGACCAGCCATAACTCACTCCGTTTCTTTCATTTAACAGTTGCCAGGGTGCGAGGGTTCGAGTCTCTCCACCCCAAAACGAAGAAGCCTGGCAATCCAGGCTTCTTGTACAGGCTTACTCGGCCTTGGCTTGCTCGCGCAGGCGGATATGCAGCTCGCGCAGCGACTTGTTGTCGACGATGCCTGGCGCCTGGGTCATGACGCAGGCGGCGCTCTGGGTCTTGGGGAAGGCGATCACTTCGCGAATCGAGCTGGCGCCGGTCATCAGCATCACCAGGCGATCCAGGCCGAAGGCCAGGCCGCCGTGGGGCGGCGCGCCGTATTTGAGCGCATCGAGGAGGAAGCCGAACTTCTCCTGCTGCTCCTCTTCGCTGATGCCGAGCACGCGGAACACGGTCTGCTGCATGGCCTTATCGTGGATACGGATCGAACCGCCACCCAGCTCGGTGCCGTTGAGCACCATGTCGTAGGCGCGCGACAGCGCGGCGGCCGGGTTGGCCTCCAGCTCCTCGGGGCTGCAGCTCGGCGAAGTGAAGGGGTGGTGCATGGCGGTCAGGCTGCCGTCGTCGTTTTCCTCGAACATCGGGAAGTCGACCACCCACAGCGGCGCCCACTCGCAGGTCAGCAGATTGAGGTCATGACCCAGCTTGATGCGCAGCGCACCCAGGGCTTCGCTGACGATCTTGGCCTTGTCGGCACCGAAGAACACGATATCGCCATCGACGGCGCCAACGCGGTCGAGGATGACGTTGATGTTGTCCAGCGGGATGTTCTTGACGATCGGCGACTGCAAACCGTCAACGCCGGCGGCGCGCTCGTTGACCTTGATATAGGCCAGGCCCTTGGCGCCGTAAATGCCGACGAACTTGGTGTAGTCGTCGATCTGCTTGCGCGGCATGCTCGCCCCGCCCGGTACGCGCAGCGCCGTGACGCGGCATTTCGGGTCGTTGGCAGGTCCCGCGAAGACCTTGAATTCGACGTCCTTGAGCTGATCCTCGACGTCCACCAGCTCCAGCGGGATGCGCAGATCCGGCTTGTCCGAACCGAAGCGGCGCATGGCTTCGGCCAGCGGCATGTGCGGCAGTTCGCCGAACTCGACGTCCAGCACTTCCTTGAACAGGTTGCGCACCATGGTCTCGGTGATGGCCATGATGTCGCTTTCATCGAGGAAGCTGGTCTCGATGTCGATCTGAGTGAATTCCGGCTGACGGTCGGCGCGCAGGTCCTCGTCGCGGAAGCACTTGGCGATCTGGTAGTAGCGGTCGAAGCCGGCCACCATCAGCAGCTGCTTGAACAGCTGCGGCGACTGCGGCAGGGCGAAGAAGCTGCCGGCGTGGGTACGGCTCGGCACCAGGTAGTCGCGCGCGCCTTCCGGGGTGGCGCGGGTCAGGATCGGCGTCTCGACGTCGAGAAAACCGTTGTCGTCCAGGTAGCGGCGGATGCTGCTGGTGATGCGCGAACGCAGCTTGAGCTTCTCGGCCATCTCCGGGCGACGCAGGTCGATGAAGCGGTAGCGCAGGCGGGTTTCTTCGCCGACGTCGGTGTATTCGTTAAGCGGGAACGGCGGGGTCTCGGCCTCGTTCAATACGTCCAGCTCGTAGCCCAGCACTTCGATGGCGCCGCTGGCCATGTTCGGGTTGACCGCACCGGCCGGGCGCAGGCGCACCTTGCCGGTGATCTTGACCACGTATTCGCTGCGCACGCGGTCGGCCTTGGCGAAGGTCTCGGCGCGATCCGGGTCGAACACCACCTGGGCCAGGCCTTCACGATCGCGGATGTCGAGGAAGATCACCCCGCCGTGGTCGCGGCGACGGTGCACCCAGCCGCAAAGGGTGATTTCCTGGCCATCCAGGCTCTCGTTCAGTTGGCCGCAATAGTGGCTGCGCATCATGATCGTGGTTCGCTTCTCTAGGTCTTGGATTGGTCAGGCGGCGCCCTGCGCACTGGGCAGAGGCCACGCCGCGGCAAGCGTCCAGCCGCCCGCCGCGTCTTGAAAAGAGCGGGATTATATAGGGTAAATCGCCGGGGCGCAGCCGCCCGGCGGATGGCTTCTATAATGAAGGGCGCCTTCGCCGCGGAGAACCGCCATGCCCCTGCCCCGCCCCGCCGACCTCTCCAGCGACCTGCTGGACGACTTTCGCCTGGACGCCGCCGAGCAGTTCCCGCGCTGCGAACAACTGCTGATCGAACTGGAGCGCGCACCCAGCAGCGGCGAGCGGCTGCGCGAGCTGTTTCGCCTGGTGCACACGCTCAAGGGCAACCTCGGCTACGTCGGCCTCGATGCACTGATGCCGCTGCCGCAGGCCATGGAGGACGTGCTCGGCGCGCTGCGCGAGGAACGCCTGGCGTTCGACAGCCTGCTCGGCGACATCCTGCTGCTGACCCTCGACCACCTGCGCGCCCTGATCGACCAGGCCCTCGGCGGCCCCAACGCACGCCTCGGCGCCGCCCAGCTCGACCAGCTGTGCCAGGCCCTGCAGGCGTTGGCCATGGCGCCGGCGAGCCAGCAGGGGGAAATCCGCCGCCAGCTGCTGCAGCGACTGGACCCCAGCACCCAGCTGCAAGCCCCGCTCGCGCCGCTGCAGAGCCCGACCGATGCCCTGCTGGCCCACCACGGCATCGCCGCGCACCCGGACCTGCAGTTCTTCGCCGCCCTGACCCAGGCCGCCGAGCAGCGCTCGCGCTACTGGCAAGGGCGCAACCTGCGCCTGCTCGACCTGAGCCTGAGCATTAACGCCCAGGGCGGCCTGGCCGAACGCCCGGAACAGCTGGCGGCGGCGGTCTGCCTGCACGACCTGGGCATGGCCTTCCTGCCGCTGCAGCTGCTGCACAAGCAGGCCGACCTGAGCCGCGAGGAACGCCGCCTGATGCAGGGCCATCCGCGCCTGGCCGGCGACCTGCTCAGGCGCATGTCGGACTGGGCGCCGGCCATGGAGATCGTCCTGCAGCACCAGGAGCACGCCGACGGCAGCGGTTATCCCAAGGGCCTGCGCGAGGCGGAGATCAGCCCCGGCGCGCTGATCCTGCACATCGCCGACGCCTTCGACGCGCGCACCCACGAGCGCGCCCACCAGACCCTGAGCAAGCGCCCGCTGCTGCGCGCCATCCTGGAGATCAACAACCTCGCCGGCCAGCAGTTCAGCGCGCACTGGGTCGAGGTGTTCAACCGCACCCTGCAGCAGGACCCCAACCTGGCCCACGGCTGAAACTGTTGTGCCGCCCCGCCGCGAGTGGCTAAGCTCCGGCCTCCATGGACAACCACCGCGCGCAAGGAGCCACCATGCACTCTCTCTCCGGCAAGGTCGCCGTGATCACCGGCGCCGCCTCCGGCATCGGCCAGGCCCTGGCCACCCGCCTGGCCGCCGAAGGCTGCCAACTGGCCCTGGCCGACATCGACCTGGCGCAGCTCGAACGCAACGCCGAGTCCCTGCGCAGCAGCGGCGCGCGCGTCAGCTGCCACGCCCTGGACGTCGCCGAGCGCGCGGCGGTCTACGCCTTCGCCGACCGCGTGCTGGCCGAACATGGCAGCGCCGACCTGATCGTCAACAACGCCGGCGTCGCCGTGTCGCAGACCATCGAGGCGCTCGGCTACGACGACTTCGAGTGGCTGATGAACATCAACTTCTGGGGCGTGGTACACGGCAGCAAGGCCTTCCTGCCGCACCTGCTCAAGCAAGGCAGCGGGCATATCGTCAACCTGTCGAGCATCTTCGGCATCGTCAGCCTGCCGACCCAGGGCGCCTACAACGCCAGCAAGTTCGCCGTGCGCGGCTTCACCGAGGCCCTGCGCCAGGAAGTCGCCTGCCGCGGCGTGGCGGTCAGTTGCGTGCATCCCGGCGGGATCAAGACCAATATCGCCCGCTCCGCGCGCTTCTACCGCGGCATCGACGGCTCGCAGGACGCCGCGCGCGCCGCCCACAACTTCGACAAGCTGGCACGCACCAGCGCCGCGCAGGCGGCCGAGGCGATAGTCGCCGGGATCAAGGCCGGCCGGCCACGCATCCTGATCGGCAGCGACGCGCGCTTTCTCGACCGCGTCCAACGCCTGCTACCGGCGGCCTACCCCAGGCTGCTGGCCAAGCTTCTGCATAAAAAGTGAACCGCAAGCTATCGATAGCTTCTAAACATGGCTTTCATTGACACAAGCCAAGATTGCCCCGAATGGTCCCGTGTTAGGCTCCGCCCAACACTGAGAGCCTATCCACGATCTGCTGCGCGTCGGCCCTACTGCGTTAAAAACAGGCTCTAAGGGATCGACACCCCGGGCTCACCTGAGAGGAGAAAACCCTATGGAAATCAATATCGGAATCGCCGAACAGGATCGCGCCGCCATCGCCGAAGGCCTGTCGCGCCTGCTGGCCGACACCTACACCCTGTACCTGAAGACCCACAACTTCCACTGGAACGTCACCGGCCCGATGTTCAACACCCTGCACCTGATGTTCGAGGGCCAGTACAACGAGCTGGCCCTGGCGGTCGACGCCATCGCCGAGCGCATCCGCGCCCTGGGTTTCCCGGCGCCGGGCACCTACGCCGCCTACGCCCGCCTGTCGTCGATCAAGGAAGAGGAAGGCGTGCCCAGCGCCGAGGACATGATCAAGCAACTGGTGCAGGGCCAGGAGGCCGTGGTGCGCACCGCTCGCGGCATCTTCCCGCTGCTGGACAAGGTCAGCGACGAACCCACCGCCGACCTGCTGACCCAGCGCATGCAGGTGCACGAGAAGACCGCCTGGATGCTGCGCAGCCTGCTCGCCGCCTGACCCGCCCCGAGGCCCGGCAATCCGGGCCTTTTCATTAGGCAGTCGACCCCCGCCTGTTCTATGCTCTGGCCATTCGCCACCGAGTTTCGTGACGCATATGAGTCAGCCGCCCAGATCCCCCAGCATTCTCGAGCTCTACCCGGAAGAAACCCGCGAAGCGGCGGCCCTGCTGAAACAGGCCGTGCCGTTGATGATGCGCCACGCCATCGCCCCCAACCCGGTGCACTACGCCCTCTGGTACACCTACAGCAAGGGTAGCGAGCCGGAGCTCAACCGCCGCCTGGACAAGGCCGTGGAAGACTTCGACGTGTTCCCGCCGGATACCGCGGTCAAGCTGTTTCGCGACTACATCATCCGCGCCGAGCTGGACGAGGCCCGCGCCGGCCAGCAACAGGTGATCGAGCTGGTCGACGACATCGAAGGCGACGTCTCGCGCAGCGTGATCGGCAGCCAGAACTACCAGCACAGCCTCAACCACGGCCTCAGCGCCCTGCAGGAGCCGATCATCGACGACCTGCCCAGCGTGCTCAGCGAGCTGCAGGAAAGCACCCAGCTGATGCAGGATCAGCAGGAAAAATTCCTCTATCGCCTGCGCGCCGCCCAGGAGGAGATCAAGCACCTGCGCGGCCAGCTGGAGCGCGCCCACCTGGCCGCCACTCTCGACAGCCTGACCCGCGTATTCAACCGCCATGCCTTCACCCGCCTGCTGGAGCAGGCGCTGAGCGAATCGCACGAGGGCCTGGCCCTGGTGATTCTCGATATCGACCACTTCAAGCAGTTCAACGACCAGTACGGCCACCCCCTGGGCGACCGCGTGCTGCAACACGTTGGCCAGCTGATGCGCGAGCTGTTGCCGCCGAGCGCCTTCGCCGCCCGCTACGGTGGCGAGGAGTTCTGCGTGGTGCTGCGCGGCTGCACCGACCTCGCCGGCGTGCGCAACTTCGCCGAGCAGCTGCGCCACAAGATCCAGGCCCTGCGGGTCAAGGTGCGCCGCACCGACCAGGTACTCGACAGCATCACCGCCTCCTTCGGTTGCGCCCTGGCCGAAGCCGGCGACAGCCTCGAAGCCCTGCTCACCCGCGCCGACGACGCGCTCTATCAGGCCAAGCGCAATGGCCGCAACCAGGTTCACCCCGCCGCCGGCGAAAGCATGCTAAGCGCTTGATTTGAGAAGCCCCTGCCTTTGCTGTTAAATACGCCCCGCGCGCCGCTTCTTGTCCTGCGGCGCGCGCGACGCAATACACCGGCGTGCGCCATGGTCGTCCAGCTGGCCCGGCGAACTCGCCGCATCCGCAGCACCCTAAGTCGTCATTCAATCAGTGAGTTCATCGAAGATGTTGAAGATTGCCCATCTTGTGACAGGGTTTGCCGCCCTGCTGCTGTCTGCCGTTCCCAGTTTTTCCGGCACGTTCCTCGCCACCCCCGACGCGCCCTACCTGGCCCTGATCGGCCTGCTCAACCTGCTGCTCGCGCCGCAGCAAGCGCTCAACCTCGGCGCAGCCCGCCAGCAGCTGCAGGGTCTGGCATCGGCCCTGCTGATCCTCGCCGCCGTGGTTCAGGGCCTGATCCTGCTCGCGCCGCTGCCGAATATCGGCGGCCAGCCCGCCATCTGGCTGAGCCTGCTGATCGCCGCCGTCGCCACCCTGCTGCACCTGACCAGCCAGTTGCGCCAGCAGCCGCGCCAGAGCAGTCAACGCAGCCCGCGCGCGCAACCTGGTCAGCACGCCGCGACCAGCGAGCAGGACGACCGCGAAACCGGCACGGTCAAGTGGTTCAACACCTCCAAGGGATTCGGCTTTATCTCCCGCGACTCGGGCGAAGACATCTTCGTGCACTTTCGCGCCATCCGCGGCGAGGGCCACCGCGTCCTGGTCGAAGGTCAGCGCGTGGAATTCTCGGTGATGCAGCGCGACAAGGGCCTGCAGGCCGAAGACGTGATCGCCGCCGCGCCCGCACGGCGCTGAACCTCGCAGCCACAAAAAAGCCCGCGATCATCGCGGGCTTTTTTGTGGCCTTAAGGAAATTCTGAAAAAGCCATCTATCGTCACTCCCGCGAAGGCGGGAGCCCAGGGACTACGCAGGTTCTGGATTCCCGCCTGCGCGGGAATGACGGCTATTCAGAGTTTCTTTAATAGTGCGGCGGAGGCGCCTCGTCCTCGGCGACGCCCGCCTGCCCGTGCAACTCCTCCTGACGCCGCGCCAGGGCCGTCAATTGCAGTTGCAGGCGCTCGATGCGCTTGTGCTGCTCGACCAGCTCGTCGCTCAGCGCCTGAATGGTGTCGTCCTGGAAGGCCAGGCGGCTTTCCAGTTCCATGACCCGCGCTTCGAGGCTCATGCCGCCTCTCCGTCGAACTGGAAATCCTCGGTCAGCACCAGGCGCAGCTTGTCCTTGAGTTGCCGCACCTGGTCCTCGGCGTAGGGCTGCGCCGGCTGCCGCCCCCAGACCGGCGCCGGCCAGGCGACATCCTCGCGGCGCCTTACGATCACATGCATGTGCAGCTGGCTGACCAGGTTGCCCAGGGTCGCCACGTTCATCTTGTCCGCGGCGAAGGTGTCCTTGAGCTTCTCGGCCAGCAGGGTGGTTTCCTGCCAGAGCCGGGTCTGGTCGGCGGCATCCAGCTGGAACAACTCGCTGACCTCCTCGCGCCGCGGCACCAGGATGAACCAGGGGTAGTGGGCATCGTTCATCAGCAACAGACGACACAGGGGGAAGTCCCCGATCAGCAGGCAGTCCTGCTGCAAACGCGAATCCAGGACGAACATGGCGACTCTCCTCGCATCAAGCCATCAACCAAGCTTAGCGCCGGACCAGCTCGGCGCACTGGGCGCGCAGCATACGTGGCCGGCGGCGACAATTCACCCCGCCGCCACGCACCAGCGCAAGGCAGTTAGGCGCGACGCGCACCGCAGGCGTGCACCATTTTGTTTCCTACCGTAATAACCGCCGTCGCACGTTACCGCACGCGGCTTCCGATGCGGCCGCCAAGGGCCTCAAGGCGCCTCCCCCGCCTCCGCAGCAATGCGTCGACGCGGCCACGGCGAACCCGCGGCGGAGCCGGCTCGGCCTGGGCCCAAGCGCCCCTGGCCGCCGGCAAAAGCGAGCTTTTAACGCCGAACTGGGGTTTTGAGCACGACTTTTGCTATCGGTTTGGGCAATGCTCGGCACGCCGCGCAGCGGGTCAATAACAGCGGTATCCGGCAACTCAAACC
The DNA here is from genome assembly GCF_044543505.1 of Pseudomonas sp. NPDC077186. Taxonomy (NCBI): domain Bacteria; kingdom Pseudomonadati; phylum Pseudomonadota; class Gammaproteobacteria; order Pseudomonadales; family Pseudomonadaceae; genus Pseudomonas; species Pseudomonas sp. NPDC077186. The sequence continues at coordinate 1,190,082 of NZ_JBITWE010000001.1, forward strand.
GCGGAACCAGTCGGCGCCACGGGACGCAAGTGCAGAACTACAGATTTGCGACATCCTTCATAAGCCTTTGCGACACTGCTGTGAAGAAATCGCAACGAATAGATTGCAACTATCGCCAACATTGGCTGCGTGCTATAAGTTAGCGCCGACACAAAAAGAAAGAGCCGCCCATACAATAATTAGATGGGCAGCGCAACTCTTCTAAACCAAAGGAGCAATCACGATGCAAGTGATGAAGTGGAGCGTAATCGCCCTGGCAGTAGCCGCGGGCACTTCCCAAATGGCAGTGGCGTCCAGCCAGTCCGAATCCAACGGCTTCATTGAAGATACCAGCTTCAACATCTTCAATCGCGTTCTGTACATGAACCGCGATTTCAAGAATGGCGGCGCAAACTTCAACAGCGTCACCGGCGCCAAGAATGGTTATCGCGAAGAAACCGGCCTGGGCATTCGCCTGCTGTACGAATCCGGCTTCACCCAAGGTACCGTAGGCGTCGGTTTCGACGCTCACTCCCTGAGCAGCATCAAGCTCGACAGCGGCCGCGGCCGCCACAGCAATGGCTTGTTCGACACCACTGGCGACGGCCGTGGTGACGATACCCAGACCGAAGTCGGCGGCGCCGTCAAGTTCCGTATTTCCGACACCGTCCTGAAGCACGGCAACATGTTCACTGCCAGCCCTGTGTTCAGCACCGACGACAGCCGTATCCTGCCGGAAACCACCACCGGCACGCTGATCACCAGCAACGAAATCGAAGGCCTGGAACTGACCGCCGGTCGCTTCACCGCCATGAGCAGCCAGGTCAGCACCGATCGCGACACTTTCGCCCTGACCGAAGCCAATATCGTTGGCGCCAGCTACAGCTTCACCGACAACTTCAGCGGCGCCATTCACGCTTCCGACGTCGAAGATCACTTCAAGAAGCAGTACATCAACCTGAATTACAACCTGCCGCTGGCAGAAGATCAGGCCCTGAACTTCGACTTCAACGGCTACCGCACCAGGGATGACGGCCAGGCACTGTCGGGCGAAGTCGACAACAAGATCTGGAGCTTGGCAGCGGCTTACTCGCTGGGCGCCCATACCTTTACCGTCGCTCACCAGCGCTCCTCCGGCGACAGCGCCTACGCCTATGGCGTGGACGGCGGCGGCACCATCTGGCTGGCCAACTCGGTTCAATACTCCGACTTCGACCGCAAGGACGAGCGTTCCTGGCAGGCTCGCTACGACCTGAACATGGCCGAGTACGGCGTACCGGGCCTGAGCTTCATGACTCGCTACATCTACGGCGATAATATCGACGTCGAAGGTTTCGATGAAGAAGGTAAAGAACACGAGTTCAACTTCGAAACCAAGTACGTCGTTCAGGAAGGCGCAGCCAAGGACCTGTCGTTCCGCATCCGCAGCTCCATCTGGCGCGCCAACAGCGTGCAGAACGCTGAATACGGCTCCGACCTGAACGACTTCCGCCTGATCGTCGAATACCCGCTGGAAGTGCTGTAACTCCTGCGTTATTCGATAGCTAGTTAAAAAAGCCCGGCATTCGCCGGGCTTTTTCTTTGCACTTCAATTAACCGAAGCGTTCAAAGCGGCAACGCGTAAGTCCCCGTTACATGCGCCACCAACTCGTCCTCATTGCCCGCCGAATAGAGCGAGACCTCGCACACCGCCTGGCGGCGGCTCAGGCGCAGGATGCGCGCCTCGGCGAGCAGGTCCACCGGCCTGGGCTTGACCAGGAAGTTGATATTGAGGTTAGAAGTCACCGCCATTTCCACCCGCCCGAGGCGGCCCAGCACCATGGCGTACATGGCCGCATCGCCCAGGGCCATAATGGTCGGCCCGGACAGGGTGCCGCCCGGACGCACCAGTTTGGCCTGAAAGGGCACCCGCGCCAGCACGCTCTCGCCGTCCAGCCGGTCGATGTGCAGATCGATATCCTCGGCCATCGGCAGCCCCGCGCGAATCAGCGCCTGAACCTCCCCCGCAGTCAATCCCGCCACCTCGACCTCCCGCTTATCGCCGTCGTTGCGCAGGCACGCGGCCGGTCTGCCGGCGCCCCGTCCTATACGCCACTGTACAGGCACCGTACAATGCCGCCCTATTCCAAGCCCTAGCAACCGACAGAACGGCCAAACATGCGTACCAGTCAGTTCCTGCTCTCGACCCTGAAAGAAACCCCTTCCGATGCCGTGGTGATCAGCCACCAGCTGATGCTGCGTGCCGGCATGATCCGCAAGCTGGCCTCCGGCCTGTACACCTGGCTGCCGATGGGCCTGCGCGTGCTGCGCAAGGTGGAGAAGGTGGTGCGCGAGGAAATGAACGCCGCCGGCGCCCTGGAAGTGCTGATGCCGGCCATCCAGCCGGCCGAGCTGTGGCAGGAGTCCGGCCGCTGGGTGCAGTACGGCCCCGAGCTGCTGCGCCTGAAGGATCGCCACGAGCGCGACTTCTGCGTCGGCCCGACCCATGAGGAAGTGATCACCGATCTGGCGCGCAACGAGCTGAACAGCTACAAGCAGCTGCCGATCAACCTGTACCAGATCCAGACCAAGTTCCGCGACGAGATCCGCCCGCGCTTCGGCCTGATGCGTGGCCGCGAGTTCATCATGAAGGACGCCTACTCCTTCCATGCCGACCAGGCCTCGCTGCAGGAAACCTACGAGCGCATGCACCAGGCCTACTGCAACGTGTTCAGCCGCCTGGGCCTGAATTTCCGCCCGGTGCAGGCCGATACCGGCTCCATCGGCGGCACCGGCTCGCATGAGTTCCACGTGCTGGCCGAGTCCGGCGAAGACGATATCGCCTTCAGCAACGTCTCCGACTACGCCGCCAATATCGAGAAGGCCGAGGCCATCCCGCGCGAGCAAGCGCGCGGCGCCGCCACCGAAGAGATGCGCCTGGTCGACACCCCCGACACCAAGACCATCGACGCCCTGGTGCAGGGCTTCGGCCTGGCCATCGAGAAGACCATCAAGACCCTGGTAGTGCACGCTGCCGAGGAAGGCAAACTGATCGCCCTGATCGTCCGTGGCGACCACGAGCTCAACGAGATCAAGGCCGCCAACCTGGAGCAGGTCGCCAGCCCGCTGCAGATGGCCAGCGAAGCCGAGATTCGCGCCGCCATCGGTGCCGGCCCCGGCTCGCTGGGCCCGGTCAACCTGCCGATCCCCTGCATCGTCGACCGCAGCGTGGCGCTGATGAGCGATTTCGCCTCCGGCGCCAACATCGAGGACAAGCACTACTTCGGCGTCAACTGGGAGCGCGACCTGCCGCTGCCTGCGGTAGCCGACCTGCGCAACGTCGTCGCCGGCGACCCCAGCCCGGACGGCCAGGGCACCCTGGAGATCAAGCGCGGCATCGAAGTCGGGCATATCTTCCAGCTCGGCAGCAAGTACAGCGAGGCGATGAACTGCCAGGTACTGGGCGAAAACGGCAAGCCGGTGACCCTGACCATGGGCTGCTACGGCATCGGTGTGTCGCGCGTGGTGGCCGCGGCCATCGAGCAGAACTTTGATGAGCGCGGCATCCTCTGGAACGACGCCCTGGCGCCCTTCCACATCGCCCTGGTGCCGCTGCGCTACGAAACCGAGCAGGTCCGCGAGGCCACCGACAAACTCTACGCCGAGCTGACCGCCGCCGGTTTCGAGGTGCTGCTGGACGACCGCGACAAGAAGACCAGCCCCGGCATCAAGTTCGCCGACATGGAGCTGATCGGCATTCCGCACCGCGTGGTGGTCAGCGACCGCGGTCTGGCCGACGGCAACCTGGAATACAAGAGCCGCGCCGAGACCGAAGCCCAGGCCGTGCCGCTGGCCGAGATCCTGCCCTTCCTGCAAGCCCGTATCAGCCGCTGATCACGCCGCACCGAGACATCATGCACACGAGCAACAACCTTCGCCTCATCGGCGCCGCCCTGTGCGGCGCCCTCTTCCTCAGCGGCTGCGCCAACCATCTGCCGCAACGCAGCGAGCATGAGGAGCGCGTCGAACGCAAATTGCTGGACCACCAGCTGCAGATCGACGTGGGCGAGCCCAAGGTACTGGAGCTGCCGCAGCGCCGGGTGCGCGTGCATGATCAGAAGAACTTCGAGGTCACCGCCTTCGAAGTCACCCGCCGCTACGACCGCTACACCCCCTATCAGCCCTGGCGCGAGCTGTACGAGGTGCCGTTGGGCGCGGTGGCGGTGGTCGCCGGCATCGGCGCCAACGTGCTCAACGTGGTGCTGCTCGGCAGCCTGCCGGACAGCGCGACACGCGACTGGATCAGCTACGGCATGGCCGGGCTCAACCCCTTCATGAACGTCGAGTCCAACGGCCGCGCCGAGCAGAACCTGGCGAGCATCGAAGAGGTTCAGCAGGATCGCCGCATGGAATACTCCAGCCTGCCCTGGGCCGAGCGTCCGGTGCTGGTCAAGGCCGGCGAGCAGAGCTTCGAGCTGCTCACCGACCGCAGCGGCGTGCTGCGCCTGAACCTGCTGGACAGCCCCTTCACCGAACAGGACATCGGCCGCCTCGGCATGCTCCTGCTCAGCGTCGAGGACGACCGCGACGAGACCCGCGCCGAGGCCAGCCTGCTGGTCAGCCACAGCCTGCGCGGCAAGCTGCGCGAGGCCCACGACCTGATCTTCGACGACCTCGAGGACGACGACGTGGCGCAGTGGGTGCACCGGGTCAAGCGCCTGTCCGACCTGGGCCTGGAAGAAGAAGCCAGCGAGCTGGAGCAGAGCCTGATCGAGCTGACCCGCAACGACCCGGAACTGCAGGACGCCTTCCTCAAGGCCCTGCTGGAAGACGCCGGCCGCCTGGCCGCCGACCCTGTGGTGAACTGAGGCGCCCGTGCCCCTGCCTCGACTGCTGCTGGCGGCGCTGCTGCTGGCCGCCGGTGCCGCCGAGGCCAACCTGCGCCAGGCGCCCGAGCCGGAACTGCGCGAACTGCTGCAACGCACGGTGAGCCAGGCCGACAGTTTCGCCGACCGCTTCGATGCCGAGGTCTGGCTGCTGGACATGTCCACCCGCCTGACCCGCTATATCCCCGACGACCAGCAGCGCCTGACGCTGTTGCGCCTGGTGCACGCCGAGGCCAGCAAGGCCGGGCTGCGCCCGGACCTGGTGATCGCCCTGATCCACGCCGAAAGCCACTTCGACCGTTTCGCCATTTCTGCGGTGGGCGCCCAGGGTCTGATGCAGGTGATGCCCTTCTGGAAGGCCGAACTGGGCCGGCCGCAGGACAACCTCACCGACAACGCCACCAACCTGCGTTACGGCTGCACCATCCTGGCCTATTACCTCAAGCGCGAAAACGGCAACCTCAGCCGCGCCCTGGCCCGCTACAACGGCAGCCTCGGCCAGCTGAAATACCCGGCCAAGGTCATGGGCTTCTGGTACGACTACTGGTACGTCAAGCCTTAGCGCGCGCCTTGCGCCTAGACCATCTGCAGGCCCTGCTTGCCTTGCGGCGGGACAAAGGCCGCGTCGAGCAGGGCTAGGTCATCCTCGCTCAGCACCAACGCAGCCGCGGCGGCATTGTCACGCAGATGCGCGACCTCCACGGCCTTGGGAATGGCGATCACCCCGCCCTGGCGCAGGGTCCAGGCCAGCGCCACCTGGGCCGGCGTGGCGGCGTGCCGCGCGGCCACTTCGCCCAGCGCCGGCTCGCGCAACAGGGCGCCGGCCTGGCTCAGCGGACAGTAGGCCATCAGCGGCATGCCGGCGCGGCGCTGCCAGGGCAGCAGGTCGTACTCGATGCCGCGCGCCTCGAGGTTGTACAGCACCTGGTTGGCGGCGCAGGCCGCCTCGTCCAGCTCGACCAGGTCGTCCAGATCGAAGTTGGACACGCCCCAAGCGCCGATCTTGCCCTGCTCGCGCAGGCGCTCGAAGCCTTCCACCGTCTCCTGCAGGGGGTGCTGGCCGCGCCAGTGCAGCAGGTACAGGTCGATGCGCTCGCAACCCAGGCGGCGCAGGCTGCGCTCGCAGGCCTGTTGCACGCCCTGGCGGCTGGCATTGTGCGGATAGACCTTGCTGACCAGAAAGACCTGCTCGCGGCGCCCGGCGATGGCCTCGCCGACCACTTCCTCGGCACCGCCCTCGCCGTACATTTCCGCGGTATCGATCAGCCGCAGGCCGAGCTCGAGGCCTTCGCGCAGGGCCGCCACTTCGCGCGCCCGCTGGCGGCGGTCCTCGCCCATGCGCCAGGTGCCCTGGCCGATCACCGGCACCTCAATACCGGACAGTTCAATCGTTCGCATCGCTCTCTCCTGAAAGACTTCTGACCTGCTCATAGCCATCGCCACGCCACTGCAACAGGCACAGACCATGGCCGAAGGGATCGCTGAGCGTCGCCAGACGCCCCCATTGTTGTTCGCTGATTGCGCCCTCCTGACGGGCGCCGGCGGCCAGGGCGCGGGCCAAGGCCGCATCCAGGTCGTCGACGACGACATCCAGATGCAGCGGCGTCCAGTGGCGACCATAGTCGCGGACGATCCCTTGCCGCCCGCAGGGGGCGCTGCCCGCCGCCTTGTGCAGCAGATAGAACGGCACTGCGGCACCCAGCAACTCGATCACGCTGCCCGCGAACAACCGGCGCCCGACCCGCAGGCCCAGGCCGTGGGTATAGAAGGCCTCGGCCGCCGCCAGGTCGGGCACGTCGAGATTGAGCAGCAGCTGCATGGCTAGAGCGGCTTGAGCAACAACAGCAGCGACACCGGCTGCACGCTTTCCGGGTGCAGCGGCTCCTGCAACCACTCCAGGCGCCAGCCGGTCTCGCCGATCAGCGTCAGCCACGACTGCAGGGTGCGGAAGAACCAGGGCATGGGCGCCTGGAAGCCCTCGCCGAAACCGGCGAAGTCCTCCACCCGCCAGCCGTCGCGATAGGCCTCGCCGTGGCTGGCGCGCCAGGGATGCAGGGTCTGGATCAGCAGGCTGCCGCCCGGCGCCAGCAGCCCGTGCAGGCTGTGCAGGAGCGGCTGCAGCGGCTCCTCGAGCAGGGCGAAGTTGCACACCAGCACCTCGAAGCGGCCCAGCGCCTCGGCCTGGCTGTCCAGTTCGGCGTAACCGCAGACCCGGTACTGGCTGCGTCCACCTGCGGCGGCGCGGGCCGCCTCGATCAGCGGCGCCGAGGCATCCACGCCGACCGACTCGATGCCGTGCTCGGCCAGGCCGCGGCACAACCAGCCCTCGCCGCAGCCGATATCCAGCACCCACTTGGGCGCCAGGGCCAGCACCGCCTGGAGAATCGCCGCATCGGTGACCAGCCGCCGGCTCTCGATGCGTTGCTCGCGCACCGCGGCGGCCCAGGCATCGGCGTTGGCCTGCCAGCTCTGCTGAAGCTGTTCTCGATGATCGCGCTGCATGCCAATTTCCTGCATTTTTGCGGTGGAGTGGATTCTAGACGCTGCGCCAGCGTCTAAGCTGATATCAGGCAAACGCGGTGAGCCGCCTTGCGGCGGTGCCCACCCGGGGGATTTCCGTGAGCTGACAGGCCAGGCCGGTGGATTATGGGCGCATTATGGCAATCCGATCCTCAGCAGCGCGACCTTGCGTCGGACGCTATCGCGGCGACCGAACCGACGCCGGGTCCGCCGTCGCGGCGCTGGCGCCTGCTGCTGTCCCTGCTGGTGGCGCTACTGTTGCTGCTCGGCGCCGCGCTGCTCGCCTTCGAGCTGCGCAGCGCGCACTTCCAGGCCCGAGAACTGAGCCGCTACGCCGCCAGCCTGAGTTATCGCATCGAACCCGGGCCGAGCCCGGCCATCGTCTATCCGAGCGACGGGCCGTTCGACAAACGCCAGGGCTACGCCTACCTGCCGTTGATGCTCGAACGCCTGCAGCAGCGCGACTTTCTGATCAGCGAGCAGGCACGCTTCTCCCCGGCGCTACTGGCCTATAGCCGCCGCGGCTTCTTCCCGCCGTTCGTCGAGAAGAGCCAGAGCGGCCTGAGCATCGCCGACTGCCGCGGCACGCCCTTCTATGAGTTCCGTTACCCGCAGCAGGGCTATGCCGACTTCGCCGCCATCCCGCCGCTGGTGGTGAACAGCCTGCTGTTCATCGAGAACCGTCATCTGCTCGACACGCGCCAGCCGCTGGCCAACCCGGCGGTGGACTGGCCGCGCTTCGCCATGGCGGCACTGTCGCAGCTGGGCAAGCTGCTCGACGTACAGGACCAGTCCGCCGGCGGCAGCACCCTGGCCACCCAGTTGGAGAAGTACCGCCATTCGCCCGACGGCCTGACCCTGTCGGCCGGGGAGAAACTGCGGCAGATGGTGTCCGCCAGCGTGCGCGCCTACCAGCAGGGCCCGCAGACCCTGGAAGCGCGGCAGAACATCGTGCGCGACTACCTCAACAGCGTGCCGCTGTCCGCCGCGCCGGGGCACGGCGAGGTGCACGGCCTGGCCGACGGCCTGCGCATCTGGTACGGCGCCGACTTCGAGCGTAGCAACGCCCTGCTCGACCCCGCCCGCACGCCCGAGGCCAGCCTGGCCGAGCGCGGCCTGGCACTACGCCAGGTGTTGTCGCTGATGATCGCCCAGCGTCGCCCGTCCTATTACCTGGCCCAGGGCCGCAAGGAGATGGAGGCGCTGACCGACAGCCATATCCGCCTGCTGGCCGGCGGCGGGCTGATCGACGGCGCCCTGCGCGACGCCGCCCTGGCGCAGAAGCTGCGCTACCGCGACTGGCAGCTGGAGCCCAACCTGCGCCCGGTGGAGAGCGACAAGGGCATCAGCGTGGCCCGTTCGCGCCTGTCCAACCTGCTCAATATGCCGCTGTACGACCTCGATCGCCTCGACCTGGCCGCCCGCACCACCTTGCAGCGCGACCTGCAGCAGCAGGCCAGCGCCTACCTGCAGCGCCTGGCCGAGCCGGAGTTCGCCGGGCAGATCGGCCTGTTCGGCGAACGCCTGCTGTCGCCGGAAAAGACCGCCGAGGTGCGCTACAGCTTCACCCTGTTCGAGCGCACCGCCAGCGGCAGCCGGGTGCGGGTGCAGACCGACAGCACCGACCAGCCGTTCGACATCAACGAGGGCAGCAAGCTGGAGCTGGGCTCCACCGCCAAGCTGCGGGTGCTGGCCACCTACCTGGAGATGATCGCCGAGCTGCACCAGCGCCATGCCGGCAAGAGCGCCGAGGAGCTGCGCGCGCTGGACATAGCCCCACAGGACAACCTCAGCCGCTGGGCGATCGACTACCTGCGCGGCAACCCCGGCGCCAGCCTGCCGGCCATGCTCGACGCGGCGCTGGAGCGCAAATACTCCGCCAGCCCGCACGAACGCTTCTTCACCGGCGGCGGCCTGCACACCTTCGGCAACTTCCGCCGCGAGGACAACGGCCGCAACCCGACCCTGCGCGAGTCGCTGCGCGAGTCGATCAACCTGCCGTTCATCCGCCTGATGCGCGACCTGGTGCGCTACAGCACCTACCAGAGCAGCGCCGAGCTGCTCAAGGACGACAAGGACCCGCGCCGCGAGGAATACCTGCGCGGCTTCGCCGACCGCGAGGGGCGCACCTTCCTCCTGCGCTTCTGGCGCAAGTACCAGGGCCAGGCGGAGCAGCAGCGCCTGGAAACCTTCCTCAGCGGCCTGCGGCAGACCTCGGTACGCCTGGCCGCGGTGCACCGCTACCTGATGCCGCAGGCCGACGAGGCCAGCTTCGCCGCCTTCCTGCGCGCCCAGGTGCCGCAGGAGAAACTGACCGACCAGCGCATCGCCCGCCTCTACCTGGACTACGGCCCCGGCGCTTACAGCCTGCCGGACCAGGGCTATATCGCCCGGGTGCACCCGCTGGAGCTGTGGCTGCTGGGCTTTCTCATCGAGAACCCGCAGGCCGGCTTCGGCGACGCCGTCGCCGCCAGCGTCGACGAGCGCCAGGAGGTCTACGGCTGGCTGTTCCGCAGCCGGCACAAGAGCGCCCGCGACAGCCGCATCCGCATCATGCTGGAGGTGGAGGCCTTCTCCGACATCCACCGGCGCTGGCAGAACCTCGGCTATCCCTTCGCCCACCTGGTGCCGTCGCTGGCCACCGCCATCGGCAGCTCCGGCGACCGCCCGGCGGCGCTGGCCGAGCTGATGGGCATCATCCAGAACGACGGCATCCGCCAGCCGGTGCTGCGCATCGAGGAATTGCACTTCGCCGCCGCCACGCCCTACGAGACGCGGGTCGCGCGCGATACCCGCACTGCCAAGCGGGTGATGTCCTCGGAGGTCGCCGCGGCGCTGCGCGGCGCGCTGTCGCAGGTGGTCGAAGGCGGCACCGCGCGGCGCCTGCAGGGCAGCTTCCTGCTGCAGGACGGGCGCAGCCTGACCCTCGGCGGCAAGACCGGTACCGGCGACAACCGCATCGAGAGCGTCGGCGCCGGCGGCCGGGTGCTCAGCTCGCGTGCGATGAACCGCACCGCTACCTTCGTGTTCTTCCTCGGCCCGCGCCACTACGGCACCCTCACCGCCTTCGTCCCCGGCCGCGAGGCGGAGAAATTCACCTTCACCTCGGCGCTGCCGGTGCAGGTGCTCAAGGGCATGGCGCCGATCCTCGCGCCCTACCTGGAGCCGGGCAGCGCCACCCTGTGCCAGGCGCCGCAGAGCGCGCCGCAGATCAGCTGGCGGTAACACCCGGTAACCACGCCGGCGCCGCCAGCGCGCAACCGGGCGACGAACGAGCAGTCCATGGCTGCAGTGTCCGTTTAGCCTAGGACTTTCGTCTGGAGCCGCCATGCCCCCATCCTGGATCGCCCTGCTGCGCCGCCGGCGCCTGAGTCTGTTCGTCCTGGCCTGCCTGCTGGTGCTGCTGCCAATCGGCTGCGCCAAGCTGGAGCAGACCGAGCGCGAGCTGGTATTTCGCATCGAGCCGGGTACCGCGCGCTGGTTCAGCGGCCTGCCCGCCGGCATCGAGGAGCTGCAGCTGCAGTCGCCGCAGCTGACGGCCGAGGAAAGCCTGCACGCCTGGTGGTGGCCGGCCGCGCGCGCCGAGGCGCCGACCCTGCTGTACCTTCACGGCTCGCGCTGGAACCTCACCGGCCAGCTGTTTCGCATCGAACAGCTGCACGCCATGGGCTTTGCCGTGCTGGCCGTCGACTACCGCGGCTTCGGCCAGAGCCGCGGCCAGCTGCCCTCCGAGCGCAGCGTCTACCAGGACGCGCGCATCGCCTGGGAGCATCTGGCCAGGCTGCAGCCGCAGCCGGCCAAGCGCCTGATCTACGGCCATTCCCTCGGCGGCGCGGTGGCGATCAATCTGGCCCGCGAGCTGGCCGCAGCGGACGAGGCGGCGCAGGCCGGCGGGCTGATCGTCGAATCCAGCTTCACCAACCTGGCGGATGTCGCCGGCGCGGTGACCCGCACGCGCCTGCCGGTGCACTGGCTGCTGTCGCAGGAGTTCGACTCGCTGAGCAAGATCGCCGAGGTGGGGATGCCGGTACTGATCGCCCACGGCCGCGACGACCGCTTTATCCCCGCGCGCTTCAGCGAGGCGCTGTACGCCGCGGCGAGCGAGCCCAAGCAGCTGCTGCTGATCGACGGCGCCAACCACAACAACGGCCTGCGCATGGCCGGCAGCAGCTACCGCCAGGCCCTGCAGGCCCTGGGGCTGGGTTTGAACTAGGCGGCGGCCGGGGGATTCACCGCTGTTTTTGCACGGTGCCAGCACGTCGCCCGGATGCAATCCGGGCGCGGCTTGCCAGGCATCCGGATCGGGAAACAGCGAGAGGCGCGCGCCTAGGCCCGATCCTTGAACTGCTGCAGGTAGAGCGCCTCGACCTTGGCCCGCGCCCAGGGCGTCTTGCGCAGGAAGGCCAGGCTCGACTTGAGGCTCGGCTCGTGCTTGAAGCAGCGGATATCGATGTGCCGGGCCAGGCCGTCCCAGCCCAGGCGCTCCACCAGGGCGCTGAGGATGGCCTGCAGGGTGAGGCCGTGGAGCGGGTCTTTCGCGGTCATGGGGCAGCCTGTGCGGGTTGGGGGAAGGGCCGCCACCTTAGCCAAAGGCGGCCGCCGGCGAAAGCCCGCTCAGTTGCTCGCCGCCGGCGAGTCGTCGGCGACATCGGCCGCGCCGCGCACGCCTTCCTCGAGATAGCCCAGGTTGGCCTCGCGGATCTGCTTGGCCGCCTCGTCGTAGAGAAACGGCAGGAACATGAAGCGTCGCCCGCGGGTCACCGGCAGCGCCTCGTGCAGCAGCGAACAGGCGAACACCACGGCGCCGCCCGGCGGCGCGCTGTACAGCGCCGCGCCGAACTCGGGAAAGCGCAACCAGCCGCCCTCGTACTCGCCGCTGTTGAGAAACAGCGAGACGGCGAAGCGGCGGTGCGCCGTGCCCTTGGTGGTGTTGTCGCGGTGCGGGCGGAAGTGCCCCTCTTCCTCGGCGTCGTAGCAACCGATCAGGTAGCGCTCCATGCGCGAGACCTTGAACTGGAAGGCGCGCTCGATCTGCGGCACCAGGCGCTGGTGGATGCGCTGGCGACAGACTTCGCGCAGCGCCTCGTCCTCCACCAGGCAGTCGCGCCGGCTCTTGTGCGTCTGGCCGATCACCTGCACGGTCTTGCCGTCGATGTCCTGCATGTAACCGGACGGCTCGCCGCCGCGCGCCTGGTAGTAGTTCATCAGTTCGCGGCACAGGCTCGGCTCGAAGATCCGCGGCAGCACCAGCACCGGCGCCTGGAACGCCGCGCGACAGGGCGCGCCGATCTGCGGCAGGCTGTCCAGCACCTGTGTCAGCGCCTGCAGGTGCGCCGCCACCTCGCCGGCGAAGGGCAGCACCGCCAGCACCCGCAGCATGGGGTCGAGCACGTAGCTGACGCGCTGGTAGCGGCCGTCCTCGCGGCAGGCGCCGTACAGGCGGCTGACCTGGCGGTCGAAATCCCAGAAGTAGCGCACCCCCGGCAGCGACTCGGCGACGCGCTGCAGGCGCGCGTCGTCGGCATCCACGGAGACGCCGAAGAAGGCCAGGTTGAGGTCGTCGAAGCGCTGGCGCTGCGCGTTCAGCCCGGCCAGCAGCGCCTGGCTGGCGGGCTCGGCGGCCGAGGCGAAGAAGCACAGCAGGATGTAGCGCCCGCCGACCGTGTCGAACACGAAGCGCTGCCGGCTCTGCGTGGGACAGACGAACCAGGGCGCGGCCTCGCCGACGCCGAGTAAATCGTTGGCCATGCCCGCGCCCTCCGCGCGACTGAAGGAAAGCGGCCCCTGTGATAGGGAACTCAGGCCTAAGCATAGCCAGTCGGCGGCCGGGCGTCGTCTGCCGGGCCGCCTGGCGCTGGCGCAAAGGCTGGCCGACCCGCAGTGCAGGTACAAAAAAGGCGGTGGTTGCCGAGGCAACCACCGCCTGTGTCGTCACAGCCGGGGGATCAGACCGACTGGTATTCCTTCTCCGCTTCGTCGAAGCGCTGCAGCATGGCCTTGCTCGGGCCGTTGCCGATGCGGCTGAAGATCAGGATGGCCAGGGTGGCGAGGATGAAGCCGGGGATGATCTCGTACAGGCCCAGACCGATCCAGTTCTTCCACACGATCACCGTGGTGGCGCCGACCAGCATGCCGGCCAGGGCGCCGTTGCGGGTCATGCCTTTCCATACCAGGGAGAGGATCACCACCGGGCCGAAGGCGGCGCCGAAGCCGGCCCAGGCGTAGGACACCAGGCCCAGGACGCGGTTTTCCGGGTTGGCGGCCAGCCAGATGGCGATCAGCGCCACCAGCAGCACCATGGCGCGGCCGACCCAGACCAGTTCGGTCTGCGAGGCGCCCTTGCGCAGGAAGGCCTTGTAGAAGTCCTCGGTCAGGGCGCTGGAGCACACCAGCAGCTGGCAGCTCAGGGTGCTCATCACCGCGGCGAGGATGGCGGACAGCAGGATGCCGGCGATCCAGGGGTTGAACAGCAGCTTGGACAGCTCGATAAACACCCGCTCCGGGTTCTCGGCGACCGGGCCGGCCAGTTCCGGGTGGGCGGCGAAGTAGGCGATGCCGAAGAAGCCGACGGCCACGGCACCGGCCAGGGTCAGGATCATCCAGGTCATGGAGATGCGGCGTGCGGCCGGAATGGCCTTCACCGACTCGGCGGCCATGAAGCGCGCCAGGATGTGCGGCTGGCCGAAGTAGCCCAGGCCCCAGGCCATCAGCGAGATCACGCCGACGAAGGTGGCGCCCTTGAGCATGTCGAAGTTGGTGGCGTCGTTCAGCTCGATGGCGGCGAAGGTCGCATCGGCGCCGCCGGTGGCGATCAGCACCACGATCGGGGTGAGGATCAGGGCGAAGATCATCAGCGTGGCCTGCACGGTGTCGGTCCAGCTCACCGCGAGGAAGCCGCCGATGAAGGTGTAGGCGATGGTGGCGGCGGCGCCGGCCCACAGTGCGGTCTCGTAGCTCATGCCGAAGGTGCTCTCGAACAGACGGGCACCGGCGACCACGCCGGAGGCGCAGTAGATGGTGAAGAACACCAGGATCACCACGGCGGAGAAGATGCGCAGGATGCGGCTGTTGTCTTCGAAGCGGTTGGTGAAGTAGTCCGGCAGGGTCAGGGCGTTGCCGTTGTGCTCGGTCTGCACGCGCAGACGGCCGGCGACGAACAGCCAGTTGAGGTAGGCACCGATGACCAGACCGATGGCAATCCAGCTTTCCGAGATACCGGCGATGAAGATGGCGCCCGGCAGGCCCATCAGCAGCCAGCCGCTCATGTCGGAGGCACCGGCGGACAGCGCGGTAACGAAACTGCCGAGGCTGCGGCCGCCGAGGATGTAGTCGGAAAGGTTCTTGGTGCGCAGATAGGCGACCAGGCCGATCAGCACCATGGCTGCGATGTACACCACGAAGGTGACGAGCATTGGAGTACTAGCTGTCATTGGGGGGCTCCCCTCTCGTTTGTTGTTATCGGGCATCGGCGACCGCCCATGCCCTGAATGGCAAAACGCACCCGCTCGTGGCGAGTGCCGGGCTCCGCTCTCTGTCACTCGTCGCACCGGCGCATTGGCGGGCACAGGCAAGGGCAGAAACCGGCGCTGTGGGATCTCCACCGCATCGTCACTGCATCGGCAAGTGCCTGGGCACCCTCCCTGACCTCCCTGGCTGACGCCTGCGGCCACCGAATCGCGCCACCACCGTGCTGGCCGCTGTTATCGGTCTAGCTCAGCATCGCTGGTCTGACCAATGGGCGCGGCCGGAAACGGTCGTGACGAAAAGTGAAGGGCGGAATTTAGTGGCAGAGCGGCGCGGGCTTCTTGCAAAAAGCTCTGGAGTTTTTACAGAAAGCTCCAGCCCGGGGAACTTCCGGCGAACGGCCGTTCGAGCCGGCGCGCGGTGCCGCCCTCAGCCCTGGCGATAGGGCAGGTAGCGCCGCGCGTCCTCGGCATAGGCCAGCACGCCGGGGCGTTCCTGGGCGAGGAAATCCGCCACCGCGGCGCGCAGGCCGGGATGGCAGAGGTAATGCCAGGAGCGGGTGATCGCCGGCTCGAAACCGCGGATCAGCTTGTGCTCGCCCTGCGCGCCGGCATCGAAACGGGCCAGGCCCTGGTCGATGGCCAACTGCATGCCCTGGTAGAAGCAGGTCTCGAAATGCAGCCGGTCGAACTCGGCCAGGCAGCCCCAGTAGCGGCCGTAGAGCGAGCCGCCGCCGAGCAGGCTGAAGGCCATGGCCACCGGACGCGAGCGCTGGCGCGCCAGCACCACGCGGATGGCGTCGGGCATGCGTTCGGCCAGCAGGCTGAAGAAGGCGCGCGTCAGGTACGGCGCCTGGCCGCGCACCTGGTAGGTGTTGGCGTAGCACTGGTAGACGAAGTCCCAGTCCGCCTCGCTCAGTTCGCCGCCCTGGCGCCAGTCGAAGTCGATGCCCTGCCCCGCCACCTGCTCGCGCTCCTTGCGCAGTTGCTTGCGCTTGCGCGAACTCAGCGCCTCGAGAAAGTCCTGGAAGTCGCGGTAGCCGCGGTTCTTCCAGTGGAACTGGCAGCCGAGGCGTTCCAGCCAGCCGGCGCGGCCCTGCAGCAGGGCGTCGCAGGCCGGCGCGGTGAAGTTGATATGCAGGCCGGACAGCCCCTGTTCTTGCAGCCCCGTACACAGCTCGTCGAGCAGCTGCCCGGCGGCCTGCCGATCGCCGAGCAGGCGCGCGCCGCCGACCGGGGAAAAGGGCACCGCGCCGAGCAGCTTGGGGTAATAGGCGATGCCGGCGCGGCGACAGGCGTCGGCCCAGCCGTGGTCGAACACGTACTCGCCGTAGGAATGCTGCTTGAGGTAGGCCGGCATGGCGGCGCGCAGCGTGCCGTGCGCATCCAGCCACAGCCGGTGCGCCGGCTGCCAGCCACTGCGCCCGCCGACGCTGGCGCTGTCTTCCAGGGCGCTGAGAAAGGCGTGGCACAGAAAGGGCTGGGCGTCGGCCAGCAGCGCGTCCCAGCTGGCGGCCGGTACGTCGTGCAGGGAAGCGGCGAGGCGCAGGGTCATGGCGGCACTCCGGCGGCGGGGCTGCAATATATCTCTAACAATGGCCGAGCATGATGACGCCGCGAGCCCGCACCCACAACTCGAAGACCCGCTAGGAGCCATCATGCGCAAGACCCTGCTTGCCCTCAGCACCGCCTGCCTGCTCGGCAGCCCTCTGCTGCAGGCCGAACCGGCCATCGTCCACCCCTTCCACGCGGCCCAGGCCGAGAACGCGCCGAACGACGTGCACATGGCCGTGGAGATTCCCGCCGGCAGCTTCACCAAGTACGAGATCAACGGCGAGGGCCTGGTGTTCGTCGACCGCTTCCAGTCGATGCCGGTCACCTACCCGGCCAACTACGGTTCGCTGCCACGCACCCTGGGCGGCGACAACGACCCGCTGGACGGCCTGGTGCTGACCCGCGAGGCGCTGCACCCGGGCGTGCTGATCAAGTTCCGGCCCATCGGCTACCTGAAGATGATCGACGGCGGCGAGGCCGACGAGAAGATCATCGGCGTGCCGAGCAGCGACATCGACCCGACCTACGACGCCATCCAGGACATCGACGACCTGCCGGCCGTCGAGCGCCAGCGCATCGAGGCCTTCTTCCGCGTCTACAAGCAGCTGCCGGAGGGCCGCAAGAAGGTCGAGCTGAACGGCTACGGCAACGCCGCCGAAGCTCGCGAGATGATCAAGAAGGCGATGGACAGCTACACCAAGCAGTCCTGAGGCCGACGCCAGGCAAGAGCCCCGGAACTCCGGGGCTTTTTTGTTGGCCAGGTCATCGTTAGTCGTTACAGACCCTGTAGGAGCGAATTTATCCGCGATGCTGGCGGGCGACGCGGTGCACACAGCCAGAACCGGGCATCGACCCGCCACCCGAACCCAGGGAAGTACTGAACCGTCACTCCCGCGAAGGCGGGAGCCCAGGTACTGCAGCGGTTGTGGATTATTCCCCTTCGGGCCAGCGCAAACGCTGTTCGGCGATGAGGCCACTGTCCCGCCTGCGCGGGACTAGCCTTGTCGCTTCCTTTGCAGATCAACCGCGCGGCTTGTAGCCGACCAGCAGGCTCAGCTTGCGGCTGGCCACCTTGTTCAGCTCCTTGCGGTCGATGGCGGCATAACCGCCCAGCTCGCGCGCCATGAAACCGCTGTCGCCGACCCGCTCCTCGGCCGGCAGCGCCACCATCAGCTCGGCCGCGGCCTGCACCGCATCGCGATAGCCGCCGCGCTCGCGCAGGTCGAAACGGCTCAGGTCGAGACGCTCGCGCAGCCAGTTGCCCCAGTAGAACTCGAGAAACTCCGGCGCCACTTCGCCGGAGCGCGGCTTGTCGTAGGCCACCTCGCGGGTGAAGTAGACCAGCGCCCGGTAAGGATCGTCGCCCAGATTGGCCAGGCCGAGCTGCGCCGGCAGTTGCCGCGGCTGCAGCGGCTGCCCGGCGCCGTCGCGCAGCCAGACCTTGCGCGCCGCCTGCATGCGCTGCCAGAAGGCGGCCAGGTCGGCGCTGTCGCTGAAGTTGTCGGTCACCTTGACCCACATGCGCAGCTGCGCGCCGGCGCCGGGCTGCTCCCACAGGCTGGTGAAGGTGTGGTGACCGTCGGTGAGAAACAGCTGGCCGCCGGGACCGACCACCACGGTCTTCATCTCGCCGGCGCGCGAGCCGACCTCGCCCTGGCAGGCGAAGCTGTCGGGCCGGTGCAGATCGGCGCCCTTCGGCACCCGGCTGCTCTCGCCCTGGCCGTTGGCCTCGCAGTACTCGTCGAACAGTTTCTGCGGCTCGCTGGCGAAACGCGCGAGCTTGTAGTGGATCTGGTCGTGACCGACCGCCGCCTGGGTCGGGTGCAATTGTTCGAGACGCACCTGCAGCAGCTCGCCCGGCTGGGCGGCGCGGTAATCCTCGGCAGCGGCCGACAGGCTCAGCCCCGCCGCCAGCAACAGACTCAACATCTTGTTCATGTGGCAACTCCTGATAACGCGGATTCACAAAAAAGCCCCGCACGGGGCGGGGCTCAAAGGAGCAGTAATGGCTGCTTAGAACACGTACTGCAGGCGGCCCATGATGGCCTTGCCGTCGTCCTGGACGTCTTCGCCGGCGATCTGCTGGGTGGTGTCGATGTTGTCCACCTCGTAGTCGACGTAGTTCAGGCTCATGCGCACGGCCGGGGTCGGGAAGTAGTTGACGCCGACCACGAAGGCGTTGGCCTCGAACTCGTCGGTGACATCGGCGGCGATGATGCCGGCGACCTGGTCGTTCAGCTGACCGGGGATGGCGCCGGCGTCGGAGTCGACGGTATTGCTCTCGTAGCGGGCGAAGACTTCGATGGCACCGGCCTGGGTCGGCTTGTCCCACTTGCCGGCGCCGGCCTTGTAGCCGCGCACGCCGCCGAACATATAGGACACCTGGCCGTAGTAGCCGCTCAGGTCGGCATCGGCCGAAGCGCCGCCGGCGGTCTCGCCGGAGATGTTGCGCTGGAAGTACTCGGCCTGGGCGCGGAAGGCACCGAACTGGGCACCGGCTTCCAGAACCCATTCGGTGTCCTTGTCGGCCACGCGCGAATCGGCGAATACCAGGCGGTCGTCGTTGTCGCTGCGGATACCCAGGCGGGTACGGGCGCGGGCACGGTCGTCGTCCGGGTTGGAGCTGTGGAAGTTGGCGCCCAGGTGGATCACGTCGGTGCCGTTCAGGTAGGGCGCCCAGTTGGCACGCAGGGTGTAGCCGTAGGCTTCGTCGTTGCCGCTGTCGGCGGACTCGTAGGTGTTGTAGTGACCCACCTGGGCCATCAGGCCGTAGTTGTCGCCGGCGTGCATGACGTTGACGCCGAACTTGGTGTCCTCGTCGCCGTTGAGCAGGTCGTACATGAACGGGCGCTCCATGCCGGTGATCCAGGAGGAGCTGGTGGTGTTTTCCAGACCGTAGTCGACGCCATAGCGACCGATGGTGACGTCGGCGAAGCCCAGGCCGGCGTAGGTGATGAAGGCGCGGTCGACGGCGGTGTTGTCGCCTTCGGCGCTGTCGTCGTAGCTCAGGCGCAGGCCCCAGCCCCAATCGGAGTAGGCGACGCCTTCCAGGCCGAACTCACCGCGGCGGATAAAGGTGTTGAAGGTATCGTCGAACGGCTGGTTCTGGCTGGCCGCCTGCAGACCGTCGAAGTTGATGGCGTCCCATTGCAGCTTGCCGTTCAGCTTGAAGCTGAAGGCCTTGTCGACGGTGGCGACTTCCAGACCGCCTTTGGTCTTGATCACGAGGTCGGCGCCGTCAGTGGTGACGGTGCCGGCGAAAGCCTGGGCGGAAACGGCCAGGGCCAGGGCGCTGGCTGCGAAACCGGCGAAGTGCTTACGGATCATCGAGATTCCCCTGTTGGACTTTTAGTGTTGAAAACACCCGAGCGCTGGGCTCGTTCGTGCTGGGGGGAATCTTGGCGAGGGGTTATTTCAGCTCAGTTGCCGATATATAAAGATTTCATGACAACGGAACTTTTTTACTTCGATTATCTATAAGCAGCGCAGTGCTCTGGCCCGCGGTTCAGGACGGCGCGAAGCGCGGCCCGAACAGGATGATGGTGGCGCCCGCCAGGCACAGCGCCGCGCCCAGCCAGTCGCTGGCCAGCGGCCGGGTCTTCTCGACCAGCGCCAGCCAGGCCAGCGAGGCGACTATATAGACCCCGCCGTAGGCGGCGTAGGCGCGCCCGGCGAACGCCGCCTCGACCCGCGTCAGGATCAGCGCGAACAGCGCCAGGCTGAGCAGCCCGGGCACTATCCACCAGGCGCTGCGGTCGAGCCGCAGCCACATCCAGAAGGCGTAGCAGCCGGCGATCTCCAGCAGCGCGGCGAGCAGGAACCACAGGTAGTTGAGCACGTTCGCCTCCTCAGCCGCGCAGCATGCCTTCGCGTTCCCAGGCGCAGCGCACGCGCAGGGCGCCCTCCTGGGGGCTGTGGAAGCCGCTGTCGGATTCCCAGCGGAAGGTGTGCACGCCATTGAGCTCGGTTTCCAGGTGCACCACCGCATTGGCCCAGTACAGGCGCTTGAGCAGCGCCTCGAAGGCCTCGATCCACAGGTTCCACTCGTACTCCACCGCGCCGTAGCTGGCGCCGAAGTGGATCACCTGGGTCTGGTACAGGCCGGCGCCGGGCTGCTCGCAGAAGGAGAACATCTCGCGGCCGAGGAAGGGCCAGAGGTCGCCGGCCGGCAGGTCGGCCAGCACGCCGTGGTTGGTTTCGCGGCGCAGGCGACGCAGCTCGGGATCATCCGAGGGCCAGTCGCGGATGCAGCCATAGACGATGGATTCGGACTCCACACCGGCACTCCAGGAAAAACAGACCGCCTTCTAACACAGCCCCGGCGGGCAAGAAAGGAACTGGCGCGAATTCTTCACCGCTGGCGCCGCTGGCTGCGCCCGAGCAGCCAGGCGATCAGCGTCATCAGCAGGGCCAGGCCGGTGAGCGCGGCGAACGGCAGGCGGTAGCTGCCGGACAGGTCGCGTGCCAGGCCGGTGAGGATCGGCGTCGTGCAGGCCAGGCCGTAGCCGGTGAACAGCATCATCGCGGTCCAGCGGCTGACCGCCAGCGGCGAGCCGGCCTCGTACAGCGGCAGCACCAGCGACAGGGCGAAGGAGCCGCCGAGGCCGAAGCCGATCAGCACCGCCCAGAGCTCGGGAACCAGGCTCGGGGCAAAGCTGATCATCGCCAGGCACAGGCTGCTCAGCGCACCGCACGCCAGCAGTAGCGAGTAGCGGGCATCGAAACGCTGCGCCAGCCAGGGCAGCAGGAAGGAGCTGGGCAGCCCCATCAGCATGGAAATGCTCAGCAGCGAGTTGCTGCGCAGCAGGCTCAGCCCGGCCTCGTGGTAGCGCGCCACCACCCAGGTGGCCAGGGCGTAGAACAGGCCGGCCTGCAGGGCGAAGAAACAGCTGATCAACCAGGCCCGCGGCTGTCGCCAGGGCAGGCCGCCCTCCTGCGTCTCGCCGGCGCCGAGCTGGTTGGGCAGGCACAGCCAGAGCAGCACGCCGAGCAGCGCAGGCGCGGCCCAGACCGCCAGGCCGAGGTGCCAGGCATCGCCGAGCAACGCGGTGGCCGGCGCGGTGAGCACCGCACCGGCGGCGCCGCCGATGGCCATGCCAAGGGAGTACCAGCCCACCACACGGCCCATCTGCCCGGCGAAATAGCGCTTGATGAAACCCGACAGCAGCGGCCCGGCCACCGCGATGGCGGCGCCGAGGGCGATGGCGCTGGCGATCAGCACCGCGCTCTGGTGCGCCGCCAGGCGCGCCAGCAGGGCCAGGGCGATCAGCGCCAGACACAACACGATGGTGCGCTCCAGCCCCCAGCGCAGCGCCAGGCGCGGCGCCAGCGGGGCGAGCAGGCCCATGCACAGCACCGGCAGCGCGGTGGTCAGGCTGATAAAGCTGCGGCTCAGCGACAGCTCGGCGGCGATCCGCTCGATCAGCGGGGCAAGGGAGGTGATGCCGGGGCGCAGGTTGATCGCCGCCAGCACCAGGGCCACCAGCAACAGGGCCCGAGGGACTGGTTTCACGGATTATCCAAGGTCAGAACGGCAGGCAGGCCGGATCGGCCACCCTACCCCCGCAGGCCCGCTCGGGCAAGCCTGCGCCGGCAATTAACTGACCTTTCGGTCAGCCCGCGGGCTTGGCCTTGCCGCGCATCTTGTCGGCCATGTTGGCCATCTCGTCGTAGAGCGCCTGCGGGTTCTGCTGCTTGAGCGCCCAGGCCATGCGGCCCATCTCGTGCGGCAGGATCATAAAGCTGCCCTTGGCCAGTTCGGCGTGGATGTACTCGGCGATATCCGCCGCACTGATCGGCGAGCTTTCCAGCAGCTTGCCGACCTGCGCCTTCATCGCCGGGGTCGGACCGCGGAAGGAGTCCAGCAGGTTGGTCTGAAAGAACGACGGGCAGACCACGTGCACACCGATCTCCTGCTGACGCAGCTCGATCAGCAGGCTTTCCGACAGCGCCACCACGCCGGCCTTGGCCACGTTGTAGTTGCTCATCGCCGGGCCCTGCATCAGCGCCGCCATCGAGGCGATGTTGACGATCTTGCCCTTGCTCTGCTCCAGCAACGGCAGGAAGGCCTTGCAGCCCTTGACCACGCCCATCAGGTTGATCGCGATCTGCCAGTCCCAGTCTTCCAGCGACAACTCGCTGAAGAAGCCGCCGGACGCCACCCCGGCGTTGTTGACGATGATGTCGATACCGCCGAACTGCTCGTCGCAGGCCTGCGCCAGCGCCGTCAGCTGGCTGTAGTCGCGCACGTCGCAGCGGCGGGTGAAACCGTCGCCACCGGCCTCGCGCACCAGCTTGAGGGTCTCGGCCAGGCCGGCCTCGTTGACGTCGGCCAGGGCCAGACGCCAGCCATCGCGCGCCCAGCGCAGGGCGATCTCGCGCCCCAGGCCGGAACCGGCGCCAGTAATCATCATGCGGTTTTGCATAGCGGTCTGCCTTTCAATGTCCGGTTGGAATGGCTGGCAGTGTAGCGAAGGAAATAGTGCCGCCAGCCCTTCATCAGGCTTATGAATAGGCAGGGCAAATCGGCGCTACGGCCTGCGCTTCCAGCGCCAGATCAGCCAGCCGTACACCGCGCCGTTGACCAGCAGCACCACGGCGCCGAGCCACAGCTGGAGCTGCGCCGTCAGCCCGGCCGGGTAGATCAGCGGAATCAGGTAGTGCTCGACGAAGCCGCCGTCGTAACCGGCCTGCCCCGCCGCGCGGCGCAACTGGTTCTCCCAGGGCGTCAGCGGGCACAGCAGGTGGAAGAACTCCACCGTCGCGCCCCAGGCCACCGCCGGCAGGTGCAGCCAGGCCAGCCGCGGCCAACGCAGCAGCAACAGGCCGCCGCCCAGCACGAAGAGGATAAAGGCCAGGTGCAGCAGCACCAGCGCATCGGCGGCCAGGCGCAGCAGCATCAGTTCACCACGAACAGTCGCGCGCCGCTCGCTGTCGAGGAACGGTGCGCCTCGGCGGCATCGGCGACCTGATAGCTCATCCCGGGCTTGAGCACGAACACCCGGCCGTCTTCCAGTTCGGTATGCAACTCGCCTTCCAGGCACAGCAGCACATGACCCTTGTGGCACCAGTGATCGGCCAGGTAGCCGGGCGAATACTCGACCATGCGCACCGGCAGCGCGCCGAACTGGCAGGTGCGCCAGTACGCCGTGCCCTTCTCGCCGGGATGCTCGCTGCGCGGCAGCGCGGCCCAATCGGTAACGCCGAAGGGAATATCGTCGATCTGCATGCTCAGGACTCCGCTCAACAGGGCGACTCAGCTTAGCCCAGCACCACAGCGGCGCGAGCTGAATAGAAGTGCACTTTCAATAAAGAAAAATTCATACAGCCTGACTATCGAAGCCATGCACAGCCCGTATTTCCACACGGACAACAGGGCGACTAGCCTTGCTTTCGACGCGAAACGATTCTCATCGAGGTGCAGCATGCTCAAGACCCTGACCTTCACCCTCATGCACTTCTGCATCGCCTTCGGCGTGGCCTACGCGCTGACCGGCAGCATCGCGGTCAGCGGCCTGGTGGCGGCGGTCGAGCCGCTGTGCAACTCGGTGGGCTTCTACTTCCACGAGAAGTTCTGGGCGCGCCTGGAGGCGAAGCAGCGCGAGTCGGCCATTCCCGGGCATGCCTGGCTGCACCACCACGTCTGATCGGCGACTTGCCAGAGCCCTGGGCACCCGCGGCATACTCGGCGGCATCCACAAGGAGCCGCCATGTCCAAGCTGAGCCTGCGCCCCGCGCAACCCGCCGATATTTCGCTGATTCTCGACTTTATCCAGGAGCTGGCCGAGTACGAACGGCTCAGCCACCAGGTAGTCGCCGATCCGCTGCAGATGACCGAACACCTGTTCGGCCCGCGCCCCTTCGCCGAAGTGCTGATCGGCGAGGTGGACGGCGAGGCCGCCGGCTTCGCCCTGTTCTTCCACAACTATTCCACCTTCCTCGGCCGTCCCGGTCTGTACCTGGAAGACCTCTACGTGCGCCCCGCCGCCCGCGGCGCCGGCCTGGGCAAGGCGCTGCTGGCCGAACTGGCACGCCTGGCAGTGAATCGCGGCTGCGGCCGCCTGGAGTGGTCGGTGCTGGACTGGAACACGCCGGCCATCGGCTTCTACGAGAGCCTGGGGGCCACGCCGCAGGACGACTGGACGGTCTACCGCCTGACCGGCGAGGCGCTGGGCGCGCTGGCCGGACAGCCCCGATAGACGGCGGCTCTGGCACTTTGCCCCAGCTATTGCTGTCATAAGCGGGCTGTTCAATCGAGACGTTCTTTTCTTAAAAGGAACTTGCCACATGCCCAGCCTTGCCCGACTCGCCGCCCTGCTCGGCGGCCTGGCCTTCTGTGCGTCCGCCGCGGCGACGGACGTGGACGCCGAAAGCTATGGCTTTCCGCTGGCCAACCCATTCGAGGCGACCATCGCCACCACCCCGCCGGCGCTGCGCCCGGCGCTGCCGGCGGATGAGGCCATCGACCAGCGCGACTATGCCGTGCGCATCCGCCCGGATCGCCAGTTCGAGCTGCTGGAGAACTTCTGGCCGGTGACCAAGCTGCAGTACCGCCTGGCCCAGCAGAAGGGCCGCGCGCCGCTGATCTTCATCATCGCCGGCACCGGCGCGCACTACGCCAGCGGCACCCCGGAATATCTGAAGAAGCTGTTCTACGGCGCCGGTTTCCATGTGGTGCAGCTGTCCTCGCCGACCAGCTACGACTTCATGGCCGCCGCCTCGCGCTTCGCCACCCCGGGCTACACCCCGGACGACGCCGACGACCTGTACCGCGCCATGCAGGCGGTACGCGCCCAGCACCCCAAGCTCGAGGTCAGCGAGTTCCACCTCACCGGCTACAGCCTCGGCGGCCTGCACGCCGCCTTCGTCAGCCAGCTCGACGAGACCCGCCGCGCCTTCGACTTCAAGCGCGTGCTGCTGCTCAACCCGCCGGTCAACCTCTACACCTCGATCAGCAACCTCGACCGCCTGGTGCAGACCAAGGTCGAGGGCATCGACAACAGCACCAACTTCTACGACCTGGTGCTCGGCAAGCTGACCCGCTACTTCAACGAGAAGGGCTACCTGGATATCAACGAAGCCATGCTCTACGACTTCCAGCAGTCCAAGGAGAAACTCTCCGACGAACAGATGGCCATGCTCATCGGCACGGTGTTCCGCTTCGCCGCCGCCGACATCGTGTTCAGCTCGGACCTGCTCAACCGCCGCGGCCTGATCACCCCACGCGATTACCGCATCAGCGAGGGCACCAGCCTCACGCCCTTCTTCCAGCTGGCGCTGCGCTGCGACTTCGACTGCTACATTGCCGAACAGCTGGTGCCGATGTGGCGCGCCCGCTACGACGGCGGCAGCCTCAACCAGCTGATCGATGCGGCCAGCCTCTACGCGCTGGAGGACTACCTCAAGGGCAGCGACAAGGTGGCGGTGATGCACAACGCCGACGACCTGATCCTCGGCCCCGGCGACATCGGCTTCCTGCGCCGCGCCTTCGGCGAGCGCCTGACCCTGTACCCGCGCGGCGGGCACTGCGGCAACCTCAACTACCGCGTCAACAGCGACGCCATGCTGGAGTTCTTCCGTGGCTAAGCACTGGATTCTGATCGCCCTGGCG
Source organism: Pseudomonas sp. NPDC077186 (assembly GCF_044543505.1). Classification (NCBI taxonomy): domain Bacteria; kingdom Pseudomonadati; phylum Pseudomonadota; class Gammaproteobacteria; order Pseudomonadales; family Pseudomonadaceae; genus Pseudomonas; species Pseudomonas sp. NPDC077186. Next base: position 1,216,073 of record NZ_JBITWE010000001.1, read on the forward strand.
CTGGCCAGCGCGCCGGCCCTGGCCGAACACCACGCCGACCCCGACGGCTTCACCAACCCGCTGCAGCACCTGCGGTTCAACCCGGGGCTGGATCAGCAGGAGTTCGAGCGCGCTTCCAACGACGCCCTGCAGGTGTACGACCCGCTGGAGTCGTGGAACCGCCGCGTCTACCACTTCAACTACCGCTTCGATCAGTGGGTGTTCCTGCCGCTGGTGGACGGCTACCGCTACGTCACCCCGAACCTGGTGGAAAGCGGCGTGCACAACTTCTTCAGCAACCTCGGCGAAGTGCCGACCCTGGCCAACAGCCTGCTGCAGCTCAAGGGCCAGCGGGCGATGAACAGCACCGCGCGGCTGCTGTTCAACACCATCCTCGGCATCGGCGGCATCTGGGACCCGGCCAGCCGGATGGGCCTGCCCCGGCTGCGCGAAGACTTCGGCCAGACCCTCGGCCACTACGGCGTGCCGGCCGGCCCCTACCTGATGCTGCCGCTGCTCGGCCCCTCCAACCTGCGCGACACCGGCGGGCTGGTGGCGGACTACAGCCTGGAAAGCGCGGTCAATTACCTCGATGTGGCCGACGCCAGCAGCCGCAACCCCGGCATCACGGCGCTGCGCGCGGTGGACGAGCGGGCGCACACCAGCTTCCGCTACGGCCAGCTCAACTCGCCGTTCGAGTACGAGAAGCTGCGCTACTTCTATCACGAGTCGCGCAAGCTGAAGATCGCCGAATGACAGGCCGCCGAGCGGCGGGATAACCCCGTTGACCGCGGGGCCGCCCCGCGGTTTTAAGCTGACGGCCTCTCGCCACCTGAAGGAGTGCAGCATGCGCGTCGCCCAACTGGCCAAGGCCGCCGCCGTCAGCGGCGATACCGTGCGCCACTACACCGACCTCGGCCTGCTCAAACCGCGGCGCGATCCGCACAACGGCTACCAGCTGTACGCCGCCGAGGACCTCAAGCGCCTGCGCTTTATCGCCCGCGCCCGCCGCCTGGGCTTCAGCCTCAAGGACGTGCAGGCCATCCTCGCCCGCGCCGACAGCGGCGCCGAGCCCTGCGCCGAGGTGCGCGAACTGCTCGGCGAGCGCCTGCACGCACTGGAGGCGCATATCGCCGAATGCCAGCGCCTGGCCGGAGTGATGCAGCGCGCCCTCGCCGACTGGGCCGCGCGGCCGCAATGCGCGGCCGACGGCCAGGCCATCTGCCAGCTGATCGAGGACTTCGACCTGCCCGGCGAAAACCGCCCGGCCAGCCCCTGCCCCGCCCACTGAAACATCGAACAGATCGATCAGTAGCCCGCAAAACTTGCGCTATTTGATCGACAGGATAGGCGTAGCATGGTCTCCATCGCCTCGACCGACGGAGTCCACGCCATGACCCAAGCCCGCCGCATCCTCAGCATCCAACCCGGCCAGCCGGCCTCGGACGGCGCCGGCGTGCGCCTCAACCGGGTCATCGGTGGCCCCGGCCTGGAGCGCTTCGATCCCTTCCTGATGCTCGACGAATTCTCCAGCAGCGACCCGGACGACTATATCGCCGGCTTCCCGCCGCACCCGCACCGCGGCTTCGAGACCATCACCTATATGCTCGAGGGGCGCATGCGCCATGAGGACCACCTGGGCAACGTCGGCCTGCTCGGCACGGGCGGCGTGCAGTGGATGACCGCCGCGCGCGGCATCGTCCACAGCGAGATGCCCGAGCAGCAGTCCGGCGCCATGCGCGGTTTCCAGCTGTGGCTCAACCTGCCGGCCCGGGACAAGCTGGGCGACCCCGGCTACCGCGATATTCCGGCCGAGGAGATTCCGCGCCTGACCACGGCAGGCGGGGTCGAAGCGGTGGTGATCGCCGGCCAGTTCGACGACGGCCAGCTCCGCCAGGCCGGCGCCGTGCAGCGCCCGCACACCCAGCCGCAGCTGTTCGACCTGCACCTGCCGCCCGGCAGCCGGATCGCGCCGCGCCTGGCCGACGGCCAGCGGGCGATGCTCTATGTCTACGAAGGCGTGCTGGAGCTGCCGCAGGCCGGCGCCCAGCCGGTCGCCGCCGGGCGCCTGGTGCGGCTGTCCGACGCGGGTGAATTGCACCTGGCCAGCGCCCAGGGCGCACGGGTGCTGCTGATCGCCGGCACGCCGCTCAACGAGCCCATCGTGCAGTACGGCCCGTTCGTGATGAACAGCCGCGAGGAGATCGAGCAGGCCCTGCGCGACTTCCGCGACGGCGTGCTGGCCTGATCCGGCGCGGCGTCAGGCCGGCTGCGCCACCTCGGCCAGACCGAGAAAGGCGCACAGGTCGGCTTTGCGCGCCATGGCGTCCTGGTAGCCCAGCTCGATCAGCTCGCTGCAGTAGCCGGGCTCGAACAGCAGGTAGCTGAGCACCCCGGCGCCGCCCGCCTTGGTCGCCCCCGGCCCGCGCAGGAACAGGCGCAGCGCCCGCGGCAGCTCGCGCTGGTGGCGCGCGGCGATCTGATCCAGCGGCCGGCTCGGGGCGATCACCAGCACGTCCACCGGATTGAGGCCGAGGCCGCGCGGGCGATGCTCCGTCGGCACCAGGCCGCTCAACTGGTTGAGCCGGTCGAGCAGCTCGATATCGCTTTCCAGGCTGTCGATAAAGGTGCTGTTGAGCAGATGGCCGCCGATCTGCGCCAGGCTCGGCGGGCGATTGCTGAGCAGGCGCGGCGCCGGTTGACTGGGCTCGAGCTGGGCGTTGCCGCTGACCCCGATCACCAGCACGCGGCTGGCGCCCAGGTGCAGCGCCGGGCTGATCGGCGCCGACTGGCGCACCGCGCCGTCGCCGAAATATTCGCGGTTGATCTTCACCGGCGGGAAGATCAGCGGGATCGAGGCGCTGGCCAGCAGGTGTTCCAGCTGCAGGCGGGTCGGCACGCCGACGCGGCGGTGGCGGAACCAGGGGTCGATGGTGGCGCGGCCCTGGTAGAAGGTCACCGCCTGGCCGCTCTCGTAGCCGAAGGCGGTCACAGCCACGGCGCGCAGCTGACGATGGCGCACCGCCGCGGCGATGCCGGAGAAATCCAGCTCGCGCGCCAGCAGCTCGCGCAGCGGCGAGCTGTCGAGCAGCGCCACCGGCACCTCGCGGCCCAGGCCGAGCAGGCTGTGGCCGACGAAGCGCGCCGCCTGGCGCAGCACCCCCGGCCAGTCGCTGCGGTACACCATATGGGTGTGAAAACCCTGCCACACCGCGGTCAGGCGTCGCACCGCCTCGCTGAAATGCAGCGCCCCGCAGGCCAGGCCGACGGCGTTCACCGCGCCGGCCGAGGTGCCGACTATCACCGGAAAGGGGTTGTGCGCGGCATCCGGCAGCAGGTCGGCGATGGCCGCCAGCACGCCGACCTGATAGGCCGCCCGCGCCCCGCCGCCGGAGAGGATCAGCCCGGTGACAGGCTCGTGGGGGCGGGCAATGACGGTCATCGGGGCAAATCCTGGGGTTTATCCGAGTATAGGCGAGCTACTTGCGCTTCCCGTAGAGCTTGGCCTCGCCCTCGGGGCGGGTCTTGAAGCGCCGGTGCGCCCACAGGTACTGCTCGGGGCAGACGCCGACCACCTGCTCGATCCACTGGTTGATGCGCAGGCAGTCGGCCTCCTCGCTGTCGCCGGGAAAGTCCGCCAGCGGCGGGTGGATGCTCAGGCGATAGCCACTGCCGTCGGCCAGGCGCTGCTGGGTGAAGGGAATCACCCGCGCCTTGCCCAGGCGGGCGAACTTGCTGGTGGCGGTGACGGTGGCGGCGGGGATGCCGAACAGCGGCACGAAGATGCTCTGCTTGCGCCCGTAGTCCTGGTCAGGCGCGTACCAGATGGCGCGGCCGGCGCGCAGCACCTTGAGCATGGCACGGATGTCCTCGCGCTCGATGGCGCTGGCGTCGAGGTTGTGCCGCTCACGGCCGCGGCGCTGGATGAAGTCGAACAGCGGATTCTTGTGCTCGCGGTACATGCCGTCGATGGTGTGGCGCTGGCCGAGCAGCGCGGCGCCGATCTCCAGGGTGGTGAAGTGCACCGCCATGAGGATCGCGCCCTGGCCTTCGACCTGCGCCTGCTTGAGGTGCTCCAGCCCCTCGATATGCGCCAGCGGCGCCAGGCGCGCCTTGGGCCACCACCAGCTCATGGCCATCTCGAAGAAGGCGATGCCGGTGGAGGCGAAGTTCTCCCTGAGCAAGCGTTCGCGCTCGGCGGCGCTCAGCTGCGGGAAGCACAGCTCCAGGTTGCGCGCGGCGATGCGTCGGCGCGAGCCGGCCGTGCGGTACATCAGCCAGCCCAGCGCGCGCCCGAGCCGCAGCAGCACCGCGTAAGGCAACTGCACCATCAGCCACAGCAGGCCCAGGCCGAGCCATAGCGGCCAGAAACGCGGGTGGAGGAAATAGGCGCGAAAACGGGGGCGGTCCATGAAAGGTTTCCGGTCACTGGCAAAGCCGCGCATTCTAACAGGCTGGCGCGGCGCCGCGATTGCCGGATGGCTCGCGGCTTGCGGCTTGCAGCTCGAATCGCTATAAGTCCGGGCACCTTTCCGACTCGCCACAAGGCCCATCGCCCTCCCATGAGCCAAGCCGACCTCCTCGCCCAAGACCCCGTGTTCCAGCTCAAGGGCAGCATGCTCGCCATCACCGTGATGGAACTGGCGCACAACGACCTGGCCCGCCTCGACGCGCAACTGGCGGAAAAGGTCGCCCAGGCCCCGGCCTTCTTCAGCAACACCCCGCTGGTGCTGGCCCTGGACAAGCTGCCGGACGGCGAAGGCGAACTGGACCTGGCCGAGCTGATGGCCCTGTGCCGCCGCCACGGTCTGCGCACCCTGGCCATCCGCGCCAGCCGCGAGGCCGATATCGCCGCCGCCGAGGCCATGGATCTGCCGGTGCTGCCGCCCTCCGGCGCGCGCGAACGACCGCTCGACCCGGCACCCAAGAAGGTCGAGAAGCCGGCCGAACCCGAGCACAAGCCGAGCAAGATCATCACCAGCCCGGTGCGCGGCGGCCAGCAGGTCTACGCCCAGGGCGGCGACCTGATCGTCCTGGCCCCGGTCAGCGCCGGGGCGGAACTTCTCGCCGACGGCAACATCCATGTTTACGCGCCCATGCGCGGTCGCGCCCTGGCCGGCGTCAAGGGCAACGGCAAAGCGCGGATTTTCTGTCAGCAAATGGGCGCCGAAATGCTGTCGATCGCCGGTCATTACAAGGTCGCCGAAGACCTGCGCCGCGACCCGCTGTGGGGCGATGCGGTGCATGTCAGCCTGTCGGGTGACGTGTTGAACATCACCCGCCTTTAACGGATACTGCGGCCAATTTTCAGGGACACAAAAGAACGCCGGGAGCGTTTTTTGACGTCGCCCTGCGACGGCCCGGAGGGTGGCCGCCGGGGACGGCAGGACACAAAAAGGGCATCTGGAAGCCTAAGACGCCTACGGATTCCCGCTTTTTCTTCATTTCTTGGGGTGAATCACCTTGGCCAAAATCCTCGTAGTCACTTCCGGCAAGGGTGGCGTCGGTAAAACCACCACCAGCGCTGCCATCGGTACCGGCCTCGCCCTGCGCGGGCACAAGACCGTCATCGTCGACTTCGACGTCGGCCTGCGTAACCTCGACCTGATCATGGGCTGCGAACGCCGCGTGGTGTACGACTTCGTCAACGTGGTCAACGGCGAAGCCACCCTGACCCAGGCCCTGATCAAGGACAAGCGCATCGAGAACCTGTTCGTGCTGGCCGCCAGCCAGACCCGCGACAAGGACGCGCTGACCCAGGAAGGCGTGGAGAAGGTGATCGGCGAACTGTCGCAGACCTTCGACTACGTGGTCTGCGACTCGCCGGCCGGTATCGAGAAAGGCGCGCACCTGGCCATGTACTTCGCCGACGAGGCGATCGTCGTGACCAACCCGGAAGTCTCCTCGGTGCGCGACTCCGACCGCATGCTCGGCCTGCTGGCGAGCAAGTCGCGCCGCGCCGAGAAGGGCGAGGAGCCGATCAAGGAACACCTGTTGCTGACCCGCTACAACCCCGAGCGCGTGACCAAGGGCGAAATGCTCGGCGTCGAGGACGTCGAGGAAATCCTCGCCATCCGTCTGCTCGGTGTGATTCCCGAGTCGCAGGCGGTGCTCAAGGCCTCCAACCAGGGCGTGCCGGTGATCCTCGACGAGCAGAGCGACGCCGGCCAGGCGTACAGCGACGCGGTCGAACGCCTGCTCGGCAAGGAAGTGCCGCATCGCTTCCTCGACGTGCAGAAGAAAGGACTCATGCAACGCTTATTCGGAGCTCGCTAAATGAATATTTTCGACTTCTTTCGCGAACGCAAAAAGGAAACCCCGGCGTCGATCGCGAAAGAGCGTCTGCAAATTATCGTCGCCCACGAACGCGGCCAGCGCAGCCAGCCGGACTACCTGCCGGCGCTGCAACAGGAACTGGTCGAAGTCATCCGCAAGTACGTCAATATCGACTCGGATCAGGTGCAGGTCGCCCTGGAGAACCAGGGCAGTTGCTCGATCCTGGAGCTCAATATCACCCTGCCGGATCGCTGAACACCCACGCAAGCCAAGCGAATGGCGGCCCCAGTGGCCGCCTTTTTATTAGGCTGCGAACTGCGGCCGTTGTAGGAGGGGCTTTAGCCGCGACAGGTATTCAACAGCCATCGCGGCTAAAGCCCCTCCCACCCTCAATGACCAATCAACCAGTTGCCATGCCGCTCAGCCAGATCGAAATACTCCACCAGGACGCCGCCCTGCTGGTGATCAACAAGCCCACCCTGCTGCTCTCGGTGCCCGGCCGCGCCGAGGACAACAAGGACTGCCTGGTCACCCGCCTGCAGGACAACGGCTACCCCGAGGCGCGCATCGTCCACCGTCTGGACTGGGAAACCTCCGGCATCATCGTGCTGGCCCGCGACGCCGACAGCCACCGCGAGCTGTCGCGCCAGTTCCACGACCGCGAGACCGAGAAGGCCTACACCGCGCTGTGCTGGGGCCAGCCCGAGGGCGACAGCGGCAGCATCGACCTGCCGCTGCGCTACGACCCGCCGACCAAGCCGCGCCACGTGGTCGACCATGAGTTGGGCAAGCACGCCCTGACCCACTGGCGCGTGCTCGAGCGCTGCGGCGACTGGTGCCGGGTCGAGCTCACCCCCATCACCGGCCGCTCACACCAGTTGCGCGTGCATATGCTGTCCATCGGCCACCCGCTGCTCGGCGACCGCCTCTATGCCCACGCTCAGGCCCTGGCCGCCCATGACCGGCTGTGCCTGCATGCCAGCATGCTGGCCCTGACCCACCCGCAGAGCGGCGAACGCCTGCGCTTCGAGTGCCCGGCGCCGTTCTGATAGCCCGCCCGGTGCGCACAGCGCACCCTACCGTAGGGTGGATGACGCCTTTTCATCCACCGTCCTGGCGCCTTGGTGGATCGGTGAAGCGTGATCCACCCTACACGTTGCCGTGCGCACCGCCTCTTCTCTGCGGCCTTTGCCGGTGCGCGCAGCGCACCCTACCGCCGCAAACGAGCGCGCCGCCGGCACAGGCCGAGGCAAATTGGGTAAACTCGCGCCATCGCTGTCCGGAGTCCCTATGCGCGAAGAACTGAATCAAGGCCTGATCGATTTCCTCAACGCCTCGCCTACCCCCTTTCACGCCACCGCCAGCCTGGCCATGCGCCTGGAGGCGGCCGGTTATCGTCACCTCGACGAGCGCGCGCCCTGGCACACCGAGGCCGGCGGCCGCTACTACGTGACCCGCAACGACTCCTCGCTCATCGCCTTCAAGCTGGGCAAGCGCCCCACCGTCGACGGCGGCATTCGCCTGGTCGGTGCGCATACCGACAGCCCCTGCCTGCGGGTCAAGCCCAGCCCGGAACTGCAGCGCCAGGGCTTCTTCCAGCTCGGCGTGGAAGTCTACGGCGGCGCTCTGCTCGCCCCCTGGTTCGACCGCGACCTGTCGCTGGCCGGCCGCGTGACCTACCGCCGCGACGGCAAGGTGGAGAGCCAGCTGATCGACTTCTACCAGCCCATCGCCGTGATCCCCAACCTGGCCATCCACCTCAACCGCGAGGCCAACCAGGGCTGGGCGATCAACCCGCAGAACGAGTTGCCGCCGATCCTCGCCCAGCTGGCCAGCAGCGAGACCGCCGACTTCCGCGCCCTGCTCAGCGAACAGTTGGCCATGGAGCACGATTTCAACGCCGATGCGGTACTGGACTACGAGCTGAGCTTCTACGACACCCAGAGCGCCGCCATCGTCGGCCTCAACCAGGATTTCATCGCCGGCGCGCGCCTGGACAACCTGCTGTCCTGCTACGCCGGCCTGCAGGCGCTGATCGACTCCAGCGACGAAGAAACCTGCGTGCTGGTCTGCACCGATCACGAAGAGGTCGGCTCCTGCTCGGCCTGCGGCGCCGACGGCCCCTTCCTCGAGCAGGTGCTGCGCCGCGTGCTGCCGGAGGGCGACGCCTTCGTGCGCAGCATCCAGCGCTCGCTGCTGGTGTCGGCCGACAACGCCCACGGCGTGCACCCCAACTATGCCGACAAGCACGACGGCAACCACGGGCCCAAGCTCAACGCCGGCCCGGTGATCAAGATCAACAGCAACCAGCGCTACGCCACCAACAGCGAGACCGCCGGCTTCTTCCGCCACCTGTGCCTGGAGAACGAGGTGCCGGTGCAGAGCTTCGTGGTGCGCAGCGACATGGCCTGCGGCTCCACCATCGGCCCGCTCACCGCCAGCCAGCTGGGCGTACGCACCGTCGATATCGGCCTGCCCACCTTCGCCATGCACTCAATCCGCGAACTGGCCGGCAGCCACGACCTGGAGCATCTGGTGAAAGTGCTGAGCGCCTTCTATTCCAGCCCTGAACTCCCCTGAGGTTCTGAGACGCGATGATCGAACATATCCGCAACAGCCTGCAGGAAGCCCAGCGCGCGCTGGAGGCCTTCCTCGCCAACCAGCAGACCCTGGACAATATCCAGCAGGCCGCCGAGCTGCTGATCGAAAGCTTCGAGGCCAAGGGCAAGGCGTTCTCCTGCGGCAACGGCGGCTCGATGTGCGACGCCATGCACTTTGCCGAGGAGCTGACCGGGCGCTACCGCAACAACCGCCCCGGCATCGCCGCGGTGTCGATCAGCGACCCCAGCCATATCAGCTGCGTGGCCAACGACTTCGGTTACGACCATATCTTCTCGCGCTATATCGAGTCCCATGGCCGCGAAGGCGACGTGCTGATCGCCATCAGCACCAGCGGCAAGAGCCCCAACGTGGTCAAGGCTGCCGAAGCGGCCAAGACGCTGGGTGTGAAGGTGATTGCCCTGACCGGCAAGCCCGGCTCGCTGCTGGAAAGCCTGGCCGACGTGTGCATCTGCGCCCCCGGCGGCGACTACGCCGACCGCGTGCAGGAGCTGCATATCAAGGTGCTGCACATCCTCATCGAGCTGATCGAGCGCAAGCTCAGCCCGCAGAACTACGCCTGAACCGGCACCCCGCTCGCTAGCGGTCGATCACCTGCCCGCGCATCGGCGCCAGGCGCGCCAGCAGGCGGTTCTGCGCCGGCGTCGGCACGCCCTCGGCCTCCATCGCGTCCTGCAGGTGCTCGACCAGGGCGTTGAAATCGCTGGGGGTCAGGCGCATGCCCTTGTGGCTCTCCTCCATGCTATCGCCGGTGTAGACGCAGGGGCCGCCGCTCTCGAAGCACAGCTGCTCGATGAGCTTCTCACGCAGGCGCTCGATGTCGATATCGAGAAAGTGCCGGGCGATGCGCGGATCGCGCGCACTGCCCAGCAGCATGCCCTCGACGATGCGCACGATACCGGGCTCCGCGCCCAGGGCGCGGTACAGGCCGTCGTCGCGCGGCGCCTGCTGGGCGCAGGCCGCCAGCAGCAGCGGCAAACAGAGCATGGCCAGGCGCATGTTCAGAAACTCCCCTGCACGGACAGGTAGACGCCGTCCTGGTTGTCCAGCGTGGCGATCTCGCCGAGCCGCGCGTAGGCCAGCACCAGGGCCAGGTTCTTGTTCGGGAAATAGCCGACGAACAGATCGGCCCAGTCGCTCTCGCCGGCGAAACTCAGGTTGTCGGGCTTTTCCCGGTACTCGATGCCCACCGCCCAGTGCCGATCCAGCAGCACCGCAAGCGAGCCCTCCTTGAGCCAGGAATGGCGGTCGCGGCGGTCGCCGCCGAAGCCCAGCAGACCCAGTTCGTTGGCCCGGCTGTAGCGCAGGTTGGCGTTGAGCAGCAGGTTGTAGCCGAAGGCGCCGCCGAGAATCAGCCGGCTGGCCGCCAGGTAGCCTTCGCTGTCCTCGCGGCGCTGCGCGCCGACCAGGCTGGGCACCAGGAAGTCGCGCTGGCGCTTGTGCTGCAGGCCGAGGGCAATCTGCGGCAGACGGTCGTAGATCAGGTCGCCGGCCAGGCGCAGCTTGAGCCCGAGCACGTCCTGGCTGAGGCTGTTGTCCGGCAGGCGCAGGTCGCGCGCCAGGGTGCCGAGGTCGAAGCGCTGGCGCGCGTAGGACAGCTCGATGCGGTTGCCGTAGGCCGCCGCCACGCCGGCCACGTCGAGGCGGTAGTCGCCGGTCTCGACGCGGGTGGCGAACAGATCCGCGCCCCACTCGCCGCGCTCGCCGTAACCGGCCAGCACCGCCCAGGGCATGATCCCGCCGCCGGCGGCGCCCTCCAGGCTGGTGGCGCCGCCGGTGGCCAGCAGGCGGCCGTCGCCGGCGGCGGCCAGCTCGCAACACAGGCCCAGGCCCAACAGATAAGCGAGTCGCATGCTTCAGTGCACCTTGCTCAGGGGGGAACGATAGGGTTGCGCCAGCCAGGCCTCGAAGGCCGCGGCGGCCAGCGGCCGGCTGATCAGGTAGCCCTGCGCGGTGTCGCAGTGCCAGCGCTGCAACAGGCTCAGGCTGGGTGCCAGTTCGACGCCCTCGGCCACCACCTTGAGGCCCAGGCTATGGCTCATTTCGATGGTCGAGCGGACGATCACCGAATCCTCGCTGTGGTCGTCCAGCTCGCGGACGAAACTCTGGTCGATCTTCAGCTCCTGCACCGGCATGCGTTTGAGCTGCGCCAGCGAGGAGTAGCCGGTGCCGAAATCGTCCACCGACAGGCCGATGCCGCAGCCGCGCAGGCCATGCAGCACCTGCAACGCGCGTTCGGGGTCGAGCATCACGCCGCTCTCGGTGATCTCGAAGATCAGCTGCTCCGGCGCCACCCGGTAGTGCGCCAGCAGCGCGCCGACCCGCGCCGGCAGGCCGGCGTCGAGCAGGTCCTCGGTGGAGATGTTCAGCGACAACTGCACCCAGACGCCGCGCCCGTCCCATTCCTGCAGCTGGCGCATGGCCTCCTCGATGACCCAGGCGGTGAGCAGCTGGATGCTGCCGGTGCGCTCGGCCAGCGGGATGAACTCGCCGGGCGAGACCATGCCCAGCTGCGGGTGCTGCCAGCGCAGCAGGGCCTCGGCCTGGCGCACGCGACCCTCGCGGATATCCAGCTTGGGCTGGTAGTGCAGCAGCAGCTGGCCCTGCGCGGCGGCGTGGCGCAGGTCGCGGATCAGGCAGATCTGCCGCTGCTGGGCGGCGTCGCGGCCCTGCTGGTAGAGCTGCAGGCGCCCGGGGTGCTGGGCGGCGTCCTGCATGGCGATGCGCGCGCGGCGCAGCAGATCGTCCGGGGTGATGCCGTCGGCCGGGTAGGCGGCGATGCCGATGCGGCAGTCCAGGGCGACGTCCAGGGTGCCGATGCGCAGCGGCTTGAGCAGCAGCTGGTGCAGGCGGTCGGCGCTGGCCACCGCGCTGTCGCCGTCGCACTGCTCCAGCAGCAGGAGGAACTCGTCGCCCAGCAGGCGCGCCAGGCTGTCGCCGGGGCGCAGGGTCGCCTGCAGGCGCCGGGCCAGTTGCTGCAGGGCCAGGTCGCCGCCGCCCTGACCGCAGCTCTCGTTGATCGCGGCGAAGTTGCCGACGCCCAGGTACAGCAGCGCGGTGGGGCGCCCGGCGGTGATCGCGCTGCCCAGGCGTTCCAGCGCCAGGGTGCGGTTGGGCAGACCGGTCAGCGCGTCGTGCAGGGCGTTGTGCGCCAGCTGCCGCTCGCGTTCGGCGATGCCGCGCTGCATGTCGTTGACCGCCAGCGCCAGCAGGCCCAGCTCGTCGCTGCGGGCCAGGGCCACCGGCTGCTGGTAGTCGCCGCGGCCGATGCGCTGGGCGGCGGCGGCCAGCTCGCGCACCGGCCGCGACACGCTGCGCGCCAGCAGCAGCGCGCCGATCAGCGAGGCGAGCATGGCCCCCAGGCTGATCAGCAGGATGCGCCGATCCAGCGGCGCGAACGCCGCCTCGGCCTCGCCGAGGGATTTGTGCAGCAGCGCCTCGACCCGGTAGCCGGGGCCGCTGGCCAGCTGCAGATGCTGGCCGAAGTAGTGCTCGCTGCCGTCGTCGAGGCGCTGCGGTATCGCCCCGGCCGCCGCCATACGCGCCTCCAGCAGGGCCTGGGCGCTGGCCGGCAGGGTGCTGATCCAGGTCGGCGCAGCGCCGTCGCGACTGGCCACCAGGCTCAGTTCCAGGTGAGTCAGCTCGCGCAGTTGCAGGGCGAATTCGCGGTCCACGGCAAAGCCCATCAGCAGCCGGGCGATCGGCAGCGGCGCGCTCACCGTGGCATCCACCAGCAGGTAGATCTGCCTGCCGATGGGCAGCAGGAACAGCCGTGGGCCGTCGCCGCGCGGCAGCTGCAGCTGGCCGCCGAGCCGGGCCACGGCCTCGGCGTCGATGCCCGGGTCGGTGCTCACCTGCAGGCTGCCGTCGAGGCCCAGCAGGAACACCGCGCCGGCGTTGATCCGCGCGCCCTGGTTGGCCAGCGCCGACCGGATGGTCGGCGCATCGCCGCTGGCCACCGCGTCCTTGAAGCCGAAATCGGCCGCCAGCACCTGGGCGGCCTGCTGCAGCTGGTCGCTGCGCAACGCCAGCAGTTGCTCGAAGACCCGGCTGCCGACGTTCAGCTGTTCCTGCGCCTGGGCGCGCAGCGCGGCATCGGTGGCCGCCTTCACCGCGACATAGAGGGCGCCGATCACCACCAGCAGGAGCAGGACGAGGACGCCGGCGATGCGCGCCTGGAAACTACTGCGCAGCATCTTCGGCGGCTTTCCTGAAGGCCTCGCCGAACGCGCTCGGCGCCGGCGGCGCGGGCGGCTCGGTGGGGCCGCTGCTGGCCAGGACGAAACGCTGGCTCAACGCCTGTGCGTCCACCTGCAACTCGCCGGCGGCCTGCGGCAGCAGCTGCGGGTTGCCCGGGTGCCACAGGGTCACGGCGTAGCGCCCGGCCGGCAACTCGGCGATGGCGGCGCGGCCGCGTTCGTCGCTGACGGCGAACCAGGGGTCGTCGGTGACGTAGATATAGCCGAGCATCCAGTCGTGGATATTGCAGCCGAGCACCACCAGCCCGGGCTTGTCGAACAGCACCGGTTCGCTCGGCGTGCCCTGGTACAGGCGCAGCTCGAAACGCTTGGCCGGCGAGAAGGAATAGACCTGGTGGCGGATGTCGTCGCTATTGGGAAAGGCCACCGAGGTGCCGGTGCGCACCGCCAGCACATGGGGCAGGAACTGCTTGTTGCGCTGATCCATGCGCGCCGGCGACGGCGCCTGGGGCGCGTCCAGCGGGCCGCGCAGGCTGATCACCGCATCGGCCAGCGGCTGGCCGGCGGCGTCCACCAGCTCGGCCTGCAGCGCCGCGGCATGCGCCGGGCCGGGCAGGAGCAAAGCGGCGAACAGAACGAGGGAGAGCAGGCGGGAATTGAAACCTGTCATGCGCGTACCTTGGCCCGAGCCGGCGGCCGAGCGTTCACAGGATTACATGCCGTCCTGGCAACCGAGTTTGGCGTACTGAGGTGACAGCCTAGCTGGCCGGCGGCGAACCGGCCAGCGGCAATTGGCCAGCAGCGGCGCTATTCGCTGCGCAGGCGCTTGGGCGTGAGGCCGAGGTAGCGGCGCATCGCCGTGGTCAGCGCGCTCTGGCTGGAGAAGCCGCATTCCTCGGCGATGCGCACCAGCGGCAGCTTGCTCTCGCGCAGCAGCCGCGCGGCGCGGTCGAGGCGGGTCTTGAGCAGGTACTGGTGTGGAGTGAGGCCGACGCTGTCCTTGAACTGGGCGTGGAAATGGCTGGGGCTCAGGCACATCACCTGGGCCAGTTCGGCGACGCTGATGCGCCGCGCCAGGTGCTCGCCGATATAGCTGTCCAGGCGCTGCAGGTCCAGGCTGCCCTGCGGCCGCCAGCGTTGCTCGCCGAACAGGCGCAGGTGCAGCGCACGCAGCAGCACGCCGCCGAGGGAACGGGCGAGGATCGAGTCGCTGCCGTAGCGCTCCAGCTCGGCACCGGCGTAACTCAGCAGGTGCTGGAAATCGACGTCCAGCGCCGGGTAGCGAGGGGTCTCGAACAGGCGGTGGAGCAGTTCCAGGTCTTCGCTGGGGGTGTCCTGCTCGTCCAGGTCGAGGATCAGCATGCGGTTGTCGCCCATGCCGGCGAACTGGTGGGCGGCGTCGCCCGGCACCAGGCAGGCGCGCATGCGGCACACCTCACCGCCGCGGCCGCCGACCTCGAATTCGGCGCGGCCGACCAGGGACATCACCAGCTGGTGATGGTCGTGGGCATGGACATGAGCCTGTTCATCCAGGCGGATCACTCGGGCTTGCAGCATCGCGAAAGACTGGCGGCTCGAAACAAGGGTTGCACTTTACTCCTTAATCGCAAAAAACGCCGCAACCCACGACCAGCGGACGGGTTGCACCTTTTACATGTCATGCACCAGATTGGACGCCGAACGCGCGCCTAGCCCCTTTAGCGGGCACACCCGACGCGGCGTCGCACTGCTCGGGCCCGCCATCGGGGAAATCGTCATTCCCGCGCAGGCGCCCCCGTAGTGCCTGGGCTCCCGCCTGCGCGGGAGTGACGGCAAATGGCCTTTCTCAGGGGTTCTGCCGACGGCTGGCAGGAGAGTTGCTTGAACCTGTCCTAATCGACATGGCTCAGCCAGCGGATTCAACCAAGCGAGGCCCCATGAATCTGGAACTCTGTATCGCCCTGGCCCTGGGCGCCGTGCTACTGGCCCTCGGCCACTGGCTCAGCCAGCGCGCCGAACGCCGCCACCACCTGGCCCTGGGCCAACTGGAAAGCCAGACCCTGCAACGCTGCCTGGAACTGCTGCAGGCGCTGCAGAAGCATCGCGGCCTCGGCGCGCAGAAAGACATCGCCAGCGTCAGCCAGCGCAACGCCCTGGCCCGCCAGCTCGACGCGCTGTGGCTGAACTGGCCCGGCGCCAGCCTGCAGCTGCCGGCGCTGCAGCAGCACTGGCCGCAGCTGCGGCGCAAGCCCGCCGACTTCGAGGCGCACAGCAAGCTGATCGAGGGCCTGCTGGAAGCCATCGGGCAGCTGGAAGACCGCCTGTTCCAGCACGAACACCCGGCCATCCGCGGCCTCGGCGAGGCCTGCCGCGCCCTGGAAGACCTCGCCCGCCTGCGCGGCCTGGCGGTGCGCGCGGCCAACTACTCGCGCTGCCCGCCCGGGCTGCAGATGCAGCTGCGCTTTCTCTGCGAGCGCCTCGACGAACAGGACCAGGACCAGCCGCTGCACGCCCTGCTCGAGCGCCTGCGCCAGGAGCTGATCGACGCGCCGCAGGTGCGCCTGGCCCCCGCCGACTGCTTCGCCCTGCTCACGCCGCTGATCGAGCAGCGAATGCAGGGGATTCGCCTGAACCTCGCCTAACTCGCCCAAACAGCGCCGTTGAAAAACCCCGAGCACCGCCCCATCTAGCACTCAACGTGCAAGCAAAGGTGCTCCATGAACGATCAGGACATCACCCCCGACGCCGCCGCAGAAGGCGCCCAGACGCACGGCACCAGCCTGGTGCTGCCCGCCCAGCGCCTGCCGGACAAGCTCTACGTCATCCCCATCCACAACCGCCCGTTCTTCCCCGCTCAGGTGCTGCCGGTGATCGTCAACCAGCAGCCCTGGGGCAAGACCCTGGAGCGCGTCGGCAACACCGAGCACCGCTGCCTGGCGGTGTTCTACGTCGACACCCCGCCCGGCGACGGCGGCGAATTCGACCTCGACAATCTGCCCGCGCACGGCACCCTGGTGCGCGTGCACCACGCCAGCGAGGACGGCGGCAAGCTGCAGTTCGTCGCCCAGGGCCTGGCGCGGGTGCGCATCCGCGGCTGGCTCAGCCGCAAGCCGCCGTACCTGGCCGAGGTGGAGTACCCGCAGGCACCAAACGACCCGCGCGACGAGGTCAAGGCCTACGGCATGGCGCTGATCAACGCGATCAAGGAGCTGCTGCCGCTCAACCCGCTGTACAGCGAGGAGCTGAAGAACTACCTCAACCGCTTCAGCCCCAACGACCCCTCGCCGCTCACCGACTTCGCCGCCGCCCTCACCACCGCGCCGGGCGCCGAGCTGCAGGAGGTACTGGATACCGTGCCGATGCTCAGGCGCATGGAGAAGGTGCTGCCGCTGCTGCGCAAGGAGGTCGAGGTGGCGCGCCTGCAGAGCGAGCTGTCGGCCGAGGTCAACCGCAAGATCGGCGAGCGCCAGCGCGAATTCTTCCTGCAGGAACAGCTCAAGCTGATCCAGCAGGAGCTGGGCATCGTCAAGGACGACCGCAGTGCCGACGCCGACGAGTTCCGCGCCCGCCTGCAGGGCAAGACCCTGCCCGAACAGGCGCGCAAGCGCATCGACGAGGAGCTGAACAAGCTGGCCATCCTCGAGACCGGCTCGCCGGAATACGCCGTCACCCGCAACTACCTGGACTGGGCCAGCGCCCTGCCCTGGGGCGTCTACGGCCAGGACAAGCTCGACCTGGGCCATGCGCGCAAGGTGCTCGACCGACACCACGCCGGCATGGACGACATCAAGCAGCGCATCGTCGAATTCCTCGCCGTCGGCGCCTTCAAGGGCGAGATCGCCGGCAGCATCGTGCTGCTGGTCGGACCGCCCGGGGTGGGCAAGACCAGCATCGGCAAGTCCATCGCCGAAAGCCTCGGCCGGCCCTTCTATCGTTTCTCGGTCGGCGGCATGCGCGACGAGGCGGAGATCAAGGGCCACCGCCGCACCTATATCGGCGCCATGCCCGGCAAGCTGGTGCAGGCACTGAAGGAAGCCGAGGTGATGAACCCGGTGATCATGCTCGACGAGATCGACAAGATGGGCGCCAGCTACCAGGGCGACCCGGCCTCGGCGCTGCTGGAGACCCTCGACCCGGAGCAGAACGTCGAATTCCTCGACCACTACCTGGACCTGCGCCTGGACCTGTCCAAGGTGCTGTTCGTCTGCACCGCCAACACCCTCGATTCGATTCCCGGGCCGCTGCTCGACCGTATGGAGGTGATCCGCCTGTCCGGCTATATCACCGAGGAGAAGCTGGCCATCGCCAAGCGCCACCTGTGGCCCAAGCAGCTGGCCAAGGCCGGCGTGCCCAAGGCACGCTTGGGGATCAGCGACGCGGCGCTGCGGGCGGTGATCGAGGGCTATGCCCGCGAGGCCGGCGTGCGCCAGCTGGAGAAGCAGCTGGGCAAGCTGGTGCGCAAGGCGGTGGTGAAACTGCTGGACGATCCCGAAGCGAAGCTCCGCATCGGCGCCAAGGACCTGGAGGAAGCCCTGGGCATGCCGGTGTTTCGCAACGAGCAGCTGCTGGCCGGCACCGGCGTGATCACCGGGCTGGCCTGGACCAGCCTGGGCGGCGCCACCCTGCCGATCGAGGCGACGCGCATCCACACCCTCAACCGCGGCTTCAAGCTTACCGGCCAGCTCGGCGAGGTGATGAAAGAGTCGGCGGAGATCGCCTACAGCTACGTCAGCTCGCACCTCAAGCAGTACGGCGGCGACCCGAGCTTCTTCGACCAGGCCTTCGTCCACCTGCACGTGCCGGAGGGCGCCACGCCCAAGGACGGCCCCAGCGCCGGCATCACCATGGCCAGCGCCCTGCTTTCCCTGGCGCGCGGCCAGGCGCCATCGAGACGCGTGGCGATGACCGGCGAATTGACCCTGACCGGCCGGGTGCTGCCTATCGGCGGGGTACGCGAGAAGGTGATCGCCGCGCGCCGGCAGAAGATCGCCGAGCTGATCCTGCCCGAGGCCAACCGCGGCAGCTACGAGGAGCTGCCGGACTACCTCAAGGAGGGTTTGACCGTGCACTTCGCCCGCCGCTACGCCGACGTGGCCAGGGTGCTGTTCGATTAAGGGCGGCTGTAATCGCCGGGCGGAGCGCTGCGCGCTCCCTGTTGGGCTTCGCTGCGCTCAGCGCCAACCTACCCGGTGGCCTGCGCCTGGCCAATGCAGCCTGTAGGTTGGGCTGAGGAGCCTGCGACGAAGCCCAACGGAGGATCATCGGGACGCCAGGGGATCGCCGGGCGAAGCCCTTCGGCTCCCTGTTGGGCTTCGCTGCGCTCAGCGCCAACCTACCCGGTGGCCTGCGCCTGGCCAATGCAGCCTGTAGGTTGGGCTGAGGAGCCTGCGACG